>JAZKCT010000045.1:0-100538 GCA_040387995.1 Bacteroidota bacterium | reverse complement strand
TAGGGCAATGATCAGTAATATCCAGATGACCGGACTTTTCTTTTTGGGTTGTACTTCTAATTCTGCCATGATGTATTTTGTAAGTTTTGTTTGCTGCTTATAACCTAAATACCAGCAGATTGTTTAACTTATTATACAATTTGTTCTATTGCGACATGCAATCTGCCAATGAGGGGGTTGACAGGATTAAACCTGGGTGAGGTACTGGCTATAACAGTAACCTTCCTTTCCGCTGTCGGTGCGTACCAGGCTCCACAGTTCATTTGCTCTGCTCACTACGGTAACCGTTTCGCCATGCGCGGCTTTACCAATCACTTCCTGATCGGTTCCCGGTCCTTTCCGGATATTCAGGTTGGAGGACTGGGTCGTGACTTTCGCCTTTGTCCCCGCCGCCGCCGAAGCATCGATGTTCAGCATCAGATCACCTGTCCGGAAATCCGGATCTATTTTATTGTAAATGTTCCATAGCGAGTCCTTCAGCTGCCCACTGGATGTACTGCCGTCGATGTAAAGCACATTGTCCTGTTCTCTGACCTGGAGGCCGGTGATCCCACCATTTTTTGCTGCGTTGATTAGTTCGCTGTATTTATCCTGTAATGCCATGTCTTTTTTATTTATTAATGGTCAACTGGTTATTGATTTTCTTTGCATGCAGGGCGCTCAGTGACTGCATCAGCACAGGAAGTTTTTCCCTGGAAACAGAGCCGGTAAGGGTGATCTCTCCGCCGGATATTGTTGCATTGACGCCCGGAAAATCTTTTGTCGCGTCTTTGACCTTGGCATTAAGGTCATTATCAGTAGAGATGACCACAGGTGCGGCAGCAACCGGGGTAGTATCGGTTAGCACGGTATCCGTAGTCTGTTTGTCTTTATTGCCGCTCTTGCAGGCATTAAAAGACAATGCTGAAAGACCAATGGCGGCTACCAGCAGGGTTTTGGTTGTTTTTTTCATAGGTTGTAAAGTTATTTGTTATTGTTTAAGCCTTTTACAGCGTGGATATGCATAATTAACACTGGGACTAGTAAAAAGTTTATGTTTTCAGGACGCGTTAGCGCGCATTCGTGCTACTAAAGTAGTGTTGCAGCAGAATTAGGGTCTTTGCATCGTTGATCTGGCCTTGGCATAGCCACTCTTTTGCTTCTGCAAAGCTCATCTGCACCAGCTCGATGTCTTCCCCCTCTGCTTCCAGGCCGCCACCTTTCTGGTGTAGCCCCAGGCTATCATAATAGGCGATAAACAAATGCAACAGTTCGGTGATTCCCCCGGCAGAGGTATACACCGCGCCGATCTTTTTAAGAGCGGTTACCGCGTATCCCGTTTCCTCTTTTGCTTCACGTTTTGCTGACTGCTCAGGCGTTTCTCCGCTGTCAATCAAACCGGCGCAGGTCTCCACCAGATAACCTGTTTCATTCCCGTTTAAATAGGTAGGCATCCGGAATTGACGTGTCAGTAAAAAAACCTCCTTCCCGGGATCTGCAAGCAGGACCGCTACTGCGTCCGGCCGGAAATATACTTCATTTTCCTGCCCGTGCATGCTCCCTTCAAGGTCAGGCTTTTCATAGCTGATGTATTTTAAAGGAAACGTTTTATCCGAAAGCAACTGCTGTTTTATGATCTTGATTTTATTCATGATAGCGCGTTATGATGAATGGTGATTTGGAGATTCATTATCCTGTATGGAGTTATTACCAGTTTCTACCTCAACCTCTTTAGTGGTTACCGCATAGTGCGAGGGATGAATTTCTGTGCCGTAAGCAACCGCATAAGCCTTGGTGAACTCCGCGCCGAAATACAGGATGATCGAAGAGTAATAAGTCCACAATAGCAAAATAACCAATGAACCTGCGGCGCCATAAGTACTGCCTACGTCACTTTTTCCGATATAGAGAGAAATACCGAATTTGCCAAGCATAAAAAGCAGTGCTGTAACCACAGCACCGTAAATGACGTCCCTCCACTTGATCAATGCATCAGGAAGTACCTTAAAGATTACTCCGAAGATCAACGCAACTACAGCCAGGGTAACAATCTGGTTCAGGATATAGAAAACCACAACCGAGATATCGGAGAACCTGGCCTCCAGGCGGGCACTGAAGCCGTCAAGCACTGCAGTAACACCCAGAGACACCAATAGCAGAAAGCCCAGGCTGATGATGACCGAAAAGGAGAGAAAACGATTCTGCAGCATTTTCAGCCAACCCCTTTTCGGTTTTGGTTTTAATCCCCAGATGGTGTTGATCGAATCCTGGATGTCAGCAAAAACGGTAGTAGCACCAATCAGCAGCGTGGCAATTCCAATGATAAAAGCAACCGTTCCTTTATCGCCGATAGCGGCTTTCTGAACGATTTCCTGTAATTGAAGGGCTGTCTCCTTACCCATAAAACCTGCTAGCTGGGCGTAGATCTTTCCCTGGGCAGCTTCCTGGCCAAGGAAAAGTCCGCATAGCGATATGATCACCACAAGTAAGGGGGCCATGGAAAATACCGTATAATAGGCCAGTGAGCCGCTGAGCTTGGTAACCTTATGGTCGCTGAAACCGGTGAAAGAATTTTTCAGCACCTCCCAGATGCCTTTTAAAGTAATCTTGTTATTTTTCATCTGTTTATAATTTGTGATTCATTCGATCTTATGATTTTTACCGGCCTGAGAAATCATAGGTGGTCGTGATCTTTAGTGGGAACCCCAAGTTCGCATTCCTGTTCAGGTTGAGATTCACAATGCTTTTCAAAATACCTCCTGATGGCAATTCCAGCTATCGATTTTTCAACCGCTGCCTTTTTCCACAGCAGCAGGAAGGCCAATAGCGTAAAAAATATCGCAGCGCAGCCAAACCCTTTGGTGTAACTATTCAGCAACTCGGAAAGATAAAAAGCCAGGGTAATAGCCAGGGCGAGAAAAGCCATAAGCAGGCATACCAATACAATCGTATTAGTGATCAGGTCTGCAGCTAGCTTAGAGCCCTTTTCTATCGCACTTAGCTTAAGCAACTCTAATCGGATGCGAAAATAGTCCCTAATATCGCTCCAAAGCGCCCTGAAATCGGCAGGTGTATCTTTTTTCATCATTTATAAATTCTATGATTATTTGAAACTGCTTCAGGCGGTCCGCAAAATCTGGTGGAAAGCCAGTTTCTGAGTCTTCTAGAAACAATATTTTTCTTTAGTAAACCATATTGTCCGGTAATTGTTTTTACGTAAACTTATACCAAATGCCACTGCAAACTTTCTTTCACCACAACTTAAAGAAAACTATGCCTGACTGCGCTTTTCGCATTGACCTGTGCAGCCATTATAAGGATCTGCAAACATATGCGCGCTCCCTGGAGCCGGATACAGAAGATGCTAATGACCTGGTACAGGAAACCCTTTACAAGGCAATGCGTTACCGGGAAAAATTCAATACTGCTATGAGTCTGCGCGGATGGCTTTTTACAATATTGAAAAATACGAGGGTAAACGCCTTCCGGCGGAAAAAGTTCAGTAACAACCTGATCGCCGGTGAAGAAACACTAAGCTACACCAAGCTGTACTACAGTGCCTCAAAAAATGACGGGGAACGCAATTGCGTGATGTCGGATATTCAGCGTTCGATATCGGAGTTGAACCCCGAATATGGTCTAGCCATAAGTTATTTTCTAACAGGTTATAAGTACCATGAAATTTCTACGATGTTAAATATTCCAATTGGAACGGTCAAATTCAGGATACACATGGCACGCGGAATACTAAAAGAAAAGCTCAGCGTGTACCATCCTCATTGATCATGACCATACGGCCAAGAATACTATATATTTTTTTCGTGATCAGGATGCAATAGTTCCTGAGTCCTTCTTTTAAGGTCTTCCAGGTTTTTGTTGGTTTCAATACTCTTCTTTTTCAGTTCTGCGGATTGCTGGAACAATTCCTGGTTGATCTCAGCGTTATCCGGCTTTTTTTCGTTTTCTGCGTCTGCCATAATACTGTACAACAAAGATATAAAAAAGAGGCGAATACCAACAAATATACCGGTTTAATCGCAGCTTTATAGCCTGACCCCCACGTTGCGCACAGGTAAATGCGCGGCATCATGAAAAAACGATAAGGTATCTCTAACTGAAATCAGAAAAGATGCCAGTCGATCAATTGCATTCGTTAACCATGCTGCCCCGCCAGCTGTTCCTGCACGCAGTCCAATACGTGCTCCAGGTCAAAAGGCTTGGCGATAAATCCATTAGGTTGGCACTGCTTCACCCCTACAAGCCCGGCATGTGCCGACATCATCAGCACCGGGATGTGCCGGCAGCGCTGGTCCTGCTTGAGCTCTAAACACAGGTCTACGCCATCTCCGTCAGGCAGCATCACATCCATCAGGAACAGGTCGGGCAGACCCGAAACTACAGCCTCGCGAAAGCGTACCGCTGATGGGAACAGCTGTGTCTTAAAGCCCTCCTCATTTAAAAAAAATTCCAGCACAAAACCGATATCTGCATCATCTTCAAGGATCCATATCCTTCCAGGCCGGGAAATTTCATCCGGCACACATCTGCTTCACTCATACCTCACTAAGAAATTAAATCTACCGGCGGACGGATAAAAGAACCCGTGGATATGTCTATCGCCCCCGGTGCTGCCCAAAACTCTGATACCCTTATTACTTTTTCTTGCTTTTTTGCTTGATGTAAGCCTCGATGTCCTTACGGTCGCTGGAACCGGTGGCCCGCTTGGCGCCGTTAATCGCCTGGGTGCTCACCCCTAATTTATCAGCCAGATATTTTACTTCATAAGGTTGGGAGGAATTCACCTGTTCCCGCTCCACTTTTGCTCCTTTTTTTGCCATTGTCTTTCAATTTACGTATTCGATGTACCTGGTAAACAGCGCCTGGCTAAAATGGTTTTCGTATTTTTAATTTGGGCGAAACGGCGCGAACAAGTCAAGCAAAAAAATAAGAGGAAATGAACTTCTAACCGCTTTTAGCCAGGGTATTAATTATCCTTTTCGGTGATTCGTCCTAATTCGGAAACTTTCACGCTTTAGCCAGTCCATAATCAGTAAAATACTGGGCAGTAACAATACCGGCCACAATGTCTATACTTTTCCTTGCAGCTAATTGACTGCATATAACTCGCGAAAAAATATGCGCGAATAACGCAAGCCTGCCTGCATCTTATAATCCTTTAACTTCCATATTGTCTACGGATATCAATGCATTATATGCCCTTAACCCAATACTTCCGTCTTTGAATTCATCATCAACAGCTGTTAAAACTGGCTTGGAATTGGCATTAACAAATACTTCAAATTTATTGCCAACCGCTTTAATTTTGAGCTTATAAATGTCTCCTAGTTTCAAGGGATATTTTGCAGAGGAAATTACGATCCATTTGTTATTACTGGACTTACCCAGTTCAATCACACCGGTCTGAGGGTTCAACCCGAGATAATAGCCCTTATAAGCTTCTGAACCAACGGCCGGGTCGCTTACCCGGAAGACAAACCCTGCATCTCCGGCAGTATTGACGGCAATATCAGCTGTATAAATGAAGTCTGAAAATTTAGTTGCGGTTGCAATGATCTTTGTGCCATTGCCGGAACGGCCATCTTCATTTGCCGCGCTGTGGATGGCATTGTTTTTATAAAACCAGGCACCCCCGTGAATGACCAGTCCTTTAGCTGTATTGTGATCAAAGGTCTCTGTATAGTTCTTCGTAATAAAGCCTGGTTTTCCAATAGTTGGAAAAACGCTCAGCCGCAGACTTTCTGATCCAAAAGGCACCAGTGTAATTTCTTCAGTGGCCTGGCTTGAAGCGACCGGACTAAGCGGTACATCCAGGGCAGCAGTTCTGTTATAGTCCAAAGTCCAGGAAGGAATCTGTTTTGCTTTGGCTTTTAATACAACAGGAGTGGAATCCTGAAGGAAAGGGTTTGCGGGCATCGCACTTTTTGACACCGTTAAATACTTCTCTAATGAACCATCGCCCAGTACTAATCCATAGTTCCATGAAGAAGCCGGCGTGATTTCTGTCTCTACAAAACCCTTAACGGCAAACTCTTTTACGTTTTTTTCTGATTGATTGATTTTAAGCGCATAAACAAGCGGGCCGCGCTCAACGCTTACCCCATTGTTAACCTGGTTTTGAGTAACCAGGTGCATGGGAAAGTCCAGGACAACCTTATCATTGCTACTCCAGTTTCTGTTGATTGTAAACAACTTTCCTGCTACAACACCGGAAATTAACTTTCCATTTACTTTGACTTCTGGCTTCAGGCACCAGGAAGGAATTCTCAAAACTAAAGGAAATGAAGCCGGTTTATCCAGGGAGATATTTAAACGAATCTGCTCCTCAAAAGGATAATTGGTGTCTTCTTCAATTTTCACCCGGGTATTTTGCGCGACCCTGGCAGTTAACTCCATCGGCCCATATGCAATAACAGCTAAGCCTCCGCCGGGCGTAGCTGCCCAACTATTTTTAACGAAGTAGGGCCACCCCATGTGCATATTGTACCTGCAGCATGGGAAACCTGAATACGGGCTGGGCACAATGCCATTGTGATAATCCTGGTTGAAGCCATGTGGACCGGGCAGGCTTTGCACCTGGTTGGGTAATGTATAATAAGTGTGGTTTTTTAAGTCTTTACTGAACTGTGCCGGAAGCGCATTGAACGCCACCTTCTCGAGCCGGTCACCGGTTTCCGCATCATGAATTATTCTGGAAGCGGTTTCCAAACTTTGCATCCATTCTACAACAGTGCAGGTTTCCACGCCCTGCACTGAACTTTTCCCGGACAAGCGCTCCGTACCTGAGGCGATGCCGTGGGGTTGTCCATGCTCGTGCAAAAGATGGTTTATTCCGTTTTTCATGGCACTTCTATAATAATCCGCTGCGTCAAGCTGCGAATAAATGGCAGGAAATTTTAACGCCTGGGCTACATTGACCATGTGTTTAGGCTGGTAATCGTTACCAAAATAATCGAATTGATTTTTATTAAATATATCTGCCCATGGGTAGGTCTGCGCTTTCAATTTATTGGCCAAATCCAGTAAAAACCGCTCCCCCGTTTTATTGTATACCCACAAAGCGATTTCTATATTATCACCGGCTCTGGACTTGCCCCATTCTTTTAACGGATCATTATCCAGATTAGCCAGTTGATATTTTAAATATTTCGATAAAAAAGGGATAACCCTTTTATCATTCGTTGCTTCATAATAGCTCTGCAAAGCATACATAAAAGGCATTCTTGGCCACCAGTCTTTCATCTTCGGGGGGCCAAACAACCCACTCTCTTGTTGATGGTTCAGCGTATAGTTAATCCACTTTTGAGCCCTCTGTTTTAAGCCCGGGTCATCTAATGTATAGGCTAAAGCAACCAGGCCTTTGACATAATAAGGAGCCTTCTCCCAGCTATTGCCGCTGCCACCCAGCCAGTCCGCATCTTTTCCAAGTTCATCCTTTCCAGGATATAGTTCTTCTGCATGTCCTGTAAACCCGTCTCTTTGCAGCTCCAGCTGTTTTAATAGCCAGCCCTTAGCCTTGATGCTGCCCAAGGGTAACTGCACATACACATCCTGTTTAAGAGGCAGTCGGTTGAAGTCGTACGGCAAAGATTGAATCTCTTGTGCCACAGACAAACTGGAACAGCCTGTGCTTAGAAAAATTATTGAAATTAGCCTGAATTTTCGCATAGTGATTTACAGTTGTATTTGGTAGCGTCGCTCAAATATAGGAATTAGGCCTTAAAATTTACTGAAAAGGCTTACCTCATAGTTACAACTGATCATCCATATATTTTATAGCAGCAGCGGCAAGGATAGGTGCAAGCTATTTGCGGAAGGCCATCTGCCGTTAAATGAAGCAGATGCCGTAAGTGAATTATATTCCGCTTTGTCAAAAGTTTCTTTGGCCTTGCCCACTTGCCGCCACCCTATCAAAGTCCTCATCTAAATTTCCGCTAAATCCATGACCAGCAATACCCGGGAAAGGTATAGTCTGCAAAAAGATCTCTTGCTGCTTGATGGCAGAGACCAAATGCCGGTAACTTTTGAAAGGGATTCGGGCGGAAAAGTTCCCGAGCTTTCTTTCACCAATGGCGAGCATAAGTCACTTGCAAGCGGGGCCTAACTAACCCGCCTTTCTTAAAGCAGTGGCTTCAGTACCGGCCACACCTTATCTGCAATGATTTTATAGGCGTAAAAAAAATCAAATCCTGCAATTGCTACCGGCTTATTTAAGGTTTTTTAAACCCTTTATCCTGGAAACTGTTCGTAAAGTATCAATCTATAGATTTTATGACAATATCGAACAACAACCCACACACCAAATATCCGGTGCCGCCTTTCCCGAAACAGCAGCAAAAGGCACCCGGCACAGAGCACCAGTTGAAACCTAAAGCCGACCATGGTGAAGAAAGCTACCAGGGCTTAGGAAAGCTTGAAGGCAAGAAAGCAATCATCACCGGAGGTGATTCCGGAATCGGAAAAGCCGTGGCCATTGCCTTTGCCAGGGAAGGTGCCGATGTGCTGATCTCCTATTTGGATGACTCGGAAGAGAAGGACGCGCAGGATACCGCTGATTACGTGGAAAAAGCAGGCAGAAAAGCAGTTCTGTTCAAAGGGGACATCAGGTCTGAGGCACATTGCAAGGAAATTGTTGAAAAAGCAGTAGCAGAATTTGGAACCATTGATATCCTGGTAAACAATGCAGCTTTCCAGATGGCCCGGGAAAGTATGGATGAGATCACCTCGGAAGAATGGCAGCGTACTTTTGATACCAATATCCACCCGATGTTCTACCTATCTAAAGCTGCCGAGCCACACATGAAGCCCGGAAGCAGTATCATCAACACGACGTCTGTTCAGTCGTATTCGCCGGGTCCGCTGCTGTTACCTTATGCCGCGACAAAAAGTGCAATCCAGAATTTTACGGCCAATCTTGCCCAGATGCTGCTGCAGGCTGGAAAAGGGATTCGTGTAAACGCGGTAGCACCTGGTCCGATCTGGACTCCGCTGATTCCTTCAACCATGCCTGAGGCTGAAGTCTTCGGAAAAGACACGCCGATGGGCCGGCCCGGACAACCAATAGAAGTAGCGGTTGCGTTTGTATTCCTTGCATCAGATGAAGCCAGTTATATTGCAGGGGCCACTCTGCCGGTAACCGGTGGAAAAGTGACAATCTAAACTGTCCCGGGATTTTATCTCAGAACCCCTTCAACCAAATCAAGAACGCGTAGCATGGAAAACAAAGGTTTTGTGACCGTAAAAGGTGCAAGAGAACACAACCTGAAAAATGTAACCTGAGCATGCCAAGGGATGCCTTTGTGGATTTCACCGGGGTGTCCGGTTCAGTGAAATCTTCACTGGCCTTTGGTACCCTGTACGCAGAGGCCCAACGGCGGTACTGAAATCGGGATCTCCCTACGCCCGGCGTCTGTTCAACCAGATGGCCATTCCCGAGGTGGACGAAATCGAAGGCCTGCCCCCTGCCATCGCCCTGCAGCAACAGCGGGGAGCATCCAATTCCAGATCTATCCGAACGGCCAGGAGATCGTTTATGCAGAAAGGTTTTCCGCCAATACCCCTGAAGGCGCATGCCCGCAATGTCACGGGATCGGGCGCATATACGAGGTAACTGAAAAATCAATGGTCCCAGACGATTCCCTTACACTCAGGGAAAGAGCTATTGCGGCATGGCCCACCGCCTGGCAGGGACAAAATCTCCTGGACATCCTGATTATCCTGGGATATGACGTGGGTACGCCATGGCGAGAACTTCCAAGAATGACCGGGACTGAATCTTATTTACTGATGAGTAACCCGTGGTCCCAGTGTAGCCCCGCTTCAGTACTGAACAGCACTTCCTGACAGGATACGATTATCATGAAATTGTTGACAGAATAGGCATTCCAATCGGACGGTCAGAGAATATTAAAAAAGCTATGCATACTCCCTGGATTAAATTCGGTAGTACAAGTAATGCAATTATAGTTTTATTTTTCTTAGCCTCCCAAGCCAATAATGGGGTTTCTGACCTAAATATTTTTGTCTCGACAGCGACGGATCATTGAGCGTGCCTTCTGTAAATGTTAATTATGTTAGATTCCAGGATAAATGCGAATTGCCATTTTCAGACGTAACCTAGAATGCTTACCCGTTAGATACAACTTTAACAGCACTGACTGGAGCCAGCAAATGGTTACGCTTTGTTATACAGTTAGGTGTGAGAAATTTGACAGCAGGATTTGGATTTTGTGAATCAGGTCCTTTTCTAGGAACGGCTTTAACGCTATCGCATTAATGCCGGCCCCTAAATAGTGTTCATGGTCTTCACTCAGTACGTTGGCAGTAAGCGCAAGTATGGGGATTTTTGCCTTATTCAGATCACTTGCCCGCCGTACTAGTGAAGCGAGTTCCACTCCCCCCATCTCAGGCATTTGAATATCTGTTAAAATAAGATCATAGTCGTTATTTTCAAACAGATTAAGCGCTTCTTTGCCATTATAGGCGACTTCGCAAGTCATGTGCCATTTGTGCAAAATTGTTTTGGCTAGTAATACATTTAATCTGTTGTCTTCCGCCAACAAAACACGCTTATTCTTTAGAAATACCCTAACTTCCTGCTCGTTAAACGCAGCATTATTCTCACCGGCGATAATTTGCCCGGATTTAAAAGGAATATTGAACGAGAACACAGAACCCCTGCCAGGCTCACTTTCAACAAAGATTTTACCTCCCTGGAGCTCCACAATGCTTTTACTGATCGCAAGACCCAATCCCGTTCCACTCCGGTTCTGTTTACGGCTACTCCCTGCCTGGGTAAACTCCTTAAAAATAAACGGGAGGTCTGCTTGGCTAATTCCTATTCCGGTATCATTCACAGCCACATTTAAGGTATATAGTCCGCCAGGTGCTGCTTCAGTCCAGGCATGTAGGGCGACTTCGCCAGTCTTAGTAAATTTAATCGCATTGCTCACCAGGTTCATAATCACCTGCCTTAATCTGAAAGCATCACCTGAGAGAAAAAGCTTTTTATCATACTTCAATTCCGTGCGTAAGTAGAGTCCTTTTTGTTCGGCAAGTATACCCATACTTACTGCAACTTCTGTCAATACTTTATCCAGCAGGAACGATGTATCTTCAAAAATCATCTTTCCGGTCTCGTATTTTGAGTAGTCCAGCACCTGGTTCACGACATTTAGCAACATAGCCGCGGAGTTTCTTACAGCTTTGATTTGCCCGGATTGTACAGTATTCAACGAACTTTGTTCCAGTTGCTCCGAAAATCCGGCTATTGAATTGAGTGGGGTCCGAATTTCGTGGCTCATGTTAGCCAGAAAGGCACTCTTTTCTTCAGCAAAACGGATAGCATCTTCACTATAGGCTACCAGCTTCTTCTCATGCCTAAAAATTCTCCACGTGTTATATAACAAGGTGATTATTAACATCATAAGGAAGACACCAGTCAGTACCGACAGTTCTGAAACGCCAGCAAAAATAGTATTTAAAGTACCCCGCAGAGCCTTATTTCTATTAGCAGAATAAAGCTCTTCCTGGCTTTTGTAACGTTTCAGAACATCAATGAGCTCTTTTATAATGCGGGAATTGATAAACAGCATTTCCCGCTCCTGGGTCCGCATACCAATGGTTGTCCGGTAAAGCTTTTTATAGTAATTGTTTTGCCTTACAGTTACCGGACCCGCGGCCGCTGCGGTTTCCTCCGGAACACTAGTAAATGCGGTATCGTTTTGCGGAGCTTTTTTGGGTGAAAACGCGTCAGCAATCCTCCCAAACAATTTCCTTTGTTTAGGCTTGGCGGGTTTATTTACAACATGTGCAGGAGCAACCGACTCCAGGCTAGTGGGTGCATTGTTGTGTTTCATTAGTACTACGGGGCTGCTCGAGGTTAATTTTATTAAACTATCTGAGAGGTGCCTTAGTTTGATATAATCTTTAGTCCGTGCACTTTTGCGGTCCATCAGATGCGAAATCGTTGCGGAAGACGAATTAATCGGCAACCCTTTGGCTGTCGCCAGCTTTTTTAAAACAGAGTCAACCCGTCTGATATGATTTGTAAAACTTGTTAAATATCTAGTCTCACTCGTTACACTGTATAGACGGATCTCAGTATCTGCACTGTATAAATTTAAGATACAATCATCAATTTGCGAAGAATTTTCGTGAATGGCCATCATACGATTTACATCATTTTGTAGTTGCCGGGTTTTGTTATAGTTAACCGAGAGGTAGAATACGATGCCACATAAAAAAGTTATAAGTAGTACGACAAGACTATACCTGAATACAGGAATTTTAAAAATGGTTGTCTTCATAGAAAGATGCGATACGTCAGCATGTATTCAAAAAGAACAATACGTGCATCTTATTAAACTCATATGACCAGATTTTAAAGATACCCTAATTAATTGATAAACAGCAATGTATTTTTATTTCAACATAAAATGAGCTGTTTAACTGAGCCTTGGGAAGAAGGAACCATAAGTATATATACCCATTAGTTTAACGCTGGTATCTGCCTTTCTACGTAATTTCACCTTAAAAATCCGATCGATAATGATTATTAATTTTTAAACCACTTCCAGACTTATTTTGCAACTAAAAAGATCATCTTCCGGTATTTCCTTAAATTGTTGCACGTCTGGGGTCTTAATGTTTCTAGGAACCAAAAAGCATCTCTCGATACCTTTTCTGAATATCCTTTAGAATGGCAGTCCGGAAAATGCTCAACTCCCTTCAGACCTGTCATAGCTGGCCGGATAAAGCCTTCTGAACATAGCATAAGTGACGCTGACCATCACAAAGTGATCAATGCATCCGCCTTGGCCCAAGGACCGATAACAACAACTTTTTATCCGAAAGCAAGTAGAATATGCCAAAGCGATCATTGAAGAATTGAAACTGAGATTATTGTACATCATTCTGCAGATATGGCAACCTATAGACGCTGTGAGGGTAAATAATTCATGACGATATGTCAATCTATGTTGATTTCCCACTATTTGACGACTATCCTGATTAAGAAAGCGTTAAGATGATTCCTGATACGCTCTGAATAGAAATTGAGATAATTTCTGCTCCCTCGCCTGATGCATCAATTATGAATTTTTCAGACGCGACCTATTGCCCAGTTATCGGCTAAAGTAATTTATGTCAAATTTAGATTTTCGCTGACCTGCAAGTCAAATTTAGTACGCATCTGTTCTAGACAACATTTTTAGCAAGTGTTCTTTAGTGATAGGCTTGATGTAAAAGTTGGAAACTTTTGGGTAATTTCCCGCTTTCAGGTGATCAGCCTGATCAACAGAGGAGCTGACAATATAGACTGTTATTTTTTTCTCTATCTTAAATTTGCTGAACTCATCCAGAAACTGCCATCCATCCAATATCGGCATGTTGATGTCCAGCAAAATCAGCGAAGGCAATGTTTCAGGAGTCTCTATGATTGGCCTAAGGTATTTTAAGGCCTCATCTCCATCGTTAAATACTAATATTGTATCACAAAAATCGACCAGTTTCATTTGCCTGGACATTAGGTAAGTAAATACCTGATCATCGTCTATAATACAGGCAATATCTAATTTTTTCATATACTTGTCAGTTAAATCGAACAATAAAAGAAGTACCTACATCGGGCTTACTGCTCGCTTCTATTGTTGCTCCCATCGCTTCAATTTGATTTTTCACCAGAAACAATCCCATCCCTCGGGCATCTGGATGTCTGTGAAATGTCTTATACATTCCAAACAATTTGTGACCATATAGTTCCAGATCCATACCAAGTCCGTTGTCCTCAACATACAGAACGATCTGTCTATCCGCCCTACCAGCAGTTATTTTGATCAGGGGGAAGCGGTCCGGGTGGCGGTATTTGATACTGTTACCAATCAGGTTAATCAGGATGCTCTCCAGGTAAGCTGGATTGAATTCGACTAGTATTTCCCCGTCAACATCAACCTCCAGTTGCACCGCCTGCATCCTAATCGAACCCGACAGGATGTCAAGTACCCGCTGAATTTCATGTTTCAGGTTAAGCCGGATACGATCTGCCTGTCCGTTATCATGAACCTTAACAACCTCATTCAAATGGTCAAGGGTTTCCAGTAAATTGGCGGAAGTTACGTCCAGCATTTTGATAAGCTTGTTACGTTCAGCCTCGTCATTTTCATTAAAGATCATGTCGGTGATCATCCGGATATTGCCTGTATGGGACCGCAGGTTATGGGAAACAATGTGCGCGAAATTCAGCAGCCGCCGGTTCTGTTCACTGATGATCTCCATGCTTTTTTTACGCTCGGAAATATCCTTGATCTGGGATATAAAATATAGGGGTGCCCCAAAGCTGTCACGTACGAGCGAAACGTTCAGCAACGCCCAGATAAAGTGTCCGTCTGCATGAAAATATCTCTTTTCCAGGCTATAGGCCTCAATCGTTCCATCCAGCAACTGATGCATCTGGTCGACATCAGAGGCCAGGTCATCAGGGTGCGTGAAATCCTGGAAGGTGTGCTGCAGGAACCGTTCAGGGGAATAACCCAACAACTTGCATAAACTTAAGTTTACCTTAATCCAGTCGCCGGCCGGAGATAGCAATGCCATACCAATGGGTGCATGATCAAAAGCCATGGAGAAGCGTCTTTCCCGTTCTTCTAATAGATCCTGTAAACTGACGTTTTCGGTGATATCCTCCAGAGTTCCGTAGATTCTCGTACATTTACCTTGTTCACAGTCCGCTTGCATTCTTACTTGAACCCATTTGCTATTACCTTTAGCTGTGGTCATTTCCGTCTTAACTAATTCGGGAATACCGGAAATAATGGCCTTTTCAATTAATACCCTGATGAGTTCGGGATCTTTATAAAATTGAAGCGTTTCCTCCAGTTCTGGAGAGAAATGTTCGTCCACCTCCAATATGGAACGGATAATACTGTTCCAGTAAATTTCCCCTGTTAGGAGATTGCGTTCCCATATACCTAAATTGGCCAAGGGAGTTACACGCTCATAAAGCTCAAATTTGGTCTGCATCTATTCTTCGTGGCTAAATTAAGGCAATGTAACAAAAAAAAGAAACACAATTTCACCTGTAGTAGCTCTTAGATTATACCTTTTTCATGATACAAGTAACAGTTTTCAAATTTCACTATCTACCGCTGCTGCTAATTCCTCAAGCCTTTCAGCAACTGTCTTTCTATGCTTAAATACCTCTTGGCTCGTCTGCGATAATTCGTGCAAATGCATGTAGGCATCTCCTGGCTGTTTTCTGAGCTGCATATTACATTAGTGAATAAGAGCGCTCCAACATCAGCCTCATTCACGCCGTTGAAAACTCTGTAAGCGAATTTATCAAATAAAACTTGAAAACTGGGTATGTTGGAACAACACTAATAAATGCAGCAGTCCCACTAATGATTAGCGAACACCGGAGCTGCCGAAAGCCACGGCAGAAAAGACGGCGGCTGGGCTTTCTCTGCGTCGCAGACGAGGGAAATTTCTAAAAAAAAGACGACCTGCAATAGAACTGCTTTAAAAGCAACGCTTTTAAGAATGCCGGAGGAATTGTTAAAACAAATATCCCGCAATCCAAGGGAGTTACCAATTATCAATCACAATCCGGGTTAGTTCAGGCAGACATCCACATCGACACCACCTCCCTGGCCCGTCCCGAAGAAAGTAAACCCCTGGAAAGTCCGTCCGTCCCATGTTCATCGTTCCGCTCAACAAGGAAAAACCTAGCTTTGCCAGCGTATGTTGTTCCATGGCACCCATCTGCAGATTCTGGAGCAGACCGTTGAACACTTAGCTAGTTCCTGGCAGGAAACTATTGGGAATGATCAGGAAATAATACTCAGGAATGAGCCACGCTCGTTAAACATCGAAGATCCGATTACAGTGTTAATGCAAATACGCCTGACTCCGCTGCACACAAGATAAGGCCAGGTGTAAAAGGAATCTTACCGATCAATTCATTTAAATTACTACCTTTAAACGAATTCCAGAATCGCGCCGGCTTAAACAAAACCCCCGTCTTCGTTGGCGCTCCTTAACAAATTCCCATGGGCAAAATCGTACTGCAGGAAAACGACCGCGACATTTTAGAAGTACTCACCGCGGCCCTTGAAATGGAAGGCTTTGACGTCTATGCCATACTCAGTCTGGATGAAAGCATCCTTAAAATCATTAATAAAACCAGACCCCATATCGTGGTGTTGGATTACCGTCTCTCGGGTAAAGACTGCATCGACATCTGCTATAAAATTAAAGCCGCTAACCCACACCTTCCTGTTGTAGCCATCAGTTGCAATACCAACATTCAGGAGCAATACTCCCAGGGCGGTTTTGACGGTTACATTGAAAAGCCCTTTGATTTAGACCTGCTTTTCCAGGTATTGCACACTCACATCAAAGAATCCGGCCCCGCAAAAAGCTAACAGTAATGAGCATAAAACGATTTAACAAATTTTTATCGCAAACCATATTCCTTATCGATAAAGAGGGACAATCCCTTGCCGCATATGACAATCGATGCATTTTTCACTTCCCTTGCTCAGGAACGCGGTACTGAAGCTATAGGAATTATACTCTCGGGGTAGGAAGTGATGGCTCCTGTGGTGGAATCGCAATCGAAAATGCAGGGGGTGTAATTATAGTACAGGATCTCGAGGATGCCAATTTGACGGCATGCCACGGTCTGCGCTGACCGTTATTAATACCCCTGTGTTTTCAGCAGAGTCCTTGCCGCCCGCCATTTAGAGGTATGTTCCTCTAGAAATGATACAGGGATTTCCGCTTTAACTCCCATCAATGAAGATGCTTTGACCAAATTCGTAGACCTGATCAGGGACCAGTATCCATTTGACTAAAAATGGGACGTCGGAAAGACGTATCAGAAGGAGAATGGCCCATCCTAGCCTGCTTGAGGTGGATTCCATTTTTACCTACCTTCAAAAAAATCCTCGGGAGATAGAACTGCTGATCAGTAATTTCTGATCGGTGTTACTTATTTTTTAGGGGCGGGGAAGCCTATGAAGTGCTGGAGCGGGAAGTTATCCCAAAGATAATTTCCGCAAAGCGTGAAAATGAACTACTTAAGATATGGATAACCTGCTAGCCTACTCCATTGCTGTCCTTGTCCGGGAATGCCTGTTAAGCCACAGGGTAAATATTGAGGTGAAGGGCATACACATCAGTATTACCTACCAGGACATAGGAATAAAAACGGAAGAACTGGAACACCTTTTCGATCGCTATTATAGAGTTGAAAATGCTAAAACAAAGACAATCTCAGGCTTTGGAATTGACCTTTACCTGTGCTCAGAGATCATCCACCGCCATAACGGCCAGATTTGGGCGGAAAGTGAAATCGGACGGGGCTCAACCTTCTGGTTTGGCCTCCTTTTTATTCAATGATCAAAATCCCGTCCATTTTCATGAAAAAATCACAACAAGAAAAAAACAAGCAAAATATTGACAGGTAATTGTTATAGGCACGTCTGCGGGGGCATGAATGCACTTATTAAGTTCACTGGTCAACTTCAAAAATGTTTTTCCAGCATCAATTCTGATCGCATAGCATATGTCTGCCAATACTACGGGCAATGTACTATTGGATGCTTTTAACAGCCATTTTATATGTAAGCACGCAATAACAGGCTCTAAATGTACCAATGGCCATATCTACCTAGCCGTTCCGACCAACACCTAGTGATCGGCAAGGATAAAAAAATACTGGTGACAAAGGGGCTCAGGAAACAGGTCTAGGCCAGCGACAGATCCCCTATTTAGGTCTGCGGCGGTTACTTTTGGCCAGGATGCGATTGGTATTATAATTACAGGCTATCTTGATGATGGTACTACGGGAACGTTAGCGATCAAAAGATGTGGCGGAACCTGCATAGTTCGGGAACCAGAGGATGAAGAATATCTTGATATGCCAAATAATGTACTCAACCAGATAAAGGTTGGTTATTGCGTGCCCATAGCTAAAATTTGAACGTTACTCTACAAATTCCTTCCAGAACATTGGGGCAAAAAGGCCCACGCCCAAGGATGTAATTACAGAATAGGAAATTGCCACTAGGGTATTAAGCGGCCTGCCTGGCGTAAATTCCCTTGGGGATCAGGTGCCTTTCAACTGCCCCGGATGTGGCGGGATACTATGGCGGGTTGACAAGGGCCCGGCACTAAGATATAAAGGCCATACCGGACATGCACAGATATCAAAGTCCCTGCTTGCTAGGGACCAAGAAAAACGAGAAAACCATGTGGACAGCATTGCGGACGCTCGTGGAAAGGAAAAATCTGCTCACTACGATGGACAAGGCCGAACGGGAGCATCGGCGAAATATGCTCTGGAACGGACAGCTCTTTCCCAGGTCCACATTGATCGTATCAGGGCGGTACTTCTTTCTGATGATATGGAAACCGCAAATGAACATATCTAGCTAGCTTGGCCAGAATCAGGGTGTAGGTTATCCCCGAAACTTTTTAAGCTCTGACCGCAATCTTTTACCTAATACCTCTTTTGAAATACAAAGCAAAGAGGCGGTTTTGCTTGTGCTGTTTCCTTTATTAAGGATATGGTTCAAAATCGGATATTCCGGCCCAACCTCAAGACCTGGTTTATCTCCATTGTCATCAATCATATAACTGCTGCATTCTTCCCGCACCAATTTTAACAGCCAGCTTAAAAAACAGGTATTTTCCTTATAGTCGCTAATCTGTGAAGATATCCGAACAAATACTATTGAAAGTATGCGTTCGGCTAGATCTCTACCTCTTACCCTGCGCAGGATGATTCCATATAGGGTTGCAGAAAAAAGCCCATAGATTATCCTCAGACCCTGTAGATTTCCATTTCTTAGGTAACTGATGCCTAGCAAAGCGCTTTGGACAGACACTAACATCTCAAATTTGTTATTAATAGATTGGAATCCATTTAATTATAACACGGGCTAGCGGGATTTGTTCTTTCTAATCCATAGTCATTTCCCTATAATTAATCTCTATATATCAACTGTTAAGTAGCCGTCTTTTTTCCATTATTAAGAATGAATGTTGTTTAGGATCGATGTGCAAAGGATGACATACTAGGTTTCATAGATATAAGTTTTACAAATTTCTTATTTGATTGGATGGATGAGTAGTCAATAAAATCAAACATTTGACCGATCCCAGGGTTATTCTCATATAATCAAAATCATGACAACAGCAAAAAAAACAACAGGCAAAACAGGGAAAATGGAGAATACGGAATTCCATACGTTTTTCGTGGATGAACTGAAAGATATCTACTGGGCAGAAAAGCATCTGGCAACAGCGCTCCCGAAAATGAAAAATGCGGCTACCAGTCCAGATCTGGCGTCCGCATTTGAAAAACATGCCGAAGAGACTAAAACCCACATCGCGGCCCTAGAACAGGTATTTGAGCTATTGGGTGAAAAAGCTTCAGCAAAAAAATGTGATGCCATGGCAGGTCTGTTAGAAGAAGCAAACGGAATCATTGAAGATACTGATGCAGGCACGATGATCCGCGACGCGGGACTGATCCTGGCCGCTCAAAAGGTAGAACATTATGAAATTGCAACTTACGGTACCTTAAGGGTATTTGCACAAAACATGGGCCATAGCGATGTTGAAGCATTACTATCGCAGACCTTGGAAAATGAAAAAGCCACAGATGTAGCCTTAACAACTATCGCCGAAGGCTTCGTGAATGAACAAGCCGCAAGTGAATAAAGAAATAGTTTTAGGAGGAAAAGGAAGCTGCGGAATTTTCCGTGGCTTTTCTTATTATTATTCCACTAGCTAAAGACTTCAGAATACACCCCTCTGATACTAGACACAAATTTTCATGAGATGAGCGACAAAGCGCAACCTCAAGCGGTGGTAAAGGATGACTGAAAAAGGGTGCCTTCATAGCCGTCCCCGTCAACATCGCCTTTGACAGCTCCTTCTACATAAGAGCCGTGCTTTTCATCTTCCGCACTTGCTTTATAAATGGCCTTGTATTTCCAGGGCGATTGCGTAGGGTCGGCGGGGACCAGGGCTAAATAAAGCGTCTTATCCCCCTGGTTCCAGAAAACCAGCTGGGCGCTGTCATCCTGCGTAAATTTACCGATCGCCTGGTCATGGTGCTGGGTGCTGCCACCAGATTTTATGAGATGCCGCGGCCATCTCTGCTCCAGGCCAGGATAAGGGTTCTCCCACCACCACACCTGGTTGCTCTGCCAGTCACCGCCGAAAACCAGGTCCGGATCGCCGTCGTTATCTACATCATAAATTACGCCGCCTGCTTCAACGGTGAGCATGTCCGGCTCGATCACATGTTTTAACCAGCCCTTATCTGTTTGCTGGTACCATACTGCGGCAGGCGCCACTTTACGGCTGGTCAATATAAAATCATTGCGCCCGTCATTGTTCAGATCGCCCACCAGGGCCCCGGTCTGCTCCAGACTCTTCCAGGGCAAGGGGATATCGTTTGTTGTAGTAGACAGCTGTTTCCATTGCCGGGCGTTTAATGCGGTGCAGACGGCACAAAGCAGGAAAGTAAAATACAAAAATTTCATATGCGCATGATCTTTAAACACTACCGGCTGTACACCCTTACATAATCCACTACCATCTTTGACGGGTTGGGCGTTTTATCAATCGGCCAGCCGGAACCCAGTGCCAGGTTCAGCAAAACGTACATGGGTTCATTGGCTTCGGCAGGGGTTGGTTTGCGCCAGAGTTCTTTACCGTCAAAATACCAGATCATTTCCTGCGGTGTCCATAAAAACCCATAGTTGTGAAAACCTTTCGACATGTCTTCTACCGTAAAATGGTCTCCTACCCCTTTATGTGTTTTATCCGCATACCACCAGTGGAGTACTGAATGCAGCACGTTTGGCTCACGGCCGTACTGCTCCACGATATCGACCTCAAACCCCATTTTAGATTTGGGCGATTTCAATAGCCAGAAAGCCGGCCAGGTTCCAGGGCCTTCCGGAAATTTGGCGCGCATTTCAAAATACCCATACAATTGTGAAAAACCCTTATTTGCCGTATCGAGCGACGATAGCAAGCCTGACCGCCATTTGTTTCCTTCCCTCCGGGCCTCAATAGTTAGCATTCCGTTAGCAATAGAAAAAGGAAAGCCGTCTTGTGGGCCCGTAAACTGCGCGTCGCCGAAATCACCACCGTAAGGCGTATGCGCAATCCATTTGGTGCCCGGACCTAAGGCCGAAACATCCAGCGGCCCGTTAAATTCATCCTGAAAAGTAATTTTATAACCCTTTAGATTTAAGCTGGGCTTTTTGTCTGAGGCGAGCGGCGGAGCAGGCGCGTTCCTGTCCACTTTGAAAGTCCCGATGGTGTAGCTGAACTGTGCACCAGCGACAACGCCCGGACCAGCCTGAAGCTCCTGACGGCCGGTAGTCTTATCGTACAAGCCCGCGGTAAGGGTATAAACTCCCTCCTTTAATGTATCGGGCAGTTTGATGTTCTGCGTATAGTTAAATTTACCGGCCCAGGTGGAGGTCCTGGTCGGAAAGGGAGGATCATGGTCGTCCTGCATCACTGTTTTACCCGACTGGTCTTTGATGTGCACCCAAACGCTGTAATCTTTACCTGTCGCCCGGGCATCCCAGTTGTAACTGATCTTAAACTCCGCGCCAGGGGGAGCAACGCCCGGAGAAATACCGGCTTTAAGGATCACAGGTTTCTTGGAAACAGGCGTTCCGGGAGACTGGCAAAAAGCCCCGCTGCCACTGATCGAACAACAATCAAACAGGAAAAACACAATCGCATGCAGTAATTTTTGAGCAGAGACTTTCATTAAAAAATGTTAAGGGCTTGATTCTTATCCATAAATATAAAGAACCTGGTCATTCATTCCTAATTTCAGCTCAGCACAAACGCGTTTGGGCATTCCCCATCACCATTATCCTCCAGCAGCCGCATATGTATCCCGGATTACTCCGCGAGCTCTTTTACTTTTGCGAGCGCTTTTGGCCAAATTTCAGTAAAATAATCTTCCCATTCCGGGTTAACGTCAATTTCTACCAGCCATTCCGTTTTTCCCTCTACGGTGCTAAGGGTATAATTTTCATGTGCCCCGGCCCATGATTTTACCTTTTCGCTTTCTGTATCTTCTACGCCATCTTTCATTTCGCCGATATGCCTGATGGAAAGAAACTGATTTGGGATATTTCTCTCAATTACCGAGACCATTCCCGAACCTTTGCCGTCTCCAAACAGCGCTTTGCTTCCCTCCTTCCAATCCGTTTCTACCTGAGAACCTTCAGCAAATACCGCGGTCCACACCGGGTAAGTTTCTTTCCCGATAAGGACGTCCCAAACCCTTTCCGGAGTTGCATCAATAGTGATCTTATATTCTTGCTTTCTCATCATTGTAATTTATAAGGTTGATTATTAAAGATACTCATGAATCCATCTTTTAACAATGGGTTAATGTGACATTAAAGCGGGGCAGATGCGACAAAAAACTACTCATCCGCTGAGTTTCAGGCACAGATGAACATCACTTATATCACATCAATTGTCCGGCAACAGCGCTTTTTGATTATATTTACCAGTGCTATTGACTCCAACGACCAGCATTATGAAAGAAAAAATCGGTACCAGGGAAACCCCCATGCGTTTGAAAACCCCGACATTGTCTTCAGCTTATACCATGCACACAGACGTTAAAGATGGCAGCGATAGTCATAATGTGTGCCGTTGGAAGACCGTCTTACATTATGACTATCGCTGCCTGGCCGATCTTCAGCAGATGCTTAAAACGCATGGCGACTGGATGGAGCTTGGAAGCGCCGATGAACAGAAACCAGCGAAAGAAGGAACAGTTGAGGCCTGGGGACGGTCCCCGGAAAATCCTGCAGGTGGCTGGTATGGTTTGAAAAAAGGACTGCGCGGCAGGTTTGGGATGTACATCCCGCCTTTGATGGAAGCGCTCGGCCTGGCGGAGCTTACCCATGAGCCAAAGGGAAACAAAATGCGGGCAAAATAAAAGCCTTAAAATTTAAACGGAATTATCAATATTAATCACCTGGTTGTTAGTAACTTAAATTTTTATCCCCATTTATTTCTGCCGATCTTCAACCTGTCCGTTACTGGTTCCGAAGCGTCTTCGGTTAAAAACATTCAAGTCCTGATTACCCAGGTCAATGGGGCCCGGGTAATTCAGGCACAAGCTCCGATGATCTGCACAAGGAAAAAAGCAAAAAAAACACAGATTAGTTTTCGTATTTGTAAAAAATGCTATCTTTGCAGCGAGAGCGTTAATTTAAACGGGAGTGGTCATCGGGTCATTCCCGTTTTTCTTTTTTCAGGCCTTCTGAAAAATATTCAATAAATCATATCCTCACACTTTTAAATAATTAAAACCAAAGCTCCTGTTTACCCGTTAATAGCTGGACTAGCTTATCCTATGGAAAAATCAGCGATTCAGGTCAGTGCGGACCTGCAAAAATTTATTGACAAGTTTGAGCCCAACAAATTTAAAATCATGGCAAAGGGAATTGAGATCAGGGGCATCGGTGACCTGCACAGGAGTATCACCCAGGCCAAAGCGCTGATCGAAAGCCTGAAGCTTAAACTGATAGTCCGCCACAACGCGGAAATGCTCAGTTATGGCGACTTTGAAGTGAACAACCTGTAAATAGAAGATTGGTTGACCAGGTTCTTCCGGCCAAACAATTCCTGCATTAACCGGTTATATGGTTTACCGATCACACCATTCCAGTTTACCAATTCCAGTACTTGGTTCATCGGATAGAAACAGTACCGGTAAAGAAAAATACCATCAAAAAACATGGATGCAGGACAAATAGCGCAGATCAAAGCAGCGATCGGGAAAGATAACTGGAAAAAAGACAGTTATGTTTTTGCCTGTAATGCGATGGCCCCTTACGGCTATTACCAGGCCATGCGTAAAACCGAACTGATTGAAAAGTTTTACGCGCTTCTTCCTGCCCATTTCGGCGCCATCCATAAATTTTCAACCTTCAGGGCGCTCGGCCTTAAGCACTTGCTAGTCCAATAGGTTAGGGCAAACGGGTTAACCGGACCGGTACCAAAGACCGCAGCGGACCTTAGCCATACAGCAGTATGGAATACAAAACCAGGCTCAGTGGTTGTACCAAAATACCAGTAAAAGGGACAGTCCGGCAAGGATAAGGATCCAGGCCAGCAAACGGAAAAGGTTTTCCAGTAAACGGATAAATACCGCCGCCTCATAAGAGCGGAATTGCTGAAGTCCGGAAAATCCCCGGCGGTAAAAACGCCTGCGCCCGGTGAAGTACAAAACCAGGACACCAATGATCAGGAGCAGGATGGCAAAGAAGATAGTCATAATGATCAGATGAAATGAACAAAATTGCCGGGCAAATAAATGACCGGCTGTTTTTTTAAGGCCGGAAAATCGCGGGAGGAAATGCCGGGTCAAGGCTGGCGCCCTGCGCCACTCGCCGCGGCCTTGCCGGCCGGGCGGGATATATTTGCCGGGAAAAACAGCGGGGAAATGTCCGGGCTGTTAATACTCTTTGATCAGCCGGATCATTTTTTCCAAAAGGCGGATCAGGGTATGCTTGTCAATGTCTTCTCCAGTATAGGCGTTACTGCGGATACTTCCGGCAGACACCAACTGCTTTTCAGGAGTAGAGATCCTTGGGGCCAGGTCTTCACAGACCTGCTGGAAACTCCGGCCTGAAATTACCGCAGCATCAAGCATGGCCCTTGCCCCCATTCCGAGCTGGTCGACCGATAAATTGAACATGGTTTGGGTCAGGCTTTTTCGGGGCAAAGCTTCAGAGTTTACAGCCATCTGATCTGACAGTTCTCCCTCCACTCCCAGGATCCGAGCTGCCAGTAGGCAACGCATCAGCTTCCCTGCCTTAAACCTGGAAAACAGGTAACTGCAGCAGCCCATAGCAAGACCGTTCGGCAAGCTCACTTCGGGCAGCAGCACCGTTTCCATGCCGCTTCCCGGCAAATAATACAAATTGTCCAGGGCAGACATGCCTGCACGCAGATAACCCTTAAAAAACCCATACCTGTCTTCAAAACCTTCCAGCAGTGACAGCTGGGATTCATAATACAATTTCAAGCCATTGGCTGTACAACCCGTACGGTTAATCTGCAGATAATAACGTTCCCGGCAAAAAATCTTCACTGCGACCAACGAGGTCAGGGTGTGCTTATAAAAATCTATTCGTTGCATTTCCGATTCAAAAACACAGCTGGGTAGTTCCACCTCAATGAACTCCAGCAGCTCATCACAACGGCGGTTACCCTCATTAAGCTGGTCAAGCGGAGGATGACCGGAATGTGTGGGCACTACATGTTCCTGGATTTTTTTGAGCCTGTCCTGGCATAGCTCGACAAAGGTTTTTTCCTGTTTTTTCATAGGGATAGGATTAAGGTTTATAATTTTTCTTTTCTCAGAGGCAACAATTTTAGATTTCCGGGGTTATTAATCTGTATCACGTCCCGAGGAGACAAATTTCGCTTGGACCAGGGAAAAGAAAGTTGACCGAACGCAAAATCGTTCAGGAGGACGAATTTTCTTTATGGATACATACCTTTTAATGCACATCCTGGGCTCGATCAGCCCGTTATCTTCTAAACTACAGGAACGCTTTTCAGACTACCTGGTAGAAGAAGAATTTCCCAAAAAACACATCCTTTTACATGAAGGAGAGACCTGTCGCAGGATTTGGTTTATCAAGTCCGGGGTCACCCGCGCGTACTACCTTAACGAGCAGGGCGATGAATGCACATCCTGGTTCATGAATACTGGTAACCTGATGATCTCAGTCTACAGTTTCCTAAGGCAACTTCCTGCCTATGAGCATATTGAAATCCTGGAACCCAGCACCCTGCAGTCCATCTCTTACCAGCAGTTGCAGAGTATTTATGCTGACTTTGAAGAAGGAAACCTGATCGGCAGGATCATGACCGAAAGATATTATCTGCTAGCTGAAGAGCGCGCGATTATGCTTCGGACACGAAGCGTAGAAGAGCGCTACCTGCACCTGTTGGAAACCCACCCCGACATCATGGAAAAAGCCAGCCAGAAACAGGTCGCCAGCTACCTCGCCTGCAGCCAGGAAACCCTCTGCCGACTCCGCGCAAAATTGCCAATGTTGACAAAAGTCAACAAAACAAGTAAAATCCCTCACCTCATTTAGACCCTAATATCATGAAAAAACAGATTTATATTGTCTTCATAGCAATAGCTATGACCGGGTCCTGCAAAAAGACTGAACAGGATATAGCAGCACCAGGAACCGCTACTGAGCAAACTCAAAGCGACAGTTTCCCGATCAGCGAAGCAAAAGCCTGGACCGCGCGCCAGGACACCGGCATGACTAAACTAAATCCCAACTGGACTGCCGCCAGAAAACTAAACCAAAAAGATGCCTGGCTGATCCCGGTTCCCGGTGCCCCGATCTTTCAAAAAGTGAAGCAGGGGAAAAGAAAATTGCTGATCAGCAAAGACTCTACAGGAACTATAAAAGCCAGAATCCTGGAAATTATCCCGGACGCGCATACCCTGCAGCAATTTGGAAGCATGCCTAAAGACAAATTCAGCGGCCGGATCTTGATCTATACACCTGATCACCAGCTGGAATCCGGTAAGCTGTTCTCCAGCGGCAAAATCTCCGGGGAGATAAAAAACGCGAAATACTCCGCTTCCAAACTGCTGAGCATGAAAGGAGCATACACGCATCCGGATGCGGTATCAAGAATGGTGCAGCAAGCCATTTCCATTTATGAGACCTGCAGCTGGTGGGACAGCGCTTATATAGACGGGGACGGTATCTTTACGATCCATTCAGAAAGGCTATGCAGTTACACCATCATTGATGACTCCTATTATTATGGAGATTACGGTGGCGGCGGATATTTCGGTCCAAGTGATTATTACGATCAGCCATCTCCCGGCGGTGGCGGCTACCAGCCACAGCCTGACCCAGACCCTATCCCGCCATCGTCCAACCTTCCCGGTGAAGAGCAGCAAACTGTTGACCCAAAAAAAATGATGGAATGCTTTACTGCCCTCGCCGCTAACCCAAATGCCAACTTCCAGGTGAAAATACATGTGCAAGAACCATTTCCCGGCACTTCCTTCAACATTGGACCAAACAGTGTCGGCCATGTTGCCATGGAGCTCACAGTAACCAGCGGGAACCAGAGCATTTCACAGGTGGTCGGCTTTTACCCACAGGCCACCAGCGGGACCCAGCGCATGAGCGGACCGTCAAGAATAGTAGATAATTCCGATCTGGAATATAATGTCAGCGCCACTTTTTATGTCAGCCAGGGGAACTTTCATAAAATCACGAATTTCATTACCAATGCTCCTGATGGTTACGACTTTTTGACCTACAACTGCACCGCTTTCGTGTACAATGCCGCCACGCTGGGCGGGATTGACATTCCAATGGGTTATACGACGGTCGGACTTTCCGGTCCCGGCGGCGCAACAGTTGCCCAGACGCCAGCGGGACTGGGTTCAGAACTCCGCAGCATGAAAGCGAACAACCCGAATATAAATATTTCTACAGCCGGAGGAAGAGCGCGGGAAAGCAAAGGCGAATGCCAATAAATCTGGTTTAAAAACGTTAAATAATTCTAGAGATGAATAAAAATAAAAACAGAAAATACCGCCCGCTCTGGATCATGATAATCATCATCGTGGTGTTTAGCAACACACCTCCCGCGGCATGGCTTCTACAACCAGCCTACCATTATCAGACCAAAGACAATGCATTCAGCTACCAGGAAATTCCAGGAAAAGGAATGGACTACCGAATCTTACAAATCAGGTACCAGCGTTTTTTAGACCGTCATACTGGCGCCCCTGAAACTCAGCTCTACCGGACTTTTACCATTAAGCCCTGGCAATTCTGGCAATGGTGGGAAATGATTGTCAGAAACGAAAGGTTTCAGCTGCCTTACCTGGGCCATTCAAGAACCTAGTGCAGCATTGACCCTGTGGCGATAACTTGGCCATCCATTCAACCATAATAAATCTTCAGCTGCTGCCAGTCTTTTACCTGACCACCCGCAAATGGGTAACTCTTTATCATTAAGTATAATCTACACCTGCTGCACAATTATTTTTGAAGTTATCGCAATGTTCGCAAGAACATAAAAAGGGAGCCTTTCGAGGCTCCCTTTTTGTATCACGCCGAATTCGGCATGGATCAAAGAACGAAATGTTGACGAACCGGTTAAATAATAGGGTTGATTCGTAACTGAGCATAAACTTGCTGGTTTTTCGCCAAATCGACTGATCAAAGTCCGATATTTCAGTTTACAACTTTGCAAGAAAAGCACACCAGTGAGGCAACCAATGCTTTACAACATTGCAAAAAGAGTTTACAACTTTGTCAAATCATAAACAAGTAAAGAATACTCTTAGGTAAATTCGGTAAATCTCCATTGTTATGATCCCTAAGCACTATTATGAGCAGCTGATCAACCGACTGGAAACGAAATTCATGCTGCTATCCATCCCCTTCAAGATATTTTTACATCCATTACTGACGCTTTCAGAGGCGGTCGCGGGGACTTATCTGGTTAAAACCGGCGAGTTACAGGAATCTATAACATTTATAATTGCAGGTAGCGCCGAGCAGCAAGGGCCATTAAAATACTTTCAAAAAAAGAAGAAACCGGATTACTCTGTCAACTGGTTCTGGGGCACGAATGATCTTGTATTTTGTGCACCGGGTTTCTTCAGCCGGCAAGCTGCAAAGCACAATGTGATCCTGCGTGAAGATTCTATCATTCTTCAACTCCAATATGAAGAGTTTAAGATTCTTAAAGCAGGTTATCCGGAAGCTGAAATACTTATCGAACTCGTCCGTGATCACTACCAGGAACTAATGGCTAACCGGCAAGAAGACCTCAGGCACCTCACACACGAAGAGCTTTATGAAAACTTCAAAGCTGAACGTAAAGACATCCTATACAACTGCAGCATATACAAATTAGCCGACTACCTGGGCATGAGTTACCGCAGCTTTACCAGAATTCACAACAAAAAATAATCAGCTAATAAGTTTCGGTCAAATGACCGTTGAAAAACATTAAGATGGTGCGTAGTTTCGATCTAACAATCCTCGCATTGGTAATGAAAAAAACAGAAAACGCCATGGAAACCACAATTAAGAAATACGGATTAATCCCATTATCAACTAAAAACAGACTGTTAATCACTGATGTTATCTGTTATTTGTTCGTTCTCCTATTTGTCTATACAGCAGCCGGTAAATTAATCACCATTGAAACATTTAAAGATGTGCTAACAAAGTATCCCCTCTTAAGTGGGTACTCTACAATAATCGCTTATCTAATTCCTGTTTCAGAATTGTTGGTGGCAACACTTCTTATTATTCCCGCAACAAAAAAATACGGAATAATAGCATCGTTGGGGTTAATGACCCTATTCATTACCTACATTATTTATATGTTCGTTACAAAAAGCTCTCTTCCATGTAGCTGTGGGGGTATTATTTCAAAACTTTCTTGGCAGCAACATATCTGGTTTAATTCGATTTTCGTCCTTTTGGCACTATTAGCATTAAAAATATATAAGAAATAAAAGAGTTTGCTTAGGCGAACCAGGTAAAGCCATACCCTGGATAAAGAAATATGGCGAATAAATAAACCCTATTAAGTACTATTATGAAAAAAGTATTTTATGGCCTAGCAGTAGCAGTTGTTGCGCTAAGCGCCAGTGCATTTACAAATGCACAATCAAATGGGAAGTTCGCAGAAACGTATTACGTGACTGGACAAACCCAAATCACTAATCCAAATGACGCGTACACCTTTAATCAGGATGAGGTAACCTGTCCGGGCAGTGGATCAATTGTGTGTAAATTTACATCTGGCAGTTCACTAGCCAGTCCGCAACTTAAAACTACAGTTGAAGCTCAATCGGCTATTGTTCGTAGGCCATCACTTTAGTTTAAATGAGAGGACTTAAACTCTTTTTAAGTCCTCTCTCTTTTTTAGATTTGTTTTTTTTGTAACAAAGCAATTAATGTAGTTTTATCATATAGATCCTGCGTGTTAAATTTCAGAATTCTTCCATTTTTATCTAGTAAAAGTACGCAGGGGAAACCCCAAATCTGATTATCCTTTACGATTGGGTGCTTCATCCCTAAACCTCCAGTAAACAGATTAATCGCATCATTAGAAGTATAAGCACCTGATTCAATACTTTGCTTCCACTTATCTCTGTAAACATCTGATGAGATAGAAATAAAATTAATTTGCGAACTACCTTTGAAATAGTGTTTGACTTCTGATAAGACATTTTTGTAATAAACCTCGCAATGTCCACAACCTGTAAACCAAAAATCTAACAATGAGACTTTACCCCTGAAATCGGCCAGTTGGACTTTGCTCCCATTCATATCTTCTAAAACAAAGTGGCTTAAATCCCTGCCAGGGGCCCTTAATTTCAATTGTTCGATAAGTTGCAAATACAAAGGATTCTTTACCTGAGTTAAGGCATCCATGTAAAGTTCAACTGAACTATCTGATTGCCGCTCAGTTACCAAAAACAATAGAAGTATAAGGTTATCCTTAAGCATCTGCTGATTGCTGTTAATCCCCGGCATTGATCTCATCATTTTGTAGGTATATTCTTCAGATTTCATACCTGTATAAACGGAGCTTGCGACCCGCATTTTTGTAAACAAGAATTTTGTGTATTCCAAAGAGCTTGATAAAGCTTTGGCTGATACACGATTGTTTTCATGACCGTATATCCGTGCGAATCTTCTTTGAAATTCAGATTTAAACGGTTCACTTTTATTCCACAATGAATCCCGGCCATATTGGGCAATCTGAAGTAATATTCCTGTTTGATTTTCGTATAAAATATCTGCTCTAAGCACATCATGCACTAAAGGAGATAGTTTTAGCTTATAAGACCTCAATAAGTCCAGCCTGCGTTGGTTGTAATCAGAAATAGCATCAAAATCTTTAAATTTTAAGATATTGCCATCAAACCCAAATGGGTAAGATGGGATCCTAATTTGATGTCCTATATTTACCTTAATGCTTTTCAACTGATTTTTTACAATGTATTTAGTTGCACCTCTGCCCGTAACTGTGGCATCAGATGAAATGCCTGTAAACGTCTCAGGGCTACTGAGATTAATTGTTATGCTATCTCCGGCTTCGTAAAAATAAGGCTCTATCAACTGGCGAAGTTGTTTCTCCCCATTGTCTGTGAAAGTTCTTGGTTTAAGTATGCAGAAGTATCCAGATGGGCTTTTAAGCGGAATTTCGAATTGGAAATAGCTATTTTTTTTATTGGTGGCCTGAAAAGTAATGCTATATTGTTCTAACGAAAAATTCACCAGATTATCTACTGACAAACTAATGGTATCAAGTGCTTTTGCTTCTTTATAATACACTTTAACATATAATTTAAGGTTTTTATGACCAGGTTCAGCTGCACTTGCAGAGGAGTTAAAGGCAAAACTTGTTACCCATAAGGTTAGGGTTATTATTATTTTTAATGCAGTCATGATGTTATCGTTCGTTTTGCTGAATACCAGATAATTGAATTTCATTTTGAGGAATGGGAAGCGTGTACCGCTTTTCATCAGGGAGCAACGTGTAAGTTTGCCCATTGAGCGTCCTAGTTAATGTTGTTCTAAATCGGACCTCTTTGTTTAAGCGGCGTAAATCCTCCCAACGTATGTTACCAATAAAAGCCATTTCTTTCCGGCGCTCGGTCAAAACCATGCTTAAAGCCCGCTCTGCATCGGAAACCACTCTATTAATAAATGTACCTGTGACATACCTTTTAATCAGGAGTTTATTTAGCAGCACTATGGCCCTTTCTGTATTTCCTTGTCTGGCGAAACACTCAGCAGCGATCAAGTAAACCTCATTGGTTGCTAAACCTCCAAAATTGTATAATCTCCCGCTGTATGATCCTCGGTATTTAATATCAGATCCAACTGGAGTAAAGAAGATCGACTTTCTTAAATCATTCTGATCGTATAGAGAATACAACTCCGGTGTTACAAAACCTGTTGAGGATGTAGCCGGATATACTGGAGAATAACTACCACCCTCCGCATAAAAGAGAATTTCGGGATTACTTTTTCCGTAAGCTAGAAAGCGATAAGTTCGAGAATTACCTACCACCGACGTATTATTATAATCTAGCAGCCTATCATTTAACTTTAATACCGCATCTGCATATTGTCCCGCTTTTTCATAATCGCCCATATTTAAATAGATTTTTGCTAGAAGAGCGTAAGCAGCTACAGGTGTAGGTCTACTATTATAAGGTTGATTGCCAAGAAGCAATTTACTGGCTTCAATGGCATCATTGATTATTTGCTGATAAGTTGCAGTTAGGGTAGCTCTTAGTGAAATGATATTAACATCTGAAGCCATCCGAATAGGAAGCCCCATATTTGAAGAGGCATTTACATCAAACGGTTTACAAAAAAGCTGAACAAGGGTATAATAAGAAAGCGCCCTAAAAAAGTATGCCTGCCCCTTAATGTTGTTTTGAATAGGTGTATTTTCGTTTATACTGCTTATACCCTCTAAAACGATATTTGTTAAGCCGATGGCTCTGTAGTGAAAATTCCATTCCGGCGAATCCCCGCCTGACCAAATAGCTGGATTCCAAACATACAAGTTTCGGTCTGTTTCACCGGAACTTAAGTACCCACTGCTGGTTAAATAAAAATCATCGGAACTCGCAGTTCCTGCTGTTGAACTGATCTTGTTAAAACTATCAAAGTTGTCTAGGATGGCCTGGTAATCAGCCAAAGTCTCGGGAACAACTGATCTTTTATTGTTTTTTACATCAAGCCAACTGTCTTGTTTCTTGCAACCAGAGACTAGAATACATAAGATTGAGGCAAATATCAGGAATGCTTTGTTTTTTTTGTTTAAGTTTCTCATCATTTAGAAATTAGCGGTTAAACCAAAAGAAATAGAAAAAGGGTTAGGTACTACTTTTTGGCCCAAACTTCCAGCCCATGCAGGATCTATCCCGAGCTTATTTTCTCGCCAAATAATTCCCACATTATTGGCATAAGCGAAAATGTTAAGTCTACTAAGACTTAGCTTTTGGAGAATAGCATCAGGAAAACCGTATTCTAAACGTATATCCTGTAAACGAATATGATCTCCTTTTTCAATCAAGATTTGAGACGACTGATAAAATGTGTTTCTGTCTGAATTTGCAGGATATAGTATTGATGGGATATTGGTTTTATCTTCGTCACCAGCCTTTTGCCACCTCATGCTATAATCCACATTTTGTACATTTCTTATAATATCCGTATAATTCAGGCTGGTGGTGGGTCGTCTGAAAACATATCCCAGCCGATAACTGATATTGATAGAGATACTGAAACGCTTATACGCAAAGTCATTTCGGAATGCTCCGAAGATTGTTGGGATTAGTGATCCGCTATTTATAACATTGTCAGTATTGTAATTATTTATTATCGCAGTATAATCTTCACTTACTTGATTGGTGAAATACCCTCTTGGATTGCCGTTGTCTGGATTCAACCCTGCCCACTTATAACTTCTAACGGTATAAAATGATTGGCCAATGGCTAGATCAGCAAGTGACGCTCTCGGAGCATCATACTTCTTTACTATATCTTTGATACCACTAATAAATAGAGTTGTTCCCCATTTAACTGTTCCCTGTAAGTTTCGACTTTGTAATGTCACATCAAAACCTTTGGTTTGAATTTGAGCGGTATTAGCCTGGTAAGTATTAAAACCTGTCTGTGGAGCTAATGAAGTTGGTTGAATTAAGTCTCTTCCATCTTTATGAAAAAACTCAACACTTCCGTTAATGATATTGTTTTTAGTTGCAAAATCAATCCCGATATTGATATTTCTTACCTTTTCCCACCGTAATTGCGGGTTTGGGGCCTTGGCATCTGTAATTAACGGCGCTCCAGTAATGCTACTTGAAGAATATGTCCCCACTAAATATGCGCTTGCAAATTCGTTGGTATTTCCGTTGAACCCGTATGTAGTTCGAAATCGCAAAAGTGGGAGCCAATCTACTTTATAAAACTGCTCACGATTTACATTCCATCCCAGCCCCACTGACCATAAAGGGGTAAATTTGTCATTAGTTTTGGCGCCGAAAAGGTTTGCTCCGTCCTTTCTTGCGCTTAAATTGACGCTGTATCTTTCATCATAGGTGTAACCGACTGTAGAATAGTAAGAAACAAAGCGGTTTAAAGTACCTTCCTCGCCACCGCCTTGCCCTGGAAGAAAACCACCACCTGCTGGGTTAGTTAGATAAAACGTTAAGTAGTTGAGGCTATTATCTGCTAATCCAAATTGGTCATTATATCCGTACAAAGACTGGCTAATTCCAATAGTTTTTAGCTCTCTAATTTCAGACCCAATTATGCCATTTATGGTATGCCTTCCTATAGATTTATTATAATTTAGTTGCGCCCGAAAGTTATTAGAATTCCAGTCATAATTAGAGGATTCCAAGATTCCACCTTTAGGAAATACGTAGTTGATAGCTCCGGTAGAGGAATTATAATCACTAAACTTGTTAACTAAATCTCTGGTATAGTATGTGTCTAAACTTCGATAATTCCGCCCTGAAATGATTTGTCGTTCATTTTGATAATTTAGATTTGCTGACAGTGAGTTTGAAAACTGATATTTGACACCAAAATTCAGGACTAAATTCCTGATCCGTGTATCATTGTCTGCCAAATTGATTTCATCCAATGGTGTAAAGTTCCAATCCAGAAAATTTCTATCGGCACTTTGAGAAATATAGCTGGATCTCAAACCTCTGGAAATTGCATTTGGATTTCCATTCTGGTCTACCAGAGTGGCATATGGATAAACATCGCCGTACGGCCCACCAATCGATTTATAAGCACCAAAATAGAAATCATTATTCAAAGCAGTTGCAGTTTGGCTGTAGTTTATACTTGCCTGAATATCTAAATTTCTTATCGGCGTATAGGTATTAGAGGATATTATCGAAGTCCGTGTAAAACCATTGTTTATGAGATTATCTGTATTGTCATCTCTGCCGACTAACACTTTATATGTTGTGTTAGCTGAACCACCGCTGATCCCCAAAGAATATTGTTGATTGATACCTGATTGATAGATATATTTATCATAGTCTTCCCGAATATCTTTAGTTTTCAAGCCGTCCAGTTGTGTTTGATATTCCTGGCGCTGAACATCGGTAGTCGAGGCTTTCAGTTTTGACATTAACTCGACCGCTGGCGAAACGGTGGGATAAGAAATATTATCATTTAACTGGGCGTCGAAATACCCCTGATCAAATAGCCGTTGTTCAACTTCAATATAGCTCTTAGCGTCTAAAAAGTTTTTCGTATAATATAAATCAGGCTTATTAATTAAACTTACAACGGAATTGAAATCGACTTTAATTTTCTGATTGGGCTTGCCCTTTTTTGTATTAATTACAATTACGCCATTTCCAGATCTGGCACCCCAAATTGAGGCAGCGGCTGCGTCTTTCAGAATCGTTACTGATTCGATGTCATTGGGATTTATATTGGCAATATCTCCCTCATAGGGAAAGTTGTCAAGGACAATTAATGGTTCTGTTGAAGAATTCAATGTGCTTCTTCCCCGGATCGAAATCCCCGAGTTTTTAAAAGCGGGTGAAGTAGTGATCTGACGTAATGGTGTCAACCGCTCACCCTGATACATTCCAGGAACTAAATCTTTTAAACGATCCATTAGGTTAGATGCAACGCCTCTATTAAGAAGTTGATTGTCTATTTGGGTGTAACTTCCGACTGTTTTTTCTCTATTTAATGTTTGGTATCCTGTTGATACGTTAACTTCGTCCAATCTGCCTGTACTGAGGTTTAATTTGACAATACCTAAATTCTCAGTTGCTGCAATTTCTAAGGTTTCGTAACCCAAATAGGAAATTATAAGTATTGCTTTTTCGTCTACCCCTGATAACCGAAATTCTCCTTTTTCGTTACTTCTAGTGGCTTTTTCCGATCCTTTTACTTTTATCGTAGCACCAATTAATGGTAGATTTTTTTCATCCTTAACGATACCTGTAACATCTATTGTGCTAAATCGTTGAACGAGATTACCAAAAAAAGTTGCTTGTTTGGGCACAACCCTTATTTCATTGTTTTTTATTGTGTAAGTGAATGGTTGCTGTTCAAAACATTTGTCCAGCACTTCGGTAATTGTTGCGTTTGTTACTGTGATACTTACCTTCTTGGCATTATTGAGCTGCTTTTTAGTGTAAAAAAAATCATAGTCAGTTTGCCTACTTATTTCGTCAAACACCTCGGTTAAAGCGGCGTTGTTCTTTGATATGGTAATGCTTTGCGCATTGGATGATGCGCTGACTTGTAATAATGGGATGATCAAAAACAGAATACTGAGCTTCATGATGATCAAAAATTTGACAATGCGGCCCCTGACGGGCTCACCGTTTATATAAATATTGTACATTTGACTTGGTTTAGTTGATTGTAACCTGTTACTGCATTTTATTTTTAACTACGCTAGACCGGAGCGAAATCCTACACCCGCTCCGGTTGCTTTCTTTTACTTCATCACCACCACCCTCCTTTCCTCAATTTTAAAGTGGACCTCCTGGGTTGACGCTATGAGGTTCAGGACCTCTGAGATATTTTTTGATCTGGAAACAGAACCGCTGAACCTTGATTCGGAAGGATAACTTTGGTAAACAACTTCAATATCGTACCAGCGTTCCAGGGTAGACATAATAGAGCGCAAGTCTGCGTCTTTAAATACAATTTTACCTCTTTTCCAGGCAGTCTCAAGTGCCAGATCCGCCGTCTGAACTTTTATTCCCCCATTATCCAGTACACTCATCTCGCCTGGTTTGAGCGTCTTCATTTCTGCCGATTTCCCAGACGAAACTTTAACAGATCCTTCTATCAATGTTGTTCTAATGGTCTTTCCATAAGCGTTGATATTAAAAGTTGTCCCCAACACTTTGACATCCTGGTCATTGGTATTGACTATAAACGGATGGGCCTTATCTTTGACCACTTCGAAATACCCCTCCCCTGTCAAGTGGACCCGCCTTTGAGCCGCACCTGAAAATGAGGCAGGAAACTCCAAACTACTTGCCGCATTGAGCGTGACCTTTGTCCCATCCGGAAGGACTACCTCATACTGACCTCCCCTGGGTGTCTCCAGTAACTGCACCTGCACAGCATTTTCAGTTATTCCAGAAACAATGGTACCATCTGAATAGCGGACTTTACCCGCCTGAACCTTGAGCCCAGTATGTCCGTCATTCAGCTCGATACTCTTGCCGCCGGTTGTGAATGTTGCCTTATTTGACCCCGGTCCTATTTCCACCACCACTGGCTTGTAGATAGAGGTATACTGTAATGGATTCGCCAACCAGGTAGCAATGATGATCACTGCCGCCGCTGCTGCCGCAGTAACATATACCCAGGGACCAAAAGTCCGATGAGGCTTTCGGGGAAGTCGTTTAAAGACTTCCTTGCCCAATTCCTCAATCCTGTCGTGAGCAGGCAGAATAGCATCCTCATTGTATTTCATAAACGTCTCCTCAACAAGCATACGCTCCTGGTCGGTACATTTTCCAAGATTGTATTTTTTGAGCAGCTCAGTAGCCTTATCAGTTGCCATAACCAAAATTGATTTCCTAGTAATACGGCCAGACTAGTGGTCAACAGGAGAAAAAAATAAATTTTGTAAATATGCCTGCCGAGGGCTAGAAGAACCAGCTATTGAGTTTTGACCTCAATGCCCTTAACGCGCCCGTAATGTGCTTTGAGACATTATCTTCGGTAGTGTGCAACAGTTCTGCGATCTCTTTATGCGAAAGCAGCTCTTTTCTGCTTAGCTCAAAAGCTCGACGCATCTTGCTTGGAAGCCTACCGATCTGTAAATCGATGTAGGCCTGCATAGAACGCTCCCTTGCTAAGTAATCTGTTTGGGTCTCTACTGAAAGTTCCATCTCCCAGGCCAGGGCGTCCAGGTATTTAGACCTGACCTTCTGATGAGAAAAATAATCTAGTATTCTGCTTCGCAGTGAAATGTAGAGATATGCAGCGAGATTTCCACTTTCAAGAATCGTATCCCGCTTCAACCAAACCGAAGTGAATAGATCCTGTACGAAATCCGCTGCCAAATCCTCATTTTCAAGCTTTTTCAAAGCAAACACAAGCATTAGCTGATGATACCTTCTATAGATTTCCGTATATGCGGAATGGTCTGAAAGTCTCAGCAATGCAACCAGCTCCTGGTCGGTATAAGTGCAATAATGAGAATTGTTTGCCGGCATGTAGTTAGTTCCAAGGGTTACTTAAAACGGAACAAGCCTTTCTATTTATAAAACTAGGGTGGCAACGCTCCGTCTAGTCGTAAGTGAGGCACCGGCTAAGGCCCTGACCACTACTAGCTGATAGGAACGCGCCACCCTAGCCATAAATATGGCAGGGACAGTGCGTTTTCTCCTATCTCGTGGTCATTGAAAATTTAGCCGGTTTTCACTTTACGAGAGTCTTAGAAAACTCTGTCTTATTAAACTAAGAAGTTTTCAAAAATAAATTATTTATCTAACGTTTATACTTCATTTTCAATTGATTTATAATTACAACTACTAATATACCTATTATACATCAATACCGCCAAATTTTAGTAACAAAAGTGTTGTTTTTTGGTGGTGTCAATTCTCCAAAATTCTATTTGGATTCTGAACTTTTGTATATGACAGTTTCCCTCGGAAAATATATAAGTCAAAAGCTTAGAAGCAAGGGTATTTTAAATAAAGAAGCAGCTAAGTATATTGGTTTATCAAAGTCTGCTTTTGAAAAAATTCTGGGCCAGAGCGACATCTACCCGTCAAGACTGGTGAAACTTTCCACTCTTCTGGAAGAAAACTTGTTTGAATATTACAACGACATTGAGCCAATAAAAGCGTTTCGCCAAAAAGAGGTTGAAGGATGGCAATTACAAGTAAACTCACTTTCGGAAAAATTAACAGAGAAAGAAAAGAGGCTTTTAGATCAGGAAGACATCATTCGCCTTTTAAAAGAAAAAGAGCAGTTTTTAACTTCACGGAGTTAATATTGCTTATCCCATTTATATTCTAGAATTTGTAAGTATAAAATACAATGGATTTGATTCCTCCTTTGCGTGTATATCAAAATAAATGCGGTGCAAAATAAGGTTTCAATTTAAACGCGCAACGAGTGGAAAGTTTCGCTGAAACACCTAGGGATCAAAGCAGCAACAAGAGATTATGAGTCTTCTAGCCCAACAGTCCTAAAATAAGGTAAAATATGCTTTTCTGACTTACAGAAGCAATTTACCAACTATTTTTGAAACCGCAAAATTTTGCTCCGTTACGTATTTGTTACGGTTTTTATAATATTTAAACTATCTCATCCCTTTTTCTTTTTTCCAAACTACGCTAAGAACAGAATGGTTTGAAAGATAATAGCATTTCTCGCGGATTTGCTCGTTGTGTTCAATATTAAAATCTTTAAACCAATCATCTGGAAACATTGGCTGTTGATCGATATATTGCTTTCCAAGGTTAAAGAACTCACCAGCCGCGGAAGTTTTTGGAACAGGAGCGCCTTTAGCGGGAATGTATTGATATTTGAAATCCTTAGATACCATTTTCCATTCAATAATGCCATTCTTCGACATGACTATCATCATTGGAAAAAGATTGAGTTCAAAATATCTGAATATAATAGAAGAAACGCTCGTGTGGAAATACTTAGCTAAGTCATCTATTAGCCAGGCATCTAGCGGGCGGCGAAAACATTGCTTGGTAAATATCTTGGCAGGCATCAACAAGCACGAGGCAAAGTAATCCGCTTCCCGCTCCACCGGATTTTTTGCAATCAACCCATTAAATGATGGATGAGATGGTGTTTTCCCGCCTTTAAGAGAGTTCCTGTGTTCATCAATGAAATAATGTCCCAATTCATGAGCGAAAGTATATCTGGCTCTTGGTGTATCTTTTCCTTTTAGTCTGCTCAGGTTTACATAAACGTGAAAATTTCCCGAATGATGTTCTAACATTCCGTCAAAACAGTCTTTATAGTAATTATAAGAGTATGTAATTCCATGATTATCGGCTATCAACTCTGGATTTATGGGTTTCCCGTCAAAATGGTTAAGTGCTATTACTTCTGCGAGATCAGCAATTTCCACTTTTCTATAAGAAAGTTTTCGTTCCTCACTTAGTTTCTTTATTCCGACGTTCATCTTCCGCTGTTTTCCTGTCTTTATTCATTTGACTTTTCACATCTTCTTCTATGATACCGCCTTCTCTGGCCGCTTGAGCTAAATTTATATCAACATCTTGATCAGTCGAGGAATTAAAGTCTGTTTTTACTGTCAATAACCCCTGCTTTAATATCGATGTAGGATCATTTAAATCATCAGGTATAATAACTTTAGAATTATTAAACTTATCGATAACATAATCCAGTTCTTCTTCTGTTTCAGGGAAAACATACCCGGCTCTTTTCATTGAATCCAGTAAAGAATCGTTAAATTCTGGATCATCTTTTTCGTTCAAGTAATCGTTATGTATAGGATGCATGATTTTATTTTTTATAGTTGTTTTCCAAAAAGGCCTTCACTATTTTATTTGTTCTAGAAATTATCGTTCTAATATTCTCCTTCGTTGTATTGTACCTTGTAGCAAGGTCATCGAGTGCGTCATCTGGCATATTTTTCGCCTGTGATTTATCTCCCTTCTCATAAAAAATCCAATAAGTGCGAAGGATATCTCTATCCCTATCCTTGGGTATCTGTTCAAAAGCTTTGCCAACAATATCCTCTGAATATGAATATTTGGGTGGAGAAATACTGGATTTGACCATGCTTTTAAACACCAGATCTTCCTCCATCTTTTTGCTGGTCTTTGTAAACTGTGCTTTATATTCGGTCTTAGCAATAGAAGTCAGCCAGCCCATAATTTTTTTTCTGATAATTGTTTCATCCTTTTCTGAACAATTGAATGATTTGCAGTACTGGAATACATTTAACAACACATTATTAAAAATTACTTTTATTAGTTCTTTGCTATTGGGATGATTAGAACATGTTTTCTCGACGAGAAAATATAAGAAATCCTTGTATCTTCTATGAAACTCCACAAAAGACGCTTGGGAGCTTTCTACATCTTCCTTCATCGACATGATTATCAGCAGATCTTCATCTGTTTCAGTACTCATGGGAAATTTTTCAGCTTTTTTTACTATTTCCATATAGTTCATTTGCTCTAATATAAGAAAAGACCGTGACATAGGGTCTGTCACGGTTCCGACTTATTATTATGAGGCCTCTTAGAAACGACCTGATGACATTATGATTGTACTTTACATAATCGCTTTTTTATTCCTGGGAACCTTTGTGTTTTTTGGAGATGGCTGGATTTCTGATAAAAGCATCAGTAGTCCATTACATGATTTAGCCTTAGCTGCATTTGGCACTATGCTAGGAATGGGTATTACGGGAATCATTTCTTTACGAAATAAATTATGGGTTTGCTTTTTAGCATCAACTCTTTACAGATTTAGGCATATACGCGTATCTGCTGCGTATATCTTCAAAATAAATATTGATGGTAAATATCTGTTGGTAAAGGGCAGGAATATCGAGCAATTTCAACCAGTTGGTGGAGTATATAAACGGCTGCCTAATTCCTCTACGTTTTTCCAAACGCTGGAAATCCTTGATGATAAGCGCATCCCTATCTGTGATACAACAAGATATGATTTAAGGATAAGAGTTAAAGGAAAGAACTTGCATACATTTTTACTATGGTTTGATTCTAACCAGGATAGGGAAATTTCTCATTGGAGGGAGTTTTGTGAAGAGCTTCTAATAACAAGTATTTTGGACAGAGATACATTCCCTCATATTAACTATAAGTTCTTACATAGAAACCCTCTTTACATTCATTATTCTGCATTTTATGAATGTCCTGAGATTTTAATTCATGAGGTTTATGAACTAATTCCTTCGCCTGTGCAAATCGTTGAGCTTAAAAAGCTTATGCATAATGAATTGCCTGATTCAAAATATCATTGGGTTACTGAGGACGCTATTATGCGACTTGGTTACCAATCTGATAATACAAAACCATTTGCGATTGCGGAGCACACCACTTCTTTAATAAATAAATATTTTAAAATAAAATAATATGAACAGAATGTACATTCCCCAAACATTTCATCAACAGATTGATGACTTGCTTAATCGGATTGCTGAGAGATTACAGCTTGATGATACCCGAAGAGCATCGGCAGAACGTAGTTACAATGCCGTATCTGAATGGATTGAAGCAGATGAGGGCTTTTTTAACAAGGTTCCATTTGATATTTATCCACAGGGCTCATATCGTATTGGAACAAGTGTGAAACCGTTGCAGGGTGATGAGTTTGATTTAGATATTGTTGTCCACATGACCTTGCCGTATGATAACCTTAATCCCATTGAAGTTTTAAATCAATTGGAACGTCGGTTGAGAGAGCATGGGCAATACAAAACTAGGCTGAAACGTAAAAACAGATGTATCAGAATTGTTTACGCAAATCTGTTTCATATTGATATTCTCCCAGGGTTTCAGGAATCTGCAATGGACGGAAATAGGATTGTTGTGCCCGACCGTTCACTAAAGGCATGGACACCTAGCAATCCGAAGGGTTATTCGGACTGGTTTAAATCAAAGTATGTAAAACAGGATCTCTTATTGTTGGAAAAAGCTCTGAATGCAGAAGACTTACCTGAGCAGATACCGTACCATTTAATGCAGCCTATTCAACGCGCAGTTCAGCTAATTAAGCGCTACAGGGATATTTACTTTAAAGACGACCCCAATTCTGCAACGTCAAGTATTATCCTAACAACCATAGCCGGAATGTTCTATACTGGGCAGCGATCGGAGTATGAAGCGATTAAAGGTATAATGAATTTAGCTTATGATAATCTCACGCTGTTGAATGGAAAGATTTTACATGTCGTGAATCCAGCTAACCCAAGCGAGATTTTTTCGGATAAATGGGTTCATGAGCCACATCTATATGAAGCATTTATTAGGTTCATTACCGATTTTAAAAGATTGTGGGATAAGGTTGAATCTACTAGAGGTGTGCATAATCTAATCGAAATCTTTAAGGAAATGTTTGGAGAATCTACGAGCACTAATTCTTTAATAGAGCAGGCCGATTACATCCAAAAGGCAAGAAATAGCAACCATTTAGCAACCTCTAAACAAAGTGGACTTTTGACAGGCGTTAGTGTTGCCTCTACAGCTGTTAGAAAAAACAACTTTTATGGTGACTGAACTGGTGATGAAAAGAAATTTAACAGCAATGGAACAATACTTAGATTTCAAGCGTAATCTGCCAGATTGGTATGCACAAAGTACACCAAGTGGTTTTACCGCGAAAGCAGTCATTCAACCAACACCGTTGAGTGACTGCTATACCGTTAGGGTATCATACAGACATAATACTTCCCCGATCATAACGGTATTGAATAATAAACTAAAACCACGGGTACCAAAAGGAAATATTAAACATACCTACCGTGACGGATCATTATGCTTATTTTACCCAAAAGCCAAAGAGTGGACTGAGAAGGATTTAATTTCCCAAACCATCGTTCCCTGGATTTCAGTTTGGCTTTATTATTACGAAATATGGTTTGTGACTGGGCAATGGCTTGGCGGAGGCATAGAACACTAATTTCGAACGATAATGCTACAATAAAACTTACATATTTGTTAACATTAATCTATAATTATGGGATTCAACGTCGTTCAACGGTCTACTAATGAGAAATTCAATGTCATTAATAGGGAGGCTGGAATTATTTCCGAACTACTCACAAGTGGATTAGAAGCGATACGTAAAATCTACAAAAGCCAGGCATATTACTACCAATCATTCTATGCGATAAGTATGGGATTTGAACGCCTAATGAAACTAATAATTCACATTGAACTGCCTACAACGAACCCTTATAAGCTTGGACATAAACTGGAAGATTTGAGCAATGCCCTAAACATTACGTTTCCCAACAATAGCATTGAACATGAAATATTAGTATTTCTCACGGATTTTGCAAAGGGGGACAGATATACAATCGTAGACTTTTTATATAATGGAGACAGTGACCGGCTGGCCAAAGAGCCAATCGTTTATTTTTATAAAGCTATATTAACCCGAATACTCAATGCTCATCCCCCTAAAAAACCAGTCATATTCCCCAATCTTGACGATTGCGGTTATGTATTAAGTATTAAAGAGGATTTGACCGAAATCCAAAGCTTAAACGATTGGATGATCCATAATCAAACTATTGAACATGCTTCTAAATATTCTGCGATGTATATGGCTCGTATTTTAAGACCATTTATAAGTAGATTGGAATCGCATGGAGGAAATCCTAACCCACATTTTAGCGAGTTATTTAGGTATCTTCCGTCCGATGATAATTATTACCTCACAAGGAAAACCTATAGACTGTAATTTACTCGAAGATACTTTCTAAAGTTAATCCCTATCTTACAGACACTGATGGCTTACAAACAACCTTATGCAAACTATATTAAACCCCAAACCTTACGCTTCAACTGATAATAAAGATTTCGACGAATTAAAAATCGTTCTGCGCAATCAAGACTTTGAAGGGACGGCAACGGTGTCAGGAAGAATAGTTGTTGTTTTTAACGCTTGTTTCATGAACAAATTAACGATTGAAAATAATGAGGATATAGCGTTTGAGGATGTCTCTATAATGTTTAATAATTGTTTCATCGGAGAATTTAAGATAGATAATGTCGTTTCAAAAAACATCTCGATTACAGTTCATTCCTCGATGTTTTCAGGCAGAATAGCAGCTACTGATTTGAAGTCCTTTTCAATAAACAATTGCATATTAGAAACCAGTGTATTTTTATTAGGGGTTCCAATTGTTGATATTACTTATACGACTGAAAACATTTTCCCTTATATGTGGAAACGCTTTTTTATTAAAAGAGGCGTGACAGATTATAAGCCATTGCTCAGTCAGCAACAACAATATCATATTGAAACACCTAAAATTCTTCGAATTACAAGCAGCAGGAAAGAGACTGATAAAACAGGTATCTATAGGCTCCGTTATAATACAAAAGTGGATTATATGATTGGCTATAAGCTTTCATCTGATGAGGAAGCTTTACTTAAACCCCAGGTATTTATAGATTACGGTACAGACAGTGACGATGTAAAAACGACTATTGATAATGTATCTCTATGTTCTTTATCACTGACAGGAAATCCCGATGGTAAAATATCAGTAGAAAATACGATTATAGGCAATTGGTATCTGTCAGACTTTTCTCCGAATGACGAGGTTGGCTTTTATAATATAAATCCAAGAAAGCCACATGATGAGGAAACCAAAATCGGTATCCATAAAAGTAATTTGGATAAGGTATGGTTTGATAACGTATATTTTGGTGACTTTGACAGGTTATCTTTTTACAGGTCAAAATTTTCAAATGCTTCCTTCACATCATGCAGTTTTCCTGAAGAATATGAAACCTATGAAAAGTTCTCACCTATCAAAAATGTACATTACCCAGAGAATAGGACAGTAAATCATCATAAAGACCAGTATGAGATATTTTTACAACTAAAAAAAGCACTCGAAAGTACCGGCAATTATTATGAAGCTCAAAAATTACAGGCAATATCACATACTGCCCTTAATAAAGTCCAATCTATAACCGGTGCCGATAAATTTATTCTATCCATAAACCGCATATCGAATAATCACGGTCTTTCTATCAGGGAGCCTTTCTACTGGTTTCTGGGTGTAAGTGTTTCTTTCTACTTACTTTATTTATGGAGCTTGGGACTGGCTTTTCAGTGTACTGCGTTTGATCCAAATCTCATCGGTTATTATTTTTCATTTGTTGACATTACCCACAGAAGCGACTTTCTTTTAAATAAAGATGAGTTAAATGGGTGGTCGCTTGCTATCGATTCATTTCATAAATTTCTGATCGGGTTTTTGATCTACCAGTTTGTAGCTGCGTTTCGAAAATACGGCAAAAAATAGAACTGCATGCCTTGCCTCAATAATTAGCTTTCAAATGCTATATTTTATAACAATGATAATGTCAACTGTTTGTTTATATTCGTAATAAACTAAACGACAATAAATTAAGTGAATAACTTTGGGGGTAACTGGACTTATGAAAAGATTCAGATTGTAGAACTTTACGCAAAAGCATATTTGCAGATAATGAAGGAGCACCCTTATTGGAAGCTTATGTATTTTGACGGTTTTGCCGGAACAGGAGAAATAAAGATTGACGGGGCCCTAGAACCCAAATTCATTGAAGGGGCTGCTAAAAGGATTATATCTATATCAGAACCACGAATTTTTGATATGTATTATTTTGTTGAACTGGACAAGAATAAGGCGGAACAGCTGAAAACAAGTTTGGCACAAATTCAAAAAACTGGCATTTATGTCATATCGGATGACTGCAACAATAAACTTTTGAGCTTGGCCAAATATTTAAAAGGTGAAGTTGGCAAAGGCGGGAAGGATTATAAAGTTTTGGCTTTTATTGATCCCTGTGGAATGGCCGTTAACTGGAGTTCAATTGAAGCCTTAAAGGGGTTAGGAGTTGATATGTGGATTCTTGCGCCAACAGGTTTAGGAGCCAATCGTTTGCTAAAGAAGAATCGGGACATTTCTGATGCTTGGTTAGAACGTCTAGAAAAGTTCTTTGGTATTGACCGGCAAGCCATACTGACCAATTTTTATACTGAAATCACTAATGCTGATCTTTTCGGGCAACAGGTAACGCAGATACATAAAAACAAGCATGCCATTAAAAACATCTATCATTTATATTCAAATCGAATGAAGACTATTTTTAAGCACGTTTCCGAACCTTATGAACTGGTTAATAGTCAAAATTCGCTGATGTTCCATTTCTTTTTGGCTTCAAACAATGACACGGCCGTAAAAATTGCGAATGATATTATAAGAAAATTAAATGAGCTTCTGCGAGAATTGCTGAGCGGTCAGGCATTTGTCTATAAACCTGCCCATTTAGTTCGCATCCCCCTTTAGCATGTTGCGGATGCTCTGCGTTAATTGTAGGATCAAGTTGATTTACATTAAATTTTGCCTTACCCCATTGTTTAAAGAAAAAGGCAACGTTTGCTTCAATACATCTTTCATGTATATATTCTATCCACTCCTTTTCCAAAGGGCGAGCTTTATGCCCTGACTCTCCACCTACAATAACCCAATCAATTTGGTCAAGGTTTAATGTCCTCACTTCGCCGATTAATGGCTCTATAGATAAGAACTTCGTTCTGGCATGTGTTTGGGAAAGATGATCGATCCGGTAAGTGTAATCTTCATTTTCTACAGAAACGCCCATCCAAATGTTATCAGACCAATTAAGTAACGGTGAAAGTTGCAGTAATCTTTCAGAACGCTTGGTTAAAACCTGATAGATATGCTGAGGGGTTTGATTCATAACCGCAAATACAGATCTGATAAATTCCAATGGCACATCATCATGAAAAAGATCACTCATGGAATTTACAAAAACAATCTTTGATTTTTTCCACGTAAAAGGAATATTCAAAGATTCCGGATGAATCCTTAATTTAAAACCGTCCTTGTATTTTTCAACTCCCATTGCATGTAACCTCCTTGACATTACTTCCGCATAGCAGAACTTACATCCAGGACTAATTTTATTACAACCCGTCACCGGATTCCAAGTCAATTCTGTCCATTCTATATTTGACTGTGCCATAGTTTACTACCTTAATTTTACTTCAATTTTGTCTGGATCACTTTTGTAATCCTTGTAATTAATATAAAACGACCCTTTCCGCGCTATCGCGCCATTTTTTGTAGTCGCAACAAGTTTATTATCATTCTGAAATTTTGTGAGCACCTGCGTTGCATGTTTTGGCAGATGTCCATTATGCAAAGTAAATACATAAATCTCAGAATTAGTCCTGTCACCAGTTCTTAAAAATTCAACCAGATTTCTTTCGAACTTCATTGTATTGGGGGTTTTTTCAACTTGACGAAACAAAGAATCATCTTCATAGTTCCAGCCTCGACCTTCTTCTTCATCAATTTTCCATTTCGCATCAAGCATTCTGTCAAAACCATAAATGTGACTTGTAAAGAAAAAAAGGCAGAAAAACTGATTTTTGTCCCTTGTAATTATGAATGAATCAACAAAGTACTCGTTACCAATGCTTTTTCGGAAAGCGTCTTTTAACGTGTCGATAAACCCTAATCCAGTAGAGCTTTTCGGCCATTCTTCCGCAGGCAATAATTCTGCTATGAAATCTTTTAGACATTGTGGCGTTCCGTTTTTCTCAAATCGAAACATAAACTGTGTCGGCAAAAACAGCAATACCTCGGTTTTTTTTGACTTTAAAAGCCCTTTAATATCTTTAATTTGGATGTCCTTATATCCGTAAGGATCAATAAAAATAAATCCTTTTTGGCTCTGGAATCCTTTTATTTCATTAAGGACATCATTTAGTACATCCTTATATTCTTTCTCACCATAATCAAGGCTGCCCATTGCTGGACTATGTAGGTCAAGCTTCTTAATAGATTCCTTCAGTTTAGCAATTTTGTCTACATCGTTGTCGTTGAAAAGACAATTAAATTTCCCTGTTCTCCCTTTTTTAATGTTTTCCTCATAAATACTTTTGATAATCTCCAATATCCAAATCGGGCTTCCTTTACCACCATTATCGTAAATACCCTCAGAACAGAAAAGATCATACACATTTACATCACTCGTATAGGGGGATTGGTTTAGAACGTTTAGGTAACGCTCTAAATAAAGTGATAACAAACGGACTTTTATTTCCGAATGATCGTACATGTTTATTTGTGAATCTTTTAACATACTATGCAATATACTAAATTTATTAGCAATTTATTGTTTTAATTTTAGATTTACATGAACTGTAATTTCCAGATTAATTAACTACATCAATCAAAATACATCTAACATCATAAAAGTGTGTTGATTTTAACATTCCCTTGTATACGGGCATAATAATCCAGATAGTTTTGACCTACGGCAATATTTTCCTTCGCACAAACGGTTTCATAGAATTGTTTTAAATCATCACATTGATTGTTGTTTGCGGCTACGGTGAAAGGATGGTCTACCCCCTTTACTCCATTAACTACTTCAAAACAAATAAATGCTTTTTCGAGCTGACAAGTGGAGACAATAGGGTCGGCATTTAGCGGACTGTACAAATACAACTCATCTTTTAGCTTTAATAGATAATGATTTACTATCGTGTCGTTTTTGACTACTTCCATCTCAACTTCTGTAAGTCTTGGCAAAATTTCTCTGATAACCAAACCAGACAATGTAGACCTAATCGTCCCAACAATATCTATAATTTTTTCAATTTCTTCCCGATAGACAGATTCGTAGCTATCTGACCGATGCGATAACGGATTCAATAATATAGAGACGAATTCTTTCAATCGCTCAAGGAATGCCACATCGATGTTAAAGCGTCTTAAAAAACCGATAGCTGCTTGAAGTTGATGATCTAATTTTTCTCGATCCAAACCGGCGTCCGTCTTAAGGACTTTGTTTGGTAAAAATCTTGTTAAAATCTCTTCGGTAGCTTTGCGCAGATAATTAGCTGCCGCGGGATAATCGTGGGTCAAGTTTAGGTGATAGCTGGCCTTGGCAATGTGGTCTTTCGAATCATAGATTTTAGGCTTTCGCTGAAAATCTTGACTTTTAGTCGCATAAACTTCATGGAACTTCCATTCTTTTTCATCTTGTTCGGGAGAATAAATGATTCTGCTCTTTGCCATTTCAAAAAATGCGCGGTCGTGAGTGAATATATAGACCTTATATTTTTCAGCTTTCGCAAATTCATTTATGATTATATCCAATACCTTATCACGGTTGCTCATGTCCAGGCTAACCAGCAAATCATCAAGTACTAACACCTTGCCTTCATATGGCACCCTAATATGATCTGCAAGTAGTGAAAATCGAACTGATAAAGCTATTGCAGTCAATTTTGCTTCGTTCAAATAGGATTGTGGTCTTGTAATGGGCACTTCACTATTATCTGATTTGATTGCTTTAAGGGAAAGAGCAATTACAGGGTCAATAAGATCTTTGATGTCTCTCGACTGGTGAATATACTCCCTATCAGCAATTCTCCTTTTCTGCTTGATACCGCCAAAACTTAAATGGTCCTCATCCTCAAACTTCAATTCGATAATTATTTTTTCTTCGTTAGGCTTTTGAAAATGTGTTTCATAGAATTGATTTACCTCCTGATTGATTTCGTTTATCCACCATGTCAGATCCTCATTGAACTTATTAATCGCCCGGGTAAAAAAAGCCTTCGGCCTAATGTTTTCAATTTTTCCGTCCCTAAGTAATCGAAAAGGTTTACTTGCCACAATTTCTTTATAAGATTGGGCTAATGTTTTTTCACCTGTACCTCGATCCGTTTTGATGAATGGCAGTACGTCGCGCTCGAAGACTGTCCATAAATCTATTTCATGTGAATTTCTGAAATGATAAAAAGCAAATAGTAATCTATGGCTAATAAAATCGCTGTTATTATTCATCCCAGCTAAAATATCATCTGCCCTAGCTGATTGCCCTTCAATGGTTATACCATCGATATCAAGCCTATAAAAAACCTCTTTCTCATCAACGAATGAGATTTTGATGAATGATTGGTCATTTGGTGTGAAGATATTTAACAGATTTTCTTGGTTGTCCCTGTCAAAATACTTTTTTGTTCTTTCAACGCCCTTATCTTTTGCCTGCAAAAGTGTGTAGAGTGCCCAATAAATTGAAGATTTTCCACTACCGTTCTCACCATATATCAATAAATTTTTACCGTCAATAGATATTGTTTCTTCAGCTGGAAAGGCTTTAAAGTTTTTTATTATAATTTTATCAATACCGGCCATACTATCCTTGTATTATAGATTTGAGAACATCTGGACTTTTCACAGCAAAAAGTTTTAGTCGTGTATTAATTTCGCTTTTTCTAAGCTGCTGATACGTACTCATGATAGCATCAAAAATTTGCTCGGGAACTAAGTCCGAAACCGTCGGTATGTGTTGTTGAACAAGGTTCAAAATATCAAGGTTACGATCCTTCATGTGCTCAGCAAAGAACAACTCATAAATACATCCATCAATGACATCGTCAAAGAACAGTGCCACATGCTCGAAAAGAGCGTCCTTATCTTGAGCTGTTTCTTTTGCATCAATCAATAAAGTGACGATTTCAGAAAGATTGACAAAGATATTTTGGATCGTGATCGGTATCCTTTTTATGTTGGTGTTAAGAACATTAGGGGCGGAGTACAATAAAAACCCTCCAGACATTCTTAATCCATCGAAAAAACTTTCGAAAAGAAATTGATAAAGCTTTGAGTTTATCCAGCATAGTACATATTCCGGGAGATAATCAGGGCTGAAGGTATGAATGCAATTTGTATTTACTGATGCATATTCACCATGCTTATCGAAAAAGGCTTCTGTCCGTATTGCAATTTTAGCTAATATAATTTTAGGTGATGAATATAACTCCCTTCTATTGCGGCTGACTATTGAGTTATGAATGTCAAGTCTTGGATAAAGATAGTCTTCACCCTTATCAATCATTTTACGTGTACCCCAGGTCGAGGTGTATCTATCGATGGTTCCTGTGTTGATCAATTTCTTACCAACATGATTCTCGTTTATCAAGTAATGATAGTCATCAGCTTCTTTTGCCGTTGATGTCGCATTAATCAATCCGACATTTGAAATCGACTCGCTTTGTTGAATAATCAACTTAGTTATGTTGATTTTTTCGTTCAGCAGGTATCCCCATATATAACCCGGTAAATAAGTTAAATCCGTGGATGGTACTTCTCGCTCTGAACTCATCTTTCCCAAGGAATTAAAATGTCTTATGGCGATTGGGCTTTCCTGTTGATCAGAACTTTTCTGAAGTATTGTAACTACGGGGTAAGTACTGGCTTCCTTAAATACCTTAATGCCGCTATAGTCTGCCAGTGATATTAGTTGTGTTGTATCATAAATAAATCGTCTAAGTTCCTCTCCATAACTTGCAGATAAATACCTGTTTGGATTAATATAACTTAGCACCCCACCCTCCTTTAGAATGTTTATTCCAAGCTCATAAAATAAAATATAGATGTCAATGGTACCTTTTGCAGTTTTATAACCACTTTTTAATTCGTCATAACGTACCGAGCCATACATTTTCTTTAAAGCATTTGCGTTTATATAGGGTGGATTCCCTATCAAAATGTCAAACCCGCCCTGATCAAACACTTCTTTGAAAAATAGGTGCCAAAGAAAAAAAGGTCTGTCTGATGATTGACTCAAGCGAAATAACTCTATTTCCTTTTGATTGATCTGATCTAGGTGCAGATTCAAATTCTTTAAATTTTTTGCATCCCGACTATCTTTTTGGAATGCAAGTTTTTGCTCTGCGGTTTTAAGTGACGCTACTTTTGTACTAATATTTTTTATATATTTTTTGGAGTCCTTTATGAGCTCTGTTTTGTGCTCTTCTAGAGTAAAGTGAATATGGTCAAGCACATGCTTATCAATTCTTTGGTGCAGATCCTTCTTTAAGTCTGGATTATCTGCGCCGTAATATGAATTCATCAAATCCTCAATTCGCTCAAAGCTAAGTGTTTGAGAAACCTTCTTCTTGGACCTGCCAGAAAACATATCGATTTGAGCGTCCTTTAACTCCACATTGTAAATCTGCCCCTCATGAATCTTACTAAGATCAATTCCTTCGAATTTCTCTAGTAGGCTGTTTCCCTGCATGATTTTGAAATCTAAATTAGGCAGTGGATGAGGTTCATCCTCATCTACGATTAGCGCGAGCCAAAAGCGAAGTCGCGCTATATCGATAGCACCGCTATCAAGATCAACGCCATATATAGACTTCTGAATGATATTCTTCTTAACTTCAACTCTATCCAATGTCCAGTCGAGGGAAAGTTTGGCCTTAAAGATTTCATGGAGCATGCCCATTGGAAAAGCACCAGAGCCAATCGCGGGATCACAAATTTTAACATTATCTAAAAGTTCCTCGATTTTCTTCGCATTGTCCCGAATAAAGTTGTGCCTAACTTTTTCATCCCCTTTTTGTCCGTAACGAATGAACTGTGCTATTGCCTCATTTTTCCCTAAATGAGTTTCCAAATATTGTATTAGGCTCTCCTGAGTCATATATTGGACGATTTCCTTCGGAGTATAGAACGTGCCGTTACCCTTATTATCATCTAATAGATTTTCAAAAATGTGCCCAAGCATTTCTGGGTCGATTCCCACCTCATGATCATCTGGACTATTTTCATCGATTGTAAAATTATACTCGCTGAAAAAATCGAACAACTTTTCAAAATAACTTACCGGAAAATCAATTGTTCTCGATGCCTTTGGCTCGTCTGGCTCAAACAGCCCACCATTCAAATACGGAACTCGGGTACCTGTAAATTTGAAGAATTCAGCACGGCGATTTAAGGTATTGAAGAATAATTCGCTAAGGCAAATACTAAGGAACCTATCTTTCTCCTCAAAATTTGTAAATAGATTCAGTAAAAACTGCTTATCGCCATTCTGCCAATCAGTTAAGCCAGCTGGGCAACCCATCCAGCCTTTTTTCTGCAAAAAGTATAGAAAAACAATCCGACCTAGCAGTTTTTTGGTAAAATCCCTTAATGGCTTTTCTTGATCATCAATTTGAATTTTACTTTTATCTAGTAGTATGGCGCGAAAACCTTCGTGTTCGACAAGGTATCGGAAAAACTTTTCGTATTGCGATTTATAGAGGGTGAAAAATTCACGGTTTAGTTTTTCAACTGAAAATGCGTTTATTAAACTTTTCAAATCTACTTTCTTTTCCGTTAGAGTTTCAAATTGAGAGACTGCCGTTCGAACTGTTTCATTTGCACCTAGCACATAAGTAAATCTCTTCGAATGCGTAATGTTTATATGTTCAACAAAATCTTTGTCCCAATAAATTGATTTCGAAATAAAGGTAAGACGCCAATCCGTTTCATCTTCTACATGGTAGACAGCGAAAAGGGCATCAGTATCTCCTGGATTCAGTTCAGTATGAATTACATTTCTCAAGCCGACACGATTTTTATTAACGCTCTTGCCTTTTTCAAGACCAACGTCATAAAAACGGATTAGCTTACCATCCACAAGTTTCGCGCTACCAAATTCAGATATTGATTTCACGATTGAATGCTTTGCAAGAGTTTTATCAACACTTTGAATTGGAGTGTTGTAAAAATCTGCATTGGGAAAAAGAACTGTAAGCAGTCTTTTCCAACTTTCATACTTATATGACGTTTTAAAAACATCTTCGATCAAGTGTTTATCCATCCTAATTTGAGAAAGATTCTGATAAAATTATTTTTGGTAGCTCTATTTTTTTCGGCAAAACATCAGCTTGTTCACTATATCTGTTTTCGCGTATTGGATATTGTTTAATAACTTGGATCAGAATATTAAAGATATCGACTAGTTTCTTTTCACTTCCTTTGTGGGTCTTCATCAATTGGTTAACCTCACGAGGTAGCTTTTGAAATCGTCCCTTTTTAATTGCTATCACGGCTTCTTCTAATAGCTTCTTCTGATCCGGTGAAACAAAATCCAATTCTGAATTATGGGAGACAAAAGCGATTGCCCGTTTTTCATTAGGGCCAAGTTTCACGGGCGCAATATCACTTAAATTAACAATGTCCAGTTCTTTGTAAAAACAATCAAGCCCGGAGTTTATTTGCTGATGATGTAGTTGATGCAATGCAAATGGTTTTTCTTCAACTGTAGCTTTAAATACTTTGGCCGCTTCTGTAAATGTTAACTCTTCCAAATTGAGATCAGGGCTGACAAGGTAAAATGCATCCCTACGGTTATCTCTAATAAAGGTAATAGTATGCTCATTTAATTCCCCATTTCTTCTACCTGTTCGTCCCCGTTCAGGTATTTTGTTTTTTATTTTCTCATATGCCTCTGGGTATTGTTCTTTAAACTGCCTTATATAGTTAAGGTATTCCAAGCGCTCGTCTTTTTCTTCATTTGGCAATTTCGCAAAAAGCCCAAAAGTGCTAAATTCCTCCTTTACCGAATAGATCTGACTGTCCTCGCCCAAAGCTGAGTGAAATGCCTGCAATTTCATATAGGCTTTTTTATTCAGTTCTATCTCATTGTCAGTACGTACGGTTGGGAAAAAATTATATATGTATATTTTAGAGGATAGTGTACCAATTCTGTTAACCCGACCAATGCGTTGCATTAGCTTTGTAGCATTCCAAGGTATATCGTAGTTAATTATTACGTTAGATAGGTGCAGGTTTACGCCTTCCGCCAATACTTCCGTTGTGATAATAATATTGTACTCATTTGTATCAAACAAGCTTGGTTGATTAGCATCAAAGTTCTTTGCTATCAGCTTGGTTAGCTCTTTTTGATTTGAACTGTTTACAGATAGAATTTTATCAATGCCATCGTTTTTCAGCCGAGTCGATAAATAATCGGTTGTCTCTCGAGACTCTGAAAAAATAACAAGCTTTTTGTTATCATTTATTTTGTCCGATAAAAATTCAGATTTGATCTTGCTCAAAAATGTATCATATTTCGGGTCGCTATCAATTGACGACCAAGCTTGATTCAACTTCTTTAATGTTTCATTATCCTTTTTAATTCCTCTTATAAAAGTCTCCGAAAAATCTTCGGCCTTAAATTGTTGGATTATTTCCGGGTTGTCCGCATTCTTTAAAAGTTCTTCAAGTTTATCTTCATTGTCGTCCAATATAAATTCGCTGACGGGAATTTTAGGAGCAATATAGATTTTGTCATTTTCAATCATTTTGAGCATAGCACGATTTGCGTCATAGTATCTCGCCAAGCTCATTTTAAAGGCATGAAAACTGCTATCAATTCTTTTAACCAATAAAATCCTCATAATATGGGCCAATTGCTCAGATATTAAGTTAGCCTGTTTGTATTGTTTTTTGGCCTCTGGATTTAGGTATTTTATTGCCTGATATCTAAAATACCCAAGTCCGTTCTGTGTGTCCTTAATAATATCAAATGTGGTATCATACAGTTCGTTCAGCTTGTCGTCCAATTGATAGAGTACTTGTCTAGGAGGTTCAATTTCAGGAAAAGTAACCCCTTGACGTTTTATATCATCCCAATACGCGGGAGTATTTCTTATATCAGTTCTCGTTCTTCTTACAATTATTGATTCCAGTACTTTTACTCTGATCTCGTCATAAATCCGCTTTACACCATGCGCAATCTTATCATGATCAAACTCCTTTTTAAGTTTCCGATACTCATCAATTAATGGCCTAAAAAAATGTTGCAAATTCCCCACCTCCAATGTTGATCTTTTAGAATCCTGGAATAAATACAACTGATTGCGAATATCTTCAGGCTTGTTATTTAGCGGAGTTGCAGTGACAAGCATAACCTTTTTATGACTGGTACCATTGATACCTGGTCTCTTTCTTTCTGTCTTGCAGAGCTTTTGTAACTCATTGAACATTTCCGATTCATCGGATCTAAACTTATGTGCCTCATCAACAATGATGAGATCGTAGTCTTCAGGATGCTTAACTTTATGTATACTGCCGTTAGTAATGTAATCAACATTCGGCACTTCAAAGTCGCGCATTGTTTTTTTCCAATTGTCGCCTAAAGCTGGTGGATGAATTACCAGTGTTTTAGTCCTATAACCATTAGAAAAATAAAATTTTTTGGCGATAATAGTAGCAATGATGGTTTTGCCCAAACCAACAACGTCTGCCAAAATAAAACCATTGTGTTTCAGTAATTTAGTAAAACCATCATTAACTGCATCAATTTGATATGCTAATTTTTTATATCCCTTTGGCAAATCAGAGATTGACTCCGGATCATACTCTATGCTATTGCCGAAATACGTAATAAGTAGCTTAATATAAATCTCAAACGGTGTAAACTCTGTATTCAGAAATGTCTGATTTTTTACAAGCGAGACTTCCGATGACAAGATGTCGACCGATTCAACCCATAGTTTTTCAAAAGTTGTATTTGCGAAAACCACATCATCATAATCACGTAACTCAACGTTAAATTCAAAGTTTCTATCAAGCCCAGCTTCGCTTAAATTACTAGATCCAGTAATTACCGATCCGCTATTATGTTCATTCCAAATCTCTGGTCTGAATACGTAGATTTTGGCATGGATATTTTTATCCGGGTGTGCCTTTATTTCTATTTTTCCACTTGCGATATCGCCAATAAATTCTACTATACCATCTTCAACCTCTTTTTTATAGGCAGCATTCTGAATGTCAGTTTTTAAGTCTTTCAAAAACTCTTGTCTAGTGAGCTCTGAATTAAGATTGAATTCTAATCCTTTGTTTGCTGCCTGACTTATTAACCTATCAACGTCTATACCGACAAGGATTCGAATTTTTTCCACGCCGTTAAGATGCTCGCGTATTTTAAAATAACCTGATGAACGAAAATATCCCACAAGTGCATCAAAAAAATGAACATTGGTATGTTTAAAAATACCATCAAATTTTTTAAGGAGTGTATTTTCCCCATCATTAGTGAAAAACTTAGTACTCATTTAATATCCTCCTTTTCAACAAGTAGCTCTCGCACATTGACTTCGAGAATTTCTGCGACTTTGTAAAGGAACTCTACAGAAGGCTGTCGCCTATTTTGGACGTAAGAATTAATCATATTATAACTTTTTCCGCATTTTTCAGCTAGCCAAGTTTGCTTTATTCCCTTCTCATCTAGAATTTCTTTAATCCGGTTCATTTGGCAATTTTTCACTAATATATAGATAATTATCTCACAATATGATATAAAAACATTCTATATTATTGCCTCGTGTACTAAATGTCAGTATTTGAAGTAATTATCTGCAACAAAGAGTTCTAGCCTATATTTTCCATTATTTCTTTATCACGAAGAGATACATGGCCATTATAATGAATGCACCGGTTACACATACTGTGCTTAAATATTTAGTCTGACAGTGATGAATTAGTATTCAATCACATAGCAATAGAAGATAAACAGGAGTAATTTAGATGATGCTAAAGTAAAAGATTCTAAGTCTTCTAGCCTTACCGCCCTATTATAAGGCAAAATGCGCTTTTATCAGCCTGAATTTTAAAAATAAAACAATGACGAGGGTTTACTGAAAATTATAGCATTTCCTCAGATATACAGATTGTTTCGGGTACTTTTAAATATCAAGGCTCTAAAGGCGAACATTGTAATAGTGCCTTATCCAAATCATTATCAAATTAAGACAAACCTCATCATACAAACACTAATTCACTGGACCGGTATGGCTGCCGTATTACCGCAACTGCATTAAAAATGATGTTGAAAGATCGGATGACCTAAGTTATACCTATGTGGATTAATCAATTGGTTCGAATTCTGCCCAGGATGAGAAGGCCAAGCTTATACAGCGCCATGGGTATTGGTCCGGAGCCTATCTACTTTTCTAGAAGCCTACTTGATGACCTTACGAGAATCGCAAAATTAGGAGATAACTCTTTAGAATAATTTAACGACACCCATTAAATGCTACAAAATTGTAAAAGTTCAATAACCAAGTCTGTAATTTAAGGCATTATCATCGAATAATTACATATGAAAAACAGTTGAGTTGCAAAAAACACAGGCAGGAGATCATTTAACTCCTACCTGTGTTTCTTATCTTACTCTTGAATTATCATTATCCGGTGTTTATTATTGAACTTCAGGCCCGGAATAGGAAACCGGGTAGAGCTTTCTAAACATTGCATAGCTCACGCTGACCATTATAAAGGCAATTACCGCATCCACAGCTGAGCCAACCCCAAGTACAGCTACTTTTGATCCAAATGCGAAAATGATATCAAAGAATACGCCGGCAAACACCCATTCTTTCAACCTAAGTAATTTGTTAGGTACGAGCAGAACAATAACCCCTGCCACCTTCGCAATACCTAGCAGGTATATAAAGTGTGCTGGGTAACCGAGTTGTTGCGTAATCTCCCAAACTAGGGCGTTTTTAGTCAGTTCAAAGAAGCCGCTCGCTCCGAACCATAAGGAAGTTAGAAGAATACCGATCCAATAGATTGTTTTTGTTGTTTTAGTGTTCATGATTTCTGATGTTAGGTTGTGCTTGGTGATAATTATTTATATAAAGAATTCTGCGCTGCCTCAATGATTACGTTGGCAACAGCCTGGGGCTTGGAAATGAAAATCACATGACTGCCTTTGATTTCGGTGATCTTGGCACCAGCCCTTTGATACATTTTTCTTTCTGTATCTGGATGGAGTGCTTTATCCTGGGTGGCAACTATACCATAGGTAGGTTTGGTTTTCCAGGCGACATTTTCGATGGCTTCTTCAAAGCTGTGCACTTTTATCGGCACCTGTGATGTGGCCATGAAATCACTTTGGACTTGGCTTAAATCTGCTGCGAAGCCACCATGAAATTTTGAAGGTTCAAAATAGACCAGACCAAATTCATCAGCAGCTGTGAAACCTGCTTCTGGCGCTGCAGGCGCTGCCCCGATCCATTGACCTGCTGTCTCACCTTTGTCTGGCGCGAAGGCTGCAACATAGACTAGTCCCGCTACCTTAGTATGAACTCCGGCTTCGCTGATCACCGCTCCGCCCCAGGAATGTCCTACCAGAATTGCAGGTCCGTCCTGCATATTTAAAACACTTTTGGTAGCTGCGACATCATCTTTCAGAGAACTCAGCGGATTCTGGACAATGCTTACGTGAAATCCCTTTTTGCTCAGGATATCGTATATCGCCTTCCAGCTTGAGCCGTCGGCAAAGGCCCCATGTACTAGTACTATATTTTTAATACGCTGCTGAGCGTTCACGCTATATGAATTGAACAATAGCGCTGCAAGAGAAAATACTCCGATCATCAAAATTTGTTTGAGACCGCTGGATGTTTTTAAAATGGTTTTCATGTTTATTTTAGCTTAAAAGGTTATTATTTATTGGCTTGATTTATTTTTGGATTTGATTATCAGTAGAGGTCATCATTGCCCTGGTGGCGCCGTGAATTGCTGAAGTTTTTGTTCCCTGCAAAAGTCCGATGATTTCCCACGCAGATGTATTGTAATCTTTAGGCATCAAGAAGCTGACCTCGCCAGCATCAGCCTTGCCAAGCGGAAATGCCTGCAGGCTTCTGACGATCTGTGCATGGGTAAGTGTACGGCCCTCGTTTTCGCCACGCTTAATTTGGTGGACGGCATTTTTTTGCACCACTGCGATCAGAAGTTGGTCATCCTGGGATTTTCCGGTAACCTGATAGCTGAGTTCGAGTTTCCCGTCATTCTGCCTGCCTTCCAACCGAATGGTGCTTTCCTGGACACCATTAAGCCCACTGGCAAGTGCAAAATCTAAAGCTGCCAGGTTGGAGCCGACAAATTCTGTTTTACCATTCACGACCACTTGAGGCGTGTACACTTGGGCGCCGAGTTTGTTGGCATATTGATATTGGCGTTTGGAGTAACCAGGGCTGCTGAACACATCTCGCCAGCCCAGGCGATCCCAATAATCAACATGGTAAGCAAGCACATAAACAGGTTTGTTGCCGGCTTCGCGTTGCACTTTGGCAAGCAGCTCGTCTGCAGCGGGACAGCTGGAACACCCCTCGGAAGTGAAAAGTTCAAGCACGACAAAGCCGTCGCCTTTGATGGTTTTAGAAATAGCGGACTTGGAGGCCATGGACCTATCAGCAAAGGTTGCGGCAAGCAACAAGATGATGGTTAATACGCTTAGGATAATTATTTGTGTCTTTTTCATGATCTGGATCTTTTAATATGATTCAAATCTAAGGACCGATGGAGCCCTAAAACAGCACATTCAAGCTGAAACGGGCATTTCAAATCGCGAATTAGACAAGGTGGTTCGCCAATGGTATTGGCTATTTACTGTTACGGCATTCTAAAGTAAAATAGCTGCGCCAGAAATCCCTGACGCAGCCATGCTTATTTGTTAGTTGAACAAGACGTTCGGAACGGACGCACCATTATATTTTAATCATGCCGCAGATTCTTGTTTTGGTTGATGGCAACGTCCGGCAACCTAAAGCCCAACGGGTAATGGAAACCATTCCCGCAGAAATCCCTGTCAGCCTAGGTCAACGGTTTTCCATCCATGATAGGAAGGCGGTAGATTTTTCCTTGTTGATGAGCAGTTTGTCAGGGGTTTGGATCAACAGTTTAACATAAAGCTTACGCAAAAAATAATGTTCTATCTCCTTGATGGCGCTAAAATTCACCAAGTATTGCCGGTTGACCCTGAAGAACTGCTTTTGGGACACCTGCCCCGAAACCTGGTCCAAGGACTGGTTGAGGGAGAACTCCTGACCATCGAGGCACATGATGGAAGTAGATTCATTGCGAATGTAAAAGTAGGCGATCTGTGCAGTATGGACGGTGGTATATTTCTGCTGCTTGAAAACCAAAAAACTGGTTTTTTCAGTAGGCTGTACCATCTGAACCAAAAGGTTACTTATGTCGGGCATCACCGCTTGCTGGAAAAAATTCTTCAGATTGTCAACTTTCCCCAATGCGACTGCAATATCATCCTTTGAAAATGGCTTCAGTATATAATCTACACCATTGCGCTTGAAAGCTTCCAGGGAGTATTCGTCGAAAGCAGTGCAAAACACAACTGGGCAGTTGATCTCTACTGATTTGAAGATATCAAAACTTAAGCCGTCGGCCAGCTGGATATCCATAAAGATTAGGTCGGGCTGCTGGCCCACAGAAAGGGCAGCTACCGCCTCTTCTATGCTTTGGTGAGGCCCGGCAATTTTAGCGAAAGGCCGCAATTCTTTGAGTATGTTTTCAAGCGATTTAGCAGTTCGCAGTTCGTCCTCAATGATGGTGATGTTCATAAATTAATGGCAGTTTAATTTGAAATAGTTGCTGGTCAATTAGCACCTCGACATGACTGTCAAGCAAATGACTGTATTTGAGTTCTATGTTTTTGAGGCCCACGCCCAGGGAATTTTCCTCACTGTTTTTCAGTTGAACCTGATTCTCTACCACGATTTTCTCGCCCTGCTGATAGATGTTAATGTGCAACGGTTTCTGTAGCGAAACCACGTTGTGCTTCAGGCAGTTTTCAACCAATAGCTGCAGGGTAAAAGGCGGAATGAGCGTGTCCAGTACCTGATCACTCAGTGTACTGTTGAAAATGAATCCGCCGTCAAACCTGGCCTTTTGTAAAAAAAGATATGCGTTCAATATTTCCATTTCTTCCCTGACATGGATAAGGTCAAGCTTGCGGCTCTCCAGGGTATAGCGGTAGAAATTGGCGAGCTTGAGAATAAAATCCACCGATTGCTCATCTTTGGTTTCTACCATAGCCTTTAAGGTATTCAAACTGTTGAAAAGGAAATGAGGGTTTACCTGTTGCTTGAGCAGATCATATTGGGCACTTAGGTTGTCATTTCTGAAACGTTCCAGCTCCATATTCACGTACTGGTTCTCGTAATTCTGCTGCATCAGATTAAGGAACATGTAAAAGACCAGGTTGATCAGAATCCCGCGAACCTCTACCATCAGCATGGTCGGGCCAAAATCGATGTGGGAAAGGATCAGCTGTTGTATATAGGCCAGACCGAGCATCAGAACAAGACCAAAAAGCAGGGAACTTAAAAGTTTATGGTAGGAGATCTGCTGACCTTTTCGCCTGTTGCTCTTTCTGGAAAGCATATAGATATTGAAGTACCACATGCTCACGGCAAAGGCAGCGGTAATACCCGCATTCACAACAGCTTCTAAAACGTTGAACTGGTGTGAAGCAAGTTGGGGCACTGAGGAAAGTACACCGAGCACAATTGAACTGGTCCAAATGATGGTGTTTGATATCTTGAAGCTGGTATTGTTCATGGTTGTAATATCTACTGGATCATAGGTATTATTATAAGAGAGTTGCAGATACTGGTTTTCGACATGGAAACCCTCTAGAAGTGGGCTGTTGACTGTTCTTTATTCGCTGCCTGTGTTGCTTTCCCCAATTGATCATTTCCAGGATAATTGCACCAAAGGACATGCAGTAATCTGTTTCGGTATATTCAACCAATACCGGTATTGTCGGGCTGACAGTCCTTTTGATCAACTGATTAGCTTCCATATCTTTTAGTTCTCGGGAGAGCATCCTGGTTGTTATCCCAGGGATACTTCTTTGAATGTCCCTGAAGCGCCTGTTCCCGTTACAGATCGAATTGATGATTAACAGCCTCCATTTTCCACCAATCACATACATCGTGTCCTGCAAGGCCTGGACTTCCTCTTTCTGATTTCTGGGGTCGGAAAGTATCTCACCGGCCCTTCTGATTTGTTCTGCACTGGTCATAGTTGCTAAATTACTATCTTCTCCGCATTTTATATCACTCGATTTGGCTTAAATTTGCAAAAGCGCAGACCACACCTGCGCTTTTGATTTGAAATTTCATTTTTCAAGAGCTACAAGCTCATTCCTCCGTCCATGACAATTTCTGCACCCGTGATAAAGCTGGAGGCTTCCCCCGAAAAGTAGGCCACCATCTTTGCCACATCCTCCGGAGTGCCAATTTTTTTAAGTGGAATACGCTCGATCATCCAGTCGTCCAACCCTCTACGGCTAGCTTCGTCCAACCCAAGTTTATTTAGGATCTCGGTCTGGGTCGGACCCGGACTCACCGCATTCACGCGGATCTTACGGGGCGCAAGTTCAACGGCTGCTATTTTCATGACCGAATTCAAAGCCGCTTTACCTGAGCTGTATATTGAGGAGTTGGGCCCGCTCATACCTGCTGTATTCGAAGAAAGGAATACTACAGAGGCTCCGTCTTTCAAAATCGGAATAAACCGGCTTAAAGTAAAATAAGCGCCTTTGAAATTGACATTCATTACATAGTCAAAATCAGATTCTTTAGCACCATCAATACTTGCTCCCCCTAAAACCCCAGCATTGATAAACAGGATATCTATATTGCCAAACTGCTGGCCCACTTTGGCAGCAAGCTCCTCAATCAAAGCAACTTTTCCCTGATCGCTCACAAAACCAGTTGCACCAAGTTCTGCTGCAGCATGCTGCACAGCTTCTGCTCTGCGGCCGGTGATGATTACCTGCGCACCCTGCGCAATCAGCTCTTTTGCCGTGGCATAACCGATGCCGCTGTTTCCGCCTGTGACCAGGGCTATTTTTCCATTTAAATTTTTCATGATCTTTCAATTATAAATTTCAACAAAGGTAAAATGCATATGGTATAGTTTTGATACCAGTATAACCGATGATACCAGCATTTTATTAATCGAAAATTTCAGTTCCAGGTTATCGATGCGCCATTGTTTGAATGAAATGTTTGATTATGGTCCCGCAATCTTGCGGACCAATCGCCCGTTATACCTCGACTGAGATTTCTAAATTGATATTATTTCTGCTAATCTTGGAATACGGACAGCTCTGGTGAGCAGCCTCCACAATACCAGATGCCTCCTCAATGGATAGGCCTGGCAGGTGAACCTGGAACCTTGCCTGCAAGGCAAATCCTTGGTCGCCGGTACCCAGGTCAACTTCAGCGTCTACAGAAGTTCCTTCGGGAAGCCTGATTTTTGCGGCAGCGGCATTGTGCTGCATAGCGCCGATAAAGCAGGCAGACCAGCCTGCAGCAAAGAGTTGCTCAGGATTGGTGCCTTTGCCAGTACTTCCCGGTGTGGACAGGCTAATGTCTAAACGTCCGTCGGTGCTCTTTGCCGCCCCTTCCCTACCGCCAGTGATGTGGACTTTGCCAGTGTATAATGTTTTACTAATTACTGATCCGCCGGTGGCGGAAAAAACGATTTGATTTTCCATTGTATTTAAATTTTGAATTTGATTTCTTATGATCTGATAATTTTTAACGGGCCCATGCGGCAACTTCAAGTATGGCATCGGCAAAGGCCTGAGGGGCTTCCTGCGGTAAATTATGGCCTACCCCGCCAGTGATATTGTGGTGTGCATATTTTCCTGTGAAGCGGAAGGCGTAGTTGGCCGGGTCGGGGTGCGGAGCACCATTTGCATCACCTTCCAGGGTTACCGATGGAACCGTGATAGAGGGTGCATCGGCAAGTTTTTCTTCCAGCGGATTGTAGCGGTCCTCTCCTTTAGAAATGCCCAATCTCCAGCGATAATTGTCAATCACGATCTTTACATGATCGGGATTAGCAAACGAGGCGGCAGAACGGTTATAAGTTTCTTCGCTGAATTTCCAGGTCGGCGATGCGGTTTGCCAGATCAGCCTGTTAAACTCGGATGTATTGGCCTGATAGCCAGTCTGGCCGCGTTCTGTAGCGAAATAAAACTGATACCACCAGGCCAGTTCGGCTTTAGGGTTTAATGGTGCCTTGTTACCAGCCTGACTTCCGATCAGATAGCCGCTCACTGACACCAATCCCTTTACCCTCTCAGGCCATAAAGCAGCCATAATATCTGCAGTGCGGGCTCCCCAGTCAAAGCCACCAACTATAGCGCTTTTAATTTTCAGTGCATCCAGAAATTCAATCATATCGACAGCAAAAGCAGACTGTTGTCCATTTCGCACAGTAGCCTCGGACAAAAACCTAGTACTGCCAAAACCGCGCAGGTACGGGATCAGTACCCTGTAGCCTTTAGCCGCTAAAATCTCTGAGACCTCTTTGTAACTGTAAATATCATAAGGCCAGCCATGAATCAGCAGCACTGGCGCCCCATCCGCAGGACCTGCCTCAATATACCCCACATCAAGTACACCGGCTTTTACCTGTTTGACGTGCTCAAAGGGATCTTTTGAAGAAATTTCTTTAACGTTTGTTTGCACCGATTGTTTTGCTGCGGCAGATACAGATGCGGATAACTGTAATGCAGCGAAGATAAAAGCCAGCATTCCTAGGAAGCGGGCATTGTTTATTGTGTATAGTTTCATAATTCTTTAATCTTTGTGATTTGATTGTATAAATTTAGTGGCTCTGCCCCACCATGGAAACCAAAACCTCGCTGAAGTGGACAGGTTCTGGCGCCAGGCGGACATCTAGGGAACTGAGCTATTCAGGGCAACTCTCCAACCGCTTGCCTTTTTTCCCTTCTGAACCGTGATCATACCACAACTTTGGGAATCCTGCTCGAACCGGGCTGTGGATATGGCCAAAATAGAAGCGAAAGCGATCATCCCAGCGGCAAGCCGCTTCCGGAGGTCAATGAATACAGTTTTCATAGCGATGCTATTTACGTTGGGGTTGGGTAAGAAATTTGTGGGCCAGTTCTACAAAAAGATCAGCGTTCTGGAAAAATGCTGCATGCCCTGCGTCGGGCAAAAGGACAAGTTTTCCATGGGGCAAGCGCTCAGCCATTCTTTTCGCATTAATGGCCGGAACCAGAACATCCTGTTCTCCCTGTACAATTAAGGTCGGTTGCTGAACTGTTTCCAATGCTTTAAGGGCATTGGGATCAGGTTGCGCCCAGCCCAGTACTGCGGTGAGCTCAGCAAAGCTACTTTGCTGACTGAGTGGTTTATCGCGGTCTACCGTGCGTTTCTGGATCCGCTGGTAAGCAGCCCTACCAGCACTGATGCTTGCAGGTGAACTGGTAAACCCAAAATTCAGGAAGGCATCTTGCGGGCTCAGTCCTGCCGAGGCGGCCAGGTGCTGTGGTAAATCCAACAAACCTTCGGCACCCTTTTGACCGGTACCGGTCAAAATCATTCTATTCACCAGCGAGGGTTCAGTCAGCGCAATTTGCTGAACGATAAAGCTGCCCATAGAAAACCCTAGGAAATCAGCTCTGGAATAGCCCAGCTTTTTGGTGAAAGCCGCTACCCCTTTGGCCATATCCGATATATTATCCGGAGTTGTTCCAGCTGAGGAGCCCGCCCCCGGGATATCAAACAGGATAACGGGACGTTTTTGGGAAAGCCCGTTGGTAACGGAGGGATCCCAGTCGTCCATGGTACTGCCCAACGAGGATACCAGGATCAAGGGCATACCTTTCGCATTCCCCAATACTCTGTAGGCAATCTCTACACCATCAGTTTCGATAAATTGTGTTTTAGCGGTCTGAGGGAATTCAATCGGTGCGGTGACAGGTTCTGGACCGGTACTATCCTTTTTACAGACGGAAAGGGCCAGGCCAAGCAAAAAGAAAAAGAAAGTGCTTTTTAGGAAAAATGATGTTCTTGTTTTCATGATGATATTTTTAAGGTTATTTGATAGATCGAAAGTAGACCTACATGCGATGAAACACCAGTACTAGCAACCTAAGATGGACAAATAGAGCTTTGACCCGGACTGTCTGATGAATGGAACTGATTATACTTCCCATGGATTTCAGTTGGGCTTAAAATCTAACACTGACGAATATTTCTGTAGATAATTTTGATAGCTAGGGTTTAAAAACTGTATTGTACGCTTCGGTGCTGAAAATGTCCACTTAGCCCTAATTTATGCGTTTAAGTCTAACCCAGCATACCTAACTTAGTTCTAGCATTTCGCCAGGCTAGGATCCTAATGTTAGCTTTATAATATGAGTCCTACAGCAAGGTATCAAGGTGGATGAAAACCCTTAATTATAAACGAAAAAGATATGAAAACGATAAAAAGCACCTATTTCGCCGGAGCGTTCAGGGAACCTTCCGGCACAGAAACGGCCGAAATCATCAGTCCGCTTGATGGCAAAACAATCGCCAGGATCACCTATGCCGATGAGACGGATGCCTGCAATGCGATACAAGCTGCGAGTGATGCCTTGTATGATTATAGCCAGACCACCGTTGAAGAGCGTGCTGTCCTCATGCAGAGGATCCATGATGAAATATTAAAACGCCTGGATGATTTGATAGAGGCCACCACCATTGAGTATGGTGCGCCAAGAGAACGTGCCAAATGGGCAAACGTAATTGCGGCGACGACCTTTCTAGATCAAATTAAGGTTTTGCAAGGATATGAATTTACCAAACAGGTAAACCAGTCAACTGTCATCATGGAGCCTATTGGCGTATCCGCACTTTTTACCCCTTGGAATGCCACGGCCGGATCAATTGCGGTCAAAGTTTCAGCCGCCCTGGGCGCTGGATGTACCGTGGTGCTCAAACCTAGCGAGTTTGGTTCCTGGCAGGCAGAAATTATGATGGAATGCCTACACGCTGCAGATTTGCCAGATGGGGTAGTCAATATGGTCAATGGACGTGGCGATGTAATCAGCAAAGCGGTCATGGCTAGTCCTGAGGTCACAAAGATATCTTTCACAGGCTCCACTCTGGTGGGCAAGATCATAGCAAAGGAAGCATTGGCGACCATGAAAAGGGTCACTCTTGAATTGGGCGGGAAATCTGCCAACCTGATTCTCGGAGATGCGGATCTGGAAAAGGCAATACCAATGGCGTTGCAGGCCGCTTTTATGAATAACGGTCAGGCATGCATAGCAGGGACCAGATTGTTGGTGCCTGAGGATAGGCTAGATGAGGTTAAAGCGCAGTTGATCGAGTCAGCCGGAGCATTTACAGTCGGCAGTCCGTTGGAAGGCGACTTTAAATTGGGTCCGCTGGCCAGTCAGAAGCAGTACCAGCGTATCCAGGATTTCATCAGCATCGGTATTGCGGAAGGTGCCGAGCTTTTAACTGGCGGACTGGGTCATCCACAGGACCTCAACGAAGGATTCTACGTCAAGCCCACCATTTTTTTAGGCGTGAATAATCAAATGCACATCGCACGCGAAGAGATTTTTGGACCTGTACTATCAGTAATAAGCTACCTCAATGAGCAGGAGGCCATAGCCATCGCTAATGACACCGAATACGGCCTTATGGCCTATGTTAGCGGTGAAAATGTTGAGCATGCTTCAGCGGTTGCGGCAAAACTCAAGGCGGGGAGGGTACTGATCAATACTTTAAGACACGATCCCCTGGCCCCCTTTGGTGGTTACAAGAACTCCGGAATAGGCCGGGAGAATGGTGCCTATGGGCTTGAAGAGTTTCTTGAAGCCAAAACGATTATCACTGGGTAAAAAATAGTCGTTATGAATAACGAATGCCGGAATTTTTTCGAAGATTCCGGCACCGTATTAGGATCCATCAGCTGAGTTATTTCTACAGGGGTTTGATTGGCTTACAATTTTAGTGGAGTACTTTATGGTTAGCGCACACCAACCTAGATTAAACCCAATCCAGCGCATGTTTATTGGAATGGATTAAAAATCATATTGAGAATCATTTTTTTTCGCCCAATGGCCAATTCCTGGTAGTTTTTTTCATTTATCTGAAACAATTCCCTGTACAAGGGCGCCATAATTAAAGGGTAGGACAAAAGTGAAAAGAGGTTCATGAAAAAGTTAATGGGTTCCATTTTTTGGATCGACCCTCTTTCCATTTCCGCTGCTATCTCTTCAAGGAAAGAATGGACTGGTCCAGTTCCCAGATTGCCCAATAAGTGTTTACCTAAGGTATTAATTTCTGTGACGAGGAAGGTTTCCTGATAAGGATACGATATCATATCATCCAGAAAAACTGAAATCAACCGTTCCACCTTCTCCCTGAAAGGGAGAGGAGATTCCATACATTGATCCAGACGCTCACTGAGCGCATTCATGGCTTCTACAAATACAGCAGCGATCAATTGATCTCGTGACCGAAAATAATAATGCACTGCTGATCTGTTTACCCCGGCTGCATCAGCAATTTCCTGCGTAGTGGCATGTAGTTTACCTTCAGCGAACAAAATATGCTTGGCAGTGTCCTTGATGCTTTGTTCCGTACCTGTATCTTTTAAGGGCATATTAAGGGCTAATTGTTGCTTAAATTAATGTGTTTGTTTATTTCGATCTGTTCAGTGAAATAATCATCATGTGAGATAACCAATAGGGTTCCCTCAAAGCTCTTAACGGCAAGAGTAAGCACTTCTAGACTTTGCACGTCTAAATTGTTGGTAGGTTCATCCAATATTAAAATATCGGGGGAACCATTGCTCACAGCAAGACAGCACAATGATAGTTTCATCTTCTCGCCACCACTTAAGCCTTCACATTTCCTGTCAAATGATTCCCGGTCAAATTGAAAAGAGATGAGTGATGCCTTGATCTCGTGTTCTTGCATACCTTGACTATCATATGCTTGCACTTGCTCGTAGATACTTCTGCTGGGGTCAATCATTGTGTAATCCTGATCAAGATAAAGATAAGAAAAATTCTGGCTGCTGTAGGATCCTTCACAAGGTTCAAGTTGTCTGGTCACGATCTTTAACAGAGTGGTCTTGCCCGCTCCATTGCTCCCCTCAATTTGCACCCTCTCTCCAGACCTGATCTGAAATGTAAGGCCAGTCCATAGTGATTCTCCATGGTAGCTAAACTTAATATCCTGGGCATCGATCAGCAGCTTGCCAGGATGCATATCTGAGCTGGGTATATTGATTTTCAACACCTGATACTGCTGGATTTGAGATCTGGTCTCTCGGATATTGTCCGCAAGACTTGATATTTTTTCATGCTGGGCATCCATTACTTTTGCCGTACTGCGTTCTGCCTTACTTTTTAAACCACCTGCGATGATCCGTGGCATCGAATTGCTTTGTCCTGCGGACTTACCTTTTGCCTCCTGCTTGAGCCTCTGATAAGCCATGTCCTTGGCTTTCTTTTCCGTCTGCTTAAGTGTTTTGGATTGTTCATTAAGCTTTGCATGCAGAGCATTCACCTTGTCTGCCTTCTGTTGCTGATAAAATTCAAAGTTTCCCCCGAATACCTCAATACCATGTTTACTCAACTCCAGGGTATTATTCATCATGTTCAACAGGGTCTTGTCGTGACTGATAACAAGCATCGTGGCCTTGCTTTCTAATATTAATCTGTACAGCTTTTTTCGTGTTGTTTTATCTAGATGATTAGATGGCTCGTCCAGAAGAACCACTTCGGGGCTGTGAAGATCCATTCCCGCCAAAAATACCTTGGTCTTCTGACCACCACTGAGTTTGCCCATGAGGTGATCTGGATTGAACGCACCTAATCCCCATTTATCAATGGCCCTGGTCACTTTTTCTTCAATCTCCCAATCATCATCCAAATCGGTGAAATGCACAGGGTTCGCATCCCCGCTAAGAATAGCCGCAAACGCATTTATCTTTTTATCTACCGCAAGAGCCTCGGCAATTGTCAAATCATCAAATTCCCCAAGGTGTTGCGGCACATACCATGGATTTTCTGAGCTGATAATTTCCCCTGAACTTGGAAGAATTTTACCCGCGATAAGTTTTAATAGGGTTGATTTACCTACCCCGTTAATTCCCACAAGAGCACTTTTTTCACCGGCATGTATGGAGAGGTTGATTTCCTGAAAAAGGTTTTCATTGTCAGGATGGGTATATGATAGTGATCTTACGACTAGGCTCATGGGAATTCTTTTACTAAATTTTGCACAAAAGTAAACAATTAAACATTTTTATTCAACAATTTTATTGAATAAAAATGTTTAATAAAAATTAGATGACAATTGTCTATTTCGGTAGGAGGATACACGGTGATTCCTTAGCACTGGTCATTCGGTTAAGGCATCTCTTTTAGCATATATCGCTCGGGACCAATATTCGGTAAAGAGACTTGGACTTAAACTAATGATAGACTTTTAGATCACCTTTCCATTTAAAACACTTCATTTCTGATATGATGAAGCGCCCTGCTATTCCAGCCCTACTTCTCACCCTGTCCCATTCAAACCATGCTATCAGCTCCATGCTTTTCAGACCATGCCGATCAAAGAATGAGCAATTTAAATGTGGAAAAGCTGGACTGTAGCATAATTTCAACTACAAAGACTTAGTTCGCTCCAAAAATGATCTGAAAATTTAATTGTGAATTCCGAAGCAAAGAATGCATCGTGCTTCACTAATTTATTAGTAGAAGACAGTATATTATAACAAAAATATCTCATTGAATACAGCTGGAGATCAGCCGTCATCAGTAAGATCAGTGAGGACTCTACTAAGGATTGGTATTTATTTTCGTCCATTAAGAGCTCACCAAGTCCGAACATGTCCATAAGCGGAGCAGCATAAGATGGATTTTTATGGGTATCATGAGGTTGATTTAAAAATGATGCCTCCAGGCCAGAATGTTGCGAAAACTGATCAACGTGAAATGTAACTTCCCGGCTTTTAAAAGTCAGTAAATATTTAAACAGAGAACTTGCCAAATCTTTCTTTTTGGCATCCGCACTTTTTAATCCTTTAATCGTTTCAATATGAAGGGTTACAAACTCATTTCGTGTCATACCTACAAATATTCTGCTTACCTAAATCACCATTTCAATTCCTAAAGCCTAAATATAGCAGTTAGAAACGATATTTTTAAGCTAAGTCCAATAGTTTTTTGTGCTAAAAAACCTAGTTTTCATAAACAACAAGTATTCAATTAGTCGGTGATTAACCGGTTAAGTTATAAAGTGGAGGTTTCGGCAATAGTAGACAAGTAATTTTGAAGCCCGCTGTCCATTCCTTTCGCTTCAAAATGTGCAGTAATTACCATGTAAACTGTCCATTTGACTGATTTTAAGCACATTACAGATGTTCTTTTGCTGTTTGATCCAGTTAGTCCTGATTCAGATTTTAATGGCTTAGCGAAGCGCTAAGGTCAAGGATTTATGATTTGGAAAGGCACTTGTAGAGAATGATCCTGATGAGCAATTGAGAACGTTAATTTGACCTGTCGGATCTGACTAAATAAGGGTAGTGAAAGTTCCAAACACTACGGCAGCTGTGTGGCAAAGTTGAAGTGGACACTTTGGTCTGAAAAGGACTGAACACTATCTCTGAAATCTCCAAACTGTTTCAATTATTAAAAAAATGATTGGATATCCTTGAACTATCAAACTATACATTCTCTACTATCACTCAAGGATAACTGAGCATTATCTTTGAGTCCAAATATTTTTATTGGTAATCTCAACCATGGTTTACCGTGATAAGCTGATACTTATTAAAAATTTAAGATAATTCGAAATGAGCTCAGATGGTGTAGAAGATTGGAGTCAAAGATTCTAAGTCTTCTAGTCTGCCCCTCCGGTATAGGGTAAAATCTTCATACCGGGCTTTCATAGGCAAATTATGAACTTTTTTGAAACCTCGAAATTTGTTACGTTACTTATTTGTTACTATTTTGAATCTATGTTCCAATGATTCGTCAAATTGAATATTTCCAAATTCAGAAACCAGGTTGAATGCTTATCGATAACCAGAATTACCTTGATTCTAGAACAACTAGACGAGTGGATATACAGCTGCCAAAATAGGCAAATTTAGAACAACGCCCTCGATGGGATCCGAACCCGTTAGCCACCGTTTAGAAACCCTGGGTCTTTCTACAGCGCATTTTCCGGAATTCAACCGGACTCATCCCCTTAAGCTGTCTAAAAAAATTTGAAAACTGTGAAGGGTTATCATATCCAAGTTCCAAGCCAATCACCTTTACCGGATCACTGGTCAGAAGCAGCCTGCGCTGGGCCTCGGCAAAACGCATATCATTGAGCTTGCCCAGGATATTTTTACCCGAGAAAGCTTTACAGATTTGGTTTAATTTTCGCTCATTCACCTTCAGCCGGGCCGCGTAGTAGTCTGTTGCCAGCCGGGTTTTATAATGCTGCTGCATTAGCTCCTGCAAGTTTTTCCAAATGCCCGCTTCCCATGATTTCCGCGGCAGACTATGCTTCAATGTGTAGTGGTTCGCAGCATGCAGCAGTAGTAAGTTCACATAAGGCTGCAGGTACACCTCGGTCCTGCCCCTAGACAGGTCATCTTCCAGCCTGCCAGCCAGCCCGTCCAGTTCATTGATTAGCTCCGTGCCGGTTTGAATGAAAGCCTGGCAAACACCAGAATCAAACAGCGCAGCATAGGCATATGCGGGATGACTGATCAAAAAATTCCTTAAGTAAAGTTCTTTCAAGCGGATCATCCAGCCAGTTGTGGTATACTGGGGAATATGAAAATCGAGGCCCGAGCGCACATACAGCATCCCCCTGCCATCTCCGAGCCACAGCAAACGGTGATATGCTGCAGCGTTAGCCCAAAGGGAAGGTTCCCTGAAATAATGTTCCAAACGAAAGACCTCAATATCTGCAGCCATGGATGTTCTTCGATTTGAATTGTCAATGCCTGAAAATCCATATTTGGCTGATCATTAACAGATTTATTACACCAAATGATCCTAAACCGGGACGAATCCCGGGTGGACTTACAGCAGCAAAACCCGCACCCGACTACCGGTTGGTGTAAGTAAACCCGCTGCTGGTGTAAAAATTTATTGCCGCCACGTGCATGCAGCTAGTTTGGCCGTATGCAACCCAAACCCATAAAAAAAATCCAATTAAATCTATATCCTAAAATCCTGATCAGAACGCCCCAATTCCACCTGGGGGCGGAACTTGATGAAAGCTGGGAAGAACTCAAGGCCTCCATCAGCCATTCTTCACCTGAATTTTTTGAGCGCATCAAGGACTCAACTGCAGACCAGCTTGACAGGTTGCCAGACGCTATGGTCCAGACCGTTCACAAATACTTTAACCGAGCTAAGTACCGGAGTACCCCATTTGGTAGCTTTGCCGGCATTTCCCTACTGGACTTAGCCGCTAAAACCGATCAGAACAGCATTCAGATTTACCCTAACCTGGCACTCCACCATTTCCCGGATTGGGCAGCGATGAACTGTTCCGCTGCAGCAACCAGGGACGAGCTGAAACCCGCCAGTTTATTAATTGCCAACAGCAGCCATTATCCTTGCGGCCAGGCCCTGAGGTACCTCAGCAAAACAGAGGAGCGTTACCAGCTCTGCGAACTCGCGAATACACCAATTGTTCGTGATATACTGGGACACTGTAAAACTGCGATCAGTTATACTGAGCTAATGTACCGGCTCAGTAGCCCTTCGGTTAAAAAAAGACAGCTGATATCGCTAGTTAAAGAAATGATCGCAGCCCATCTACTGCTTCACGCTACCGGGCCCGGCATCCTTGGTGACCATCCGAAAACTGCAGGAAACAGTGGCAAGAACACCTATATTATTGCCGAACGTAAAATACATTCTGGTAAGCTCAACACTAAAGCTTTAACCCACCTGCCCGCCCTGATCGGCATCATGAGCCGTATAAAGCCCCAGCAGAACCCGCCGGCACTTACCGATTTTATCCAAAATTTCCTGGCCAAATTCGGTACTGAACAGATCCCGCTCCTGCAGGTACTGGATCCTGACCAGGGGATCGGTTATGCGGGACTGGAACATTCGCTGGACCAGAGTGAACTCGTTAATGTGCTCTGTAAGCAAAACCAGCAATCCAAAGAACCCGAGCAGCAGCTCAAAGAAACCCTGTTATCACGGCTGATATTCGCTGCAACCAGCCAGGGAAATCCGCTGCGCCTGGAAGAAATTCCCCTGGGGGAAATTGGGGTAGTCACTCCCACCCTGCCCAACAGTCTCAGTGCCCTTGTTTCTGTATTGGGTGAGCACATTTGTATCTCTTCGTTGGGTAGCTGCACCGCCAATGCGCTAATGGGCAGGTTTAGCATTGCCAGCCCGCAAATCGAAGCCTGTTGCCGGCAGATTGCAGGTCTTGAACAACAGTCCAACCCCGAAGTGATTTTCTTTGACATCAGTTACACGGGAGAAAAAAACACCGGCAACATCAACCGCCGGGCAGCGATTTACACCCATCAGCTCAATATCTTAAATCCCGGATCTTCAGCCGACTCGATACCCCTAAACGAATTGCTTCTATGCGTCAGGGACGGGGAACTGATACTGAGTTCTGCAATCCTGGGTAAACGTTTGGTTCCCAGGATGGCCAGCGCCTACAACTATTTACGCTCGGAGCTCCCCTTATTCCGTCTGCTTTGCGACCTCCAGCACCAGGGCATACAAAGCAGCCCGATTATTGAACTCGAGCAGCTCTTACCAGGACTACAACACTATCCAAGTTCAGCTATAAAAACATCATTATTTCCCCGGAAAAATGGAAGATCCAGCGCAGCGAACTTCAGGACATGGCATTAGGAACTAGTTCCCTTGACCGCCTGAAAAAGCGGCTTACAGAACTGTGCACCAGCAGATACCTTAAAACCGGTCCAGGGGACCAAACCCTGAGAATAGACACAGAAAACGACTCGGATCTGCAGCTATTATATTGCCACCTGACCCGGGTTAAAGAATGCTACGTGCAAGAAGATCTCACAGCGCAGAATTCAATAGTCAAGGATATTCAAGGCCGGGTCTATCATCATGAACTGCTTTTGACCTACACGCATAATCAGCAAATCTATCAAGGTTATAGCCCGAAAAAATCCCCGCTCACTACCAGTAACCAGCGACTTATTGCCCCCGGGCTACCATGGTTATATTTTGAATTGTATTGTCAGTCCGGCAGCGCCAACGCCATTTTGAGCCGGTTTATCCCGGCCTTGCTTCATGCACATAAAAAAGACTTCAGCCAATGGTTTTTCATGCGTTACAGTGAAAATGGGCACCACATTCGCTTTAGGCTGAAGCTCCACCGGCCAGACAGCATACAGCATATTATCCAAAAGGTGTACCAGCTGCTGGATACCCAGATTCAATCCGGGATGATTTCGGAAGTGCTGATTAAGCCCTACCGGCCGGAACAGCAACGATACAGTGCTGAGCAGATCGGTCAAGTGGAAAGCCATTTCCATACCGATAGCGAGCTTGTCCACCTGCTAATCCCTTTACAGCTGACTGACCAGCAGAAATACCTGCTAAGCGAAAATACACTCGAGCAAATCCAGGAATCTGGCCTTATTGAACCGCTAGCCTATTGTGCGCTGGTTCGGCAGCTTTGCGATTCCTATCTCGGTGAGCACCAGGTGACCGGTAGTGGTTATAAATCGCTCAATGATGCACTTAAAACTCATTTAAATTCGAGGCCGGCAGCACTGACCTACAAAGTCAGGCAGGCCCATCGGCGTTTTTGCCAGTCATTGATCGTCACGTTGGACGAATACCCTGAAACCGAACGCGGCAGAATCCTGGCAGACCTGATGCACATGCATTTCAACAGGCTTTTTTCTCACAATCAGCGCAGTCATGAGCTGATTTTCTATTATTTCCAGTTTAAAAACCACCAACGGTACCAAGCAGCTAAATTCCAAGTGGGTATAAAGCCCACCACCGCTTACAAAAAATTCCCTAATTTCTCAATTGTTGCCAGCCGACATAACTCTTCTTAAGAATATTTCATAAATTGCGGATAATCACCCTATTTTATGAAAGAAAACATCAAATGTATCATCGTTGATGATGATTCCTGTGCGGCAGAAATACTGGCCGACTATATCCAGGAACTCCCGGGACTGGAACTATTACGGATATACCACAGTTCTGTGGCTGCCCTGGCGGAGATCCCCAGGGAAAAAAGTACTTGCCTGATATTTATGGACATTGATATGCCGTATTATTCAGGTATGCAACTGGCGGAAAAAATCAAACCCCTGGGACATCACTTGATTTTCACCACGGCACACGCTCAGTATGCGCTAAAGGCCTTTGAGGTCAATGCCCGGCATTACTTATTAAAGCCCATTGAACTGGGCCGGTTTGCGGAAGTTGTTTCAGAAATCCTGGCCGTCAGCGCTCCGGTGGAGGGCCCGGAAAAAGACAGTGACCTGATATTTCTGAAAACCGGGGAACACGGAACCCTTACTGGTGTACGCAGGAGCCAAATTATATACATCCAGGGATCCCTCAATTATGTAGACGTTTTTCTAATCAATGAAAAATACTGCACCTACATGACGATGAAGGAAATGGAACGCCTGTTCAGCGCCGAATACGGATTTTACAGGGTTCACCGTTCCTACATCATCAACAAGGAATACGTTTCACGGATCACCGGCAACATCATCTCCCTGTCCGGTCACAAAGTGACCATGAGCGGGGACTACAAAACCGAATTCGTTAAGTACCTTTCTAAAAACACCCTGGTTTCCGGAAGGCTCAGGGGCGCTTAAGCCGTTTAGCACGGCCTTGACTTACATTCAGCCTGGTACCGGTAGTCAGCACGGTAATCGTGTCCAGAGTCGGATCTGAAATGGTGATCGGATCCCCATCCTGGTAATTTTGAGTGAAACCGTATACCGGTTTCGCCCTCAACTTATAATTTTCTGTCTTTTTCATACTCCAAACTAATCCTGAAATCCCTCTGAAGCCACTTTATTACATGAATCCCGATTCCGCTTACACCAAACCTCGAATTATCGCGATCATAACCTCTTGGCTATACCGGTACAGGGTTCACCTGATCGCCTGGACGTGTTTCATTCTGAATGAAGTTCTGGCCGCCCGGTTTGTCGCCGGCAGATTCGGTCCGCCTGCTAATTACCTGGTACATTATACCATCAACATTGCATTTTTTTATATCAATGCCCATTATTTGTTGCCCAGGGCATTTGCAATCCGTTCTTCTATTTATCTGCGCTTTCCACTGGCTGTACTCTCAGGCCTGGCACTCTATCTTGGGGCGAGCTACCTATCGGATCACCTGCTCTCTTATTTCACCACACACCAATTTGGCGGAAAATACCTTCGGGTTACGCAGTATTTTCTTTTTACCACTATGTGGCGCGGAATATATTTTCTGGGCTTCTCCACAGGCTATTATTTCATCAGAGCTTACCTGAAATCCAAACTGGCCGAAGAACAGGCGGAACGCAAAATACTGCTCCAACTGATCCGCGAAAAGGAAAGTACGATTCAATTGTCACAAGCTAAAAATGCCTATTTGCAGGCCCAGATCAACCCACACTTTTTATTTAATTCTTTTAATTTCATCTATAGCAAGAGCCGCAAATCTGACCCTCAGACTGCGCAGGCTGTTATGCTGCTGACTAAGATCATGCGTTACTTGCTGGAAAGTAACCACGGCAATGGCAGAATCCGCATTGAGGAAGAGGTCGCGCAACTAAGAAATCTGATCACTTTCTGGGAACTTCGTGAAGGTATTCCTATCCCGATTGCTATACAATGTGACCCGCTGGCTGCTGAGACACTATTCATTCCCCTGGTGCTCCTTACCCTCACAGAAAATATGCTCATCCATGGAGATTTGTCTTCTGGGGAAACCCCTGCCGCTATTATCATTAGGCAAAAAGATAATACTTTAGAAATACGTACCCAAAACGCCTCCCATCCCCAGCAAAAGACTGGCGGTATGAATTCCGGCTTAAAAAATATCAGCGAAAGGCTTGAATATTCCTATGGGCAAGGTGCAAAACTAACGTACCGACGGTCTGCGGATCAAAATCGCTTTATTGTTGAACTCACTCTTAAACTTCAGGAGTAGTTTTCAATATGCACAGACTAAGCGGGGCCTACCTTTTATATCAAAGATCTAACATTTCCTTTTTCCATAGTTATAACCATGGCGGTAAATTAACTGGTCGGTTCTATGTAGAGTTGACCAGTTTTTTTCCTCTCACAGGCTCGGACTGCTCCCGTCCGGAGCCAGCCAAAATTTTTTCAAGGCATTTCCCCTATCCTACTAAGCTCAATGCCCCAATGACCTGTGCGCAGGCGATTCACGTGAATATTTATATTAAATGAAAGTAGGATTTGATGATATAAAAAATTCAATTCTCCTTTTCACATAAAGATAACCACCTCATTTTCAGCAGATACACAGGTACAACTTTAAACTTGTATCCCCAGGGCTTCCCGTACCTTGCTACCTTTGTTCCAAGCAAACGCAATCAATGACCTGATCTGCTGCTGCAAACAAAAAGATCAACATTATGGAACAACTATTGAGCAATATCTCCTGGGCACAATTCTTAGCTGCCACTATGCTAATATTAGCGATCTATTATAGCTACCTCGCTTACCATTATTACCCCAGGGAGATCAGGAGCCTCTTCCAAAAGAAATACCAGCCGGGACACAACCCCTTTAGCTTCAAGCAGGAGCAGGAGGAAACAGATGCTTCGCTACCGCAAGCCGTTGCAACCCCGGCAGTGCAACACCTTCCTTTTGAAGAAACCACTGATGACACCTTTGACAGGATCGAAGAATTGGTGGAACGGATCAAGCCGGTGCTGGCGGGTTTTGACCAGGCGGAAGACCACAGCTTATTGCTTACTGTCCTGAAACCCATCCTCAGCGATTTCCCCGAACTCAAACATTCCCCTTTTAGTCCCGCCATCATCGAGCTGATCCAGACAGAAATTAAACATACAGGTTCCGCTAGTCCTAGTGAGCAAGAGATCAGAGCAGCCTGGGAATAGGACACGGAGCCTTGCTTTCCGCTCCCCCGCCTTAGCCATTTTGGCGGGGGAAACCGGAAATAATAAGGAAACCAAAGAAACGGCCGCCATCCGGGCCTGGTGCAACAGCCAAGACAGGAAAGATAGGCAAGCGAGATGGCCGCTAAGCCCCCCGCCCCTCTGCCGCAATAGCGGCGAGGGGATTAGGGGGTTAACAGAAAATCCTAAACGTGAAAGAGATGAAGTGCAGAGAGAAAACCAAAACAGGCAGGGGAAAAGCCCTTGCGATCACCCTAACGCTAATGGCCGTTAAATTGGCCGCCTTCGCCCAGGGCGGACAGGCCGGTATCCAGAAGGCCAACCAGGAAGTACGGACCTATTTTGAATCCGGCGTGCAGCTGATGTACGCCATCGGGGCGATCCTTGGGCTGATCGGCGCGGTAAAAGTATTCCAGAAATGGAACGCCGGTGACCAGGATACTTCCAAAGTTGCCAGCGCCTGGTTCGGCAGCTGTATTTTCCTGGTGGTGGTCGCCACCATTATCAAAAGTTTTTTCGGGGTTTAGGCGTTTTCCCCGGAAATCCAGGAGCCCCCTTACGGGGGCTTTCTTATCAAAATGCACCTACGGATAAGACCCTTATCATGCGATGAAATCCGATCTCCGCCTAAATCAACGCCTTCAAAAGAAAGCTCATCCATCCTAAATACTACCTATCCTATGCGATCCCTGTTACACGACAAATTCCACACTTACTTAGTCGATCATAACCCCGAACTGATCCTCAGCCTGCCCCCGCATTTAACGCTAGCCTCCTACATCAATGCACAGATCGCGGATATCGAGGATGAACTGCATCACCTGCTGGCCTCACATATTCCCCGGGACCAGATCATCGAACGCTGCATGGAAAGCCTAACAGCGGAGCTGAGACCTTCCAAATATCTCTACCTCAAAGAAATCCTGGAAGAAGAATTCACCGGTGACCATTTAGTCATGCGTGAAGCCGGAACCCTGACCTATGAGCTGGTTAATCTCATCACCGCCTGCTCCCCCATTTTCAAGGCCCTCGGCTTTAGCGAGGAAGCGATAGACAACCGGATCCTGCGCTACGCGGTGATCGGGCAGATCAGGGAATACCTCTCGGCTACCCCTATGTAGAATCAACAAGACGGGTACAAGCAACTACAGCAAACAGCCAATGCAAAAGAAGAAAGGGAAGACGCGACATGGCATACAACAGCTTAGCAAAACTAACCGGCAATATCGCAGCGATCCGGATCGCGCTGGATTATCAGCCCGGCGACAAACTTAATGATGAGCAGATCCTTACGCTAAAAAACTATTCGGGCTTTGGCGGGATCAAAGCCATCCTTTTCCCCAAAGCGAAACAGGCAGAATGGATCAGCCAGGGTGCCGGCACCGAAGACCTCAAACTTTACCATCCCATAATGGGCCTGCACGAGCTGCTGGAAAACAAGCTCTCTGCTACCCAGTATGGCCAGGTCTGCAGTTCGCTAAAAAACAGCATACTCAGCGCTTTTTATACCCCGGAGTTTATTCCGGAAACCCTGTTTGAAACCCTGAAAATAAACGGCATTGCGCCAAAAAGGATTTATGAACCCTCAGCCGGGGCAGGCGTTTTTATCACCCAGGCCATCAAAACCTTCCCGGACATTGAGCAAATTACCGCGGTAGAAAAAGACCTGCTGACTGCAAAGGTTCTAACCGCCCTGGCAAGTACGCTTCCCGTTAAAACCAGCATCCATTCCTGCGGTCTGGAAGAGAGCCCTACGGAAGACAATGGGACCTATGATCTTATTAGCAGTAATATCCCCTTTGGCAATTTCAAGGTCTATGATAGAGATTATTCAGATCCTGCACTAACCGGGAAGATCCACAACTATTTCTTTGCCAAAGGATTGGATAAAGTCGCTGAGGGCGGGATCCTGGCCTATCTTTCCACCAGTGCCTTTTTGCACAGTCCCTCGAACCACAGCCCCCGGAAATACCTGCTGGAACGTTCGGACTTCATCAGTCTGCATGCCATGCCCGATAACCTCATGACCGAATCCGGCGGCACCCAGGCGCCCAGTCACCTGCTTATTGTACAGAAAAACACAGGTAAACAAAAGCTGAGCTACGAAGAAGGCCTGCTACTGGAAACCCTGGAAAAAGAGAACGAGTTTGGCAGATACCCCTATAACAGTTATATCGAAAAATTTGAACAGGACGTTATCCTCGCTGACCAGGTTAAAGCCGGAACCAACCAGTATGGCAAAGCCACGCAGGTTCTCTGGCAGCAAGGTACGCTGAGCGACATCGCCCCCAAGTTCAGTGAGCAGCTTACCCGGGGACTGACCCTTTTTTTCAATTACCCGGCATTTCAAAATAGCCTTAAAAAGACTCCCGCCCTTAGCCCACCGCTAAAAGCAACCAAACTCCTCACCTATTCACCCCTGCCAGAACTCCAGGCCAGACCCGCAGAAATGCAGCTAGGCCTTTTTGATATCACCCCTGCTACTGGCACCAACCGCGCCCTGGATTACCTGACAGCAGCTGACCAGGTCTATGTCCGGCCCGCCAGTTCCAGAATTATCGCCACCATCTCCACATCTGATAACCCTACCCACGAAAGCATCATACTGATCACCGCCAAGCCCCGTAACACCGAATATTACCATTACCGGCTATTCAGCAACCTGAAAGAAATCCCTGCTACAAATAAATGGATGCGCAGTGCCCAGCTCGCCAGGGAACTCCAGCTGATTTCCGGCAAATTAAACCAGTACGGTCATAGCTACCTGTATACCGGAGACCAGAGCCTGGAAACCGTTTTTGGCCTAAACCAAAAAGAAGCGGCGGCGATTCCATTTACTGATCTAAAGCCCTGGCATATCTCAGGCACACTGGTCATGCACCAGCACAAGGTCGGGCGGATCGCCGGGCCTGACCATGCGCATAACCAGGCCGTTTTTCAGCCACTGGAAAACCAGCAGGAAAAAGACTTTTATGAAAGCTATACTTTGCTCCGTGACAGCTACCAGCACCTGTTTACTCTGGAAAACAGCGGGCAGGATGCGCCTCAAAAGCTGCGGGTAGAACTTAACCAATTTTACAGCAGCTTTACCGCTAGTTACGGCCAGATCAACACAGTTGCCAACCGAAAAAAGATCGCAGAAGACCAGGGATGCGGATTACTACTGACCTCTTCCCTGGAAAGAAAAGATGGGGAAAATTATGTCAAAAGTGATTTTCTGACTGGCCCGGTCCGGGAAAAACAAACCGAATTTATAACCAGAGACCCCGTCGCTGCCCTTGCCCGGAGCTTGAACGAACAAGGCAGGCCTGACCTGGAATTTATGGCCAAAGCCACCAGCCTGACTGAGGCCGAGCTGATCAAAAAATTGAGTGGCCACATCTATCTGAACCCGGAATCCGGCGTCTGGGAAACAGCCAGTGGCTATCTCTCCGGCAATGTCGTACTGAAGCTCAAAGCAGCTGAAGAGATCAGTAGGGGTCAGCCGGATCACCCCCATATACAAAACAGTTTGGAAGCCATCCGTAAAGTGCAGCCTGAAAAAATCCCCTACGAGCTGCTGGACTTCAACCTGGGGGAACGCTGGATCCCGCTGGACTATTACCGGCGCTTTGCTTCGGAGTTCTTTGAGACCGAAACCGACATTCATTTTTTCCCCTCCCTGGACAGCTTTAAAGTAGATACCAAAAGCTACAACACCAAGGTTACCCGGGAATTTGCCGTCACTCCTAAAAGCGGCAGGACCACATACGGCAATACCCTGATGGAGCATGCCCTGGAAAACACATCCCCTTATTATACTCATGAGGTTTCCAGGAACGGCAGCACCACCCGGGTACCCGACAATGAGGCTACTCAGCTCGCCCACCAGAAGATCGAGCAGGTCCGTAGCGGCTTCATCAGCTGGCTCTCTGAGCGGCCGCCAGAGGAAAAGAAAAACCTGGAAACCCTGTATAACGATACCTTTAACTGTTATGTATTGCAGGAATACGATGGCGGCCATTTGGCTTTCCCCGGACTGAACAAAGCCAATCTGGGGATAGCTGACCTGTACAGCTCCCAGAAAAATGCTGCCTGGCGGATCGTGCAGAACCGCGGCGCACTGATCGACCATGAGGTCGGCCTGGGCAAGACCCTGACCATGATTGTCGCCGCAGCGGAAATGAAGCGGCTCGGCATTGTATCAAAGCCCATGATCCTGGCGCTGAAAGCGAACGTACAGGAGATTGCCGATACTTTTAGAAAGGCCTACACTAATGCCCGTGTACTCTCGCCGGGAAAAGAAGACTTTACTCCCGCCCAAAGGACCCGCATTTTGCACGAGATCAAAAACAACAACTGGGATGCCGTGGTATTGACCCATGACCAGTTTGGCAAGATCCCGCAGTCCGCAGAGATCCAAAAAGAGATCCTGGGCACGGAGCTCGGCCATACCGAGCGCGACCTGGAAACGGTCAAGGAACTCGGCGGGGAGATCTCCAGAAAAATGCTTAAAGGCCTGGAAATCCGGAGAAATAACCTGGATGCCAAGCTCAAAACGGTGCTTTCAGCAATCGAAGAAAAAAAAGACACCGGAATCAGTTTCCAGGATACCGGGGTAGATCACCTTTTTATCGATGAGGCGCATAAATTCAAGAACCTCACTTTTACCACCCGCCATAGCCGGGTGGCCGGCCTTGGTAACCAGGAAGGCAGCCAGAAGGCGCTTAACATGCTCTTTGCCGTGCGTACCCTGCAGCAGAAATTTGATGCGGACCTATGTGTTACCTTTTTATCAGGTACCCCGATCTCCAACTCGCTGACCGAGCTGTACCTGATTTTTAAATACCTGCGGCCCAAAGAAATGTTCAGGCAGGGGATTGAAAATTTTGACGGCTGGGCCGCGGTATTTGCCCGCAAGACCACCGATTTTGAATTTTCTGTTACCAATGAAATAATCGCCAAGGAACGTTTCCGGCATTTCATCAAAGTGCCTGAACTTGCGCTGTTCTACAACGAGATCACTGATTACAAGACCGCCAAACACATCAGCCTGGACAAGCCGGCCTTAAAAGAGCAGCTGGTTAATATCCCGCCTACGCCTGATCAGCAGCAGTTCATCACAGACCTGATGCAATTCGCCAAAACCGGGGACGGAACCCTGATCGGCAGGGGCCCGCTCAGCCGGGAAGAGGACAAGGGCCGGATGCTGATCGCTACCAATTACGCCAAAAAAATGGCGGCAGATATGCGGCTCATTGATGAGTTTAAATACCAGGACCATCCAAACTGCAAGGTCAATGTTTGCGCCAGGAAAGTCGCTGAAATTTATAAAGAAAGTCAGCCCCAACTGGGCACTCAGATCATTTTTTCGGATATCGGTACACCCAAGCCCGACAGTTTTAACCTATATGACGCGCTGAAAGAAAAACTGACCCGTGATTTTGACATCCCGGCATGGGAGATCAGCTTTATCCACGACTGGACCGACCGGAAAAAACCAGAGCTGTTCCTTAAAATGAATTCCGGGGAGATCCGGATCCTGATCGGCAGTACGGAAAAAGCCGGCACCGGGCTGAACGTGCAGAAGCGCATAGTCGCGATGCACCACATGAATATCCCCTGGAAGCCCTCCGAGCTGGAGCAGCGCAACGGCCGCGGGGCCAGGCAGGGCAACCAGATCGCCAAGGCATATTATGAAAACGGGGTGGCCAATTACATTTATGCTGTGGAGCAGAGCCTGGATAACTATAAATTCAACCTGCTGAAAAACAAGCAGACTTTTATTTCCCAGATGAAAAACTGTGAGTTGAATGTGCGCACGATCGATGAAGGCTCTGTCGACGAAAAAAGCGGGATGAATTTTTCAGAGTACATCGCTATTCTCTCTGGTGACACCACCCTACTGGAGAAATCCAAACTGGAAAAAAAGATCGCGGTCCTGGAGTCCCTCAGGACGGGACATTTTAGGGAGTGTTCACGCAGCCGCTACCAGCTGGAAAGCCTGGAATCAGACCAGGAGAAAAAGCTGGAGCTGTTAACTAAACTTACCAAAGACCAAAAGGCATACCACGACGTACTGCAATATGACAAGGAAGGTAGCAAGCACAACCCCATCCAGCTTAACGGGCATCAAAACCCGGACCCCGCAGAAACCGGGAAATACCTGGTCCAGTTGTACCGCAACTGGATACCGGAAAATGAACAAGTCTCTGAGCAGATCGGCAGCTTGTATGGTTTTAGCCTGTTCATCCGCCAGCAGCAGGAAGGCTGGGAAGATGAAAAAGGGATCTATCAAAGGCGGTACTATAATACTTTGTATGCCCGGCATGCTGATGATATATACGGCATCAGTTACACTTATAACAACGGTAACCCCAATGCGGATAACCCAAAGATCGCAGCCAGGCATTTTTTGAACGCCATAGACCGGGTAGATTACCTGGTGGAAAAACATGGTAAAGAGTTGAAATCCATCGAAGAAGAATTACCCAAGATCAAAGCGCTGATGGCCAAACCTTTTAACAGGGAAGATGAGCTAAATGCCATGAAAAAGGAACTGAGCGGACTGGAACAGCAGATCGCTAAAACCATACAGGAAAAGCAACAAGCAGAGCAAGGTGAATTGGAAGCTGAAAAGGAGCTTAAACTTGAAACACCCGTAGTCAAACTGAATACCAAAAGCGAGGTCACAGGTCCTGTAAAAAGAGTAAACAGGTTGGGGATTTGATACTCACAGTTATTGCTTAATTATTTAAATAATACTTATTTTATAATAGCTTTATGTGATTGATCAGATCTGGCATGTTTAGAAAAGCCTATGTGAACTTTATCGGTAACGTCGTTGCTGCTATATTGTCGATTTACGGCTTGTGCAGTTTGCCGCTGGATATTTTTCAAAAAACCCAGTCAATGGTTGTCAGCATCGCTTGTAGTGCACTGATCATTATTGTTCTGGGTGGCTTAACGATCTATCACTTTGCAGCCCCGATCATCTTAAAAGGATTTGGCGTTAAACGCTACCAAACTGAACCGGTATTAATAGAAAGCAATATTGAGGTGGATATTGATGCCAATTTCAGGCGATCATCAGGAAAAACAAAAAATTGCCCTTTACCGAGCAACCGGGAGCAAAAGATCTGGTGGACCTCATCGAACTTTCTCAAAACGATGAGTTGGATGAAAGGGTTTATCATAGTGACGACGCAAACGTCAAATCCATATTCCGAAAAAGAAGAAATCGAGTTGCGATTTACTGGGAACCCAAGCTACCCATCGTGCCATATACCGTGTATAGTCATAGTTATCAATATATTTCTCCAAGTAGGTATGGGGACGATGCATTTTGGCATTCCTGTCTGATCGATCATAAAACAGGCAATATAAATTGCGCTTTCAGCTGTCAAACACCTATTGAACTGGTAGTAGCTTTCACGATGCCTTATTTTAATACGACTATTAATTACAAGATGTTAGATAGGCTTTCCTTTATCACCAACAAAAGAGACAGTCCTCAGCCTGAAATTCTTGAGAACCGGATGACGGTAAAGTGGTCGCTTTGCAATCCAAGGCGATTCAAATCCTATGTTTGTTTTGTCTTCTTCGATGGGGATGTACTTAGTTTCAGAAATGTCATCAAAAGAAACTGGTTTGAAAGGCTGCTGCTTAAAATTTGGTAATATTAGGACTGTTGCTTTCAAAGGCTAAATAATTCTATCCACTGCAGATGCAACCCGTGGTCGACCCGATCCTAATAAAAAAGTTCTTCGGGTCATGCATCTAAAATAATTGATTTTGCATGAATTTTCAATAAAATTTATTGCACGATAAATAAATAACCACTACCTTTATACCTGTATAAGTAAACTGTTGTGAATAAACTAGAGGAATTAAAAAAAAACCTAAAGAAAGGCAAAGTGTACCGCCGGGCTGATCTGACTGCATGGTCTAAGTCGGTAGACAGGCACCTGGATGAACTGCTGAAAGAAGGTACACTTGAGAAACTTTCTCAGGGAGTTTATTATTTTCCAAAAGATTCCGTTTTTGGCAAAACTCCAGCGGCGGAGGAAGAACTTATCAAAGCTTTTTTAAAAGACGATCGGTTCCTGCTCACCTCTCCTAACGCCTATAATAGCCTGGGCGTTGGAACGACACAGTTATATAACAAAAGAACGGTGTATAACCACAAACGTCATGGCGTTTTTAAATTAGGGAACAGAAGTTTTGATTTTCAGGTTAAACCGCATTTTCCGGAAAAACTAAGTCCAGAATTTCTACTGGTAGATTTAGTCAACAATTTAGATAAGGTTGCTGAAGACAAACAGGCATTACTCAGCAATGTATTGTCCCGTGCCGCCGTGATGGATAAAAGAAAACTGAAAAAATCGGTTAGTGATTACGGTGGGGCAAAAGCCAAAAAATTACTTTCATCATTGATCAGCTAATAGAACCATGGCTGCTGATTATCTGCACAACCACAAACAGTTTAATGACCTGTTAGCTATACTGGAGGAAGAAACCGGGATTCAGGCAGGCCTGATTGAAAAAGACTACTGGATCATGCACGTTTTGTATGGCCTGCAAAAAAATGGGTTTGCATTTGAGTTAAAGGGCGGGACTTCCCTGTCCAAAGGATTTAAGATCATTGAACGCTTCTCTGAAGATATTGATATCCACATTAAGCCGCCAGCAGAACAAAAAGTAAATGAAAACCCTAATAACACAAAACAGGGTACTATCGATGCCAGAAAAAGGTTTTATGATTGGGTAGCTAATACCATAGCCATTGACGGGATTGTCTCAGTTGAAAGAGATACCGCATTTGATGATACCGATTATTACAGGAGTGGCGGGATCAGGCTGCACTATAAAAGTTTTACAACATCGATAGCTGGGGTAAAGGAAGGCATTTTACTGGAAGCAGGTTTTGATGACATCGCTCCTAATGCAAAAATCACCATCAGTTCTTGGGCGTATGATAAAGCGAAAACTATTGGCGTCGATATCATTGATAACCGTGCCACCGATATCATTTGTTACCACCCCGGATATACCTTCGTGGAGAAGTTACAGACCATTGCCACAAAATTCCGTAAGGAAGTGGCGACAGGAGAAAGCAATGTAAATTTTATGCGCCAGTACTATGACGTTCATTGCCTGCTTGCAAATGAAGAAGTGCTCAATTTTATAGGCACCGAAGCTTATCATACGCATAAAGCCAGACGCTTTCCAAAAGCTGATTATGCCATCCCAATACAAGAAAATGAAGCTTTTTTGCTGGGCGACAAAGACTTAAAGGCAAGCTTTGTCAAAAGGTACAAGAGTACCGCAGCGCTTTATTACAATGGCCAGCCTGATTTCGACGAAATATTAGAGCGCATTCAAAGCAAATTAGCGCAGCTATAAATTGAGACGGAGGGTTTTAATTAAAAACAGCGAATCTTACCGGGAACTATGCTGGGTTTCATTACGGTCCAATGGAAATATCGGCGGGTATTCCAGCGACATTTTCGGAGACAAGATAAGGCCGGAAGCAGCGGTAAAAAAAGATTTTCACTTTTTCTATCCTGTCAACGGGAATCTGCACAACAGCTTTAAGTATAAAGACGTGGAAACAGCTATAGCATACCGGGTCTATTGGGATCATTATACGGTTACAAAAACGCTAGCAGGCCATCCCATATCAGTTGAAAAGCGCCTGCACCAGCACGATGGGTCGATGCGGGTCAATGCCAGAACCGACTTTCAGGTTAAAAGACTTGAAGACCCGGAGTTTTGGTTTGATCTGTGCGGACTTGGCATTAACGGGAATTCTGATTTCGCGATTCATCCAGGTCTATCAACATTAAAAACGACAAAGTTAAAAAGTGATGATATCGTTCTTGATCCTGATGCATTCGGAATGAACAATATTAACATTAGGTGTCTTGCATTCCACAAAAAACTGGACGCAAAAACCATCGAACTTTACCAAAGCTACAAACATATCGAGAACAGCGTTGCGGAAACCAGGCGAATTGAAAATCATGCGATCTTCATCGAAATGTCCGTGGTATATTTTAGCTAATCTTTATTACCAGAGCCACGGATTCAAAAATCGAGATGCGACGCTGACAATATCAAACTACCCAAATTCACAAGCTACTGCCATTTATAACTGCTGCTTTCTACACCAACCTACCGTTCCAGGGTCAAATCCAGCTTATTAAAAAAGATTGGTAAGTCCAAAATCTGGAAAACTTATCTGGTGAATGCGGTGATTAACACCACCCATATTTACCGCACGAATGCGGCGATTACGATTTCTTCAAAAATCTTCAGCTAACACCCGAACAAAATCCCAGATTTTGTAATCCGCTAATGCGGTTGGGACATTTTAGAATCCATTTTAACCGCTCCCTATCTGATCTGCAAGGATACAGGGATACAGTTTTAATTCTGTATCCCTGAAAAATGCCAGCTCTGTGCTCCTTTGCTCCCATCAAATCAGTACACTATGAAAAGCATCGTGAGCGTGAACCTCAGCCAGCAGCGGCACTTGCTGGAAATTGACCGTGAAAAAGAGAAAAAAGAAGTTAGCAATGAGAAAGCTGTCAAGGGAAAGAAAACCAAAAAAATCAGGAGGAAAACCCGATGAGCAGTATTTATCACATCAATAAAGGGATCGGGAAAAGTATCGAGTTTCGCGGGCTGAAAGCCCAGTACATCTGGTATTTCGCCGGCGGGGTACTGGCGCTGATGGTCCTGTTCTCCATCCTGTATATCATGGGGCTCAACACCTTTGTCTGCCTGGCCGTTATCATGGGTCTTGGCGCTGCCCTGCTGGTCAAACTCTATGGCTGGAGCAGCAAATACGGGGAGCACGGGATGATGAAAACCATTGCCCGGCGCAAAACGCCGAAAGTGATCAAAGCTTACAGCCGCAGGATATTCCAGGAGTTAAATACCATGACTTCCCGGCAGGTAAGATAAAATGACTTTAAAGGAACCTGATCGTGCTAAAAACATCCCTATGGAAACAGCTACGCAAGGCAGAATCAAAGGAAAGGATTTAAGATCGAAAACTGACAATTAAAATGAATCATTAAAAAAAGCATATGGAAAGAGCGTTGCCCGTAATTGATATTAAAGGAACAAAATTCATAGTAGATGTCGCGAATGACGAACTGAAACAGCTGGACAATCCTGATAATACGATATGGTTCCCCCATATGCAGGACAGGATCACACATTACGTGTTGGCATATGACCTGGAAAAGAAAACAAGACTCCCCTATTCCACCGATACCACCATTGAGGTAAATATTCCTACACTTATCAGTCTTGATCCCCAGGGAATGGCAGAGACTTATAATATTAACATCAAGGACTTAGCCGGAAAAACAGATTACGAAATCATTGTCGACCAGAAAAACCTTGCGTTAAGGTCAAATGGAAAGAAACCAGAGCTAGACATTACCGGTGATATTTTCATTATAGATATGGAGCGTGATACGCTTCAGTTAAAAAAAAAGCCGGAAGTGAGCCTTGCGCTCGCTGACTTTGATCATGACGGACGGGAAGATATCATCACGGCCTTCTACCATACCAGGACAAAATCACTTACAGAAATTGACGCTGGAATTCACGAATTGCCGGAACATATTGTCCAGATCAAAATCCCGGAAGAAATTCAGCTGGATCCAGTTTATGCGGCACTTGAATTCCATCAGGACTTCAGGTCATTCTTAAGAAATAAGCCCTTAATCCTGTGTCGGAAGGCAGAAGTTGTCCCGCTGGAAAAAACCTATATAAAAGACATCGTTGCTATAAACCTGCAAAGCCAGAACACAGCTAAAAAAATATTACCAAAAAAAGGTGACGAGCTACAAAAACCAGGAAGAGACAAATCTGCAATAATAAAGAACAAGGGTAGAAAAAGAGGACTAAAGCGGCAAAAACTATGAAAACAAATATTCCAAGGGTGATCCTGGACGGAACCCTTTTCGATCTCGATCATGCAGGCCGCCAGTTTATCCAGACCGGCTATGCGGAAAACCGGATCTCTTATGACAGCCTGGAAAGGCATGGGGACTATTACCTTTTAAACTATAATTCGGAGAAAAAACAGGTGATGAGCCCAACCGGCATCCGTAGTCACCAAGACGAGCTGAAAGTGATCTCTATCCATCAGGCCATCCTGACAGAGCCGGCCAATGCACTGGATACCGGTGGATTTTGCAAAGTGCACAACCAGCAAAGTTATGCCAGGGACCTGGGCATCCTGCTGGTAGACGAGGCGATAGACGGCCGGCTAGGGGGCAAACTGCCTATCATTGATATTGATGGCTATCCTTTTTATGTAGACCTGCGCATGCGTGCGCTCCGGCCGCATGATGATGTCATGAACCTGCTGGAATTTAAAGATATGTACCTGTATAAAAAAGATGAGTTCCAGTGTTTTTATGAGCCCTTTACCCATCAGCTGGTTAAACTGGACATCAGTATAACCGAGTTCCCTAAGGGCATTGTAGGAATTTATGTTCCTTCAGAAAAGCAGCTTGACCCGATCAGTTATGCCAGGCTTGCAGGCCTGGGGGAAACCAGCCTGCTGCCCAAATATCCGCAGCAGACTGGCCTAAAAGCAGAAGTAAGGCCTCTGTACAAAACCTGGCTGGGGGCGCAGGTCAGGCAAAACCGTAAAGATGAGGCGCAGGAAGCAATAGCAATCATACAAACTCCTGCAAAACGCAAAAAAGGGAAAAGCTTATAACATGGAAAGATCAGCACCTATTGTCGATTTAGTCGGTACCCGCTTTTTGGTAGATGTGTTCAAAGAGGAACTCCGGGAAATAACGCATCTGGACAATGTTACTCCATTTTATATGATGGAAGATAAAGGCACGCACTACGAGTTTAACTACGACCCGAAGACCAGGAAGAGCACATTGTATTTCGGAGAAAGGCCTGCAGATCTTCAGCGGGTGCGCATCGACCAGCTATGCAGTTTAGACCCGGAAGGAATGGGGCTTAAATATGGAATTCCCCCGGAAAGCCTCGCGGGCAGGGCAGACATCTCCCTGAAGGTTGATGAAAAAGATCTGGCCGGGCGCCTGGCCGGAAAGCTCCCTGTCATCACACTGAACGGTTATGTATTCGAGGTTCACTACGAGGGCCGTAAACTGGTCGGTATGCGGGACCGGTCAGAAATTGACCTGGAAAAGCTAACCAGGGACATTCACGGCGGGCAGCATCTGCTGTATTACCATTCCCTTTCCGGCACGGCTGTGCCTTACTATGGAATCGGCAAGCCTGATGCGGAGATTTACCCGCTGGCGCTGCCCAACCTGATGGCGCTTGACCCCGTCGCGGCTTCAAGGGAACATTTTGGCAATCCCTATGAATTGCTCAGCGTTTACCCGCCACACCAGTGGATGGAAGCCGAGCCGCAGTCTTTTGCCGAAATGAACCAAAAACTTACAGAGGCAGCAAGGGCCTGCCCCTTGGAACCGGAAGATCAGCAGTCAGCTGCAGATCAAACACAAATCATATTATTAGGCAGAACACCCTACGAGATCCTGGAAAGACCGCACCGGCTTCAGGAGTTTGGCCATCCTGAAAGGGCTATCGAATTTAAGGACTTGCCGGAGCATGAGGGCAGCTTTAAGTTCAGTTACCATCCCAAGACCAGCAGCGTAGTCGGCGGGCCGGACCAGGTCCGTGAAGGCAATGAGCGCATATGCATTCCATTTTCTGTCGCCTATCTTACTGAGCAAGCTGATCCCCGGCAGCTGCAGGAACTGAATGCGCGCAGCCAGGAGGGCCTTTGGGGAATCTACCTGGCAGACGATTATATCAGGGGCTATTTAAAGGGCAGGCCTATCGAGTTTGAATTTGAAGGCACAACTTTCAGCCTGGATACCCAGAACCTGTTGTTGGTAGAAAACGACAACCCGCAAAATAAAATCCACATCGATCAGGTCCCCTCCTCCCCGCATGGCTATTTTATGGACTACAACAATGTCACCAAAAACCTGGCCCGTCCGGGAGATGACCCTAAAGACATCAGCCTGATCACCCTGGACCAGATGGTCAGTTACGATCCTTTGGGCATGGCTAAAAAATACAATATCAGTGTCGGCAGGCTGCCCAAACGGGACAATGACCTTAACGACGAAAAAATACTGAAGGCAGCCCGCAGCTACAGCGGGGAATATATTAACGAACAACATCAAATACGCAAACCTAAAAAAGGCAAGAGCCTGTAATAAAAACAACAGCAAAAGATAAAGATGCAGAGCGAACAGAATATCAACCAGATGATGCCCATCATGTCTATTGAACATGACTGCATCCTGTCCAAACAGGGCGATGTTACCCTGGTTTACAAGATCCGGCTTCCGGAGATCTTTACCCTTTCCGAGTCGGAATATGAGACTTTCCACCAGAGCTGGGTCAGGGCTATCAAGACCCTGCCCTCACACAGCATTTTGCACAAGCAGGACTGGCACTTAAAGCGCAGCTTCGATGGCAGCGGAATGGCTACAGACTACGGCTTCATTGCAGATGCTGCACGCCTGCATTTCAACGGCAGGCCTTACCTGCATCATGAGTGTTATATCCTGATCACCAAAAAACCCGAAGACCGGAAGATCAGGAACTCGCTGCTTTCCAGTTTGCTTTCCAAAACGCTGGTACCCGAAGAAACCCTATCCTCCTCGGCTCTCCAGGAATTTCTTTCCAGAACCAGCCAGTTCAAACGCATTCTGGAAGACAGCGGACTGGTCGCCTTGGAGCAACTGAAATCTGAGCAGTTGCAAAGCTTCCGCAGAAAGACCGGGCTGATTGAAAAATATTGTTTTCTGTCCGAAAAAGAAAATGACCTTCAGTACAAAGACCTGGACTTTAACTCCGGGATCACTATTGGCGAACAGCATGCCAGGCTCTACACTTTAGGAGACGCGGCCGACCTGCCCCACCTCTGCGGTTCCCGGATCACTTATGATAAATTCTCCACCGATAAGACCAGGTTCCCGGTATCCTTTGCCTGCGCGCTGGGGCTGCTACTGGACTGTAACCACATCTATAACCAGTACATTTTTATAGAAGAGCCCAGGGCCACCATTAAAAAACTGGAGACCAAACGGCTCCGCCTGCAATCCCTGTCTGCCTATTCCCGGGAAAACAGTATCGCCCGTGATGCGGTCAATGACTTTTTAAACGAAGCAATCTCCCAGCAGCGCCTGCCGGTGAAAGCACACTTCAACGTACTGGCCTGGACAGACGATCCAGCGGAGCTGCCTGAACTAAAAAACAAAGTGTCTTCTGCCCTGGCCCAGATGGATGCAGCCGCAAAACCTGAACTCACCGGCGCCCCTCAGATCTGGTGGGCGGGTATTCCGGGAAACGCGGCAGAGTTTCCCATGAATGATACCTTTGACACCTTTGCCGAGCAGGCCTGCTGTTTTTTTACCCTGGAAAGCGGTCCTGAGACAGACCTTTCTCCTGACGGTATCCGATTCTGCGACCGGCTGGGGGGAACCCCTGTATACACGGACCTGTTTGTCGGGCCGCGCGCTAAAGGGATTTCCTCGAACATGGGTACCTTGGTCTGCGGATCATCCGGTGGGGGAAAGAGCATGACCGTGAACCATATCCTGCGCAGCCTGTATGACCAGGGTGCGCATTGCGTCACGGTGGATATCGGAGGAAGCTACAAAGGTCTTTGCGAACTGGTAAAGGGCTACTATTTCACTTATACCGAGGAAAACCCCATCCGCTTTAATCCCTTTTATATCCCCGAAGGAGAAAAACTGGACGTTGAGAAAAAGGAGAACCTGAAAGCCATGCTGGCCACGCTCTGGAAAAAAGAAGCAGCTGACCTGGAAAAAAGTGAGTATGTAGCGCTCTCAGATGCGCTCTTAGGTTACTACGGTCACCTGGACCAGGACAAAACGGTTTTCCCCTGCTTTAACACGTTTTATGAGTTTGTCAAAGAAAAATTCGCTGGACATCATGCTGAGCACAAACTGGCAACAAAAGATTTTGACCTGCACAACTTCTTATATGTGCTGCGCCCGTTTTACAAAGGCGGGGAATTTGACTACCTGCTGAACGCCCGGGAAAACCTGGACCTGCTGCAGCAGCGGTTCATCGTGATAGAGCTCGACAACATTAAAGATCATCCCGTGCTGTTCCCGGTGGTGACGCTGATCATTATGGAAATATTCATTTCCAAGATCAGAAAGCTGGGCGGGGTGAAAAAAGTGCTGACCGTGGACGAGGCCTGGAAAGCGATCGCCAAATCCGGCATGGCCTCTTTCCTCCAGTATGCCTTTAAGACCATCCGCAAATTCTTTGGCATCCCCATCGTAGTCACCCAGGAGGTTAACGACCTGATCTCTTCCCCCATCATCAAGGAAGCCATCATCGCCAATGCCGACATTAAAATCCTGATGGACATGAGCGGCTTCATCAACAAGTTCGACCAGATCGCTGAGACCCTGGGCCTGTCGGAAAAAGCAAAGACAATCCTGCTCTCGGTCAAAAAAGAAGAGCGGGAGATCTTCGTGGACATCGCCGGGAAGATCACCAGGGTTTACAAAAACGAACTCTCGCCCGAAGAATATTACGCCTACACCACCGACGGGGCTGAAAAAGTAATGGTGGACCAGCTAAGTGAGCGGTATGGCAGCAGGGAAAAAGGTATCGCAGCACTCATCCAGTCAAAACGAAAATAAACAGCTATGAACAAGACCATTTTAATACTACTGATCTGTCTCGCGGTAGCAGCCCCAAAGCCAGCAAGCGCACAGCTCGCGATTGCCGAAGTGATCAAAGCCGGGGTCAAAAAAGTAATCAAAGCGATCGACTTGAAAGTCCAGCGCCTGCAGAACGAAACGATCTGGCTACAAAATGCGCAAAAAACCCTGGAAAATGCCATGAGCAAATTGAAACTCCAGGAAATCTCGGGCTGGACAGAGCGCCAGAGGGACCTGTACCAAGAATACTTCCAGGAACTGGGGAAAGTAAAAAGCCTGATCAGCTATTATCACCGCATCAAAGACATTAGCAGCAAGCAGGTGCGACTGGTCAAATCCTACCAGCGGGCCTGGCAGCTGCTCCAGCAGGACAGGAATTTTAATCCTGAAGAACTGGACTATATGGCAAAAGTCTACTCGGGAATCCTGGAAGAGAGCCTGAAAAATATTGACCAGGTTTTGCTGGTAGTCAGTTCCTTTCAGACCAAAATGACCGACGGCGAAAGACTGTCGATCATCCGAAAAGCAGCGGACGAGATCGACCAGAACTACTATGACTTGCAGCAGTTCTCCCGGCAAAACGTGATACTAAGCCTTTCGCGGGCAAAGGATGCGAACGATGCCAGCGCAATTAAAAAATTATACGGAATCAATTAATCCACCATGAAAAGATACCAAAGTTTATTCATCATCGTGCTTACTGCGCTGTCCACAGCAGGAAAAGCGCAGAACTGGGACGAGATCTTCCGGCAAAAAAAAACCCAGCAGAAATACCTGCTCCAGCAGATCGCCGGACTGAAAGTCTATACGGATTTTGCGGCAAAAGGATACCACATTGCCAGAACAGGCCTGATTACCATCAGCAGTTTAAAAAGCGGCGAGCTGGGTTTGCATGAGGTTTTTTTCAAGGGCCTGAAAACCGTCAACCCGAAACTGAAGACCTTGCCCCAGGTTGCGGCAATTATTTCCTGCCAGCTGACCATTCTAAAGGGATGCAGCAGATCGCTTGCCTCGGTTAGCAAACAAGGGGTGGTCAATGCAGCTGAAATGGCTTGCCTGGAAAAAACCTATGGGAAGCTAAAGACAGACTGCGCTGAAATTCTCGACCAGACTTTTGATGTGCTCAGCGAAAACCAGCTAGAAATGAACGATGCCCGGCGGATCGAAACTATAAATACCCTGCATGCCCGCATGCAGGACAACCTGGCCTTCTTCCACAGCTTCTCTGCAGAAGACTTATTGCTGGCCCAGGCCAGGAAAAATGAAATCAGGGATATAAAAAACAGCGGTGCCAGCTACGGCCTAAACCCCAATTGATATGAAAAAGAACATGAGCATTATGCTAATTTTGCTGCTTGGCACTGGTCTGGCCAAAGCCCAGAGCCAGGAAGCGCAGCAGCTGCTGCTGAACGTAGAAAAACTCACCCAGTTCAGGCAGATCCTCTCGGACATGAAAACCGGTTACCAGCTGGTCTCTACCGGCTACAATTCCATCAAAGACCTGTCCGAAGGAAATTTCAGTTTACACAAAACATTCCTGGACGCACTGATGCAGGTCAGCCCCGGAGTGCGCAAATACAAGCGGGTTACGGAAATCATTTCGGTCCAGCTTTCCCTGGTCAGGGAATACAAAGCTGCCTCTAAGCGCTTCAAGGCACAGGGAATTTTTTCAGCGCAGGAGCTCAGCTATACTGCCGGGGTCTATGACCGGCTAATCTCAGCCAGCCTGGAAAACCTCGATGACCTAGCTACCGTCATTACCGCCGGAAAGCTTCGTATGAGCGATACCGAGCGGATCAGTGAAATCGACCGCATCTACCTGGACATGCAGGATAGGCTCAGCTTCCTGCGGCACTTTAACGGCCGGACTTCCCTATTAGCCCTGGGCAGAAAAAAAGAACAGGCAGATATCGCAGCAAGCAGGGCGGCTTACGGCATAAAACCCTAACCATCGGATAATATGAAGAACATCACGCACTTTTTAAACCAGATCATCCAGGGGGACTGCCTGGAGGTCATGCAGGAACTTCCGGAAAAAAGTATCGACCTGATCCTTTGTGATCTCCCCTATGGGATCACGGCCAACCCCTGGGACCGGGTCATTGACATGAACAAATTGTGGCTGCAATATGAAAGGATCATCAAAGACAATGGGGTGATCGCATTAAGCGGTCAGGGTATTTTCACTGCGCACCTGATACTGAGCAGACCCGAGCTGTTCCGCTATAAAATGGTCTGGATCAAATCTAAAGCCCCGAACTTCCTTTCGGCAAACAAACAGCCGCTCAAAAAGCACGAGGACATCTGCATTTTCTACAAAAAACAACCCGTTTACCACCCGCAGACGAGCCCCGGAAAACCCTATGATAAGGGTATCCGAAGGATCAATACCTGCGGCAATTACGGCAACTTTAACAGTTCGCACGGAAAAAGCGATGGCATGAGGTATCCCTATGACCTGCTGTTCTTTGAACCGGACCACGATGACTGGATCTATTTCAAATCAGCGGAGTCCGACGGGCACTCCTTGCATCCTACCCAAAAACCAGTTGAGCTGGGGCGCTACCTGGTCCGAACGTTCACCGATCCCGGGGCGGTTGTACTGGACAATGCCTGCGGATGCGGCAGTTACCCCCTGGCCGCACTCAAAGAAAACCGAAGTTTTATTGGCATTGAGAAAAACCAAGGCGCCTTTAAACACAAAGACATCCCCATTGATTTCATCCGGATTGCAAAACAGCGGATCGATGAAGAAATCGCGCAGCAAAACACCACTGAAAACAGGAACATCAAAACTAAAATCGATCATGAAAACGACACGGAATAAAAATCAACTGCTAAGCAGACTGGGAATGGTATTGATCAGCGTATTACTCCCCTCATTCTGCCAGGCCCGGGGGCTGGCCGATGAAATGAGCGGACTGCATTCGGTACTGGGGCAGCTTTACGAAGAAATGATGCCCATGTGCTCCAAACTGATCAGCGTGGGACAGGGAATCGCCGGCTTTGCCGCTTTGTGGTATATCGGGTCGCGGGTATGGCGTCAGATTGCCAACGCCGAACCGATCGATTTTTATCCCCTGTTCCGGCCCTTTGCCCTAGGCTTTGCGATCATGGTCTTTCCTTCGGTCCTTGGCATTATCAACGGGGTCATGAAACCTACAGTAAGCGCTACCTCAGAAATGATGCAGGGCTCCAATGACGCCATCGCCAAACTGCTCAAAGCCAAAGAAAAGCAAGTCCGCGCATCAGAGGCCTGGCAAATGTATGTGGGCAGTGACGGATCGGGAAACCGGGAAGCCTGGTACAAGTACACCCATGAAGATGCTGATCCGGATGGGGAGGGCATTTTCGAAAGCA
>JAZKCT010000044.1:0-37117 GCA_040387995.1 Bacteroidota bacterium | reverse complement strand
TCTTTTGTTTCCATACACTGATATTGTGTATAGCTTTTTTAGGAATGGACAACACCAGATGAAGACTGGAAAATCAGATTGGTAACCTTGTTTCTGAGAGGGTATCAAACAATGCGTTTAACACTATTTAACAAGTTGGCGGCAAACTATTGGTTATTATTGCAAGACCAAACACAAATTAAACCCTTAAATACGCTTATCCCCAATGTACAAAATTATCGCCTCGCTGTTGCTGTCCTGTACGGCAGTAAGTACTTACGCGCAAAAATCAGCGATCAAAGGCATTCTTGCCGATTCCCTGAGTAAGAATCCGCTCGAATTTGCTACAGTTGCTGTCGTAAACGCAAAGGACACCAGCCTGATTTCTTATACGCTAAGCGATAAAAACGGAAGCTTTCAATTGTCCGGCTTACCGTCAGACCGACAGGCTAAACTAATCATCTCCTACGTCGGTTACAAAACGTTCAGGCAGCACCTGGACCTGACTAAAGGTGAAACCAAAAATTTCGGCACCATTTTATTAGGCGGTAATAGCCTCATGGAGGTTGTGATCAAAGGTGAGCGCTCTCCGGTCGTGATTAAAAAAGATACCATCGAATTCAATGCCGAAGCTTTTAAGACACGGCCAAATGCAGTGGTAGAAGAACTGCTCCGGAAGTTTCCGGGTGTACAGGTCAATGCCGACGGTTCCATCATGGTAAACGGCAAACAAATCAGCAAGTTGCTGATCGATGGTAAAAAATTTTTCGGTGATGATCCTAAAGTGGCCACCAGGAACCTGGATGCAGACATGATCGATAAAATCCAGATTTATGACGACCGTGAAAATGATCCTGACCATAAACTTTCGGCGATGGAAGTGGGCAAAGTCATCAACCTGAAAATGAAAAGCAAGATCAAAAAAAGTACGCTTGGCAAATTCTATGCTGGCGGGGGCAGCCGGGACCGGTATGAGGCTGCCGGAATCCTCAGCAATTTCAGGGATACCTTGCAGGTAAGTCTGATCGGAATGGGCAACAACCTGACCAAAACGGGTTTTTCACAGGATGAACTGTCCTATATGGGCGGTTTTGATCGCTCAGGGGGTCAGCAGGTCTGGGACGGTACGTTTGGCGGTAACGGCTGGGGCGGAATGGAAAATGTTGCCTCCGGAGGTGTAAACATCAATAACGATTATGGGACGAAGTTAAAGATGAACCTGCTCTATTTTTACAACCGTACCAACCGGATCAATAATGGGAAGGGCGTACAGGAACAGACACTGGGCGATACGATTTTGTATGGGGACGGCACTTACAATTCTGACCGTGTGGAGAACAAACACACCATAGGGGGATTGGTGGAATGGAATCCGGACACGCTCAACAAATTCCGCTATGAACCAAAGCTCAACCTGGGCAGTAATGACAATTTGACTACCGGGCTGGGCAACAGGTTTAATAACTTCAGTTCGAGGGTCAGTTCCAGCACCGACAACAATACCGAACAAAATACAGACCGCAGTTTTTCCCAAACCTTTTTTTGGTACAGGCGGATGAAAAAGAAGGGAGAATCGTTTTCTGTCAACCACAGCCTGAACATCAACAAAAACAACGGAGATGAATTTTCTTTCAACAACCTGACTTCCTATATCGGCAATATCAGATCTGAGGTACTGGACCGGTATGCCGACCGAAAATTCAAGTCCAGTTCAGGTAATGTTTCGCTGAATTATAGTTTTCCCATCGTTAAAGACCTCAGCGCTGAACTGAATACCAATAGCCAATATTCGGCCAATACCGATATGCTGAATACGTTTAGCAAAGATGTTTCAAGCGGCAACTACTCCTTGTTTCTACCGGGGCAAAGCAATCAACAGGACCGCTATATTTTTACACAAACCTTTAAGCCGCAGCTCAACTACCAGATCAGCAAAGACTACCGGGCGAAAATAGGTTTGAGTGCCGAATACCAGGACGTAAAAAACAAGTTCAACAGCAGTGTGGCCGACATCAACCAGACCTATTATAATTTCTTTCCATCTGCCGAATTCTCCGGACCGTCTTTTTCACTGAGGTACAGCCAGAGACTGGAACAGCCCAGCATTAACCAAATGCAGCCGATAGCAAGGGTATACAGTCAGCTGTACACCACGGTCGGCAATCCAGACCTCAAGGCGGGCCGCATTTACCAGTTGTCTGGCAATATTTACAAATACAATCACGCCAAACAAATCAATTTTGATGTTTATTCTTCACTGAACTTTTCGGAGAACAATATTGTAAATAAAAGGCTGGTCGATGGCAATGGCGTAACCAACTCGACTTATGTAAACCGCAATGGGGGCCTTCGGGCTTATATGGCCGGTAACATTGGCAAACAGTTTAAGAAGTCGCAAAACTGGCAGATGGGATTAAATACCGGTTTCAATGCCAATGTTAGCAAAAGCGCTTTTTTCCTGAATGCCGATGAAGGTTTGGTGTATAATTATAGCATGGGCGTCGGCCAGAGCGCAAATTTCAATTACAACGAACTGCTGAGCATCAATACCAAGTATGATTTCAACAGGACCATTACCGCTTACAAAGAAGTAGACTATGCATCGATCAACAATTATACCCATAGCCTGGTGACGGAATTTAGTCTGAGGTGGCCTAAAAAAGTCATTATAGATGCACGTTACAACTACAATTACAATCCTCAGGTTGCGCAGGGCTTTTCAAAAAGTTCCAATATTGTGAACATGGCACTTACGCTGCAGATGCTGAGAAAAGACCGGGGACAGTTGAAGATTTCTGTTTACGATCTGTTCGATCAGAACATTTCCGTATACCGGTTTGCTTATGAAAATTCGGTAAACACAAATGACCAGGAGATCCTGAAACGGTACTTCCTGCTTACTTATCAATATAAATTCAGCATCCATAAAGGTAAATAGAAGATACCGTGTCAGGAATATAGCTGTTATTTTTAGATTTGTGATACGATGAAACTATTTTTAACAGCTGTGCTGACCCTTCTTGGGGCAACAGGCTTTGCACAGATCAAACAGGATACGGCCAAAAGGCTGAATGAAGTAGTCATACGCCCCTATTTCTCCAGTCAGCCGCTGATCCGGTCTACCGGAAGCATCGGCCTGGTTGACCAGTCTGCGCTGAGCGTACAACCATCATCTTCATTGGTCAGCGCCATCAACACGGTCTCCGGTGTCCGCATGGAAGAGCGTTCTCCCGGCAGTTACCGCCTCTCCATTAGAGGCAGTCTGCTCCGCTCTCCGTTTGGCGTCAGAAATGTAAAAATCTATTTCGATGATTTCCCGCTTACCGATGCGGGCGGCAACAGCTACCTCAATGCACTTGATGTTGCAGCGGCCAGTTCGCTCCAAATACTTAAAGGCCCGCATGGCAGTATATTTGGCGCGAATTCAGGTGGCGTGATCCTGATCCAGCCAAATACAGGAGCAGCAGACAGTACACTGGCGAGTGTCAAATTTGAGGGAGGATCCTTTGGTGCCTTTCATGAAAATGCAGCCCTGAACCAGCAGTTTAAAAAATATAGCTTCAACCTTACCCAGGCCTACCAACGCAGCGATGGCTACCGTGATCATAGCGCTATGGACAGAAAATATGTCCAACTGTTCCAAAAACTGGATTACAGTCCGAATGCCAGTTTAAAAGCCCTGATTTTTTATTCAGACCTGCATTACAATACACCCGGCGGCCTAACGGCAGCTCAGTTTGAGGCTGACCCTACAGCTTCCAGACCCGCAACGGCAACTTTGAAAAGCGCTGCAGAACAAAAAGCTGGGATTTACAGCAAGACGCTGTATGGCGGAGTATCTAACGATTGGATCATCAATGCGCATTTCAAACATGTCGTTTCTGTCTTTTCTTCTTATACAGATTTTAAAAATCCTTTTATCACCAATTATGAAAAGCGCAGGGAACTGACACTGGGTTTGCGTTCTTATCTGGAATATGCAGCGAAAACTACCGCTGCCAACTGGAGATTGAACGTCGGACTGGAAAGCATGCAAACGGGTACTGATTTTGACAATTACGACAACAACCTGGGTTCACCGGCAGCAGTTCAGGCCTCCGACGATTTGAAAGCCAAATCAAATTTTGCTTTTGTCCACCTCAGCATAGACCTGATGGAAAAACTATTGGTCGAACTTTCTGCCAGTGCCAATCTGTACAAATACGATTATGAAAGTCTGGCACCTGTAGCTTTATCAAAACAATCTAAAAGTTTTGATACCCAGTTCATGCCCAGGGCAGCAATTTCCTACCTGCTGGACCAAAACTTCTCTGTAAGAGCTTCAGTCAGCAAAGGATACTCAGCGCCTACGCTTTCAGAAGTGCGGGCTTCAAACAATGTGATCAATGTAGACCTGGAGCCGGAATATGGCTGGAACTACGAATCAGGATTACGGTTTCAGGGGCTTGATGGCCGTCTGAATGCTGACCTGACTGGATTTTACTATCACCTCAAAAATGCAATTGTAAGGCGGTTGGATCAGAATGTAACGGAGTATTTCGTAAACGCAGGAGGCACCAAACAGTGGGGCCTGGAAACATCTTTTTCGTACCAGTTGGTTCCACAGCGCAATGCAGGCCTCATCCGGGGTCTGCAATTTCAAAATGCCTACACCCTGAGCCGTTTCAAATTTGACAATTATGTCAACAATGCGGGCGATTTTTCAGGTAAGGCCCTCACAGGGGTTCCAAAGGCAACTGTAATCAGCAGCCTGAACTTCCAGCTGCCCAAAGCATTTTATCTTTTCGTTCAGCACAATTACACGTCCAGCATACCGCTGAATGATGCAAACACGGTCTACGCCCGTAAATATCATTTGTTGCAAGCGAAAACCGGTATAAAAAGCCTGAAAATCGGCCATATTCCGATAGAAATATTTGCCGGAGCTGACAACTTGCTGAACCAGAAATATAGCCTGGGCAACGACCTGAACGCAGTCGGAAACCGGTTTTTCAATGCTGCGGCGACCCGTAATTTTTATGGCGGACTAGCCTTGTATTTCAACAAGCGATAGTGACTTTATTTGCTTTTACTTCCGTTACCAAATACATGGTACATAATCTTTTTATACAGATCCCCCGGCAGGAAGGGCTTGATGACGATGTCATCCAGACCAGAAGATTTCACTTCCTCTGCAACTTCACTGGGAAGATTGGCAGTAAGCGCTACGATGGGTATGGTCACCCCGTCGGCACGCATGCGTCTCGCTGCTTCGTAGCCATCCATTACCGGCATCTGGAGGTCCATTAAAACAAGCTGGTGTTTTGTTGTATCCAGTATATGCAATGCTTCTGCGCCATTTAATGCGACATCGACTTCAGCACCCCAGTTCTTCAGGAAGTTATTCGCAACCAGTACATTCATCGGGTTGTCTTCTACCAATAAAATGGTGATTCCTTTTAATGGCTTTTGCTGAGGATCGGGCAGTACCACACCAAACGGCTGCTGTTTTATACTCTCCGCGATCTTTTCAAAATCCTGGGTAAAATAAAATACAGATCCCTTTCCCTCCTCACTGCTTAGCTGAAGCCTAGTGCCCTGCAGTTCTAAAATCCTTTTACAAATGGCCAGACCCAGGCCGGTACCGCCGAATCCCCTCGAGGTAGAGGAATCTGCCTGTGTAAAGCGGTCAAATATGATCTGCTGGTGCCCCTTGGATATACCGATACCGGTGTCTATTACCCTGACGTCAAGTGTAATTTTATTTGCACTCTGCTGCGGCACCCGAATGCTGATCAGCACATAACCGGTTGCGGTAAATTTGATGGCATTGTGTACCAGATTGCTCAACACCTGGAAAGTCCGGGTCGGATCACCCAGAACAGGGCTTTTTAAGTCCCCATCGATCTCCAGTTTCAATGCAATACCTTTCCTTTGGGCATCGTCCTGCAATCCTGTGACTACATGGGAAGCAATATCTCCAAAGTTCATTTCTATATGCTCAAAATTGATTTTTCCTGCCTCAATTTTGTTATAGTCCAGGATGTCATTGACTATGGCCAGCAGGTGGTTTGCAGAGTAAAGCATCACGTCGAGTTGCTTCACCTGGTCCTTCCTTGGGTTATTGCCCAACAGCAAATGACTCATGCCGATCACCGAATTCAGCGGGGTGCGGATTTCGTGGCTCATTGTACTCAGAAAATCACTTTTGGCCTTTAGTCCCTGCTCAGCCTGTTGCCTGGCTTTTCCAAGCGCAAAGGATACACGGTGAGATAAAACGAGCGACTGCAGGAAGAAAAAACTGATATAACCGATAAAACTCAGTCCTTGCAACTGTGGAGTTATCGACCAGTAATGTAACAAGGTAATGGTGAACACATACATCAGCGCACCCGAGCTTGCCAGGGCATATACGGCACCTGGTCTTTTATTTTTATATGCCCTGAAATAAACATAAGGAGTATAAACAATGCAGAACAAACAGAGGGCAAGAAAGGGATTGATCAACTGGGTAAACCAGGATGCAGGCAAGACCAATGCCGCTGCAGAAAATAAAAAGCAAATCGAGTTAACCACCCAATGGGCAGTTTTACTGATGTCATCCGGGTACAGGTAGCGCGTATATAGACCAAAAAGACCAATGCCCAGAAACAAGGTCAGGTATTCTAAACGGGCTGTAAGGTACCAGTCCAGCCCCGGCAGAATGGTGTGGAGTACATAGTTGTCTACCCCCAGGATCCGGTAACAATAGACGATGGAATAAAGTGCAAACAACAAAATAGCCCGGTCACGGTTGCCCATCAGGTAAAGTCCCAGAAAGAATAGTCCCCCCATAAACAAACAGCCGGTCAGCATGAGGTCAATGGCAGCAGCTTGCTGTCTGCCGAGTTCTATTTTCACCTTTTCACCAATGTAAATTGGCTTTTTAATACCCCCTTTGCTGTGTACGAAATTTGCAATGTACAACGTAAGCCTGAGCGTATCTATCCCTTTTTCAACATCAAAAGCCCGGTATTGCCAATGCGGAACGAATCCATGGGCCGAAGTGCTGATATGGCCGTTGGCTGCTGCTTCCCTGCCGTTCACAAAAAGCTGGTAAGCGGAGTACGCATCGGGCATAGCTATCCTCAGGATTTTATCCCTTTTCGGCAGTAAAACGGTAAGCCTGTATGTTGCATACCCAAATCCCGGCAAGGTTTGGCCTTTAACTGTTGAACCACCCCACATAAAAGGAAACTGGACTAGTGTATCCGCAGGAGCGGATTTTAAAACCGGATCCACAAATTGCTGCCAGTAAAACTGCCACTGACCATCGAGTGGTAATTTATCTTCAAAGGTCTGCAGACGCAAGTCGATAACCCCAGCCCGAGCCTGGGGTACGGGGAGCTGTCCTCCAGAAAAACCATAAGACAAGGTACTACCTGAAAGCAGCAACAAGAATAAGCTAAAAACTGCTTTAATCTTCATTAGAAGTTATTGATACGCTTAATGCCTAATAAACAAGGGGATGATTAAAACGATTTATATTTTACTGCTAAGATAAACTAATAAAACACAATTTTCAGCTTAATTGGCAAGACAATTGAGTACTAAATTTAATACACATAAAGACAAATACTTATGAAAAGATCATTCTTGTTATTAACCGCTGTTATTGGCGTCTTAACCGCCTGCAACAACGAAAGCTCCAATAATAAAACTACTGACAGCACCGAAATCATTGCAGAGGACACTACATTCACAGCTACCAAAGCTGCCGGCGACCAGGGCCAGAGCTGCTACGCCTATACTAAAAACAGAGATACGGTGACGATGACGCTGGACGTAGCCGGAGAAGAGTATACCGGTAAGCTAAACTACAAATTTTTTGAGAAAGACAAGAACAGCGGCACTTTTGCCGGAGAAATGAAAGGTGACACCCTGATTGCCGAATATACTTTTGATTCAGAAGGCATGCGTTCGGTCAGGGAAGTCGTATTCCTTAGAAAAGACGGCCAATTGCACGAAGGTTTTGGAGAGACTACTGAAAAAGGCACGAAGGTGATGTACAAAGACAGGTCAAAACTGCAGTTCGGAGATGCGATTGTACTCAGTAAGGTTCCCTGCAAATAACAGTACTAAAACCCTTCAAAGCGTTCCCAGAAGCCGTCGACCGGTAACTTTGCAAAAATATTAACGGGTTCTTTTTTTACAGGGTGTAAGAACTGTAACCTTCTGGCATGCAAACAGATACTTCCTTTACGGCTGCCCCTTGGGTAGCCGTATTTATTATCCCCTACTATGGGACAGCCCATTGTGGACAATTGGACACGGATCTGATGAGAGCGCCCGGTAAGCGGGTCTACCTCAATCAGGTAATAGCCACCAAGTTCGCCCAGCAGCCTGTAACTCAGTTCACAGCGCTGACTTCCGGGAACTTCTGTGTTGTACGGCGTAACTACATTTTTCTGCGGGTTTTTAATCAGCCAGTGTACCAAAGTGCCGGAAGCCTTTGCCGGCTTGTTCCGCACTACAGCCCAGTAAGTCTTTTTTACTTCCCGATTTTTGAATACCGCATTCATTCGCTCCAGGGCCTTGCTGGTCTTGGCAAACAAAATTACACCACTTACCGGCCGGTCCAAACGGTGAACAACGCCCAGGAAAGCACTGTTCGGCTTATTGTATTTTGCGGCAAGGTATTTTTTTACCTGTTCATCTAGCGGTTCATCACCCGTTTCATCGATCTGCACGATATCACCAGCCCGCTTTAGAACAGCGATCAGGTGGTTGTCTTCATATAAAATGTCCCTGTCAGTTACCGGCATTTAATATTGTTCCTTTTCATTAGGGAAATCTTTTGCTTTTACATCTCTGATGTAAGATTGGGTGGCCTCCAGTACGCCTTCGTAAAGGTTTAGGTATTGCCTTAAAAATCTGGGTTTAAAACCTTTGGTTAGACCGATCATGTCATTGACGACCAGCACCTGCCCGTCGCAGTCTGTGCCGGCGCCAATACCTATCGTAGGAATGTGGAGGCTTTCAGAAACTTCTTTAGCAAGTTTGGCCGGAATCTTCTCCAGTACAATACCAAAGCATCCCGCCTCCTGCAGCGCAAGTGCGTCTGTTTTTAACTTTTCTGCTTCAGTTTCGTCTTTAGCCCTGACCGTGTATGTTCCGAATTTATAGATCGATTGTGGTGTCAGACCCAGGTGGCCCATTACGGGGATGCCTGCAGTTATGATTCGGGAGACAGACTCTGAAATTTCGGTACCACCTTCCAGTTTAACACCATGTGCACCCGATTCTTTCATGATCCGGATCGCAGAGTTCAAGGCTTCTTTAGAATTGCCCTGGTAACTGCCAAAAGGAAGATCAACCACCACAAAGGCTCGCTTTGCTCCCCTGACTACACCCTGTGCATGATAAATCATCTGGTCAAGTGTGATCGGCAAGGTGGTTTCATGCCCCGCCATCACATTGGAAGCTGAGTCACCCACCAGCAACACGTCCAGTCCGGCATCATCCAAAATGGTCGCCATGGAATAATCATAAGCGGTCAGCATTGCGATTTTCTCACCGCTGTGCTTCATTTCCTGAAGAATGTGTGTGGTTACACGTTTAACTTCTTTATTTATAGACATGGCCCTATTGTTTTGTATGGGCAAAATTAGGTTTTACAATTGAGAATTGCGGAGATTTATCGTTTTTGTGACAGTTTGGCTAATCTTAAAAAAACTCTTGCTATCCATTATCAAAAACGTACCTTTGTACTCCGAAATGAAGGAGCTACTTAACAGCACATTTGTTAATTACACAATCGATGTTGAAATCGCAATTACTCCATCGTTCATTCCTTTTTTTATCCCAACAAAATTTCATCATATTTATCATGACTAACTATATCAAGTTACCTGCGATCTTGTTATTGGCCGATGGAACCGTATACTACGGTAAAGCGGCAGGCAAAATAGGTACCACCACTGGCGAGATCTGTTTCAATACAGGAATGACCGGATATCAGGAAATTTTTACTGATCCCTCGTATTTCGCACAGATCATGGTAACCACCAATGCACACATTGGCAATTATGGTATCCATAAGGAAGAAATTGAGTCCGACAGCATCAAAATAGCGGGACTGGTTTGTAAAAACTACAACATCGGCTTTAGCCGGAAAGAGGCTTCTGAGTCGATACAAGACTACTTTCAAAACGAGAACATTGTCGGGATTTCTGACATTGACACCCGTGCGCTGGTACGTCACATCCGAAATAAAGGCGCGATGAATGCGATCATTTCTTCTGAGATCACCGATCTGGAAGAACTGAAAGCGAAACTGGCCCAGGTTCCCTCTATGGACGGACTGGAGTTATCGTCTCAGGTTTCTACCAAAGAGCCTTATTTTTATGGCTCAGCAGATGCAACCTATAAAATCGCTGCACTGGATCTGGGTATCAAGAAAAACATCCTGCGCAACTTTGACGACAGGGATATTTATGTACAGGTATTCCCGGCCAAAACTACTTTCGAAGAGATGGACCAATGGGGTGCTGATGGATATTTTATCTCAAATGGGCCTGGCGATCCTTCAGCAATGCCTTATGCTATTGAGACAGTCAAGAAAGTACTCGCAGCTGATAAACCGATGTTCGGCATTTGTCTGGGCCACCAGCTTCTGGCGGAAGCCAATGGCATCGGCACCATGAAAATGTTCAACGGCCACAGGGGACTCAACCATCCGGTGAAGAACATCATTAAAAACCACTGTGAAGTGACTTCTCAGAACCATGGTTTCGGTGTGATTCCAGACGAAGTAAGAAAATCAGATAAAGTAGAAATCACGCACATCAACCTGAATGACCAGTCAATCGAAGGCATCCGTGTGAAGGGCAAAAAAGCATTTTCGGTGCAATATCACCCTGAATCTTCCCCAGGCCCGCATGATTCACGTTACCTTTTTGATGACTTTATTGAGATGATCAAAGGCGAACTGGCCTGGTAGTCAGGAATTCAACCGGCAAATACGTCGTTTTACCGATAGATTTAGAAAGAAGTAACCAAGGTTACTTCTTTTTGTATAAAACCTTATTACTTTTAGACTATGAAGAGCACAAATGCGATCATTAGTGTCAAAAACCTGGTCAAAAAATACGATGATTTTACAGCCGTAAACGGGATCAGTTTTGACGTCTATGAAAATGAGATATTCGGACTGCTTGGTCCCAATGGAGCCGGCAAGACCACCACACTGGAGATCATCGAAACACTTCGTGGAAAAACCTCTGGTGAGGTATTGGTAGACGGCTTTTCTGTAGACCAGCATGCCTCTGAGATCAAAAAGATCATCGGTGTACAGCTGCAGGCGGCGGGATATTACCCAAACCTGAACTTAGTGGAACTGATGGAATTGTTTTCCGGACTTTACGGGGTAGACATCAAGCCGATGGAGATGCTCGAGAAGGTAAACCTGCAGGATAAAGCAAAGGCGAAATACAAGGCGCTTTCAGGCGGACAGAAACAACGCTTCTCCATTGCGACAACACTTATCAATTCTCCAAAAATCATTTTCCTGGACGAACCCACTACCGGGCTTGACCCCCAGGCCAGGCGCAACCTGTGGGACCTGATTACGGACATTCGTAGCAACGGAACAACTGTCGTGCTCACCACCCATTACATGGATGAGGCCGAGCAACTGTGCGACCGTGTTGCTTTTGTAGAGCGCGGCGAGATCATTGTGCTGGATACACCGGACAATCTGATCGACAATCTAGTGAGCAGCGGCTTTGAGCGCAAAAAAGAAGTTAAAAAAGCCAACCTGGAAGATGTATTTATCAACCTGACCGGCAAAGAATGGCGTGAAGACAATTAATGTCTGTTAATTAAGAAAACATGAGTAAACCTTATAGTAATACCAAAGCTACGCTGGCACTTGCCAAGGCAAGTTTCCGTTCCATCATGCGCAGCCCTTCGGCTGTTGTTTTTACACTGGCTTTCCCCCTGATCTTTATCCTGGTATTTGGCTTTTTAGGTGGCGGAGGTGTAAAAGTCGATGTTGCTATTGCTCCCGGATCTGACCTTAAAAATCCGGTCATCCAGGCGCTGGATCAGGTTAGCGTGATACGCCTGGTCAGGAACAAAGAAGCTGCTGAAATAAAAACCGCATTGGAAAAAGGGAATTATGACGCCGTAATCAATGTACAGCGAAACCTGGCCGGCAAGCCTGCATACATTGCCAATGTGCAGTATACCTCTGCATCGATGGATAAAGGCAATATCCTGAAATCGGTATTGAATAACCTGTTGTACTCGCTGAACACCAGGGACATCAAGCCCTCAGTTGCAGAGATCCGGGAAAGCACGGTACATGGCAGGGTTTACCGGACCATAGACTTTATTTTACCCGGACAACTTGGCTTTTCCCTGCTGAGCACTGGCGTATTTGGTACTGCATTTGTATTTTTCAGTCTGCGCCAGAACTTGGTGATCAAAAGATTTTTCGCAACTCCTGTCAGCCGCTCCAGCATCGTTTTCGGTGAAGGCATCGCAAGGATCGGTTTTGCATTAATGGGTGCCGTTTTTATCATCCTGATCGGCCATTTCTTTTTTCATTTTACCTTAATCCATGGGGTAATCACGGTGCTGAATATGCTCTTGCTCGCACTCCTGGGACTGATCGTATTTATGGGTTTTGGCTTTGTGGTATCCGGTATAGCCAAAAGCGAAAGTACCATCCCGCCGATTTCCAATATCATCACCCTGCCACAATTCTTATTGTCAGGCACCTTTTTCTCGATAGATGCTTTCCCTTCCTGGCTGCAGCCAATCAGTCGCGCATTACCGCTCACCTACCTGAATGACGCCATGAGAAAAGTAGCCTTTGAAGGCGCGGGATTGTGGGATGTGAAGCAGCAGATTTTAATCATTGTAATTTGGGGAATTGGCATCTACGCGGTGGCAGTCAAGGTCTTTAAATGGGAATAAGTTAACGTCTATTTAACCTGATAATCATTGAAAATAAGGCCTTAATGAAAAAATATCCCGATCAAACGGTATAATTTAAAATTTATTCTAACTTTGGATATCGCCTTAGTAATTGTAACTTTTACACTAAGGCTAATTAACTAATAAAAACCAATAAAAATGAGTTTAATAATTGATGTTCATGCGCGGCAAATACTTGACTCCCGTGGCAATCCTACAATCGAAGTAGATGTAATTACAGAAAATGGTATCCTTGGTCGTGCCGCAGTACCGTCTGGTGCTTCGACCGGTGTGCACGAAGCTGTAGAGCTAAGGGATGGTGATAAAAAAGTTTATTTGGGTAAAGGTGTATTAAAAGCTGTAGCCAACGTAAACGACAAGATCGCTGCTGAATTGAAAGGTATTGATGTATTCGAACAAAATGCAATCGACAGCCTGTTGATTAAGCTGGACGGAACTGAAAATAAAGGAAACCTGGGTGCCAATGCTATTTTAGGTGTTTCACTTGCAGTAGCTAAGGCAGCTGCACAGGAAAGCCGTCAGCCATTATACCGCTATATTGGTGGTGTGAATGCAAATACATTGCCGATCCCGATGATGAACATCGTAAACGGTGGATCTCACTCTGATGCGCCTATCGCGTTCCAGGAATTCATGATCATGCCGGTTGGTGCTGCTTCTTTCTCCGAAGCATTGCGTTGGGGAACTGAAGTATTTCACAACCTGAAAGCAATTTTGCACGACAGGGGACTTTCTACTGCTGTAGGTGATGAGGGTGGTTTTGCGCCAACTTTTGACGGTACCGAAGATGCAGTGGAAACCATTCTTCAGGCAATCGAAAAAGCGGGTTACAAACCAGGTGAGCAAATCTGCCTGGCGTTCGACTGTGCTGCTTCTGAATTCTACAAAGACGGTAAATACGATTATACTAAGTTTGAAGGTGATAAAGGTGCGATCCGTACCAGCGCCGAACAAGCTGAATACCTGGCATCTCTGACTGAGAAATATCCAATCATTTCTATTGAAGATGGTATGGGCGAGGATGATTGGGAAGGCTGGAAATTACTGACCGACAGAGTGGGCGACCGCGTTCAATTGGTTGGTGATGATTTGTTCGTTACGAACGTAAAAAGATTACAAAGAGGTATTGATGAGCAGACTGCAAATTCAATCCTGGTAAAAGTAAACCAGATCGGTTCCTTAACAGAAACCATCAACGCTGTGTCTTTAGCGCAAAACAATGGCTATACTTCGGTAATGTCTCACCGTTCGGGTGAAACTGAAGATGTGACCATCGCTGATCTTGCAGTGGCATTGAACTGCGGACAGATCAAAACTGGTTCTGCTTCACGTTCTGACAGGATTGCAAAATACAACCAATTGTTGCGTATCGAGGAAGAATTGGGTGCTGCTGCACGCTTCATCGGTAAAGATTTTAAATACGCGATCAAGAAGTAAGCTTCTAAACCGCCAAACAAAAAGCCCCGTTGCGAGAATTCGCAACGGGGCTTTTTTAGTTACCATGGTATCTTATCGCTAAGGGCTTCCCGGATTACCCATCTGGCGAAGACTAATTTTATTCCGGAAACAACTGAAAACTAATCACATAAAGATGGTAAATACTCAAAAATTATATAAGTTTACATGTAAACCTGTTTGATCAGTTTTTTACAAGCTGGCCAGCAATAACTTATATAAAAAAACAATGGAAAAATTTACCAAACTCAAAGAACTCCTTGCTGCAGCAGAAGCTGACGCAAGCAAATTTTACAGCGCAGGAAATGGTGCTGCAGGAACACGGACCAGGAAAGCAATGCAGGACCTGAAAAACCTTGCCCAGGAAATCCGCGCTGAAATTACAGAGCAGAAAAATGCCAAATAATGTAGGGCTTTTCAGTAAAAGGGACCTGTCAAAAACAGGTCTCTTTTCCAAAGACCTCTAACCTTAGTAAGTTTTTTATACCTTTGAAAAATGAACCGTTTACTCGAACTGATCCGCAACAAGTATTTTCTGGCCGTGGCTGCTTTTATCGTATGGATGCTGTTCTTCGATAGAAATGACGTACTTGAGCAATATGAATACAGGTCTGCGGTAAATAAACTGCAGGAGGAAAAAGATTTTTACGTCAATGAAATCGCCAAGGTAAAAAAGGACCTCAATGAACTCAACACAGACTTAAACACGGCTGAGAAGTTCGCACGCGAAAAATACTTCATGAAAAAAGACAATGAGGATGTTTTTGTAATCGTAGGTGCACCTTCAAAAGAGTAGTTTCAATAACCAAATTTCGGCAGCGTCAGGTTGTACTTGACCACAATGATGCGGAACGCAAATATAAATGCGATCACCACAACTTTTGCCACATCCTCTTTTAGGTTAAAATACAACAACGCAAAATACAGCAGGCCACCCATGATACATGCGGTAGCATAAACTTCCTTTCTGAAAATCAGTGGGATCGTATTTAGCAGCGTATCCCTGATGATGCCACCAAAGCATCCTGTAATGGTACCAAGGGCAATGCAGATACCTGGACTCAGGCCAAAGACAATTCCTTTTTGTACACCCAGAATCGTAAAGAGGCCCAATCCCATAGAGTCGAACAGAAAAAGCGTGACTTTAAACTTTTTGATGTGTGTTTTAAAAAAGATGGTGGCGATGGACGTCAGCAGGATAAGCAAACAATAGTTGACATCTCTCATCCAGGCCACAGGTGTATCTCCAAGCAGCAGGTCTCGCACGGTTCCTCCACCCACAGAGGTTACGAAGGCAATGATCAGTACACCGAAAGGATCCAGTCTCCGCTGCATAGCAGCGAAGGAACCAGATATCGCAAAGGATATGGTTCCCAGTATTTCGATGGCCTCCATGGTAGTAATCTGCATGTTAGGTTTCGCCGTTTCTTTTTCTAATAAACCATTCTGTGGTAAGCAGACAGAGGATCAGGGCAAACAACCATTTAAAATTGATCAGCTCTTCATATTTACGGTCTTCATAACTGATGGTCTTGATCTGTTCGCTGGCAGAGATGTCTTTCAAAATAGCTGACAAATCTTCAGGCAGGTACATTTTACCGCCGGTTTGTTCAGACAAGGCATGAAGCAATTGATGATTGGCCCTGGTCTGCTGAAACTCTGCCATCAGGGCATTCACATAAAATACGCCGCTTGCGGTGTACCGGTTGCTGCCCAGTGTCACCGAGGCCTGGTAGGTATAATTGCCCGCTGGCAGGCTGCCCGCATCCAACTGGTAAGCTGAGGAAGTACGTGAAAACCGGAAGTTGTAGTTTTTCCCTGCGCTGTTCTTTATCGTGACACTGACGTCCGGTGTATTTACCGGCTCGTAACTGTCGTTGTAGAGCAGGCCGTTAATGATGACATGTTCGTTTTCATCAAAGTCATTTTTCGACGTGTATACTTTAAATTTTCTTTTATCATCCTTCGCCGAGAGGTATTGCACAACATTGGATACCAGGGTATTGAATACTGGGTTCTCTTTTTTCTGCTGTGCCTCTGATAGCCGCCATCGCCAAATCCCCTCTCCCATCAGGTAGCCGGTTTTTTTACCGTTCTCGTTGATAAAGAACAACAATGGGGTTCCTGTTTTGATCTTACCGATGCGCTGGTTCAGGGCAACCGCCGCATTCCCGGCAATGGATACTTTACCGAGCGGGCTCTGGAGCGGGTCAAATGTTTCAATAGCAGCTGCAATGACTGGGTTCAGGTCAAAAGCAGTAAAATTTGGATCTACATAGCCAAAAGCCTCCTGCAGCAAATTTCCATTGCCCTGGTAAACCACCTGTTTTTGCAGTTGATTGAACACAGCCAGGTTACTCTGTGCACCCAAAATGTACCATACGGGAATGGTACTTTTTTGCAGGTTATTTAAAAATGCATTTCCATCGCCCTGAGTAGCGGGCAACTGGTACAAAATCACGAGGCTGTAGTCGTTTATTTTTACTGCATTCAACTCCTCTCCCAGCACAATCTTAAGGTCGTAATACTTGTTTAGAAGTATCGATTGCCGGATGGCCGCAATATCAGGGTGTGGTCCGGCGGCAGCAATCAGGATTTTCTTACGCCCGTCAATCACATTCACGAAAATATTCCTGATGTTATTTTTCTCAGAAACCTCATTGGCGATTTTGCTCAGTTGAACGGTATATTTCTGAAGGCCCAATTTATTGGCTTTCAATTTTACCGGTATCGTTTTTACAAACGCGGTATTGTTGACAGCGATATTTTCCTCATAAATCTGTTTTCCGTTTTCCAGGACAGTAAGCCGGGTTACTTCAGACTTACTTTCAAAGGCCTCTACTTGTACTTCGATGTTAAATTCATTGTCCAGGTACACCAGGTCATTGTGGTTTACATTGGCCACAAGCACGTCCTTTTTGGGTATGGTATCGCCCAATGCGATGGTGTAAACCGGGGCTTTCAGTTTATTGATGTCGTAAAGCGGACTCCCTCCACGGTTAAAAATACCATCTGTTGCCAGGATGATCGCCCCTACATTGCGGTTGAGCAACTGGTCATTGAGTTGGTTTATGAATTGAAATCCATTGCTCAGTTGACCTTTATAACTAAAGTCAAAACCCGTTTTTACGCTGTCGCTAAAGTTGTATCTTCTAACATCATAGGTCTCACCGAGCCGGTCCGCCAGGGCTTGAAGATCTTTCTCATATTGTTGCTGGTTAAATCCAGCGGGTTTGATCTTACCTGCAGAAAGGGAGTTGTCCTGCCCTATTACAATGACCGGCTTTTCGAGGTGATAGGAAATGCGACGGATCAAGGGAGAAAAAAGCAGAAAAAGAATACCACTCAAAACAATAGCGCGTACCGTGGCGAGTGCATAACGCATGCGTTTGTCCAGGTTTCTGCTGCTGCTGTACAGCAGCCAGGCAAAGAAAACGCCGAAAAGCAAACAGCCAATTAAAAGCAAGAAAGTATATATTGTAAAAGAATCGTCCATACGTATCTGGTAAAGATGCTAATACCTGTTTAAATAAAAAAGGCTTTCAGAATTAGAATTTCTGAAAGCCTTTTATGCTTGAGAAGATAGTTTGTCTTACAGCATACCGCCGCATACGGACAAAACTTGTCCGGTTACATAGGCACTCATATCTGAGGCAAGAAACACGCAGACATTCGCCACGTCTTCAGGCTCTCCGGCTCTTTTCAGCGGGATGCCTTCTTCCCAGCCCTTCACCACTTTCGGGTCCAGTACGTCGGTCATCTCCGTGCGGATAAAACCAGGGGCAACGACATTGGTACGGATGTTACGTGAACCAAGTTCCTTGGCGACAGATTTAGAGAATCCGATAATACCAGCTTTCGAGGCCGCATAATTGGCCTGTCCTGCATTGCCCTGTACGCCAACTACGGAGCTCATATTGATGATCGAACCTTTGCGTGCTTTCATCATTATCTTAGAAACTGCTTTGGTGATGTTAAATACAGATTTTAGGTTTACATCAATTACGTCATCCCAGCTTTCTTCTGTCATGCGCATCAGTAAACCGTCTTTGGTAATCCCCGCATTGTTTACCACAATATCAACAGTGCCGAAATCGGCTACAATGTCATTGATCAGTTGTTCTGCCTGATCAAATTTGGAGGCATCCGAACGATAACCTTTTACCTGGGTACCAAAACTTTGCAACTCCTGCTCCAAAGCCTCTCCTTTTTCTACCGATGATAAATAAGTAAAGGCCACATTGGCACCCTGCTCGGCAAATTTCTCTGCAATCTTGCGACCGATTCCTTTGGATGCACCTGTAACAAGTGCTGTTTTTCCTGCTAATAATTTCATCTGCAATGATGTTTGGTTGAATATTTTAATTTAAATGTGAAGATACGAATCAAATCTGAATGGCGGGCTCCTGCTGACTCAGGCAATGAAAACTGCCCAGACCCCATATGATGTCCGTAGAATCAATGCCAACTACTTTTCTATCGGCAAATACGCTTCTGATGATCTCCAGTGCCTTTTCATCGTTCACATCCCTGAAGGTGGGAACGATCACCGCAGCATTAGCGATGTAGAAGTTCGCATAGGAGGCCGGCAGTCTCGTGTCCTCATGAATCACTGGCGATGGCATCGGCAGTTCCACAATGTTCAAAGGCTTACCGTTCGGCAGGCGCAGTTCTTTCAAGCACTCCAGGTTTTCCTGCAGCAACTGGTAGTTTTCATCCAGCGGGTTACTTTCTGTCACCGTCAGCACCGTGTCCTCATTTACAAAGCGGGTAATGTCGTCAATATGGCCGTCAGTATCATCGCCGACAATCCCATCGCCCAGCCATAATACTTGCTCAGCGCCGTAAAACTCCAGCAGGTATTTTTCTATCTGTTCTTTGTTTAGTTCCGGGTTCCTGTTCTCGTTTAGCAGACATGCTGTAGTGGTCAATATCGTGCCCGCACCGTTAAATTCCACTGAACCACCTTCCATGACGATTCCGGGATGGTATACCGGCAGGTCAAAATGCGCCCCAATCTTTGTCGGAATTACATCATCAAGGTCATAAGGCGGATATTTCCCGCCCCATGCGTTGTAATCCCAGTCCACGATCTGCTTTTTATCTCCTTTTTCGCTGAGCAAAAATGCAGGCCCATGGTCCCTGCACCAGGCATCATTGCTCTGGTTAAAATAAAATTCAATCTGGTCCAGGTCTGCCCCTGCCTTTTCCAATTCTTTTATAGCAAATGCCCTCGTTTCTTCATCGTTGATGTTGATCCTTACTTTTTCACCTTCGGCAACTACCTTTATAAACTCACAATAAGGGGCATAAATGGTTTCGATTTTACCAGGCCAGGAGGCTTCTTTATGGGGCCAACTCAGCCATGTCGCTTCATGTTTTACCCATTCAGCGGGAAAATGATAACCTTGTTTTTTCGGGCTATCGTTAAATAGCGCTTCATTAAAAGAGGACATGCGTTCTGTTTAATCTTCGTCAATATATCTTTTGGTGATCTGGCTGTAAGAATCAATGCGCCTGTCGCGCAGAAAGGGCCAGTGCGTCCGGTAACTATCGGATTTGGAAAGATCCAGCTCTACGACTTTCAGTATTTCTTCATGATGCGGCGCCTGGTACAATACCGTACCAAAGGGGTTCGACACGAAAGATCCGCCCCAGAACTCTACTCCTGCTTCTTCACCCACCCTGTTGATGCTAACCACGGGTACACCGTTGGCAATGGCGTGCGACCGCTGTATGGTCTGCCAGGCATTGTACTGTTCTGTATTGGTTGGCAGGTCCTGGGTCGTCGCCCAACCGATCGCCGTCGGATAAACCAGGAAGTCAGCGCCCATCAGGGCCGTTAGCCTTGCGGCCTCAGGATACCACTGGTCCCAGCAGATCAGCACACCGATCTTCGCGTACTTGGTTTTGAATACTTTATAGCCAAGGTCTCCCGGTGTGAAATAGAATTTCTCGTAGAATCCCGGATCGTCCGGAATGTGCATTTTGCGGTATTTACCCAGGTACGTTCCGTCTGCATCCAATACGGCTGTGGTGTTGTGGTAAAGACCTTCTGCCCTTTTTTCAAACAAAGAGGCGACAATCACCACGTTCAGCTCTGCTGCAACTTTGGACAATACATCTGTAGAAGGTCCCGGAATGGCCTCTGCCAATTTAAAATTGTCGTAGTTTTCTTCATCACAAAAATAAAGAGAGGTAAAAAGTTCCTGCAGACAAACCACCTGGGCGCCTTGTGCAGCAATCTCCCGGATCTTTACAATTGCTTTATCTAAATTTTCCTGTTTGTTACTGGTGCAGCTCATTTGCACCAGGCCAACTTGTACTTTTGCCATGCTTTATCAACAAATAATTCGGCGCAAAGTTAGTCAAAAAAACAAAAGATGAGACCATTTGTAATTTATGACCTATTCGCTGATCACCATCGATTTATACGCTTCCTGAAGTTGAAATAAACAAAATGAACAGAGGCAGCCATCGTACTGTTCACTGATGTACTGCATCTCGTTGAGGTTCAACTGAACCGTGCTACACTGGCATTTGGTGTAGGAATTTGCCTTACATTCTATGGGCGAACTGCAGCGTTCACAAGATATGATTTCGTGTTTAGCCATTGTGGGCCACAAAGATACGATCTTTATGGCATCGTGTTTGCGCACTTTTGTCATATGATAATTAAAAAAAATGGCCATGAAAAGAAACATCCCCTTTTTCGGCCTGATTTTCTTAATTGCTGCTGGCATCAGCTCTTGTAAGAAAGACAGATCGACAAATCCAAACCCCGAAGAACCGGGGGGATCCGAAATTCCCAACTCTTTTAGCTACATCACTACCAAGAATCTTTCAGTGTCTGTATTGCTATTGTCCAACAACAACAAACCCATCCAGGGTGCGATCTTAAGCATCTCAGATCCGTCTAACCCCGAAAAAGTCTTTCTAACGGCTGCCAGTGGTACCGATGGCTATGTGCGGGGCAGCATCAGTGTGCCTGCTTATCTGGACACCCTGCTCGTCAGCCCAAATTATGTCGGACTGATCAACAATGCCAAGGCACTTATAAAAGGCAAGACTGCTGTCAGCGCCGTCATCGGCGGACCAAATATGATCAGTGGAGACCTGATTCCTGAAGTCATCAGAACCCAGACACTGCCGCCAGAAGGCTTGCTTGCAAACGGTGGCATCAGCATCAATGGCCTTATTACAGTTAGCTACGGCTATCCTTCGCCTTATACCTCTTCTGCAGAAGCAGTTGTCAGTACCGCTGCCTATCCTTCCAACCTGGGGAGACCGAAATACCTCGAGGCAACGCCTGACGTCATTGAACCCAGCTTGCTGAACTATGTCAATGCTTCCCTTCCCGAAGGGAAACCGCTGACCACCACCCACCCTGAATACCTCACCTCTAATGTGGGCTCAAACCTGGTCATTACCCAAACCAGTGACGTCTGGGTTACCTTTGTTTCTGAAGGTGCCGGGTACCTCAACTCACTCGCCTATTACACTTATGATACAGACGACCCACCGTCTTCGGTTACTGCAGGCACAGCGCTTGGGGGGCTTGACAAAATAACCATGATCTTTCCTAATGCATCGGCTTACCAGTCGGGCGGCGGACTAATCTCCGGAGACAAGGTAAAACTCGGCAGGTTTGGAGCAGGTACCACCATTGCATTTGTCTTGCTTCAAAACGCCTGGACTGGATCTTCGGTTTCAACTTCTTCTTCTACCAAGTTTTACTCTGAAACCAAATTCAATCCTGAGCTCGCCGCCGCGAAAAAGAAACACTCCGTGATGTTGTATGACAATGTTCATAACTTGTATTTACTCGGCTTTGAAGACATCAACAGGGAAGCCAGTTCCGACAACGATTTTAATGACCTGGTGATTTATGCTTCTTCCAATCCGGTGACCGGGATATCCAACACCGGGGTCGCTCCTATCGATAAAGGCGGTGATGCAGATGGTGATGGCATATTGGATGCACTGGATGCCTTTCCAAATGATGCAACCAAGGCTTACATTACGTATTCTCCTTCTGCCACAGGCTGGTCTACTCTTGCTTTTGAAGATTTCTGGCCTGTTAAGGGTGATTATGACCTGAATGACCTGGTGGTGAACTACCGTTACACTTTTATTAAAAATGCACAAAACGCTGTACTGGAAATGACTGGCGAGTACATGCCTGTGGCGGCCGGAGCAACCTATAAAAACGGGTTTGGCGTACAACTGCCCTTTGCTGCTTCCAAGGTTAGTTCAGTTACCGGCCAAAGCTTATTGAGCAGCTACATCCAGCTTACGTCCAATGGCGTAGAAGCAGGGCAGACCAATGCGGTGATCATTCCGTTTGATAACCACCAAAACCTGCTGAGCAGTTCGGATGTAAGCGGCCAGGTCAATACTGATCCATCCAAGCCCAAAGTCACCGGTACAAAAGCAACAGTAGTGGTTAAATTCGGTACTGCTGTTGCCGCCTCTGATTTCGGCATTGCACCTTTTAATCCTTTCCTGATCAGCGACAAACGACGTGGATATGAAATCCACCTGCCCAATAATGCGCCGACTGACAAAGCCAATAAGACCTTGTTTGGTACGATTGACGACAACAGCAACATCGCTGGCAGCAGGTATTACCTCAACAAAGACAATGCCCCATGGGCCATTAGTTTCCCGGATGCCTTTAGTTACCCCGTAGAATCGAAGTCCATCTCCGATACCTATCTGCATTTCCTGGATTGGGCAAAATCCGGCGGATCTTCGTACACCGACTGGTACATCAATACCACTTCCGGTTACCGCAACTCCAGCAACATCTATAATAAATAACACGAATACTATCTGCCTATAAAAAAGGCGGTACTGATTTTAAGATCAGTACCGCCTTTTTGTTAAGCGCTTTCAATAAAATGGTTCAGACTAACCTGAGCAGCTGATGCATCCTTCTTCCATTGTGCATACCGGACCTTCGATGATCTCTTCTGCACTTTGGCTTTGTGAAATGTGCTCTGGAATCACTGGCTCCATATTTTTACCGGCCTGGTTCTCTACTGTAAATTTAACAGCTTGTGAAGCAGCCTGTGTACGCAAGTAATACATACCTGTTTTCAAACCTTTTTTCCATGCATAGAAGTGCATTGAAGTTAGTTTCGAGGTATTTGGTGCATTGATAAACAAGTTCAGTGATTGCGACTGGCAGATATAGGCACCGCGGTCGGCCGCCATATCAATAATGCTGCGCATTTTAATTTCCCATACAGTTTTGTACAGTTCTTTCACGTAATCAGGGATTTCAGCGATATCCTGGATAGATCCGTTGGCCAGAATGATCCTGTCTTTCATAGCAGGTGTCCACAGTCCCAATGCCACCAGGTCTTTCAACAAATGCTTGTTGACCACGATAAATTCACCACTCAATACCCTTCTGGTATAAATGTTAGAAGTATAAGGCTCAAAGCATTCATTGTTGCCCAAAATCTGCGAAGTAGAAGCAGTAGGCATCGGTGCTACCAGCAATGAATTGTAAACGCCGTCTTTCACTACTTTTTCACGCAATGTTTCCCAATCCCATCTGTTGCTCTCTGGTTTTACATTCCACAGGTCAAACTGGAATTTACCTTCCGACAAAGGAGAACCTTTGAAAGTCTGATAAGCTCCGTTTTTCACAGCAAGATCATGCGAAGCAGTCATCGCTGCAAAATAAATTGTTTCAAAGATTTCTTTGTTCAGGATCCGCGCACCTTCGCTCTCAAAAGGCAGGCGCATCAGGATAAAGGCATCTGCCAATCCCTGAACACCCAGACCAATCGGCCTGTGACGCATGTTTGAATTCCTGGCTTCTTCTACCGGATAGTAGTTGTAATCGATGATCTTGTTCAGGTTCAAAGTAGCCTGATAAGTTACATCGTATAATTTTTGATGGTCGAACTCTCCGTTGATCACATACCTTGGCAAAGCCAGGGAAGCGAGGTTACAAACCGCTACTTCATCTTTAGAGGTATACTCTATGATTTCAGTACACAGGTTGGAACTTTTGATGGTACCCAGGTTCTGCTGGTTAGACTTGCTGTTGGCCGCATCCTTGTACAACAAATAAGGCGTACCGGTTTCAATCTGCGAATCCAGGATGGCAAACCAAAGCTCTTGCGCTTTAATGGTCTTGCGGGCCCTGCCTTCTTGCTCATAACGCTCATAAAGCGCGTCAAATTCTTTTCCAAAACAGTCAGCCAGTCCTGGTGCTTCATGCGGACAGAACAAACTCCAGTCGCCGTTCTCTTCCACACGTCTCATAAACAAGTCGCATACCCAAAGGGCATAGAACAAGTCACGCGCACGCAGTTCTTCTTTACCGTGGTTTTTACGCAGGTCCAGGAAACTGAAAACATCGGCATGCCAAGGCTCCAGATAGATCGCAAATGCACCTTTACGCTTACCTCCACCCTGATCTACGTAACGTGCTGTATCGTTAAACACTTTTAGCATCGGTACAATACCATTGCTGGTACCATTGGTTCCACCAATATAAGAGCCTGTTGCACGGATGTTGTGGATGCTCAGACCGATACCACCAGCACTTTGAGAAATCTTGGCTGTTTGCTTCAGGGTATCATAAATTCCCTCGATGCTGTCATCCTGCATGGTCAGCAGGAAACAAGAAGACATCTGAGGTTTAGGAGTAGCCGCATTGAACAAGGTAGGGGTAGCATGGGTAAACCAACGCTCACTCATCAGGTTATAAGTTGCAATTGCGCTGTCGATATCACCTTTGTGGATTCCTACAGAAACGCGCATGAACAAATGTTGCGGACGTTCCACAATCTGTCCGTCTACTTTCAGCAGGTATGATTTTTCCAGCGTCTTAAAACCAAAATAATCAAAACCAAAGTCCCTGTCGTAGATAATGGTACTGTCCAGTACATCCGCATTTTCGCGGATCACCTCCCATACATCATCTGCAATCAGGGAAGCGGACTTGCCTGTTTTAGAATCGATGTAATTGTACAATAGCTCCATCGTTTTGGAAAACGATTTGGTGGTATTTTTATGTAAGTTGGATACTGCTATACGAGAGGCCAGCAATGCGTAATCTGGATGCTTTGTAGTTAAAGATGCAGCGGTTTCCGCAGCCAGGTTATCCAGCTCGGAGGTCGTCACCCCGTCATACAAACCTTCGATTACCTTCTTGGCAACATCGATAGGATCAACGAGTTCTGCGTTAAAACCATAACATAACTTCTCAATCCGAGCCGTTATCTTGTCAAATCTTACCGCTTCCTTGCGGCCATCTCTTTTTAGTACAAACATATTTTTCAGGTATTAGGGTTAATGTTAAGTAGCTGTTCCTGGTCGTAAACATCAAGTATCTAGTAGTAAGTATCTAGTATCAAGACAGTACGTTGAATCATTTGATCAGCTAGTTTTATTTATTTATAGTCGCAAGTAATAGGTATCAAGTATTCAGTATCAAGATTAGATGCAGGCCAGACCAGCCCCCTGTCTTGATACTAGCTACTAGCTACTTACTACTCATTAAAAATCATCATCAAGGGAAAAAGCAGAGGCCTTATCTTCTGTCGATGTCAGGACACCACTTTTCTGGTAATCACCTACGCGCTTCTCAAAAAAGTTGGTTTTACCCTGCAGGGAGATCATCTCCATAAAGTCAAACGGGTTCGTGGCATTGTATACTTTCTTATACCCCAGTTCGCCCAGCCATCTGTCGGCCACAAATTCAATATATTGCGACATCAGTTTGGCGTTCATACCGATCAGTGCAACAGGCAAAGCATCTGTAATGAATTCTTTTTCTATTTCTACTGCATCTTTGATGATGCCATGTACTTGTTCTTCGCTTAGCTTGGTTTGCAGCATGCTGTAAAGCAGGCAGGCAAACTCGCAGTGCATTCCCTCATCTCTGGAGATGAGCTCATTACTAAAGGTCAGACCCGGCATCAGGCCGCGTTTTTTAAGCCAGAAAATCGAACAGAAGCTTCCGCTAAAGAAAATCCCTTCTACGGCTGCAAAAGCCACCAGGCGTTCTGCAAAATTGCCACCTTCGATCCAGCGCAAAGCCCATTCTGCTTTTTTCTTCACACAGGGTACGGTTTCCACAGCATGAAAAAGACGGTCTTTTTCATCCGGATCTTTGATATAGGTATCGATCAGCAAGGCATAGGTCTCAGAATGGATGTTTTCCATCATGATCTGAAAGCCATAAAAGCAACGGGCTTCGGGCAATTGTACTTCACTCATGAAGTTCACCGCCAGGTTTTCGTTTACAATACCATCGCTGGCCGCAAAAAAAGCAAGAATATGAGAAATAAAATGACGCTCGCCATCATTCAGGTTATCCCAATGTTTTTGATCATCAGAAAGATCTATCTCTTCAGCAGTCCAGAAACTGGCTTCGCTTTTCTTATACATCTCCCAAATCGCCGGATATTTGATCGGTAAAAGAACGAACCGATCCTTGTTTTCCTTCAATAATAACTCTTCTTCTTGCATGGGCAAATTTTTACTAATAGGTGAATGAATTGTTTTTAGTAAGACATCCCTTCATAAATCCAGCAGCCGTGGAATCCATACTTAATGAAAAGATTAAAAAGACTTAACATCCCTAACAACCTAAGCAACTAAATATTAAACCTTTAACTGAAAATCTGTGTGTGATTTATTAAAGAATCTTACTAAAACAAATATAAAGCAAGCAGGATTTTTTGTAGAACAAAGTTGTTAACACGCTGTGGGTTTCTTGTTCAGAGCAGAACAGATTATTGTCATAATCAATCTGAAAAAAAGCTAATGATTTCTTTTTAAGGGGGTAGTGAAAAAAAACAATTGTTAATAATTTAAAAAAACTGACTTTAGAAGACCGATAGTTAGCCGATTATTCAGTTTCAGGAAGGTAGCTGATTTGGAGCCGGGCAACCCCTTTTCCATAGAATCCAAGCAGTTTTGCAGCTGCTGCAGAAAGGTCGATTCCGAATTTTTTAGAATGCGGGCCTCTGTCGTTAATTTCCACTTCAACAGATTTACCGTTATCCGGATTGGTTACTGTGACAATTGTACCGAAGGGTAAAGTAAGGTGTGCTGCTGTGAGTTTTTTACTCCGGTACCGCACGCCGCTGGTGGTCTTCCTGCCTTCAAACCGTTTGGCATAATAGGTAGCGTAAACACTTTCCGAAAAGACTGCTGTGGTTTTGTTGATTACATTCAAAGCATAATCTTTGACTTTTACCATGGCTCCGGCAGATTCATTTGAGGCCTGGTTTTCAGTTGTATTTTGGCCGAAAGCCAAAGAAGATATAAGCATCCCGCATAACAATAAACAATACTTCATATATTTACTTTAGTTGGTGAATGCTACAAACATAAGCAAACTCAACACGTAAAAACAAACAATGCCCGACAAGTTATCATCAGGCATTGGATTAATCTAATAAAAAGAATATTTATTTCTTATCAGGAACGAAACTCATGGAAACTGAGTTCACACAGTGGCGGGTGTTCTTATTGGTGAAGCCCTCTCCAATAAATACATGACCCAAATGCGCTTTGCAGTTGGCGCATACAATCTCAGTTCTTGAGCCGTCCGGATCTGCAATCCGCAAAACTGCTCCTTTGATCTCATCGTCAAAACTTGGCCAGCCACAATGCGAGTCAAACTTGCTGTCAGAGCGGTATAGGGCGGCATTACAACGTCTGCAGACATAAGTACCTTTTTCCTTATTGTTCAGCAGTTTACCCGTACCCGGATACTCCGTGCCTTTGCGTACGATGATATCTTCCTCTTCCTTGGTTAATTTATTCCATTCCATATTCTTTGTTGTTTTTTTTGGATCTTCTTTTTTCGGTTGCTGTGCGCAGGCGGCAAAGCCCGTCATCAGAAACAATCCTCCTATTGCTATTATTTTACCAATCTGCATGCTCATCCTTGTTCTCCTTTATTTACTACAATATACGCACCAAAAAAGCCCGTAGTTTCTGCATGAAGTAATATTAATGTCATTCTCTACAAGCACAGCCCGGCTAAAAAAAAGCTCCGATGAAATTCACCAGAGCTTTTACGTAATACAAGAAGATCTTATACGGTGTCCCCTGCGGGGAAATTATTTTTTTAACAAAGCAGCCATGGCTACACCAATTTCAGCAGGGCTTTCCACTACTGTAATTCCGCATTCAGCCATAATTTTCATTTTAGCAGCTGCAGTATCATCAGCACCACCTACAATCGCACCGGCATGTCCCATTCTGCGTCCTGCAGGAGCAGTCTGTCCGGCGATGAAACCAACTACAGGTTTGGTACCGTTTTCTTTAATCCAGCGGGCAGCCTCAGCCTCCATACCACCACCGATCTCACCGATCATGATGATACCTTCAGTTTCAGGATCGTTCATCAGCAATTCAACCGCTTGTTTGGTCGTCGTTCCAATGATCGGATCTCCACCAATGCCAATTGCAGTGGTGATACCCAATCCAGCTTTTACCACCTGGTCTACTGCTTCATAGGTCAAAGTACCTGATTTAGATACCACACCTACTGTACCTTTTTTGAAGATAAAGCCTGGCATAATGCCGATCTTAGCTTCTCCTGCGGTAATGATACCCGGACAGTTCGGACCGATCAAACGGCAATCTTTATCTGCAATATATTCTTTTACCTGGATCATATCCTTGGTCGGGATACCTTCGGTAATACAAACAATAACTTTAATTCCTGCCTCAGCAGCTTCCATCACAGCATCAGCCGCAAATGCAGGAGGTACAAATATGATCGATACATTCGCGCCGGCTTTGTCAACCGCATCTTTTACTGTATTGAATACAGGTCTGTCCAAATGAGTCTGGCCACCTTTTCCAGGGGTAACACCACCTACAACGTTTGTTCCATACTCAATCATTTGGGCGGCATGGTAAGAACCTTCATTACCGGTAAAACCCTGAACAATAACTTTTGAATCTTTATTTACTAAAACACTCATGTATCTTTATTTTTTGCTGCAAACTTAGATAAAATACTTCTTAAAAACAATTATCAGCGCTTTGGTAATTGCTTAATTTCTATATTCCTGAAATCGATTGGCTGACCTTCACTTTGCAGGGCAACAAAGCCGCTGCTCAGCAGTTTTCCATCCTGCTTGTATTTCGGATTAAAGCCATGCGCGACACCCCCACCGATCTGCGGTTTGGAGTATTGCAACACGGTATCTCCGTTGATGATGTGGGTAATCAGTGAGTCTCCAAGCACAATCAGTTCGCCTTTTACCCACTGGTCGCCATCATAGGTTTTGGATTTCGAATCGATACAGTGGTCCGGAGAAATCCGGCCTTTGTAAACCACATCTGTACCCGGAGAGCACATGTTGCCCGTCGGCCTCGGTTTTCCGTCACCCAGTCCGGCCAGCAACTGAAACTCAATGGAGATCGGCCAGTCCTGCTCTTTCAGCATGGTCCTCGGGTCCTGCGAATGGAACATCACACCGCTGTTGAGCAAAGTATAGTCCGGCGCTCCTTTTTGCTGTTTTCCTACAAAACGGTATTCAAACCTGAGTTTATAATAGGAGAAAGGGGTTTTGTAATACAGGTGTCCGAACTGGTCGTTAAAATCTCCGTACTGGTCGTAGCGGATCTTGATCATCCCATCTTCTACCCTAAAGGTATTGCCATAATTTTCACCCACCTCGTGGTGGTAAATCTTCACAAACCAATCGTCTATGTCTTTTCCGTTGAACAACTTTTTCCAGCCCTTGCCGTCTTCAACGGTCTGATCGGCTGTTTTTTTAACGCCACAGCTAAACAGGACAAAACACGACAGCAGCAAGGCATACAGGTTATTTTTCATCATAAAGACATTCGTTTGGTTTCGACTGCAAAATACAATTAAAATGAGATTTTCTTTCGAAACCTAACGGATTAAAGCGATAGAACCTGTAACAGTTTTAGGGATACTTCTTTTGATGACTACGAAGTAATAAATTCCGGGCGGCAGGTCTGCCCCATTGTATTTACCGTTCCAGACGGACTTCTGGCCGCTCCCCCTGAAAACCGTTTCGCCAAAGCGGTTATGAATCGTGACAACCGCATCGGGATCGTTCTCCATTCCGGCCGCCTGCCAGGTATCGTTGATGCCGTCGCCATTCGGACTGAACGCATTGGGTGCAACATTTGGCGGACAATAAGGTACAACTACATAACGTGTTGTGGCCGCGCAGCCGCCGGCATCCTCCACCTCCAGAGTGTATTGTCCGGGAGCGCTTACATCCAGGTATGGCGTCGTACCGCGTACCCCGTCCCAGGTATAAGCGGCAAATCCTTCCTGTGCAGTTAACCGCAGCCGCTCATCTTTAATGGTACAGATCTGCACCTGTGGTGGCAGGTCCAGCACAATTTCTGCTTTCATGTCTACCACTGCCGGCAAACTGGTGTTTCCACAGGCACCAGTTTTTACCGTCACAACGTAACTCCCCGACCTGTTGGCCACAATCTCTCTCGTTGTCGCGCCATTGTTCCACAAATAAGTCGCCCCGTTCACTTCTGGCGTACTCAAAGTCACCGTTTCACCAAAACAAAGGGATCGGTTGCTGCTCCGCGAAATGACAGGAAGCTGTGCGTTGCTTATTTTTACCATCACCGATTTGGATGGAATCCAGGCGCCATAACAGTTCTTGATCTGAACCCGGTACACCCCGGCCGATGTTGCCGTATAAGTATTTTCTGTTGCGTTATCAATCACAACTTCGTCTTTCACCCATTGAAATTCATAAGGATCTGTACCCCTGTCATTGTTTTTATCTGTCGTAAATTTAGTCGAGCCCCCATCGCAGATCGCGATCTCATCAGGCGGATTAAAAGTGATGATCGGATCCGGAACCCGCCTGAGCCAGACATGCCCCGTCGAAATGACTTCTCCGCAGGCCAAAGTAATGTCAACGCCATATTCCCCACGCTCACTGGTGGTATAGCTGCTTACGCCTCCAAAATCCGGGCGTGCCCTGCGGTTGGCATAACGCTCCTCATCCATAAACCAGGCCACCGTATACTCGTTTCTGTTTAAGCTGGGCAGGTTCACGTTAATCGTATATTCATTGCCGTTGCAAAGATTGTTCAGTCCGGTGCCATGATCGGGGGTTACGGACAAAATCGGCGAACTGCCGGAACGGGTAGTCGTACTGCCGTTGATCCGGGCAGGAAGTAAAGCCATTCGTTTAATGCCTTTGCTGGTCGCCAGCCAAACAACCCGCTCACAAAAGGCATAGCTGGCCTCGGTCACCTTACTTTCGGTCTGCACTTCCGACACAATGCTGTTTACCTTCCCGAGATCTGAAAAATAACGGCTAAACTGCATGGTCTCCACCACAGCATCTATTTGCGTGGCATCTGCCGAATACTGGGCATAATAGAGCCCGTCATCGCTTGCCGCCAGCACTACTTTGATGTTGTATAAGTTCCTTGCAAAATTCAGTTCCTCCAGGTCATTGACTTTTGCAGCAATGACTTTCCTGGTATTGCAAGCGCTCCGTTTTCTCACAAAAAGCCCGTCATTGGTGCCCCAAAAGTCGAGTACCGCAGTAAAATCTACATCCCTGTTGAACGGCGATTCGAAATAAGTGCAGTTGATCAGCGGACTGTAATTGGGCCCGTACTCAGGCACCAGCACCCTTTCTTCCCTGCCCTGGTTCGTATTGAAAAACGCATGGCTCACATCACCGTCACAGGAAGTGCCGGTAATGTTTTTTTCATATTGAAAGTCAATGGATTTGAAACCTGAATTCGTAATTCTCCAGTTGGTCACCCCGGTTAAAGGGCTATAGGGAACAGCCGTATTGGTCAGGTCGCTTTTGAGAACAGTATACATGCTGTTTTTCCCTGCGATGACCAGCCAGTCGACTGCTGACTGCAGATATTGGCTCACATACACATTCCTTTCTCCGTTGACAATGGCAATGTCGTTAAAAGTTTCACCCGGCACCTCAATTTTACGCATCGGGCCCTGGTTGTCACTCGCGTAAACGGTTCCCGGTTTCTCCAAAAAAAACATCCTGTTTGCGTTATAACCCGCCAGATCGGCTACCACTAGCCCGGCAGTCTGACTAAACTCCGTAAAATCTGCGTCTGCGAACAGTTTAAAATAGACCTTACCGGCGGTTGACAGTGCCCATACGCTCTGGTCTTCCCGGCAAGTCACTACCTTTTTCATTTCTACATCTGACCGGAAGGTTTGAACGGTAGCCGGTGCAGGAAGCGGGATATTAACCAGGCCCACATACTGCGCATTACCCTGCAGGGCAGTCATTACCAACATCAAACCGAGGAGAAAGGTTAATTTCATAAGGCAATTTAATGATTTTCAGCGCAATTGCAGCGATAAAATATGAGACTGCTGTGCATTTCGCCTAACGAATCACCATTACTGAGCCCGTAAGGGGCTTTGCCTCCGAGCGCTTTTTTACCACAAAATAATATACCCCTGCCGAAACATCCGAACCATTGTACCTTCCGTTCCAGGTCGGGTTCAGTCCCGTTCCTTCAAATACCGTCATCCCAAACCGGTTATACACCCGGATCACCGCATCCGGGTCGCTTTCCAAGGCCCCTATTGTCCAGGTGTCGTTCTGGCCGTCGCCATTCGGACTAAAGGCATTGGGTGGCATGACGGGTGAGCAATAAGGCTCTACCACATACAGACTGCTTGCCGTACAACCCGCCTCATCCTCAACTTCCAGGGTATACGCTCCTGCCGTAGTCACGTTGAAAAAAGCTGAAGTTCCCCTCATGCCATTCCAGGTATAAAACTTAAAGCCCGCCGCAGCAGTCAGTTTGAGGTTCTGGTTGCGGATGCTGCAGACCTGAAATTCCGGCGGTTGCTCCAGTTTCAGTTCCGGGTTGACCACCACTTTAGCCGGTTCACTGGGCTGCTCGCAGTCGCCCCCCATCCTAAGGGCCACAGTATAATCGCCGCTTTTGGTCACCACAATTTCCCTGGTGGTCTCTCCCGAGCTCCATTTGTAAGTAGCCCCTGCTATTTCGCTTGCGCTCAGCGTCACGGTTTCTCCAAAACACAAGGTCCTGTTGCTGCTGCGCGTGATCTCTGGTCTTGGTACCGCTGCAACAATCAGTTTTACAGATTTAGAGGGCATAAACACATCCATACAATTTTTGACCTCTACCCGGTAGGTTCCCGCCTCGGTAGCGATATAAGTATTCCTGTTCGCACCATCAATCGCCACATCATCCTTCATCCAGCGGTATACATAGCCGGGTTCGGTAACAAAAGTCTGCGAACCGTTTTCGCAAATGCTCATTTCGGCTGGAGGATCGAATGTAATATTAGGGCCTTCCACTTGCCTCAGGTGTATATTGCCCGACTCAATTACCGTATTGTCGCACTGATCTGTAATTTTATACCCGTAATAGGCCTCCTCTTTAAAAGCCACCTCGCTGACATTCCTCAGTGCCAGCAGCTCCTGTTTGTTGTTGAAATCAAAATCTGCCCGGTACCATTGGATCACATAGCGATCACGCTCCGCTGCCGGCACTGTAAACGAAAACTTGACGTCCATGTTGTTGCACACCAGAATGTCGTTCACAATCGGTTTAGAGGAAGTGATAAATTTACGGGCATACCGCGGCTCACTGTAAAATTTGGAGGGCAGCACTGCCACTTCCCGGATGCCTTTGTCGCTGGCCACCCAGACGACCTTTTCACAGACCTGGTAGGTATCTGCTGTAATCTGGTCATCTGAGCTGTACACCTCCGTAGCGATGCTATGGGTCTTCCCCGCATCCATATCAACCCGAAGGATCGTCATGGTCTCCATCTCGGGATCTGAAGGAAAGCGCTTCAGTTCACTCTGAAATAGTGTAGAACTGACATAGTACAATCCATCGTCGCTCGCTGCCAGCAAAAACCTGCGGTTGTATAGGTTCCTGACCTGGAACACCTCTTCAAGATCGTTCACACCAATGCCGTCCAGTTTTTTAAATACCAGGTTGGGATCACAGGAAGAACTGTTTTTGAGAAACAAACCATTGTCTGTCCCCCAGTATTGCATTCCAGAGCTGCCCTGGTCTAATGCAGCACTGAAAGTACTTTCCATCGAGGTGCAGTTGACCTTTGCGGAAAACTTGGGTGCCGTTTCAGGCATAAAGAAATAATAGCTATTTGCCGGTTGGTGCAGCAACTGGTATCCCCGTGCATTGGAACAGCGGTCTACGTAATTCTGGTCGTAGAACATAAAATCGATGCTTTTGAAGCCGGAGGACGTAATTTTCCAGTTGGGCTCCACTACCGCAAAATTGCTGATGTCTCTATACACCACTGGTGTCTTCAGCGCATCATCTCTGAAAATCGCATGAACAGCAGTCCTGGAGGCTACGGCAAGCCAGTCGCGCCGGCCAAGAAAACCGGCCTGGGTATCGTTCCTTTTTGCGTTCACCACCGCAATGTCATTGATGGCAGAAATGCCGGGCATAGCGAGCAAGCGCCGTACATTATTCTCAAAAAGATAGATTTGACCAGGCTTTACCAGCAAATACATTTCGTTCTTACTGTAGCCCGTTAAGTCGGCCACCACCAGTCCGGCCGCAGGCATATAGCGACTGAAATCTGCATCTGTTTTGAGTTTATAATAGATTTCTCCGGCGGCAGACAATGCCCATACCGAGCGGTCGTCCATGCAGACGATCACCTTTTTCATCGGTACATTGGTTTGATAGGCCCGCGTTTCCTCCAGAAGCAATTCATTATCGACCTGCCCAAAGCCCTTGGTACAAGCCAACAGCCACAGCAGCAGACACCATACAGAAATTTTCATTATCCCTAAATTTCAATTAGCAATATAATGATTTTCAGTTAAAAATCTTTCTGATCACTAGCCAGTTGCACCGGATTCGTCGCCTGCAGGTATTTCTGTTCATCAAATTCATTTTCATTTTTTGCAATCACGATGGTCGCAATCCCATTGCCGATCATATTGGTAATGGCGCGGGCTTCGGACATAAATTTATCCACCCCCAGCAAAAAGGCCAGTCCCTCTACCGGGATCTTGTGAATTGCGGTCAGCGTAGAGGCCAGGATGATAAAGCCACTCCCCGTAACGCCCGCAGCACCCTTAGAAGTAATCATTAGAATCCCGATGATGCTTGCCATTTCGCCCAGTGAAAGATGAACATTGTAGAGTTGCGCCAAAAAAATGACCGACATCGACAAATAAATAGACGTCCCATCCAGGTTAAAGGAATAGCCCGTTGGAATCACCAGTCCCACTACAGACTTGCTGCAGCCCGCGCGCTCCAGTTTGTTCATGATCGAAGGCAAGGCCGATTCAGAAGATGAAGTGCCCAGTACCAGCAGCAATTCTTCTTTGATGTATTTCAAAAACCTGAAAATGCTGATTTTATAATACTTCAGTATGCCGCCCAATATCACAAAGACAAACAAAAACATGGTCAGATAGACCGTACCCATCAGTTGCGCAAGGGGCACCAGTGTTCTCAGTCCAAACTTACCGATGGTATAGGCCATCCCGCCAAAGGCACCCAGCGGGGCCAGGTACATGACATATTTTAATCCGGTAAATACCCATTTCGATAATTTCGACAGCCCCCTGATCGCACCCTCCCTGCTTTTAGAAAAGTTCAACAGGATCCCGGCAATAATAGCTACCAGCAATACCTGTAAGGTAAAATTAGACAAGAGGAAATCGCCCCAGCTGAAATCTCCATGACCAGCTGTCTTGGTGTATTTCGAAGGATCCTGCATCTGTAGTCCCGTTTTGTCAATTTTTCCCGGTTGTATGATGATGGCCACCACAATACCAATCGCCAAAGCAAAAGTGGTTACGACCTCAAAATAGATCAGGGCTTTCAGCCCAATTCTGCCTACCTTTTTCAGATCGCCCATCCCACTGATCCCCAACACAATGGTTAGAAAGATGATAGGCCCGATGAACAGTTTGATGAGGTCTACAAAACTTTTGCCGATGATTTCCATTTTTACGGCTTCAGCCGGAAAATAGCTGCCCATAAATATCCCCGCCAGAATAGCGATCAATACCCAAAATGTGAGATTCGAAAAAATAGATTTCATCAGACGAGTATAGCAAATTTTTATTGCAATTTTGGGGGATGAGATTTTTCACCGTAAGTATGCTGCTGATTTTTTCAGTCTGGACTGTGCAGGCGCAAACCAGAGTCGCAACATCAATTGACTTATACCAGAAGATCCTGAAACAAAGAAAGATGCTACCTGCGGTAAACGATACCGCGTTTTATAAGCACATGAAACAATTTGACGCCCTGGAAGATTTGCGGGCCAATTGCAAAAGCTATCTGAATACTTACGCCAATTCGCCAGCTGACCCAAAATACAAACAGGTTTTACAAATTCAATCAAGCTTGAAAGACTACCCTGTAGCCAGGGTACAGTTTGACGAGATCATGCACCTGAAAAACGCAACCAGGCCATCCATATCCCAGGATTAATCAAACGAAACGCTCAATGTTGAGCCATTGTTTCTACTACCGCTGTACAGAGGTATGTCTATATTAGTACTCTAGTAGGTGAGTCGTTTGTGGGTTATTGGTCTAGACACCTACAGACACCTGTCATACACCTAGGTGACACCTAGCATACACCTATGTGTCTTAGGCCGTACCACCTGTCTTATCCGGTGTCTTATCCGTATTAAGCTATACAGATTATTGATTTAATTTTGAATTGATTATA
>JAZKCT010000043.1:92378-155710 GCA_040387995.1 Bacteroidota bacterium | reverse complement strand
GCATTACACTTTTAATGTAGTGGTCCTGGGTTCGAATCCCAGCGGGATCACAAAAGCCTCACGAATGTGGGGCTTTTTGCATTAAGAAGCTTTATACTTTTATTAATGGATATTCTGCTGCATAACTTTGGACTTTTTTACTGCGTTCGTGCGCTATCATACCGCTGCCCAGAAATGACCTGGAATTTCTCGACTGTCGAAATGCGAATACAATTCAAATTTCAAACTTATCGTTCATAGATTCCGGAATTATGTTATTTTTGCATTAGGGATCTATGAAAGAAATAAGTAAAGTTTTTATAGGGGGGCTACCCTCAGATGTTTCAGAGCTTGAACTTGCCATATTGATTAGTATATACGGACACATTCAAACGTTAAAAATTGTCCAGGACAAAAAGTCTGGGAGCGGAAAGGCATTTGCTTTCCTGGAAATGGCAACAAAAAAAGATGCTGAAAATACAGTGACAGCACTTGACGGAGAGGTCTTTAAAGGTCATGTACTTACCTTCAGAATTGCAGAAGAGAGTCAAGAAAAACCGTCCAGGGTTTTTAAAAAACCAAGCGGTCCTGCAAGTCACAAACCGACCAACACTACAGGCCATAAACTAAAGAACACAAAATCAGAAGAGCCCGTGGCCAAGCAAAAACGTCCCAGGCTTAAAACTTAAAGCATTGTGATGGCATGCAATGTCTCAATGAGCGTCCTCCGTTTAACCCTTGAGTGTACTGCGGAATGCAGATCTTTAAGTTTTTTTTCAATTGATACCATATCCTTGTCCCTCAAGTCAGTATATACCTCATCAGCACTTTCGCTTAATAAGCCTTGATCTCTCAAAGCTGGATTAATCCTGCAGAAATATTCACAAAAGCACTTATCAAAATAAAGTAAAGTCCCTGTTGCATTGTTAAGTTCTAACCTGTTTAGACAATCAGGATGCAGCACAAACAAACGATTTTCCTCCAAGGCATACCAACGGTACCCCATGACTAACCTTCCAGAAAGCCCCCCTGATAATAGGATGACGTATCTCCCTTCAAATTCTGCGTATATCGCGGGACTTTTTTCCAGATGAGCCAAGTCACGAATCCCAATTACACCTTTTATCAAGGTCGAATCAGGGCGAGTTCTGGGTTTTACTTTTCTTGGTTTTTGTTCAATCATAATCAATAGATTTTTTCAAATAATTACTCCATCAAATATTGATGTTTGCTGGACGCATATCTTTGACTCAGACCTTTAATAATTTTTCCTTTAAGCTGTCTAACACGTTCTGGGGTAACTTTAAGCTTAACAGCAATGTCGTCTGCAGTCAGTTTTGGAAATCCATCAAGACCATAGTAGTGCCTGATCACTAGTTGCGACCTTTGATTTAATTTACTGAGCAGCCTTTCAACGTTGGTCTTGTCAGAACTCTGTATAAGATTCAAATCAGTTTGCTCGCAGCCATCATCTGCTATAACCTCTAAAAGGTTGACACTGTCCTCACCATCTCCCTCCCAGTCGAGCGAGTAGGTCAAAGGTTCGTTAGATTTAAAATCTACTATTTTGTCTGTTGTGAGATCTAGGTAATCAGCCAACTCACCAAGGGTGGGCTCCCGCTCCAATCGTTGACCCAATTCAATCGCTGCAGCATTAATACGGCCTATGCCCACGAGTTGGTGTCCTGGCAACCGAATCATTCTCTTTTTCTCAGCTAATGAATGCATAATTGCTTGTCTGATCCACCAGACCGCAAATGAAATGAATTTAAAACCTTTGCTTGGGTCGAACCGTTCCGCAGCTTTGATCAGGCCAATATTTCCTTCGCTAATCAGGTCTTCAAGTGAAACGCCGGTATGCTGGTATTTTTTGGCAACAGAAACTACAAATCGCAGGTTAGCTTGGACCAGGCGATTAACCGCTTCTCTGTCGCCTTTTTGGACCATAGCGCCCAATTGTACTTCTTCCTGCACTGTAAGCAGATCTATCTGTCCAATCTCATTCAGGTACCTGTCGAGTGTCGCTGTCCTCTTGGTTAGCGAATGGTTAATGACCAATGCCCTCACGATTTAAAACCTTTCTGAAATTGCATATTTATTTCCGCGATATAGGAAAATCGAATAGCGCACTGCGTATATTTTATGATTAAGAACATTACAACTTTTTTAGGGGAGCAAAATTCAAAAATGAACGAACAAATTTGTCTAAGGAAAATTTTGACGAAAAAATAGATTAAAAAACCTTCATGACAGCCAATTTAATTCTGCGTCAAACCCAGATATACCTATTAGCAAAATAAAATTTTGGTCCTATCGATGATGAGAGGCAATGTTGATACATTAGAAACCAAATGGCAGAACACCTATCCGGGCTGTTCTGCCATTTACCTAATTGTCCAGCATGATCCGTACATCAAATTATTAACTAACCAATAGAGGCACGCATTACATAAAATGCGACACTTGGAAGGCTGAAGATTAGTCGATACTGCTCAGCGCAGCAAATATCCATACCAATAGCAGAATAATCTATAATCAATACCTAATGTGTAAACAAACTCAAATTCACAAATCTGGACAGAATAATATTACTGTACTAGAATTCAAACTATTTGTACACAAAATTTAATTTGCATTTGCAGGTTTATCATTTATATATATATTTGTGACAACTGAATTTACCTGAAAATAATACTGTTAATCAATATTAATTTTAGGCTTATGAATAAATCGAGATTGGATCACACAGATTTGTGTATCCTCAATCATTTACAGGAAGACTCGCGTCTCAGCACTAAAGAGCTTGCGGGAAAACTGAAAATGTCTTCCACTGCCGTATTTGATCGGCTCAAACGTCTTCGTGAACAAGACTACATCAAAGGTTACACTACAATTTTAAATCGGGAAAAGATCAATACCGGATTGGTTGTTTTCCTGCAAATTCAGTTACATGACCACTCGTCCAATCGTCTCACAGACTTCAAAGATGCTGTAAACCGTTATAACGAAGTCCGCGAGTGCTACCATATGACAGGTTTGTACGATTTCCAATTGAAAATAGCTGTTAAGGATATGCCTGCGTACAATCAATTTCTTACGGAAAGACTGGCCTGCTTACCAAATCTCATTCATCTTCAAAGTTATTTTGTAATTAATGAGTCTAAATTTGAAACCTCTTTGCGATTAGAGCTCGCTTAAAGAGTTAGGATCTGTTATGCATCAGTATTCTGATCAAACATGCGGCGACACCCCAAGATTTTATTGGTAAAACTCTGCTGATTGCAGTAGTAGATCTATTTATTATGCTCAAATTGATTTAACTTAGCAGGAACTAAAATTTATTATTTCATGAACAAGCACAATCGAAACGGGAGGGCCAATATATGGCGTTAAGTGGCCTTGATGCAATAGACATTGCGATTTTAAACTTGCTCCAGGAAGATGGAAGAATGACCCACAAAGAGATAAGCTTTAAGACAAAAAAATCGTTGTCGGCGGTTCAGGTTCGTATCACGAAGATGATCAAAAGTGGGGTCATCGAAAAGTTTACAACCCTTCTAAACAGAAAAAAAGTTGGGCGCGGACTTGCTATATATACGATGATTAAACTGAAGGATAGCTCAAAAACTGCGCTCTCGGAATTCACAAAAGCGGCAATTGGTTTAGACGAGGTGATGGAGTGCTACCATATGAGTGGCGAGTACGATTTTACAATGAAGATCGTACTAGAAGATATGGAAGCGTACAACAAATTTATACAAGAAAAATTGTCTTTAATCCCACACATAGCAACAGTGAAAAGCCTTTTTGTAATTGATGAACTAAAATATGAAGTTGGATTTAAACTTTAGATAAACTGACCAGTTGAACTGTACTTCTATGGTAAAGAGGGGCTTCCTATTGAGAAGCCCCTTTTTATTGTTATTCTAATTGCTATGCACCGATATTAGTGTTGCGACCTGCTGTGGTTTTTTAGACCGCTCAAATCCCTGCATTGCACCAATTAGTACCTGCACACTTTCGTAAGGCAGCGCATTATAAAGAGATGCCCGAAAGCCGCCTACACTTGGATAACCCTTTATGCCGACAATGTTCAGCTTTGCGACAAAATCCAAAAACTCATTTTCATGCTCTGAATGCAAACATTTAAAGGTCACATTCATTCGGGAACGGTGCGCCATCTTTGCCAGACCCTGAAACAGCGTGTTTCGGTCTATTTCGGCATATAAGTCCCTGGATTTTCTGATGTTTTGCTGTTCAATTGCCGCAATCCCACCTCGATCTTTCAGCCATATCATGTTAAGCATGGCCACATAAATTGAAAATACAGGTGGTGTATTGAACATACTGTTGTTATCTCTGTATGTTTTGTAATCGGACATTGACGGCAGTGGCTTAACCACATTGTCAAGAAGTGAATTTTTTACGATGACCATTGTCATCCCGGCTGGACCCATATTTTTTTGCGCACCCGCATAAATCAGATCAAAGTCCCGCACGTTTATTTTTCTGGAAAATATATCAGAAGACATATCGCAGATCAGTGGTATATTCAATTTTGGAAAACTGAACATTTCTGTCCCTTCTATTGTATTATTTGATGTACAATGCAAGTAATCAGAATTTGAATCTATCATATCAAACTCTGGGATATAAGAATAAGAAGCATTGCCTGATGAAGCTATAATTTCAACGTCACCATAATACCGAGCTTCTTTAATCGCCTTCAAAGCAAAAAAACCAGTATCCAAGTAGGAGCCTTTACTTTTCAGAAAATTCAGCGGGATCATAGAAAACTGGGTACTTGCACCTCCCTGCAAAAACAAAATACTGTAATCAGCGGGAACTTTCAACAGTTCTCTAACCAACAATTGGGTCTTAACGATCACAGATTCAAACTCTGTTGTACGGTGCGAAACCTCCAGTATGCTGAGTCCTGAATCATTCCAGTTTATCACTGCTTTTGCTGCTTGCTCCATTACGGATTCAGGAAGGATGCAAGGTCCGGCTCCAAAATTATGTTTCTTTAATATATCCATTAGGTTATTTCATTAGTCGCAGTACAAAATTCATTGCTTTTAACTTCTAATTTTAGACAGATTGATTTTTCAGGAAATTTTCCTGTTTAGTGCCTTATTTTGATATGTTTTTATTTAATAAGTAGGTTTTTAAAGTTATTTACGAGAGGTTTACTTCTTGAATGCTGTATAAAAGGCGGCAGTCTTAAACGGAAAATTGACATTAAAACAGATTGAGGTGGGTCTACTGTTTTGGTTATATTTTATGTAATTTAGCAGACCAAGCAGCTACCAAACCATACATGAAACCTACTTTTGAATGCCTCTATCGCCTTGAAAATGGTACGCATATTATTTTAGAAATCAAACGAACAGATCTTCCTAATGATGCAGATGTATCCGACATCTATAAATGGCTGTTTATTGATAAAAACGGCTTATCGATTAACCAGTTGTGGTTTTGTTCCACTGATTCTTCTGGTGACGTAGAAGAACGTTATTTCGAACAGGGCTACCTTAAGTTTGACAATGCACAAGGAATTTTCATAGAAAAATTCAATTCTGCCCAGCATCAAATGGTCAATAACAATAATCTGCAGTTGCCTGATGATATTATGCGTGCGATTGTGGACTATCTGGAATAGACTGATTAGATTTTTAACGAACAAGGCGCCAGTGGCGCCTTGTTCGTTAAAAATCTAATCCTATTTTACATCATGTTCTTCAATCGCTTTCTGAAACATCATTCTTTCACTTTCCTTAAGATTTTTACCATATTTGGCCAGGTAAGTTGTCGCAGTTGCCACATAATTCTTCCAATCTTGTGAATTATAAAAATGGACCGTTTTAGCACGCTCAAGCATTTCATTCGCCGGCTCCCCATACTGCTTAGTAGCAGCTTCTATTTCATCCCAGCTCTTTTGTTGCTGGGTCATTGGTTCCATTTCGCCTGCCCAGATCATATTCATCATTGCCACCGTGTAGGGTCTGTCGCCCATAGCTTTCCTGAAAGCCTCAGAATTAGCCACCATCAACTTAAAACCTTCATCTTTAGTGCTTTTAGTAAACTGGGAGATCGACTGGATATCTTCCTCAGAAAAAGGTGCTTTGAGTGTAGCCAAATATTGTTTACCAGCTAGTGAAGCACCCGGCTTATCTCCTGCCTGAGTCGCCATCATTGCCAGTTGTTTTAAAAAGGCGGCATCTTTCTTCCCCTCAATATATTGTTGAAGCATGTTGCTATACAATTGAGCTGGCTCAGTAAGATCTGCATCTTGTGCGGTCACTTCCGGGATAGTGCCCATTTCAGGATTTAGCGGGCCATGGATTTTCCTGAGTTCTGCAAAAGGAATTTTAACTACCTCCCTGTCGTAGGTCATTAGACCATTTTGTTCTCCCTCCACGTCAAACGGCTGGGTATAGATAGATCCCGACATGCCTTGTCTGCTAAACAATTGTAAATGCTGGTTCATGATGGTATATTTTGCTTTCAATGCTGCAGGTTTCTCTTGTATATAACCCCAGGCAGAACCAGTCAGCCATTGGTGATTGGGTATAAAAACTCCGATTCCACCAAATTCCCCGCAAACCTGAGCTTTTCCAGGTTGTTGAATCGAATTCATTGGATCTGGATAGGCATGAACGTCGGTCATATCCGCTGCCACATAAGCATTTGGTGAGGGAGAACGCAAAACTTCATTGACATACAGCAATTCTCCGGAGTGTCCGTTTACGATTCTGGAAGGGTCTGCTGATTTGACCCACCTGGTCAGACGCTCCTGATCGTATTGTCCCCACTTCTCATTAAACAACACCCAGGTAGTGATCGAAGGATAGTTATGCAGTTGCTTGAGTATCTCTGCACTTCCTTTTTCAAAAGCCTCTTTCGATCCTTCTGGCAAGCCTTGATTGGGATTAACCATGTCTTGCCAAACCAGCATACCAAGTTTGTCGGCATGGTAATACCACCGCGCAGGCTCTACTTTAATGTGCTTGCGAATAGTATTAAAACCCATAGCTTTGATCGCTTTGATGTCAAAAGCAAGTGCTTCATCAGTTGGAGCCGTATAAAGTCCATCTGGCCAGAAGCCCTGATCTAGTGTTCCCAGGTTATAATATGGTTGATTGTTCAGCAAAATGCGCTCCACACCTTTATCATCCTTGCCGACAGAAATTTTACGCATACCAAAATAACTACTTACCACGTCATTACCTAGGGTAGCGGTAAACTCGTAGAGTTGAGGATTCGCCGGGGTCCAAAGTCTGACATTTTTTACCGGAACAACGATCACCGCGTTTACACTTCCTTTAAAAATTTTACCCTCCAGATTTAAGCTAACTGCAGCTTTTGCGGTGGAATTAATGGTAATATTCACGACAGATTTATCAATATCTGGTGTGATGGTTAAACTTGTTATTGAAGACTGGGGCACCACTTCCATCCATACCGTTTGCCAAATGCCGGAAGTTGGGGTGTAATAGATATTAGCTGGGTTCAGCACTTGCTTGCCATGCGGTCCCACACCTTCACCAGTTGGATCAAAGACTTTTACAACAAGTTCATTATTACCCTGTTTTAAACTTGAGGTAATGTCAATTGAAAACTCAGTATAACCTCCTTCATGCCGGCCTACCTGGGTACCGTTCAGATAAATAGTGGCTTCATAATCAACCGCGCCGAAATTCAGGTTTACTTTCTCTCCTGTTCTTAAATTAGGCCTGGTAAATGTCCTTTTGTACCATAGATTCTGGTTAGGCATCAAAGGCTTTTTGACACCGGACAGCGCGGACTCTAAGGGATAAGGAACGAGAATTTTCCCATCCCAGGTAGTTGGCTGTGTAGCGTCTTTGGCAGTAATCGCATAGCTCCAAAGGCCATTTAAATTCACCCAGTTCGTACGGACCATTTGCGGACGGGGATATTCTTTAAGCGAATTTGAAGGTGACACTTCCTTTGCCCAGCGGCTTTGAATCGGCACGTTTTGCATTTTCCATTCCACGGTGGCATCTTGCGCAGCGGCGTTAAACATTAGAAAGCATGTGACAACACATGAGGATAGCTTTAAGTATTTCATTATGGTTTTAATTGACGGCTTGGAAAAGATCCTCCCCTCGTTGAATAATTTTGACACACGGATCAGATTAAGCCCGGATTATCACGAGTAAAAATCCCATAAATAAGGACTAAAAAAAAATGGAGACAACTAAGGCGAGAATATGAGCACATTTGCCGCATTGGCCAGACTATTATTCTAAAAAGCACACTTAAATAACCACATAACCAAAATATTATTTTTCATAAGTTATGCCTATAAAAAAGCAGGATCTCTATCCCGAGTATCCTGCTAACCTAAATAACTTCTCATTTCTGAAGAAGAAGTGTGAACCTTCGCCAGGAAACCACCCCCGGCAAACTTACCCCATGGTTCAGTAAAGGGAAAGTATAGTAGCATAACCATTCCTGGTTACAAAAAAGCAGGGCTGATTCAGTAGCCCTGCTCCTAGAAACGAATCAAAAATATGACCAGCGCACCCACTGATCAACGTAACACAATTATAGAGCATGAACGAACACAACTCCTGATACAAACATCGGACATGTCAACCCTTTTTTTGTACAGCTGCAAATTTTGACGAAAAAATACAGTTACTTAGCATACATATACAGAATCTTATCTCGACAAAAGCGTCCAATACGCCCACAAACAAAATAATATTTCCTGCACAATCAACCGAGGTTATGACGATACCTGATAAAACCAGAAGCCGTGCAATCATCCAATTGCACGGCTTTCTAACCAAATATTCGCTCCCCATAAGAGAGTCTTTACACACAATTAAAACCTGTTAAATAAAGAGGAAGACCTTTATTCAGAGATTTTATTAAACATCATTGACCTGTATAAACCTTCGATGAATTTAATAATACAAAAGTCTCTTATTATCCATACATTCTATGCTAAAGTTTATTTTGACGAGAATAAAGATCGAATGACAGGCGCTTGCCAAATTATATATACAAATTCCTCAGCTAACAGATACTCAGCGAAATTTAGTTTTGTACCCTAACAGCGCCACTATCGAAATCAATATAATCGATATTCCAGCCTCTGCGCTCAAAATAAAACGCGGTTGCTGCCCTCCAGCATCCCAACCGCGTTTAAATTAACTGAATCTACCTAAATTGCCTTTATTGGTTTCGCAGTATATTGCTCACCATACTTTAATTTTATTTTTTCCAGCAGCCATTTCTGCGAACGGGCCGGCTAATATTTTGAGTTTATTGATTGGTTTGCCTAAATAATCTTTATCTACGATGAGGGCAGAGCCATTGGGATTGACAAAGTTTGCTCCAGACACCCTTGTCTGTCCCAATAGCCTTGTTGATACCAGACTTCTGATGGTATCAGTCTCTGGTTTGTTCATCAGCAGATAAACATTATTATGAACTTTCGAGAGGGAAACTTCCGCATTAAAATCCTTCAGAAGACTCGGATTAGATTCTCCATTCAATGGAAAAGCATCATTTATATAGACATTTCCTGCAGCTTCAACAGGTTGTGCTGTATGATCATAGATTTTCAGACCATATCCAACTATCTCATCGGATGCATCCCAGGGATGCATTTTCGGCTGCTCAGGCCTGACTGCATATTTCGGACCCAAAAATATATTGTTAAAAAAGCGGTTGTCGCCACCTTTAATAGCTGTTATCTTGACCAATTCAGTGAGATGTGGCTTGAAATAAGGGGTTGAACGCTCTTGTGGAGCCCTTGACATCAAACCGCCGATCAGATTGTGAACCAGAGCACCACCCTCAGACCAATCGCGGAATGAAAAGACAGATAAGAACAAATTGTTATCTGCCAGATAGGGACCATGGTTCACTTCCGGAAAAAAATCTACATAATCATTTTCATAAAACAAGTTTCTGCTAATTCGGGTTCCCTGTGCCATCCAGTCTAGCCAGAGGGCAATAAAAGCGTTGTGCACATGATTACCCGATACCAGCACATCTATTGCCCCATGTATCTTTATTCCACCCATCTCGGCCCCATAAAACGAACGTTTGGTATAAATATCATAGACGTGGTTGTCTACGATCTGGCTGTAGGCAGCACCGAAACTGCCGCATATACCGGCAACCCCGCAATTAAAAATGGTGTTCTTGCGTACCACATGTGAGCCAATATTGTCTTTGTTCCATCCAGCGCTGATCAATTTCACAATCATCTCGTTGTAATGTACAGCGCCGTCTTTATTCATATCAGCGGACCAAACGTTGTGTCCTGAAGCCCTGTCTTTACCCAGGGTGATACCGGCGCATTTAGAATCGCTAACGATGTTATTTTCGATGACCCATCCCTTGCTCCAGTTTGTACCAATTAAACCGATTTGCTCTGCTGTTGGCGCTGACCATTGTGTAGCAGTCTGACTCATATGAAATCCGCTAACTGTGATGAAATTTATACCAGTCTTTGCGGGATAAAAACAGGCTGGCCTTACGTTAATCTCAATAAGCTCCCTGTTCGGATTGCGCTTATGGAAATTTGCGGTAATGATCGTCTGGCCATTTTCATAACTACAAAACCAAGTGTAGTTTGCCGGCAACACCATTGACGCACTGACCCCTATCTGACGTCCCTCTTCAGCTCCAGAAATGACATGCTGTTCAGACACCGTTTCATATAGAGACCTGCCGTTGAGGTAAACCTCCCCGGTATGTAGTTTACGTTTCAGCGGAAAAAACCAATCCCCATAAATTAAGTCTTTGTAAGGATTATACCCTCCGAAGAGTGCGTCCGGCAAACTTACCTTCCATATTCCTGGAGCGATCATTCTCCAGCCTTTCACAATCTCTGAGCCTTTTATATAAACCAAGGCTCCTGGGGCAGCCCGGTACACGATCCTTTTTTCATCAGACATCCCTCCCTTTTCCGGTGAAACCTGTTCCCTGTAAGTTCCCTTGCGCACCGTTATGATGTCTCCGGCAACGGCTATATGAGCCGCCCGACCTATCGTAAGGAAGGGTCTTGTGGCAGTACCAGCATTCCGGTCATTACCATCTTTCCCGACATAATATTCTGTAGCCAACAGCGGCGTTGTTAAAAACACAAGAACACAAACGATGATATACCTGGCAATTATCCTGTTCAAACTATGCATATCGTGCTCTCAACAGGTTCATTATCCAAACATTAACCGACCATTGATCAGCCACAGGTTGTCCTGTATAGGGTAGCTCTACCATATATGGATATGGGCCGAATTCCGGAGAAATAGTCAACACTTTATCGTTCCTTTTTCGCTCCACTACTTTGTCCCACCATTGTAAATGGACGTTTAGCGCTTCCAGACACTCAGGCGCTGCCGGATCAGTGACCTGTGGTCCTTCAGGATACCCTACACGCGCATGGATATGCTCCGTCCTTGAGATGGCCAGGTCGACTGTTTCCTTTTGATCTGACAGAAAAGACTCCGCAACACAAACCCAGTGAGAAGCATCCAGGGTAATCAGAAGATTTGGACTGCGCAGCAAGTATTCCCTTGTAATATGTGCAGCGAAAGAGAACTTATTTCGATGGGTCTCATGCACTACCTGCACCCCCGTTTCATTGCTGAAACGCGTGGCAACGGTGATCAAAGCCTCATTTTGTTCAAAACTAAAATGATCCTTACCAGTTTGGGAATTGATCTTAACTACGGGGTAACCCTTAATCCGCTCAAACCATTTTATATAAAGGGCGAGGTGTAACTCAAAATCTGACTCATAGGTGTCATAATGCTGCGCAATCAATAACAGGCCGTGTTTAGCGGCTCCTGTCCAAACTTCATCCAGTTCGGCAATTGTGACAGACCTGCCGATGGCGTATTCAACACCATCATAGCCTGCGCCCTTTACTTTTCCGAAGAAGTCGCTCCAACTTAAATACTCACTTCCCCATCTTGGGCAAAAAAATTTCAGTTCCATCACCTATGTGGTTTTAATTTTTAAAACTTCAGGTCTTAAAAAAGGCCTATTCAGATCTACAAAGCCCTTATATTCATACGGATCCTTCCCAGAAACGATGATTACATCTCTCAGATCTTCTGTAGCACCGAGTTTTCCATCCTGGTCCCATGGTAGCATTGACTCCGCACTCATATAGTGGTTTACCAGTGCCGTACGAAAACAGTCGGGTGTTTTGTTACGTCTAGAACTATGCAAGGTATAGCCATTAAAAAATACAACTGAGCCCTTTTTTACTTCGACAGGAACTTGTTTGTCCTCAGCAAACTCCGTTATGTCAGCCGTATCCACGTCAGCATACTCATCACTGAAATTAGGAATACGTTTACGCATATATCCTGGCAGTTGTGACCCAGGAATGATCCAGAGACAACCGTTTTCAAGATTGGCATCATCGATCGCAATCCAAACGCCAATCAGCGATTTATCCCGCGTTGGGATATAAAATTCATCCTGGTGCCAGGCCTGACCCGCTTTACCAGGCGCCTTAACGAACAACATGGATTGCATGCATTTTAAGTTGGGACTAACTATTTTTCTTAAAATGTCAACCACTGCCGGATGTGACAGGTTTTCTCTGATCAAAGGAGAAATCTTGTGCGGGAAATGAATGGCCACATATTTCTTTAATATTTCCTCGTCGGTCAGCGCCCCTGCGTCAAGCAAACCATCAATTGATCCGCGGTTACCCTTAAAGATCTGAGCTGTTTCTTTTTTTAACGCTGCTATTTCATCGCTACTCAAGAGATCATGTGCGATCAGGTACCCATAGTCTTGATAAAAAGCAATGTTTTCATCGCTTAGACCTTCCTTACCAATATGCGAATGACTTAAATTCATTGTTTTTATGGTTGTGTAAATAAAGTTTCGATTTCCTCTAGCGAACGATCCTTCGTTTCAGGGACTTTGACAAAAACATACACGAATGCAAGGGCACAAAAAACGGCATAACAGTACATTGTGTACGACGTACCGAGCTTTCCTGTCATCAATGGAAAAGTATAGGTGACCACAAAATCTGCAAGCCAGAGGGACAAGGTGGCCACAGAAAGTGCCAATCCACGAACTTTGTTAGGAAAGATTTCGGAAAGGTAAACCCAGGTTACAGCCCCTAATGTACAGCCGAACGCGCCCACATATATGATCATCGAGATTAAGACTATATAGTTGTCAAAATAGCGATATTGAAAACAGAGAGCCACAGCTACCAACGATAGGCCCATAAGGAAACTACCGGCTAAAAGGAATTTTTTACGCCCCACTCTATCTACCAGGCCAATGGCAATAAATGTGGCTAATACATTCACCAGTCCGATACCGATCGTCTGCAATAAAGAAGAACCCGTATCCAGTCCGGTCTCTTTGAAAATTACGGGGGCATAATATAAAATGGAGTTTATACCTGTAATTTGTTGAAATACCGCGATAAGTACTCCAATTACCAAGACAGGTCTGTAGGCCTTGCTAAACAACAGCTTCAAAGAAGAAGAATCATCATGGTCTTGTTTAAAACTTTTCTCTATTTCCAGCAACTCAATCGCTGCTAGGTTACTACCCGAAATTTTAGACAAAATCTCTAATGCCTCTTCTTTCTGTCCTTTTTTTATCAACCAGCGTGGCGTCTCGGGCACCAGCATCAACATTAACCAGAATATTACCGAAGGCGCAGCTTGTGACATAAACATCCAGCGCCAGTTATTTACACCGATGCCGTCAAATAAATAATTGGAGAAATAAGCGAGCAAAATACCCAAAACAATCGCCAATTGATATAAAGACACTAGTCGCCCTCTCCAGGCTGCAGGAACAGTTTCAGCGATATACATCGGCGATACCATTGCGGCAGCACCGACACCAAGCCCTCCTATCAACCTGAAAAAAACGAACAGGACAAAATCATAGGACAAGCCTGTTCCAATGCCTGAAATCGCAAATAGAAGGGCACAGATCAGCAAAGTGAAACGCCGGCCATATTTGTCTGCTATGGCACCTGCAAACATTGCCCCAAAAGCACAGCCGATCAGGATACAACCCACGGCCCATCCTAATGAATATTCATCCAGATGAAAATAGGGGCTGATGTAGGGAATTGCTCCTGAAATAATGGCTGTATCAAAGCCAAATAACAGTCCGCCCAATGCAGCCACGAGGCTTACAGCTATGATAAACTTTTTATTAATTGCAGCGTTGTTCATTTTTCGGTTTCGCTTCTGGTTACGTTTGGTAGAGCTAAGGTAGAAGTAATCAAAGCCTATATTTTGTATTTTTTTATGAAAAAAGTAAACTATTTTAATATATTGTGCGGCCTTCGGACTACTAAAAGCCAAATATCGTCAACTCATGAAGCCAATCATTCAAAAATTACCCTTGCATGAAAACAGCTCTTTTGTGGCCAGAACTTACAAGACACCAAACTTTGAGGTAGGTTGGCATCAGCATATCGAACACGAGCTAATCTTGTTTACCGAGGGCTCGGGACTGAGTTTCGTGGGCAACCACGTTGGCGAATTTGAAACGGGTGACATTTACCTTTTGGGCAGCAATCTGCCGCACTCATTTAAGAAACGGGATCCCAAGTTAGTTACCAGTGCAATTGTAGTGCAGTTTACTGAGGATTTCTGGGGAACAGCGTTTTTGAACCTCCCCGAATGCCGGCACATCAGGGAGCTGCTGGCAACCTCAATTTTTGGTCTGAAGATCAGTACAGATAGTAAAAAAAGACTTTGGCCCATTATCAGGGAGTTGGAAACCGCGGTGGACTTTCGCCGCATATTGTTATTGGGCGAGTGCCTCGAAATCATCTCCAGAGACAGAGGATACATTGAGGTGTCTACCCAGGATGTCCGTCAACTCAACAGCAAAGACAAAGACACGATTGACTTGATCTTCAGGTTTACCATCGAAAACTTCAAAGAACCAATTACTTTAACCCGGGTGGCCGACCTCGCCTGTATGAGTACCCCTTCCTTTTGCAATTATTTCAAGAAAAGTACAAAAAAAACATACACCGATTTCCTCAACGAAGTTAGAACCGGCTATGCCTGTACCTTACTGCTGGACACTAAAAAATCTGTTTTGGAAATCTGCTTTGAAAGCGGTTATAACACGATGGCCAACTTTCATAAGCAGTTCATCAAGATCAGGAAATTTACACCCTTGCAGTACAGGAAATATTTCGCAGGAAGGCTTTCTTCTCACACACTCGGTTGAAATACGGCATCGATTATTTGGTGCCATACTTATTTGTTACATATATTTACCCATGAATACCTCAAAAATCAGATACGCTAACCATGAAAAAAGCTAAAGAGGTTACTAAAAAAGCGACCAATGCTTTTACAGTAAGCCGCTATTCCTTAAGCGGGCAATTCCTTGAGACTTATGCCAACTGCCGTGTTGCTGCTGAAGCTATGGGAACCAACCAGCAGTTCATTATTGCTGCTGCCCGGCTAGACACCAAAGTACATACCGCATGTGGTTATTTGTGGCGAAGGGGCATCGCACCTGAGATCGACGTTAAATCCATGCTCAAAGAACAGTGGTTTCATTCCTCACCGCTGGCCAAACAACAGCATACTGTGGCACAGTATGATTTGAAGGGCAACCTGGTCGCCACACACACCAACTCTATTACAGCAGCAAAAGCAGTCGGCGTGCACCAAAATGGCATCAGGGATGTGATCAAAGGGCGTGGCCTTACCTATGGAGGCTTCATCTGGAGTACTTCCATTAAAAAGAAAATTGACGTAAATCCCAGAATAACCACCATCAGAACGGGGATATCCCAATACGATCTGGACGGCCGCTGGATCAAAACCTATAAGAGCTGCCTGGCGGCGGAGCGTGCCACCTCAATCGACCACAGCACCATTCATCTAGCTGTTCACGGCGTGACAGTTACCGCCGGTCGTTTCCTCTGGCGCCGCAGCCATGACTTACGGATAAATGTAAATGAATTGCGCAGGCATCCTCATTATGCCGGTTCATTTTTGGAGAAGCACCTGAATGCCAAACGGCAGCAAAGTACAAAGAAGCAGTCTGGACAAACAGATGCCACTTAATTCGGATATAGCGAGAGAACATTTACTTTTTAAAATAGGATTTCAACTCTCTTGCCAATCCTGCAAGCAGGTCGAGTTGCTGTGCATCATCAGCAGCAACTGATACCATTTCTCCCTGTTCATGACCACTCAAAAAATGACCTGCATGTACACAATAACTCAGATCCGCAAAAATCTGCTGTTCAAGTATAATGGTACCCGCCTGGCTTTCAACAGGAACTGGCAACAGAAATAAGGAAGTAACAATCGCATTGACCCTGTAATTCAGGGACTGAACAGCCTCCACCCTAACCAGATCAACCTTATGCCGTTGTGGCTCATACCTGACTTGCAGGATCGCCTCCGATAACTTCGCCAGATTAAGATGTGCATCCTTTCTGGCAATTCCTGCCACATTACTTTCGTTGTTTGAGTGCTTTCTCCGAACGATCACCTGTTGCAGATAATTAATATTTGAGGCTATTGATTTGGTAACCAGATCCTCCAGCTGACCGGCCTCCCAGATTGGAAATAAATACACACCTGCAAATGCAATGATACAGCCAGCTAAGGTATAGTAAAGACGTCCGCTTACCAGATCAGTCGTATGGCCGTGAAACAGGCTGAGACAGATCAGTATCGCCGGAGTAATGCACAACACACTAATGGCGTAGTGTGTACGGTTGAAAGCAAAAAAACCAAGTAAAAAAACAGAAGATATCACCAACAGTACAGTAGCATTCTGAGTGGTATACAAGATTGCCAGGCCAGCGAGAACACCGGCAAAAGTACCCCTCAGCCGTTCCCCATTTCGTTTCCAGGTCAGGCCAAATCGAGGCCTGGCCACAATAACAATAGTGAGCAGCATCCAATAGCTATACTTTTCAGAGGGAAAAAATAAGGTCAGCGCATATGCTGTCAAAAAAGAAAATGACATCCTGAGCGAGAAACGAAAAGCCGGGGATTTAAAAGAAAGCTGCTGTTTCAAAAATGTAACCGTCAGCACAGTTGTCGATAAAAAAGCTTTATAACGGCCAAAATCGGACGATAAATCTGGCTCGAGGCTTTCAGCAAACTGCATGGACTGAATTTCATTCATTAACCTGTGAATATCTTCCAGATTCTTAAGGACCTTGCGCAGAATTTTTTGACCATTCTCATCCAGGTCATCCATCAGAAAATTCAAGCGATTTTTCTCCACCTGATTATTTCGCCTTTTTCGAAAATGCAGAAATTCAGGTCCCAAATCTTCAAGTCGGTCTGCAAGTTTGAGGATCATTCTTTCCACCTCAGCCAGTGTGCCGCCAGCGCGCAAATTGCTTCTCACAAACTCATAATCGTAATGGATCGCAGTCACCTGCTCGTACAATGCAATAACCCGTTTAGATATCCCGATCAAACGGCTTCCCTTCACATTGCCTGGATTCATCGCGTATTTATCCTTCAAAAGCAGGTTCCTCACCACATCCTGTTTTTCACTGACACGAATGTGCAATGCAATACTTTCTTGGTAACATTCTTCAAGTCGCACATTTGGATTGTAATATTTGGATTTCGAACGGAGAAAGTCCGCCGTACTGTCCAGACATTCAAAAATAGCATGATTCAGGTACTTGTAGGGCCAGAGATTGATTTGAAGCAGGCTGATGGCATAATACCAGCTCCCGCCTGCCAAAATAAAAACCGCATATTGCAAAGGCTGATCGGGTCGCAAGCCCATTGTGAAGGTACAGAGAATGATAGCCATCATTCCGACCACCGCCAGCCGGTTGCCAAAAATACTGAGCATGGACAGCAAAAAAGTAAACACTAAAAATGCAGCAGCCGTCAACCAGGTATTAGAAAAACTTGCTGCCATCAGCAGTGCTACAAGAAAAAAAATCAGCAAACTGATCCAGGCTGTTTTAAACTTGTCTGTCCTGTTACCAGGTAAATCGGTCAGACTGATCAGCAATGCCCCGGTTCCCGATCCAATGGCGGCTTCCGGACGACCATAAATGAAAAATAACAGGATGGGCAGGACAATAATCAAAGTATTACGCAAGGCATCGGTAAAATATTCTCCAAGAATAAAATTAGATAGACGCGCACTTAATGCCCGCCATTTCCCAGCATTGTCTGTGAGCATAGGCCTTTGTTTGAATAATGTCAGTGCTGCCAAAAGTACTATAAAAAAGCAAAATCTATAACGGTAATGCGACTGTTGTCACGAAACATCCTTCACTTTTCGATTGTATATGCGCTCCGCGAAAAAAGAAAGGCCAATGCCTAACGTGTAAGCCAAAATATCAATCCAAAGAAAGCCATGCCCGAAAACAAGTCCACCAAGCGTCGTATGTCTGATGTTGTCTATCCAGGGCTTATGATACAGCTGACTAGCCTCAATGAGAAAACAAAAAGACAGACTTGTGAGCACCGTAAAACTCAGGGATTTTCTGATAAATAAAAACCTAATGATCAGAAATACCATTACCGCCCATAACACATCGCCTGTCACAGACGGAACAACCGGAACTTGTCTCGACAAAATACCTGCTGCGATTACGGCAACAATTAAGAACCCATAAACAAATCTTGACTTTTTCACTTTGTAGCCGTCAAATTAACAAAGAAATCCCAGATCTCTGTTACCCTATAAAATAATAGAACCACAGTTTCAAAAACCTGCATTTTTTAACCTTAATATGTATAATTTTGGCCGACTAAAAAACTCAATAATGAGAACACAGATTAATGCCGTTACCATTGCCGCTCAGGACCCGCTTAAACTAAAAAATTTTTACATCAATACATTTGGATGGGAAATACAATCTGAAAGCACAGATATCGTCATTTTCAGATTAAAAAACGGTCTCCTGATGAGCATTTTTAAAGCCGAACAGCATGCCCGTTATATCAGTAACGAAACTGCGACTAATGACAGTCCGCCTAAAACATATTTTACCATTAATACCGGTTCTCTTAAAGAAACAGACGAACTCTTTATGGAACTGGAAAACAAAAAAGTAAACATCATTAAAAAGCCTGCAAAAGTATTTTGGGGTGGCTATGCCGGGATTATTGCAGATCCGGAAAACAATTACTGGGAACTTTGCTTCAATCCTTTTCTTTAAAAGTCTCTGACTGCACAGCTTTCCCAATTCTAGTCCACCAATTTCAATTGATATGCTTCGCCAGCTAACCAATTTGACTTCAATTGTCCGTTCAGCCCAACCTTAATAAGTATTTTACTGCCTTTTGCAGCCAGTTGATATACATTTCCCGGTTTCAAGCCGGTAAACGTAAACTGGTGTTTACCTGACGATTTAGTTTTCCAGGAGCAAAATCCTTCATTCCAGCTGATAATTTCCAAAAGGAACGGTTTCCCTGACGCTGACTTAGCTAAAAGTGAATGATCCTCTTTATTATCTTGGTAAACCATAATCCCGGATTCCTTTAGTGCTACACCGAAATGCAGGGGACTTCTCACAGTATATCCTTCACTGCTGATCTCGTAACTCTGATCGTTTAGCTTTAATAAATATTTAACATTTCTTAGTGTATACGTAAATTGTGTACCATTAAGCTCAGGGAGCATATTGGGTTCAAGGCCCATCCTGTTCCATTTTGGCCGCACACCATAGACATCTCTGTACAGCGCTGTGATGCTGGTACAGATACCAGCCAGAATATCTTCGCCAAGGCCTTTTTGTGTTGTTCTACTGTATCTTTGTGAAGAAAGTCCGTCTTTATTGTATTGTTGCAAGATATTTTTTATGTATTTAAGCGCGATAACTCTATCGTACCCTGCATAAGCCCTCACACCCAGATAGCCCCAGGTTGGAAAGATATCGCCATTTTCATATCGCGGAAAAGGCCAGTTGCCCTGCTGCACTTCCTCCCGCCTGAACGAATCAAAGCACAGCGGCCAGTGAAACAGATTTTCTTTGAGGTTCCTTTGCTCAATTTGATCCAGGATTTTTTTTACGCGACCCCCGTCGTCACAGATCCCGAAAGCAATTGCAGCAAAATTTACCGGAGTAACCAGGTTGTCACCGTGTACCGAGCCATCCCTGTCTCTCCAGTATACATATTGTCCTTTGGCTTCAGACCAAAAACCGCCTTCTTCAAGGGGCTTATTGAAAGCTGTTTTAAGTCGGCTGGCTACCTCCAGATAATATTTCGATTTCAAATGATCACCCAATATTCGCTCGCGTTCGGACCATAACGTTAACGCCTCATACATTTGTGCGTTCACAAAAGCATTTTCGTAACTCGCCCATACAATGTCCAGCCAGTCGCTTGCTTTCTGCTCCGAGATGTCATTATTCATCATCTCAAATAACCCATTCCGATCTGTATCACGCCTGATGAGCCATTCGAGGGCACGCTCGCAGCTGGCTTTGTGTGCGCGCAACCAGCTCACATCACCGTTCAGATCAAATTGTTCCGAAGTATTGATGACATAGCCTGTTTGCGAATCTATGGTATAACCCCACATGGCTTCATAATAACCTGTTTTCGTGTCATATGTACCAGGAATCTCATCTCCTGGCGCATTGTGCCACCTGGACAGCACCCGGCCATCCGGCTTCATCGCCAGATCCCGTTCCTGGTTCAGCGTAGCGGACAAATTAGCTGTATAACCAGCGTCATTCAAAGCCATGCCAATCTGTGCAAAAAAAGGTTCATGTAGGCATTTCCAATTGGTAACCCAACCATTTGCGCCGATAATGTGGTTGTCTACCACACCGTAACGGGCGGTCGTATTCAACAACTCGCGAACAGCAATTGCATCTATACCAATCAGCTCTCCTCTCGAATAGGTTTTTGGATAATCGACATATTGAATGACAAGACCAAGATTCATTACACCTTTTGAAACTTTAACCGGGGCAAAAACATCAGATTTCCCAGATACGAACCTGCTCAAGTCATAGCGCTGATTAAGCGCACTATCGGTTACGAACTGGGTGAAAGTAAATTCATTTTTTTCACCGTGTGAAAATTTAGCTGCGACATAAGCCTGTTTGTCCTGTTTCGCAACTATCTTCAAGGCGTTGCCGGATTCCGGTTCCCAAAACGTTACGCCTCCTGTATGGACACCATAGGTATCGTTTTTCCCGGATAGGTATTTACACCAGACCACCCCGCCATTGTCGATCATTCCTCCTTTCCAGGTTGTGAGCGCTGCAAAATTCCATTGGGGAAAGTAGATTTCTTCTACTTGAACACTGTTATCATAAATACGCTGGATGTCCCAAAGTATTTTATTCCCCGAAAAGTGAAAAGACCAGGTTTCCTTGACGCCCAACTGTTCAGTGCCATATCGTATATTTCCAATCGAGATCACACCAGCTTTTTGTACCACCTCTACCTTTGACGACGATGAAGAGGTAATTACATCATTTATTTTAAACCCGGTATAGACCCCATCCTGAGATAAGACATTTTCACCCTTGACCATGAGCCCAGAAATTCTACATCCGGTATTGTAATCGATCACCAGGCTGATGCTCCGGTCGGCACTTGTCAAAATCACTGTCTTTTTTTTTACATCGTGCTGAATATTTGCCGCGTTAGTTATTGCTTCAGGATGAGCCTTGAAATTGCTGAACAGCATAATCCACAAAAGAAACCCCAATTTAATAAGAATCTTCATTACCTAAACTTACTGAAAATTAACGGATTAAGCGTATCATTTTGCAGCAGATCGCCCACCAACAGTTTTACCACTTCTTCGTCAGGCAGCACATTTTGGTTTCCGTTATATGTATTTCCATCAGGCATATAAGCACAGGTCATTGCCCGTCTCGACCCGGGAGTCATATTGGCATGGGCACCATGTATTGTCAAACCGTTGTGAAAAGAACAGCTTCCTGCTTTCATTGGGGCGGCTATGGTTGAGGATTGTAAAAATGCGGGGTAATAAGTAAAAATTGAATCCATATTCTTACCGATACCGGGATTTTCAAATCCAGTACCTTTGTGAGATCCAGGTATAAAAAACAAACAGCCGTTCTCCAGCGTCGCATCATCAAGCGCTACCCAAATTGAAAGTGCCCTGCGGTCAGAAAATGACCAAAACGGTGTATCCAGATGCCAGGAGGTAGGATTTGCCCAGGGCTTTTTAAACAATGCCTGATCGTGCCAGATCCTGATGCCCTCTACTCCTGCCAATCTCGCAGCCATTTCTCCAATTCCCGGATCCAGCATCAGTTTTTTTACCGCTGTATTCGTCTGCCAAAGATTGATCAGCTGATCAAATACTTTGCTATGGTATTCAGCATCTTTGTTGATACCATCTGCATCTCCGATCTTTCCCGGCCTGCCCGGGATTTTTTGTCCCTTCCTGTCCGCAATGGCTTCAGTAACAGCAGACCGCCATTGTTCCAGTTCTCCTGCATCTAAAAAATCTTCTACAATCAGGTAGCCGTTTTCCTGGTACATCGCTATTTGCTGGTCAGAAATATTTGTATTCATTGCTTATTGGTTAGGTAAACAAACCTACACATCGCCTTCCTGCTTTTCTTTTTACAGAAAGCACATTTATTTGTATTTTTTGACATTTCAGATAACCATAATATTGGCTATTCATTTGGCATTGATGCCGGATTTTCAAATACAAATCCGATATTCGATTACAGTTAACCAGGTCGGGACAAGATTACCGTCCAAAAATGCATTTGACTGACCCGTTCAATAAAAACCATGAAAATTAAAATATTGAGTCCTTTTTGGGGACATGAACACCTGGAAGTCGGACAGTTTTTACAGCAGATTCAGAAAGCCGGATATGATGGCATAGAAACTTGGTTACCTGCCGATTCAAAAGACCAGCGCATTTTACTTGACTTCGTCGAGCAACACAACTTTTGTCTGGTCGTTCATCAACATGAAGCAAGTGGCAATACTTTTAAAGATTTCAAAGCCTCTTTTATCACAAATCTTTACAAGTGCGCAGAAATCCGGCCACTGCTCATCAATTCACATACCGGCCGGGATTATTTTACAAACAAACAGTTACTCGAACTGGTCGACAGTGCGGCAGAATTTTCCGATCGAACAGGCATCCTTGTTACCCACGAAACCCACCGCGGAAGAATGGGCTATTCTCCACAGATGATGGAAGTTCTGTTCGAATTGAATAAAGTGTTTCAGATCACTGCCGATTTTTCCCATTGGGTCTGCGTAACAGAAAGCATGCTCGAGAATTTCTCTGGAGTTTTAAACCAGGCCATATCCAGGTGTAAGCACATCCACGCAAGGGTGGGCTTTGAAGAGGGACCGCAGATTTCGGATCCCCGGGCACCTGAATGGGACTATGCTTTGCAAAATTTCCTAGGCTGGTGGGATGAAATTGTGGCGGTCAATGATTTGAATCAAACCCAGATCCTGCCCATCACTACAGAATTTGGCCCGCCGCCTTATATGCCGCTCATTCCATTTACTAAAAAACCTGTTGCCGACCAGTTTGAAGTGAATTGTTTTATGAAGGACCTGCTAAAAGCCAGATATCAGGCATATTTTTAGCTATGCTGCCGAATCAACTGCTGAAGCTGGCTTACAGGCACTACGCCGGATTGCCGCCACAACACCTTACCTTCCTTAAACAGGATGAGCGTCGGTACACCCTGTACCCGGTAAGCCGATGCCGCGGCCGGATTTTTATCTACGTCAATTTTTAAAATGGTCGCTGTGTCGCCTATTTCGTGCTTCAGACTATCGAGCATCGGCGCCATCGTTTTACACGGACCACACCAGGTTGCATAAAAATCGACAAGTACTGGTTTATTCCCTTTAATGATTTCTGAAAATGTTGCCATAGGAGTCAAAGATGATTTCAATTTATACAACAAATGTACTTGAAGTTTTGTTCATTATTACTACATTTGCCGACCTCGGACTGTTAGCTCAGTTGGTTAGAGCACTTCCTTGACATGGAAGAGGTCACTGGTTCGAATCCAGCACAGTTCACTCAGGCCCCGCTTCGCGGGGCTTTTTTTATAAACAATTGATTTTAATTCATAACTGCTATATTTGACCCATTATGGGTTACGCAAAAGAAAGAGCAAAGCTGGAAAAGCTATTAAACAAGCTGGATGTGATACACACGTTTGATGAGAAAAACATGGCGACGCTGGTCGACGTGCATGAAAACTACTCACACACGGTCAGGATTTTAAAAAACAAAGCACCTGAATTGTTCCTTTCTCTTTATGAAAACGAATTACAGGTTGTCAAAGATGGCAGAAAAGCAGTTAAAGAAAGTGAAGAGGAAGAACCGAGACAAGCCAACTTCATCGCCTATAAAGAAGCGATTGTAGCAGCGCTGGAAAATACCATTAAAGTGACAAACGATACGGTCTAAAGGCATTTCTAAACCATTCTACAACATTTACTTCACCGAAAACTTGAATACAGTCTGCGATTTAAACGTCTCTCCAGGTTTCAACACAGTAGTTGGAAATTCAGGATGGTTCGGGGCATCTGGATAATGCTGCGTTTCAAAGCAAAAAGCAGCATATTTAACAGAAGGCTTCTGTCCCCTGCCAATGATGCCCGGGTTCAGGTGATTTGCCGTATAAAATACTAAGCCTGGTTCCGTCGTATAGGTCTCTAATGTCCTTCCGGTTATCGGCTCATAGGCAGTCGCTGCCAGTTTCAACTCGCCGCTCTGGTTGCGCAATACGTAAGTCAGATCATAACCATTGCCCATCTTCAAAGCCGGATAGTCTTCTCCGATGCGCTTGCCAATGGTTTGCACCGTCGAGAAGTCGAGCGGTGTACCTTTCAAATCAAGTATTTTTCCAGTAGGTATATTGTCTCGATCGGCCTCCAGGTATTGATCAGCCAGGATCTTCAATTCGGTATCAGCTACAGTAGGCAGCTTGCCTCCGGAAAGGTTGAAATAACTGTGGTTCGTTAAATTAACATGGGTGACCTGATCAGTAGTAGCCTGGTAGTCGATCTTTAGCTCGTTTTTGCTGGTCAGCGTATAGGTAATGTTTACATTTAGGTTGCCGGGGTATCCTTCCTCCCCATCCTTACTGAAATAACTCAATTTTACTGCATAATCGCTACCTCCGCTGATCTCTTCTACCTTCCAGATCTTTTTATCGAAACCTTGTCTGCCACCATGGATATTTGAACTTAGCTTGTATGTTTTACCATCCAGGGTAAACTGACCACCAGCTATCCTATTTGCCACGCGGCCCACGGCAGCACCCATTAGTGCATTCTGGCGACCGGTATAAGCGCTTAGCGAGTCAAATCCGAAAACAACGCTGCCCATGTGTCCCTTTTTGTCAGCGGTGATGATATCGGTAATACTGGCGCCATAGTTAATTACCTTCACCTGCATTCCCTTTCCGTTGGTCAAGGTATATTCATACACTTGTTGTCCGGAGGTCTCCCCAAAAAGCGACTTGGTTATTCCAGCCTTGACGGAGGCTGGACTGACAATTTTATTTTGGCCATGCGTCGCATGCACAGCTAAAATCAGCACGAACAGCAGGCAGCATATTTTTCTCATCTTCGTTGATCCAATTAGAATTAGCTACCGCCCAACTTATATCGGCTTTCCAGCCATGCGAAGCGGGCGAGGATTTCCAGCATTCCGCCATGTTCAACCAAATTCTGAACACCTTTCTTGGCTTTGAATAAGCCAATCTCATTCTTTTCAGTTTGCAAGGCATGATCCAGTGCTTTTTTAAAGCCGATCACGTATTTGGTGTCTTTATTGTGCTTCAACAGGTGCTGGTAGCCCCTCAGCAATACCGCGTTAAACCAGTAGCCATCTCTGAACTTGTTGGCGCCATAAAAGTATTCCAATGAACTGTCCGCCATTTTAGTGGCTGCTTCCAGGTACTTTTTATCGCCGGTGATCTCGTAGAGGTAGACATTGGCTTCAAGCATTGTACCTGTATTGTAAGACAATACGGCCTTGTCCAGTCTGCCATCCTTAGTTTTGATGTTGTCGTAATACAACAAATCAGGAGTTTGCAGTTTCGCATTCGTCCAGTTAAAAACCTTCAGCGCAGTATCCAGGTACATTTTGTTTTTGGTAGCCTGATACATTTGTAATGCCACCAAAACACCCGGGCCGTTAGAACACGTGTTTTTAGAACCTTTATCACCTTCTACCCAATACATTCCCCCACCCAGGACCTGGTCGTAGCCAGACATCATGAAATCATACATCTCTTTGCCTTTCGCCAGATCAGACTTTTGTTTCTTCCTTGCGTAGGCATCCAATGCTGTGATGCCAATCCACTGGTTGTCATCATAGTAGCGCTGACCAGGTTTCAGTTTCATGATATAATCGGTATAGCCTCCTTTCGGCGGTGCCGGATCGTAATAATCGGCCATATTTTTGATCAGTGGCTCCATCAGGTTGGCTTTCGGCTCCAGTTTCTCTATTTCGTTTGCGGCCTGGTACATCGCACAAAGCGACCATAGGTAAGTATATTCTCTTAAATAGCCATTTTTGGTCTCACGTTCTGAAGGATCGGTTACCACCAGGTAATAACCTGAAGCCTTGTCGTAGAAGTTTTTTTCTATCGCATTCTGCAGCGATTTCAATTCTTTTTTATAGAAACCATCGCTGGTTTGTTTCTGTGCGGAAACGTATCCGGTGTAACTGGTTAGCAATAAAACAATAAGTAATGCTTTCTTACTGATGTTCATCATTTGATAATTTAGGTTTTTAGTCATTTGTGGTGTCAATATACCCATTTTCGGCTGATACATGGCGTTCGCCTATCACAAATCTTGCAGGCTTAGCCATACAACCGTAATATTCGACCGTAGGACGCTGGATAATGACAGCTGGGATAATTTTGCTTTCATCACAGTAAGCCCTTTTTTAGGTTCTGATCCGATCGTAAGTCTTGGTCCTGAAAAAAAACGATAATGCTTAGTATATTTGGCGACACACTAATGCAAACCACATATGATTACATTCAAATTCCACAGTACGCTGCTACTGCTGTTCTTTCTTGCTGCAGGAAATGCGATCGCACAAACCGCGGGAATCAGCTCCGGGTCTACCTACACCTTGAAATCTAAACTTAACAACAAATTACTTGATGTCAGCAACTCCTCTTTAGAAAATGCTGCGCGGGTAGGCAGCTGGACAGACACCAAATCTGACGCGCAGCGCTGGACCGTAAACCACATCGGCAAAGGTATTTATACGCTGGTCAATGTAGCCAGTGGCAAACTATTACACATTGCCTCGGCCCCTGCCGATTCGGTCGCAGTAGACCAATACGACAATACCAATTCAAATGATGTAAAATGGATCATCAAAAAAGCGAGTGGTGGCGCCTACTATCTAATTTCCGCCGCTGATCCAAACTATGTACTTAGCTTGAGTGCATCCGGCACGGCTGATGGCTCAAAGGCTTTCCTGTACAAATCCGGCAAAGAGAATACCCAAAAATGGATCTTTCAAAAAGTCGATCCACAAAATGCTGCACCAACTGCCGCCACAGCTGATCAAATATTTGAAGCCTGGTACACGCAATATGGCATTGAAACAGGTAAAGGATTTTGGGACAAGGCAGAAATGATGGAGATTGTACTCGATGCCTACGAGGTCACCAAAGACCCAAAATACCTGACAAAATTTAATGCCATGTATGAAAATTTCATCAAACTGAACAAATCAGATTGGGCGTACAACAAATTCAACGATGACATCGCCTGGGCGGTTTTATTTTGTATCAGGGGTTACCTCTTCACCGGCAATAAAGCTTATTTGGAAAAAGGTAAAGAACAGTTCGACAAAATGTACGCACGGGCCTTTAACAATAAATATGGCGGCGGACTGAACTGGTTTGAAACAAAGACCTCAAAAAATGCCTGCATCAATGGCCCTGCTATGGTGGCCATGTGTTACCTGGCCGAGGCTACGGGCGACAAAACCTATTATGATAAAGCAATTGCGGTTTACAGTTGGTCGAAAGTTTACCTCTTCAACCCTACCACAGGTAAAGTAAATGACAACATCGACCTGGATAAAAAAACAGGGTTGATCCGGACCGGAACCTGGAGTTCCACCTACAACCAGGGTACTTATCTTGGGGCTGCAGTGATGTTGTACAAATACACTGGTGAAGCCAATTATCTGCTCGACGCAGAAAAATTAGCCCAGTATACTCGGGAAACCATGTTTGAAAACAAGGTGATGAACAATGAAGATGGTGGAAATGATCTTCCAGGCTTTAAAGGCATTTTTGCACGTTATGCAAGAAAATACACACTGGAAACGGGCAAAACTGATCTGGTGGACTGGCTTTACCTGAATGCAAAAACAGCTTACAACAACCGGAACTCTCAGAACCTGATCCAAACGAAATGGGCTACCAGAACACCTGAGCTCAAGCCGAAATCTCATTTCGGAGCTTCTACCGCAGTTTCGTTGATTGTAAATTCGCTGTCTTTAAAAACACTGAAATAAACCGTAAAGACATCATCACAAAACTTTAAAATAGCAGGGAATTATCCCTGCTATTTTGTAATTATTTCTACCTGGCCTCCGTTTTTAAACAGATCATGTGACACAAAATAACCTTTGTTCACTTTGCCGTCGACTTTAATTTCGGTGATCCCTCTTCCCTCTCCAGGTTTTTTGATGGTCAGCATTTTTCCGGTACTTGTCCTCCATTTCACCTCGTCAAACAATGGCGCGGTAACGAGGTATTCCGGATCTGTAGCGGAGAAAGTATATAAGCCCAATGCGGTGAAAACGTACCAGGCCGACATCTCTCCTGCATCATCCATTCCTGACAAGGTGATGCCATCGCCGATCCCGTACAGGTTGTTCAGGATATTGTCCAGCACCCGTTGTGTTTTCTCTGGCTTACCGATAAAAGTATAACCAAAGGGAGCCTCATGGTCTGGCTGATTGCCATGGCAATACTGGCCAATCATCGTTTCCACGTTTCTGGCAATGTATTTCGGGTTCCAGGGCAAAGTAAACAAGGAATCGAGCTTAGATTCAAAACCTTTCGGACCACCGTAAAGCTCAATGAGTCCCTTCATATCATGCGGAGCAAAAAAGGAGACCTGCCATGCATTGGCTTCCCGGTACATGTACTCGTAGTACGGAAACTGCGGATTGAAGTTTTTAATCCAGTCGCCATTGGCCAGCCGCCCTCTCATAAACCGGGTCGAAGGGTCGAACATGTTCTTATAGTTTTTTGACCTTGCCATCAAGATCCTGTAATTCGCTGTATCTCCCAGTTTTTTAGCAATCTGCGCCACAGAGTAATCATCATAAGAATATTCCAAAGTCTTGGAAACTCCGGCATTGGCCTTAGTTTCCACATTGGGTTTAGCAATATCCGGATCGGAAATGTATCCTTTCTCAATATATTCTTTTACGTGGGGACGGGCGCCACCGTCTACATTGGCATTTTTCAACAGGATCTCATAAGTACCTTTGACGTCAAAACCATCAATCCCCCTCAGATAAGCACCTGCAATGGAGGAAGAACCGTGGTCACCATGAAAGAAAGTCGGAATAAATCCGGTCTTATCTCCTACGTCCTTCATTGACTTGATGACGTCCAGTGTTACCTTTGGCGCCACCAAACCCAGCAACACATCCTTATTGCGGTAAGTGTCCCAAAGTGAAGGCTCTGTATAATAGTTAAAATCTGCTTTGATAACATTTCTTTTGGCATCGGTATATTCACCGTTGATGTCACTTCGCAATGCCGGCCAGAGAAAGGAACGGTACAAGCAGGAATAAAACATGGTGGTTTGCTTTTCCGTACCACCCTTTACCTGTATGGAAGACAAGAGCTCTTCCCAGGTCTTGCCTGCCAGGGTTCTTACCTCGGCAAATGATTTGTTTCCAATCTCTTTTTCCAGGTTTTCCTTAGCATTCGCTGTACTTACAAACGAAAGGCCGATTTTCACCTCTACGGGACCTTTACCACCATCGGTCAACAATACCTGTGCATAACCACCGCTCTTACCGTCCTCCTTTTTTTCGATGCCCTTGATGTCTGTATTCAGTACTGCATAAAAATAAATACGCTCACCGGGACGCTGAAAACCTTTTAAAACGTTCTTTCCTTCCTGTTCTATTTCCCAGGCAGAAATCCGGTTGTTGGACCTACCCAGGTCAAATATAATCTGCCTGCCCGAAGCGTTGTCAAATGCATATTGGTGGTATCCGCAGCGCAAAGTCGAAGTCAGGCTGACGTTTACCTTGTAATCGTCCAGGTATACCTGGTAAAATCCTGGCGAAGCCTGTTCTTTTTTATGAGAAAAAGACGAACCGAAATCTGAAGGGTTGCGGCTCCTGCCCTCCGTACCTGCTCTCGATGCAGTGATCGCCTTTTTGGCAGCTTCAGTTCCTCCGGCCCAAACCGGCATCAGCGGGATATTACAAAGGTTCCAGTGTCCTTTGTTGGTATGGGTAAAACCATAGATCATATGGTCTTCATATTCGTATCCCGCTCCGGAGCCATATTCAGTCATCGGACTCAATTGCACCATCGCATTGGGAAGTGAACTCCCCGGAAAAGTCAGGCCGGCCCATGACCTCCAGTCTTTGGGCAATTCATAACCCAGTATCTTAGGGTCGGTCAGTGGCGAGGTACCAACAAAAGTGTTGACATAGCTGCTATATGTTTTCGGTTTTTGTGCTTGACTAAAACCAGCGGCCGCGCATAAAAAAGCGAATGCCAGACCCGTGGTTTTCATGTGATTAAGTTTCATTTGGTCTTGTGTTTGTTGGTTAATTCAAATATACAAATAAGTCCGGCCCCGGCACAGCGCGGCAGGCCTGTTTACGCCACAATTTTGTTAGATTTGGCAGATGACCCTGCCGTTCAGGATTTGAAAGCACCATTCCGGTAATTAATCCGTATCTTTGCAGGCTAAAGCAAAATGTGATATGAGTGATTATAGTGAATTGATTTTGAGCGACAAAAATTCCGGTAAGATAAAAGACCTTGAGACTGCCCTGAACGGCGTTGAAACCACTTATGCACATTGGCTAAATAAACGCGAAAACATCCACACCGGAGAGAAGCCAGACAAACTTGGCAATTATTTCCGCTATTTCTACACTGAGAAAGGCATCCAGTTCTATGTCAAAGACAACCTTCCACAGGAAATTAAGAATGCCTGCTGGTCTGCCTACAAGAATATTTTCGGTAATAGCTAATCTTCACCCTTGTTCTACCGTAACCACATCTTATTAAAATGTGGTAGTTTTACCTAATGGAAAAAACAAACGAAAATCCGTATGTATTATTTACAGCCCAAATCCTTGCTGACTGGAAAAGTGAAGGCGTAAAATATGTGAAAGTGGTGGAACTGGACACAGATCTGCCAGTCAGGTTTTTCGAACTGATCCCGGATTCTGAAATTATGGATTCAGATGAGACGATTTACGCCCTCCACTCGGATGACATCGCAGAACTGCTGGAACCGGACCCCAAAGTAAAGTTTCTCGTCCACCAGATTTATCTTGAAGAATAAGCTCATTTATCTCGAGGAATAACCGGTTTATTACTGGTCAAGTTCGTCTTTCGCCTTTCTCCTGCTTTTCAGTTTCTGCAGGTCCTCCGCAGCATCTATCGAGTGGGACTGGTGAATGTCTTCGTCTGCCTCCGAGATATCGGACAGTTTTACGTAGTATTTATGAAGTACATCCAATTCCGATTCCGTCAGGTCCTCAATGTCTACCATCCGGTTGCTGGCGTGCCTGCTGGCTGCGATGAGCTCATTTAATTTGAGCTGTATCGCTTTAGAGTCCTTGTTCTGCGATTTCTGGATCAGGAAAACCATTAGAAAGGTAACAATCGTTGTACCCGTATTGATCACTAGTTGCCAGGTATCTGAATAATGAAAGATTGGACCAGTAATTACCCAAACAATGATCACCAGTGAGGCTACCCCAAATGCTCCCGGACTTCCAGTCCAGTTGGTGATCTTGGTAGAAATACGTTCAAAGAAACTGTGTTTACTCTTTTTCATCAGGCAGAAGATGTAATATTTTCAGGACTAAGTTAGCATTATAAACTGCTAAGTTTTATTCATAAACAAAGTCCCCATTATTTTGTTCTAAATCAAACAAAACCCTATGGATACGCCCATTTACTGGATATTTATATTGGCATTACCCGTCGCCTGCATCGCCTGGACCTTCACCAAAGAAGAAGTTTTTAAGGAGATCAGGGAGTATTGCGTCTGCAAATCCAAAACCTGTAATTACATTTTCAAGCGCAAGTTTTTCTACCTCTTTACCTGCGAATATTGTTTCAGTCATTATGTAACAGCGCTGATCCTGATTATCACCAAGTACACGTTATTGTATCCCGGATGGAGGGGATATTTGCTGGCTGGCTTTTCCATTGTATGGATCGCCAATGTGTACATGAGCCTGTATAACCTAATCAGGATAGACCTGAAAAAGGAAAAGCTACTGGCTCAAAAAGAGGAAGAAAAAATTAAAAAGGGCGATCTTACCTCCTGATAATCCGTTCCTTTTCTTTTTCGTTTTCTGCCCGGTCGTTGCCCAGATCCGTTTCCGGCCCACTGGTGTCATTGGCCTGATGGGTATCAATGTGCTGTTGCTGGTCATTCATGTTCTCTACTGCGGGCAACTCAGCACTTCCTCTTTTTTCAGTGGTACTGTTGTACTTAGGCTTATTCAGATCCTGGGGCTGGTTCACATCGTAATCTTCAGATCCTGGAGCTGGGGTGTTGCTGTTTTTCATATCGATTGAATTTGTTCTATATAACAACAGGGTCATTTAAAAAAAGTTTGGCAGAGCCGGAGCGTAAATGCTTAACTTTAGGTATTTAATTTCAGGATTTCTGTTACATATAGTTGTTCCTGCCATCTAAACCAAAATAACCGCTGATACATGAAAAATACCCTCTTGAATCTTTCAGATCACAAAGGATGTCCATTGGTGGTAGATGCAGGCATATCTTTCGGCCCTTTTATCAGCTACCTCAGAAAAAAAGTTGATGAAGAGCATACCGTAAAAGGGGCGCTTTATCAAAACGCACTCCGCGAATTTGAAAAGCTGGATCTGGAAAATGCAGAAATCGTCCTCGAGGACATGGGAAAATATGAATTGTTACTGGAACACATGTATGCCTGCCTCTCTCCTGCTGCTGTTTCAGAAGATCAATTTGTCTGGGGACTCTGCTTTCCCTTGCAGCCCATTACTTTTTATGGCACCAACCTGATGTACGGGATGCTGGAGAGCAAGCTGAAAGATAAAGATGGTCCTGTGAACACCAAGGCCCCTGAGGCGCACCTGAAGGAACGGCTGCACATGATTTATACCTTTATCCTAAAAGAACTTTATAATTTCCATCCGCCTTTAAGAACACACCAGTTTCAGGCCGATATGAAAAAAGACGACGGACTGCAGGGTTTTTTCCATGTCAGCATCAATACGGATTTCATCCGGATCCGGGCAAAAGCGGAACTTCCAAAATTAACCTACCGTGAGTTGCAGCAATTCCTAACCGATGAATCGGGTCTGGAGAAACTACAGGCCATCCTGCCTTTGGATCTTTTTGAATTTCGCGGAATCTCTGTCCTGAACGTCACCGATGTAACTGCGCAACAGGCCATCGACAACATCAAGAATGTCAGGTTAAGCCGTTCTCCCGAAGCGGGAGAAGTTTCCTATACTGAAGTGATCCAATCGCTCAAAACACTGGTACAGGACAGCGAAATCCAGTTCGACCTCTTCCCTTTCGTGCGGATCAACAGCAAAATGGTCTATGGTTACGTCAAAGGTGGCAGCGGCGTGCTGTTTTCCGTTTGGGGCGATGAAAGATTAAGTCCGGAGGCATTCCAGCAGGTTGCTGAAGCTTATGCTTCCAACCCAAACTCCTTCTTCTCTCCGGACATTCACGCCGAAGACCCTCAACTGTTTTCCTGGCTGGAACCCTTCAAAAAATTAGGCGTCCGGTCAATTGCCCTGATGCCTGTATTTCACAACCATCAACTGGTGGGAGTTTTGGGCATGCACACCTGGATGAACAAAAGTTTTGATGAAAAGACACTGGCATTGCTTGAACCCGCCATTGCACCGGTAGCCCAATTGCTCCAGGTCTATATCGATGAGTTTAACCTGGAGATTGAGAACATCATCAAGGAAAAATACACCTCTATACAGCCTTCGGTACAATGGAAATTTAACGAGGCGGCCTGGCACCACCTGCATGAAAAGAAAAAAAACCTGCCGGCAAGCAGCGAAAACATTAGTTTTTTTAACGTTTTTCCGTTTTATGGCGCCATAGACATCCGAAACTCCACTGCAGAACGGAATACAGCCAGCAAGGCCGACCTGAGTCTGCACCTGAGCATGCTACACGAAACCCTGCTCGCCATAAAAGAAGACCACCATTCTGCATTAATGGATGAGATGTTGTTCAACTGCGGCAAATGGAAGCAGATCTTGCAACAGACCGAGCAACTCAACACTACAGATGAAAATAACCTCAATATCTTTCTAAAAGAAAATACAAAGGAGTACCTGCAACTGGTGGCCCAGACACAGCCCAAAACGCAAAAAATCATAGAAAGTTACCTCCAGGTGATTTCGGCGAGCAATGGCGAGGTCTACAAAAACAGGCAGTCGCTGGAAGTGTCCATGCAGATGATCAATACGGCGATCAACAATTATTTTGAGGCGGAGAAAGAAAAACTGCAACAGTCCTATCCCTGCTATTTTGAAAAATTCCGTACCGACGGTGTGGAATACGACATCTATATCGGTCAGTCCATAGCCCCTGAAAGAGTCTTTAACCACTTCCACTTAAGAAACCTACGCTTGTGGCAGCTGACCTCTATGGCCGCCATTGCAAAAATGATCCGGCAATTGCAGCCCAGCATGCCGGTAAAACTAGCTACGACACACCTGATTTTCATCCACAACCACACGATTGACATCAGTTTCCGTGCCGATGAAAGGAAATTTGATGTAGAGGGCGCGTACAACATCCGTTACCAGATGATCAAAAAGCGGATAGACAAGGTCTTGATCAGAAACACCGGCGAAAGGTTAACCCAGCCAGATAAACTGGGTCTGATTTACTTCAACAAAAGGGATATCGAAGATTACCTGCCTTTTGTTACGTACCTGCAGGAAACGGGTGTTTTGCATTCAGACACAGAGGAACTCGACCTGGAAGATTTACAGGGGCTAAGTGGTTTGAAAGCTTTACGCATAACCATCCTATAGCCATAGATATGTCAAATACTTTCGAAAACTGAAATTGATCTGATTTAGTATATACTTTTGACTAAAATAATCAATTGGTCAAAAGTTATGAAAAAATTGATACCCTTAATATCATTGGTTTTGCTGCTAGCCGCCTGTCAGCCACAACCTAAGATCAGGCTTAAAGCACCTGAACCCGCAACAGCAAATAAAGAAGTGGTGGTTAATAAAGCAGATACCATTCAGCCCGACAGCAGCAAACTGGCCGTCAAAGATTGATCTTATCCCATCAGCTCTTTCATGAGTTTATCAAAGTCGGCCCGCATTGCAGCCAGTTCTTCTTCTACCCTGGCCAGTCTTTGTTCCAAATCGCTTGCAGGCCTGCTATAGTGTTGCTCATCTTCATGGTCGTCCTGTGTAAGATCAGGCGTACCGGCAAGCAAATGCGCATAGCGTGTTTCCTTTTGCCCGGCCCTTTTCGGCAATTGTACAATATAGGCAGTTTCAGGGCCTACTAGTTTTTCAAGTACAGCCTGAACCTCGTCCAGCGATTCAAACTCGTACATCCTTCCCGAATTGGTATTGATCTCACCTGGAGTCTGGGCACCTCTGAGCATCAGCAAACAGATGACCGCTACTTCTGCGGGCAAGACCGGAAAAACGATTGCAAAATTATGTTTGTATTTGACAACCCTGCTCGATCCTCCTGTAGCCGTAGAGATGAGGCTTTTGCGTTTCAATGTATCCAGGGTCAGGGTTACCGTCTGCTCGTCGTATTGCACAACCGGCTTACGTGAGGTTTTCTGATTACAAGCTGCCGTAATCGCATTGATGGTCATTGGATAGTATTCAGGGGTCGTTTTAGATTTCTCCATCAACACACCCAAAATCCTGATCTCTTCGGCATTCAGTACCGGCAATGGTTTTAATTCGTCCATAGCAGGTTTATGAATTGGATAAAATACGTTCGATATCCTGCAGTTCAGCAGCGCTGAATTCAATGTTATCCAGGCACTTTAATGAATCTGCCAGTTGCTCAGGCCGGCTGGCACCCACAAGTACAGAGGTAATGCGCTCATCGCGCAGGATCCAGGACAGCGCCATCTGCGCCAGTTTTTGTCCCCTGTTCTGCGCAATGGCGTTCAGTTGGTTCAATTGGCTTATTTTTTCTTCCGTCACCTGCTCTGCCTGCAAAAATCCATGGGGTTTTGCCGCTCTTGAATCAGCAGGGATCCCTTTCAGGTATTTGTCGGTCAGCAAGCCCTGCGCCAATGGTGAAAACGGGATGCAGCCCACACCTTCATTGCCCAGCAGATCCAGCAAGCCGTCTTCTACCCAACGCTCGTACATGGAGTATTTTGGCTGATGAATGAGACAAGGCGTACCCATTTCTTTGAGCAGCTGAATTGCTTTGGCAGCTTCTTCAGGGTGATAATTGGAAATTCCCGCATACAAAGCTTTCCCCTGACGGACAATCAAATCCAGGGCAGCCATGGTTTCTTCCAACGGCGTTTCAGGATCCGGTCTGTGGTGGTAAAAAATGTCCACATAATCGAGCTTCATCCTTTTCAGGCTCTGGTCCAGACTGGATACCAGGTATTTTTTAGAACCCCAGTCGCCATAAGGCCCGTCCCACATGGTGTATCCCGCTTTTGACGAAATCACCATTTCATCGCGATAACCGCTAAAATCCCTTTTCAGCAACTTTCCGAAATTTTCTTCTGCCGAACCCGGAGGCGGACCGTAATTGTTGGCCAGATCGAAGTGGGTGATCCCGCTATCGAAAGCCAGTTTAAGGATATTGGCAGAATTTTCCAGTTGATCTACGTGGCCGAAATTGTGCCAGAGACCCAATGAAACAGCAGAAAGTTTAATACCGCTTTTACCGCAACGGCGGTATTGCATGTTTTGGTAGCGCGAAGAAGAAGGTGTATAGGGCATATTTAGGTGAAGGAAGTAGTAGCGGATGGTTTAAACCCGCTACTACATATCTCGATAATAGGTGGTTATTTATCGCTGTTTTTTTTCTCAGTAACTTCAGTACGGATTTCCTGAGCAAGGTTTTTTAAATCCTGCATTGCTTTACGTACTCTTGTTCCTGCTGCGCTGTTACCAGCATTGTAAAATTTCTCTGCATCTGCTTCAACAGAAGCCAGTAATTCTTTAACTTTTGAAAATTTTTCCATGATTTTTGTTTTTTTTTAATGGACATCAAACTGCAAAGACGCTAGTCTATGCTGTTTCAAGGCCCCGTTCATTTAATTTACAAGCCAAATATATATTATTTTACAAACAACAAAGCATTATTTGCATTTGGATGCTTGTTCAATTTTCCGGTCATTTTTATTTCAAAACCTTTTCCTGCATTATTGGTTAATTTTTAAGTGCAGACCCAACCAATAAACCATGAGTAAACAAATACATATTGTAGAGGATGACGATGACATCAGGTTCATCGTTGAGTATATTCTTGTAGAATCCGGTTATAGCGTAAGCAGTTCGGCAACAGCCGCTGCTTTTAAAGAATACATGAGCAGAGACAGCCCTGATTTGATTCTGCTGGATGTGATGCTGCCTGACGGCAATGGCATCCAATTGTGCAGAGAGCTAAAAATGGATGCGAAGACAAAAGAAATACTCGTCATCATCATGTCTGCCCACGCCGCTGCCAGGGCCGTTCTTGAAGAGGCCTGTGCAGATGACTTTGTGAGTAAACCGTTTGACCTCGATTACCTGCTGGAACGGGTAAAAAAAGTATTTTTATAAAACAGTCACCTCGCCCAGGTATTGGCTATTGCTCCGTTCAGACTGGTCAAATGCAATAAAAGCGAGGTAAACATGGATTTTTTTGCCGGAATGATGCGCATCCAATACCCATTCGAACTTTTCATGTACCCTCCAGGTCGCCGCAGTGTCCATCAGCGCACGCTTGCTGTCAATATCATAAAGTACAACCATGGCCTTCTCCATCGATTGATAACGTCCGTTGGTCCAGTTGATGGTGATCGTATATGGCTTTTCAGAAACAGCAGTGGCAGTCTCGGCCAGGCTAAGCGATCCGTAACTCACTAAAGCCAGCGCAGGTTCTACCAAAAAATCCGGGTATTCACCGGTCAGGGCATGCTTACTGTTGTACGATTTGGCTGCCACAAAACCCTGAAATTTTGGATCATAATCTTTAAAGCCGACCCGGAGAAAACCGGTGAGCGGCTGCAGCCAGGCCTGAAGATAAGCGAATTTCTTCCGGTTGGCCATTTCATTAGCAGATACTTTGCCTTTCCTTTTGCTGGGCAGTGAACGGCCGACAGGTACACCGTTTAACTCATATCCCACTACGGTGCCAACTTTACCGTTGAACGCGCCTAAAATTCCGTTTTTAAATATTGCCATACCGATTTTTGCTTTGAAGTAGCAGATACAAAGTTAACCAATAGTTTTATATTACAAAAATTATTACTGGAATTTAGCAGGGATTTAACAGGGATATCAGTCGGATTTATCCCTCTGTTATCCCTGTAATGTCCCTGTAAAGTCCCTGTTAAATCCCTGTTATTATAAAATGATGCCTTAAGAAAGCTTAGCCCAGGAAGCTTTAACTAAGGATTAAAAATGGAGGTTACTTTCTGCCTGCCATCTGGATCATGCGGTGCGCAAGATCCTTGCCCAGGAAGCGGTCTATCAGGTTGTGAACCAGATAAAGGATTGGCGTCATCAGGATGGCAACGACAAACTTATAGGTATAATTGACCAGCCCAATGGCGGCCACCATCTGCCAGCTCCAATGGTAGGCAGGGTTGAGGTAAAAAGCGATAAAAATCACAACGAAACTATCGATAAACTGGGAAACCAAAGTAGATCCGGTAGCTCGCAGCCATAAGGCGCGCTCGCCGGTAATCCTTTTGATCTTGTGGAAGATGAGCACATCAGCTACCTGTCCGGCAATAAAGGCGACAATCGAACCCACGATGATCCACATCCCCTGTCCGAATACACCGGCAAAAGCATTGTTCATGTTGATGGGCTGACCGTTGACGGTATTATTGATCCAAAAATCTGAAGGGGTCAGGTTCATCGCGCCACCCACTACGATAAAAGCATAAGCGATCAAAATTGACGTCAGAACGGAAAGATAACGAACCGTCTTGACACCAAAATATTCATTGATGATGTCTGTCATGATGAAAATAATCGGCCAGGTCAGCACACCGGCAGACATGTTAAAAGAAAGGTTTGGAACGCCCAGCATATTGATGTCGAACTTGCGGATCCCAAGGGTACCTTCTACCGTGAAGATCTTAACACCGATAAACTCCGAAAGGATTGCATTGGCAACGAAAAAAGTACCCAGGATCAATAATAGTCTGCTTTCTTTTGTTTTGAAACTCATAGCAGGCTGAAATTATTAAAATAATCTGATATAAGCAGATAAAATATTATTTCTATTTTCGCCGGTAACATGATAGCAATACAATCCAAATTACCCGGTGTGGGCACGACCATATTTTCGGTCATGTCCAAACTGGCCGACGAGCATAAGGCCATTAATTTATCCCAGGGTTTCCCTGATTATGAATGCGATCCCAAACTGATCCATGAAGTCACGGAAGCCATGACCAAGGGCTTCAACCAGTATGCCCCCATGCCTGGTCTTCCTGCCTTGAAAGAAATGATTGCGGCCAAAACTTTCGATCTGTATGGCGCGGAATACCATCCTGATACCGAAGTAACAGTCACAGCCGGCGGCACACAGGCCATTTTTACAGCCCTGAGTGCCTGCATTAGTGCGGGCGATGAGGTCATTATTTTTGAACCGGCCTACGACAGTTACGCCCCGGCGATAAAACTGCTGGGCGGACTGGTGAAGCCGTATGAACTTTCGCCGCCCAATTATGAGATCGACTGGGAAATGGTGAAAAAGCTTTTTTCGGCGAATACGAAAATGATCATATTGAACAGCCCGCAAAATCCGACGGGCTGCATCCTGTCAGAAAAGGACATCCAGGCACTGATCAAGCTGACCAAAAACACTGACGTGCTGATTTTGAGCGATGAGGTTTACGAACACATTATCTTTGACGGGAAACAGCACCACAGCGTTGCCCGCTACCCTGAATTACGGGAAAGGAGCTTCATTGTGGCCTCTTTTGGTAAATTATTGCACACAACGGGCTGGAAACTGGGCTACTGCCTGGCGCCGGAATTTCTAATGAAAGAGTTCAGAAAAGTGCACCAGTTTAATGTGTTCAGTGTGAACACGCCGATGCAACTTGGAATCGCCAATTACCTGAAAGACCCCTCAAGATACCTTGGTCTTTCTGCTTTCTTCCAGCAGAAGCGTGACTTGTTCAGATCACTGCTTGGAGAAACTAAATTTAAATTATTACCTTGTCATGGCTCTTATTTTCAGTGCGTTAGTTACGGACACTTGAGCGATGAAAAAGACAAAGATATGGCTGTCAGGCTTGTGAAGGATTTCGGGGTAGCAAGTATCCCGGTTTCTGCCTTTTATAGCCGGCATACGGACCATCAGGTTTTGCGCTTTTGTTTTGCGAAAAAGCAAGAAACCCTCGAAAAAGCCGTTGAAAGGTTAATGAAATTATAAATACACGTCCCTATTGATATATATCATGGAAGAACCAGATTACCTGAATATCCCAAATCTGAAGGTCACAATTTTTCAGGCCTACCTGTTTTGGGAAAACGTAACTAAAAACCTGCAGAACCTGACTTTGAGGCTCTCTATGGGCATCAAGGAAAAGACAGACCTGATTGTACTTCCTGAGATGTTTAATACAGGTTTCAGCATGAATGCAGAAGCACTGGCCGAGGAAATGGGCGGCAACACGATGGAGTGGATGCAACAGATGGCGGTAAAATACGAATGTGTGGTCACCGGCAGCCTGATCATCAAAGAAAATGATCTGTATTACAACCGGTTGATCTGGATGCTGCCCGACGGCAGTTACAGTCACTACGACAAACGCCACCTTTTCGGTTTTGGTAAAGAGGACCAGCATTATGCGCCCGGTCAGGATAAAGTTATCGTGGAACTGAAAGGCTGGAAAATCAGGCTCGCGATCTGCTATGACCTGCGATTCCCGGTGTGGCTGCGCAACCAGAATAAAGAATACGACATCTTGTTGCTGATTGCCAGTTGGCCGGACAAGCGTTCTTCGCACTGGAATGCCTTGATTCCGGCAAGGGCAATTGAAAACCAGAGCTATGTGATCGGCGCCAACCGTGTAGGTCATGACGGCAACGAAGTTTACCACAGCGGACATTCCCAATGCATCGATCCGATGGGAAAAACGGTGTATTACAAACCCGAAGATGAGGACCTCTATACCTTTAGCATCCATTACGATGAACTGGTGAAAACGCGGCGCAGTTTTCCTTTTTTGAAGGATGCGGACAATTTTAAGCTTATTTAATCAAGAATATTGCAGCAAACAAACCCAATAACGACCACCACTATGTTCAACCGCAGGAAATTTTTAAAAGCATCTGCCCTATCGGCTTCGCTGCTGGCCATTGATCAAAAAAATGCCCTGGCTGTCGGCCGGATTGAAATGCCTTCCGACATTTCCGCAAGTTCAGTTGCAGCAGTAAAGCCCATCGTCATCTCGACCTGGGATTTTGGCATACCGGCCAATAAAGCTGCATGGAAAGTGCTTTCAGCCGGTGGCCGAGCCTTGGATGCAGTCGAACAAGGCGTGCATGTGCCAGAGGCAGACCCAAAGATTACCACTGTAGGTTATGGTGGTTTTCCGGATCGCGACGGTCACGTTACCCTTGATGCCTGCATTATGGATGAGTTTGGGAACTGCGGTTCGGTCGCAGGAATGGAGCACATAGTGCACCCGATTTCGGTGGCCCGCATGGTGATGGAAAAGACACCACATGTGATGCTGGTGGGTGAAGGAGCCCTGCAGTTTGCACTGGAAAATGGCTTTAAAAAAGAAAACCTGCTGACCGCCGAAAGCGAAAAGGCATGGAAAGAATGGCTGAAAACGGCGAAGTATGAGCCGGTTATGAATATTGAGAACCAATACGATAAGGCTGCGCCCTTAAAATTGCCTGGAAACAAGGACAATCACGATACCATCGGCATGCTGGCACTGGATGCCAAAGGCAACCTTTCCGGTGCTTGTACCACAAGCGGTATGGCTTTTAAACTGCATGGCAGGGTTGGTGACAGTCCGATCATTGGCGCGGGCCTGTATGTGGACAACGAGGTAGGCGGGGCAACTTCCACAGGTGTGGGCGAAGAGGTGATCCGGAATGTCGGCAGTTTCCTGGTGGTAGAACTGATGCGTCAGGGTTATTCGCCTGAAAATGCCTGCAAAGAGGCGGTAATGCGCATCATCAAGAAAAAGCCGGAGATTGCTAAAAAGATCCAGGTCGGCTTTCTTGCCCTCAATAAAAAAGGAGAATACGGAGCCTACGCGATTCAAAAAGGCTTTAGTTATGCCGTTTGCACCGCACAAAAAGACGATCTGCTGATTGACGGAAAAAGTTTTTATAAATAGACATACGGAATGATCAACATGGAAGTTTGCGCCAATTCACTGGCTTCTGCCCTTGCGGCGCAGGAAGGCGGGGCGCTGCGTGTAGAGTTGTGCGATAACCTGCCGGAAGGCGGTACCACACCAAGTTATGCCCAGATCAAACTGGCTAAAAAACTGCTGAAAATTCAGTTATACCCAATTATCCGGCCCCGGGGAGGTGATTTTCTATACTCCGATCTGGAGTTTGAACTGATGAAAGAAGACATTTCTGTTTGCCGTTCATTGGGTTGCGATGGAGTAGTGATCGGGATTTTGCATGCGGATGGGTCGGTTGACCGGGAGCGATGCGCTGAACTGATTAAGCTGGCCGGATCCATGGGCGTGACTTTCCACAGGGCATTCGACATGAGCAGGGACTTATTTCAGGCGCTGGAAGATGTGATTGAACTGGGTTGCGAGCGGATATTGACTTCAGGAGGCGCTGCTTCTTCTTTGGAAGGTACAGACGTTTTGGCCCGGTTGATCGAACAGGCGGCGGGAAGGATCAGCATCATGCCTGGCGCGGGAATAAATACGGGCAACATTGTTGAACTTATCAAACAAACCGGTGCTAAAGAATTTCATGCTTCCGCTAGAAAACCTGTGCTGAGCGGCATGACGTTTAGAAATTCCAGGTTGAATATGGGGGCGGTTGCGGATGAATTCAGCTATGATCTGACCGATACCCACACTGTAAAAACCTTAATTGACCTGGCCAATAGTGTTGAATAAAATCTTATCTTTGCGCCACTGATGAAGCATATACGTAATTTCTGCATAATTGCACATATTGACCACGGGAAAAGCACTTTGGCTGACCGTTTATTAGAATATACCAAGACCATTAGCTCGAGAGAGGCCCAGGCACAATTGCTGGACAATATGGATTTGGAGCGTGAGCGTGGCATCACGATCAAAAGTCACGCCATCCAGATGAATTATAAGGTGGGCGAAATTGAATACAATTTCAACCTGATCGACACACCAGGACACGTAGATTTTTCATACGAAGTTTCCCGTTCTATTGCGGCTTGTGAAGGTGCATTGCTGATTGTTGATGCTTCTCAGGGCATTCAGGCACAGACCATTTCCAATTTATATTTAGCTTTAGAACACGATCTGGAAATCATTCCGATCCTGAATAAAATGGACTTACCCGGCGCAATGCCTGAGGAAGTTAAAGACCAGATCATCGACCTGATTGGCTGTAAACGCGAAGACATTATCCCTGCATCGGGTAAAACCGGTCTAGGTATTCCGGACATCATCCAGGCGATTGTGGACCGTGTCCCTGCTCCTGTAGGAGATCCGGAAGCGCCATTGCAGGCCTTGATCTTTGACTCTGTTTTCAATCCGTTCAGGGGAATTATCGCTTACTACAAAGTGGTAAACGGTGAGATTAAGAAAGGCGATAAAGTAAAGTTCATCAACACCGGCAAACAATACCTTGCTGATGAAGTGGGTATCCTGAAACTGGATATGTCACCACGTACAGTCGTTAAAACCGGTGATGTAGGTTACATCATTTCAGGGATTAAAGAAGCGCGCGAGGTAAAAGTTGGAGATACCATCACGACAGTCGACAGACCTTCTACAGCCTCGATACAGGGTTTTGAAGAGGTGAAACCGATGGTTTTCGCTGGTATCTATCCTGTGGATACCGACGAGTTTGAGGAATTGCGTGAAGCCATGCATAAGCTGCAGCTCAACGATGCTTCTATCGTATTTGAACCGGAAAGTTCTGCCGCTTTGGGCTTCGGTTTCCGTTGCGGATTCCTGGGCATGCTGCACATGGAAATTATCCAGGAACGTCTGGAGCGTGAATTTGACATGACGGTGATCACGACGGTACCCAACGTATCCTATATTGCACGGACAACAAGAGGCGAGGAAGTGATTGTCAACAATCCTTCCGATTTACCTGATCCAAGTAAACTGGATTCTGTAGAGGAACCTTATATCAAGGCCAATATCATTACCAAAGCCGAGTTTGTTGGCCCGGTAATGTCATTGTGTATTCAAAAAAGGGGAATTATCGCGAACCAGTCCTACCTGACATCTGACCGTGTGGAATTGGTGTTTGAAATGCCTATGGGTGAGATCGTTTTTGATTTTTACGATAAGTTGAAAACCATTTCAAAAGGATATGCTTCGTTTGACTACCACCAGATCGGTTACCGCAAGTCGGACTTAGTACGACTGGACATGTTGCTGAATGAAGAACCTGTAGATGCTTTGTCCTCACTGATCCACCGCAGCAATGCTTATGATTTCGGAAAGAAAATCTGCGAAAAGTTGAGGGAACTGATTCCGCGTCAGCAGTTCGAGATCAAAATACAAGCGTCCATCGGTGCGAAGGTAATCGCCCGTGAAACACTGAGCGCTTTGCGTAAGGATGTAACTGCCAAATGTTACGGTGGTGATATTTCCCGTAAACGTAAATTGCTCGAAAAACAAAAACAAGGAAAGAAACGTATGCGCCAGGTCGGTAATGTGGAGATTCCGCAAACCGCGTTTATGGCAGTATTGAAATTAGATTAAGTTTTGAAAGGTAGTTAGTAGCTAGTAGTTAGTATCAAGACTGGTCGCAAGTTATAGCCATCCTGTCTTGATACTAGCTACTTGATACTTGATACCAAATGATTGTAAACATGAAACTACTCGACGGAAAATTCGTATCCGAAAAAATAAAACAGGAGATAGCACTTGAAGCGGCTGATTTCTTGGCTTCTTCAGGCAGAAAACCACATTTGATCGCCATCCTGGTAGGCAATGATGGTGGAAGTGAAACCTATGTGGCCAGTAAAATGAAAAACTGCGAAAAAGTGGGTTTCCAGTCTTCCCTGGTCAGATACGACAATTCGGTAACCGAGGCTGAGTTGCTAGCAAAAATTGAAGAAATCAACCAGGATTCTGGCGTAGACGGATTAATTGTCCAATTGCCCCTTCCTAAGCATATTGATCCGGAGAAGGTGACTGAAACCATTGACCACCGTAAGGATGTGGATGGTTTTCACCCGATTAACCTGGGTCGCATGATGCGCAACCTCCCTTGTTTTATTCCGGCTACCCCTTACGGCATCATGCTGATGCTGGAGTCCTACGGCATCGATACGGTAGGCAAGCATTGTGTAGTTGTAGGCAGAAGTAATATAGTAGGCAGTCCGATGAGTATTCTGATGGGCAGAAATGCCAATCCGGGTAACTGCACGGTTTCGCTGACGCATAGTAAGACTGCAAACCTAAAGGAAATCACCCTGCAGGGAGACATCATCATCGCTGCAATCGGTCGTAAAAATTACATCACTGCAGATATGGTGAAACCGGGTGCGATTGTAATCGACGTGGGCATGAACAGGGAGACTTCTGAGACGACCAAATCCGGTTATAAGTTGTACGGTGATGTGGATTTTGACAATGTAGCGCCTGTTTCTTCCTGGATAACTCCTGTACCGGGCGGTGTGGGACTGATGACCATTGTCGGCCTGCTGAAAAATACCCTGGCTTCTGCTAAAGGAGAAATTTATAAATAATTACGTAGAGCTATTTTATTTACCACGTACAATTGGTATTTTTGTGGAAAGTAATTGGATATGGATGCGAAATTAACATTAAGTTTCGATCAGGAGGTCGTCAAAAAGGCAAAAATATATGCCGCTGAAAACAACATCAGTTTATCAAGGCTTATTGAGCACCTCCTAAAACAAGTTACTTCTAAAGAATATAAGTCTTTAGAAGATTACCCAATTGCAGATTGGGTAAGTATGGTTGCAGAAGGTGAAGTTGAATACAAAAAAAGCACTAAATCTCCCCGTAAAGCCATTAAAGATGAATTTTTCTCTTCCAGGAAATAAGCGTGTACATTGATTAAGATCTTTCTGGACGCCAATATTTTGGTATCGGTACTTAATAAGGAATATCCTTTGTTTACCTATTCTTCAAGGATATTAAGTCTGGCTTCCGATCCGGAATTCGAAGTATACACCTCCCCTATATGCTTAGCAATTGCATTCTATTATGCAGAAAAAAAGGTAACTTCACAAGTTGCGAAACAAAAGATTCAATTGCTTTGTCAGCATATCAAAATAGCGGAAAACCTGACAGAAGGTATTCAGCAAACATTGGCTAACAAAAAAGTCCATGACTTTGAAGATGGGCTGGAATATTATGCCGCGTTGAACAGTAAATGCCAGTGCATTGTAACAGAAAACACGAAAGACTTTTATTTTTCAGAGATTGAGGTATTGAACTGTAAGGATTTCTTTAAAAAACACCTGTTCTAACCGAACAGTTTTTTCCAGAAACCTTGTTTGATGCCGATATAGACTCCATCCGGTCTGCTTTCTACCAGATACTGGTCAATATAATCTCCCTGACCAGCCGATCCACGTCCTGTTTCGAGGCTATACTCCCATCGGTGGATCGGGCAAACCAGGTGGCCGTTTTTGCACCAGCCCCCGCTAAGTATTCCGCCAGCATGGGGACAAGAATTTTGTACCGCATAAAGCCGCTCCTCATGACGGACCAGGCAAAGTTTTTTTCCATCGACGCTGACCTGCATCACAAATTCACCCTCAGGCAAGGGCCTTTCTACTTTATGCCATTTGATCATGGTTTTTCATTGCTCGGTCATTATACGGTTTCAATATACGGGCTTTGACGCTTGCTTTCAATATTTTATTTAACTTTGCGCCTTTATTATGGCACATCAGATACCGGCAGACGGCACGTTACTTCCTTTGATGGAAGAATTTTATACGATACAGGGAGAAGGATTTAATACCGGGAAAGCTGCTTATTTCATTCGTTTAGGCGGTTGTGATGTAGGTTGCCATTGGTGTGATGTGAAAGAAAGCTGGGACGCTGAACTCCATCCGCTGACCACAGCAGATGACATTGTCGCCAAAGCGGATTCCTTTCCCGGACGCGCTGTCGTGATCACCGGAGGTGAGCCCCTGATCTATAACCTGGATTACCTCACTGCAGAATTGCAGAAAAAAGGAATCAAAACATTTATCGAGACTTCAGGCGCCTATCCCCTTTCTGGCTCCTGGGACTGGATTTGCCTTTCTCCGAAGAAATTTAAGGCACCCCGACCGGACATTACGCCTTTTGCACATGAATTGAAAGTGATCGTCTTCAACAAAAGCGATTTTAAATGGGCAGAGGAGTACGCACAGACCGTATCAGAAAGCTGTAAATTATACCTGCAGCCGGAATGGTCCAAGTCAAAAGAAGTTACGCCATTGATCATCGACTATGTGATGGCCAATCCGAAATGGGAGATTTCCCTGCAAACCCACAAATTTTTAAACATTCCTTAGCTTTATTGCCTATTCTCGCTATATTTAACCTAATAGTTAATATCAGCGCAATGAAGAAATTTCTGTTTCTGTTCTTCTTATGCCTTACCGTATGCTGCGTTAACGTTCTCCATGCGCAAACTTCTACCGTTAAAAAAGCGCAGAACAGTTTCGACAAGGCCCAGGATTATTTAAAAAGTGACCAGTATCAACTGGCGGTAGGGATGCTCGACGAGGCGGTTAAAGCTGACCCGGCTTTTCAGTTCGCCTACCTGCAACTGGCAGACATCAACCGGAGAATTAAAGCATATGAAGCCTCCAAGGCTGCCTATAAAAGTGCAATTGACCTCGGCGCTGATGCGGATCCAAGGATGTACTATGGTTTGGCTGAGGTCGAATTCAATACAGGCGATTATTCCGCTGCGCTGCGCAACATCAACTTATTTCTAAGTAAATATAAGGGCACAGATCCGGATTTTATACGGAAAGCAAAAAAGTACCTGACAGATGCTGAGTTTGCCGTGGTAGCCATCAAAGCACCCCAAAAATACGATCCCGTCAATTTGGGCGAAAAGATCAACTCGGGCTACCGGGATTATTTTCCTTCGGTGACAGCAGATGGTGAAAAAATGATTTTCAGCAGAAACATCAACGACAATGAGGATTTCTTTATTTCAGAAAAAAAAGCTGGTGAATGGAGCAGCCCGGTCTCATTGAGCGACAAGATCAACACCGCAAAATTCAACGAAGGTGCCCAATCCATCTCGGCAGATGGCAAGTACCTGTTTTTTACAGGCTGTAACCGTCCCGATGGCCTGGGCAGGTGCGACATCTATGTGAGCCATAAGGAGGGCAACAGCTGGGGGGAACCTTTTAATTTAGGCGCGCCGCTAAATACCCCTTACTGGGAGTCGCAGCCGACGATCAGTCCAGACGGCAACACCCTGTATTTTGTGAGCAACCGTCCGGGCGGACTCGGTGGATATGACATCTGGAAAAGTACGCTGAAGGCCGATGGTTATTGGAGCAGCCCTGAAAATCTGGGTCCGGAGATCAATACCCTTTACGATGAAAATACCCCCTTTATCCATTCGGACGGAAAAACCCTTTATTTCTCGTCAGACGGTTGGCCAGGCATGGGCAATAAAGATATATTCCTGAGCCGGATGACGGAAAACGGGCATTGGTCTGTACCCGAAAATTTGGGCTATCCGATCAATACCTTTAATGAAGAAACAGGCTTGATTGTCACTCCAGACGGTACCGAAGGCTTGTTCTCCTCAAACCTTAAAGGTGGCTACGGCGATATGGACATCTATAAATTTAAGATGCCTGCGGATAAAAAACCGAAGCCGATTACCTATGTAAAAGGGATTGTGAACGACAAAGAAACCGGTAAGTTTCTGGAAGCGCAGGTGAAGGTGGTAAATCTGGGAAATAAAAAAACCGAATACGACGATTACACCTCGGCAGAGAACGGTGAGTTTCTTTCGGTCATGCCTATAGTCGGCAATTATGCGTTTAACGTGAGTGCGGACGGCTATTTGTTTTACTCAGAAAACTACCAACTCAATGAAGCCTACACCAATACCCCATTCCTGCTCAAGATTTCGCTGGAGCGGTTGAAGGTGGGAACCAATGTGGTCTTAAAAAACATATTTTTTAATACCAACGAATATGTCCTGCTCTCAAGTTCGATTACAGAACTTGGCACACTAGTCAACTTATTGAAACAGAATCCAAAGATCCGTATAGAAATACAGGGACATACCGACAATGTCGGCAACGATGCAGACAATAAAAAACTATCTCTATTGCGTGCGAAAGCCGTTTATGACCATCTGATCGGGCAAAAAATCGCAGCAGAAAGGCTTGCTTATAAAGGGTTCGGAGAAACAGCTCCGATCGCAGGAAATGAAACAGAGGCCAACAGAAAACTGAACCGCAGGACTTCGTTCGTGATTACTGGAATTTGAAAGACGGCCAGCAGCAATGAAAACATGGATGCTGCAGGACTAAATCACCGCTTGTCTCAATCTTACCAGTTTAACCAATAAATCCTCGAGCAGGGTGAGGTGCAACATATTGGCACCATCCGATTTGGCATTGGCGGGATCAGGATGCGTTTCGATAAAAAGCCCATCTGCACCAACAGCAATTGCTGCCTTGGCGATGGTTTCTATCAATTGCGGTTTACCGCCCGTAACACCACTGCTCTGGTTCGGCTGCTGCAGGGAATGCGTACAATCCATCACCACCGGCACGCCAAAGCCTCGCATTTCAGGAAGTCCGCGGTAATCTACAATCAGGTCCTGGTAACCAAAAGTATTGCCCCTGTCGGTCAGGATCACCTTATTATTTCCGGCTTCCACGATCTTTTCCACGGCAAACTTCATAGAACCCGCGGAGAGGAACTGGCCTTTTTTTACGTTAACGACTTTGCCCGTATTTGCAGCAGCGATCAGCAGGTCGGTCTGCCGGCATAAAAAAGCAGGAATCTGCAGCACATCTACATAGGCAGCCGCCATGGCCGCTTCATCACTTTCATGGATGTCGGTCACGGTAGGCACACCGAAAGTCTTACCGACCTTCTCCAGGATCTTCAACGCTTTTTCATCGCCAATGCCGGTAAAGGAATTGCCTTTGGAACGGTTGGCCTTGCGGTAAGAGCCTTTGAAAATATAAGGAATGCTGAGTTTGTCGGTGATGGTAACAATCTTTTCGGCGATACGCAGCGCCATTTCTTCACCTTCGATAGCGCAGGGCCCAGCCATTAAAAAGAAATTACCAGATTCCTGGTTTTTGAAATTATCTAAAGGGAAATTGATCATGGTTTGTGTTGTTAATCCTGAACGGTTAGTTGCCCAGTTCAGACATAAATTTAATACGCATCAACTGGATCTCCTCACGGGAGTAATCCGATTCGCCCAGTTCTTTGAGGGCATCGTCGATCGAGTCATTTTCGGCCGATTGAAAATAATCGAATACTTCATCCTGCCGGTCTTCATCAATCAGTTCGTCTACAAAATAACTAAGGTTCAGTTTTGTACCTGAATTCACAATGGCTTCAACTTCTTTTAGGATATCGTCATAAGTGATGCCTTTAGAACGTGCGATATCTTCGAGTCCGATCTTGCGGTCAATATTTTGAATGATGGACACCTTAAGCTGAGACTTATTGGCCTGGGTCTTAATGATCAGGTCAATAGGACGCTCTATGTCATTGTCTTCCACATATTTCTTGATGAGTTCGAGAAATGGTCCGCCAAACTTCAGTGCCTTGCCATTACCCACTCCTGAAATCTGTTTAAGTTCGTCCATGGCAATTGGATAGTGGGTACACATCTCCTCCAGTGACGGATCCTGAAAGACGACAAAAGGCGGTACGTTTTTCTGTTTCGCTATCTTTTTACGCAGGTCTTTCAGCAATTGCAAAAGCTGGGTGTCCAGGGTTCCGGAACCGTGTTTCACGTCGTCCTCATCGTCATCCGGCGCGCTTTCAATGGGTTCATTGAGTACAAATTTGAGACTATAAGGATTTTCTATAAAACTATGTCCTCCGTTGGTCAGTCCAAGCAATCCGTAGTTGTCAATATCTTTGGAAAGGAAATTATTGAGCACAGCCTGTCTGACCAGGGATTTCCAGTGGTTTTCGCCTTCAACTACACCCAAACCAAATTCAGGCAGCTTGCTGTGTTCATAAGCAATCGTCTGTGCGGTTTCCAGACCCAGAATGACGTTCAGAATGTGTGCATCGTCAAACTTCTCCCCGATCTTTTTGATCAGTTTCAGCAAAATTAGCAGGGAGTCTTCCGCCTCAAATTGTTTTTTAGGCTTCTTGCAGTTGTCACACATGCAATTACAACCAGTTTCATTGAAGTTTTCTCCGAAATAGTGAAGGATCTGCTTCCTTCTGCATACCGCAGACTCGGCATAATCAATCACTTCCTTCAGGATCTGCGTACCGATTTCCCGTTCTGCCACTGGCTTGTCCTTCATGAACTTGGCCAGTTTATCTACATCCTTTTGGGTATAAAAAGCGATACAGACACCCTCGCCCCCATCACGCCCTGCACGTCCGGTCTCCTGGTAATAACCCTCCATACTTTTGGGAATGTCATGGTGGATGACAAAACGGACATCTGGTTTGTCGATCCCCATACCAAAGGCAATGGTGGCAACAATCACTTCCACATCTTCCATCAGGAATTTATCCTGTGTATCTGCCCTTACTTTAGGCTCTAATCCGGCATGATAAGGCAAAGCTTTGATGCCATTCAGATTTAGTGTTTCCGCTACCTCTTCAACCTTTTTACGGCTCAGACAATAAATAATTCCAGACTTGCCTGTATTGTATTTGATGTACCTGATGATTTCTTTGATCACATCTCGCTTTGGCCTGATTTCGTAAAACAGGTTTGGCCTGTTGAACGAAGACTTAAACAGGGCAGCGTCAGACATTTGCAGGTTTTTGACGATATCCTGCTGCACTTTAGGTGTCGCCGTAGCAGTAAGTGCAATGATCGGAATGTCTTCTCCCAATCCCTGGATTACCTGCCTGATCTTGCGGTACTCGGGCCTGAAATCATGTCCCCATTCAGAAATACAATGTGCCTCATCTACCGCCACAAAAGATATTTTGATCAGTTTCAGAAAATCAATATTGTCTTGCTTGGACAGTGACTCCGGAGCCACATAAAGCAGTTTCGTCTGTCCGCTGAGCAGATCAGTTTTTACCTGCGCAATTTCAGTCTTATTGAGCGAAGAATTTAAAAAGTGGGCAATGCTATCGCTACCTCCGAAAGCTCTGAGCTGATCCACCTGGTTTTTCATCAGTGCGATCAATGGAGAAATGACAATAGCAGTCCCCCCCTCCATGAGTGCTGGCAACTGATAACAAATGGACTTTCCCCCGCCGGTAGGCATTATGACAAACGTATTCTTCTTTTCAAGAATGTTGGTGATAATAGACTCCTGATCACCTTTAAAATTATCAAAACCAAAAAAGGTTTGCAAGTTGTCAAACAACGACTTTTTCACATCCATTTCGTGTATAAAATATTCAGTGCTATTTTTACTTCAAAATAACATAATTTTGCACTAATTCCAAGCATCAATATACTAAATAATTCTGTTTGAAAAGTAAAAAATCCATAATAGATAACGCCGTTGACACTTTGCGACTCGAAGCCCAGGCCATATTGGGACTGGTTGAAAAAATCGATGACGACTTCGTCGCCATTGTCAACTTAATAATAAAAAGCAAAGGCAGGGTTATCGTTACTGGGATCGGAAAGAGCGCTATTATTGCGCAAAAGATCGTTGCGACCTTCAATAGCACTGGCACACCGGCCATCTTTATGCACGCCGCGGATGCCGTTCACGGAGATCTGGGCATGATCCAGAAAGACGATATCGTGATCTGTTTGTCAAAAAGCGGAAACACACCGGAAATAAAAATACTGACCCCATTACTCAAACAATCGGGAAACATCATTATTGGAATGGTGGGACAACCAGATTCTGAACTGGGGCTGCAGGCCGATTACATCCTGAATACTTTTGTAGAAAAAGAGGCTTGTCCGAATAACCTGGCACCGACTACCAGTACGACTGCGCAGCTTGCAATGGGTGATGCACTGGCTGTCTGCCTGTTGCATGTACGCGAGTTCAACAAGGATGATTTCGCGCGCTACCACCCAGGTGGTTCACTGGGAAAAAGGCTGTACCTCAAGGCGGGAGATCTTGCCATCAAAAATCAAAAACCAAGCATATCTCCAACCGCTTCTGTAAAGGATGTGATTGTGGAAATAAGTCAAAACAGACTTGGGGCTGTGGTTGTTATAGATGGCGATTCGATATTGGGGATAATAACTGATGGAGATATCCGGAGAATGCTTGAGAATTTTTCTAATTTAGCCGATATTACAGCCAGTGCGCTGATGAGCAGCAATCCGAAGCGGATCGACAAGGAAATGCTGGCCATACACGCACTGGAACTCATAAAAGCTAACAACATCACCCAATTGCTGGTAACGGACAAGGATCAATATTACGGCATGATCCATTTGCACGACCTGCTGCAAGAGGGCTTAATTTAATGAGACGAAATTCATATGAATAAGAACAATTACGCTTTAATCATGGCTGGCGGTGTCGGCAGCCGTTTCTGGCCGGTGAGCAGAACTAAATTTCCTAAACAATTTATCGATTTTTTTGGAGTAGGTAAAACTTTGATCCAGAGCACTTATGACCGCTTTCTGAAAGTTTGTCCGCCTGAGAATATCTTTATTGTGACCAACGAGATTTATACTGAGATCATCAAAGAGCAGATCCCGGGCATTGGCGACAACCAGATCCTGGCTGAGCCTATCATGAGAAATACAGCACCCTGCATTTCTTATGGTGCGATGAAGATTGCACAACTGAACGAGGATGCAGTAATCGTGGTAGCACCATCAGACCACACCATCACCGATCCGGATGCTTTTGTGGAGACAATTGAGCAGTCGCTGAAGGCCGCAGCCCAAAACGATGTACTGATCACCCTGGGTATTAAACCAAGTCGCCCGGATACAGGATATGGTTATATCCAATATGCAGATACCGTTTTAAAAACAGATGACCAGTTGCACAAGGTAAAAACGTTTACCGAGAAGCCCAACCTGGAACTCGCGAAATCTTTCCTGCAAAGCGGCGATTTTCTTTGGAACGCAGGCATTTTTATCTGGTCTGCAAAGGCGATCAATAAGGCTTTTTCTAAACACCTTCCTGAAATGCACGACATATTTCAGCAAGGAAGTACCCTCTTCAATACCGATCAGGAAGTGGAGTTCATTGGCAATGCTTATCAGCAGTGTACCAACATCTCTATTGATTTCGGGATTATGGAAAAAGCAGACAATGTTTATGTCCTGCCTGCAGAATTTGGTTGGTCTGACCTGGGTACCTGGGCATCGATCTATGACATTGCGGAGCATGATTATGTAGGAAACGCTGTGATCCCCTCTGAGCAGGTGATGATGTTCAACTCGTCCAATTGCATGGTCAACGTACCAAAAGACAAGCTGGTGATCCTTCAGGGTCTGCACGACTACATTGTAGTAGAGTCCAACAACACCCTCATGATTTGTCCAAGATCTGAAGAACAGACCATCAAACAGGTGGTAGCCGATGTAAAGGCAAAGTTCGGAACAAAATTTATTTAGTAATTCTTAATAACAGATAACAAGCGGACCTGCCAGAAACAGGTCCGCTTGTATTTTTTTAACCTTTCAAGCGTTTGCCTTTTTAATGAGTAAGTACTTATATGGGATCGACTTTGGCACCACCAATTCGGCCCTTTCTATTTTTGATGAAGAGAAAAAAGAGATCATTGATACCCTGATCCTTCCTTCCATTCTTTATTTCCAGGTGGAGCAGAGCGCCTCCGAGCCATTGAAATATGTTGTCGGGGAAGAGGCCATTGCGGGCTATCTGCAGGATGGCATGAAGGGAAGGTTCATGAAATCCATTAAAAGGATTTTGCCAAGAAGTAGTTTCATCGAGACCAGGATTCACAACAAACGTTATAACGCTTCTGACCTGGTGACGTTGATATTAAAAGAACTGAAGCGCAAAGCGGATCAGATTACCGGTGTAGATTGCCGCAAGGCCGTTATCGGCAGACCGGTATTTTTTGACGATGACAATGCGGCGATGGACACCCTGGCGCAAAAGCGGTTGAACAAGGCAGCCGAAAACGCAGGATTTGAAGACATCCGGTTTCAGTTTGAACCCATCGGAGCCGCATTTGCGTACGAACAAAACATGACGAAGCCGGAAAAAGTGCTGGTGGCCGATTTGGGCGGCGGTACGACCGACTTCACTTACCTGAACCTGGATCCTGCAAAGATCGGTTTGAAGGACCGGAAAAAGGACATCATTGCCACAGGTGGGATTTACATTGGGGGAGATAGTTTTGACTCTGCATTCATGTGGGAAAAAGGAACACCTTATTTTGGAAAACACACCATGTATGAGGCTTCGCCAGGCAAAATGCTCAAAGTTCCGGTTTCACTGTTCGCCAACATTTGTTCATGGGAACAAATGAACTTTTTTAACGGACAAAAGATCAGGAATGACTTGCAGACTTATTATCACTATTCCAACAAAGACGCTGTATTCAACAACCTGATTACGCTGACAGACAACAACCTGGGCTATTCGGTTTTTCAGTCCATAGAAAAAACCAAAGTAGAATTGTCCGGCAAACCGTCCAGCCAATTTTATTACTCGAAAATGGGCATAGAGATAGATGAGGCAGTGAGCCTGCAGCAGTACGAAAGTGTGATTGACAAAGACATTCGTAAAATCAGCAATTATCTGGATGCCTTTTTATTGAAGCACCAGATCGACGCGGGCGAGATAGACAGTTTATTTCTAACCGGCGGAACTTCCATGGTCACTGCCGTTAAAAACCTGTTTGCCCTTAAATTTCCGGATACAAAGATCCATTCGGGTGACAACTTTATGAGTGTTGCCAAAGGACTGGCCTATAGCGGGTATTTGTTTGAGGACAATTAGTGCTTATTGAAAAACGGCTGACTATTGTCGCTGCCGGATTGCTTCGTACAGGATCACTCCGGCAGATACAGATACGTTCAATGAACTGATCTCTCCTACCATCGGTATTTTTGCCAGGTAATTGGCCATGCGCATGATATCGTTGGAAATTCCTTCGTCCTCCGCACCCATCACGATGGCAGTAGGCAGGGTATAATCCGGAACATAGATCAGGTCGCTGGTCTTTTCGGTACAAGCCACAATCTGCAAACCGCATTCCTGCAGGTAAAGCGCTGTTTTATGCAAACTCTGGTGCCTGCAGACCGGAATGCTGAATAAAGCGCCTGCTGAAGTCTTGATGGCATCGGCATTGATCTGGGCAGAGTTTTTAGCAGGGACAACAATAGCATGGACACCAGCACAGGCGGCTGTTCTCGCGATTGCGCCCATATTTCTTACATCCGTGACGCCATCCAGAATCAGGATTAGCGGAGTCTCCCCTTTTTCGTAAACCAACGGAATGATGTCCTCAATTTTCTGAAAGGTGATGGCCGAGATGACAGCAATGACGCCCTGGTGATTTTTTTGCGTCATCCTGTTCAGCTTCTCGATCGGCACATTGTGTACAGGGATATCTGTGCCGTTCAACAAAGCCTTCAATTCCAGTATAATAGATCCGGTAAGTCCGCGCTGTACATAAATGCTTTCTACGTCCCTGCCCGCTTTGATGGCCTCTATCACGGCACGGATGCCAAATACAAACTCATTACTCTCTCTGGGCCTGGCCGGTCTTCTGGAATTTTCCATCTTTCTTATTTTGTTGCAAAAATAGCTGAATTATTGACATTAAGGCTGGTCATTTTTTTTATCAGTGACCGGCCTTATCCACATTCTCTTGTTGAGAATTTGACAAAATTGGTTAAAACAATGGCAGCATATCGGTATTTTCTTCCATTAGAATGTGAGTAAAGAAATGTCTGACAGACTCTATTTTTGTCTATTTTTGTACCTATGAGTATCGATAACGGAAATCAGGGACAAGATAAAGCCAGCTACACCGCCAGGAAGAACAGGATCACCAATTCTATGAGCACAATGGGCAAAATACCGCCACAGGCCATTGATCTGGAGGAGGCTGTACTTGGTGCACTGATGCTGGAAAAAGATGCTTTGTCCACCGTAATTGATATTCTGAAGCCAGAAGTATTTTACCATGAGGCCCACAAAAAGATCTTTGAGGCCATACAGGGCTTGTTTCAAAAATCTAAACCTGTAGATATCCTGACTGTTACTGCGGAACTCAGAACTTTGGGTTTATTGGAAATGATCGGCGGCGCCTATTACATTACCAATCTGACCAACAGGGTGGCTTCTGCTGCGAACATTGAATACCATGCGCGGATCATTTCCCAGAAATACATCCAGCGTGAGCTGATCAGGATTTCCTCTGAGATCATCCAGAATGCCTATGAAGACACGACGGATATCTTTGACCTGCTGGACCATGCAGAGAAAAACCTGTTTGACATAGCCCAGAACAATCTGCGCCGCGATACGCAGAAAATGGACGAGATCATCAAACAGTCTTTGGCCACGCTCGAAGAGCTGAGGACCAAAAGTGATGGTCTGACTGGTGTGCCATCTGGTTTTACAGACCTGGACCGTATTACAGGCGGCTGGCAACCTTCAGATCTGGTGATCATTGCTGCACGTCCGGCGATGGGAAAAACAGCCTTTGTACTGACCTGCGCCAGAAATGCCGCAGTGGATTTTAAACGTCCGGTGGTGGTCTTCTCTTTGGAGATGTCTTCTGTTCAGTTGGTAAATCGTCTGATATCCGGCGAAACGGAAATTGAGCAGGAGAAGATCAGAAAAGGAAACCTGGCAGAATGGGAATGGCAGCAGTTGCACAGCAAGATCGGTACGCTCACCGAAGCACCCTTGCTGATTGACGATACCCCTGCACTGAACATCTTTGAATTCAGGGCGAAATGCAGGAGGCTGAAATCACAGTACGACCTGCAACTGATCATCATCGATTACTTACAGCTCATGCACGGCAAGGGTGAAGGACAAAGCGGCGGCGGAAACAGGGAGCAGGAAATCGGTAGTATCTCCAGGGCACTGAAATCTGTAGCCAAAGAATTGAACGTACCGGTACTGGCCCTGTCACAATTGAGCCGTGCCGTAGAGAGCAGGCCTGGTGTAAACGGTAAAAGACCAATGCTATCAGATTTGCGGGAATCGGGATCTATTGAGCAGGATGCGGATATGGTGTTGTTTCTATACAGACCTGAATATTATGGCATTACAGAAGATGAGCAGGGAAGATCAAATGCCGGTGTAGGTGAAGTCATCATTGCCAAACACAGGAATGGTGAAACGGGTATTGTGCCACTGAGGTTTATCGGTAAGTACGTGAAATTTGCTGACCTTGAAGAAAGTTTCTCTGCACCGACTTCATTCTCGATGGACAGTCCAAGTGCGGGCATGCAACCTTCACAGGGTTTTGACAGGCCTTCAGGGAATGTGATCATCAAGCCTTCACGCATGGACGACATGCATGATGAAGATGCACCTTTCTAATCTTCGTAATAGCTCAGAGAAAATACCCTAGTAAAATACCTGCGAGCACGATAATTGGCGGGCTGATCTTCGTGAAGTTGAGGATCAGAAAAGTACTGATCAGCACGATGATGGCCATGAAATCCAGTCCGATGGGTTTCAGCAGCAGAATAAAAGCTGCAATAATAAAGCCTACGCTAACGGCATTGATCCCTGCCAGGGAATATTTGATCCGGGTGATCTTTTTTAAATCTTCCCAAAAGGGTACAATAAAAAGCACGAGGATCAGTCCGGGTAAATTGATGCCCAGTACAGCGACTATCCCGCCAAAGATTTGTCCGCCCAGCCCGTATCCGAAATTCTTCATGCTGAGGGCACCAATATAGCTCGTAAATGAAAACGTTGGTCCCGGTAAGGCTTGTTGCAAGGCAAAACCTGAAAGGAAACCAGAGGCATGCAGGTATTGCTTCATTTGCACAAATTCTGTGAACATGAGCGGCACAAGGACCTGTCCCCCGCCAAAAATCACAATCCCGTTGCGGTAAAAATTTTCAAATAGCCTGATGGGCAAACTAAAAGGCGAGGTCCTGTTGATCAGCGCCCCCATGAGTGCCAGAAATAATAAAACGCCAATAAAATAGATCAGTTTCTTGCGGTTGATATTGGAAAATAAATTCACCCGGATTTCGCTCTCTTCCTTTGGGGCCTCCAATGCAGAAGAGATCACGCCGCCAAACAAGATCGCGATCGGAAATACATAGGCATTTCGGAGCACCAATGTGCAGATTACCGCGGCAATAGCCAGAAATACCGCCAATTGGGATACCAGCACCCGTCGGGACAAGGTATAAGCACCAAAAGCAACAATGCCCAGTGCGATGGGCTGGATATATTCCAGGATTTCAGCAAACTTTTGTTTCTGGTCGAGCTGGGCATAACTAATTGCCGCAAAAGTCATCACCGCAGCTGAGGGCAGGATCCACAATATAAATGTGATGATCGACAGTCTGAGTCCGCCTACCTTATAAGCAATGCCGACCAGTGTCTGTGTAGAAGCCGGCCCCGGCAGGATTTGGGCCAGCGCGTTGAGTTCCAGCAGCTCCTCCTCGCTGATGTAGCGGTTGTTCTTCACAAAATATTTCAGCAGCAGCGATAGATGCGCCTGCGCACCGCCGAAAGCAGTGAAGGTGAACAGCATCACGTCCCTGAGAAATAACAATTGCTTTTTACTTTTCAAGGGGCTGTCTTTAGTCGTCCTCATAGTCTAAACCAGCGGCTGAATTGTATGCGCCCTGCAGTTCAGAAAAAGCATGCATGTCACGTTTAGTCCTGGCTGCTGCCATCCCCTTCTGATAGATGGACAGTGCTTGTTCAGTGTCATTATTTTTCTCCAGTAACTTGCCCAGATGATAATAAGTACCGACATAGTCAGGTTGCTCAGAAACCAGTTTAAAGTAGTAGTCAAACGCTTTTTGGGTATCGCCTGAGGTGTTGTATTCGGTGGCCAGCGCGTACAGGACAAAGGGATCATTTGGATCGCTCTCTAAAAATTCCAATAACTTGGTCAATCGGGTGTTTTGCATTTTTTATACCTGCTTTTTTAATTAGATTTGCATAAAGACTTCATCAAATATAATTCTATGAATCCATCATCGGCAAACAAAAAATGAAGACTGTTGTAACTGATGAGCGCTTCATTTTAAAAATCAATATGTAAACTTATGAAAATATTAGTTTGTATCAGTAATGTGCCCGACACGACGACAAAAATAACTTTTACCGGTGATAATACGCAATTCAATACCGCAGGAGTACAATTTATCGTAAACCCTTACGATGAAATTGCGCTTTCAAGAGCTATTGAACTTTGTGAGGGCGGTAAAGGAACAGTGACTGTAGTCAATGTAGGAGAAAGCCAGAATGATCCTACCATCAGAAAAGCGCTGGCAATAGGTGCTGATGATGCGGTTAGGATCAATGCTGCACCAAGAGATGCTTATTTTACAGCATTTCAGATTGCGGAATATGTTAAGACCACAGATTTTGACATGATCCTTTGCGGACGTGAATCGATCGATTACAATGGCTCACAGGTAGCGGCAATGATCGGTGAGTTTTTGGACATTCCTTCTATTTCCATCATCAAGAAATTAGACTATGATGGCTCAACTGCTACTTTGGAACGCGAGATAGAAGGCGGCAAGGAAGTGATTTCTATTTCAGGTAAATTTGTAGCCAGCTGTTCTGAGGGAACCGCAGAACCTAAAATCCCTAACATGAGGGGAATCATGTCGGCCAGGACCAAGCCGCTTGTTGTAGTGGAAGCGAAAGAGGTAGCGGAACTGGTCAAATTTCAAGCTTTCGAAACCCCTCCTGCGCGCGGCGCAGTAAAACAGGTTCCGGCTGAAGACCCGGCTAAATTGATTGAATTGTTGCATACCGAAGCAAAAGTCATTTAATCAGGTTCTATTTTATCATTTAATCAAACAAAAAAAATTCGTATGTCAGTTTTAGTATATGTAGAGCAGGTAGAGGGTAAATTTAAGAAATCTGTATTTGAAGCAGTATCTTATGCAAAGGCCATCGCAGACCTGCAGGGTACAAACTTAACCGCCATTTCAATAGGAAATGTGGCAGAGTCCGAGCTTAAATCACTTGGTCTCTATGGCGCAAGCAAGGTTCTGAACGTTTCCAGTGCGCAGTTACCAAATTTTGTCAACCAGGCTTATGCCTCAATCATATCCGGCGCAGCCGAAAAAGAAACTGCCGATGTTGTTGTTCTTTCCAATTCATTTTCTGGTAAAGGCCTGGCACCGCGGATTGCGGTGAAGCTACAGGCGGGTTTGGCCGATGGCGCTACCGAACTCCCTAAAATCGAAGGTGGTAATTTTACCGTGAAAAAGAACGCTTTTTCAGGTAAAGCATTTGCGACCATTGAGATCAGTTCAGCGATCAAGGTGATTGCGCTGAATCCAAATGCATTTGGCATCAAGGAAACAGGTACTGAAGCTTCAGTAGAAAACTTCAGCCCGGAAATCAAAGCGAGCGATCTTTCTGCAATTGTGAAAGACATTATCAGGGCTACAGACAAAGTATCCCTTCCCGACGCGGAAATTGTGGTATCGGGTGGACGCGGTCTGAAAGGCCCTGAAAACTGGGGTATGATCGAAGAGCTGGCCGGACTTCTTGGCGCTGCTACAGCTTGTTCCAAACCGGTTTCTGATGCAGACTGGAGACCACACTCGGAGCACGTTGGCCAGACGGGAATTGCGATCAGTCCGAACTTATACATCGCGATCGGTATTTCAGGCGCGATCCAGCACCTTGCCGGCGTAAGTTCTTCTAAAGTAATCGTTGTCATCAACAAAGATCCTGAAGCTCCTTTCTTTAAAGTTGCTGACTATGGCATCGTAGGTGATGCCTTTGAAGTTGTCCCTAAATTAATAGAAGCCCTAAAAGCACATAAAGCATAATTTAAATACCCTGCACCGGTGATCCCGGTTGCAGGGTGTTGTTTTTATATGAAAAAAGTAAAACTCGATATCGTCGGTTTATCCTACAGTCAGACACAGTCAGGCGCCTATGCCCTGGTACTTGGTGAAGTAAACGGAAGAAGAAGGCTGCCAATAATAATTGGTGCTTTTGAAGCTCAGGCTATTGCCATTGAGATTGAAAAAATGACGCCCAGCAGGCCGCTTACACACGATTTGTTCAAAACCTTTGCGCAAACATATAACATACAGATCCAGGAAGTCCTGATTTACAACCTTGTGGAGGGTGTATTTTTTGCCAAACTAATTTGCACAGACGGCACTACCACCCAGGAGATTGATGCGCGGACCTCTGATGCCATTGCTTTGGCGGTAAGGTTCAACGCGGTCATTTATACCTATGAATTTATCCTTTCTTCTGCCGGGATCGTAATTGAGGGCAATGATTTCCTCTTTCTGGAAAACATGGACAACATCCCGAAAGAACAAGGTTCAGAGGACATCTCTACCTCCATTCCAGGTTCGGCCTACAAGACGCTAAGTATAGAGGAATTAAACCAGAAACTTCAGGAGGCAATTACGGAGGAAGCCTACGAAAAAGCAGCAAGGATCAGAGACGAAATAAATAAGAGAAATT
>JAZKCT010000043.1:0-92368 GCA_040387995.1 Bacteroidota bacterium | reverse complement strand
ATACTATTAAATAGTATTTATATTGACGCTTATTTCCAAAAAACAACTAAACTATTATTATGAACGTTAAGTTTCGCTTAACTGTGATGAGTTTTCTCCAGTTTTTCGTGTGGGGTGCGTGGTTATTGACGATAGCGAACTACTGGTTCGGAACAAAACAGTGGGACGGGACACAATTTGGCGCAATTTTCGCCACTATGGGCTTTGCATCACTCATTATGCCTACGCTTACCGGAATTATTGCCGATAAATGGGTGAATGCGGAAGTTCTCTATAGTATTCTGCATATCTTATATGCTTGTGTGTTGTTTTACCTGCCCCAGGTAGAGAGTCCAAATGCTTTCTTTTGGGTGATGCTGGCAGCAATGAGCTTTTACATGCCGACCATCTCTTTAAGTAATTCCATATCCTATACCACACTGAAGCTCGGCAACCTAAATGTCGTCAAGAACTTCCCTCCCATCCGTGTGTGGGGAACCGTTGGGTTTATCATTGCCATGTGGACAACGAACTTAACCGGCAATAAAGCCACTGCTTACCAATTTTATATTGCCGGAATTGCGGCGCTTGGTCTTGGTTTGTATGCGCTGACCCTGCCTGCATGTAAACCGCAGAAACTGATCTCTGAGAAGAACTCCTTTGCACAAACGCTTGGACTGGAAGCCTTCAGGTTGTTTGCGAACTATAAAATGGCTTTATTCTTTATTTTCTCGATGTTTTTGGGCGGTGCATTGCAGCTGACCAATGCCTACGGAGACGTTTATCTGGATGAATTCAAACATTTTCCAAAGTATGCGGATTCGCTGGTTACCAAATATTCGACCATCATCATGTCCATCTCTCAGATTTCTGAAACCTTGTTTATCCTGGCCATTCCTTTCTTCTTAAACCGCTTTGGGATCAAGAAAGTGATGATTATTGCCATGCTGGCCTGGGTACTGCGCTTTGGCTTATTTGCTTATGGAGATCCGGCAGCCAATCTTTGGATGATTGTGATGTCCTGCATTGTTTACGGTATGGCTTTCGATTTTTTCAACATCTCGGGCTCCTTGTTTGTAGAGACATCAACGACCGCCAAAACGCGTTCTTCTGCACAGGGCTTGTTCATGATGATGACCAACGGCGTGGGCGCTGTGTTTGGAAGTCTCACTTCAGGCTGGATGATTGACAAATACTTCACCAAATCTTTTACCGATATCAAGTCGACCTCTGCCTACCTGGATACAGATGCTGGCAACAGTCACCTGCTCGGTTTTATTAAGCAACAGGGTGTAAATGTGCTCGAAAACGGGACATTTGATAAGGCCATTTTTATGAAGGACTGGCATTCGATCTGGCTTTCATTTACCATTTATGCACTGGTCATCACCGTTTTTTTTGCTCTGCTTTTTAAGCATAAACACGACAGGATTTTAATTAAGGATACGCACTAATCATACAGAATTCCCGGTAATGTCATCAGGTAAGTACAGAAAAGAACACGATTGTCTGAACTGCGGTCAGCATGTGGAAAAACACTATTGCAGCAACTGCGGCCAGCCCAATCTGGAAATAAAAGAGAATTTCTGGGCATTCATCACCCACAGCGTAGCCCACTATTTTCATTTCGATAATAAGTTCTTCCAGACCCTCAAACCGCTGCTGATCCAGCCTGGTCAGGTTACGCTGGACTACCTTGCCGGTAAACGCGCCAGGTACATCAATCCGGTCAGCATGTACATCTTTGTTTCAATCATTTATTTTTTGATTGTTCCGCATGCGCTTGAAAAAGAGGAGAACCACGAAGCAGTAGTTGCAACCAAACTGAGCAGCAGTAACAAAGTAACCGGAAAATTTGATAAGAACATCGATAGCAATCTTGCCGGTGTCCTGCCCGCTTCCGCTGCAAGTCAAATAAAAGGGGCTGTTAATTATCAGGAGTTTAAAGCCCTGAAACCCGAAGTACAACAACAATATGTAGACAGCCTCGTCAAACTAAACCTCAGTCAAAAATCAGATTCGTTAAAAGAGGTTATAGAGAGCTACCAGGAGTCAATTGCCGACCGCGAAGAGCTGACGAGCCACTCCGCTTACGATGCGCGTCAGCGATCCTTGCCTGCGGATGAACGTGACAACTGGTTTCAGCGGTATTTCAAGAAAAAAGAGATCAGTCTCAATATGAAAAAAGCAGAGGGCACATTTGACCTTCAGGCAGAACTGAAAAAATACCAGCCCAAACAATATTTCCTTCTGATGCCTTTGCTGGCATTTTTCATTATGCTGAATTTTAGAAAAAACCACATCTATTACCTGCACCACCTTATTTTTACCATCCACGGAATGACAGCCTACTTTATCATTTCGATTGTCACCCAGCCTTTGAAAAAGTATGTATTCGGACTGGATTCCTGGATGAGCGACGTGATTGGAATGTTGGTTTCGGCAGGAATACTATGGTATCTGTTTACCGGACTGAGTGTGTTTTACAACCGGTCCCGCGGACAGACGATCCGCAAGACGATTATGGTCATTATTCTTTATGCCATGTCACTGTCTATCTCTAAACTTATTTTAAAGGAGATTATTACCTTCATATTGGCTTAGGCAAATTAAGGCCAACAAAAAAGCCGGAATCAATACGATTCCGGCTTTTTCTATATGTCAATATCTGATTTATCTGCTTTCGATCGGGGTAAAATCCCTGTTGACATGGCCAACATAGATTTGACGCGGGCGACCGATCGGCTCTTTATTGGCATGCATTTCTTTCCACTGTGCGATCCATCCCGGAAGGCGGCCCAAGGCGAACAACACCGTAAACATATCTGTCGGGAAACCCAGGGCTCTGTAAATGATACCAGAGTAGAAATCCACATTCGGATACAGTTTGCGCTCCACAAAATACGGATCGCTCAATGCAGCTTCTTCCAATTTCTTGGCGATTTCTAAAACAGGATCATCAATACCCAGTTTTTCCAGGATATCGTCACAAGCCTTTTTGATGATTTTCGCTCTCGGATCAAAGTTTTTATATACCCTGTGTCCAAAACCCATCATGCGGAAAGGATCGTTTTTGTCTTTTGCTTTGTTGATCCATTTCTCGGTATCACCACCATCCTCTTTGATCAGCTCCAGCATTTCAATCACGGCCTGGTTGGCACCACCGTGCAGCGGGCCCCATAAGGCAGCGATACCGGCAGAGACAGAGGCATACAAGTTACAATCTGATGATCCCACCATTCTCACAGTTGAGGCAGAGCAGTTCTGCTCGTGGTCGGCATGAAGAATCAGTAAAGTGTTCATTGCACTGACCACTACGGGATCAATGTCAACCTCCTCGGTACGCTGACCAAAGATCATGTTCAGGAAATTGCTGACGTAATCGTATTTGTTTTTAGGATAGATCAGCGGATGACCTAATGATTTTTTATAGATGAAAGATACAATCGTTGGGAATTTAGCCAGCAATTTGATCATCGTCAAGTTCATCGTCTCCGGATCAGAATTCGCATTCAGAGATTCTGGATAGAAGGTGGACAATGAACACACCAAAGAAGCCAGCTGCGCCATTGGATGAGATTTGGAAGGATAGCCATCCAAAAACTTCTTCATGTCCTCATGGATCAGCGTGTGCTTGCTAATCAGCGACTGAAAATCATCGAGTGCGGTTTGCGTTGGCAGATCGCCGTAAATCAATAAATAGGCTGTTTCAAGAAAAGTAGCTTTTTCGGCCAGCTCTTCAATCTGATATCCACGATATTTTAAAATTCCTTTTTCACCGTCTAAAAATGTGATGGCACTTTTAGTTGAACCTGTGTTTTTATAACCAAAGTCCAGAGTGACGTGACCTGTTAGATCACGGAGCTTGGAAATGTCAATGGCCTTCTCTCCCTCGGTACCTGTTATAACGGGGAATTCGTAAACTTTCCCATCAATCTTAATTTCTGCGATATCTGACATATATATTGTTGTATTTTATATTAACAAAACTAAGTAATCCTTTTTGTTCCGAACCCCGGACCATCCTAACAAAACTGTTAAATAATTATTAAATGTGGGTCAAAATCAGGTAAGATTAAACCTTATTTTACTGTTTTTATCTCTTCAACTACTGCTCCGCACTCCATCATCTCATCTCCATAGTAAGGGTTTTGGATTTTGCTTTCCGAAGCCAGCCAATCGGCACCATTGCCATCGTTGGCCATTGGGCAATGCTGCACGTACACCAATCCGTTTTTCAGGTCGGCATGCTTAAATAAAGCGATCACATCAGCACTTAGGTCAACGAATTCCTTTCTCTGAACAGCAATGTCTTTAGCGCCGGCTATCTTATCTGCTGTAACTGCTGTGTTTTCACATCCTTCGCGGGCTTTAAGGCTTTTGCTAAGGTGTGCTGCCGCTTTTTTGGCTACATCAAATTGAGTGGCCACCAGTGCGTTTTTTAAAGTAATGTATCCTGCGTAGATTTCCTGTTCGACAGGCTTGGAGAATTGAACCCCCTCTACAGGAATCGCTACTTTTACTGCAGCACTATCCGCAACTGGATTGTTGCTTCCGGTATTATTATTGGTACATGAGAACAAGGTTAATAAAACCAGTCCTAAAAAGTATTTTTTCATGAGCTTATATTTGATATTAGCTAAATAACTTCGCAATTGAATCGTGTAAGCAACGTTCTTAACTGCAAAAAGTATGTTTCTGCAGATCAGCTTAGTTTTTTGGTTAAAATAACACTTTAATTTTAATAAATAAAAAAGCTCCCCGATAAAATCGGGGAGCTCTCATTAAATTGTTCTTTTTCAATCTTATAATTTGAATCCGTAAGCTACACGAAGGGCAACTTGACCTAATGAGCCACCGCTGTATTGCGCACCTTCATAACGTAGACCTAAATCTAATCCATTATCAAAGCCGTATCCGATTCCAGGAGCCCATAAGAAAGCTGTTTTTTGGCCATCCTTAGTTCCGAAACCAGCGCCCAGCTCACCAGAAAAATAAGCACTTTCAGCGAAGAATATTTTTGCGCCGGCTTTAACAGGGATCATACCTGTGCTTCCTCCACCAAATTCGTCTTTCGCCTGCCAGCTGTTGTAACCAGCCGAAAGTATTCCTGATATATTTGTACTGAAATCTTTTTGCAAACGCAAATCACCGCCGATAACGAAGCCAAACGGATCTTCTGTAGGGATACCTGCGTTAAGACCGATTCCCAATCTCAGTGCTTTAGAATCTGCAGATTGTGCATTTACATTTGTTGTGAAGAACAGCGCAACTGCAGCTGCTGCAGATGCTATTAGTTTAGTTGAATTTTTCATGTGTAACGTTTTTTTAAGTAAATGGGGATAAAAAATTATCCTCATGCCACGAATTACAAATCACATGCCATATTGCTAAATGCAGGTAATTTCAGCCCGATTTCCAACGGGAAAATGAATCCAGCACAGACTCAAAAAGTGCCTCAGAATTGTCTTTAACCTCAAACCAGTGAATCTTTACACCATCTTTTTCCATTTTTCTGAAAAAAGTCATTTGTCGTTTGGCAAACTGGTAGATTGCGGTGGACAATCGCTCTAAAAGGTCAACATAATTCAGTTCGCCATTCAGATAAGCTACGATAAATTTGTATTCCAGTCCGTAAAAAGTCAGCATCTCCCTGGACACCCCCGCCTCCAGCAGTCCTTTTACTTCTTCAATCAAACCTTCCTCAAAACGGGCTATAAGTCGCCTATAGATCCGGTTTCTACGCGCTGCGACCTCCAGATTTAAACCTGCTACAAAAGGTGTAATCTGCGGTCTGCTGACCGGATCAAGTTCATGCTGACTTAAATAAACTGCAATTTCTATGGCCCTGATCATCCGCTTATGCGAAGAAAGATCGGCCTGCGCGGTGAACTGGGCTGGATAACCCGCCAATATTTTCCTTAAGTCAGCCCCATCCATTGCCGATGAAGAGGATCTAAACGCCTCATCAGAAGGAATAGCCGTATATTCATGGCGCTGCAGAATGCTGTGGATGTACATCCCGGTGCCACCGCAGAGCACCGGTAAAAGCTGGCGTGAAGTCAGATCTTCAAATATCCGGTAAAATTCTTCTTTGTATTCGTTGACGTTGTAATGCTCCCCTGCCGCTTTAATGTTAATGAGGTGGTAGGGAATGGGATTACCCTCATAGAAATATTCAGAAAGGTCTTTTCCCGTGCCAATGTCCATGCCCTTAAATACCTGCCTGCTGTCTGCACTAATGATCTCGCCCTGCAAAGCAGCTGCGAGTCTGACGGCAAGCCTGGTCTTACCAGAAGCCGTTGGCCCCAATACGACGAGCAGCGGATTTTCAATCATGATTCGCTTTCAATTAAATGGTTGTCAATTAATGGTTGTCAATTTGCGGAAGCAAGTATAAGATATATTTCAAATTTCCGGTATTAAAAATCTTAATGTAATCGACCTCAGCGGTGTCAGCAGATGACAGCGGCAGCCGGTGTGCAAAATACCTTTCCAGTGTTGCTTTATTCAGCCAAATCTTGGCAGGTGCTGTAATTTCTATCAAGGTAAACCCGGCACGAGAATAAGCACCACCCTGCGACCAGTCGCGGTCTGCATAACTCATGATATCATTGGGCTGGTAGGTGTCAATAAAGTGTTTGAGCAATTTCGTAAAACCACCTGTTACCGTAAATCCGGTCAGGGTAGCAAAACGGATCAATTCAGCTGAGCGGTATATAGGTCCGCCTTTTTTCATATACCGCAGGTTGCTGAATCCCGCAACGGCAACCAGTTTGTCACCATGCACCAATCCAAACCTGTATTTTGATTTCGCAGTGCCCAGTAAATGATGCTGGTTTAGGAATTCATCCATTTGCGATTGGGTCAGTTGGACGATCTTAGTCTGACGGCCATGCAAGCGTTTGTTTGTGCCTATTATGGCAGCGATTCTTCCAAGCACCTGTTCCCTGCGACTATGCCAGACGTCTTCCCAGAGTTGCACCAAATAAATACCTTCTGAGGCAGCGCTTTCTGCCAAATCCACCAACGAAGGCCCTGTATGACCACCTGCTATATCGATCAGGTTCAGCATAAAGTTTTTGTCTGCAAAATGAATGAGGTTGTACTGGCCCTTTTCTACAAGACGAAATGAAAAGCCAAGATCAGTCAGGCTTTGAGCAACTTCCTGTTGCCATGAAATTATACCCAAGCCTTCTCTTTGTATATTTTGTACCCCTCTGCAAGGGCATCTTCAATCTGCGACAACAGTGCTTCATCCAGCTCTTTGATCTCGAAGCCGGTATTGCCGCTAAACTGCTTCAATACCGTAGCTTCAAATTCATGATGCTGACGCAAGTCATCAGGCATCAAATGGAATGCTACACGACTTTCGTGAATAACGACGCTGGCAAAAAAGAGCTCGTTCTTTTTTTCACCCTCAATCTCTACATTTTTATTGCTCCACAGATCATAGACCGTTTCACTGTTTTCACGATTGTCAAAACCCATGACCGCATAGGGCTGTAACGAAGCCCTTATGGTTTGAAAAATCTCAACAAAGTCTGTTTTAGTCTGATTCATGTGATAAGGATTTTAAATTAAACAAGTAGTAAAGAGGTATTGTTTGCCCAAGACCCTAATCCAGCCACCAGGCCTTGTCAGGATACCTTTCGTTTAAAATTACAGATTCACCCGGCAATGGCGTAGTAATTTTTAAATTTTCTGCTTTTGCTTTTGCTACTACCCGGATCACCGGCTCGTCCCAGTCGTGCATGGCCAGTGCAAACTTGCCCCAGTGGACCGGCATCAGTACCTTCGCGTTCAAGTCAAGCGCCGCCTGAACCGCCTGCTCAGGAAACATGTGGATCCAGGGCCAATACGCATTGTACTGTCCGCATTCCAGCAAAGCGATGTCAAAAGGCCCGTAATTTTCACCGGCTTTTTTAAAATGAGTGTCATATCCGGAATCCCCGCCCAGGTAAAGTTTGGATTCAGGTGTCTGCAAAACAAAGGCCGACCATAGCGTCTGGTTGCGCTTAAACTTTCTTCCGGTAAAATGCCGCGCTGGCAAAGCCGTAAATTTCAGGGGACCATATTCGAATGCTTCATCCCAGCTGAGTTCCGTAACCTTGGCGGCAGGAATGCCCCAGTGCTCCAGATGCGCGCCAACGCCAAGCGAAGTAATGAACCGTTTGGTTTTGGCACTCAGCTTTTTTAAAACTTCATAGTCGAGGTGGTCGTAATGATCGTGGGTGATGAGCACGACATCCAGTTCAGGGAAATCCTCCGGTCTGACAAAATCGGTACCCGCAAACCGTTTGGTGCCCAAAAAAGTAAAGGGCGATGGGCGTTCACTAAAAACCGGGTCCACCAAAATGTTCAAACCCGCTGTATGGATAAAGTAAGACGAATGGCCAAACCAGATCAACTTCGTCCGCTCAGAAGCTGAAAAATCAGGTTGGACATGTGGCAGTGCCTTTTTTGGCCTCTTATTTTCATTTCCCCTCAGCATGCCCCGGATCATGTCCCAATAAGTTACCCCTTCCGGCTTCATCGGCGTAAAGGATAAATTCGCCAGTGCATCGCCTTTATAAATCGGCAATTGCTGAATATGCGCCAATCTTGGCCCCTGGGGCAGTTTACCGAATACCGGCAAATGAAGCACCCAATAGGTAAACAAAATAAGTACTGCGAGGATCACTAAAGTATAAGTCATGTTATGGGTATCAGAATTAAGGCTGCAATATACTAACCTTCTCCTCCTTGTTAAACTTTTCTGCAAGTCCTGTTCCCGCCTGCAGCAATTCATTGGTGATCGACCTGGTGTATTCGATAATCTCCGCTTTAAAATCCTTAACCGACGCGCCCGAGCGGATTTCTTCCAGTCGTTTTTCCCATTGCCCCGTCAGTTCGGCCTGTGCAATCTTCTGGTCCTTGACCACGTCGTAGACGGCAAGGCCTCTTGGTGTAGGCACTAGGTTTCTTTTTTCGCGGATGATGTATTCCCGGTTCAACAAAGTCTCGATGATTGCCGCCCGGGTAGCCGGTGTACCCAGACCACTGTCCTTCATGGCATAGCGCAATTCTTCATCTTCGATATCTTTTCCGGAGGTTTCCAGTGCTTTTAGTAAGGAGGCCTCGTTGTACATCGCCTTTGGCTTGGTCTGCTTTTCCAGCAGGGCTTTATTGACAATCGGCAAGTCCTCTCCGGCTTTTACTTTTGGCAGCGAGGGATTTTCCTCATCTCTTTTCTCTTCGTCTTTGTCATTAAACACAGACCGCCATCCCGCTTCGCGGATTACGGTACCGTTGGCCATAAACACAGAACCGGATTCTATCGTGATCTTAGTAATTTCCTTTACACACTCCTGGTGAAAGGCCTCCAGCATTCTACCGGCCACCATATCGTAAACGGCCAGTTTATCCCCGCTCAACTGATAGGGTGATTCTCCAGTCGTCAAAATAGCATGGTGATCCGTTACTTTTTTCGCGTTTACACTTCGTTTATTCAGCATCACCGTACCAAGGAAATCTGCCTGTTTGCCAAAGATCTGGTGGTCTTTTAGTTTAGAGATCAATGCAGGCACACCCGCAAATACATCATCGCCAATATACCTGCTGCCTGTACGCGGGTAGGTGACCAGTTTGTTCTCATATAGCCCCTGCAGGATGTTCAGCGTCTGATCTGCCGTTAGCCCTTTTCTTCTATTGGCTTCCTGTTGCAGACTGCTCAGGTCATGCAACAATGGTGGTGGTTCTTTTCGTGGTTTGGCCTCTACCGTCAGGATCTTTCCGCCATTGGGGAAACCCGTGGCGACATCCTGTATGGCGGCAAACAAAGTTTCCGCATCTTCTTTTTTATCGAAGTTGCTGACCGACATGGCCCTGAACAATTGTCCGTCCTTATCCAGTTGGATGGCCAGCTGGTAATAGGTCTGCGGTACAAAGTTTTTAATTTCCAGGTACCTCGAACAGATCATGGCTAGTGTGGGTGTCTGCACCCTGCCTAGCGACAGCACTGATCTGGCTCCTGCCGAAATACTCAGTGCCTGGGTGGCGTTCATCCCAACGAGCCAGTCCGACTCCGACCTGCAATGTGCTGAGTTGAACAGCGTATCATACTCCGTTCCCGGTTTCAGGTTACGGAATCCCTCCTTAATTGCCTCATCAGTTTGCGAAGAAATCCAAAGCCGCTTGAACGGCTTTTTGCATTTCAAAAAATAATAGATGTAGCGGAAGATGAGTTCTCCCTCCCGCCCGGCATCCGTAGCCACAATGATCTCTGTAGCTTCGTCAAATAATTTCTTGATAATGTCCAGCTGTTTACGCACTCCAGGATCTTCTACCAGACCGTCCTTGGTCTTGATCTTCCGGATGCCCAGTTTGAACTTGGCAGGCAGCATCGGCAAGTGCTGTCTGCGCCAACCAATATAACCATACTCCTGTGGCGGCGCCAGTTGCAGTAAATGTCCAAACGCCCAGGTAAAGGAATAGCCCTTACCTTCAATATATCCGTCTCTTTTTGTAGTAGCACCAAAGACCTTTGCCAACTCGCGGCCGACAGAGGGCTTCTCTGCAATAACAATCTTCATATCTCTCTATTCAAAAATATCTATTCCTATCTTAAACGTATTGCAATGCGCATCTACGATGTCTTTTATATCCGGAGAATAACCTCCGCCCATGCTGACCTGTACAGGCAAGCCGTGTGCCTTGCAAAACTGAAACACCATCCTGTCGCGCTCCATACATCCGGCCGTGCTCAAGGCCAGTTTGCCAAGACTATCGCTTTCCAGCACGTCAACACCCGACAGGTAAAATACAAAATCAGGTTTGTGCACCAGTAGTTTCGGCAGGGCAAGGTCCAGCCGCACCAAAAACTCCCTGTCCCCGCAGCCATCCTCCAATCCGACATCCAGATCAGAACGTTCCTTTCTAAAAGGGAAATTCAGTTCGCCATGCATGGAAAACGTGAATACCCTGGGGTCATTGGAAAAGAGCTCAGCGGTTCCGTTTCCCTGGTGTACATCTAAATCAATAATTAAGATCCTCTTTGCCAAACCATTGTTTAGCAAATCATTTGCAGCAATGGCCTGATCGTTCAGGAGACAAAATCCCTCGCCCCAATTGCTGCCTGCATGGTGTGTACCACCTGCTACATTAAAAGCGATCCCGTTTTGCTGCGCATAATGCGCAGCGTCTATCGTTCCCTGTGCAATCCGGATTTCCCGCTCCACGAGTTGCGCCGACAAGGGAAAACCAATCCTGCGCTGTTCTTTAGCTGGAAGTGTCAGATCTCTCAACTGTGTCCAATAGTTCTGATCATGCGTCGCCACTATTGCTGCTTCATCCAAAAGTTCCGGTGCAAATAAATTAGCCTCGGTAATTACGCCCTCATGCAGCAACTGCTCCGGGATCAGTTCATACTTCAGCATCGGAAAGCGGTGGCCTTCGGGCAGTGGATGTGCATACAGCGGATGCCATGCTATTTTAACCATCAGTTGAGCAGCTCCCCTACATGTTTTTCGATGTTTTCACAAATCTCATCTACCGGCAGGTCATTGGCATCGAGTCCAAATGGGTTCTCAATTTCTTCCGCAATCAGTTCCAAACTGGCCAGCACATATAAAATAAAAGGTACAATTGGTACTACGAAATACCCGAGGCTAAACACCCAGCCAAAGGGCAAGGTAATCACATAAATGAAGATGAATTTCTTGATGAACGCACTATAAGAATAAGGGATTGGCGTTTTCTTAATCCGCTCGCAACCACCACAGATATCGGTGAACTGCTGAACATCTCCGTTAAGTATAATCAGCTGTTCGCTGCTGATCTCGCCTCTGGCCTGCATCTCAAAAACCCTGGCCGAAATACTAGCTGCAACCTGGTTCGGAATGTGTTTGCCACCATCCACTTCAATGAGCAGGGCATTTTTGCCAAAGTACTGCTTTTCCCTAAGGTGTTCCTTCAGCGCGAAAGCATATTTGGGGATTGCATAGTTAAAGAATTCCAGGTGGCCGGCATCCAATTTTAAGGATTTGATCTTAATCGCAAAATTACGGCTTACATTAGTCAGCGCCCCAAGCAATTTCCGCCCTTCCCACCACCTGTCGTACGAGGTATTGGTCCTGAACACCAGGAGCATTGAGATCACAAAGCCAAGCAGGCTGTGCATCATCCCGATATTCTTTACGTAGGCCGTATCACTAAGTTTCAGGTACTTCAGTTCAAAGAAGACAATTAGTCCGGAGAAGATCGCGACCCCGAGCATCATCGGCCATAACTTTCTGAAGGTATCGGCCTTGTGGAAATGAAATATAAAATTGACCCAGTCCTTAGGATTATAGTTGATCATAACAGTTATACCTATCTATTTCTTAAAACAATTCTATTTCTTAAAATTACGATTTATTCAGTTCAATTGTTGCAGCACTTGCGCTGCCTTTCGATTTGATTGTTAAAACAATACCGCCCCAAAAGACCATTTTCTGAATTTAGAGCGTCTGTGCAATACCCAGCAACAATTCGCCGGTGCGAAACACATCCTCATAGGAGTTGTACATGGGCACCGGGCTCAACCGGATTACATTCGGTTCACGCCAGTCGCCCAGCACATTATGTGCCACGAGCTGTTCAAATATCTGCTTGCCATTTGCCTTTGCAATGATGGACACCTGTGCGCCCCTGTCTGCAGTATCCGTTGGTGTAATGATCTTGTATTGCTCGATACCGAGGGCCTTATTGACCTCATTTACAATATAGAATAGGTAACTGCTTAAGGTTTCACTCTTACGGCGTAAGGGCTCCATGAAGCCTGCCTTTTCAAACAACAACAAGGAAGCATGGTATAGCGCCATGGGCATGACCTGCGTGCAGCTCACCTGCCAGCCATCTGCCCCTGCTTCCGGCACAAATACTTTTTCCATTTTGAAGCGCTGTTGCTCGCGGTAGCCCCACCAACCGGCAAAGCGATTCAGCGAAGTATCGGCAAAATGATTTTCATGAACAAAAATAGCACTGATACCACCTGGACCGGAATTCTGGTATTTATAAGAGCACCAGCAGGCGAAATCGATGTTCCAGTCGTGCAACTGCAATGGCACATTTCCCGCAGCGTGCGCCAGGTCAAAACCCACAATTGCGCCAACCGAATGGCCTGCTTTTGTAATCTCCGGCATGTCGTACCACTGACCGGTAAAATAATTGACCCCGCCAAAAAGTACCAGCGCCAGTTCAGCTCCATTTTCTTTGATGGCGAACAAGATGTCCTCCGTACGCAGGGTATACTCCCCTGCCCTTGGTGAAACTTCAATAATGGCTTCGACAGGATCATAGCCATGAAAACGGACCTGGCTTTCGATGGCATACTGATCTGAAGGGAAAGCGCCTGCCTCCATAATGATCTTAAATCTCTCTTTTGCAGGTTTATAAAAACTCACCATCAGCAGGTGCAGGTTTACCGTCAGCGTATTCATCGGACAGACCTCCTGCGGAAGGGCGCCAACGATCGGGGCAATCAGTTTTTTTAATGATTGGTGATAAAACATCCAGGGACTGTCGCCCTCAAACCATCCTTCCACAGCCAGGTTCTGCCAGTTCTTCAATTGGACATCCAGTACTTCGCGGGCTGATGTAGGTTGTAAGCCTAAAGAATTTCCGCACAAATAAATAAAGGGTTTCCCGTTTTGCTGTGGAAACAAGAAATCGTTTCTCAGTGATTTTAAGGGATCGGCCTCGTCAAGGCCCTGGGCGAATAATAAGTTGTTTTCAAAAATCATTGCTCCAAACTTAGATAAAATTGCGTATTCCGGGCTACCCTGTTGAAAACAATCTGTGTCTAGCTGTTTGGTTTGCTGACGAATTTACTGCCCTTTACATAATACCTCCAGGGCAGTAAAGCGTGCTCAGCAGCATAAGCTACCCCCACTCTGGGCGAGGAAACAAGCTGTTCAGCTGAAAAATAGATGCCATTATCCTCAATCCAAATCTCATCGCCCAACAGATCTTTGGCATTTAATGCCTTATCAATACCAAGGGCCTTTGCCAGTGCTCCGGGGCCAGCGGTCAGATTGGGCTTCAGTACTGTCATCGCCCTGCGCTGAAGCATCACATCCAGACCTGCAACAGGTTCTATTCCCCTGATCAATACAGCATGTGGCGTACCTTCAGGAGCGGTAACGACGTTGAATAAGTGGTGAATGCCATAACAAAGGTATACATAAGAAAGCCCCCCGGTCTGGTACATCGTCTGCGTCCGGTTCGTCAATCGCCCTCCATAAGCATGAGAGGCTTTGTCTCCTATCCCATTATAAGCTTCGGTTTCTACGATCGTACCACCGGTCAGTTGTCCATCGATACAGGTAAAAAGTTGTTTGCCCAGCAACTGCACCGCCAGCTGGTTGACATCCGTCTTTTGATAAAAGGAAAAGGGAAGTTTAGGCATGAGAATAAGGAAGATTAATGAATTAAGTTCACAATATCCTGGAGGTAACGCGCGTCTACTGCATCAAAATGAGCCAGATGCTCGCTATCCACATCCAGTACACCGATGACTTCGCCGTCTTTGAAAACAGGAAGGACAATTTCAGATCTCGAAGCGGATGCACACGCAATATGTCCCGGGAATAAATCTACATCAGGCACGACGACGGTTTCTGCCCGCTGCCAGGATGCACCGCAAACGCCTCTCCCTTTCGCGATACGGGTGCAGGCCACAGGCCCCTGAAAAGGCCCTAAAACCAGTTCATCACCTTTTACAAGGTAAAAGCCGACCCAGAACCAGCCGAACTGTTCTTTTAAGGCCGCCGCTATGTTGGCCAGATTTGCGGTTTGATCGGTTTCACCGGAAATCAATGCTTCGATCTGCGGGATCAGGGAAAGGTACTGTGCTTCTTTAGAGCTGTCGTTGACAATAATAAGGTCTTCTGCCATTTCATTCTTACATCTGAACAGCAAAAATACGAAAGTATATTCAACATCCCCTCAACATCATTGGAACATGGTTGGAGCATCCTTGCAGCATCCACAGGTTGTTCCAACCATGCGATATTGTTGTTAAGATCTTGTTGCTGGAAAGCTGGAGAAACAGACACAGCGTTTACAAAGCGCCCTAAGCGGATACTCGCACTAAAATCACTAAATTTGTGGCGCTGACTTAGACTGCAAATGCAGAAGAGTTTTATAAAAAAACGATAAATAGCATCAGAAATGAATAGAAAAACTTTAGTTGCACTACTACTCACCGGCTCACTTTTTATCCTCGCGCTCGTTCAATCTGCTTTTAAACCCTGGGAGGAAGGCATGTTCCCCCTTAGCGAAATCCATACCCTTGACCTGAAGAAAGCCGGCTTAAAGATCGGCGTTAATGAGATATATAACCCAAAAGCGACCAGTCTGATCGATGCGCTGGTGAATGTAGGTGGCTGCACCGGTTCCTTTATTTCCAATGAAGGACTGATCATAACCAATCACCATTGTGCCTTTAGTGCAGTGCAACTGGCTAGTACACCCGAAAATGATTATTTGAACAAGGGCTTTGTGGCACGCGGACGGGAACAGGAAATAGAAGCCAAAGGGCTGACCTGCCGCATCACAGACAGTTACGAAGATGTGTCCGACCGTGTACTGGGCGCTGTAGCACAGGTTACCGATCCGGCTTCCCGGTTAAAGTTGATCAATGACGTGATGAAAAACATCAGTCTCGAGGCTGAAAAAAAAGACCCTTCTATCAAGGCCGAGGTTTCTGAAATGTTCATCGGTAAAACCTATGTATTGTTCAGGTACAAAACGATACTGGATGTGCGGCTGGTCTATGTGCCCAACAGGCAAATTGGTGAGTTTGGCGGCGAAACAGACAACTGGGTCTGGCCAAGGCACACCGGGGACTTTTCTTTTATGCGTGCTTATGTAGCGCCAGACGGCTCACCTGCAAAGTTTTCTAAAGACAATGTGCCTTACAAACCAAAGAAATTCCTGAAGGTAAATCCGAAGGGAACGAATGAAGAGGATTTTGTGTTTATTCTGGGCTATCCCGGAAAGACCTACCGTCACCGTCCGGCCCAGTTTATCGAATATCAGCAGAAATATGTCCTGCCTTATGTTGCTGATCTTTATGAATTTCAAAACAACACGATGGAGCGCATCAGCAAAAACGACAAGGCAACGGAATTGAAGTTGTCCAACCGAATCAAGCGAAATGCCAATACACTTAAAAACTACAGGGGCAAAATGCAGGGCTTGAAAGGAATAGACCTCATCGGGCAGAAGAAAAAAGAGGATGCAGACCTGGCACAGTTTATCAATAACAATGTGGCGCTAAAAGCAAAGTATGGGAGTCTCATGACAGATATCGACAACCTGTATAAGCTCATTAACAGCGATGCGCAAAGAGATTTGTGGCTTACCCAAATCTACACCTCTACCAGCCTGGTTACTATTGCCAAACACATCAATGCATTCAAAACATTACTGGATGCCCAGCCCGCAGCACAGAAGCAAAGTTATTTTGACACGAACTTACCTAAGCTGAAAGAAACACTGGAGGCCACTTACGCTTCTTATGACCTGGGGGCGGACAAGGCGATTTTCAAGCGCATGCTGGAGGATGCGGCGGCATTTAACCTGACTCAAAAAGTGGATGCAGCAAGCAAGATCAGCGGCCGCGGCTCTGATGTAGCTACGGTGGTTGACCAATATGTGGAAACGACGATCGGCATTAGCAAACTGAATAACCAATCGTATGTGTTCAATACCATTCTGCTCTCTCCAAAATCGGTGGCCAATTACAATGATGGTATCCTGATTTTTGAAAAAGACATTGCAAAGCAAGTCGCCGAACTGAAACCCGAGAAAGATCGAAGGGATGGTATCCTGAATAAACTGATGGGTGACTATGTTAACGTTAAAGAACGTTTTCTAAAAAAGGAATTTGTGCCCGATGCCAACAGCACCCTGCGCCTCACTTACGGACATGTGCGTGGCTACAAGCCTGCAGATGCTACCTATATGCGTGCGTATACCAGCATTAAAGGCATACTCGAAAAAGGTGCTACCGGCAACCCCGATTTTGCCTATCCGGAGCAGATCAGGACACTCTGGGAAGCGAAGGATTTCGGCCCTTATGCGAAAAGCGGACTGAATGATGTGCCTGTTGGTTTTCTATATAATATGGATACCACCGGGGGCAATTCAGGGTCTCCGATTATGAATGCGATGGGTGAACTGATTGGTGTAAATTTTGACCGCGCTTACGGTGCGACAATCAACGACTACGCCTGGAATGAAAGCTACAGCCGCTCCATCGGTGTAGACATCCGATACGTGTTATGGGTAGCAAGTAAAATAGATAAAGCGGATTTTCTGATCAAGGAAATCGGCGTCAAATTGTAACTATCCTGACCCGTTAAACTTCATTTTAAAATACAAAAATATGCGCGTAATTGCAGAACTACCACACCCAGAATGTAAGATTACCTTGTTCAATATGAACCAAAAATACATTGTGAAATTTGAGCAGGGAACGCTCGAACAGAGCTATAAATTATCAGAACTGGACCTGAGTGGGGGCGGGGCAAATGAAGTATTTGCGATGCTGGACGAGGAGTTCATTGGCACTGTTGTTGCCCGTTTTAAACTCATGAGAACTGATTTTTCAGCTGCTTTCAACAGAGCGCAGTATTAGTTGATATGGATTACTGCAAGATACTGTGATACAGGGATATTAATACACAAACAGAATAATATGCTGCATTTTTACCTTAATACTCCTATCAAAACAGTGCTGCAACTGAACAATCAAATAAATTACGTATATCTAATATCTTTGATTCACAGAGTTTTAACAATGGATACCAAACAATATTTTGCAAGCTAAAAGCGCCAAATATCTGGGATGTTCAAGGTTTATGAGCCTCATTTATTCATCCAGAGGAAGCATTAATAATATCTGAAATGTAAGCTATTATTTTCAATAATTAATCGTTATTTGCAAACAAAGACAACCATGATTTCAACAAAAAGCACCTTTCTGATTGCCGCCCTCCTACTGGTCACAACATTTTTTTCCTGTAATAAAGTAGAGGAATCTATTAAGCGCGATGTGATCATTACACCGGATAGTACGGCATTTGAAATACCGGCAATTTCCAATACCAACACAGGTCAGGTAGCAGGTCTTTTTTCTGTTTCTTTAGACCTAAATGCAGAGATCAAAAAGATTGCTGATGAGTTTGGTGAAAGTAACGTAAGGGACATCCGCCTGACCGCTTTGCGGCTCAATGTGAAGGATACTGTTGCAGACAATAACCTCGGGAACATCGAATATATTAAAGTAAAAATGATTTCTGGAGCCCAGGAAATCACTGTTGCAGACTACCAAAGTAACCCGGCAACCAAGAGCATTGGCATCAATATTCCAGTTCTAAGTCCCATAACCGGTCTCAGGGAAATCCTGAACGCTGAGAGTTTTAAATACGACATACGGGTAAAATTGCGCAAGCCAACCACTGCAATACTGAAGGCTAATATAAGAGCTACATACACGGTTTCACTAGGGTTTTAATTGGCGTACTTTCTTACGAATATCTAGCAGTTAAGCGGCATGTTATTTTCTGACTGCCTTTTCCCACATTACCGATTGTTTGCCTTTAAAGAACCTGATCAGGCCCGCGAGTACCGCGTAATTCATGACACAGAAATAGTAGGGAATGAAGAGCAGCTTAACCCTAAGTTTCCGTTCTTCCATCACTTTGCCTAAGTATGCAGACAGGTAAAATAGTATTTGAGCAAATAGAACTAAAGTGTAAAAAGTTGGTGCATCGTCCAGTACCATAAGGGCGTTGACGATGAACAAAAGAATCATCAATATGGGTGTGATGGTCCAGCGCAATACCCGGTGACTGATGTACTGAAACGAAAGGACAGGAAAGCGAAAAGGATTCAGCAGGGACTTCAGCCAGATGACCGATTGTATACCACCTGCTGCGATCCTGACCTTGCGCTTCAGCTCTTCTTTGATATTTGCAGAAGTACCTTCCTGTGCGTAAGCTTCCGGTTCATAAATGATCACATATCCCTTCTCAGCGATGCGCATTGAAATCATAAAATCATCGAGAATACTGTTGGACGGCACAGGCACATATAAGGATTTGCGGACGCTGAACAACTCCCCTGCTGCCCCTACTACCGAATAAAGTTCAGAATCCCACTCCTTCAGTTTTGACTCATATTTCCAGTAAAATCCCTCTCCGGCGGTGGCGTCGGCAGTTGCGTCAATCGTTACCCGCTTCTCCCCTGCTACAGCACCCACTTTTGGGTCTGCGTAATGCCGGCAGATCAAAGTTAATGCGTCTTCATTTAAAAAAGTATTGGCATCGGTAAAGATGATGATTTCGGAAGTAACCTGGGCTACGGCACGGTGCACGGCAGAAATTTTCCCCTTGCGCTCATCGGAATGTAATAGCTTAATCTGTGGGTAGCGCGCAACAAGATCCGGGGTGCCGTCGGTGGAACCGTCCGTTACAAAAATCAGCTCCAGTTTTCCTTGTGGAAATTTTAAGCCAAGTGTATTGGCAATTTTCTCCTCAATGAGGTCCCTTTCATTGTAGGCCGCGACGATCAGGGTACAGGTTGGCATTTCCGCAAATGAATAATGGTTTCTGCGGCCAGGGCTAAACAAGCGCTTGATCCGGACCAGTAAATAAAGCAATATTCCGTAACCGAAAAAGGTGTAGAAAATCAGGAAGAGCGAAATCCAGAAGACGATGATCATATTATTTAAGTTTATATCCAAGATCAGAACTATCGGTAGCATGTGTCATGTTCCACTTAATGGCACTGAACAACACCCCAATAAAATCTGAGGTACCTGAAGTCATATATTTTAAGATGTTGCGTGGTGTAACCAGCAAGATAAAATAGGCGTAAAAAAACAAGCGATGGTGTAATTCTGCATTCCGCCTGATGAACAAAATGCGGTTTCTGTTCATGAAGAACTCTTTTAAGGCACTGTTTTTTCCTACGGCAAGCGATTCTTTGTGATAAATCAGGCCCTGTGTATTGATCCAGACCTGATATCCTGCCCTTCTAATGCGGTCACACCAGTCCATTTCTTCATAATACAGGAAATAGTTTTCCGCCATTACACCTGCTTTGGCAATGGCTTCTGCCCTAACCATCATGGCTGCACCATGCGCGTAGCCAGTAGGTTGCAACAAATTTCGGTACTGCCCGCTATCCTTTTCGAACTGTCCCACACAATGATTTGCGCAGGTATAATAATTCATGGGTGTGAACCCGGCATATTGCACAATGGACTGATCGTCAAAGTAATTGATCTGTGGAGAAACAACCCCGATTAGCGGATTTTCATCCAAAGATTTACCTAGCGCCTCAAGCAGGCCAGGTGTAAATTCTGTGTCGTTGTTCACAAAAAATAAATATTTTCCGGTGGCTGCTTTTACCCCTAGATTATTGCCCCCGGCGAAGCCCAGGTTTTGATCAGAACGGATATAAATGACATTGGGAAAAGGAATGCGATAGTAAGACTCGTCATCAAATTTACTCCCGTTATCCACCAATATTATCTCTATATTAGCACTAGGATAATGCCTGGCAATGGATTTAAGCAGCTCGAGGGTTGCCTCATGCTGGTTAAAGTTTACCGTTATTATTGAGATTAAGTCCATTATTGTTAATGTAATAAAAATCCATTTTGTCTGATATAAGCAAACTTACTGAACATCTGCAGCATTTTGAGCGATTGAATGCGAAAGATCAGCAATTAATTCATAAACTGGATGAAGTCCTGGAGCTGCTGGAAAACCATACCATGGACCAGGAGACTGTCAAAACGGTTAAAAATCAGTTAAACCGCGCATTCGAGCGTGAATCAAACAGTATGGAAAGGATTGAAGAGATCAAACAGGTTTCTTTGTCGGACATTGAGCGGTTCAGCAAACTCGACCAGCTTGAAAACCTGTTAAACAACCACCATTTTGATTCCAAACAGATCAAAAAGGCCAGACTAAAGGAAATAGTACAGCATATTATAAAAATCATCATTGGTTTTTTGATGATCACACTCGGCTTTGCCATGATCATTCTCCCGGCCCCACCTTATTTCGAGATGTTTACGATTTTTCACTTCACCAGAGACGATGGAGTGACGTTGATGGACCTGATTTCTCTGATCATCATCGCAACAGGTACACTTATTGCAATCAGATCCCTGCTAAATATAAAAAGACATGAATAAAACAATCTTGATGGTTGACGATGATATCGTGCAATTGGAATTATTCAAGAGGTTGCTCACATCAAACGGATACAACTGTAAGATAGCCTTGTCTGTAGACGCAGCGGAAATACTTCTTAAAAATGAGATGCCCGATCTGATCATCTCCGATTACCAGATGCCGGTACGTGATGGATTTGATTTTAGAAGAATACTTTTGGACAATGACCTGCTGAAACAGATACCTTTTCTATTTCTGACTTCGGTAAACGACAGCATCATTATACAGCAGGGACTAGATCTGAAAGCGATTGACTATATCACTAAAGGTACGCCGGCGCGACAGATCTTGTCCAAGATTGACAACCTGATGCATTCTGTACGCTTGCATTATGAAAAATCACTCAGCGAAATTAAAGGAATTGCTGAAAAGCTGAACCTGCGAAACACGCCGCAAAAAGCGCCTGTCCTCAAAAACTTTAGCATTGATTATTTCACCCAGTCCTTCCAAAACCAGCCGGGTGGCGATTTCATTGATTTTATCCAGGTCGATAAAAGGTATACGTTTATCATATTGGGCGATGTAATGGGGAAAAAATGGGGTGCCTGGTTTTTCTCTTTCAGCTTCCTCAGTTATATCCGGTCAGCCATCAGGCTCTGTGTGTACGACAACAATTACTCGCTCTCCGAAATTATGAATAAGCTCAACCGTGTGATCTACGCTGACGAGCTTTTGGGGGATATCTTTTCAACCCTGAGCATCATCCTGCTCGACGACGAGTTGGGCAAGGTTTCTTATGCCGGTGCCGGAGACCTTCCGCCACTAAAAATTGGCAAAAGTGGCGATGAAGTTGAACAGTTCAGATCCGACGGGATCCTCCTCGGTTTTACGGAAACCGGAAGCTATACCGAGAAAGAGATCGAATTGCAGGATGGTGAAGAACTCTACCTCATTTCAGACGGAATGATAGATTTTGAGATTAACGGAGAAAAAAAATCAGATATCAATTTATTTCAGGAAAAATTGCTCAAATTTAAGGATTACAAAAAAACGAGCGAAAATATTAAAGAACACCTTTTTAATAAACATGCTTCTCAGGTTGACGATTGCAGCATAATTATTTTAAAAAAAATACAATGAATATCAAACGGCAAAATATTGATGATTTTTTAGTCCTTACCATAGTTGATAAAGACGCCAACATGACGAAGTCCGAATATTTTAAACAAGAAGTATTGCAGGACATTGCAGACGGCGCAAAAAAAATCATCATCTCTTTTGAATGTGTGGAATACCTGGACAGTTCTTTTCTTGGTGCCCTGGTTGCGGTTCTGAAACGGCTGATTACCCAAAACGGTCAATTAATCCTGATTGAACTGAACAATGACATCAGGAACCTGTTTGAACTTACCCGCCTGGATAAAATATTTGACCTGAAAAATTCGCTGGAAACAGCGTTGGAAAAACCCTGATTACGATGTGGCCGGTTACCTTAGATCTGGAAATAGCAAGTGATCCTGAGACTTTGCTGGACAATGTCAAGCACATACTGGCAACCATTCAAACCCATAAAGCACTGGACCTGCCTGGCCAAAGGCGGGTCAAACTGATTCTGATTGAATTGATCACCAATTCCATCAAACACGCCGAAAGCAAGTGGATTAATTTTCAGATCAGAATTGACGAGCCCCAGTTGTGTATAGAAAAACTGGAGAAAGGCTTGCACATTACCTTTAGCTCTGACACACCCCAACTTCCTTTCGACAACATCAGCGACATCCGGAAAATTAACTTTTCTGAGATGAACCACCACCAGATCCAGCCATTGGATGAATATAAATTCAGGTTTTTAAATCCGTTTGAAGTGGAAAACCTGGACATTGAACATATGCCCGAACATTTTGGCTTGTACATCATTACCATGGCTTCGGACAGTTTCATTTATGAGTATGATCCAAAATTAAATGAAAATAAGTACACCGTTAACTTAAATATATAAGAAGCGGTTGTATCTTTGCAAAAAAGAGTTTTTTGAGCAGTGTAGGGCTGTTTGAAGACTGTGGTAAATGGGGATGCTTTTCTACAATTTTTAACAATCGGGGAATTCAAATCACAACTTTACGAGATATGTATGTTAACTCTTTTTTTAGAATCGAACTTTTTCGACAATAAAACGCTGTTTTTAAGTGAAGAATCAGCATTTTAATGGCAATGTCCCGATTCAGTGAATTTTAGGAACAATAATGGTATAAACAATACAAAATAGTCACAACCCAAATATGAAAATAAAATTACTTTCTTTTGTAATGGCTTCAGGAGTTCTCTTGTATTCTTGTAAAAAGAATGACAGTGTAGACGAAGTTGTCAACAAATCTCTTAGTGAATTATCAGCACCTGCTTCCTTCAAATGGTCAGGATCAAGAGATGTAACCTTGAGTATCGGTATTTCCGATGCATCGTTTCAAAATGCAATCCATGTCGTAAAAATCTACAACGCCGAGCCTGCTAAAGGTGGCGAGCTGATTTCATCAGGATCTGCTACTTTAATCAAGCCTTTTAATACGAAGATCACTTTATCTTCCCTGATCAATCAGGTATATATTGAGAAAGTTGCACCGAATGGTGCTGTTGTAGGTCAGTTATTGACGCTGACCTCAGACAGTATGTCTGCAGCACTTAGTGCAACAGGCTTGACAGAAGCCAAGCCTTCATTTGGCTTAACAAAAGGAATCAGCGCACTGAGACCAAACATCACTGTGCCGACTGAGGTTAGCCCTACTTGTGATGCTCCATACGATGTAGAGATCACCAGTGCTATTGCGAGCAGTAACGATTATTTATTGCTTACCGGAAAAGTATATGTAATTAAACAGAGTAATGTTAGTATTACTTTTAACCAGGCTCCACAACCAGGTACTACGCTTAGAATATGCGGTAGTAACGTAACTGTGAACAGTTTCAAAATCCAGAACGGATCCAGCATTATTGTATCTTCTGGTGCAACCAATGTTAACTTGGGTAACTTCCAGTGGGCTGAAACAGGAACCTTCAAGAACTTTGGTGAAACTACTGTAGGTAACCTTGACGTAAAGGGTACTTTTGTAAACCAGGGAACACTGAAAATGGGTAGCAGTACCTTTACTTTAAATTCAAGTTCTACAGCTGTAAATACAGGTACCTTTACTTCTGGCAATTTCATTGCAAATGCACCTTATTCAAACAGCGGATCAATGTCTGTTGATGGATTTACAGCAAATGCGAATGCAACTGGTAAAAACACAGGTACAATTGTTGTAAACAGCAACATACAGTTAAGTGCTGAATTTTCAACTACAGGCACATTGACTTTAAAATCAGGAATGCAATTAAAATCCGGTTCAGATTTCTCTAACACAAACATTGTTACAGTAGCTGGAAATGCTGAAATTGAAGGTGAATTTGCAACTAGTGGCAATATGACTTTCAACGGTGGACAGGTTGTTTTCAAAGGTTCTAATCTGCCATTGACCAATACCGGCCTTGTTACTGCAAATACTAAGATGACACTTGAAGGCCGTACATTCACAAATGGAGGAACGGTAAGGGTTAATGAGTTAACACTCAATTCTGCTTCTAAGATCATCAATAATTGTAAATGGTATGTCGTTAATAACGTGAAGAACGAAATTAACGGTCCTATTGAAAACAACAGCTACTTTTTTGTTGCCGGTGGAATGAACATCAATTCTAACGGGAAGATCACCTTAGCTGGTGGTGCATTACTTTCAACCAATTCAATCTACGATTCATTTAGCGAGAAAATTGTTGGTACAGGTGCAACGAAAGCGGTGTTGAAAATTACAGGAACCATCCCTAATCTTCAGAACCACAGCAATTCAGCTAAATTTAGCGGTAATCTTGATGTAGTGTATACTGCATCGACTTTGCCAACTACCATGTTTGAAGGAAATGCCACTCAAAAAGCATCTGCAGCAACTGTATATATTCCTACTGGAGATTGTATGGAAGTGGGCAGCGGAACTGCACCATCGACTCCTACTACTCCTCCTGATGCTGATGGTGACGGTGTATCGGATTCAGAAGATAAATTTAAAAACGATGCGACCAGAGCTTACATCATCGAATCTGAAAACTATGCTAACGGTGGATCTACTGTTGCCTTCGAAGACAGCTGGCCATTGAAAGGTGATTATGACCTGAATGACGTTGTAATCAATTACAAATATCAAGTTATTACCAATGCTCAGAATAAAGTAGTTGGTGTAAGAGCAAACTATAGGTTACTGGCAACTGGCGGTGAATTCCAGAACGGTGCGGGTATCGAATTCCCAATTCCTGCAGCAAGCGTTAAAAACTTAGTAGGACCTACAGGTGTAAGTTTCGAAAGCGGACAGGCTAAAGCAGTGTTGATCTTGTTCACAAACAGTCGTGCTGAACAAGCAACCTGGAACACTGAAACAGGAAAAGCTGTTTCACCGGTAAAAGAATTTGCGATCACATTTGATGTAGAAAACGGACCTGACCAGGCTGCTTTCGGAGTGAGCAACTTCAACCCGTTCATCTGGAACAACTCTCCAGGCTTTGCTACCAGAAAATTTGAGACACACTTGTTCGGCAAAACACCAACAACATTGGCGGCAAACAGCGGCTTATTTGGAACAGGCGATGACAGAACTGATGGTACAAGATACTATGGTACTGGAAACAACTTACCATGGGCGATTACGCTTCCAACAGCAACGTTTAAATATCCATTGGAAAGAGTGCCAATTGACCAAGGTTACAAAATGTTTAAAACCTGGGCTGAAAGTGGTGGTACCTCTACATTAGACTGGTATATCAATACCAGCTCTTCATACAGAGACGGAACTAAGTTATTCGGCAACTAATTAGTTATCTAATTTCTTGAAAAGCCCCTGGTAAATGCCAGGGGCTTTTTTTGTGTGGAATGAATACCTCAGTATGTGGAATTAACCCGCTCTCATTTTGCAATATTATTATTCAAATATCTGTAAAACAGATAATTACAATACATATATTTTTTGGAATGATTATTTCCCTAGTGCTATAAACCGTATAACCCTTATCCAATGAATAAAAGACTACTCCCAATTTTCTTCAGTGCATTGATCCTATTCAATACTGCATGTAAAAAGTCAACAGAAACAACTAATCCTGACAAAACAGAGTTTGTTGGCGACAAAGCTGCTCCAGATGGCTTTAAGTACCTGACTACAAAAGAAATTACAATTAACATCAGAGTGCTTACTGAGAGTGAAAAACCACTTAAAGGTGTTATGGTGTCACTGTATGATCCTGCAAAAGTAACTGAAGGTGCCGAATTAACTAAAGTATTAAGTGACGCTAACGGTTACGCAAGAACCAAAGTCAAAGTTAATGCTTCATTGGAGACTTTTGTTGTTGATGCGGCTTACTTCGGTCTCTTAAGAAATGTCAAGGTTTATGCTACAAATAATGTGATTACCGCTATCATTGGTGGTAAATCTGTAAAGAGTGGTAACATCGCTACAAGTAGCACCAACTATACGATACCTGCTAATTTTAAACTGTCTGCTTTACAAGATGTAAAGAATAAAATCTCTGCTAAAACTGTAGTTGATTATGATCCTAAGAAATTTGATGGTCTTGGTCGTCCTCTAGCAGAAAGATTGGTGACACCTGATAAAATTGACTGGGATGAGCTTCTAGCTAACATTAATAAGTCTTTGCCGGAATCAAAAGATGTTGACCCCAAATATATTGGCACGGAAGCTCCTGCAAACCTTAAGATTACTGCCCTGGCAGATGTATGGATTACCTTTGTACACGAAGGTGCGGATTACAGAAACTCTTTTGCTTATTATACCTACCCTACTGGTAACCCACCTGAGTCAGTATCTGATATTGACTCCCTGCACATGGTTTTCCCTAACTCATCACTGGAAGGTCACACTGGCAAAGGCGCTATGATCAGAGGAGATAAAGTGAAAATTGGCAGATTTAAAGCTGGAACATCTATCGGGTTCATGATTCTTCAAAATGCCTACAATGATGATACTTCAATCAGCACTTCCAATACGGCTTTTTATTCTCATGAAAACTTAAATCCTGAAGATGGAAAACTGCAACGCCACAATGTGTTGTTGCATGATGCCAAAAACAAAACATTCCTGATTGGGTTTGAAGATATTGACAGACGTGAGTCAGGTTGCGACCAGGATTTCAATGATCTTGTGGTATATGCGCAGTCTAACCCGGTTGAAGCAATTGATCCTAGTGACATTCCTTATATTCAGGATAAAGTTGAGGATAAAGATGGTGATGGCGTTCCAGATGATACAGATGAATATCCTGAAGATAAAGACCGTGCATACAACCGTTACTATCCTAGTGAAAAAGTATGGGGTACAGCAGCATTTGAAGATCTGTGGCCAAGTGAAGGTGACTATGACTTAAATGATCTTGTAGTAAGTTATCACTACAAATTTGCGATGAGCTCTTCAAACTTAGTAGTAGATTTCGACGCACAATACCTTCCTCTTGCCGCCGGTGCATCACAACAAAACGGCTTTGGAGTACAGTTGCCAATCTCATCAGATCTTGTCTCTAGTGTAACTGGTTACAGTTTGAATTCAGGATACATTAAACTTGGATCAAATGGCGTTGAATCTGGTCAACCAAATGCGGTATTGATTCCTTTCGATAACTTTAAAGACCTGTTTGGTGGCGCAAGTTCCTATGTAAACACAACCAGTGGCTCTCCAAAAATTAATGGAAAAGCAGTAACGCTAAGTGTGCAATTCAAATCTCCGATTGCCGAAGACTTTACGGCAGCTGCTCCATTCAATGCATTTATGATCAGCAACCTGGAACGTGGAAAAGAAGTTCACATGGTGGATAAAGCGCCAACAGCACTTGCCAATCTAAAATTGCTTGGTACACAAAATGATGATTCTAAACCAGAGTCGGGAAGATATTATGTAACCAATGCAAACAGGCCATTTGGAATCGATTTTTACGGTCCTTTCATGTATCCTGCTGAAAAAGTTTCAGTAGCTGATGCTTACACTCATTTTGCAGAATGGGCAAAATCAGGGGGCCAGGTCTATTCGGATTGGTTTATGGATAAGGATGGGTATATCAACAAAAAGTTGATTTATAATAACAAATAATTTTAGTTGAAAATCAGCACCATACAATTAGAGGTCATAAAATTCATCGCAGTAGGCATTTTCTGTGCAACTGTAGAATTTATGACCTTTAACTTATTTAATGCTATTTTTAAAATACATTATTTGGTTAGCAATGTTTTATCCTTAGTGATTTCGATCGGATTAAACTATTTGTTATCTGTCAAATTTATTTTTAACAGCAAACGGAACTCAAATTTATCGACAACGCTTTTATTTGTAGGCTTTTCAATAGCCGCAATATTACTCAACCAAATTATACTTTGGATTTTGTATCAGTGCTTTGGCATTGATATACAACTCAGCAAAATTTGCGCAATTGGGCTGGTAGCCGCATTTAATTTTATAACAAGAAAAATAATCATATTCAAAAGTTAATGACGCTCACAAACCAATTCAAGCAATACCTGAAACTGATAAGATATGGGCAATGGAGTAAAAACCTATTTATCTTATTACCTGCATTTTTCTCTTTTAAAATCTTAGACGCTAGTATCCACACTGATCTCATCGTCACTTTTTTTGCATTTTCTTTTTTAGCAAGTGCGGTCTATGTTTTTAATGATATTCTAGACATAGAAAATGATCAACTGCACCCTACTAAAAAACTGAGACCATTGGCTGCGGGATTAGTGAATAAGACAGAAGGTTATTTTTTAATAGCTGTGCTGCTAAGCTTGTCGTGCTTGCTATTTCTTTGGCAGAATAAACCTGAAATAATGTTAGTAGCAGCACTTTATCTTGTCCAAAACTTTTTTTATTGCATAAAATTAAAACACGTCTCCTTATTGGATGTGATGATTATTGCAACTGGTTTTGTTCTCCGGATCTTGATTGGAGGTTATGCAGCTGATGTTAAACTTTCGCATTGGATTATCTTGATGACACTAGTTTTGGCTATATTTCTAGCACTAGCAAAGCGCCGGGATGATGTATTTGTATACTTAAACACAAATCAAAAGTCGAGGAAAAACCTGGACGGCTACAATATGGAGTTCTTAAATGTGGCTCTTACCATCATGTCAACAGTTGTCATAGTCTGTTATTTGATGTACTGTACTTCACCTGACATTACATCAAGATTTGGGCACAATACCTACCTAACTTCTTTTTTTGTGATTTTGGGCGTTTTGCGATACTTGCAGCTCACATTTGTGTGGATGATTACTGGCAGTCCAACTAAAGTTTTTCTTACCAATAGGTTTTTGCAATTGATCCTATTGGGTTGGGTACTTTCCTTTTTTCTTATTATTTATATCGAGGTATAATGAACAAAAGAAGTTCTACAGCCCAGGTTAGTTACATGCTGGGATGCATATTGATCAGTGTTATTGCAATCTCATTATTGATGTCTACCATTGGATTTGCTTTGGGTGTAACAGTTAAAAACTGGTATTTTCCGCTTTCATTCCTATTGACATTAGCTCTAGTTTATTTTCTTGGTCCGGTTGTGCCGGAACAAAAAAGGCTCTTTGCAAAATCAGCAGTTTTTAGCCTTTTAATTATCAGCTCATCAATTGTAATGATGGGTTATGTTTATGATGTTTCACATGATGGTCAGACTTATCATATGGAAACCATCTATCAATTAAAAAATGGATGGAATATCTTCAGATCAGATTTACCAAAAACCCTAGACTTATCTATTTTTATAAATCATTACACCAAAGGTGCCGAAATTCCGCAGAGTGCAATCTATAGCTTGACCAATAAAATAGAATGTGCGAAATCTACAAATATCATGCTCTTAGCAGGCACATTTTTTCTTGTTTTATCTTATCTTCTAAGCATCGAGAAGGTTTCTATTTTTAGATGTTGGATATTAAGCATACTTTGTGTGCTCAATCCTGTCTCAGTAACTCAACTATTCAGCACTTATGTCGACGGACAATTAGCGATATTATTATTGGCTTTGATTATTACAACACTGATATTAACCAAAAGTCCAGGTAAGGATAAGTTGATCCTACTTTCATTCATAATTATTGTCATTTGCAATGTCAAATTTACCGGGCTCGTATATGCTGTGCTGTTTTCAGTAGCATTTTTAACATGGTTATTGATTACAAAAAACAAGCTCCTTTTTAAACAGACGATCGCATCTATTTTTATTTCTGGTGTCGTAGCTGTATGCTTAACCGGTTTTAATCCATACCTACTGAATACGATTAAACACGGTCATCCATTTTATCCTTTAATGGGTAAGAACAAGGTAGATATCATGAATCACAATACACCTCCAGGCCTTGAAGATAAATCTCAATTAGAACGATTCGTGACATCTCTGTTTTCAAGAACAGATAATGTAAATCCTGCAAATGGGAGGAAAATCGAAGTTAAAATCCCTTTTTCGATCAATAAAAAAGACATCATTAATGCAGGGAAAATCGATACAAGGATTGCTGGATTCGGTCCTTTTTTTAGCGGGATCTTATTGTGCGCAATACTGTTATTCCTTATTGTTTTGATCAAAAAATCTGGCGAAAAACCTGTAAGAAATACATTGTACATGATATTAGCCATCTTCCTTTCCGTGATGTTAATGCCGGAATCCTGGTGGGCTAGATATGTTCCTCAACTATGGTATATCCCTCCGGGAATCCTGATCCTGTCTGAGTTTATTTTGGTAAACAAACAGAGGCTACTTAAAACAATTCTTTATTTTACGCTGTCCGTAAACATAAGCTTTACATTCATTGGACTAGGATGGAATATCCTGATGTCTGCTCTTATCTCACATCAGTTGAATACCCTAAAAGCATCAGGTGAACCGATAATAGTAGATTGGCGGACTTTTAATATTATTCGTGTCAGGTTTGAAGAAAATAACATAAATTATATAGTTAAAGATCTTCCAAACACTGAAAACTTAAATGGTTTAGTAAGGTCTTCCGCGGTTTATATAAAACCTACAAAAGATGTTTCCTTAAAAAAATCTAAATTAACGACATGGGCGGAAAAATTTCAACAGCCGGGAAACGAATAATTGCTGCATTCGATTTTGATGGAACAATAACTAATTCAGATTCCCTATGGTCTTTCATTAAATATAATGTGAGATATTCAAAGATTTTAACTGGAGCGGTATTATTTGCGCAAACCATGTTATTATTCAAACTGCGACTAATTTCGAATCAGGTTGCGAAGGAAAAATTGATGAAGATTTTTTTTGCAGGAGTTGATTATAATCATTTCCTCAAAATCTGTGATAATTTTAGTGATAAAATAGACCTCATAGTTAGGCAAAAAGCATTGAATAAAATAAAATGGCATATCGCAGAGGGCCACGAGGTAGTGATCATTAGTGCTTCTCCCCAACTTTGGATACTTCCCTGGGCAATAAGCAACGGGATAGAAACAGTTATAGCTACTAGGCTTGAAATAATAGACAATACAATAACTGGCAGATTTATGGGGAAAAATTGCCATGGCAAAGAGAAAATCGCTCGTTTTATTGAGATCTATCCAAATAGAGAAGATTATATTTTATACGCTTACGGAGACAGCTCTGGTGACCGCCCCTTATTGGGATTCGCAGATTTGGCTTTTTATAAAAAATTTTAATGTAATTGAATCATACAATGAGAAAGATTTTTAAACTCACAATTATTCTTGTCATAGGAATGGTGTTAGGAATACTGGCAAATAGAAATAAAGAGTATTTTATAAGCGGTCAGTACGTAAGAGATAATTGGCATTTCAGAGACAAAATCAACTTAGAAAAGGCAGAGTTCAATTCAAAAAATACAATGGTATTTTTAGCTTTCGGCCAATCCAACTCTGCCAACTACGGTGACGAATCATACGTATGCAGAAACAAAATTTACAATTATTATAGGGGAGACACTTACGCGGCCAAGGAACCCCTACTTGGTCCTGATGGCAATGGAATTAGTGTCTGGACTCGAGTTGCCGATATGATGATAGATAGCGGCCTTTGTAAACAAGTGATTATAGTTCCTATCGGTGTTGGTTCTACCTCAATCGAAAATTGGACTACAGGAGAGTGCAGAAAAAAGCTTGACAAAACCTTAAAAGATCTGGCACAGGACAGCCTTAAGCTCACCCAAATCTTTTGGGTGCAAGGAGAAACTGATAATGTAAATGGAACAAGTAAAGCAAAGTATAAAGAACAGCTAAATATCTTAGTCGATGTTTTTAGAAAAAAAGGATTTCATGCGCCTTTCTACTCTGCATTGACAAGTTACTTCCCATGGAATAACGACTATCCTTTCGGTATTAATCCAAACATCATCAATGCCCAAAAAGAAACCATACGTGAGAGGCCAGATGTCGTCCAAGGACCTAATACTGATTCACTGAATTTGGCCTATTATAGAAAAGATGGTATACATTTTACTAAAAACGGCCTTGACAGATTTGCCTATGAATGGTTCAAAAAAATAAAGTTTAACAGGGGGCTGTAATAGATAGTTATTTGATTCTGGGGTAGTTAAGAAGATCCTTGTTGTATTTAAGTACCTTAAACTGCAGATAGAACATGCGAAGCATTTTCACAAAAAAACTTTGGCTTAGGCGCCAGTCCTTTCTGAATGTTGCAGTACTCGGTTCATCTGCATTGTTTAATTGTTCAAACATTAAGTTAAGTTCATTAAATACGATAGCGATCCCTCCGTTCTTTATAAAAGACAACATCATATTATATTCAGTGATGTCGCCATTTACTCCTTCTTTATACCTTCCAAATTTGTTAAAAAAAGTGCTTTTACGCAAGTGTGGGTGATCGCTGTAACAGTTAAATTTCATATAACCAGGATACCAAAATTTAAACTGGATTTTGTCATAACCACGTTCAAAAGCTTTACGGAGCGGGTGGTGAAAATATCCGTAAAAACGAGCTACATCAATCTCAGTATTCGCTTTTAATAATTGGAGTGCATCAGAAAAATGTCCAGGAAACGGGATAAGTGGCACAAAATCCTCCTGTACGTAAAGTGTATATTCTTTAGTTACTGCATCCTGTCCTTTGTTAATATTATTCCCAAGCCCTTTATTTACAGGTGTGGTCACCAATTTAAATCCAAACTCTTCTTGCAGCAATTTGACTTTATTCAAATGATCAGCATTACTACAATCATCAGAAACAACTATTTCACCAAATTCGCATCCTAGATCTTTAAAGGAAGCCAGAAGGCGTCGTAGGGACGCTGACCTGTTAAAATGAGTAATTAGAAGTGACACTTCAGGGAAACGATTTCCAGTGCTCATGGTGTTAAATTAGTTGTCAGTCACTATTTAGCTAAGATATAAGATACGGTTTCTTTTAGAACCTTAAATTTTAAATAAAGCTTATAGAGTGGTTTTATGTCACTAAATTTTTTCCTTTTCTCATAGTCAGGACGGAATTGACCTGGCTCATCTTCAGGATTGTCGTGTTCGAATAAGTCTTCGAACCTATCAAAATAAAGTGCCTCACCCTGATTTTTAAGGAAAGAACGGCACATTGCCATTTCAGTTACATCACCACTCAATGTTTCTACATACCTGCCAAATTTCTCTGGAAATGTCTTTCTTTTAATGTGTGGGTGATCGGCGTAAACGTAGAATTTGTTATGATTGGTGTAAAAAGGTGATAAACTAAATATTAGTTCTGAAAAACCCTTTTTATAAGGTTTTCGATATGGGAAAGGAGCCCATGGAAATGCATAAAACCTAACCAAATCCCATTTTGGTTCCGATTTGATGATTTCCAGCCCATCAATTAAGGCGGCTTTAAAGGCAGGCTTTGGAACAAAATCTTCTTGAATGTAAACGATAAAATTTGTCTTAGCGGCATCCTGGCCCACGTTTATGCTATTTCCTAAGCCTTTGTTTTCTTCTGTAGTCAACAAAGTATAATTGTAAACGTCACGTAGCCTGATCACCTCATTTAAATGTTTATCATTACTTCCGCCATCAGAAATTATGATCTCAGTAAATGAGAGTCCAATGTTAGATAACGTCTGTAAAAGTCTTGATAAAGATTCGCTCCTATTAAAATGGGTTACGAGTAATGTAATATCTGATAGTTGAGTCATAGTGTTGATGTGATATACTACAAAATTTTATAGAAGATAGTTATTTACAGCTTAAATTCAAGCATAATATGGTCAGTCATTTTTCAATTTTTCGGTCGTAAATGCAGGTCATAATTAAACTTAATCTGTCTGTAAACCGTTCGAATACTGGAAATCAGTATTCCATTGCTCATTCTTAATTCATTTCTTCTTACGGTACTAGGTTCATCTGAAGAATTTTCCTGAGTAAACAGCGATTTAAACTCATCGAAGAACAGCGCCTTTCCCTTATTCCGGATAAAGGATATGCTCATTTCATATTCAGCCTTGTCCGACTTGATCCCCTCAACGTAACGCCCAAATCGATCAAAAAAATTGCGTCGTCTCAAATGTGGGTGGTCGCTATAATGATATATTTTATTTGTATTTGTATACCAGGGTTTGTACAGCATAAGTGAAAAACCTCTACTGTATGGTTTGAGATAAGGATATCTCAAATAAGCATAAAATCTTGAAATGTCAATAGAACTGTCCTGGTCCATAAATTCCTTCGCATTTTTAAAGCCATTTTTAAACTTCATACAGGGAACAAAATCTTCTTGTACGTATAGAGTGTAAGGCGTGGTTACAGCATCCTGTCCTTTATTAATGTTATTTGCAAGTCCTTTATTGATTGGTGTAGTCAATAATTTGAAGATGTAAACATTTTGCAAATTACGTAAATGTTCTAAATGAATTTCGCTGCTGGCATCATCCGAAACGATGATTTCACCAAAAATAATGTTTAAATCTGAAAAGTTCTTGAACAACCTTTCCAATGAATTACTTCTATTAAAATGCGTAATTAACAGAGTGACATCCTTAAATGTCTGGAGTTCGTAAGCCATTCTTGAAACTTTGATTCTTGATATGCTGGGTTCTTATCGGTGATGAAGATATAAACAAAAATCAACAATTCAGTATTTTGTTTTTTTTCTGCGAGATCGACCTTCTTGAGATTAATTGCTAACTTTAGCCTACGCAAAATTATTTCGCATGAGGCCGATAAATATTCCAAAAAATATCATCAAGTATTTTAAGTCCGATCTTTCTAAAGCGCAGATTTGTAAACAAGCGTCGACTGCTTATCAGCAGATTCATCGAAATCAGCCCATCGTTATAAGCGTAGTAATGCCAGCTTATAACGAATCAGAAAATATTGTGCCGGCCTTATGCTCTCTTTGTGAAAACAAAACCACCCATAATGTGGAAATTATCGTCGTTAACAATAATTCCTCAGATGATACCGAACAGCTGATCCATGCCTGTGGGGTAACTTGTGTGAATGAAAAAACCCAGGGAATCACAGTGGCCAGAAATGCCGGTCTGAAACAGGCCAAAGGAGTCATCGTGCTAAATGCTGATGCAGATACGATCTATCCATCAAACTGGATTGAAGAAATGTCCAAGCCGCTTCTAACCGATAGTGGGGTAGCCATTACCTATGGAACATTTGGATTTGTACCAATCGGTAAAACTGGAAGAAGTATTTATTACATTTATGAATATTTTGCTGAAATATCCAGGTTTTACAACAGCTTGATTAAAGATCAAGCTGTAAATGTATATGGTTTCAATTCCGGCTTTCGAAGAGAACAAGGTTTGAAAGTGGACAGCTTCAACCATCCACCAGGTACAAATGAAGATGGATGGATGGCTGTAAAACTCAGAAATGCTGGCTTTGGCAAACTTTATAGGGTAGGTTCAAAGGCGATGGTATGGACGACAGACAGGCGAGTTCAAATTGATGGTGGCCTTATGATGGGATTAAAAAAGCGTGTCAAAAGAATTTTCAATTTTAGCTAGAAATTTTGCACATCTAGATTATTAAAGAAGTTCTTTTAAAAGGCCAACATTACCGGGATTATTTATCACGGCAATGATTAAACGTTTCATTCCATATTTCCAATCTTTTAAGGAGAAAGCTATCACAGCCTGTTCTTTCAAAATGTCATTGCGGATCAATCGCTCCAACTTCTTTGTCAACTTACACATTGTTGTTTGGTCATTTGCATAAGAATTAATCTTAGTCAATTCTACTTCCAAAATTCCGTCCATAAGGAGTTTTTGTCGTTTTCCCCAATAATGTATCACCTTTTCTTCACAGGGCATAACCTGAGTTTGGCGCGTAAGAACTACTGAAAAGGCCAATTGTTCGGCAATAAACCATTTAGAGTGCTGATAAAATTGGTCGGTTAGCTTCAACACATCTGTTAAAAGAGGGGCTATCTCAGGATCGAGACCCAAAACACCAGAATTCCAACAGTGATCATATTTATTGATGGTCTGATCTTGTCCGGAAAAATGGAATGAATTTGTTTCAATAAAATCTATAAAAGCCTGCGGTGCTTCAGCCTGATTGAATGATGTAAATAGCATGAGTCCATCAAAGAAACTATATTCATCCTTATGCATGATGGACAATCTCGGTGAAATACTCCTGAATATACTAGATGGGTCGGAACAAAAAAATGTGTCAGAGTCGATAAAAAATAGTTTTTCTCCTGGGTATTGCTCAAAAGTTTTCATGATTACCATGATTTTTCTGCGATGTATATAGGTAGTCCCGCCCAACATCTCGTCAAGAATTGTTGGGCTCAACTTGACGTAACAGATCTGGAATGAAGCTAAAAAGGAATTAAAAAAACCATAATCATCAGTGTAAATGACTACTCGAACACTATCTTTAGCTCCAGAATAATGTGCAAAAAAGCTAAATAGACATAGTATAGCTCTATAATGTTCGGTTTTCGAACCATAACTTAACAAAACCAAATTTAACCTACTCACTAAATGGTAACGCTATTTTTTTGTTCTAAATATTCCAATATTTGATTATCGACGATAAAATTAAATTTTCTAGCAAAAAATGCTGGCGACTTGTCGATGTCATTTTTGTCAAGTAACGTGAGCAATTTTGGACTTGCTTTACCCTCTGACCAATCAATATATCTTAAGTTGTCATTAACTATTGTTTCTTTAAAGCTGGAATTGTACAAGATACTTTGTATCAGAAATTCATCTGATCCCCAGGAAAACTTAAACTTTCGGACAAATGACTTATTAGCATCAAAAAACGCCAAAATATAACTAATTGCTGCTGTAGTCAACGTAAACCAACCAGAATGGCCGATGATAGCAAATCCTGATGGTAATTTCTTCTTAGGCAGAATACTATTCGCCACACCTTCCAAAAAGGTGCTTCCTTTGAACTTATAATCTGTAAAGTGATAACGCTCTATCCTAAGTCTAGCTTCATCAATCCATGGATGTCCGGGCAAGTGGAACTCCATAAAGTTTCTGCCGTTATTATGGAAAAGAAATCGTCGGAATTCAGATGAAGATTTTATAGGGAAATCTTGTCCACTTATTAGATTGATATAGTCAAATGTAAACTCTGAGGCGAAAACGGCTTGGAATGCACTAATTGTCGCCTCCACCAAAGAATAACCACCCCATTGCACATTGAAACGCTTTGGTAGTAAAACAACTGACTGAACCATTCGTAAAAATAGAAAGTCGTCAAGGTTACATTTGAGATCTATGTGCACAAAGATCATGTCATCTTTGTTATCAAGAGCGCTTACTAATCGCTTCAATTGATGGGGATTACCATGTGCAAGGATGATATGCGCAATTTTCATGATATCTAAACACTCCTTTTTATAAATCGGAAATATAAATATTTTAACTCATATACGCCTGTCTGCAAAATCTCCATAAGTGTAAAATCCAAAAATTTCTTTAATGAGAAATAGCTATACAGAGCTCCAACTAAAAATGCAATTACACTACTTAAAACAATACCATATAAATCTTTAAAAATAAGAATGCCAATATAATTGACGACGACATTAATGGTGAGCATGATTATTACCTTAATTAGGTTCCGCTTTGGTTGATGAACAATATCTAATGAAACACCAGTAAATCTATCAATGGGATAAATTATAGACAGAGCCAGGAAAACTCTAAATATATTGGCTGCATCAGTACCAACGTACTTCCCACCGCCTAAAAGTAAAATTAAATAGTCAGCAAACACGATTCCCAATAAACTTACAGGAATCAAGGCCAAAGTGAGCATACCCGAATATTTTCTTAAGTAAAAAAGAAGATCTTCTATCTTTTTTTGATTAAAAGCTGCTGACAATTCAGGGATGGCAATCACCAGGACACTTCTCAGTGGAATCTCGATAACTTCCATCAGTCTTTGAGCGGCATTATATACCGGCACCAATGCAGATCCAAGAAAGAAATTAATCATAAACACATCGGAGTTGCGGAGCAAATTGGAACTAATGGAAGTGCCAATACTGAATTTTCCAAAATTATAAACTTCCAGCATGCAAGCTTTAGTCTGGCTTCTGAGGTATTTTATACCAGACCAACCGCTTACAATACACATCGTTGTCACCATAGACGCCACAATTAAATCAGCAAATATCAAGTTCATAATATTCATTGAATCTGTTAGCATTAAAATTACAATAGAGACGATGAATGAACCCTGTGTTACAAAACTTAACAGCAAAAGTTTGTCAAATCTCTGGTCGGATTGGAGTTGCCAGGCAGATAGCGATGAAGGAAGGGTAATAATGAAGCGAATCGCAAACCACTTTATGACAATCTTGATACTTTCATCATCAATAGAAGGAATCATAAATAATGCCGGAATAGTAATGATAACCCAAAAAAGAGTAATCAATAATGCAATACCCCAAATTGAACCAAGCACCTCTTTGGCACGGTTAACTTCTGCGCCTGCATAAAACTTAATTAGGGCGGTTTGCAAAAATCCAGCTCTGAAGGTGTCTAGTAAGGTAAACGAGGTTTGAAAAAAAATCCAGTAACCCATTTCTTCTAACTTCAAAGATCGCAGCAGGAGCACAAATGTTAGCATCCCGGCACCGGACATGAATATGCTAGATCCTAGAGATAGAAAATGCTTTTTTTTAAGCTGTTGTTTTATTTGTTCTATTATCATTGAAGACGATTAATGGTCGACCAACCTAAATTTAGCTATTTAGAATTGACTTATATATTTCGTTAACACTGTTTTCCCAAGTATGTGTCGATGCAAATTCTTTTCTAACAAGCGACAACTCTGCACGATTTTCTGCTAAAGCTTGCTGAATGAATTCAACATATTCTTCTTTGTTGTTAGCAAGAAAACAATAATCTTCAAACACATCCATCGCCTTAGTACTTGTAGCGACTACAGGTTTACCTGCGGCAAGGTATTCGTCAATCTTCCGTGGATAGTTTCCAATTGTTACATCATTTACAATTTGGGGATTAATGCATACTGAAAAGCCGTTTACATAGGCAGGTAAGTCCAAGGGATCTTTGGCGCCTAAAAAAAATACATTATTCAGCTGGTGCAATTTGCTGTTTCTAAATTCCAGGCCTTCAGGCCCTACCAATACAATATTCCACTCGGGCTTTTGCTGAGCAACAAAATCAATGATTTCAATATCGAGTCTCAGTGTCTCCAAAACCCCAATATATCCTATAATAGGTCCCTTTATATCCACCATGTCTGAAGGGATAGGTTCCTGATAAGCGTTTAGAAAAAGTTCTACTTCACAGCCTTGACCAACATAAAAAGATTTTTGATTGTGAACCCGACACAGATCTGTTAAATAGCTAGAATTCGCCACGCAGATATCACTTTTGGCCATCAGTTGTGGCTCCAACCTGACTCCATGACGTCTCCAATAATTCACTCCTAAAAGATAATCTCTTGAATAATAGACAGTCACTGCTGGCTTCAAATAATCTTTTAAATAAAAACTTCTAAAAATGTCATTGTCATTGAACAATATAATTTCAACAAAATTCAATTTCACTAAAGCCTTACTAATAGATCCTGCGATCATTTTATTATTTGCTTTGTTTAAGAAGTCAAACAAAAATTCCAATCTCAACCAATTGATAGATTCTATGACGACATCCGGATAATAAACCCATAGATTGGGTGCAACCAATTCAAGATTTTCCAACTTACCGTTAAGAATATCTAGTCTCTTTTGAATAGCAGGCTCACTTGAACGGCGCAACTTCGTAATACGATCAAGCGGTGAATTTACATACAGTACCCGATTGTTCTTGCTGAATTCCAAAGCAATATTCTTACAGTTGCTTCCAATAGCAGTGTCCCATGGCTGCAAGCCAACAATAACAATATCACGTCCTTTTAAGGTATTCATCATGCTGTTTCAATCAAATTTCGCTGTTTCGCCTTGTCTAGTTCTAAGGTAACGTTTAATAAGGCAACAAATAAATAAAAATAAATGCTGGTAGGAAACTGTACGAGCGCTTCCTGTGGAAAATTACCAATATTCAACGCAAAAACGACTAAAATCATGGCTAAACAATATTTTTTGAGGGTAGGATCTTTTATGAGGTAATAATTTTTTATTCCTGTAGATAGGATAACAAACATAAAAGTACAAAAGACCAAAAGACCTATCCAGCCTAATTCTACCGCAACCCGTACATATCCGCTGTCCGGGGGGAAATTTGCCAAATATGAGTTCGGGGAAAACCTTGAGCCCCAAGTTCCAGTTGCTCCAAGGCCACCACCAAAAGGATGAGTTTGAATAAAGGGTTGTATTCGTTTCTGGTTTATCTTTCTCAAATTAAATGAGGCGTCATTTGAGGGCCGGAAGGCAGACTGAAATCTTTGAATATTTTGATTTCCTGTAGGAAGAAATATCAGGACCAACAAACCCAGGAAACAGACTGAAGAGAAAATGAGTATGGTACGATTGAATTTGAGAACAGCCAATAAAAACAGCGCGGCCGGAAACAAAACATTGGCACCCCTGGTCCCTGAAAAAATCATTGCAATCATAAAAAAGAGGACCAGAAATCCGAAAATTATTTTATGTGCCTTTTTTTGAGAGCCCAGCATCAGAACCAAGCATAAAATTGAAGCCGTAACCATATTGTATGAAAAAGCAACAGGGTCTGAAAATATAGAGAATTTTCTCCAATGGCCACTTATAAATAACAATGATCTTTGTAAATCATTGTTGATGTTTTCAAATTCGTAGTCAAAAAAGCCCAAATATTCTTGTTTAAAGGCATACAACGCTGCAAAGCACGCAAGAGCTATCCACAGTTTAAAGATTAACCTTATGAATTCGACACTTCTAATTTGTCTGACAAAAACAAAGTACATCAAGGCTACTCCTGCAACAGCCCTGATGCTATACACCCATGCCAATCTTGATTCGGCTTGAAAATTAGCCACCTCTAACAGGTTATAAGAAATCCATGCGATAACAACTGCTGTAATGGGATTTTTGAAAATTTTGTAATCTGGTTTAATCTTTTGACTGATAAAAAAACCCAGAAGAAGAAGAAGCTGTAACGCATCCAACAAGGTTCCCAGGGGGAAGTCTACTCCCATTCTGATCACCCACATAACTAGATATGCAGCTATAAGCAGCACGATTATTCCAAAAGTAGGATAAACTACAATACATGCCACGATGGGGATAACTATTAGGATCAGCGATACCGCCACGCCAAATATTAATCCATAATGAGCTATCCCTAAAATAGTTATAATGGCTATTGCAAGTACAAAAACTAAAAGAACACGCTTATCAATTCTGTTTATAGGTAGTGACTTAAGCATTTAATTATTTGTTTGTTACGGATTACAAGAACACGAGCTTAATAAAAAAATAATAAACTGATGTAGCGGAAATAATAATTGCGATCAAACGGCAAATTTTTTCTGTTTTATTCAGATCACCCTGACCATCTTTAGCCTTCTTTAATTTAGGTTGTACTCTCATGAGGACTTAATGTCATCAACATTACTATTGTGATAATGAGTGGTAGACACCGAATTTTTATTTGCGTTTCTACTTTTCAGTAAGGATACAACTTGAAGATAGATAAACTGCGGCGCTTTTAACAGCACCTTATAAACTCCAGAATCCGTACTAGCATTTTTTAATGCGATGTAAAAACCAGCTACAAATAAAACAAAACTAAGTGCCCAAACCAGAACTCCTGTTAAAGAAATAAACAGGTTGATAAATGCAAATAACCCAGATACCAGAATGAAAATAAATAAGGGAGGTCTTAGCAGTACCAAACCAAATAAAAATTGATTCAAATTCAAATTTTTTATCCCCTTCAAAATAATTCCAAATCCTAGACCGAAATATTTAAACCAGGTATTGATCCATCTGCTTCTTTGCTTAACCAATTGGTCATTCTGAGAAGTTTTTTCATCATAAACTATCGCATATTCCGCAAAAGCAATTCTAGTTCCGCCTTTGAGCAGCCAAGCTTGTAGTACTTTATCAAATCCTGCCCCCTCAACATTCATTTCAGTTAAAAATTCGCGATAAACTTTGCAGTCAAAGGCCATCCCTGAGCCCGCCAATGTTGCTGATGAACCCAGTTCGAATAAGACTTTACCATCATAAAAATGGTAATAGATATCCCTAACTGCGTCTAATGCTGCAATATCCGTATTTGTATTCTTCGGTTTCCTAACGCCCTGTACTGCAGCAAAACCTTGCTGAAATACGTTATTCAGTTCAATAAAGTATCGAGCGTCTAAAAGATTATCGCTGTCAACAATAGTAACCCTATCATGAATCCTTTGAAAATTATCAAATGCATAACGATGAGATTTTGTATTGCTGGCCAATATTTCGGGCGGTCTCAGTATTACAATTCTGGAATCTGCAAAATTTAGATCTGAGATATCACAGTTATCTGCTACAATGTATACAAGATAATTTTGGTAATTAGCTTTTAAAATTGAATCGACTACATAAGGTAGGGTATGTGTTTGTTGATATGCAGTCACAATTATTGCGTAGTCGGCTGCGCTATCTCCGTCATTTTGTTTCTCGAATTTATGTTTAGACTTTATCATCCAAAACAGATAAAATACAAAGGGAAGAATCAAATTAAACCCAAATATGACTTGGATCAATATCCAGAGATAAGAAGCAACTTCCATATTTATTTTTCTACAGGGACTTCATTCATGATCCAGCCAATAAATTTTCCATTTTCGCTCAAGTATTTCAAAGAGGAATTTTGCTTTTTGCCAACCCCTTGTCCAAACTTGAATACCCCTACAATTCCGTCGCTATAGGTCATCCACTCTTTAGATTGGCTGACAATATCAATCGACGCCAAATCAATAATAATCAAATCAAAATGTTCTTTAGCCAAATTGAGTTTTTGATTTATTTCCTCATAACTGGCAATCTCATTCAATGAGGAATCTCCTCCCCTATTTTTTAAAATAACGATATCTGCATCCTGGTGATTCTCCAAAGAAGTCAGTCTTCCCTGAAAATAATCCTCCAAAAACAGCTCAGAATTGGAGTTTTTACTCAAACTAGGGTTCTTAAAATTTCCATCTATAATTAACACTCGCTTGTCTGTCATCATCCAGGCAAACGCCAAATTCATAGTCAGAAATGTCTTACCCTGGCCTTCAATTAAGCTCGTTAAACCCAAAACTTTTCCTCTCAAATCTTTTTCTATTTCATATCTGATCGACCGAAGCTGATTTTTCAATTGTAATTCTGCAGGCGACAATCCTTCACCCTTCCATATACTCCTGAAATCGACTGGAATACTTTTTATGAGGCTTATAGCACCCATTACTGGAGAGTCGGTTTTATTTGCCAATTCTTCAGCAGATGTGATACTGTTGTCTAAAAGGTACAAAACAAATAAGACCAACAAAACAAAAAAGCCACTAATGATTCCACTCAAGATAACCAGGATCATTTTTTTTGATGGCAATGCCAGACCAGGCACCCCTCCCTGAACAATTTTAAGGGTAATTGATATATTTGACTCTAAATTGCTTTGATTATATCTGTTTAATATATCCAAGTATTCTTTAGTCGCAATTTCAATATTAAGATTATAGGTTTGTACTTCTGCTTCTCTCGGAACTAACTGGCCAAACTGCGCATTTAACTCATCTAGTTTACGTTCTAAAGAATTCAAAGAATACCTTGAGATATCCATTTTAACTTCAAGTTCTAGCTTCTGTTGAACAAGGGCTTCTTTAAGTGCAAGAGGGCTGGCCAAATATTGGTCAGAAGACTCGCTAATTTCCTCAGATAATTTTCTTTGTAAGGAGTCTATGGATGTTTTGTATTTTTCATCAAATTCATTCTCATAGTACAAGTCGTACAGAGCCGTCAATTCGTCCTTGGTTCGAACTATGTTCTTGTTTACTTTGGATAGAGTTGCTTCTAAGTAAGCCCGCTCATCAGAACTAAATTTCCTGTCGATCTCGTCAAGTGCACCTGCGTAAGAAGAGGTAGTTTGAATTGCATCCTGTTTTTTTGTATCGTATTCAATAATATTGGAATAAAGTTGTTTGGACTGTTCATCCAGATTGAGAACCCTGTTTTTAATTTTGTAGTTTCTCAATTCCGACATCTTCTTTGTTAACGTGTCACTCTTTTCTTTCAACAAATAACCCAATAGATTTGTCGCTTTCATCTGATTGGTTTTTACCATAGTTGAATAATAATTAACAAACTCGGATGATAATGAATTGACTACGAATGCTGAAAGCGTCGGATCTTCCGACTCAAATTGAATGGTAATAAAATCACTATCTCCGTTCCTAAAAATGGCGAGTTTTCGGGTGAGACTTTCATTATCATATCCCATTGACCTCAGCAACTCATATAATCCATGTTCATCAGGACTATAGAGGTTTAAAGGCGACATCTTTGCATGTAACTTTTCATAGACCTCGAGGGCATGATTACGTGCACTTTTATTCAAATCCTTTAGAAATTTACTAGGCTTCTTAAATGGCACCTGATCTTTGAGGTCATGAATCATTAAGCTGTAAGATACCTGATCGAGCACTTTTTTCAACTGCATAGTTGATATCAGGTTACTAAATTCCTGATTAACCTGAGACATTTGCAACGCACCCTGATTTGAAATTGACTGCTGCTCATACCTTTTAGTTCCGTCTACAATACCGGTAGCAATTTGCGCTTGAGAAACATACGCATCAGGCAGGTTTCTGACCAAAAAAAAAGTAATTATAATAGATACTACAGGGACTACGATTAGAGAAAGCGTGTGTCTGCGCAGGATGCTTAAGAACTTTTTAACTTCATCCATTTATTTAATTTCTTCTAGTTTGTTGACCGTATATTCTTCTAATGAAGCTTTGGCTGAAAGAAAATTGACTTCAGCCTGTAATTTGGCTGCATAGCTCTGGTTGTAACTGGCTGAGGCACTTAAGTAGGATTGCAATGTGATTTCTCCTTTTTGATAAGCTAATTTTGAAATTTTATAACTGTTTTCGGTATCCAAAAAAGTATTATTTATCGGAACCAGTGTTCTTTGGCTCAGTAGATAAATATAGTATCTTTTTTTCACTTCCGCTTCCAATGTGAGGTAATATTCCTCCACGCTATATTCCGCCATTTTTACCTTTTCTTTGGCAATTTTTATAGCGCTAGGTTTAGACAAAAGCAAGCCCGGACTAATAGAAACACCGAACTGATATCCAGTTAAAAGATCAGCTGTTTGAACTTCGACCAAGGCAGTGGAGGGTTGATTAGATCTGGCGACATATTGGAAAGAAAAAGCATCCAACCAGGATGCTCTGGAAACACTCAAGTCACTCTTTGCAACATTCACTGCCGAATTTACTTGCTTAAATCGTGGGTAATTCTCTTTTGCCGCAGCAATGAGTTTGTTTAAGTACAAATTATCTACCTCACTGATTAAGTTTTCCTGTGCAAGAATAGCCGGAATATTCAAAAATCCCAGAAAAATAACAATACATAACAGTCTAGCTATTTTATAAAAATTCATAAATTGGGCGGTAAACGTTCAAATATATACGAGTTGACTAAATTATACTAATATTGTAATTTATATACTTATTAACATGGCGAAGATAATAAACATTATCAAAAACAATCCCCGATTTAAAAAGTTCGTGCATAGATTGCTAATACCTAAAGGAGAGGCACGTCCAAGACTTTGGGTTAAGATGTTCTTAAATCCTATTCTCCATAAAAAAGGCAAAGGAAGCAAAATAAGGTGGCGAACCAGAATGGATGTACTTCCGTTTAACAAATTTGAACTGGGATCTAACTCTACCATAGAAGATTTTTGTACAATCAATAATGGCGTGGGCGATGTCTTTATTGGCAGCGATACGTTAATTGGTATGAGCAATGTAGTCATAGGTCCGGTTGCTATTGGTAATGACGTAATTATTGCCCAGAATGTAGTTATTAGCGGATTAAACCATCTCTATCAGAATGTTCTAACACCCATATCAAAACAATCGGTTACCGTGAAATCAATTACTATAGAAGACGAATGCTGGATTGCTGCAAATTCCGTAATTACAGCCGGCGTTACCATAGGAAAACACTCAGTCATCGCTGCAGGATCCGTTGTAACCAAAGATGTGCCGCCTTACTCTGTAGCAGCAGGAAATCCTGCAAAAGTGATTAAGAGATATAACTCTGAAAACAAAACTTGGGAAAGATCAAATAGTGGGGATTATTCTCAATAAAATGGGAAATTATTCCACAGTTTGGAAAAAAGTGCGGACTACAATTCTACAAAATTTTAGCAATTTAAATGGGTTCTAGGCCCGATTTAAGCATAACTTTCAATTACTCACCTACATGGCGTTATATTTGGTATCGCATTGATCGTATATTAGTAGTAATTATCTCAACCAAATATGATTAAAATTATACGTATTTTTTTTCTTCTCGCCTTTTTCCAGTTCATAGCTTCATCGGGTTATGCCCAGTTCCCTTATTTGGAGAGCTTTAGAGCCGCAACTGCTCCAGGTATTACATTTGGCGGGGCGCCATCAGCTTTCCTGACAGCAGCCGGTAGTTCCTACGAGGGGGGAACTCCAATTGATCCAGTAGGAAATGGATATTTAAGGTTAACAAATAGCGTAAAAAATCAAAAGGGTTACGTCTACAGTAATTCTGATTTCCCTTCCTATAATGGACTAAGGGTTGATTTTGAATATTACATCTATGGTGGTAACGGTGCAGATGGGATTAGTTTCTTCCTATTTGACGCAACCGCCAGTCCATTTAAAATCGGAGGATTTGGCGGCTCTCTGGGATATTCGCAAATTACAACTACTAACCCGATCTCTGAAGGTGTTAGCAAGGGATATCTTGGTATTGGATTAGACGAATTTGGGAACTTCTCAAACCCCAATGAAGGCCGACAAGGTGGACCTGGTTACAGGCCCGGTTCAATTACACTTAGGGGTAAGGGTGACGGCAACGCGCTTGATCCTGAAAATTATAAATTCCTTACTACTGAACAAACTTTCACTAAGGGAATCGATCTGGTTGGTAATGGGGCGGGGCGGACTTCCGATTCAACAGATGTTGGTTACAGACGTGTTTTAATGGAAATGGAACCCAATCCAGCAGGAGGTTATTTCATTACTGTAAAATTGAAAAGAGGTGGTAGCGGTGTACTGAAACCCATTACCATAATTGACAGATTTCCTTATTCTGAAGCTGCTCCATCTCATTTGAGGTATGGTTTTGCATCATCAACTGGAGATCAGACCAACTTTCATGAAGTAAGAAATGTGTCCATTGCGGTATTTAATGAAAATACACTTCAGGTACCTAGTGCCAATAATGATACTAAAAACGGGTGTCCGGGAAATCAGGTTACCATTGATGTTACTGCGAATGATGCCACAACCAACACCGGTTCGGTCATCGTTCCTTCTTCACTTGACTTAGATCCTGTAACAGAAGGGGTTCAGAAAACATTAACTATAGCTGGCAAGGGAACTTTCACGGCCAACAATGACGGGACAGTAACTTTTGTTGCTTCATCCGCTTACTCTGGAAATGTAGCGACAAGCTATATTGTTAGAGACAGTTATGGTAAAAGCTCCAATGTTGGTACCATCACTGTAAATTATATTGCGCCATCTGTTTCTGCAAATGCAGGTGCAGATCAATTTATTAACAGTCCTTCGAATTCTGTCATTCTTGCAGGTAATGATCCGGGAGCAGGTAGCACTGGATTATGGACTCAGGTATCCGGACCAAGTACAGCAGTTTTCACAAACAGCAGCGCTTTTAATAGCACTGCAAGTTCTTTGAACGGTGGAATTTATATTTTCCGTTGGACCATAACCTCGGCAGGAGGTTGTCAGACTTCAGATGACGTTAAAGTTGATGTCAACCGCAGACCGGTCGCTGTCAATGATAACTTTGGAACAAATATAGACACAGAAATTTCGATTCCTATTCTTCAAAATGACACTGATCCGGATGGCAACTCTACCATAAACGTTACTACCGTAGTATTGAAGAGCCAACCACAGAATGGAATAGTAATCGTAGACCAAGTAACTGGGGACGTAATTTACAGACCGGACAATGGTTTTACGGGAAGTGATTCTTTTACTTACACTGTGAAAGACATTCATGGTTTGGAGTCCAATATTGCGATTGTGAATGTGGCAGTTAGTTTGAAACCAATTGGCCTAAACGACTTAGGGACTACGACTACGAATGCACAAATCATTTTGCCGGTTATTGATAATGACCCTGGCAGGACAAATGCGACCGTTGTTCCAAATACCAATCCAATACATGGAAGTGTATTTGTCAATCCAAACAATACAATTACCTACATTCCCGCAAATGGATACAGCGGCCGGGATTCCTTTACATACAAACTAAAAAATGCAGGAGGAGTAGAATCCGATCCAATTACAGTAACTGTAAATGTGAAACCGGTTGGAACACCTGAACAGGACGTGACCTTCACTGGCCTACCAGTGACCGTGCCTGTAAAGAATAACGATTTAAGTCAAACTGGTACTAATGTAATTATTGGTTCTAATCCATTGAATGGTAGCACCACTGTTAGCTCTTCTGGCGAAGTGGTTTACACCCCAAATCCAGGCTTCTCAGGCAAAGATAGTTTTACTTACCTGTTGAGAACTGCAGATGGTGTGGATTCTGACCCGATTATAGTAAACATCAATGTAAGGCCTTTTGGAACTGCAGATGTCGAAACTTATATCATTAATACGCCGTTAAACATTACAGTAAAAAACAACGACGCGAGTAAAACAGGGACTGCAGTGGTAATTAATACCCTCCCATCCAACGGAAGTGTTTTTGTCAATGCAGCAGGCATCATTACTTACATGCCAAATCCAGGATTTATCGGAACAGATACTTTCAATTACATTTTGAGAACTGCTGATGGCTTGGATTCCTTTCCAATTACCGTAACTGTATCTTCAACCCCGAGCAAGCCTTCTGGTACTCCCGATATCACGAATACATCAACAAATGTTCCAGTGACCATTCCAGTGAAGGATAATGATATCAGTCAAACAGGAACAACTGTTGTTTTGTTTGATGCACCGTTAAACGGAACGATTACTTTCAATGGTTCAGGGGTTCCGATCTACACACCAAAGCAAGGTTTTTCCGGCATAGACACGTTCACTTATAAATTGAAAAATGCCGCTAATATTGAATCTGATCCTATTACCGTAACTGTCAACGTTAAGCCAACAGGCTTGCCTGACAACGTAGGCGCTGTTAATGGAGCGACGCCAATCGATGTTAAAAACAATGACCCTGGAAAATTGGGAACATCAGTAGTTATTAACACGCCACCATTGCAAGGAACTGTTACTGTGACGCCTACAGGAACGGTAGTCTACACCCCTTCTGCAGGTTATGCTGGTACAGATTCATTTACTTATATTTTGAAAACCCTTGATGGACTGGACTCCGATCCTATTGTCGTTACCCTTACTTCAAAGCCAGCCGGTAACACTGATGTTGCAACGACTCCAGCTAATACTGCAGTAACAATACCGGTGAAGGATAATGATCAAAGTAAGACTGGAACTACCGTTATCATCAATACCAACCCGACAAATGGTTCAGTTGTTGTCAACTCGGCAGGGGTTCCCGTTTATACTCCCAACGGGCCTTTCTCGGGTAAAGACACCTTTACTTACAAACTAAGGGACGCGAACAATATAGAATCAGATCCGATTAATGTTGTTATCAACGTAAAACCTGTTGGTTCTGCAGACAACGTAACAACACCGGTCAATACTACAATTAGCATTCCGGTTAAAAACAATGATTTCAGCAATACTGGAACGACACCTGTTGTTGTGACAGGTCCTTCGCATGGTACGGTTACGATTATTCCCTCTGGAAATGCAGTATTTATTCCTGCAACAGGATATACAGGAAACGATACCTTTACTTATAAATTAACTACTTCAGATGGTGTTGAATCTGACCCGATAACAGTTACCGTAACCATCAATGCGATAGTTCCAGCTCCGGACATAACCGTTGGCGTGCCAAACAATGGAACTCCAACCATCATTACCGACATCCCGGTTCCTCCAGGTGGTTCAGTAGTTATCACAGTACCACCTAAACACGGAACGATCACTATAGATCCTGTAACAGGAAAACCAATCTACACCCCTACTCCTGGATATACTGGACCGGATGACTTCACCTATATCATTAAAGACAGCAATGGTAATGAATCGGCACCAGGAAAAGTAACCATTACGGTGACCAAACCTGCCAAAGTGGGACTGGCGAAAAGCCTTACTTCCAAGGTTCGTAACTCGGATGGCAGCTACAAATTGAGTTATTTATTTACCATTCAGAATTATGGAGATGTTGCGATTAACAACTTAAGTTTAATCGACAACCTCAGCAATGCATTCCCGGCCAGAACATTTACCATTACCAAACTAACCGGAACTGGAACGTTAAGAGTGAACGGCTCATTTAACGGAACAACAAACACGGATCTGTTACTGAGCACGAGTACATTGAATGCCAACTTCAAAGAGCAGGTCGAAATGGAAGTTACACTTGCTGCCGGCCAGCTAGGTGGTACATTCTCAAACAGCGCGACCGTCACTGGTAATTCTTCAAGCAATGGGGCGCCAACCACGGACGTATCTACAAACGGACTGGTTCCCGATCCGACTACCCCAGGAGATGTGACACCATCGGTGCCTACTCAGGCGGTTATTCTTATTGCTCAGAACATCAACTTGCCAGTAAGCACAGACAAACCTGTTACTGTACCCGTAAATGTGCCGACAGGAGGTTCAGTAGTCATTACCAATCCGCCTAAACATGGCACGATTACTTTCGATCCTATTACCAAACAACCGATTTACACACCTAATCCTGGTTACAGCGGTCCTGACGACTTTACCTACATCATCAGGGATGCAGACGGAAATGAATCTCAACCTGCTGCAGTAACTATAAATGTAACGACTCCGGCTAAAATTGGATTGGCAAAAGCATTGGTTGGCAACGTTAAAAACGCAGATGGCTCTTACAATCTGATTTACAGATTTACAATGGTCAACTACGGCGATTTTGCCATCAACAATGTCAGTTTAACGGATAACTTAAACCTGATTTTTACGGATGCATCGTATCAGATCATTAGTATCAACACTTCTGCAACTAGCGGACTTAAAATAAATCCAGCGTACAATGGGGGTTCGGTAGCCAATATGCTCCTTCCTAGCAGCAGTTTAGTACCAACAACCAAGCAGACGGTTGACATGGAACTTAAAGTAACCATTGCAAATGAGCAAGGTATATTCAACAACTTCGCAACGGTAGAAGGTGTTTCGGCCAGCGACAACACTACGCTTAGGGACCAGTCGACCGACGGCTTCAATCCAGATCCTTTGGTGGCGGGTGACGTATCGCCTTCGGTGTTGACGCCTGTTACCCTAAACAAAGGCTCAATTAAAATACCTGGTGGCTTCTCGCCCAACAATGATGGCATCAATGATTTCTTTGTAGTCGAGAACGCTATCGGAAAAAAAGTTGGCCTGGAAGTGTTCAATCGTTGGGGAAATCGCGTTTATCGTTCTAAAGACTACCAGAACACCTGGGATGGTAAAACAACTGAAGGAATTTTTGTTGGCGACGATGTGCCAGTTGGGACTTACTATTACATCGTAACCATAGACGGGAAAAATAAACGGGTAGGATACATCACTATTAACAGATAAAATGAGACCATTTAAAATAATATTAATTTCCTGCTGCATCAGTTTGATGGGACTCGGAGTTAAAGCACAACAAGATGCCATGTATACGCAGTACATGTTCAATACGCTGGCCATCAATCCAGCTTATGCCGGGAGCAGGAACGTAACTTCTGTGACTGCATTGTACAGAAATCAGTGGACTGGTATTGATGGTGCACCTAGAACGGGCACAATCACACTTGATGCGCCGCTTATGGACAAAAAGATCGGTGTTGGGGTACAGCTTTTCACTGATAAGCTTGGAATCACACAAACCAACGGTGCTGTCATCAGCGGATCCTATAGAATTCGTATGGATAAGGGAACCCTTGCCTTCGGAATTCAGGGTAACTTAAATCAGTACCGAGCTGATTATACAAGCGTTGCCTTAAATTCAGGAACTTACGACCCTGCATTTGCTTACAATACAAACAAAACATTATTCAATTTTGGAACTGGTGTTTATTACAACTCAGACAAGTTTTATGTGGGTCTGTCTGCCCAGGATCTGGTTAAAAACAAGCTCACTTCTTACGAATCACCCAACACTGATTTGAGAAATACACAATCACTGCACGTATTTCTGGCAAGTGGATATGTTTTCGCAATGACCGATGATTTTAAGTTTAAGCCTTCGTTTTTGATTAAGGGTGTTAAAGGTGCGCCAATTGAGGCCGACCTCAATGCCACGCTCTGGATCAAGGATGTTATTGGTATTGGTGCCCAGTACAGGACAAGCGCTGATGTGGCGGGACTTATAGAGATCCAGGCTACTCCTCAAATCAGAATTGGTTACAGCTATGATTACAGCACAACAGCGCTTAATCAATTCAATTCTGGAAGTCATGAAATCATGATCAGATATGAGTTTGGCTTTGGCGGCGGCAAGTTTTTATCTCCAAGATATTTTTAACATGAAGAAACAACTAATCTATATCAACCTCCTCGCGTTTTCATTTTTCCTGGCAATAAATGTAAAACCTGCCAGTGCCCAGACGCAAAAGGAAGCTAACCTGACCAAGGCGACTACAGAGTTTAATGCATTAAGATATGTTTCTGCCATCAATGAACTGAGTCCCATTTTAAAAGCTGATACTGGAAATGTAAAAGCCCAGGAAATGATCGCTTATAGTTATAAAATGATCAAGAACTACGAGGAGTCTATGTTTTGGTATGAAAAACTGACCAAACAGCAAACCGTAAAACCGGAGTGGGCATTGTATTATGCAGAAGCATTAGCCAATAATCAATTGTATGAAAGGTCTGAAGGATGGTACAGAAAATACTATGGAATGATTCCTGGTGACAAACGTGCAGCAGCTTTCGCCAATTCAAATATGGACCAGTTGAGCAGAAACCTGGGCAACTGGAAAATTGGCTTTACGAATTTGAATTCGCAGGGCTCTGACTACTCCCCTGCTTATTACAGGGACGGATTGATTTTCGCAAGTAATAGAAAAGTGAGTAACAGGTCTAGAAGGATCTTTCAATGGGACAATACGCCCTTTTCAAAACTTTACGTCATACCCACACTTAAGGAAATTAAGGTGATCGATCCCGACAGCCTGATGGCTGTTGCGCAAAGCAAGAACAACAAGACTTACCGGTTCAACGATGACGATACCGCGCCTACCAGTAACGATACTAAGACCATCGGGCAATTTAGCACTTCTTTGGAAAGGGATACCATGGCAATTCTTCTGGCAGAAGGCTTGAATCTATCTTTGCTAAAAGGCGAAGTAAACTCAAAATATCACGATGGTTCTGCAGCTGTCTTTCCTGATGGTTCGATCATTTTTACCCGCAACAATTATTACAAAGGTCAGGCAAAAACCAGTAAAGACGGAACGAACAAACTGAAGATGTATACCGTGTCAGGTGCCAATCTTGGGCGCATCGTGGAGTTTCCGTATAACGGGGAAGAGTATTCAACGGGACATCCAACGCTAAATAAAGAAGGCAATATCTTAATATTTGCTTCGGACAGACCAGGTGGATTTGGGGGATCAGATCTTTATTATTGTGTACGTTCCGGCTCCGGTCAGTGGACAAGACCTGTTAACCTTGGAAAAAAGATCAACACCGAAGGAAATGAACTTTTCCCTTTCCTGGATAAAAAGGACCATTTATACTTCGCATCTACAGGCCATCCTGGCTTAGGCGGACTAGATGTTTTTGAAGTTCAGTTAAAGGAGATGAAACCTGTCACCGAACCACGGAATATGGGTACGCCTATCAATACCTCCAAAGACGATTTTGGTTTGATTGCCAACGAAGATGGAAAAAGCGGCTACCTCAGTTCTAACAGAAGAGGCAGTGATGATATCTATTCTTTTAAGAAGTCCTCTCATGTGATTTTACTACAAGGTACAATCAGGGATGGAAGAACAAAATTACCACTTCAGGGTAGCAGGCTGATCATGCGTCACCTCGATGGTACCGATACTTTAAAGACCAATACCAGGGCTGAATTCAGAAAAGAAATTCCAAGTGATATGGACTATGAGTTAACCGGACAAAAATTGGGCTATGTGAACCAGATCGGGTTTGTGAGTTCCAATGGGATCACCAGAGATTCTACTATCAATATGGACATCTACCTGTTTAAAACAGAAAACATCCAGCAGTATGTACTGAACAATTGTGACTCTTTAAAGCGTGTTTTTGCAGTTCAAAATGTCTATTACGATCTGGACAGATCTGAAATCAGACCTGATGCCAGACCCGCTCTGGATGAATTGGCAGCTTTGATGAGGAAGTATCCTGAGATCACCATCATTACCTCCAGCCACTGCGACAGCCGTGCTTCTGAAGCGTACAATAGGAGCTTGTCAAACCGAAGGGCTGAATCTTCTAAAAGCTACCTGGTCTCTAAAGGAATTTCGGCCAACAGGATCAGGGTTGAATATTACGGTAAAACCAGATTGGTTAACCGTTGCTACGATGGCGTTCCGTGTTCGGAAGCGGATCAGCAGTTGAACAGACGTACAGAATTTGATGTGATCCTAAACGGTATTAACATCACCAGGCAGAATTGCGACGATAAATAACGTTGGAAAAATAAAAAAAAGGGTGTCTGTCAATTTGTTCAGACACCCTTTTTCTATTTGGGCTTTTTACACTCGGGGCAAACTACCTAAATAAATGCTCTCGGCCACGTGCTTTCTGTTTATGGAACTCATGCCCAGATAGATTTCCAGTCGTTTTCCAATCATATTTGGATTAAAAAGGTACGTACATTGCTCAGCATTACGCTTGACACCTCCTATGAACCCATCTGCTCTTTGCAACTCCGGACAATAAATGACAAGCATCAACTGGTCATCAAATGAGGTGTGCTTTGTCGAGTTTTGCTTCCAGGTCAATCTTATAGTGTCCGGATTGCTTAGTTCCACGGCGACATCAGTCACCATGGGCAAAGCCCCCGTACTGATCACAAACTTGTCATATGCGACCATGTAATCCGGATAAGTTCCCAACACGGCAGCGTGATAGTTTCTTGAAAATGCAGCGCTTATTTCGGTTTTTTGATGCGCTACTTGTCCAAACCCGACGGTAATATAGGGATGAAATGGAACGAGCAGATTGTTCAGGAAGGAAAGCTTTTTCCTGCTTTCAATTTGTGCGGGCGTGGCAGGAGTAGTCTGTTTTTCAGTCCGTCCTTTAATGCAGGGAATACCTTTCCAGGTAAATCCAATTACCGGGCCTACCCTACCAGATAGTGGTCCCAGAATTCCTTTGTTGATCTTTGCCATTGTTTTAAAAATTTAGTTAAACATTTATATGAATTCTTTTATCCTCTACCAGGCTATTGCCTGGCGGTCAACTGGCAGATTATTCCTGAATTACTGTTGCATGACCGGGGGTCATCCAAAGTCGTCCCTGACTCGTCTGCAAGTCGTCCTTAAATCGTCTTTGCCGTAAGCCGCAACTAATTGTTTAGTATAGCATGGCTATCGGGCTTATCCGATCCGTTAAACAAATGAAAGAATATAAAATTTAACTGGGTAGTCCCGGGGGTCCCGGACCCACCCGTTATTTCAGCCAAAAACGGGGCTTAAACATATGCCAGTGGCATATATTTTTATTGAAAAAACTTTATTCCAGGAAAGTAAACTGAGATATTACAGATATTTATACCTGCTCTTTTTGAACTGCAGCTGGAAGCGTTTTTAACAGAATCTTCAGGTCCAACCAGAAAGAATGATTCTGTGCATAAAAATTGTCCAGCTTTTTGCGCTCGCGCTCCGACATATCTGCTCGTCCCCTCCTGCTCACCTGCCATAAGCCAGTCAACCCAGCCGGGCCGAGGAAACGCATGGTCCACTCATTAGACGTCAGCGTTTCAGCTTCATACAAAGGTAATGGTCGATTTCCAACAAGAGACATATCCCCTATTAGCACGTTAAATAACTGTGGCAATTCATCAATGCTGTATTTTCTGATAAACCTCCCAAATCCGGTAATCCGAGGATCGTTTTTCAGTTTAACGAAGGTGGTTCCACCAGTTTCAGACTTGTCGTATTGATTGAGTTCAGTCGACAATTTCTGCAACTCAGCACTGGCACCTTGGCGCATCGATCTGAATTTGTAAAAATCAAAAATCCGGTACCCCGTACCTACACGTTTGCTTTTAAAAATAACAGGGCCCTTTGATTCCAAAGCGACCACAACACCTACTGTTAGCAACAATGGTGAGATCAAAAGCAGCGCACAACCGGAGGCGGTAATGTCAAATAACCTTTTAGCAAAAGGAATTTTGTAGTTATAGTCAATATTGGAAAGATCAGACAACTGTGGCTTGATCAATTTGAATTTTACCAGGAAAACGATCCGTTCGCACAAATCTTTCAAAGGAATCGGCGAAGTGTACAGGTCATTCACCTTTAATTTCATTGCTTTGTCCCGCACACTTTTATCCTGCTTGTCGCCTAGAAGGATAATTACCAGTCCTTTTAACAGGACATTTTTCTTCAATTTTTCGATGTAATCAAAGCATTCACCAGCAGGATCAACCTCAAGAATGATCACATCTGGTAAACTAAACAAGGACTGGTCTTTCAAATATGTGTCCAATGCTTCTATATTGTTCTCCGAATGAACTTCAAATGAGGCACTGAGCTGAGGTAGTAACTCATCAGCAAATATAGGAGCTGAAAACAACAGCGAAATGGATTTGTGCGTTCCGATAGTGGGATCAGTTTGCTTCTCAGTCATATTTTGCAAAAACGTTAGAAATAGCTTCCTTTAGTTGGGTTGGATTAAACGGCTTTGGAATATAATCATCCAGCTTAAACGGCATCTGGGCAACACGGGCCTCTAAATTGCTGGCACCCGAAAGGATAATCACCGGGGTATCACGATAAAACCCGCTGATCTTTAAATTATAGATAAAGGAACTTCCGTCGAAATAAGGCATTTCCAGATCTGATAAGATCAGAGCAGGCGAATTACCTTCCTCCAGCCAGGTCAGGGCCTCAACCCCGCTGGTCTTAATAACCAGGTCATAATGGTTAGACAGAACGAAATTTAGTAATTTCAAAATGCTGACTTCATCATCAACAATTAATATCTGTTTCTTAGTCATTTTCTGTCAGCGGATCGATTATTTGAATTCAATAACGAACATACGAAATATTTTATAGAAGACTTTCAACGATCGCTCAGAAAATAGTAAAGTTGTGAATTTATTTACAAAAAAAGTCGTTACTGGAGTTCAGCAACGACTTTCAAAAAATATGTTAAGAAAAAAAAGCTTAGTTTTTAGGTTTCACACGACCGGATTTTCTATCCTGATCTCTACCAATTAAATATCCTGTACCGGCACCAACCAAGCCACCGATGATTGCACCTCTCCCGTCTTTTTTATCGATCAGAACACCACCTAAAGCACCAGCTCCAGCACCGATCACGGTACCTTTAGCTGCAGAACTCCATCCTTTTTTCTTAGCGGCAGGCGCTTCTGCTTCACTATACTGACGTGGCGCAGGTGCCGGATCGTTCCGCTCAGACAATAGAAGCGTTCTTTTCTCTTCCTTTACCCTCGCTTCGACGATTGCATCTTGCTTTTTCTTTTCTTCTGTGCGTTTGAAACTGTCTAATTTCAAGCTATCCCTTACGGCAACGATCGCTTGTTGTTTCATAATCGCTTCTTCTTTAGCACCGTTGCTGCAAGAAGACAATCCGATCGCTAATGCGAATATTGACAATATGTATTTCATGACTTTAAGTTTTAGTAAATAAGTAAATGTTACAATGACTTAAGAAAAAATGATGCCAAACATTATTTCTCGTCTAAAGGCGAGGAGATTTTGCGGTGAACAGGCCGGTGACTTTCATCGGCACCCTCTGAAACACCAGAGACCATTTCATTGTCGTCGTTATACCTGGATTTCACCGTATCTCCGTCCGAGGAATGATCTGCATCCAGTCCTGGATTTGAGGATTCATCGGTTTCCTGACCTTCAACTATTTCTTTTTTTATATTTTCCATAATCTTCGATTTGATACCTTGACAACAAGCAAGCGACCAATAAGTTTAAATAGCCGTTTTGATCTTCGTATTGATTTCCCTACTTTCATCGCCAATATTCTCGAAATATCCAGGCGCAGCTATTTGGCTGCCGGTCATTCTTAAAAAACTAAAATGGAAAATACAATCAGTATTCTAGGCTGTGGATGGTACGGGCTGCCTTTAGCAAAAGAACTTCTTAGTCAGCATTACCTGGTCAAAGGTTCTACCACTACACCGGATAAACTGGAAGAACTGCAGCGGGATGGCATCCGCCCCTACCTGGTTAGCTTTAATGAAGGTGATTTCAGTTATGATCCAGACTTTTTTTACAGTGAGACACTGGTGATTTGCATTCCACCTAAGAGGGCGAGCGGAGGCCAATCCAGTTTTCCAGGAAAAATCAAGTCAATTACAGAGGCAGCAAAAAAGGGATTGGTCAAAAACATCCTGTTTATCAGTTCTACTTCGGTTTACGGCGATCGCAATCAAATTGCAACAGAATCCAGTGCCACCGATGCCGACACACCCTCAGGTTTGGCGATGATCGAGGCAGAAAACATATTGCGGAGCGAGCCGCGGTTCAATGTCAGCATCATCCGTTTTGCCGGACTCGTTGGTCCGGGCAGGGATCCAGCCAGATTTTTCGCCGGTAAAACCAATGTACCCAACGGACAGGCGCCAGTAAATTTAATCCACCTCACAGATTGCATTGGTATCACCACAGCAATCCTGGAGCAAAAGGCCTTTGCACTTATTTTTAATGCAGTTTGCCCCGACCATCCCGAAAAACAAGAATTTTACACAAAGGCCGCGCAAAGATCCGGACTGGAAATCCCCGCTTTTATCAATGAATTAAAAAACTGGAAAAAGGTGTCTACCAATCACATACCGGAACGTTTAAACTATACCTACCAAATATCCGATTGGTTGCACTGGCTTGGCGACAATAAATTATAACCAAACAGTATTTTATCATGCCTAAAAATTGATAACTTGCCGGGCTTATCAGCACAACTGAAACTATGAAATTGACCATATGGGGAGCTGCTCAGCAGGTCACCGGAAGCATGCATTTACTGCAGTTAGACAACTATACCATATTGGTTGATTGTGGGCTGGATTACGAAAAGGACACTTATCAGGAGGAAAACCAGTATTTTCCGTTCGATCCGACCACGGTTGACCTGGTTATTCTCACGCATGCCCATATCGATCATTCTGGTAATCTCCCCACCCTTGTTCGCATGGGTTTCAGGGGGCAAATCTTGTCTACTCCGCCAACTGCAGACCTGACTGAATTGTTACTTCAGGATTCTGTCAATATATTTTTGAGCAAACAAAATAAGCCCGCCAGAGGCAAGCGCCACAGGTCTGGCCCGCAACCTTTATACCTCCAAAAGCATGTCAATGATACCATGGAACGATTTGTCACCATTGCTTTCGACAAAACTTTCCAGATCAATAAAGACATCTCCCTGTGTTTCATTCCGGTCGGCCATTTACTTGGCGCAGCGGCTGTTGTGCTAACGGTAACCGACAAAGGCACAGAGAAAAGAATCGCATTTACAGGTGATATCGGCAGAAAAAACTACCCGGTTCTGGTCGACCCGCAGCCACTGCCACAGGTAGATTATCTCGTTTGTGAATCTACCTATGGAGGTCGTTTCCACAGTACTGATCAAAATTTACAGGATAAACTGGTGGACACCATCAATGAAACTTGCGTTAAGTTTCCCGGCAGACTCATCATTCCCGCATTCAGCATTGGTCGTACGCAAGCCCTGGTCTATTCGCTAAACAAGATCTTTTCAGAGGGACTGCTCCCACCTGTCAAAATTTTTGTAGACAGTCCGCTGGCCAGTTTTGCTACCGATGTATACCGCAGGCACCACCATTTGCTCAACGAGGAATCGCAGCATTTTTACCAGGCCAGGGGCGACGAATTCGAATTTGAAGAGCTCTCCTATGTTCATGATAAAAAAGAAAGTGCATCGGTATCCAACTACCATGAGCCCTGCATTATCATTTCTTCAGCCGGCATGCTGGAGGGTGGCCGGATTCAGGACCACCTGTATTATAACATTCAGAATTATTATTGCACCATCCTTTTTATTGGCTATTGTGCCAAAGGTACATTGGGCGACAGGTTGCTGAGAGGAGATCCGATTGTCAGATTGAGAAACCGGGATCTGATGGTCTATGCGACCATCAAACAGACCGATTTGTTGAGTGGGCATGGAGATCATAACGACCTGGTCAACACCGTAAAGCAGCAGGACAACAGCAAACTTAAAGCTGTATTTCTAGTTCACGGCGAGCACAAAAGAATGCACAGTCTGAAGGATGCGCTCGTAGAACAGGGTTACAATGTTAACATTCCTGAAAAGGGTGAAATATTTGAGTTATAAAAATTTCCTATCAGCAAAAAGTGTAGTAAATAATATACATTTCAGTAGGTTAACATGGCGTTAACTTAGCACCGATACTATATGTTGTCCATGCATTAATCTGCTGACTCTTAAAGCTTTCTCAACTAAATTTTCTAAAATCTTCCTTTGGCAGGATTATTACAAGTAGGTACTCGTTCGACTAAAAAATGAACAGACATCTAATCACTTGAAAAATGAAATCTAGAATTACTAAAGCAGCAATGGTATTGTCCCTGATAGGGCTATCATCGCAATTAATTGCACAAGAAGCAGACTCACAAACAAACGACAAGTTTGCCAAAAAGTACTTTCGTACCTGGTCTGTAGGACTAAACGGTGGTATGCTTACACATTACACGCCGTTCAATGGCAGGTCTAATGGCGACTTCAGCACGCCTTATGAAGATTGGGGATACGGTGGTTACATCAAAAAACAAATCATTCCTGGTTTTGGTATCCAGGCCGACTTCCTGGCTGGTAAAGTAAGAGGTGGCCGTCCGAATGCGACTCCAGGTAGCGCAGCGACTTTCGAATCTAAAATCGAATGGTCTGCAGCAGTGAGTGGTAACTTTACCATTGCCAACATGAGCTTAAATCAAAAACGCAACGTCTTGTCACCATACATTACTGCTGGTGCGGGTTACATGTCTTCCGCAGCAACAACAGATGCTACGGTCAATGCTTCAAACACAGGTTATAACCAAAACTGGTTTATCCCAATCGGTGCCGGTTTCAAATTTGGTGTATCTAAAGGCGTAAACATCGATTTAGGTTACAATGTGAACTTTGTAAAAGCGAACAACTTTGATGGTGTGAGCAGCGGCGCAAATGACAGATTTTCTTATGCACATGCCGGTTTAGAAATCGCATTGGGCAGAAAAGGAACATCACAATTGCAAAACTACAGTGCAATCGCTGCCATCCGCGAAGAAAGTGCGGCTGAAAGTGCTGAGTTGAGAAGAGCCTTGTCTTCAGCTGAAGAAAATGCAAGAAGAGACAAAGAAGAGTTAATGAAACAACTTGGCGATGATGACGGAGATGGTGTAGCAAACAAGTACGACAAATGTGCCGGAACACCAGCAAATACAGTTGTTGACGGTGCCGGTTGTCCTTTAAAAACACCTGCTCCTGTCATTCAGGAAAAGGTAATCATTACTGAAGCAGACCGCAGAGTAGTTGATGAAGCCATCAAAAATCTGGAGTTTGACTTAGGAAAAGCAACTATCCGTTCTACTTCTTATGCTACTTTAAATAAAGTTGCCGAACTATTGGTTCAGAAAAACTTTAGCTTGAAACTGGCTGGTCACACAGATAACACCGGCTCAATGGCATTGAACTTACGTTTGTCTAAAGACAGAGCAGAATCGGTAAAAGCCTACCTGGTATCGCAAGGTGCCAATGCTTCCAGAATTGAAGCGACAGGTTACGGTCCAAACCAACCTATCGAAAGCAATAAAACTGCTGAAGGTCGTCAGAAAAACAGAAGGGTAGAATTCTCATTGTTCTAGTCTTTGTTTTAACCTTAAAACAAGCTTTAAAAAAAGCGGCTCCTATAGGGGTCGCTTTTTTAGTTTAAAACAAATCGGTCTTCAGCATCGCCTTCAGTATATTGGCTTGAACATCAAAATTATTTAGGTGGTTCAAAAAGTCAATGTCAGAAATTTTCAAATAATTCTCTTCCAGCAATTGAATGATCTCGCCCGGAATATAGGTCTTCAAAGCCGCAGCTTCGCTGACCAGCTTGTCATTTTTAAACGAAATCTCCTGGATCAGCTTGCCTTTTTCAGACAGGTTGTTTGTCCAATCAATGCCTTGCAGCTCGTCCAACTCAAATATCAAAAACACATTTCTCCGGGGAAAGAACAGGAAATACCGGTCAATATCGATAAACTTATACAGTTCCAATACCAGTTGCCCAGATTTGAGCCCATAAAAGAATTCCGTTTTGAAATCGTATTTGCACAGCAAGCCCATCAGTTTTCTTTCAATGCTCGCATGTACATTGACATACATGTCCTTCGGATCAGAGGCAATCAGAACCCCCAATTGCTCTGCTGAAATATCATAAAAGAAATCTTTGGCATATCTTGAACTAAAAGCATTGATATTCTTAGAAAAGGGGAAATCTGTATTCAAATCAGACAGCACTTCGTAGAGTTTCCGCAGCGACTGGTTGATTTTAAGCGATTGCTTCTGTTTGTCGAGGTTAAAGTTTTTTTCGGTAAATACCGCATCGCTCATCTGGGCGATCATTTCTTTGTTCAAGTCGATTTCAGCGTAGATCAGACTGACGTTCTTTTCATTGCTTTTCTTGATCTTTTTCAGCAGCTCGATCAGGCTGGCGGTAAACTGGACATGGAAAAGTTCCAGCTTGTCGATATCCAGGTCTTCGTTGTTTTCAAACAACTGGTGGATCACCTGACTCCGTAAATAGATTTTGTAGAGCACCTCCTCTTCAAAAAAAACAGAGAGCAGCTGTAACCTGCTGATCTCTGCCCTTGATGCCCGTAAAATATTTACACGCCTTTCATCCATTTTTTAATTTTAGCTAACGCGCGTTACGTTCTTTTTCAGCTCAGCTTCCAAAGTTTTTAACTCCCCATCTAATACCCTTCTGCTCTGTGCACCAGCCTCATGAATTTGTTTCACTTCATTCAATGTATCGATCAATGATGACGTAGTCATTTTCAATGTCTCCAGTGACACTACTGTTTTTTCATTTTCCTTGGCCACGTCGATGCTGTTTTGTTTCAGCATCTCCGCATTTTTCTGCAAGATCGTATTCGTCGTATCAGAGATTTTCTTCTGCATCTCCACATTGGCTTTCTGCCTTTGCAGCGCTACTGCGATGGTCAACTGATTTTTCCAAACCGGAATGGTTGTAGATACAATCGACTGTGCTTTCTCGGCAATAGAAGTATTGTTGTTTTGCACCACCCTGATCTGGGCCAGTGATTGCAGCATGATGAAACGAACAATTTTCATGTCAGCCAACCTTTTATCCAACCTGCTCACAAAATCGCGCAAATCCGCGATCTCATAATCCTGGTAATCAGCCGGACGGCCCTCCATTTCAGTCAGCTTTAAATTCAGTTCCTCGTATTTCAACTGCCCGGAAATGATCAGCTCTTCCATCTCATGGATGTAGTTCACATTGCTGTCAAACATGGTCTGCAGTGAACTGTTGTCCTTGATCGAATTCAATCGCCCTGCCTTGATCTTATTGGTGATTTTATCAATATTATTGACCACCACATCATATTTCTGGAACAGTTTTTTGACGTCAGTCACCAGATTCTTTAAGAAAGGAATCTTAGACAAAAAGGACTTAAAGCCACTCTGCTCCAACTCGTTGACATCAATGTAATTCAGCTCGGTCAGCAATTCGTTGATCAAACCACCCACTTCGCCGCTGTTGTACGTACGCACAGATGACAGGAAATCATTACTGTATTTCTCCATAGAATTCTGGGTCTCTACCCCATAATTCAGGATCGAATTCACATCAGAAGGCTGCAGAGACTTACCCAATTCCTTGTATTTCTTTTCGTCCTCGGCACTCAGTACAGTCAGGTCTACATTGCCCTCTTTGTCGATCTTCGCCGGCGTCAGACTAGATGTGCCATTTTCGTTAGTTTCCATTTTTATTCAATTAAAACCTCAAAAGGCCTATAAATAACTTTGTTTCACTGTATTTACCGTTTCCTCGAGTTTTTTGTCTTTGGTTGGCTCGCCAATGGCATTGAACTTCCACTCGCCGTTTTTCTTGTAAAACACGCCCAATACCATCGAAACATGCCCTGCAAAGCCTGCCCCATTGGCAATGTCATATTTCGCAAAAACCTCGTTCACCCGTTTAGACGTTCCTTCATAGATCCGGATAGATGCAAAAGGAATTGTACCAAAATCATGACCCCTGAAACTGTTCAGCACAAAAGCCACATAGCTAATCCCGGGAGCAAGTTTAGAAAAATCAAGTGTAAGCACCTCATTGTCCAGGCCGTCATCACCGCCCATATCGCCAGTCAGGTCGTCACCACTGTGGCGCACTGAACCGTCCTTTGCAACAAGGTTTCCGAAATAAACCACGTCTTTCAGTTGTTTGTTCTCGTCAAACAAAGCACAACTCGCGTCAAGGTCAACCGCCTCTTTGGTTTTACTGAAACCAAACATCCCTTTTTTCTCAATAGCGCCCCAGTTAATGCCCACGCAAACGTTTTGCAGTTTGCTGCCATTGCTTTTTTCCAGACTGATGCGCTGTCCTTTTTGAAGATTAATTGCCATATCCTTATTGATATTTATTTAAATAATCCTGCAGGCCGCCTTTCATGCCCATGCCTACAGCTTCAAATTTCCATTTTCCTTCACGTTTGTAGATTCTGCCAAATTCAACAGCAGTTTCTATCGAAAAATCTTCTTCCAATTCATATTTCAGCAATACTTCGTTGGTCGAAGCATCAAAAATACGCACAAAAGAATTTCTTACCTGACCAAAATTTTGTCTCCTGTTTTCAGCATCGTGAATCGTCACTACAATGGTGATTTCAGAAACCTGTGCACCTGCTTTAGTCAGGTCTACTTTAATCTGCTCATCATCCCCATCACCGTCTCCGGTCAGGTTATCGCCAGTATGTTCAACTGCCTCATCCGGAGATTTCGTATTGTTATAAAACACAAAATGCTCATCTGAAACCAATTTCTTGTTTTCATTCAGCATAAATATCGACGCATCCAGGTCAAAGGCAGTACCAGTAGAAGAACTGTTGGTATCCCAACCCAAACCAATCGTAAATTTAGGGGCATCAATATTTTCTCTTTGCCCTTTTTGTAAGTTAATGGCCATAATTAAATCAATTTATAATTTTTATTCGTAAGGTAACTCTTTAAAAAAAACAGGTTTTCAGCATAGGTGTCCATCGTGTGGTAACTGTTGCCCAAAGCCAAATCATATAACGAGTTTCTAAAAGTATCCGTCTGCCGCTCCAGGAAGATCTTGAAACTATTGAAATCGCAATTTAGGATATATTTGACAATCCTTGTATTAAAACAGAAATTCCCGCCATCTATTACCTCCTGCAGGTCAAATACCGATTTGATCCGATGGTAGTTCAGGTGGTTTTCAATATTTGGATGGATGTCGGGGTTCACCAGTTCGGCATAATAGAGCATGAAAATGTTGTTCTTCAAATCATACTCCTTCACCATTTTCAGGATCATCTTTTCGTGGCTCCCGGTGATCTTGATATCATCCAGAAACAACAGCGTTTTGTCTGTCAGGAAATCTTTATCAATGTGAAAGGAATCATTACCAATCAATTTGATCCGGTCCTCAGCACTCAGTGCCCCATAATCGTCTTTATAAGTGATCGTGCGGTGCACTTTAGCTTCCTGCACCACCAACCGCCCATTATCGGCCAGCCAGCGGTTCAGTTGCGACACAAAATGATTCTTCATCGCATACGTTGCTGTCGGGATGAAACAATAAGGACTCGAAATCACTACAATCTGTTCTGCCGCTAGGTTGTCCTCCAATACATTTTTAATGAAGCCATTGGCCAGGTCTTTACCAAAATCACGGGCTATCTGGTCATCGCCAAATTTGAACCGGCTATAGTCATCCGCATCAAAACCGAAATCAGTCGCGTGTTGTATTTTGTGCAACGAATAAGTATATGGGATCATAACAGTAAAGAACTTATGGTTAAGTGATTGGAATTGATCAGCAAGCTTTTGATGCCCATTGCTTCTGCCCCTTTGACATCGGCAACAGGATTGTCCCCAATGTGGATGACCTCATGAAGACCCAAGTCAACATGCCGACTTCGGTCTATCGTGTTCAGCATCAGCTTGAAGAAACCGGGGCTGGGTTTAGACATCCTTACTTCATCCGAGTACAACTGGAAATCGAGCAACTGATCTAACTCCAAATGGTTCAGTATCTTACGCAAAGTCTTTCCTTTTATAAAACCGGTATTGCTTAGCAAACTCGTTGTGCTTATACCATTGTCTTTCAATTGCTTTAGCACAGCCAAACTATTGGAACAATAGACCAGCGGCATATGCTCCAATACCAGGACTTCCATGGCATCATAGAGCTCATCAATAGCTACATCCTGAAAAGCAGTCGAATAGTCGTTGATGATGCTGATTACCATCAGGTACATCTCCTCAGCATCGATATTTTTACCGCTGCGTTCGTTGATGCTGTTGACCATCAGGTCAACCTTTCTGAATATAACGGCAACCTCCTCCAGCGATTTACCAGTCCAGTTGTAATGCTGGTGGAAATACCTGGCCCGCTCCGTCTTGAAAGCCGGGTTAGATTTAATCAGTGTTAACCAGAGGTCAAAGGAATAATGTTTATAGGGAGACATAATTTTTGAGCGTGCAGTTTTTCTTTTGGATCATTTACAATACCCAATGTTACAAAAAAAACTTTTACTTTTTTTAGCGATCTACTGATAGCTGTAGCCCTGTGAGTTGACGATGTCCACATCTTCAAATTTCTCATCCAGCGCTGTGGTGTTTACCTCCATCGCAAGGTATTTGAGGTTTCCAAAAATGCTTGCCAGTGCAGAATCTGAAGCATCCATACCCGTCGCGATCTTCACCAGACCGTTTACAGGCACCAGTTTTGTCGCGTCTACAATGATCCAGCAGCCGCCCAGGTAGACTTCAAAACAAGCGTGAAAATCCTGGGGCTTCAACTTATAAGCATAGCCTGTAAAATACCTTGCCGGAATGGTGAGCGCCCTGCACAAAGCAATCCCCAGATGCGCAAAATCCCTGCAGACTCCCTTTTTGTCATTCAGGGTATCAGCTGCCGAAGTATTTGCGGTACTATGTCCTGCCCGATATTCCACATGTTTATAGATCCAGTCACGAACAGCCAACACCTGCTCATACGGTATATTGATTTTTCCGAATTTATCCGCGGCAAATTGATAGAGCTTGTCAGACGGGCAATACCTGCTGGGATTTAAATAAGGCAATACAGAAACCGGCATCAAACTGATCATGGTCTCGTCCAATTGTTTGGCGGGAACCACCCTGCAGGTATTTTCTACCACCGCCCGATAGCTCAGGTTCACTTCGCCGTTTGCAGGCAATTCGATGACTTTAAATCTTTTCTCGCCGGCTACGGCATTCCAATTGTACATTTTCAAGTCCTGGTCGGCCTCAAAAGATTCTTCAAGCACAAACTGGCTACCCGCCATCAAGGCCTCCACGTTCAGAATTAGTGTTGAAGAAGCCAGTACTTCATATTTTAATTTTGCGGATACTTCAAACTTCATATAGCCTTTTCCTTTGATGCCTCTATTTTATTAAAAGCTGCATCCATCCACTCCTCTGGTATATTGTCGAGTGCCCTTTTCAATTCATCTGCCCATTGATCAGAGATATTTTCCAGGTCTTTTTTATTATAACGGTGTTCGACCATTTCAAAGCTATTGTTGGGGTACAACACCACATCAATCGGAAAATCGACATCATTGGCACTCACCCTGGTAGAATCAAAAGACAAAAAGCCGGTTTTCAGTGCGAGGTGCATGCTTGATGAACTGGTTAGCGTCCGGTTCAGAATAGCCTTGCCATGACCGGAATTACCTATGGCCACATAAGGAGCTCCTTCACCAAGTTCCACCCAGTTCCCTTCCGGATACAACAAAAAAAGCTTATGCTCATCGTCATCCTTCAACTGGCCCCCAATGATGGTGTGCAAATTGAATTTTAAACCGCCTTTTTCCAAATCCGCCTGGTCTTCCATGGCCACCCGTTTTACCTGGGCACCAAAAGCATTGACAGCTTTATAAAGTTTGTTGTGCGTTTCGCCTTCCTCAATCAATTCTTTAAAGTATAAAACAGCTTTATCCCTTACGGAACGCAGTCCGCTGGTCATGATAAACAACGAATAATGGTCGCGCTGCTCTATATAAACTTTCTTTTTTTCTGTCGTATCCGAACCTGATGTGATCCTTGTATCGGCGATGGCCACCAATCCTTCCTTAACCTTTATAGCCAAACAATATGTCATGTGCGAAAATAGTGATTTATCTTCATCAAATCTTCATCTAAGATGATTCTCTTTGTGGTGAGAGCGTTAATTTACAGTCCGTACCACCAGTGGGTGCGGGCTGTTTTTTTTGCCATAAAATCCGCCGCATTTATTTCTCCGTATATTCTGCTAAGAACAGCGTATTATGGAACAGAATATTTCATTCAACCAGTTAAACATCATCACTGATCAGTCGACTGCCGCCATACTTGGCAACATCAAAAAGATCAGGCTCGAAAAACAATATTCCCAGACTTATCTGGCCAGCAAGCTCGGACTTTCTGCGACTGCTTATAACAAGATGGAACTTGGCCGCAGTAAAATGACACTAAGTGCCTTGTTCCATATTTCGGCGATTCTCGAAACCGACCTGACCAAGATTTTACCGTTTGCATACGAATAGCTTTCAGACCTGCAGAATTTATTCCAAAGTTCAAAGCGCTTTATTTCTTCCCTTGCACATGGCTTGTACTGTCCTCGCACTACGCTTGTATCAACTAGTGGTCACGAAGTAGTCCTGAAGTGTTCACCTTCGGTACACGGTGTGTCTGGACACACCGTGATCAGATGTAGATCCGACGTAGAACAGGAGTAAATGCAAGCACAGTCCAGAAGCTATCCAGGTTCTCCGCAAGGGTTTGGTGAGGGCGGTAAACAAGCGCATGAAAACCAACTACTCTTAAAAATTCCCTTATATTTGCGCCTTTCAACGCCATGACACGCAAAAGATACTTCTTCCTGATTTTAATCCTCGGATCGCTTACGGCACTTAGCCCTTTTTCAATTGACATGTACCTGCCTGGCTTCAAGGCCATTGCGCAGGACCTGAACACTACCGATGGCAGAGTCGCCTGGTCATTGTCCAGTTTTTTTATCGGCATATCCGGCGGTCAGTTGCTCTACGGCCCTTTGCTGGATCGTTTCGGCCGGAAAAAACCGCTCTATATCGGTTTACTGGTTTACATTATAGCTTCTATTCTTTGCGCTTTTGTGCATGATGTAGATACGTTTATCGGCCTGCGTTTTATCCAGGCCATCGGCAGTTGCGCTGCCGGGGTAGCTTCCATCACCATGGTCAGGGATCTTTTTCCTGTAGAAGACAATGCTAAGGTCTTTGCGCTGCTGATGCTGGTATTGGGTGCATCACCCATGATTGCACCGACGCTGGGCGGTTATATTTCGGTTGCCTTCGGTTGGCACACGATATTTTTGGTATTGGCAGGTCTGGGTGCTTTCAATCTGCTGGCCAGTTGGCTGTGGCTGCCAAATAGCTATAAACCGGACACGAGCATGTCGCTAAAACCGAGACCCATCCTCAATAATTTTATTGCCGTACTTAAAGAACCTCAGTTTTATACTTATGCCTTTACTGGTGCATTAGCCTTTGCCGGACTGTTTGTTTACGTCAGCGGTTCGCCGATTTTGTTCATGTCCATCTTTAAAGTTAAGGAAGAAACGTACGGTTGGATCTTTGCCGGGCTTTCCATAGGATTTATCGGCGCAAGTCAGGTCAACACCTTTATGCTAAGAAAGTACACCAGTGAACAGCTTGTTTATGCTGCGCTGATCGCGCAGACCTTATCCGCTTTGGTATTTCTGATTGGCAGTTTGAACGGCTGGTTTGGACTCACTGAATCATTGATCATGCTGTTTTTGTTTTTAGCCAGCCTGGGCTTTGCCAATCCAAATGCTGCTGCGCTTTCACTAGCTCCTTTTACTAAAAATGCAGGTAGTGCTTCGGCATTAATGGGTGCATTTCAAATGGCATTGGGTGCCATTGCTTCCTCTTTTATTGGTTTTTTTGAGCAGACTTCCCCGGTGCCCATGGTGACGATTATGACAGTCACTACTTTACTCGCGCTTGCTGTGCTTCATTTTGGCCGCAAAACGATTGTTAAAAAAGTTGCAGCTGATCCGGGAGTGTCTGGTAGTTTTCATTAATTAGGTAGTCCTCTTCAACAGCCACCCCGTCATCCCGAGCGCAGCGAGAGATCTCTTGAGTTAGCATAGGCAAGAGATCCCTCATGCTTCGGGATGACGAGAATGTAAAAATAATTTTAACCAACGTAGGGGTATACTCATTTCTGGTTGTCTTAGCTTAAAATAAGACAAAATGAGACACTTAATTACTGCTATTTTATTACTTGCCGGCTTCACTGCCGGAGCTCAAAATCAAATTCCCGGAAAGATCCATTTCGGACTGGTCTATCCGCTAAGCACCAATGGCACGCATGCTGCCCTGGACACCAATAATTTTTCCATCAACCTGATCGGCGGCGTATCTGCTGCTGAACGCGGTGCTGCCTTTGCCGGTTTTTCGAACGTCGTTGTCCATGATGTAAGAGGTTCGATGTTTGCCGGTTTTTCAAACCATGTTGCCAAAACAGTCAACGGTGCCTTGTTCGCCGGTTTCGCCAATACCTATGGTGGTGGCAAAGGACCAGTTTTCGCAGGGTTCAGCAATGTCGCTGCAGGCGACGTCAACGGTGGCCAATTTGCCGGTTTTGCCAACGTCGCAAAAAATATGAAAGGCGCACAGGCAGCCGGTTTTGCAAACATTGCTAAAAATCTGGACGGCGCCCAATTTGCGGGCTTCGCCAACATCGCCAAAAACGTCAGCATCTCCCAGTTTGGCGGATTTGCGAATGTAGCCAAGAATGTAAAGGGCTCCCAGTTTGCCGGTTTCATCAACATCGCTAAAAACGTAAAAGGCACCCAGGTAGCTGGTTTCATGAACATTGCCGACAGCAGTGATTGTCCGATCGGGATCATCAACCTCATCAAACATGGCGAGAAAAGTGTCGGTCTCACTTTAGACGAAAATCAGACAACAATGTTGTCGTTCAGATCTGGTGGAAGGGTGCTTTATGGAATCATCGGTGGGGGTTACAACTTCAAAAATGAAGATGCCGTTTATGCTTTTGAAGCTGGTTTAGGAGCCCACTTTTTTGAATCCAGAAATTTCAGGCTGAATACGGAACTGATAGCCAGCACGCTCACTGACTTCGAAGATGGGGATTTCTTTAAATCTTCGCTAAGGGTCATGCCTGCTTTAAAAATCGCCTCTTTCCTGGAAATATTTGCTGGTCCAACGCTAAACTTCATCACCACCAATACACTGGAGGGCGAGCAGCTCAACAAAAAATACATCAAAAAATGGGAAGGCAAATGGGATGAAGATTTCAGGGGCTTGTACTTCGGTTACACCGGCGGGATCCACGTGATTTTCTAAACCTGATCTTCTTTTAAAAGAACCTCCTTTCTGTCTAATCTAAGCCCTTTTCCTGTTTAAAATCCATTTCTAATTAACAAACACACAAATCATACAATAACATGAGAACGATAATTTTACTCGCATTTACCAGTTTATTTTTAATCTCCTGCTCCAAAGACAGGCTCACCGCCAGTGGCGACAAAACCACTGAAACACGTACTGTAAAAGAATTTACGGGCGTAGAATCTGACGGTGGCAATGATGTACACATCAGTTATGGCGCTGAATTTAAGGTTGTACTTAAGGGTTCCAACAACCTTCTGCCCTATTTCAAAACCGAGGTGACCGGCAGTACCCTTCGTTTGGGTTATGAACGGGTCAATGTCAGACAGGATGACGTTCAGGTCTATGTCACCTTGCCCTTGATCAACTACATCGCTGTGAGTGGTAGTGCTGACGTCGACATTAATGGTGCTTTTCCGCAGATTAATTATTTCCAGGTCTCCATCAGCGGAAGCGGCGAAGTAGAAGCCGAAGATGTGCTAAATGTAAAAGAAGCGGTAATTAAGATTTCCGGCTCTGGTGAGGCCGACCTGAAGAAAGTTCAAAGTAAAACGGCTGAGGTCAATATTTCCGGCAGCGGAGATGCGAGGATCAGCGTCGAACAATCGCTGAAGGCACGCATTAGCGGCAGCGGAAAGGTCTATTATTCAGGCAGTCCGCAAATCGATTCCCAAATCAGCGGATCAGGCAAATTGATTAAATTCTAAACACGAGGTCATGCCACTATTTCAACTATCAGCCCATGAAATCCACCTGCTGGAAAAAAGCGCGCCCAATCTGATGATTTATGCGCTGCCTGTGGTCTTTGGTTTTACGCTACTGGAAGCACTTTTATCCCATTTTAGCGAACATAAGAGCTACGAAAGAAAGGAAACCATCGGTTCTTTACTAATCGGACTGGGCAATCTGGCGGTGAATCTGCTGATGAAAACGGTCTTGCTTTGCGGCGCGTTGTGGGTCTACAAAGTACTACCCTGGCGGATGGAACTGAACTGGTGGACGCTGATCGTATGTTTTGTGGCGTATGACTGCTGCAGTTATTGGTCGCACCGCATCTCACATTTCAACCGCTTCTTTTGGGCGACGCATGTGGTGCACCATTCTGCCGAACATTACAACCTTACGGTGGCCTTCAGACAAAGCTGGGTGCAACATTTCAAGACGGTATTTTTCATCCCAGTTGCCCTGATGGGTTTTCACCCGGTGATCTTTTTTGTGGTCAGTCAACTGAGTACTTTATACCAATTTTGGGTGCATACGGAAGCCATCGGCAAATTGCATCCTTTTATAGAGCGGTACTTTGGTACGCCGTCCAACCACAGGGTTCATCACGGGAGTCAGGAGAAATACCTGGACAAGAATTTTGGCGCCACATTTATGATTTGGGACCACCTGTTTGGCACTTTCCAATACGAAGAGGAAAAGCCGGTGTACGGACTGACGACGCCTGTGGAGAATAAGACCAACCCCTTCGTGCTCAACTTTCATGAATACAGGGATATGTTGCATGACATCAAACACAGCGACGGACTGAAGGAACTCTTGTTTTTTATTTTCGCCAGTCCGGCCAGGATTTACAGGCACAAGGCTGAAAAATCCGTAGCAAAAATGAATGCAGCGCTTGGCCATGTCAATGCGGAGGAGGTGTTGAGTTTCCCGGAAAAAGAGCGCAAAAAGCTGAAATTTGCCGGGATGCTTTTAGTCGTACTGATCCTATGGGGCCAGGTCGGTTTGGCACAACCGATGAACAATCTACCTACCCCACGCGGAGAAAATATGTTGTTTTTTCTGCAAAGGGACCCGGATGCGAATACCGTGATCTATGAACTCAATTATGGTGTGGATGGTAAATTGGATGCTAAAGCTCCGGTGAAGGGATCATGGATCAGGTACAGTGAAGACGGAAAATGCAGGGAACTGACGGGCATCGAAAGCCGTTTTGCCTACGGACTAAAATGTAAAGCGCTTGGCAATGAGGAATTTGAGATCAGACTGATGGCCTATAAAAAAATGCCATTGTATTTGAAAAAATGCGAGCAGGACAACAAATACAAGATCTATGTGAAGGATGAAGGAAAGGACTACTTGTTGAAAAGAGTTTTTGTCAGGGTGAAAGGCGGTTCTTTTTGGTTTCCCAGGGTAGAATACATTGATCTGATTACAGTAAATAGTGCATCTGGTATTGAGTTTCTGAAAAGGATAAATATCTGAATTGCAGCGAAATTAATATATTTGAAACTGGATCTAAAGAACGTGACGCACACTCTAAATTATGACGATCAGGCTTTTGAACATTTGTTCAAAACGCATTATAAGGAACTCCACGCCTATGCGGGCGTGATGCTCCGTGATGCGGACACGGCCGAAGAGATCGTACAAAACCTATTTTTGCGTTTTTGGGAAAAACGCGATTTGCTGCAGATTCAAAGTTCAGTAAAGGCATTTCTGTACAAATGTGTCTACAACGACAGCATGAATTACCTGAAGCACCAGAAGATCAAAACCAAGTACCAGGACCATGCGGGGTATAGCATGGATCAGGAGCATGAGGCTGCTTCGGCAAGAGTAGAATTGAGTGAGCTGGAATCGAGGTTGCACCTGGCACTGAATGACTTGCCCGAACATTGCAGAACGATCTTTCAGATGAGCAGGTTCGAGGAATTAAAATACCGGGAAATAGCAGAACGGCTGGGAATTTCGATTAAAACAGTTGAAAACCAAATGGGTAAGGCGCTTAAGATATTGAGGCTGAAGCTGTCAGATTATGTGACATTGCTTACCCTCTCCTTACCGGCGATAATTATGTATTACAGGAACTTTTTTAACTAGGGAAAGATGACAGATGAATTATTGATTAAGTTTCTAATAGACGAAACCGATGCTACAGAAAAGACTGAAGTGCAGGAATGGCTTTTGGCCGATCCGGCAAACCAGCTTCATCTTGATCAGATGGAAAAGATCTGGCAAGCGGGCAAAAAATTGGCGGTAGCGAGTAAGGTTGATGAAGAGCAGGCCTGGATGCGGTTTAAAGAAAAAGCTGCTGGTTCTGGTTCTGCCCCTGCTAAACAGGACATTACGGCAATCAGACCCTTAAATCCAGATATTGAGCCATTGAAATCAGGCAGCATACCGTTAAGAAACAATTATTCCTGGCTCAAAATTGCTGCTATTTTGCTATTGGTAGGCGGCAGCTGGATGGCTTATCAACTGTTTGGTCCGCAGCGCTACCAGGATCTGGTGGCATCTGACAAAGTGCTTAATGAGCAACTTCCTGACGGATCTGAGTTGACACTAAATAAAAACACCCAGCTCAGTTATGCATCAAATTTTAAAAGCCACCGCAGCGTGAAATTGACCAGCGGGGATGTGTTTTTTAAAGTGGCGCATGATAAAAAACATCCTTTTGTAATCGACATCGACAAGGTCTCGGTTACTGTGGTGGGTACTTCGTTCAACATCAAACACCTGAATGCCAGTACGGAAATTATTGTGGAGACCGGTATTGTAAGGGTAAAACTGGGCGATCAGAAAATCGAACTGCACAAAGGAGAAAAGGTGCTGATAGCAGGTGCTGCCGCTAGCCTGGTGAAGGAAGCGAACACAGATAAATTGTATACCTATTACCGCAGCAACCTTTTTGTCGCAACCAATACACCGCTCGGAAAGCTGGTCGCCACCTTTAATGAGGCTTATGCTGCAGAGATCAGCTTTGCTGATCCGGAACTGGCAAACGAAACGATTTCCAGTACTTTTCCCGCCAGTAAAAGTCTGAATGAAAATCTGGAGACTGTTTGTAAAACACTGGATCTGAAAATGGAGCGTAACGAAAACAAGATTCTGTTGTCTAGATTGAAATGAAAAAAATTATCATCCTCGCTTTATTAATTTTATCTGTGGTCTGCAAGGCGCAAAACAGTGCGGTATTGACTTTCAGGCACAATCTGGACAGACGCATTTCCTTGACCGTCAAAGCGCAACCTGTATCTGAGGTAATGGAGCGGATGAGTAAAGCAGGAGATTTTTATTTTTCCTATAGTGGCAAATTGTTTAAACAGGATAGCATTGTCAGCCTTAATGTTCAAAGCATGCCCGTCCGGGACATACTGGATCAGATTTTTAGCAACAAGGTAGATTACAAGGAATTTAACGAATATATTATCCTGAGGTATGCGGCCAACCACCTGACCATCGAACCAGAGAACATTACCAGTGCGGAGCAATTGTACCTGATCAGTGGCTACGTGGTAGATACCGAGACCGGTAAAAAAGTAAAACAGGCCAGTGTGTATGAAAAGCGTTTGTTGCAGAGTACGCTGACTGACGATGAGGGTTATTTTAAGTTGCGGTTTAAAGGTGAACATCCGGAAGTGATTCTGACAGCCAGCAAGGAGAATTACCGGGATACTGCATTGATCTTCTTGTCGGACATCAAGGTACGGCCTGAGGGCTATACTGATCCTGAAGCTGAACAGGCTAAGGGATTGATGAATAAAATAGAAAAGCTTGGTTTCGGGGATTTCTTTTTGTCATCTAAGCAGCGGATTCAGAGTTTGAACATTCCTGATTTCTTTGCCAACACACCCTTTCAGGCATCGCTGATCCCAGGATTGAGTTCGCACGGCAGTATGAGTTCGCAAGTGATCAACAAAGTATCGCTAAATGTATTGGGCGGCTATACGGCCGGGGTAGATGGCTTTGAGATGGCAGGACTGTTCAACCTGACCAAGGGCGACGTGAAGAAGTTCCAGATCGCAGGATTATTCAACACCATAGGTGGCTCGGTGCAGGGTGTACAGATTGCCGGCTTGTTAAACGATGTGCGCACGGAAATGAATGGTGTACAGGCAGCTGGCCTGCTCAACCACATTCGTCAGAATATGAATGGCGTGCAGATTGGGGGCCTTGGTAATGTGGTTTCCCGGGAAGTCCATGGTACGCAGGTGGCCGGTTTGGCTAACATATCCAGTCGAGAAACGGATGGAATGCAAATTGCAGGCCTGGCTAACTTTACTGCCAAGAGTTTAAGGGGTATGCAGATTGCCGGACTGCTCAATTATTCAGCGAAAATGAATGGCGTGCAAATCGGCTTAGTCAATATCAATGGCCGCAGTACGGGCTACAGTATAGGTCTGATCAATTATTCGCATCATGGATACCATAAACTGAGCTTCTCTACCAATGAAACCATAAACGCCAATGTGGCGCTCAAAACAGGGAATTCTAAACTTTACAATATTATTCTCGCTGGCAAGAATTATTCAGACTCGGCCAGGATTGAGGCTTTTGGATTGGGCTTTGGACATGATTTTCTATTCAGCAACCGGGTTTCACTTGCCGCTGAGATCAGTGCACAGTATCTGTATTTGGGCAACTGGGATGACACCAATACAATGGCACGTTTTCAAACAAATCTACAGATAGAACTTATAAAAGGCATTACGCTTTTTGGGGGACCGGCTTATGCAGTTTACCGCACAGAAGGTGCAAACGGATCACCCGGCAAAGGTTACAGCAAGCAGGTAGAGCCGGCAAAGGCGCATAGTTTCAGTACACAAATGAAGGGTTGGTGGGGTTGGAATGCAGGGATTACGTTATTTTAGCATCAGGCAGAAGATCAATGTACCAATAACCGGCTCCTTTGATTTCTGCCGTTTCATAGGTTTTGAATACTTTTTCTCCCAGGGTATAAGCTATCGGCTGTTTAAATATCTGTCCGTCGAATACAAAGGTGTGGAACTCGCCATTTTCCCCGCAGGGATCTATGCCTTCAGGAAGATCATTAATAAAGTTATCATCGATCACTCTTCCGCAGAAATCCGCTAAGCCATCTTGGGCACAGACGACCACCGTTTTATAACCCAAGGCCAGAAATTCCTTTAATAATTCTTTGGTATCACGCTTCCATAAGGGAAATAAAGCCTGCATCCCTATTTCGGCAAGTTTGGTCTCCCTGTAAGTTTTGAGGTCCTCCAAAAAGATGTCTCCATAAATGGAATGCGTAATCCCAGCCCGGTAAAGCGCGTTCATCTGCTTGTCCATGGCGTTCTCATAGACATCCATTCCGGGCATTTCTGGCAGACGAACCTGGATCAGGTCTATGCCAATGCTTTCTGCCTGTTCGATGAGCAGAGAACTGCGTACGCCATGCATGGACACCCTGTCGAAGCCATCGTTAACCGTGGTGAGCAAATTCCTTATGATCAGCGAAGGGTCCTGCAAAGCATGATGTAAAGCCAATGTACTGTCTTTACCCCCACTCCAGTTGAAGACACAGTTTTTCTGCATGTTTAACGAACTAGCTCCTGTTCGAAAACGTTGACAAACCGCTCAGCGATGTGTGGTTCCGGAATAAAGATTTCAGGATGGAACATAGCGGACAATACCTCGATGCCCTGCACCAGGGTACCGATACTAGGTTGGGTGAACAGGTCAAAATCTGCGATGTAGACCGCCTTGTTCTTTACTGCCTCCAGGTCAGCCCATCCCGGATTATTGTACAAAAGGTGCATTTCTTCCAGGCTACGCTGGATGTCAAAACCGCAGGGTGCAATCACCAGTACTTCAGGATTGTATTTCCTTACTTTCTCCCATTTGGTGACAATAGAATCGCCTGCCGGGTTGGAAAGCATGTCTACCCCACCCGCGGCGGCAACCTGAAAAGGAATCCAGTGTCCGCAATTGTAAATGGGCTCGATCCATTCCATGATCATCACCCTTTTGAGTGCTGCCCGGGTAGCCCTGAGCCGGTCTACGATGTCATCGAGTTTAGTTTTAAGACCTGCGAGGTAATGCAAGGCCACTTCTTCTTTTCCGATGGTCTGTGCGATTTTAAGGGCACAGTCAAACACATCATTTAAATTGTCCGGACTCAATGTCACCAGCACTGGCTGTTTGCTGAGATTGGCAATGGAATTTAGCGTGCAGGCCGTATCAATCAGACATACCTCACAGGTATCCTGCGTAAAGATCACATCGGGTTGTATGCGCTCCAACAGCTCCTCGTCCACCCAGTACAGGCTTTTGCCCTGTGCCTTGGACGCAGAAAAAATACTGTCTATTTCAGCGCTCGTATAATTTTTGCCTTCCAGCACGCAACGTACCACTTTAGGCAGGTCGGCTGCTTCCTTCGGACATTCAAAAGTGACGCCATACAAGTATTCCTGCAAGCCCATGTCGTAGATCATTTTAGTAGCAGCAGGTAAAAAGGAGACAATCTTCATGTGATGGAATTAAAAACCCCTTTTGCAGGAATGCAAAAGGGGTTGGTAAATGGTTAAATATCCTATTAAGAATGCTGAAGTTCAGCCTGTTTGTTGAACTCTAAAGCCGGGAATTTGTTTTTTGCATATTCAAATCCACCAAACATCAGGGCGCTAAACAAAAGATTGCTTACCAAAAGGTTGCGCTCAAAAGGAATCGCACCAACCAATGCACTCAGATAACCAGCGAATGTTTTTGGGTACATAGCGCCTTCATATAAAATCGCACCGATATCTGAAACCAGCCAGTGGATCAGTACGGTTGCAAAGGAAGCCACGAGTAAATTCGTCACATTCACTTTCTTAATAAAAGTTCCTGCAAAAACCATCAGCACAAAACTCAGGTAAACCCAAAATGCACCATCGTAAAAAATCACGATTTTATGGAACACCGTGTAATTCAGGATCTGGTCGCTGACGAACAAGGTAATCATCGGCACTAAATAGGCCTTAACTTTGTCTGAAAAATATGCACCGCCAAACATAGCCATAGCACCGATCGGTGTGAAATTGGTCCATGAACTGAAACTGCCCAGGTGCATGAGGCGGGTAGCCGCGGCAGCAATGATGATCAGGATCAGGATGGAATTTCTAATGTTGATTTTCTCTAGTGACATAATTGTTGTTTTTGAACAGGTAAAAATATCAATTCTTTATTTAATATTAAAACTTACACCAGCATTCATATTGAAGCCCATGCTGTTGTAACCGTAAAACTCATCGTATTTCTCATCCAGTACATTTTTGAGGTCTACAAATAGCTTAACTCTTTTTTTAGCGAGTGCATATTCTCCATAGAAGTTCAACAGCTTGTAAGATGGAAGGTCCTCGATTTTATAATCGTTGAAATTACCATCGGTACGTGTACCATTGTATTTAAATGAGCTGCTTAGGTAAAGTGATTTTGTAGCCTGAACACCTGCATTGACGCCAAAAATATGTTTTGGACGGCGCAACAGATAGTCTGAAACCTCATTGGTGACAAAGTTGAATTCTGTTCCTTCTACGTAGGCATAATAACCGTTGATATTGAATACTGACAATTTTACGGCTGGTTCTATTTCAAAACCTTTCACTTTTTGATTGGCCTGGTTGACATAACCTACGGTACCGTATACAATGGCGTTGGTCAGGTCTCTTTTAAACCCTGCCGCACGAAGTGTATACTGGTCGTCTGCGAAACTGAAATTTACACCTGCTTCATAGTTTTTAGATTTCTCAGGAACAAGATCCAGATTGGCACCAAAGGCTCCGAAAAGATTCTCTAAGGTCGGGGCCTTGAAAGAGGTGGAAACTGTACCAAAAAGTTTAACTTCTTTGATGACATTGATGGATGGCGTAATGTTATAGGTATAGTTCTCGCCATATTGTTTGTGCTTGTTGTACCTTCCGCCGATTTCGAGGTTAAAGATGCTCAGATCGTGCGCAAATACGGAAGCATAAGTACTGAACAAGTTTGCTTCTGCCTTTGGATTGGCATTGTAACGGGTGGCCCTGTTATCTAGTCCCACCAAGACATCTAATTTATCTCCGATTTTTTGGTTGTAATACAAGTCTACCAGGTTCATGATGCCGCTTGAATTGCTGGCGCCATATTGGTTTACCGTATTGATCTTTGATTTTTCATGACTGTAGTTCAGGTTAATTTTACCGCTTCCGAAGTCATATTTGGTGTTAAAACCACTATTGAAACGTTCCAACTTGAAGTTATTGGTCGGATTATCTGCAAACGACCCTGCATCAAAATCATAATGACCATAGAAATACCTTAAGAATGGACTGATGCTTAGTTTATCTGTTGCCTGCAAGGAGAAGTTTGCGTTGACCGCACCTGTTTTGTTGCCGTCCTTATCAAATGCAGTTGTATTGCCTTCAGGTGTTGCCGCTTCTGAGATCCCATCGGTTTTACCTTGTGTGAAAGCCACATTATAAGAGAATTTATCTACGTTGGCACTCATTCCTATAGTTCCTTTATAGGTTTTATAACTGCCGTAGCTGGCTACACCATACACACTGTTTCCAGCCTGCTTGCCTTTTTTAGTAACGATGTTGATCACACCCGCGATCGCATCTGATCCGTAGATGGTGGATTGTCCGCCCTTGATGATTTCGATATGGTCGATCTGGTCAATAGAGAACATCCTCAGGTCAAATGAAGAACCAGATCCTGCCGGGTTGGCTGCCAGGATACCGTCAATTAACACAACGGCATAAGCACTTGCTCCGCCGCGTACAAAAAGGCTTTTATTCAGACCAACATTACCTGTTGCACCGCCTACTACGATACCCGCTTGTTCGTTGAGCAGGTCAGTCAGGTTTTTGCCATGGCTACGCTCTAGTACATCGCTGCCGATAATGGTTACGACTTTACCAGTCTGCGATTGCTTCTGGTCATTTTTAGTCGCTGAAATGACTACGCTGTCCAGTTTAATGGCTTCTTGTGCCAGGGCCCGGCCGTTGATTCCAAATTGGATCAAGCCAAGTCCGCCTGCAATTAATAGTTTGTTACTAATCTTCATTTTTATTGTTTGTTTAATTTATTCACTAAAAAAAATGGCAAACAACAACAATCATTTTGTTGTGAGTATTACCCACAGCACACAGTTAGATCAAGGAAATGAAATACAATAAAAAAAGCACTCACTCCTAGCTTCAATCCCCGAAAGCTATGAAATCATATATGCAAATGGCAGGTCTTCTGACTTACTCCCGGTTATTCTGCCTTCCCAATCTTTCTTAAAGTCAGATCAGTGGCTACGATTTGAACACCGTTATGGAGCTTACAGCTGCGGGACAGTTACGGAATTACACCGTATTCCCTTTTAATTCTTTCTTGATGTAAGGAAGAAACCAAAAGCGAGGCGAAGGTAGTTAATAATTAAACATTAAACAACGGGAAGCTTTTCCGGATATATATCTATTTAATACGGAAATGATGTAGCGAAGCTGAACATTACCTCGTTATCAATGTTTTAAAAATATATTCAACAGCGGAATTTTTAAGTAAATTATTACCTTAATTTGTAGCTCAAGTTTTAACACAATTTAACACTAAGAGTTTTACGTTTTTTTGATCTTTATAACATGTTTAAAGAAATTCGCAATAAGTATATACGCTACCCGGCCATACTCATTTATTGCATCATTATCTTCTTTTGTGCGCTACAGCTCAACTTCTTATGGTTGTTCGGCTATTCTCCTTCAAGAAAAGACGTACTCACCCCTACCCTCCGTGTTGGATCTGAATTGTACACTTCGGACGGAAAACTGATCGGCCGTTATTATAAAGAGAACAGGACTCCTGTAAATTTCAATGAGATATCCACCAGCGTGATCAATGCATTGGTTGCTACGGAAGACGTACGTTTTTACCAGCACATGGGAATAGATTTTCGCTCTTTATTGTCTAGCGGGATCTCTACTGCTACGGGCGACAAGCGTGGTGCGAGTACCATCACCCAGCAATTGGCGAAGAATTTATACCGCACCCGTTACAATAAATCGCAGGGACTTCTGAGTAAAATCCCATTACTGCGTACCATAATCCCCAAATTAAAGGAATGGCTGACTGCTGTGAAACTGGAGTCTAATTATTCGAAAAATGACATCATTACCATGTACCTCAATACGGTATCTTTTGGAAACAATGCTTATGGTATAAAAACGGCGTCCAGAATTTATTTTGACAAAGAAGCGAATGAACTGAATGTACCGGAATCGGCACTGCTGGTTGGTATGCTCAAAGGTACTTCTTTATATAACCCACTTAAAAATCCAGAAAAAGCGCTTGACAGACGCAATGTGGCCCTGGCGCAGATGAACAAATATGGTTACATCAGCGCAGCTCAGTTGGCTGAGTACAAAGCAACACCTTTATCGCTCAAAGAAGGTCGTGTGGATGAAGGCAGCGACGGGGATTCTTACCTCCGGGCAGCGGTTGATAAGTATTTGGAAAAATGGTGTAAAGACAACAATTATGATCTTTATGAGGATGGCTTAAAAATATATACGACTATTGATTCCAAATTGCAGAAATACGCTGAAGAAGCGGTAGCTGAACAGATGAAATCCTTGCAGAAAAGGTTTTACAACGTTTGGGGCAATGAAGACCCATGGGAAGATTCTGAAAAACATAAGGTCGATTATCCCGATAGGGCCATGAAAAACCTGCCAATATATTCCCTTTTACAAAAGAAATTCGTCAACACACCGGATTCGGTAGATGCCTATTTCAACAGGAAGAAAAAGATGAAGATCTTTACCTGGAAAGGTGATCGGGATACCTTGTTTTCGACGATAGACTCTATCCGTTATTATGGGAAGATTTTGAACACCGGGATGATGACCCTTGATCCGTTTAGCGGCAAGATTAAAGTCTGGGTCGGTGGTATAGACCATAAGTTTTTCAAATACGACCATGTAAAACAGTCCAAAAGACAGGCAGGCTCTACCTTCAAGCCGTTTGCTTACCTCGCCGCCTTAGAGCAAGGGATGAGTCCATGCGATAAGTTTACCGACAAACCTGTTCGGATTGCTTATCAGGAAAAAGGGAAGACTGAATACTGGGAACCAAAAAACGCGGACTGGAGTATCAGTTACCGTGAGATGTCCCTGCGCTGGGCGATGGCAAAATCTGTAAATACCATTACGGCCCAGGTTACCGATGCTGTAGGCGCTGACAATGTGGTGAAGTGGGCACATGAATGCGGCATAGAGAGTCCGCTTGCCCCCGTTCCATCTGTGAGTTTAGGTCCAAACGATGTTTCTGTTTATGAAATGGTCCGTGCTTATGGTACTTTTCTGAATGACGGAGTAAGAACAGACCCGATTTTAGTAGAGAAAATTACCGATTTGGATGACAATCCCATTGAAGAATTTACGGCAAAGGTGAAGCGGGTACTGACGGAGGAAATTTCCTGGCTCATGCTGTACATGTTCCGTGGAGGAATGGAAGAGCCGGGTGGTACGTCACAAGCATTATGGGAATGGGGCCTCTGGAAAAAGAACAACCAGATCGGTGGTAAAACAGGTACTTCATCTGACTATGTGGATGCCTGGTATATGGGGATCACAAAGGATCTGGTGACAGGCGTTTGGGTAGGCTGCGACGAACGTACTGCGCATTTTAAAAACGGGGAGACCGGTGAAGGTTCCAGAACCGCTTTACCTATTTTTGCTAAGTTTATGGAAAAGGTATATAAAGACCCTTCCACCGGCTATACGCAAGGACCGTTCCCCAAATCTAAAGTTAAAATCACAAGAGAGATCGACTGTCCTTCGCCGAGATTTGAAGTTGACACCACGGAAAGCGATAGTCTGATGGTAGATTCCTCTGAATTTGATGTACCTGTTACTGATGAGACATTACCACAGCAAACCGAACAGAAAGAAGAGACAGTGGTAAAATCTGAAGAACAAAAACCTGCTGACCCTGTTAAGCAACCGGCTGTGGCGGTGGTGCCGCTGACTAAAAAAGAAGAGCGGCAGTTGAAGCGCAAACAGCGCCAGGAAGAGAAAGAAAAGGAAAAGAATAACAATTAAGACCTAGTTGCCCGACAACTATTTACACGAGGATTGCGTACATTTAATATAACATAACTAAACCATTCATATGATAAAGAGCTTTACGTTTCTGAGGCGATCACTACCCATACTGGTCTTCCTGATGATCATTGCTGTTTCTGTTCAGGCTCAATATTTTGGCCAAAACAAAGTGAGGTACAAGAATGAAAAGTTTAAAGTGCTGCAAACACCGCATTTTGAGTTGTATTATTACCTCAAAAATGAGAACATGATCAAAAAGATTGTGCAGGAGGCAGAGACCTGGTACAAAATGCACCAGGAGATTTTCAGGGACACATTTCTGAAAAAGAATCCGATCATTTTGTATAGCAATCACCCGGATTTTCAACAGACAACAGCACTGCAGGGAGAAATAGGAATTGGTACGGGGGGTGTTACTGAGTCTTTAAAAAACCGGGTGATTATGCCGGTAATGGAACTCAGCAACCAAACGCGTCACGTATTGGGTCACGAGCTTGTCCACGCCTTTCAATACCATATTCTACTGGAAAAAGACTCGATAGGATTGGAGAATATTGGTGAGATTCCTTTGTGGATGATTGAAGGTATGGCAGAATACTTATCGGTAGGTAAAGTAGACGCGTTTACATCCATGTGGATGCGTGATGCTTTGCTGAACAGGGACATCCCTTCTTTAAAAGACCTGACCAACTCTAATAAGTATTTTCCTTATCGCTACGGACAGGCCTTCTGGACGTTTATTGGGTCAACTTATGGTGACACTACGATTGTTCCGCTGTTTAAAGCCACCGCACGTTTTGGATATGAAAACGGATTAAAATATACTTTTGGTTATGACGACAATACACTGTCTGGCCTTTGGAAAAATGCAATTGAATCACACTACAGGCCTATGCTTAAGGCTGACAGTTCGCAGACGAAGATCAGCGGTACCAAAATCATAGACAATAAAAATTCAGGTAATATGAACGTCGCGCCTTCCCTTAGTCCGGATGGCAAATATCTTGCTTTTCTGTCCGAGAAGGACCTGTTTGGGATAGATCTCTTTTTGGCAGATGCAAAAACAGGAAAAATTCTGAGGAAGCTTAGCAGTCAGGTCAGCAATTCGCATATAGACGATTTTAACTTCATAGAATCTTCCGGAACCTGGTCGCCAGACAGCAAACAATTTGCCTTTAGTATCTTCAGCAAAGGAAAGAACCAGATGATGGTCATCAACATTGCCAACGGTAGTGTGGCCCTGCGTGCGGATATGGGTAAAGTGGAACAGTTTGGCAACTTAACCTGGTCTGCCAATGGCGAAGACATTGCGTTTTCAGGCATGATTGAGGGACAAGGTGATATTTTTTCTTACAACCTGAAATCCAAAGTAGTGACCCAAATCACCAACGATATTTTTTCAGACTACGCACCTAACTATTCACCAGATGGTAAAAAGATCGTTTTTTCTTCGGATAGGGCTTCAATCAACAAAAATGGCATTAATGCGGTTCAGCCGATCAATCTGACTGTCTATGATATTGCTACTAAATCTTTAACTGATATCCCTGTCTTTCCGGGAGCTAACAATTTGAACGCACAGTTTTCAGGCGACAGTAAAAGGTTATTTTTCTTGTCCAACAGAGACGGTTTCAGGAACTTATACGAGTACAATCTGGAATCAAATGTGGTGAAACAAATGACAGATTATTTTACCGGGATCAGTGGTATTACGGAGTTCTCTCCTGCTATATCCGTCTCCAGGAATGACGATATTGTGTACAGTTACTATCGCTCACAGCGGTATACGTTGTACAATTCTGCAGCGAGTAATTTCAAGTCTAAGACCGTAGATGCCAATGACGTTAATTTTGACGCCGCCGTACTTCCTCCAAAAGAAAGTGTTGGTGTGGACATTGTCAATTCCAATCTGAATAACTTTGAGCGGTTTGAAAAAACAGCTGCTGACTCGATGAGAACGGTACCTTATACTCCTAAATTCAGATTGGATTATCTGGCCAATAGCGGCGTGGGGGTTTCGACCAGTCGTTTCGGTGCCGGTATGCAAGGTGGTATTGTGGGAATGTTCAGTGACATCCTTGGCAGGAACCAAATCGTCGCCAATGTTTCTGTTAATGGTGAGATTTATGACTTTGGCGGCATGGTAGGCTATATCAACCAGCAGCAAAGGATCAACTGGGGTGTGGGACTTTCACACATCCCATATATTACCGGGTTCAGAGAAATTGTGCAGGATCAGCTTACTTATAGCGATGGCTCTAAAGTGGATGTCATCAACGACAGAACGAATCTGATCCGGACTTTTGAAGACCAGGTCCAGCTTTTTGGTTCTTATCCCTTTAGTAAAGTCCACCGGTTTGAAGCCGGAGGCGCTTTCTCTTATTATAGCTATCGTGTGGACCGAATCAGTAATTATTATAGTTATGCCGGACAGTTCCTGGCATCGGATCGCGCAAAAATTCCGACAAGCCAGGCCACTAATGAATTCGGAATTCCATTAACATCATTTAATATTTTCCAGGCCAATGCCTCCTTTATAGGGGATAATTCTGTAAACGGCCTTACTGCTCCCCTGGATGGTTTTAGATACCGTATTGGTGCTGAAAAATATTTTGGGGACTATAATTTCTCAGCAGTTACTGTCGATTTAAGAAAATATGTTCGCCTTAAACCCATAACGCTGGCTGCGAGAACTTACAATTATCTGAGGATAGGGCAAGATGGCGAAAACTTATACCCGTTATTTGTAGGGTATCCCTATTACATACGTGGGTACGAAGCCAATTCATTGTACAAAAGCCAAAATCAGGATGGCACTTTTGATATCAACCAGTTATCCGGAAGTAAAATGGCGGTATTCAATTTCGAGATCAGACTTCCTTTTACAGGACCAAAAAAGTTGACTCAAATTCCTTCCAAGTTTCTTTTCTCTGATCTGAACTTATTTTTTGATGCTGGTTTGGCATGGAATGAAGGATCTAAGATCGTCTTTAAAGGCCAACCTACTTACACGTCTGAAATAGTTAAAGATGCCCAGGGAAACCCGGTTAAAGACCAGAGTGGAAATACAATATCCACTCAAACGACCAATGAACGTGTACCTGCCTTAAGTGCGGGCATCTCCATTCGCGTAAATGTATTTGGCTATTTTGTACTGGAACCTTATTATGCATTTCCTTTCCAGCGTAAGGATAAATCATCCGGTGTATTCGGATTGACTTTCGCCCCTGGCTGGTAAGCACCCAATAGAATTTTGGCTGAATAAATACAGTTAATATAGAAAGCCCGGACTATTTGAGATCCGGGCTTTTTTATATACTATGACAACATGGTAAATGGTAAGTTTACCTGGTTGATGATCTTCTTACCTGACATCAGGTGTTCGAAATCCAGACCGATGGTCAGATCAATCCAATCCGGATTACAAGACCTTACTACTCTTTCTTTTTGCATCCTGGTAAACCTGCTCATCAGTTTGAACCTGCTCAGCGCCTGGGCCTCTGTTTTAAATTCCTCGAAATAGACCAATCTGGTCAGTTGCTGCGCATGATCAAAAAAAAGACTTGGCATCTGCTTATAAAAATCAAGCGTCTTTATGAGATCTGAACTCATGCCAACGTGTAAACTAGTACGGTTTCTGTCAGTTACGATATAGACGAATTTTTTCATGCCTTTGCGCTTTAATGGTTACAAACTAATTTGTTTAGCATACCTATTTGTTATTTCAATAAATATTACTAACTTTATTGGCACAATAATACTAACTATTTTAGTAAAAACAAATAAATTTTAAAATTTTATTTTATGTCAAATATTTCATCAAACCTAAAGTACCTTAGAAAGAAAAAAGGCCACACACAGCAGCAATTTGCTGATGCTATGGAAATTAAGCGTTCACTGATCGGAGCTTATGAAGAAGACCGCGCAGAGCCGAAATATGATTTACTAAAAAGAATAGCAGAGTATTTTGATTTAACCATTGATGAGTTTATCAATGAGAATATAAATGAAAGCTGGAAACCCAAGCTTAAAAGCCAGGGATCTAATCTTCGAATTTTAAGTATCTCCGTAGACAAGGATGACAACGAGAACATAGAAATGGTTCCTGTGAAAGCGAGTGCGGGTTACCTCAATGGGTTCTCCGATCCCCAATACATTAAAGATCTTCCTAAATTTCAACTCCCACTTCCTTTTTTAAAACAAGGGACTTTCAGGGCTTTTGAGATCATCGGTGATTCTATGCTTCCCATTCAGTCTGGCAGCATCATATTGGCCGAATATCTGGATAATTGGAATGATGTAAAAACTGGGGAGACTTATATCATCATCAGTAAAAATGAAGGTGTAGTTTATAAAAGAGCCGGAAATCGTTTCAAAGACAACAGGGAACTGAAACTTATCTCAGACAATAAAGTTTATGATCCTTATAGCGTTGCCGCTGACGATATTTTAGAAATTTGGAAAGCGAAGGCCTACATTTCTTCAACGCTTCCTGACCCTACACCTGAGCCAACTATTGAAACACTGACCAACATGATGTCTCAAATGCAGAAATCGATTTCGCAGTTGAATAAGAATTAAGGGATTTCCCGGTTCATTAGAATAAAGAAAGCAGATTATTAATCTGCTTTCTTTATTTTTGGACCACCATGAATTCAGCTGAACAGTTTATTCAAGATCGACTACGAGAAAGGGCGGATAACGGCTCTTTAAGAAAACTTTCGATAAGCCATGCTCCTATTGACTTTTGTTCAAACGACTACCTTGGTTTTGCCCGGTCTGCCGAGTTAAGGGCGGCTATTGACAATACTTTAAAAAACACTATCCAATTCCACAATGGTTCCGGTGGGTCCAGACTCCTCACAGGCAACGCCGAATTTACAGAAGAGACGGAAGCCTATATTGCGGATTTTCACCAGGCAGAGGCGGGATTGCTCTTTAATTCAGGCTATGATGCCAATATCGGGTTGCTCTCTTGTATGGCCCAACGGGGTGACACCATTATTACAGATGAACTCATACATGCCAGCCTGATCGATGGCGCTAGACTTAGTCTAGCCAACAGATACACTTTTAAACATAACGATCTGGAAAGCCTGGAGGCTAAACTAAAAGCTTCAAAAGGCTGTATCTATGTAATTATAGAGAGTGCCTATTCAATGGATGGTGATATTGCTCCCCTGATCCAAATAAGCAACTTATGCAAACTGTACAATGCCAATTTAATTGTAGATGAGGCGCATGCATTAGGTGTATTTGGTGAACACGGGAAAGGATTGGTGCAGCAAGAGCAAATTCAGCATGACGTTTTTGCAAGGATCGTTACCTTCGGTAAAGCTTTGGGGTGTCATGGAGCCATCGTCCTGGGCAGTTGGGCGTTGCGTCAATATCTGATTAATTTTGCCAGGTCCTTCATCTATACTACCGCCGCACCTCCAACCGCCATTATTGCAATCAAATGTGCCTACCAGATGCTGGCAGAGACAGACCATGCCACGACGATTAGGAAAAAGATCAACCATTACGCATCTTTACTTGCTTCTGCTCAAAACGCGAACCTAAAAGCCACGCAAAGTGCCATACAGACAATTAGTTGCCCTGGCAACGATGCAGCCCGGCGTCTTGCCAAACACCTTCAAACAGCGGGAATAGATGTTAGGGCCATTTTAAGTCCTACAGTAAAGACTGGGCAAGAACGATTGAGGATCTGTCTGCATACCTACAACACAAACATGGAGATTAGCCTCCTGACTGACACACTTGCTAACCTTAAATGATCATGAACAAAACCTATTTTATCACAGGTATAGGAACAGGCATAGGCAAAACCATTGTCAGCGCTATTTTAACTGAAAAACTCCAAGCCGATTACTGGAAACCCATACAGTCGGGTGACTTAGACATTAGTGACAGCCTGCTGATCAAAAACCTGATCAGCAACGCAAAAACTACGATTCATCCTGAACGTTACCGATTGGGACAACCGCTGTCACCGCATCTGTCAGCCAGGCTAGACGGAATCGAAATCAAAATGACTGAGATGCAATTACCAAAAACAGGCAACCACCTTGTCGTCGAAGGTGCGGGTGGTTTAATGGTGCCTTTAAACGAAAACAAGTTGATCCTTGACCTCGTTAAACAGCTCCAGGCTAAAACAATTGTAGTATCTCAAAACTATCTCGGCAGCATTAACCATACCCTGTTGACGCTTGAAGTTCTTAAGTATCACGGTATACCAGTAGAAGGTCTGATCTTCAATGGCAGTCCAAATGTTGAATCTGAATCGTACATTAAGCAGTATAGCAATATCAGAATAATTGGCAAAATACCATCGTTAACGACCATTGATAAAGAAAGTGTAAAAAAAGCAGGCCAATATCTGGACCTTGATTTCGATTAACAGATCCGGTCAATAAAAAAGGAATTCTTATCAACAAAAAAAGGGAACCTAATAGTTCCCTTTTTCAATATTCAGATATCTTATATCTATTTTACTGCATCAATTACCGCTTTAAAAGCTTCTGGATGGTTCATCGCTAAGTCAGCTAAAACTTTACGGTTCAAACCGATGTTTTTAGTGGCCAGTTTACCAATAAATTGTGAGTAAGATATACCGTATTGACGTGCACCGGCGTTGATACGCTGAATCCACAATCCACGAAATTCTCTTTTCTTAACTTTACGGTCACGGTATGCATATTGCAAACCTTTTTCTA
>JAZKCT010000042.1:0-55618 GCA_040387995.1 Bacteroidota bacterium | reverse complement strand
CACCTTTCTTTGATCTGGATGAAGGACTGGCCTATGCGAAAAAAGTGAACAAACCGGTGATGATCGATTTTACCGGGCACGCCTGCGTGAACTGCAGGAAAATGGAAGATAAGGTGTGGATTGATCCGGAGGTTGGCAGACTGATCAAAGAAGGTTATGTCCTGATCCAGCTATATGTCGACGAGCGAAGCGTAAAAATGCCAAAGGAGAAAGTGCATTACTCAACAATACTAAGAACAAACACAGACGATCTGGGCAAGTGGAACGGTGATTTCCAGGCAACAAGATACAACTCAAACTCACAGCCTTTTTATGTGCTGACGGGTCATGATTTGGTGCCACTGGTAAAACCTCAGGGTGCGATATTTGAAGCGAAAGAATACGCAGATTACTTGCAGAGCGGGTTAGATAAATTTAAAAGAGCAGAAAAATCAAATGAATAAGATTAAAAACATAGGTGTACTGACATCCGGAGGAGATTCTCCGGGAATGAATGCAGCCATAAGGGCGGTAGTACGAGCGGCAATTTATTACGATCTGAATGTATTCGGAATATCAAGGGGCTATGAAGGATTGATCAATGGTGATTTTATCGAAATGGACAGGAAGTCTGTGGCAAATATCATCCAGCGTGGCGGTACTATTTTGAAAACAGCGAGAAGTGACGCCTTTCGCACAATAGAGGGCAGGACGCAGGCTCATGAACAGCTAAAAAACCACAACATCGACGCTTTGGTGATTATTGGAGGAGACGGCACTTTTACCGGTGGAAATTTGTTCACCAAGGAATTCGGCTTTCCCGTGCTTGGTTTGCCAGGAACGATTGACAACGATCTGGAAGGAACAGATTTTACCATTGGATACGACACGGCGATTAACACGGTGATCAATGCGGTTGATAAAATCAGAGATACTGCGGAATCTCATGACAGGTTATTTATTGTAGAGGTGATGGGCCGGGATTCTGGCTTGATCGCTTTGAGGAGCGGGATAGGAGTAGGGGCAGAGGCGATCATGATCCCGGAAGCGAACATGGGTGTTGAGGGACTTGTGACCAGGTTGGAAAACGGTCGTAAAGACAAATCTTCTAAAATAATAATCGTGGCGGAAGGTGATGAAGTTGGCGGAGCTTTTAACGTCGGAGAAGTTTTGAAGCAAAAATTTCCGGCTTATGACATCCGGGTTTCTGTGCTGGGTCACATCCAGCGCGGAGGTAAACCTAGTTGCATGGACCGCGTTCTGGCGAGCAGACTTGGTGTCGCTGCGGTTGAAGGCCTTCTTAACGGGCATTCAGGTGAAATGGTTGGGCTAATGAACAAGGAGATTGTGTATACGCCATTCGATCACGCGATAAAACACATTGATGCTAAAGAAATCAGTTCTGCCTGGTTAAAACTGGTGGAGATACTGTCATTATAATAAACGGGGCTTCAAAAGCCCCGTTTTTATTTGCTGCTATTTTATTCGATGATAACTGCTGTGCCCGTTGCTGCAACCATTAACATGCTACCGCCACTGCCGACAGTTTCGTAGTCAAGATCCACGCCAATAATCGCATTTGCCCCCATAGCTGACGCATATTGCTGCATCTCATTGATGGCGGTATTTTTGCCTTCTCTGAGTACTTGTTCGTATGATCCTGAACGGCCGCCTACGATATCACGGATACCGGCAAACAAATCTTTAAAAATATTGGCACCGATGATGGTTTCGCCACTAACAAGGCCAATGTATTTAACTACTTTTTTGCCCTCTACTGAATTGGTTGTTGTAATTAACATCTCTTTAGGTTTTAGTTATTTGATGTTAATCTGCCGGGAATGTTACAAGAGTTTATCGAGGACTTCCTGCCAATTGTTTACCCTTTCATACTCGGTGAGCAACAAGTTATGCGGAGAAGTAAAGAGCAGTTTCCTTCCCTCGAAGCCAACGAAATTCTTGGCCCGGTCGTCAATCATGACATCAACATTTACAATTTTATCCCCACAGAACAAGATGTTCCGCCAGGTAATAAACGGGAAGTGCTCGGCCAGCCAGTCATATTTGTCCACCAGGGAATTTCTAAATTCCATGGCAGCCGAAACGATATAGATTTCATGATGTTCCTGTAGTTTTTTAAGCGCTTCTACGCTGCCGGGTATGAGGGGCAGGTCCCGGAAGAATCCTTCTTCATTGATATAATCATACCATTTGTTGTTAACGTGTTCAGGTACATGCTGGTAAAACTCATTGCCCGGATCGAGCACAAGATCAAGCGGGACGCCATAATCGCGGTTATAAAGCTGAATAAATTTATGTATTGGATCGGCTAGTACTTCATCCATGTCAATCGCTATTCTCATCTCGTGATTTGTTTTGATCCAAATATCTCTTTTTGGGCGCAAAGTTATGTAAGGTGAATTTAAAATTATTGCATCTTGTTAATCATTAGGATTTTACTTACTTTTGCCTCCCCGCAAGCATGGAGCTCCGGGAACTATGTTGAATACATAAATTTAAAAGAGAATGGCAACTAAAATCAGATTGCAAAGATTCGGTAAAAAAGGTAAGCCTTTTTTCCACGTAGTGGTAGCGGATTCCCGTTCACCAAGAGATGGTAAATTTATTGAGCGTTTAGGTTCATATAACCCAAACACCAATCCTGCTACTATCGAACTAAACTTCGATAAGACATTAGACTGGGTAAACAAAGGTGCTGAGCCTACGGATACTGCCCGCGCAATCCTTTCTTACAAAGGTGTACTTTACAAAAAACACTTAGAAGGTGGTGTAAAAAAAGGTGCTTTAACCGCAGAACAGGCAGATGCTAAGTTTGAAGAATGGTTGGGTGCTAAAGATGGCAGGATCGAAGGTAAAAAAGACAGCCTGACTAAATCGAAAGACGAAGTTAGAAAAGCTGCTTTAGCTGCTGAAACCAAGAAAAATGCTGACCGCGCTGCTGCCCTTGCTATCAAAAATGCTCCGGTAGAAGAAGAAGTGGTTGAAGAAGCTGCTGAAACAGAAGAGGCACCAGTTGCTGAAGCTGCTACAGAAGAAACTTCTGCTGAAGAAAGCAAAGAAGAAAACGCATAATAATTATTGTGCTGCTGAAATAGCGAAGGATCTCTCATCAGACAGGTTCTTCGCTATTTTCTTTTCATGTCAAATCGAAACAGAGTGAAAATAGAAGAATCATTTTACATCGGGTACATTACAAAAACCAAGGGACTGAAGGGCGAGGTGCAATTGTTCTTTGAATACGACGCACCTGAACTGTTGGACCTCGATGTTGTTTTTGCGGACTATAACGGGAAGCTGGTTCCTTTTTTTGTTTCCTCTTATAAGTTGCAGACCAACAATACGGGTAATTTTTATTTCGAAGACATTGACCATATTGATAAGGCCCTGGCTTTGATCAAGAAGAAGATTTATCTCCCGCTCAGCAAGACGCCTGACCGGTCGGATGAAGATTTTCAATATACTGACCTAAAGGGATTCCTCGTTAGCGATGAAACCCATGGAGAACTGGGGGAAATCATTGAGGTCAATGAATACCCCCAGCAGTTTGTGGCAACCGTCACCTATAAAAACACCGAGATTCTGTTCCCTTTAAACGAAGAACTGATTCTGGAAATAGATGAAGACGAAGGCACCTTGCTTGTTGATCTTCCTGAAGGGCTTCTGGACATCTATCTCAATTCTTAATCCGATTTTCATGATGCGTTTCGATATCATCACGGTCCTTCCTGCTCTTTTGGAGAGTCCCTTTGCCCATTCTATTTTGCACAGGGCGCAAAAGAAGGGCATAGCGGAAATATTTGTGCATAACCTAAGAGATTATGCTTCCAATAAACAAAAGAGCGTAGATGACTACCCTTACGGCGGCGGCAGCGGTATGGTCATGTCGATTGAGCCTTTTGCGAAGTGCATAGACGCATTAAAAAAGGAACGTGCGTATGATGAGGTAATTTTTATGAGTCCGGATGGGGAAACGTTTAACCAGGGCATCGCAAATCAACTTTCATCCGCTAAAAATATTATGGTGCTTTGTGGCCATTATAAAGGAATAGACCAACGCATCAGGGACTTATTTGTAACTCGGGAAATATCCATAGGAGATTATGTATTGTCTGGTGGCGAATTGCCGGCGGCGGTAATGGTAGATGCCATTATCAGGCTGATCCCGGGAGTTTTAAATGATGAGACTTCCGCGCTCTCGGACAGCTTTCAGGGCGAATTGCTTGATGCACCAATTTATACCCGTCCGGCTGACTGGAATGGCCATAAGGTTCCGGAGGTTTTGTTGAGCGGACATGAAGCTAAGATAAATGAATGGAGGTACGAGCAGGCCTTGATTCGCACACAGCAACGCCGTCCAGATCTGCTCGAAGATTAGTGTGGCCTTGCGCTTAAAAGGGAAATAATCTTTTCCTTGTCTTTAATCTGATCTTTAAGCGTGGCCAGCAATTCTCTGCAATTTCTAAGATTACCCTTTAAATCCTCTCCATATACTTCCCTTGGCTCTGCCAGAATAGAAACACCTGTTTCTGTGACATGCCTATTTGCTGCCTGATCAAAAAATATTGTGGGCGAAACCTCTAGTTTTTTTGCCATCTCAATCAGGTCATTATATTTTATCGAACCCTTGACCAGGCTAAGCTTTAGCCCGTCGAAAGTTTTACCCATTTCCTCTGCAAGCCAGCTTAATGACCTGTTTTTCTCTTTAAGAAGACCGTCAACTGTAGATTTTAGCTGCATAAAAAATTTAGGATATTTTTTGTATAATTCATAAAAAAATTAGTATAATTGCATGAAAATATTATGGGTTAGCTCCTGTTTTATTGTTAAAAATACAAAAAATTAGTGTGTATAATTTAAAAGCAATGAAGAAAAGAACAATTAATGATGGTGATCTTAGAAAATATAAGATCAATGAATGTCTTTTGAAACTTCCGATCCATGAGCACAGGGAAGCGGTAAGAATGATCCCAAAAGTGATTGGAATATCACTGAACACTTTTCACAATTACAGAAATATACTGATCAATGACAAGCAGGATATTCCCCATGAAAAAGTAATCATGCTCGAAAAATTTTTTGACCTCAGGTTTGGAGAGCTGCTGAATAAACGCATAAAAGGAATATCCTTCCGGGAGCTTGCCGGCCGGGAGCAGCTGTTACGGCAAAAAGAAAACTGAAATCAACAACTAACTTAATAAAATCATGAAAGATCAAAGAAAATACAGAATTGAAGAGGAGATGGTTAAGCTTAATTTACCAGGATATAAGTTTGCACTGAAAGTCATTCCTGAAATTTTGGATATTGCATTCAATACTTTTCACAATTACAGAAAACTGAGGATTGGTGATAAAGGCGACATCCCCTATGAAATGGTTAGAAAACTAGAAATTATATTCCAGTTAAAAGAAGGTGAGCTGGCCAATTTTTCGGTTGAATGTAAAGGGCTGCAGGCTATGATGAAAGAGGCTCCGCAGCGTTAAAATTTGTGGAAATAATAAAGAATGTGGAAAAAAATTAAAATCACTTTTTTTTATAAAATAAAATTCCTAATATTGCAGTCCGATTTTAAACAACAAAAAATCGGCTTAATAGCTTAAAATCATGGATTTAGTAAAATTTGTTGAAGAGCAGGTAATCGCAAAAAATGAGTTTCCTGCATTCAAATCAGGAGATACAGTGAGTGTTCACTATAAAATTCGCGAAGGTAATAAAGAACGCGTTCAGATTTACCAAGGTGTGGTGTTACAGCGCAATAGCGTTGGTGCTAACGAAACATTTACCGTTCGTAAAATGTCTAATGGTGTTGGTGTTGAACGTATCTTCCCGATTAATTCTCCAAACATCGCTAAAATAGAGGTTAACAGCCACGGTAAAGTTCGCAGGTCTAAATTATTCTATCTGCGCGAATTGACTGGTAAAGCAGCTCGTATCAAATCAAAAAGAGTTTAATTCTTTATTGACTCTAAACAATATCAGGCCTTCCAGATTTAATCTGGAAGGTTTTTTTATAGGCAAAATATTGTACAGATCTAGCTGTGACTTTATTCCGGCAATTCATTCAGGCATATGGAGATTAATTTTTTTGAGCAACTGTTCTGGGGCAACACCGTCAGACAGTATTGTTTTTTAGTTGGGTTTATCTTATTGGGCTTATTGTTCAAGAGAATCGTTTCCCGGTTAATGAGCCTGCTTCTTTTTACTGTATTCAAAAAGTTTGCCCAGGACATCAACGACGGTACGTTCGTATCACTGCTTTTAAAGCCAATAGAATCATTTATTACTTTTTTTACCCTGTACGTCGCCATCAATCAATTGACGCATCCTCTGGACGTTATTGTGTGGCACAGGACAAAACCAAAGACAAGCATCGCGATCGGAGACGTTATAGATAAGATATTCCTGTTTCTGATCATACTTTCTATTTTCTGGATTATCTTAAGAATTATAGACTTCATAGCACATGTTCTTAAATACAAGGCATCGCTGACGCAGAATAAGGCAGATGACCAGCTGATCCCTTTTTTAAAAGAACTCACCAAGACCCTGATTTGCTTCATGGGCTTTTTTGTGCTACTGGGCTTTGTATTTGAAATCAATGTACTCACCTTGATTACTGGTTTAGGTATCGGGGGAATTGCAATTGCACTCGCGGCAAAGGAAAGCCTGGAAAATCTGATCGGATCATTTACCATCTTTTTAGACAAACCTTTTACGGTCGGTGATGTCGTCAAAGTCGATGGCATAGAAGGAACGATTCAGAAGGTCGGTTTTAGAAGCACCTGGTTGATCAGTCCGGATAAAACAACTATCGTAATTCCGAACAGGGCAATGATTGACGGCGTTCTTGAAAATGTGACCATGCGAGATTTCAGAAGGGTAAACTTTCATATCGGGTTGACCTATGAAACGAGAATGGAGGATGTGAAGAAAATCCTGGAAGCCATCAACCGCTATCTGTACGATCATCCGGATGCAAAAGACGGTTATGCAACATTTGATAATTTTGGTGATTCGGGACTGAATATTCAGGTACTATACCTTGTTGTCAATATGGAACACAGCAAGTACATCAAAGTAAAGGAGGACATTAATTTTAAACTGATCGAGATCGTACAACAATTTAATTCAGGCTTCGCCTACCCGACGCAACGTTCGATTGCTGTTTCAGACATACGGCCTTCAGCTGATTCCCATGCTTAATAAAAAAGCTCCTGATCTCGAAGATCAGGAGCTTTTTTTATTAAGCTATTTATTGTTTAGGCAAGTTCTGCAAGTACAGTTATTCCGCCTTTCACCACCTCGTTCAGTTCAAGATTAACTTTAGTCCCCAGCGGTAGAAAAATGTCTACGCGTGAGCCGAATTTAATGAAGCCAAATTCCTTGGTCTGCTCTACCACATCACCTTCTTTTACGTACCATACAATTCTTCTGGCAAGCGCGCCGGCAATTTGGCGAAACAAGACAGGCGTACCATTTTTGTGTTCAACCACCACCGTTGTCCGTTCATTTTCTGTAGAAGACTTCGGGTTCCAGGCAGCCAGGTATTTTCCAGGATGGTATTTAAAAAACTTCACCACTCCTGATATGGGGTTCCTGTTGATGTGTACGTTAACGGGAGACATGAAGATGGACACCTGCAGTCTTTTGTCTTTAAAATATTCGCCTTCTTCTGTTTCTTCTATTACAACAACCTTACCGTCGGCCGGACAGATGACCAGGTTGTCCCCTGAAGTAAATAAACGGCCGGGATTTCTGAAAAACTGCAGTACAATCACAAAGAGTGCAAAAGAAAACACGTAAACTGTCCACCTGAGCCAGGTCACATCGGCGAATTTATAATCTACGATAGCATTTAGGATAAAGATAAAAAGCAGCGATACGGCGATTGTGGTATACCCTTCTTTGTGTATGGTCATTGTTATTTAGTATATGTTTCTGCAAAATTGAGAAAAAAAAACCGCATTAAGGCTAAGGATTGGCAACAGTTTTAGCGCGGTAGATGTCCTTCAGGTTCCTTCCCAGACCATCATAGTCAAGCCCATAACCGACCACAAACTCGTTTCCGATCTCGAAACCTACATATTCCAGTTCTTCAATGGGGGCCTTTAGCGCAGCGGGTTTAAGGAGTAGGGAACATATCGCAACGGAGGCCGGTTTCTGTTTGCGGACAGCTTTCAGAATGTGGGTCAGGGTAAGTCCGGTGTCAACAATATCCTCTACCAGAATGACATCCCGGTTGTGCAGGTTATCCGGCAGGCCAAAAATATCTTTAACCTGTCCACTGCTCTCCGTACCTGAATAAGAGGAGACTTTGATAAACCCAACCTCGCAGGAGATGTTGATCTCTTTTAAAAGATCAGCCATAAAAATGAAACTGCCATTCAAAACGCCGATAAAAACCGGGCATCTGGATTCATAGTCTACTTCAAGTTGAATGGCGATCAGACGGGTTTTCTTACTGATCTGGTCATTCTCCAGCAGCAATTCAAATTCTTTATCCGCGATCTGAATCTTGTTTATCATTGTCCGCTTTCTTTCTTTTGTTTTTCAAGCAATTCCTGCAATTCCTTCTCCCTTTTCTTCTCTTCCCTGCGTTCCTGTCTCAATTCCTTCCTGGTTTTTTTAACGGTGTCTACCGGAGTAATGCCTTTAGATACCGTATCTTTTTTTGCGCCTCCAAAGAGCCTGTCAAAAAGTGTTTTGGAATCGTCCTGAGTCTCAATAGCAGGGAGAGGATCTTCCGAGTCAAATGAAGTCGTGTCTATCGTCGTTGAATCCGGCAGCAGATATTGTCTTAAGCCTTCGCGGAGTTGGACGGTATAAAAGCCATAGCCATTGCTGTCGGGCGGTGTAAGGCCCCTTTGCGCCATGATATTGCCGATATACTTGAAATAAGGATACAAATAATCTTTAAGTCCGCCGTCGCCCCTAAATTTGTACAAGGCAATCTTGGGCCTGGGAACGATATTGGCCAAAAAGATACCTTCACCGATATTGAGTTCTGCCGGAACTTTTCCAAAATAGTGCCTGGTTGCTTCCCCGATCCCATACACATTTTGGCCCATTTCAATGATGTTGAAATAAACCTCCAGCATTCTGTTTTTGGTCATCAGGTGGTTGTTTTCAATCAGCCATACGATTAAAATTTCCTCTGCTTTTCTTGCCAACGTCTTTTGTCTGCTGAGAAAGACATTTTTTACCAGCTGCATCGAGATGGTACTGCCACCCCTCACAAACCTTTTCTCTTTAAAATTTACCGCAAAAGACTTGCGGATGGATTCCTGCACAAAGCCTTTATGGCTAAAAAAAGAGGGGTCTTCAGAGGTTAGGATCGCATTTTTGAAATTACTGGATACTTCAGACAAAGGAGTGAAATTTGGATTGGATGGCCCGATTACAATGTCGCGCATCCGCTTGCCTCTTTCATAGGGTGTGTAAACAAAATCCTTGTTGATCCTTTGGAGGTTTGTTTTTCCCCATTTTAAAATCTTTAGCGAGGTTGGCGTCAGACCAGAGCTGAATTTAACACTATCGGGAACCGAACTGTCTAAATAGAATGTCAGATCGTACCTGATCTTACCGCTTACTTTAAGACCTTCCAGCGATTCGAACAAACCGAGGGGAAATGCGTTCAATATCTGTTGGGCATCCTGCTCGGGAGCACGAAGTTTTACCTCATAAATTTTATTTGGAGAGAGGGTGTATTTTAAGTAGGGATGAATGGAGGCATTTTTCAGGAATACAGTCGAGGTACTGTCCAGTGCAACAAAGTTGGTTCCGATCAACAAGTCCGCATCCATCTTTGCATCAGGAATGATAATGTCATTCGATGCAATTTTCTCATGGTTGATCAATAAGTTCTTGATCGACCAGGAGCCTTCTATTTTAAAGTCATCACCGCTGTAATCCGCGTTTTTCATTTGCGTTCTGAGGGTATCAAAACTCAGTTTCGCATGAAGTTTGCTGTTGAGATAGGGCAGCGCTACCGGCTGCTTGTCGGCAAAGAATGTAACGTCCAATTGTTTTTTTCCTGGCTTTACCGTTCCGTTTAAATGCCAGGTTGCGGCATTGTTGTTGACCAGGATGGTTGATTTTAAATCGCCGTCGTCTATCGTGGCAGTTGGCGTAAAGAACTTTAACTTCGCTGTATCGTTGTCATTTACCGCAAGCATCAGGTTTTTGATTTCCATGTTATCGGGAATCTTATACAGCAGCTGGTTCAAAAGGTTGTGTGCCAGATCGGCCAGATCGAGCTTTGACTTGGGCTCGGTATTGTCTTTTTTCTTGCGTTTCAGAATGAAGTCGAGATTACTTAGCGAATCTTTAAACACCACGCTGATTGTTCCGGTATTTAAGGTGAGCTGCGACAATTTGACATTTCCAAAAACCAGGGGCCAGAGCTTTACACCGATAGTCAGGTCGTCGACCGTCGTCAAAGTGTCCCGGTCTTTGGGCACAACAGAAATCCGTTTCATCTGAACGGTGCTCAGTCCGCTAAAGCCGGCTTCGCCGATTTTCACCTGCAGTCCATAGTCTTTATCGGCCTTTGAGATCGCCTTGGCCATCATTTTTTGAAGCAGCGCTTCCCGCTTACTATAGGCGATTGCCCCGAATATCGAACACAACAAGAGAAAAACCCCTAAAACCCACGCACTGATCTTGATGTATTTTTTGGGGATATTGATTTTTGGGAACTGCATGCTGTAAAATAGATGTTTATTGCTAACGTTAAATCGAAAGGTTTATTCTCGCTAAAATTACATTTAAAAACACGAATGTCAACTAATTGGCAGGCTCTTTTGTTTGGACTTATTCGCACTGATATTCACCTGATTGCAATATTCTTGCCCCTGGCCATAAATGCCTCGGCAGTTTTAGTTAATTTTGAAGGATGATAATTAGCCCGGAACAGGTACTTGCAGCCCTGCGAAATGTCGAAGACCCCGATCTAAAAAAAGATTTGGTTACCCTCAATATGATCAAGGACCTTCAAATAGAGGATCAAAAAGTAAGCTTTACCCTGGAATTAACAACGCCTGCATGTCCGATGAAAGACATGCTGAAAAATGCGTGTACAAATGCAGTTAAACATTTTGTGAGTCAGCAGGCCGAAGTCAATATCAACATCACATCAAGGGTTACCAAGCCGCTGGATATCAGCGGACTGAAAGCCATCAGTAACATTGTCCTGGTCTCATCCGGAAAAGGAGGGGTAGGGAAATCGACTGTAGCGAGTAACCTGGCCGTATCATTGGCTGCAGATGGCGCTAAAGTGGGACTGATCGATGCGGATATTTATGGTCCTTCAGTACCTACCATGTTCGGTTTGGTCGGTGCCAAGCCCAGTGCCAGAGAAACTGCAGATGGAAAGACACTGATTCTGCCAATTGAAAAATATGGCATCAAAATATTGTCCCTGGGTTTCTTTGCTGATCCAGATCAGCCTGTGCCATGGCGCGGACCGATGGCTTCCAACGCTGTTAAACAATTGTTCAATGATGCAGACTGGGGTGAACTCGACTACCTGATCGTGGATCTGCCGCCGGGTACTGGCGACATACACATCACCATTACCCAGAGCTTTCCTATTGCCGGGGCCGTGATTGTGACTACCCCGCAACAAGTCGCCCTGGCCGATACCCGCAAAGGGCTAGCGATGTTCAGGATGCCGGGGATCAACATTCCGGTGTTGGGCGTGATCGAAAATATGGCCTATTTCACACCGGCCGAATTGCCAGATAACAAATACTATTTGTTTGGCAAAGACGGCGGCAAGGAGCTGGCCCAAAAATTTGATGTTCCTTTTCTTGGCGAGATTCCGATTGTGCAGGGCATCTCAGAAGCGGGCGACAATGGTGCCCCAATAGCGCTGAATGCACAGCATATCCTTGCACAATCTTTTTCAGAAATAGCGGGAAGAGTGGCGCAACAGATTGCTATTCATAATGCGCAAACGGCTAATTGCTAAAAATTTACTATTTTTATACTTTAAAATATAACCAATGAATTTAACAGAACAAGTTGAGCAGGCATTAGAGACCATCCGTCCGTATTTAATTGCCGATGGAGGTGACGTTGCGATTGAGGAGATTACAGCAGATAAGGTAGTTAAATTGAAACTATTGGGCAATTGCGGATCATGCAAAATGAGCTTTATGACCATGAAGGCCGGCATTGAGCAGGCCATTATGAAGGCTGTACCTGAAATTACTTCAGTTGTGGCCATTAATTTAGCAGAACCCGTTTAATCTTTTAACAAAATTTAACTAGCAGCGTTTATAAATACAGCTATGTTTGCAGGATGAAGTATTCGTTAACCTTCTTATTGCTTCTTTTTGCCTCCGCGTTATTTGCCCAGCAAAATACCGGGGATAAAAAACTGATCCAGTTTTCCGGAATTATTACGGATGTGGACAGCAATAGCGTCGTGCCTTACGTAACCGTTACGAACCTGAGCCAGAAGAGCCAAAAATACGCTGCCAATTACAAAGGGTTCTTTTCATTTATTGCACACCCTGGCGATACGATTTTATACACCGCTGTGGGCTACAGGGATTTACTATTGCCCTTGCCTGCCGTCATCGACGATACCAAATATACGGCGATGATCAAATTGAAATCAGAAATTGTAAACCTTCCTACCATCCGCGTCTATCCCTGGGCTACAGTTGAAGACTTCACCCGTGATTTCATGTCGATGAAAATCGCAGATGACGATTATGCGCTGGTCTTGAAAAACCTGTCGCAGGAGAGCATTAGCGGAATGGTACAGACCCTTTCCAGGGATGGTGGCGAAATCCAGAGCATGAACTACCGACTGAACCACGAAAAGGCATTAAACAAAAATATGGTTCAGACCAATCCCTTGCTAAACCCTTTTGCCTGGGGCAAGCTTATGCAGTCGATCTTCAAAGGGGATAAGAGCAAAAGCTCCGGCAATTAGCGCTTTCTTTTCTGATTCGGGAAACGCATTTTGTAGTCAGCCTGGATATTTCCTTTAGAAATGGCATCCAGTTTGCTTTTCAGCATTCTTTTTCTCAGCAGGCCTAATTTATCGGTAAACAAAGTACCTTCGATGTGGTCATACTCATGCTGGATCACCCGTGCCGGCATGCCGGTCAGCACTTCTTCATGAAGCTCCCAGTTTTCATCATAATATTTAATCCGCACATTGGGCTTGCGCATCACGTCTTCGCGGATTTCAGGAATACTCAGGCAGCCCTCGTTAAAAGCCCAGGGCTCTCCGGTCTCTTCCAGAATCTCTGCATTAATAAATACTCTTTTAAAGCGGTCTTTGTCCTTTTCGTCACCAGCACTGGTATCTACAATAAATAGGCGGATGGGCAGGCCGATCTGGGGCGCTGCAAGTCCTACGCCACTGGCATTGTACATGGTCTCAAACATATTGCTGATCAGTACATTTAAGTCGGGATAAGACGCATCAATCGGGGTACAAACTTTCTTTAAAACCGGATCGCCATATGCTACTATTGGTAACTTCATGATGCAAAGGTACAAAATTACCCTAAAGGATAAAAAGTTAGCGCACTTAGATTCTTTTCGTCCAGTATTTCATTGGCAATATTTGCCATATCAATGGTCTTTACAGCCTGAATTTTACTGAAAACTGTTTCCAGTGTATCGATCTTATCGTAGTCGATCAGGCTTTTTGCCATGGATATGATCAGTCCGATACGGTTTTCTTCTCCGAGAGCGATCTGGCCGATGAATTTATTTTTTGCCTTTTGCAACTGGACTTCAGTTATCGGATGGTCTTTTATTTTTTTAAATTCTTTAAAGATCAGCGACCAGGCCTTGTCCAGTTTCTCTTTGTCTGTTCCAAAATAAAGGGTAAAAATGCCCGTATCACTCAGCGGACTATAGCCCGTTTCTATGGTATAGGCAATTCCATACTTTTCCCGGATCTGCAGGTTCAGGATAGAGCTCATACCTGTTCCGCCCAAAAGGTTGTTGAGCAGCAGCAGGCCTGTTTTATAAGGATGGTGGAGTGAATAAGCCTGTGTGCCCAGTACGGCGTGGGCCTGCTGGATTGGCTTGTTCAAGATCTGCGTGACAACCGGGCCTTTCAGGGCTGCCTGTCGTTTAGCCTGATGTAAGTTGGACGGGATATCTGAATAGTATTTCGTACCCGTTTTTACCACTTTTCCCAGGGAGTAGTTACCCAAAACAGCAATTACAATCCGGTCTGTATGGTAGTTTTCCTGAATGAAATTGTGGATGTCCTCTTGCGTAATGCCATTCACACTTTGCTCGGTCCCCAGGATATTTCTCCCAAGCGGATGGCCTGCAAAAACGAGGTCTTCAAAATCATCATAAATGGCCTCTTCCGGTTGATCCAGATAGGAAGCGATTTCATCCAGGATGACACTTTTTTCCTTTTCCATTTCCTCCTCAGGAAAGGTAGAATGAAAGACGATGTCGTTAAAAAGTTCCAGTGTCCGGTCGAGATATGGATTTAAAAACGAGGCATGGATGCAGGTATATTCCTTGGTGGTATAGGCATTGAGGTCAGCGCCAACACTTTCCAGACGATTCAGGATCTGGTTGGTATTTCGCTTTTCAGTGCGCTTAAAAATCAGGTGCTCTATAAAGTGGGCGAGGCCGGCCTGTTCTTCGTTTTCATCCCTCGATCCGCTGTTTACAATGATACAAGCATGAGATATCGCTGATGCGGAAGGTACATGAAGCAGGCGGATGCCATTGGGTAAAGTGTGAACATTATATTCCATTCGGCCGCAAAGGTACACAGAAATATATCATGGCATTATAATTTTTATATCTGTCAATTTGACAACATCGGCAATTTGGAATAGGCCTTGATAGGCAGTGTATGTACTTAAAAATGAGTTAACATATGAGCATAGAAGAAAAAGGAACGATATCCATTCACACGGAGAACATTTTCCCGATCATCAAGAAATTCCTGTATTCAGACAACGAGATCTTTTTAAGGGAACTCGTATCCAATGCCGTTGATGCGGTACAAAAAATCAAACGTCTTGCTGCACTTGGCCAGTACAATGGCGAACTGGGCGACCCTCAGGTAGAAGTAGCGGTAGATAAGGAAAAGAAAACCATCACCATTTCGGACAATGGACTGGGTATGACCGCCGAGGAAATCAAAAAGTACATCAACCAGGTGGCTTTCTCCGGCGCCAGCGAGTTTGTAGAGAAGTTTAAAGATGCAAAAGACGCCAATGAGATCATTGGTAAGTTTGGTCTGGGCTTCTATTCGGCCTTTATGGTGGCGGATCTGGTAGAGATCCAGACGCTATCTTATCAGGAAGGTTCAGAAGCAGCCCACTGGGAATGTGATGGTAGTACCAGTTTTACGATCAGTGCCGGTAGCAGGACTACAAGGGGTACTGATATCATCCTCCATGTCAATGCAGAATCTGAAGAATTTCTGGAGAACAGCAAATTAGAAGGCATCCTGGACAAATATGGTAAATTCTTACCGGTTCCGATTAAGTTTGGTACCAAAACCGAAGAGGAGTCAGACGGTGAAGACGAAGAAGGAAAGCCTAAATATAAAAGCGTTGAGGTTGACAACATCATCAATACCACCAACCCGATCTGGACCAAAGCACCTGCAGATTTGTCAGACGAGGACTACCTGGCTTTTTACAAGCAATTGTACCCTTTCTCGGAAGACCCGCTGTTCTGGATCCACCTGAATGTGGATTATCCGTTCAACCTAACCGGTGTTTTATACTTCCCTAAAGTGAAGAATGATTTTGAAATGCAGCGCAATAAAATCAAATTGTTCTCCCGCCAGGTATTCATTACCGACGAGGTTAAAGACATTGTACCAGAATTCCTGATGCTGCTGCACGGTGTGATCGATTCACCTGATATTCCTTTGAACGTGTCAAGAAGTTTCCTTCAGGCCGACAGCAACGTAAAAAAGATCAACAGTTACATTACCAAAAAAGTAGCGGACAAACTGCATGAGCTGTTCAATAAAGACCGTAAGGCTTATGAAGAGAAATGGAGCGATATCGGGCTGTTTGTAAAATACGGTATGGTGAGCGAAGAGAAATTCAACGACAAAGCCAAAGATTTTGCTTTGCTGACCAACACTAAAAAAGAGCATTTCACGCTAGAGGAATACCGTGAAAAAGTAAAAGGTTTCCAGACCGACAAAAATGACCAGGTTGTTTATATCTATTCGAACGATCCGGCGAAACAAGACAGTTTCATCCAGTCGGCCAATAAAAAAGATTACGACGTTTTATTGATGGATTCACCGATCGACAACCATTTTGTCCAGCACCTGGAGCACAAACTGGATAAAACCTCGCTGAAAAGAGTGGATTCCAGCGTTGCCAGTCAGCTGATCGAAAAAGACGAAAGTATTGAATCGGTATTGACCGAAGACCAGTCCAAAGCAGTGAAAGCTGTATTTGAGAAAGCAATCACCAAACCGGGCTATACCGTGGAAATTGTTGGCCTGAATCCGGAAGAATTGCCTGTTACCGTGACTATGGACGAATTCATGCGCCGCATGAAAGACATGGCTGCAATGGGTGGTGGCATGGGCTTTTATGGCAGCATGCCCGACAGTTATAAGGTGGCCATCAACGGCAATCACAAATTGATCGGAAAGATTCTTGCTGCGGATAACGACGAAACCAAGGGCATTCTGGCCAAACAAGCGGTAGACCTGGCCTTATTGGCGCAAGGAATGCTGACTGGCGCAGAATTGACCGCTTTCGTAAGCAGAAGTGTGGAACTGATCTAACCTATTCCATTTAAAATACAAGCCCTGCAGGTCCCCCGACTTGCAGGGCTTTTTTTGTGCGGATTATAAAAATGCTAATTCGTTGTAGCGTTTTCGGTTTGACCTTCGTTTTAAGACCAAAAGAGTTAATGGCCATTAACCGTAATTCAATAATGATCACTAAACGTCCTGAGTGACGTACATAAAAGAACAACAAAATGAAAATAAAAGCATTAATTTCCCTGGCTATATTATCTTGCTCACTGGCATCCTGCTCTAAGGATGACGACAACTTCACGCCTCCTGAAATTTCAGGACTAAGTGTGATCCATGCTTCGCCTACGACTGAAAAACTCGATTTTTACGTAGAGAATACCAAGGCCAACACTTCTGATTTTGCTTATACCAATAAAATCGATTACCTGAATTTATATTCAGGCAACCGTAAATTGGTCGTAACAAAAAAAGGACTGACTACGCCTTTACTATCTGAGAACTTTACCCTCGAAGCGCAGAAAGGATATTCGCTGTTTGTATATGATAAATTTGATGTCCTTAAACTCCTGCTGCTAAAAGATGACCTGACTGCCCCTGCTGCTACTAAAGCAAAAGTGCGTTTTGTTCACCTGAGTCCAGATGCACCGGCACTCAATCTGGCCGTCGCTGGAAAAGAAACCGATTTGTTCACCGATAAATCTTTTAAAGGCAGCACCGAGTTTGTCAGCATTGATCCTGCAGAAAAAGTGACTTTTAATGTCAAGAAAAAAGCGGACAATGCTGTGGTTGCCACCCTTGCTGACGTCAAAATTGAAGCAGGAAAAATCTACACCATTTGGGTAAAAGGTCTTGTTGCAGCAACAGATGATACCAAATTGGGCGCGGTAATCTTCACGCACAAATAGCACTATCTAAACGGCTGCCCGGAAGGAGCTCGTACGAAAAATGTAATTTTCGGGCAGACCGTTTAATAATTGGATAATGAAACTCATCTTTGCGTAACAGATATGATTGTCAATACAATACTTAACCGGGGTAATAAAGAATGCTCGATCTTGAGGACGCTATAGAGGGATGTTTAAAAAATAAGAGCAAAGGTAAGGAGATGATCTACAAGTCATTTTACGGCTATTTAATGGGGATTGTTTTGCGTTATGTCAACGATAGAAACGATGCCGAAGAGTTGGTGAATGATACTTTTATTAAAATTTTTAAGAGCATTGGCCAGTTTAGTTTTCCCAAAGAAAAGCAGGACCTGCAGAAGGCTTTTAAGGGCTGGATCGCTAGGATCTCTTCCCGCACGGCAATTGATTTTTTAAGAACAAGACGACAGCACCTTTCTATTGATGATGTGGTAGAGGAGCAGCAACCGCTTACCGAGGTCAATGCCCTGACGCAGCTCCATGTAATGGACATTTTAAAACTGCTGAACGGCCTTCCTGAAACACACCGGTTAATTTTTAATATGTATGAGATAGAGGGCTTCTCTCACGAAGAGATTGCCAAAATGTTAAGCATTCCCGAGAGCTCCTGCAGGGTATACCTGACCAGGGCCAAAAGTAAACTGCGCGAGTTGTATTCCAAATCTTTAACCAATTCTTATGCCACCAATTAAGCCTGCGAACACGCCAGATGAGGACTTGATCGCTCAGATCAAACAGCGGCTGCTTGATTACGAGGAGCCTTATGCGCCTGGTGCATGGGAACGTTTTGATGAAAAGAAGAACAAGCGCCGCGGACTGATCTTTTGGATCGGGGGACTTAGCAGTGCCGCTGCGGGACTGCTGCTTGTTGGCGGACTGTATTTCTTCAACCGGGAAAATACCGTTCAACAACCTGTCGAACTGGCTACACAGCATCGAAAGATAACGGATCCTTTAAAACCGAAAGAATCCGCTGACGCAGCAATGAAAGCGGATGATACTGCCACCCTCCCCGCTTCGCCGGAAAAGTTTGCCGCGGCACCTCAAACAAAAATACAAACACAAAACACTTTGGCGCCAATAACTGACGCGATAAACCCGGGCCAGTCAACCCTGCGCAACGGTCTGGAAGTCCAGACACCCGTTGTTCCCGCCGGACAAGTTCCGGTTCAGGGAACGATTTCCCCAGGCTCTGCGGTCACTGCGGTCAGGCCGGCCGAACAGAATGGAAAAGCTGCTTTCCAGGACTTCCTGACCAAAGAAAGCGCAACGAACCAGGAAACGGTACTGGTGTCGAACACCAAATCAGAAAAATGGGAAATGGGCGTACTTGTTGCCCCTTCTTTTGGCAATACAAAAAAGCTCAACATGGGCTATGGGCTGAGTATGGCCTATGCCGTATCCGATAAAGTCTCCCTGAGTTCAGGCATCTCTTACAATGAGCTGGCTGCCTCAAAAAATATGAGTGCCAGTAGTGGAGGCGGAAGCTATTCTGATGCTCCTGTTGGCCCCTCAATCGCCGGAGAATCCAAAAGCCTTTCTTCTGTAGAGACCCATGTGGTTGGAATTGACATTCCACTGGAACTGAAGTACCACCTGAGCAAACGGGTGTACGCCAATATCGGGGTGTCGGCTTTTGCGGTGCTCAGTCAGCGGCAGAACAACAACTACATTGAGTCGAAACTTGTGCAGAATTCCGGACTGGCCTACGATAATGCCAATTCCTTTACCAATACACTGGTTTCAGAAAGGACAACCGAAAAGGCCCCTGAGACAGAGGTAAGCCAGGACAAATACCTTGGCTTTTACAATTTCTCCTTCGGTTATAAACAAAAAATCTCCAAGTCCAATTCTATTGCAATTGAACCTTTTATGAAAGTCCCGATGAAAGAGGTTTCCAAAGACAACCTCAGACTGATCGGTACGGGTGTACGGTTGAAATTCGACTTCTAACTATTTGGTGATTCCCTCCAGGTTGAACAAGAAAGCATAGTTCAGAGCCACATCTTTCAGGTAATCAAACCTGCCAGAGGCGCCACCGTGACCAAAGTCCATATCTGTTTTGAGCAACAGGATGTTTTTATCGGTCTTGGTAGCCCGCAGTTTCGCTACCCATTTTGCAGGTTCAAAATATTGTACCTGGCTGTCATGAAGCCCGGTTACCACCAATAGATTGGGATAGGCTTTTGCGGTAATGTTCTCGTAAGGCGCGTAACTCTTCATATAAAAATAGGCCTCTTTTTTCTTGGGATTTCCCCATTCGTCAAATTCGTTGGTCGTCAAAGGGATGCTCTCATCCAGCATGGTGTTTACCACGTCGACGAAGGGAACCTGTGCAATGATCCCGTTCCAAAGATCAGGAGCCATGTTCATAACGGCACCCATGAGGAGTCCGCCCGCACTGCCACCCTGCGCGTAGAGGTGGCCCTTGCTCGTCAGCTTCTCCGCGATCAGGTATTCGCCGCAGGCGATGAAATCTGTAAACGTATTGGTTTTTTTCATCAGTTTCCCGTCATCGTACCAGTAGCGGCCCATTTCCTGTCCCCCGCGAATGTGCGCCATGGCAAAAACAAAGCCCCTGTTCAGCAAACTCAGCGTATTTCCTGAAAATGCAGCATCCATACTATACCCATAAGAGCCATAGCCATAAAGCAACAGCGGTGCTGTACCGTCCTTAACCAGTCCTTTTTTGTAGACCAGGGAAATGGGTACCTTAGTGCCGTCTTTTGCAGTAGCATACAGCCGCTCGGTTACGTAATCTGCTTTATTGTAACCACCCACCACTTCCTGTTCTTTTTTCAGGGCTTTTTCTTTGGTCGCCATGTCGTAATCGTAGGTAGAAGACGGTGTGGTCATGGAGGTGTAGATATAGCGCAGGTTTTTACTGTTGTACTCCGGATTTGCCCCGATTCGTGCCGTATAGGTGGGTTCACCAAAATCGAGGTAATGGCCCTCGCCTTTGTTGTTTCTGATACTGAGTTGTGCAAGGCCATTTTTCCTTTCGGAAAGGACAATGAATTCCTTAAACTCTTCTACACCCGAAAGCAGTACATCCTTGCGGTTGGGAATCACTTCTTTCCAGTCGTCCCGGCCGGTTTTGTCCAGCGGCGCTTCCATCAGGCGAAAATTTTGCGCGTTCCAGTTGGTCACGATTAAAAATTTATCATCCAGCGGCACCACCTCATATTTTACATCCTTCATCCGTGGCTGAAAGACTTTGAAGTCGGATTCAGGTTTGGCAGCATCGATCCACCTGACCTCGTCAGACATCGTTGCAGATGAATAGATAAAGATGTATCTGGACGATTTGGACTTGCCTACGCCAATGTAATTGCTTTTGTCTTTCTCTTCATAAACGGTAATGTCCCGGGCGGCATCCGTTCCGAGGACATGCTTGTTGATCTTTTCACTCAGCAGCGTTACTGCGTTTTTGGCCGTGTAGAAAATGGTTTTATTGTCTTCTGCCCAGACCGGATCGCCTTCTGTATTGACAACGCTTTCTTTTAGGATCTCCCCGGTAGCCAGGTTTTTAATGTAGATGGTGTATTGTCGCCGGGACACTTCGTCTACCCCAAAAGCAAGCAGGTTGTTGTCCGGACTCACACTGAAGCCTGTAGCGGCATAGTAAGGATGTCCCTTGGACATTTCATCCACATCAAGCAACACTTCTTCTTTGGCATTCAGGTCGCCTTTTTTCCGGCAGTATTTGTAGTACTGCTTCCCATCCTCAGTACGGGTATAATAGTAATACCCTTTTTTCAGCACAGGAACTGACTCGTCTTTTTCCTTAACCCTTCCTTTCATTTCCTTGAAAAGCTCTTCTCTGAAAGACTTGCTTCCGCTCATGATGGTATCCAGGTATTTATTCTCTGCATTCAGGTATTCCACCACCTTGCTACTGTCTGGTCCTTTTTTAAAATAGTCGATCATCCAATAATAATTGTCCGTTACTGTATCTCCAAACAGCACCCGGTTGCTGGGTTTTATTGCGGCAACGGGAGGACTGGCATCCGGCCATTTTATCGGCTCCATAGTTTTCTTTGAATTGGTACACGCCAAAGCTACGCTAAGCAGCAGTAATCCTGAAAGAATTTTTTTCATGGTTGCAAGAGTTTGATTTTAAGTAAGATAAGACTATTTTTTATTTTGTAAATTATCCTGTAACCTTTTTTGCCTTTCCTTCGTCTATATTTTAACAGTTTTTAACTGATTATTGACACAGGGATTGGAATGCCCAGGTCTACGAAGCCAAAAGTTTAGTAATTTTGCATATTATTTAACCCCTTATCATTATGAAAAGGAAATTAGTGATCTCCAGCCTCTGCGCAGTTTTTGTGCTTACCGCTACGGCTTATGGCCAGCAGGCCGGTTTAGTTACGGATCAAAATCCCAGATACGAAATCAGTCGCGCCAAATACATGAACGTGGCCGATTCGCTGACCTCAAGCCAGGGCACGACCGTTCAGAATACCTATAAAGCTTACGACTGGTATGAAGCCAGGGAGGAACGCAGAAAGCTCCGCCGTGAAGCGCGTGCTGCTAACGCAGGGAATGACTGGTTTTATCCTTCTGTCAATTATTACCCGGGTTATTACAACAACTGGGGTTACGGCGGGGGCTATAATTCCTGGGGCCGGCACAATTGGAGGCGCAGCAGTCTTTGGCTGGGCTGGTAATCATTTATTCATACAAATTTAGACCTCATATCACATGCAATTCAAAAAAATAATTACACTTGCTGCATTTGCAGTTTCCGGAATCCTGATTTCATCCTGCTCTACCAGACAGGTAACCCGAGTGAATACCAATGACACGATAGACATTAGCGGCAACTGGAACAATACCGATTCCCGAGTGGTGGCCCAGGAAATGACCCAAAGCATCCTTGGGGGGAAATGGATTTCTACCCATCTTGAGGAGAAAAAAGGCAAAAGGCCTGTTGTGGTCGTAGGTCTGGTTCAAAACAAAAGCCATGAGCACATTGATGCGGAAACGTTTGTAAAAGATGTGGAACAGGTTTTTGTCTCCAGCGAACGTGTCCGTTTGGTACAGGGCGGAAAGAAAAGAGAAGAACTTCGTGCTGAAAAGGCCGACCAACAGGACAACGCAACCGTATCGACCATGAAGAAATTCGGACTGGAGAACGGGGCTGATTATATTCTGCAGGGTTCCATCAATTCGATCGTGGATTCGCACAAAAAACAAAAAGTGGTTTACTACCAGGTCAACCTGGAGCTGACTGATATCCAGACCAATGAAGTGGTGTGGATCGGCGATAAGAAAATCACCAAATACGTTAAAAACTAAGGATACCTGTTCTAAACATGATCCATCGCCTTAGACCTCATTTTAAGGGCCAGATTCTGCTGTGCCTCCTGTTGCTGCTTTGTAGCTGTGCTTCTTACAATGAGAAGATCGCAGGCTATTACAAGCAGGTTTCTGAGGGCAATTATACAGCGGCAGGCAAGGAGCTTGATCAAAATAAGCTATTACAAAAGCCAAGAAACCAGTTGCTTTTTCTGATGGAAAAAGGGAGGATCTCTCACCTGAATGCCGAGTACGAAAAGAGCAATCAATTCTTTAACCAGGCTGATCAGTTGCTGGAAAACGGGATTGGCGGAGCAGGCGATGCCCTGGTCGGCGCCCTGGTAAACCCAATGACCCAAACCTACAAGGGCGAGGATTTTGAGAAGTTCATGATCCACTACTATAAGGCCCTGAACTATACCTATCTCCATCAACGGGAAGAGGCCATTGTAGAAGCACGAAGGATCACTTTGCAGTCGCAGGAGCAGGACGACAAGTTTGGCGACAAAACAAACCGCTATTCCAAAGATGCCTTTTCTTTGATGCTCCAGGGCTTGATCTATGAAAGCGGTGGGGATATCAATAACGCCTTCATTGCTTACAGGAATGCGGCTGAAGTTTATTTAAACAGCAAAGATAAGACCTGGTATGGGGTCGCGATGCCGGGAGAACTGCAGCAGGACTTGCTCCGCATGGCTGATCAGAACGGTTTTACAGCAGAGCTTGCGCGTTTTGAAGCCTTGTTTGGTATCAAATACCAGCCGGGAAAAGTAAGTGAAGGCGGGGAACTGGTCTTCTTCTGGGAAAACGGAATGGCGCCGATCAAACAGCAGGAGGAATTCTTCTTTTCGCTGATCCGCGGTCGGGATGGCACGCTCGGATTCTCCAACGCCGGAGGAACGATATTCGTTCCGTACAACAGCACCTACGGCAGCACCGACATTAACCTGAATTCAGTGGAGAGCCTCCGGGCTACCTATCCCAAATACGTTGCCCGGCCGCTTCATTTTGGCAGTGCCACGATTAGCAATGGACGGGATACGGTGCGTTTACAGAAATCTGAAGACATCAATGAGCTGGCATTTAAAACACTGGACCAGCGCTTCCTGAAAGAAATGAGCAAAGTGCTTACCCGTCTCGCTGTCAAGAAGTCAGCGGAATATATCCTGAAAGCCAGCGCCAAAAATAACGGGAAGAACGGCAAGGACAATGCCTTGCTGGAAGGCCTTGGTTTTGGCATGCAGCTGTACAGTATTTTGTCAGAAAAGGCAGATACGCGCAACTGGCAATCCCTTCCAAGCCACATCAGTTACGCCAGGATCCCTTTGCAAAAAGGCAGCAATACCATCACCATTAATTTTAAAAGCGACAAGGGTGATGAAGCCAAAACCATACAGGTGGAAGGCAACGGAAAACTACAATTCTATAATTATGCTACACTTCGATAGATTTTATCTATAGCTTTGCGGCAGACAAGAAAGAGTACTATGCAAGAACCATTCGACATTCAGATCGGTCAAACAGATTATGCTGTTTTTCCGGAAGGAAACGACATTTACGTCATTTATAAAGACGGAAAGGAATATGCCCACATTCAAAAGGATACAGACCTGCAGTGGCTCAAACTGGATCCTGAAACTGCAACCCCTTTGTTTGAACCCAACGACGAGATCAATACCATCGGACAGGCGATCCTGGCGTATGTGCCGGAACCTGAAGAGGACGAGGATGATCTTGATGACGAAGCATAGGTCATACTGACCAGCTGTCCCTGTCCAGGCTGCGGTAGTGGATTGCTTCTGCTAAATGTTCCAGTGCAATTTCTTCCGTTCCGGCCAGGTCAGCGATCGTGCGCGATACTTTCAGGATCCTATCGTACGCCCTTGCAGAAAGCCCTAACTTTTCCATTGCTTTTTTGATCAGTGTTTGCCCTGCATCATTGATCTGGCAAATGCTGCGCACCATATTCGGACTCATTTGCGCATTGTAGTGCACACATGCCGAGGTTTCAAACCTACGGTCCTGCACGGCCCTGGCTTTGATTACCCTTTCCCGGATTGATGCACTTTTTTCGGCTTCCAGCGTAGAAGTCAGTTCGCTGAAGTTTACAGGGGTCACCTCCACATGCAGGTCAATCCTGTCCATCAGCGGACCAGAGATTTTGCTGAGGTATTTCTGTACCACGCCCGGTCCGCAGATGCATTCCTTTTCGGGATGGTTGAAGAACCCGCACGGGCAGGGGTTCATAGAAGCAATCAGCATGAAACTAGCGGGGTACTCTACCGACAACTTCGCTCTTGAAATAATCACCGTCCTGTCCTCAAGAGGCTGCCGCATCACCTCCAGCACACTGCGCTTAAATTCCGGGAGTTCATCCAGAAACAACACGCCATTGTGGGCCAGTGAAATCTCCCCGGGCTGCGGATTTGCGCCACCGCCGACCAATGCCATATCTGAAATCGTATGGTGGGGACTGCGATACGGCCGCTCCGTCATCAATGCATCGGCTGCGCCGAGTTTTCCGGCCACCGAATGGATCTTGGTGGTTTCCAGTGCTTCATGGAGGTTTAAGGGCGGCAGGATGGTTGGCAGCCTTTTGGCCAGCATTGTCTTGCCTGCACCCGGGGGGCCAATCAGAATCAGGTTATGTCCCCCTGCGGCGGCAATTTCCAATGCCCTTTTGATGTTTTCCTGCCCCTTTACGTCTGAAAAATCGTGGGGGTAACTGTTTACATGACTAAAAAAGGTATCCCGGGTATTCACCAGTACCGGCTCTGGTTCGGTCTTACCGTTAAAGAAGTCCACCACCTGCATGAGGTTGGACATGCCGTATACCTTCAGGTCATTTACGATTGCCGCTTCGCGGGAATTGCCCTTAGGTAAAATAAAACCTTTAAATCCCGCATTTTTAGCTTGTATAGAAATGGGCAGCGCACCCTTTATGGGTTGCAGTCCGCCGTCAAGTGAAAGCTCGCCCATGATAAAATAATTGCCGATCTCCGGCAACTCAAGTTGCTCGGAAGCCGCAAGAATGGCAATGGCAATCGGCAGGTCATACGCTGATCCCTCTTTTCTTATATCGGCAGGGGCCAGGTTGATTACGATTTTTTGACGGGGCATTTTTAGTCCGGCCGACTGGATCGCACTTTCGATCCGGCGCAGACTTTCTTTGATGGCATTATCCGGCAGTCCCACAATGTGGTACCGATTGCCACCACCGATACTTACTTCCAGCGTAATGGTTAACGCGTTGACCCCAAACACAGCACTTCCAAAAGTTTTTACCAGCATAATTCAGACAAATAATGATTTTGCCTAAAGTATATCACTTTGGGATACCAACATGAAAGGGGAAGCAGATTTATTTTTTCACACCGCTTTCGGTAGTCGAAACTACATTCTGCCCTGAGGCATTTTAGGCATGTTTTTCATCATCTTGGCTGCAGCAGCAGGATTGGAGAACTGTTTCATCACTTTCCGCATGTCCTCAAACTGCTTGATCAGCTTGGTCACCTCCTCAATAGAAGTACCGGAGCCTTTGGCAATCCGCTGGCGTCTGCTCGGGATAATGTTGTCCGGGTTTTCCTTTTCAAATGGCGTCATCGACTGGATGATCGCTTCAATACCTTTGAAAGCGTCGTCCTCGATCTCCACATTTTTCATCATCTTGCCGACACCAGGTATCATGCCCATCAGGTCCTTCATGTTACCCATTTTCTTGATCTGCTGGATCTGGTTGAAGAAGTCGTTGAAGTCAAATTTGTTCTTGCGGATTTTCTTTTGCAGTTCTGCCGCTTCTTTCTCGTCAAACTGCTGCTGGGCACGTTCTACCAGGGAAACAACGTCACCCATACCCAGGATCCTGGAGGCCATCCTTTCTGGATAGAAGACATCCAATGCCTCCATTTTCTCGCCCGTACCAATGAATTTGATCGGTTTGTTGACCACCGATTTGATGGACAAAGCCGCACCGCCACGGGTATCACCGTCCAGTTTAGTCAGCACCACACCTGTAAAGTCCAGGCGGTCGTTAAATGCTTTTGCCGTATTCACCGCATCCTGCCCGGTCATGGCATCCACAACAAACAGGATTTCGTGCGGTTTGGTATTTGCTTTTACGGCAGCGATCTCATCCATCATCTGCTCATCTATCGCAAGACGACCGGCCGTATCTATGATAATTACATTGTTGTTGTCCTTTTTACCCTGTGCAATACCTTCCAGTGCAATCGCAACCGGATCTTTAGATGCTTTGTTGGCATATACCGGCACGCCTACCTGCTCACCCAGGATCTGCAACTGGTCTACCGCAGCCGGACGATATACGTCACCCGCTACCAGCAACGGTTTCTTGCCTTTAGATTTGAGGTAGTTCGCCAGTTTACCGGTAAAAGTCGTTTTACCCGCACCGTTCAGACCGGCAATTAAGATGATGGTCGGATTGTTCTTCAGGTCAAGCTCAGTCGCCTCGCCACCCATCAGGGCCGCCAGTTCGTCGTTCATGATCTTGGTGAGCAACTGTCCGGGAGAAACAGCAGTCAGTACATTCGCACCCAGGGCTTTTTCCTTTACATCATCGGTAAAGCTCTTGGCAGTCTTATAGTTCACATCGGCATCCAGCAAAGCCTTGCGGATCTCTTTCATGGTTTCGGCCACGTTGATCTCTGTAATGCTGCCCTGTCCTTTTAAAACTTTAAATGCACGGTCTAGTTTATCCTGTAAATTTTCAAACATCTTCTTTTAATGCTTATTGTTCAATAATATGAGACCCCAAAGTTATTAATTTTGACGGAATCAAAAGGTAATATTTATGTAATCGATTGTGCCCGAAGCAATGTGCCTGACAGGCTTTATCTTGGGAAGGTAAAGCCAAACCCCAGCGAAAGATTCTGACTGGCTTGTACTTCCTTATCTGAATCTTTGTCAAACAAACCCACACCGTTGATCTGCACATTCATGTATTTGTTGATCCTTGATTTTAAGGTCACATCCAAACGATGGTCGATATGCTCTAGTTTACGGTCGTAAGGAATGAACATGTTGTATCTGGCATACAAGAAAACATTGGTAAAAATCTGTTTTTCACCAAATGTACTCGTCACCTGGAACGCGAGCTCATTTCTGAAGGTCTGTCCCTTTTTATTATCCGGGGTAGGGGCTCTCAGTCCAAAGTTGCCGCCGTTAAACCTGGGGTTATATACGCTGTCCAGCAAAAATGTTTGTTTGGCCGTACCTGTACCGATCCTTGTGGAGAAATATGGAACTGGCTTATACTCAAAACCTATGGATTCTGTCAGATAGCCTGGAGACATGAATTTAGAGATCAGTGAGTTCTTTTCTATTCCGTCCTCTCTGTAATAGGCAAAACCTTTGTCAAACTGTGTCTCCAAAGTTACGGAACCAAAGAAAAACCAGCTTTTTGACAACTGCAAGCCTCCTTTATTGTCCCAAAAGATCCTGTCTTTCGTTTTTTTCTGCAGCTGGTCTTTGTTGTTGATCTTACCATACTCCATTCTCAGCTCCGTGGTAAAACTATAGCTTTCCTTGCTGTAGGCAGACCTGTAATTCAGCAAACCGCCAATGGCAAGGGAATTTACACCACCTGCACGCCAGTTTTTAGAGAAAGCACCCTGGTTTACATCAATCCCGATCTGGGTCGTAGTTTTCCAGTAGTTCACCTTTTCGTCGATCACGACAGGATCGATCTTCACCGGCTTGAAAGTCAGCGTACCCACTCTCGCGGGCAGGGGGCTGCGTTTAAGCTTGATTTCAAGACCTTTGGTTTGAATAGGAATGGTGTCGATCTCTTGTGCGAACAAGGCCGATGAGCTGATAAAAGATAATAATAGGCAGATATTAAAACTCTTCATTGATACAAAGAAAAACAAAAAACTGACTTATTAAAAGTTTAATACCAAACTAATTACAAAAGAGAAGCCAATTCGCAGCGAATCCCTGCAAATTTAACCAGGCAGAAACTCCATGAAACTTAAAACTCCTCTACTGTGATCTTCGGCAGCGGCTGCAACCTGAACGCTGCGGGATTGCGTTTGTAACTGGTATAACTGTTTCTCAGGAAAACAACAAAGTCATATTCAGAAGCGTTGACTATGAAATCGTAAGTAGGCCGGTACTGGTGCATAAAATCATCCGCCTCCTTCTCACTGATCTGGAGCACCCGGCGCACATAGTCCGGACGGAAACGGTAGTCGACAATCGCTTCTTTATAATCCCGTTCCAGTATTTTCTGCAGGTGACGGGCATTCTTTCCTTCCCGGCTCAGCAGGTTATAAATCGCATCAATGCCCAGGCCAACGCCGTTGGTGCCGAGATTCAATAAATCTTTGGCTTTTCCCTTGTCGAGCTTGTATTTATATTCCTTTTGCATCTGGGTATACTGCTCCAGGGGAGTTAGTTTTTTGCCCAGAATGGCCACTTCCTTCAGACTGATCCCAAGGGTTTTCAGTTGGAAGAACACCGCTTTTTGGCCCTTATGCACAATGGTATCTACCGCATATCCCTGCAAAACAGCAAAAATGGTATCGCCCACGGCTGCCTTGATGTTGAACTCTCCTTTGGTCGTATTGTAAATCCCCTCGTCCTTCGTGGCGTTATAAATGTAGACTTTGGCGAGGCGGAGCTTGGTGTCCTTGTCCACCACAAAGCCCTGCAGCATGCCCGACTGGGCGATGGACTGCGTGGCAAAGATGCACATCAGGAATAGAAAGCTAAGAATTCTCATTAGGGATACAAAACTACAAGATAACGATACGCAGGCAATAATCTTAACATAATTTAACTATGCCGGAACCCGCATTCCAAAAACCGCTATTTGGCCAGCAATAATTTCTGACCAATCTTGATACCGGCATCTGTGATGTTGTTCAGTGCCTTCAGTTCATCCACCGTCACGTTAAACCGTTTGGAAATGTTGTACAGCGTATCTCCTTTTTGTACGGTATAACTTTTATCGGCCGGCATCGGCAATGTCACAACCGTAGCTGGCGCAGTTACTTTTGGCGGATCCACAACCGGTTTCTCAACCATCGGATCTGGTTTTACCGTCGATGAAGGCTGTACAGAAGAATTATTTTTCCTGGACGAAGATGGCCTGTAAACTGGGGCAGGGGGCAAGTCCTCATTCACCACGGGCGCAGAGATCTTCAGTGTATCCGGAACTTTCAATACCTGTTTGGAAGGAGGGGTCTCTACTGGTGTGAATTTTTTCTTTTCCTGTGGGATATTGGCGTTGATTTCTGTAAAAACCTTATCCTCACGTTTCAGTTTTTCCGTCTCGGTTTCCGGTTTGTCGTACTTGTACAACTGGTATTTATCGATCAGGTTGATCAGAATGTCAGGGTACTTCGGATTGGTGGCATAACCCGCCGCTTTCAGGCCCAGAGCCCAGTTGCGGTAATCGTTTTTATCCAGTTCAAACAAGGCGCTGTAACGTTTGCGTTTTAAAAACTCTGAATGGTCCTTATAAGATTCGCGGGCATCCTTATAGACCCTGAAACAGTCGTCTTTTTGGTCGTCATCTTTATAATAACCCTTGCCTTTCCAGTCAGACGTACACTTGATGCCAAAATGGTTGTTGGCATACCGGGCCAGACTGCTGTTGCCGCTACCCGATTCGATAATTCCCTGCGCCAGCGTAATGCTCGCAGGAATCCCGTATTGGTTCATCTCTTCGATGGCTACGGCCTTAAACTCGTCGATATAAGACAGCGTAGTGCGCGACTTAAAGTCCGGATTGGTCTTCGTGGCTTCTTTTTCAATTTTCTGATTGTTGCGGCTATACTGCCGCGATTTGCAGGCAGCAAGGCAGAAGATCAGCAGCGATAGGTAAAGAGTTGGTTTCAAGATGGCGTTATATTTTTTGGTCATGGAGTTCTTATTTTTTTCTGATGATAAACAAACCATCTCTTACTGGCAAGATTAATTTTTCCACACGGTTGTCGGCAGCAACCTTATCGTTAAAATTATTGATGTTTCGGGTGTCTTTATCCGGGTTGGTATTCAGGACCTTTCCGCTCCAGAGCACATTGTCTACGATGATCAGTCCGCCCGGTCTTACCTGGTCAAATATAAGGTCATAATAGGTGCCGTTGTTTTTTTTGTCGGCATCAATGAAAACCAGGTCAAAAGTTTCGCCCAGCTGCTCTATGGTTTCAGTTGCATCGCCAAGAATGTAGCGGATCTTGTCCCCCACACCGGACTCTGCAAAATATCCCCTCACCATATCCTCGAGTTCTTCATTGATGTCCAGGGTATAAATCAGTCCCTCCTTTTGTAGTCCCTCGGCCAGGCATAGTGTTGCATAGCCCGTAAAGGTGCCGATTTCGAGGATTCTCAGGGGATTGATCATTTTGCTGAGCATGCTGAGCACCCTGCCCTGGTAATGACCCGACAGCATACGCGGCATCAGAACTTTAAGGTTGGTCTGCCGGTCTATTTTTTTCAGCAGGTCACTTTCCGGCTCGCAGTAGCTGAGCAGCAATTGCTGCATATCGTCATTGATCAGGCTCATTTCTCGGGTTTTCTAACGTTTTCTAACGGGGTTGCTCCATAAAATATTGTAAAATGATCGTGGCCGAAATCGTATCGACCCGTTCTTTGTTTTGCCGGTCATGCTTCTTAAGTCCGCTTTGCATAATGGTTTCGTGGGCCAGTTTAGAAGTAAAACGTTCGTCAATCCAATACTGCGGGATGTAAGGAAAAGTTTTTCTAAGCGTTTTTGAAAAGCCCTTTACATGCTGCGCCGAATCAGAAGGGGAGCCGTCCATTTGCTTTGGATCGCCAATTACAAAAGCCTCTACCGCTTCTTTAATCAGGTATTTTTTCAGATATTCGATGATGTCTTTGGGGTGAATGGTATCCAGACCAGTCGCAATGATCTGAAGCGGATCAGTCACCGCGATTCCAATGCGTTTTGTTCCGTAATCGAAGGCTAGTATTCTTGGCATAAAGCGACATAGATCCGAAAGCTCGGACAGGGGTTTTAAATCCAGCCAAAGATAGTAAACGGAATCGATCCAGCTTCATTAGCGTGTTAAAATGAAATGGGTTCATAGCTGCGTGCATATGAACCCTGAATATACCAATTGTCAACAGCCAGCTAACCCACCTTTTTCTAAGTAAAACGTGGGTTAACCCTGGGTGGAAGGTGGGTCAGACGTGGGTTGAATAAGAGCGAGCTGAAAGCCTTCGGGCGACTGTATGGGATACCGTGTCAAACTCAGCCCGAAACTACAATATTCCCTAAAATTTATTACTTTGCACCAAATGCAGTTTAAACAGATCATAGGACAAGAGCAGATTAAGCATCAGCTGATTCAGACCGTTGCGGAGAACCGGGTGAGTCATGCCCAGTTGTTTCTGTCTTGCGACGGCAGTGGTGCTTTGCCACTGGCAATCGCCTATGCGCAATACCTCAACTGCCTGGATAAGACGGCAGATGACAGTTGCGGAGCTTGTTCTTCCTGCAGAAAATATGAACGGTATATCCATCCTGACCTGCATTTTTCCTATCCTTTCTTTGCGTCAAAAGATGTGAAGACGGCTGTTGATGTGCTGGACGACTGGCGGAGAATGCTGCTGGAGGATGCTTATTTTGACATGGACATCTGGCGGTCCAAGTTGAGCGCTGAAAATAAACAGGCCAATATCAATATTGCCGAGTGTCACGACATCATCAAAAAACTAAGTTATAAGGCCTTTGAGGCAGAGACCAAGGTGCTGATTATGTGGTTGCCGGAATACCTGGATAAAGAAGGAAACGCTTTGCTGAAGATTATTGAGGAGCCGCCTGCAAATACTTTATTTCTATTGGTGGCCAACAACCAGGAGCAGATTCTTTCGACCCTGCTGTCGCGGACACAGATTGTGAAAATCCCGAAACTGCCGCACGCCGTGGTAGAAACTTACCTGATGGAAACACAGGGCTTGTCGGAAAACCAGGCTACGGAATATAGCTTTCTGGCCGATGGCAATTTGATTGAGGCCAAGCAGTTGGTGGTGACTACCCACAATGAAAATGCCGACAGTTTTGCGGAATGGTTGCGCATGGGCTATGGCAACAGGGTGCTGGACATGACGGTGTTTGTAGAGCAGTTGGCCGGTTGGGGCCGGGAAAACCAAAAGAATTTTCTGAAGTATGGGATCAGCTTTTTAAGAGAGTGCGCCCTGCTGATCAGCGGAGCGGACGAACTGGTGAAGTTGCCGCTCAGTGCCCTGGATACGGCTAAAAAATTATCAACCCATGTATTGACCCTTCCGATGGCGGAAGCGATCATCTCGGAACTGGAAAAGGCGCATTACCACGTCGAAAGAAATGCGAACCCGAAAATTCTGTTTTTAGATGTATCTTTACAATTGGTAAAAATTATAAAGTTTAAAACGTTCCCGAAAGGGACTCAACATATATACAATTAATTATGGGATGTGGAAGTTGTTCTACAGGTGGCGGTTGCGCCCCCGCAGGCTGCAAAAGTAATGGCTCATGCCTTACAGGCGGATGTGGAAAAATGGATGTTTACGACTGGTTGTCCAATTTGGATATGCCAGCTAATTATAAACCTTTTCAGGTCATAGAAGTTAAATTTAAAGGTGCCAGGAAGGAATTCTTCCTGAACAACGATAACATTTACCTGGAGATCGGAGAGCTGATTGCTGTAGAAGGCCCTACGGGCGGCTACGATATTGGTCACGTTTCGCTGACGGGAGAACTGGTGCGGACACAGATGAAGCGGCGTAAAACGCCGATGGATCAGGTGACCCGCAAGGTGTACCGAAAGGCGACGGAAGCGGACGTGGAGAAGTGGAAAATTGCGAAAGGGCTGGAGTGGGAAACGATGCACAAGGCACGTACCCTTGCGCTGGATTTACGTTTGTCGATGAAGATCAGCGACGTGGATTACCAGGGTGATAAAACGAAGGCGACTTTCTTTTATACTGCTGAAGGACGTGTGGATTTCAGGGAACTGATCAAGAAGATGGCGGAGACTTTCCGCATCCGGATTGAGATGCGGCAGATCGGAATGCGCCAGGAAGCCGGAAGGCTGGGCGGGATCGGATCTTGCGGCAGGGAGCTTTGCTGCTCGACCTGGCTGACGAATTTCAAGACGGTTTCTACGGCTGCGGCCAGGTACCAAAACCTTTCCTTGAATACCTTGAAACTGGCCGGACAGTGCGGTAAATTGAAGTGCTGCCTGAATTATGAGCTGGATACTTACCTGGATGCGCTGAAGGATATACCTGATCGCATTGAAAGTCTGCAGACAGAAATCGGTGTGGCCCGTCATCAGAAAACAGACATCTTTAAAAAGATCATGTGGTTTGCTTATCCGAATACGGAGGACTGGATTCCGCTGAAAGTGGACCGTGTGAAGGAGATTATGGCGATGAACAAGCGGGGACAGAAACCAGTAAACCTGAAAGAGGAAGCATTGGAACTGACACCGGTAGAGGTTGTTGAGAAAGCGCATGATTATGAAAATGTGGTTGGCCAGGACAGTTTGACCAGGCTTGACGATAAAAACCGGAATAAAAATAAAAACCGTGGCGGTAGCGGTAAAGGCGCTGAGAACAGAAACGCCCCGAGATCTGATCGTGGACCAAAGCCGCAGCAGGCTGGCAAATCTGGCGGACAACCGCAAGGAAAACCCGCACAACAGGGTCAGCCTAAACAGGGCCCTCAGCTTCCAAAACAGAATGCCGGAGAGCGGAAACCAGGCAATCCGCAAGGGCAGAACAGGCAGGGTCAAACCGGGCCTCAGGGTCAGGGCGGACAAGCAAGGCCTCCTCAGCAGCCGCGCAACAGGCCCGAAGGACCGAAGCCGGCAGGTGTACAGCAGCCAGGGGCTCCTGTAGTGGAAGGACAAGCGGAAGGTGCAGCACAGCAACCGGGAGCCGCAGGCTCATCGGCCAGCAGGAACCGGAATAAAAACCGCCGTAAAAAGAACAAAGAAAACAAGGATAAGCCTAAGGATGAATAGTTTTCGGGTGTTTTTATTTTGTGCGGCAAGTTTCATCGCGCTGCTCAGCGGATGCGATGAAAATCATATCGTCGATTCCAATACGGCCTTGCCGGAGCGGAACTGGAATTACGCGAACAAAATAAAAACCGTGATAGAGATTAAAGATGCTGGCCAGCCGGTCAGCATCTATTTTAAATTGAGACTGACCAATAACTATAAATATTCCAATATTTTTGTGCTGTTTGACCTCCATGGATCTGGTTTGAAAAAGCAAACGAGAAGATACGAATACCGTTTGGCCCAGCCTGACGGACAGTGGAACGGATCTGGTTCAGGAAATTTATATACCTATTTATTGCCCCTGCTTACCAATTATAAATTTCCTGCTGCGGGCAAATATGCGCTCGAAATTGAACAGAACATGCGGGATAACCCCCTGAAGGAGATTAGTGACGCGGGAATTAAGGTCGTTAAGTCAGCACAATAGCTAACCTGCAGGAGGCGAATTAGAGGCCTACAATAGGGGCAGCAATTTCTCCAAGGCCATTCCTCTTGATCCTTTTAACAAAACCAAGCTGTTTTTGACCGGGTTGGCTACTAAATAGGCTTCCGCTTCAGTCCGGGTATTAAAAAAATGCCCATCATACTTATCTTTTACCGTATAAAAATACTTCCCGATCAGGATCAGGGTGTCTGCCTGCAATGCAGCGGCTTCTTTGGCGATCAAGTCGTGTTGTTCCGGCGATTCCTCACCCAGTTCGAACATGTCGCCAATAATGATCGTTTTGTGCGTGGCACTCAGCAAGGCAATGTTCTTTAGTGCGGCAGACATACTGCTTGGATTCGCGTTGTAAAAATCACAAATGACGCTGTTGGTCTCCGTTTTTGTCAGTTGAGAGCGGTTGTTCTTTGGCAGGTAGTCTAACAAGCCTTTGCTGATGGATGCGGGCGGAACTTCAAAAAAACGTCCCAAAGCAATTGCCGCCAGGATATTTTCAAAATTATAAGCGCCGGTCAGGTTTGTAGAAATGGTATCCGGCCCCTGCTCCGGACTTTTCCAGCTGAGTTCAATAAAAGGATCGGATTTCAGCAATTCAGCCGAAACGAAATCGGCGGGATTGGTGCCATAATACAGTATTTTTTCCAGACTAGCTGTCTTGCTCATTTCCAGCAGATAAGAATTGTTATGGTCGATAAAGGCATAACCCATGTGCTGTTTGAGGTAGGCATACAACTCTGCCTTACCCTTTTTCACTCCTTCAAAACCACCAAATCCTTCCAGATGGGCCATGCCCACATTGGTAATGAGGCCGTGTGTGGGTTGTGCGATGCCGCATAAAAACTCAATTTCTTTCTGGTGGTTGGCACCCATTTCGATCACTGCGACTTCGGTTTCGGCAGTGATAGACAATACAGAGAGCGGTACACCGATGTGGTTGTTCAGATTGCCCCTGGTGGCAAAAGTTTTGTATCGTTCCGAAAGCACCGCATTGATCAATTCCTTGGTGGTGGTTTTGCCGTTGGTGCCGGTCAGCCCGATCACGGGGATGTCGAGTTGCTTCCGGTGATGGCGCGCCAGGTCCTGCAAGGCCGTCAGCACATCAGGCACCAGGATACAGCGCTCGTTGAGCTGGTAATCCGGATTGTCGATTACCGCGTAAGCGGCGCCATTTGCAAGCGCCTGTTGGGCAAAAGCATTGGCGTCAAAATTATCACCTTTTAAGGCGAAAAAAAGGGCTCCTGGTGTAATGTTCCGGGTATCCGTAGAGATATGCGGATGGTTGAGAAAAAGCGGATACAGGGAATCTATGGTGCTCATGTGTGGGTTGATGTTACCGGCAAATATATCCTGATGGGCGATAAACAAGAAATTATCTTTAGTTTTTTTGTACATTAATCTCAGATATGAAACGGCTACTGCTTCTTTTGTGGATCCTTACCGGTGTTGGCAGTGCTGCTTTAGCCCAACTCAAATCGCCGGATGAATACCTGGGTTACCCCCTGGGCAGCAGGTTTACTTTTCATGACCGGGTGATTGACTACTTTAAATATGTGGCAGAACAGCGCAAGCAGATCAAGCTGGTTAACTATGGTAAAACCTACGAGGGACGGGAACTGCTCGTGGCTGTCGTATCGGCGAAGGACAATATAGACAAGCTCGAAGAGATCAGGCAACAGAACCTGAATCTGAGCAAGGGTAAAAAAAGCGGATTAAAATCAGGCAAACAGCCGGTAATTTTGTGGTTGAGTTATAACATCCATGGCAATGAGGCCAGTTCGAGTGAAACGGCCATGAAGATGCTGTATGATTTGGCCGAAGGAAAAACAAAAGGTGTTCAGGAATGGCTGACGAATACAGTGGTAATCATAGACCCGTGTTTGAATCCGGATGGCAGAGAGCGGTATGTCAGTTATTTTAATGGGATCAGCGGCAGGAAACCCAACCTGAACCCCATGGCGCGTGAACATTTTGAGCCCTGGCCGGGTGGACGGTCCAACCATTATTATTTTGACCTGAACAGGGACTGGGCCTGGCAGACACAGATAGAAACCCTTCAAAGGCTGAAGCTGTACCGCAACTGGATGCCAGAGGTGCATATCGATTTTCATGAGCAAAACTACAACGACCCTTATTATTTTGCCCCGGCTGCGGAACCGGTCCACGTAGACATCACCCCCTGGCAGCGGACGTTTCAGGTGATTGCAGGAAAGAACAATGCAAAATATTTTGACGAATACGGCTGGAAGTATTTTACCAAGGAACGCTTTGACCTGCTTTATCCCTCCTATGGCGATACCTATCCTTTATATAACGGTGCAATCGGCATGACCTATGAACAAGGAGGGATTGGGGCCGGACTAGGTGTGGTGACCATAGATGGAGACACGCTGACATTGAAGGACCGGATTGACCATCATTTTACAACGGGCATGGCGACATTGGAGACGGTAAGTGCCCATGCAGATAAACTGGTCGACGAATTCAGGTTGTATTTCGAGCGTTCAATAGCCAATCCGCCGGGAGTGTACAGAACTTATGTGGTTAAGGCTGAAAGTTTGGATAAAGTCAAACAACTGGCAGCTTTGCTGACAAAAAACGGGATTAGTTATGCTTTCGGTCCGGAAAGGAGCCTAAGGGGCTATAATTACGAGAGTAAAAAAAATGAATCGTTTAAGGGCGAGCGCAATGACCTGGTTGTGAACCTGCAGCAACCCGCTTCCGTATTAGCCAATGTGCTGTTTGAACCACAGACGGAAGTAAGGGATTCCAATACGTATGACATTACGGCCTGGGCGCTGCCCTATGCTTATGGCCTGAGGGCCTATGCGCTGAAGGAGTCTGTGCTGGGCCAATATCCTGACCTGGAAGACGCGGAAGATCCCGCGCCCATAATGGAGAAACCTTATGCCTGGATTTTTAACTGGGGAGCGGTAAAAAATGCTTCTGTTTTACAGGACTTGCAAAAAGCGAATCTGAAAGTCAGGATGGCAGAAGAACCTTTTACGGTTGGAACGCGGACGTTTCCCATAGGGACACTATTGGTCTTGAGGTCGGAGAATGAAAAAATTTCAAAGGGGATAACCGCCTATATCTCAGGAATTGCCAAAGCACAGAAAGTCACGCCCTATTCCGTGGCAAGTGGTTACGTAAACAAAGGAAAAGATCTTGGCTCCTCAGTTTATACACTACTGACCCCGCCAAAAATAGGCATAGTTGCCGGGCCTGGTACTTCATCCCAGGGCGTGGGCGAGGTTTGGCATTTTCTGGAACAGGAACTGAACCATGCGGTGACGATGTTTGGCGTGGAGAACCTGGAAAATCTGGACATCAATAAGATCAATGTATTAATCATGGCCGATGGCAGTTACGATGATGAGCTGGGACTGAAACTGGAAAGCTGGATCAGGCGAGGGGGCAAACTTATCTTAATGGAAAATGCCATCACTGCATTTGCAGGCAAAAAGCCCTTCGGAATTAAGTTTAAAGAGACCGACAAAGAAGAGGATAAAAGCAGTTACGGACGGAGATATGGGCTGCGGAGTCAGGACGATTTGGCGAATATTATACCCGGTGCAATTTTTAAAGTTGACCTGGATCGGAGCCATCCTCTGGCTGCGGGACTGGGTAATTGCTATTATACACTCAAAACAGATGATAAAATCTATGAACCCTTCCCTAAAGACTGGAATGTTGGGTTGTTAAAGCCGAATAGTCATCTTTCAGGTGTTGCCGGTACGGGTGTTTTAAAGAAATTGAACACGGGTATGCTTTTTGGCGTGCAAAAACTGAGCAAAGGAAGTATCATTTATCTGGGAAGTGATATTTTGTTTAGATCTTTTTGGGAAAATGGAAAACAAATGTTCCTCAATGCTGTTTTCTTAGTTGACTAGGCTGCAGTCCTAGTCTCACATGTAAATTGTTACACAAAACTTTACTTAATAAAATAATCTGATTGAGTCTGTTAAAAGATGTTAAATGGAGTGCGGTTTTGTCATTTAGGTTTTATTTCAGAATAATATTCTGTAAAGTTAAGGTTTTTGAAATAATATATTGACAACCTGTTGTTTTCTTAATTTTTTGTGTTTCAATATAAGTCATTTTAATGTCATTTGTATCATCGTCTCATTTTGAATAGCATGCTAGCATAGTATAAATCTTATATTTGAATTATTATTAACTAACCTAAATTTTATTTTTATGAAAAAACTTTTACAAAGTTTGTTCATGTTGCTGTTCCTCACCGGAAGTGTGATGGCTCAAGATCGAACAATTACTGGTACGGTTACTGGAAAGGATGATGGAAAACCACTTCCTGGGGTATCGGTCTTGGTCAAGGGTACAAAAAACGGAACCCAGACTAACGCAAACGGACAATATTCCATTTCAGTCCCTTCAACTGCTGCAGAGTTGGTTTTTAGCTATCTAGGTTATATTGTCCAGACACAGTCGGCGACAGGAACTATTGTGAACGTAACATTGGAAAGCGATTCTAAGTCGCTAACTGAAGTAGTCGTGACCGCGCTTGGAATTAGCCGGGCCAAGAAGACAGTGGGTTATGCCGAGAATACAGTACGCTCGGAGGAAATTAACAAGTCTGCTCCCGTAAGTATGTTGGGTGGTTTGCAGGGTAAAGTAGCCGGTGTAACGATTTCTAATACATCAGGGTCTCCGGGCGGTTCCACTAAAGTTATTTTACGTGGTTACACCTCTATCGGGGGAGCCAATCAGCCGTTGTATGTAATTGACGGAGTTCCTTTGGATAATTCCAGTATCGGTTCGGATGATAATTATGATTTCGGTAATAATGCGAATGACATTAATCCCAATTCGATTGAAACCCTGAGTATTCTAAAAGGCTCAGCTGCAACCGCATTATACGGATCCAGAGGATCAAGCGGTGTAATTTTGATTACGACCAAAAAGGGTGCTCAAGGTGCTACGGTGGTAGACTTCTCGCATTCTACAACGCTAACTCAGGTAGCAAACGTTTGGAAACCACAAACCACTTTCGGACAAGGATGGGATGGCACATTCATCGAATCTGAAAACGGTAACTGGGGGCCTAAGTTTGACGGACAGTTAAGACCTTGGGGTGCGATCGTTGATAACGCACAATTATTAAAACCGTATTCCTTTATAGAGAATAATGTCAGGGACGCGCTAACCACGGGAACTGAGTTTAATAGCAATATCGCTTTAAGTGGCGGTACAGAAAAATCAACTTACTATTTTTCTTATGGAAACGTATTTAGCGATGGTTATCTTCCTTCAGATAATGACTCCTATAAAAGGAACAATTTTTCTTTAAAGGCCTCGACTAAAGTTGATAATTTTACAATGGACGGTTCGGTGAACTATGTGGCTAAAACACAAAAGTTTGTTGCACAAGGTCAATCTATTTCTGGAATCGGTTCTTCGTTTTATGAAGACATCCTGCAGATTCCGAACGATATCCCTATTAAGGATTTAAGGGATTACAAAAACCGGTTTTTCAACGTTGACAACTATTTTACGCCCTACGCACAGAACCCATATTATTCGCTTTATGAGAATGGAGCCAATTACAAAAATGACCGTATTTATGGAAACATCAATTTCGGTTATAAAATCAATGACTGGCTTTCATTGCAAATGCAACAAGGTGCAGATGTGGACAATGCAGGCGCAAAGATCTGGCATAACAAAAATGCGCCTACTCCGGGAAGTTACAACGACGGAGGAAACGTAGAGGGACAGAGCCGTGCTGCCGATGTTGGTAATGTGATTGAGCAATCCTTCAAAACATTTGAATACGATTCAAAATTCAACGCAATTTTCAAAAAGACCCTTTCATCCGATTTTGATGTGGATGGATTGGTTGGGGTAAACTATAACGACAGAGGATCCAGAAGGGTGACTACGGGAGTTGAGGATTTGGCGGTTCCGGGATTTTTCAACCTTGGAAATTCGGCCAACAAGCCTGTGAGTGACGAAAGGGTATTTCACAGACGCTTATTTGGCGCTTATGCGACAGCTACACTGGGGTATAAAAATAACCTGTTTCTGACGCTAACGGGCAGGAACGACTGGTCATCTACACTTGCAACTGGGAAAAACAGCTATTTTTACCCTGCAGCAAGTTTAGCGTATGTCGTATCAGAAGCGTTGAACCTAAAATCAACACCAATCAGTTTCTTAAAACTAAGAGCCAGTTATGGTGAGACCGGAAGTGATACTGATCCATACCGGATCTTTGATGTGCTGAATGCAACCAATGTGCCTTTAGGTTTTGGTAATATTACTTTTCCTGTTGTTGGCGTAGCAGGATATTCTATAGCCAATACATTGAACAATACGGAACTGAAACCGGAGCGCGTAAAGGAATATGAGTTTGGTGGTGACATCCGCTTTTTGGATGACCGAATCGGATTAGACGTGGCTTATTTCAACAGGGACAGGATCGATCAGATTCTCCCGGTGCCAGTTGATCCGGCCTCAGGGTATACTTTTAAAATCCTAAATTTTGGTAAGGTAAGGGTTAAAGGTATTGAAGCGGCGCTAACTTTGAAGCCAGTTAAAGCAACAGATTTCAACTGGGACATAACGTATACTTTCAGCAGACAACGTAATACGGTTCTGGAACTTCCGAATGGACTGGAAAAAGTAATCATTAACAGCGCTTATGATGCGGACTTAGTGGCCATCAAAGGCCAGCCGCTTGGGGTCTTCGAAGCGCCCGGACCAGAATATTCTCCTGACGGAAAAATTGTAGTAGATGCGACAGGTTTTCCTATCGTAGCTGCCGAGAACAAGCAGTACGGAAACATACAGCGAGATTATTCTATGGGTCTAACCAATATGTTCAGGTATAAAGCTTTTAGTCTGGGCTTTACGCTTGACTATCAAAAAGGTGGGGTGTTCTATTCCGGAACAGCAGACTTACTGAACTTTGTTGGAGCTGACGTGAAGAGTACCTATAATGACCGCAGGCCATTTATTGTGCCAAATTCGGTAACCAAGATTACGGATGCAAATGGCAATTTCCTGAGTTACGAGGAAAACACTGTTGCGATTTCAGAAGGTAAAATCGATGATTATTATTATCCAACTACCAACAAAGCAATGGCTTATAATGCCCGGATTTTGGACAAGACTTTCTTAAAACTAAGAGAAGCCTCGCTGACCTACGCGCTACCAAAATCTATTGCCAATAAGATCCTTGCCGATAGGGCTTCACTTACTGTTTTTGGCCGTAACCTGCTTACCTGGTTGCCAGAATCAAACCGCACGATTGATCCTGAGGTTTCTAACCAGGGTGTGGATCTGGCTAGTGAATTTGGAGAGTTCAGAACTGCTCCTCCGGTCCGTTTCTTTGGTGCGTCTTTGAAAGTTACATTTTAATATTAGGAACGATGAAAAAATTAAATATACAATACAAACCGCTGGCATTGGCGGCATTAGTTTTCTTAACGTTTGGATGTAAGAAAACATTAGATATTAATGATGATCCAAACAACCCTGCAATTGGAGCCGCTTCACCTGAAGTTTTATTTCCTTCTGCAGTGATGTCGACCGCCGGAAGGGTAGGCGGAGATTTAGCAATATTGGGAGGAATCTGGTCGCAATACTGGACCCAGTCTTTTGCTTCTAACCAGTACAAGACTATTGACACCTATAATTTAACAAGAATAGATTATAACGGTCCTTATAACGAGTTGTTTGCCGGAGCCCTAGCAGATTATAATCTTGCAATACAAAAGGCACAGGCACGTAGTGACTGGAAGTACAACCTAATGGCAACAGTGATGAAAGCTTATACTTACCAGGTGCTGGTGGATTTGTATGACCAGGTACCTTATAAAGAGGCTTTTTTGGGTAGTGCAAATCTGCAACCAAAGTTTGACGATGGCTATTCTGTTTATCTAGGCTTGCTTGGAGAAATAGATGCAGCATTAGCTAAAGACTATATGTCTGGTGAATTTACTGCTGCGCAGTCCAAAAGTGATTTCGTCTTTAACGGAGATATGGACCTTTGGACGCAGTTTGCCAATACACTAAAATTAAAGATGTATTTGAGGATGGTTAATTCCAAGCCCACAGAGGCGGCTGCAGGGATTAATAAACTCTATGCCGATGGCGGCAACTTTCTGGAAGAAAGTGCTGGAATAGCTGAATTTGATGGAACGCCGAATAACAGTAATCCATTTTATGAGTACAACATCAGACGATTAAATACCACAACCAACATCAGGGCAAGTATTACCTTTGCCAGCTGGCTGATAGAGAACTCAGATCCGAGAGCGAAGAAATATTTTGGAACTTTAGCTCCAGTTGGTATTCACCAGGGAGATTTTGCGGCAACAACTGCAGAACAACCAACTTATTCAAGTGCCACGGTAGCAGCGCAATCAGCCACCGATCCTGTCTGGTTCATTTCAGCTGCGGAGTCGGCCTTCATGCAGGCTGAAGCACTGGAGCGATATAAAGCAGGTGCGGGGGCGGCTGCCAAATATGAGGAAGGAGTTTCTGCTGCTTTCGCAGATGCCGGATTGACCGATGGAGACATTCCGGATTCTTATGCTTATAATGCTGCCGGTAATTTCGAGCAAAAGCTGGAACAAATTATTGTACAGAAATGGGCTTCCTTTCCAGGATCGCACGCACTTGAAGGTTTCTTTGAGCAAGAGCGAACAGGATATCCACGGATCAGTCCAATTTATTCTACCGAAGATGATTATGTTGCAGGACTTTGGGTGTATGCGAAGAATGGTGTAACAGGTGGGAGATTCCCAAAAAGGTTGGTATTTCCATCTTCATCCAGGGAAAGAAATGTCAACACCCCTGCCGAGGTTCCTATCTATACAAAAGTATGGTGGGGTAAATAAGACGTTTGATTAAATCTAAAATAAAATCATGAAAAGATATTTAAACATAATAACGGTAGGACTTCTAAGCATGGCATTGTTTTCTTGCAAAGAGGATTCATTTAACTATCCTGAGGGGACGGTCGGTATCTCGAAGATTACGATTTATCCGATCCTTACAGTGAAAGGAGACAAATACGTTTTTGTAGCCAAAGGTGGTACTTATACAGAAGCCGGGGTAGAAGCGAAGGCCGGAGAAGCGGTGATCGAGGTGAAGACAAATGGCCAGGTAAATACAGGGGCCGCTGCAGTATATACGCTGGTGTATTCAGCAGCCAATTCTGATGGCTTTTCAGCCTCTGCATCCAGATACGTAGTGGTATATGATACGAAGCCTGACGCAGCGGCAAATGACTTCACAGGATCGTATAAAAGGGCTGGATTTGATACCTTTGCGGTATGGGCTAAGAAAGCACCCGGGGTTTATTTGGTTACAAATCCAGGAGGTGCTGTCGGAAACACAGATGTCGTGATCGCTATCAATCCTAGTGGAAACAGCATCCAGATTCCTGCACAGGATTCGCCAGTTGGTGCATTTTCTTCTAGCGTCGGTACCCTGAATGCTGGCAGTTATTCGTGGGCATTGGTAAACGCTGGGTATGGACCGCAAAGCAGGTCATTTAGTAAACAATAATTTAAAGCAGAGATCATGAAAAAATATATATATATACTTTCGTTGTTTGTTCTTACCCTATCTTCCTGTAAAAAGGATGAGGTGGTAGGTGGTACAGCCGTTGAGGAAATGTCAGGTGATTGGTGGGTGAAATTTGAACGCGTCGATGATAAAGGGGTTGTTGAACTTCCTTTTGGTAATTATTACCCGCTTTCTACTTATAATACCTCTGATAATTCCCCAAGTCTGATGTGGCTTGACGACCAAAATGCGTACTATGGGTTGAAAGCCAAAGTAAATGTCGATTACTCAGGTAAGACATTTGTAGCAACAGATGCCGAAGAACTTTATTACGGCGTGACTGTTACTATAAAAAATGGAAAAGTGATTAAGAATGGTGCTGTCGGAGCTGTTTCAAAGGCAGTCACTGACTCCATTGCCTTCGATGCCGTTTACTCAGATTCGCCAGGTAAAACGTACAGGTACAGAGGATATCACCGGACTAAATTCTCTGGTGACGATCATTAACGTCTTCTAAAAAAGAAGGAAACGGAGCATTCAAAAGATGCTCCGTTTTTTTATAAAACCCTTTTTAACTCAAGATTTGTACAAGTCAAGAATGTTAATGTTTGGTTAATGTTAAAATAAGTTAAATGTTTGGATAAATCCCTTGTCTAGCTGGTTCATCAGAATATAAGGTTATTTTATTGCTGTGAACCAAATAATATTCTGATAATCCGGCTTAAATAGCTATTTGGAATGATTATTTTATGTCATATTATCGTCATTTCAATTGCGTGGTATACCAAGAAATTATGCTTGCATACCAAAATCTGTATATTTAACGCAATTATTAACTAACCTAAATTTAATTTTTTATGAAAAAACTTCTACAAAGTTTGTTCATATTGCTGTTCATCGCCGGGAGTGCGATGGCGCAACAAAGAACAATTACTGGTACAGTTACCGGAAAGGATGATGGTCTTCCATTACCTGGAGTAAGTGTAAGAATTCAAAATTCAAAAGCCGGAACACAAACAGGCGCTGACGGAAAATACGCGATCAGTGTGCCGTCAGGAACAGCAGGCCTTGAGTTTTCTTACCTGGGATATACCGCCCAGACCGTGGCCGTTGGAGAGTCTAATGTTGTAAACGCAATATTGTCTACAGATTCTAAAGAACTGACTGAAGTTGTAGTTACAGCTTTAGGTTTGAACAGGGTGAAAAGAGATCTTGGTTATTCTACCCAAACGGTAAAAGCTGATCAGTTGCAGGACAAAGGCGATGGTAACATCCTGAGTTTATTGCAAGGAAAAGTTGCTGGTGTGGAGATCACAGGAGCCAGTGGTAGTGCGGGTGCTTCTACCAACATCATATTGAGAGGTATGACCTCTTTGTCTGGTTCAAATCAGCCGTTGTTTGTGATTGATGGTATCCCGGTAAGTAATGACCTGGACAATACCACCAATACGCTATTTGGAAATCAACCGGCCAACAGGGCTTTGGATATCGATCCGAATACTGTTGAGTCGATTAATATTATGCAAGGTCCAGCGGCTGCCGCCCTTTACGGTTCGAGAGCTTCTGCTGGTGCATTGATCATCACTACCAAGAAAGGTAGCGGACAAGCTGGTAAAACAACCATTACCTTAAACAGTGCTTATGGAATTCAAAATGATTACGGATTTCCAAAACTACAAAATGAATTTGGTCAGGGTTCAAGTGGTGTATTCACTCCTGCCTCTACGTTCTCTTTGGGCGTGAGATTTGGTACAGTACCAAGTATTGCCAATGGATTGATCGCCGCTGCGGGAACGAATCCGGTTATTGATGGTGTGACTTACAATCCGGGTGATGTTCTTCCATATGTGAACTACCCAGAGAACTATAGTCTGTATTTCAAACAAGGCCATACCTGGGATAACAACATCTCAATTTTAAGTGGTGATGCAAAAAACAACTACGCATTTTCAGCCGGAGACGCATCTACAGTAGGTATTTTGCCAACTTCAGAATTTAAGAAACGTAATGTAAGGTTCAGCGCAGGATCACAGTTGAACGATAAATTGAACGTATCAGGAACAGCAACTTACTTCAATACCCTTCAAAATGGTGCAACCACTCAGGGTAATGGTGCTAACAGTAGTATTTTTGGTTTATTTGGTGTAACCAGAGCTACAAACCTGGCTTATTACAGAGACAACTACAAAAAAGCCGATGGAACAAACAACTGGTTTGTAACTGGAAGAGATAACCCTTACTTTGCTGCTAATGAAAACTCATTTACCAGTAATCTTTCAAGGTTCATGGCGAATGGTAGCATCAGTTACGATATTCTCCCATGGTTAAATGCAAGTTACCGTTTGGGCGTAGACAGCTATACTGACAGAAGGAAGCGTTATGTAGCTATCGGTTCAACACAAGCTGCTGCTTCTGGTGGTAGTGTGTTGGAAGATGTATATTTCAGAAGCGAGGTCAACGGAGATTTGATCGTTACGGCTAAGAAAGATGACATTTTTACAGATGGTTTGAATGCAACAGCCTTGTTGGGACAAAACATTAACCAAAGGTTGTTCCAAAATGTTTATGTAAACGGAGCAGGTTTAACCATTCCTGGATATACCAACGTAAGTAATGGCTCTGTATTCACGAGTTCAGGTGAAACAAACAACAAAAGACGGTTATTGGGTTATTATGGTCAGGTAACTTTGGGTTACAACAACTATTTGTTCCTGGATATGACCGGACGTTTTGACCAATCGTCTACATTAGCTGTAGAAAACAATACTTACTTCTATCCATCTGTGTCGTCAAGTTTCGTATTTACAGATGCCCTGGGTATCGAGTCAGAAATTTTGTCAATCGGTAAGGTTCGTGCTTCATTTGCCAAGGTAGGTAAAGACGCGCCGCCTTATTCATTGGGTGATAGCTTTACTTCTGCTACTTCAGGTAACAATACAGCAAGTTTCACTTTCCCTTATGGTGCTACTGCTGGATTTAATGCTTATTCGACTATTGGTAACCCGGCATTAAAACCTGAGTTTACCACTTCATATGAATTTGGTTTGAATTTGGGCTTATTCAAAGACAGAATCAATATCGATGCGACTTATTACAACCAGGGAAGTAAAAACCAGATCGTGAGTGTTGCCTTGCCTACTTCGACAGGCTTTGACAGCAGGTACGTTAACATTGGTAATGTAAAAAATAAAGGTGTAGAATTGATTTTGAATGCTACAGCTGTGAAATCACGCCTATTAACCTGGGATATTTCAGCGAATTTCTCAAGAAACATCAATAAAGTAGTATCTATCGCGGATGGCGTTGAGTCATTTCAAATTGATGGAAATGCTTTTGGTGGCCAAATCCCTTCTATTTACCAAGGATATGCTTACGGTGTAATCGTGGGTAGTAAATATCCACGTAGCCCGGATGGTCAGTTGATCGTGGATAAAAACACAGGTCTTTATAGCACTGCTACTATTCCTAACCAAGTTATCGCAGATCCAAGCAGAGAATGGACTGCTGGTTTAACCAACACAATTAGAATCAAGAAATTCATGTTATCCGGATTGGTTGATTTCAAAAAAGGTGGTGACATCATTTCATGGACAACCAGTACTTTAAGGTCTAACGGATCATTGGCAGTAACCGCTGAAGGTCGTGAGGAACCACACATTCTGCCAGGTGTAATTGCCAACGCAGACGGAAGTTACAGCCCTAACTATATCCAGATTCCAGGACAGACGTATTGGAACTCAGGATTCGGCGGTATCGGTGGTTCAGAATTTAACGTTTTTGATGCAACGACTTTCAGATTAAGAGAAATTGCTTTGGGTTATGACCTGGATGGCAGTGTTTTGAAAACGAAAGCGATCAAAAGTATCCGTTTAACCGTATATGGAAGAAATCTTTATTACTACGCACCAAACAGTCCGGTTGATCCAGAGGTTAATACTCAGGGAGCAGGTAACATCCGTGGTTTGGAATTGCAAAGTGCACCGAACACCAGGAATTTTGGAGCGAGCTTAAGGGTTACTTTCTAATTAACTATTAAAGACATTATAGATATGAAAAAGATTATATTATATGCAGCATGCGTTTTGTCATTAGCATCTTGCAAAAAGTTTTTGGATGTAAACACGGATCCCAATAAGGCAGTAACGGTTCCATCTAAAGTGTTGCTTCCAACTACGACAATTGGTATTGGCTGGGCGAATACCAATGAATTGGGAAGGGCAGCGTCTGTCCTGGTTCAATACAATGCGGGTTTGGCCAATCAGAGTTTGGGCTACGACTCTTATAACCTTGCCGGTTTATTTGATAACCAGTGGGATTATGAAATCTACGCCAAAGTGGTGAATAACTTGAGGATCATCATTAAACAATCTGAAGCAACTGACCCTGCTTATTCAGGAATCGCAAAAATGCAGTTGGCTTATATCATTTCAATTGCTACTGATGTGTGGGGAGATGTACCCTATTCTCAGGCTGGATTCGGTCTGGAGTTTCCACAGCCGCGTTACGATAAACAAGAAGACATTTATCAGGGCAATGCTGCTTTGGGAATCACTTCTTTGTTTGACCTGGTAAGAAGCGGAATTGCAGATATGGATAAGGTATCTGCTTTGAAACCGACTACAGATGATTTGATTTACGGCGGAGCAGTTGCAAAATGGAAAAGAGCAGGAAATTCATTATTGTTGAAATTTGCGAATACGATTTCAGGTGTAAATCCTACACTGGCAAAAACAGTAATCACGGAGGTGCTTGGAAGTGCTAACGGTTACATCAATGACAACACTTTAGATTTCCAGGTTCCATTTGCTTCTTCTACAGGTAACCAGAACCCGATGTATGTTCAGGATATTTCAGGCAGTTTCAAAAATGGTGAAATGTTGAGTTCTAGATTCCTGGCTTTGACCAAAAGCATGAACGATACAGTGAGGTTGGCTAAATTTTACACTAAAAAACCAATACCAGCGACACCAACAATTTTACGTTTTGTTGCCTATGACAACGGTTCAGGTGTGACTTTACCAACACTGGCAACGCGTTCAGAATACAACACTTATGTGGTTGGTGCTGCTGGAGAAGCCCCTGCAAGATTGCTGACGAACTTCCAAATGCAATTTATTCTTGCTGAATCGGCAATTACTTTAGGTACTTCCGGAGATGCAAATGCATTGTATCAGGCAGGTATCAAAGCATCGATGGCCAAAGTTGGAATGACTACAGCAGAAATCAACGGTTATTTCGATACCAATCCAACAATTGTTACGCTGGCCGGAACGAATGAGGAGAAAGTGAAACAGATCATCACCCAAAAATACATTTCATTAGTTGGAAACGGTATTGAGGCCTATAATGATTATAGAAGGACAGGCTATCCAGTATTGGCTCCTGCAACAAATGCAGCTGGCGATAATGGTGGTAAAATTCCATTGCGTTATGTATATACATCAGGTGAAGGTAACGCCAATCCAAATCAGCCAAAACCTACAATCAAAACGAGTGTAAAAGTTTGGTGGGGTAAAGCACTTTAATCAATTAAGTAACAACTTTAAATAAACGTCATGAAATTAAATATAAAATCAAGTCTATTTTTAGGGTTAGTTGTTATGCTTGGATTGGGATCTTGCAAAAAAGATAACATATCTCTTGAAAACAGTTTCCCTGATGTACCGGTGACGGTGGCTAATAAATACGAAACGTTTACTGCGCCAACGGTGAAAACATCATTATCAGGTGGTGGTGCGATTCAGATCGTATTATCAATCCCTGCTTCTTCTGGCAGAACAATTAAAGAGATCACAAAAGTGGCTGCGGGAACTGCTTACAGCAGTATTCAGGCTACAACTGGTTTGTATATGGCAACTGCGCAAGCTGGAACAAATACAAACACCATTACTTTTAATACAACATTGGCAGAATATACCACAAAAACTGGATTGGCAGCGCCAACAGCAGCGGTTGCAGGTACTACTACTGCGGCAATTTTGGCCAGAAGTTTTTACTTTATGATCACGCTGGATAACGGACAAGTTATTGTTCCGACCTATGTGCGGGTTTATGTAGATAAATAAGCCAGATAAAATTCAATAAAAAAGCGGCTCTCTGATGGGGAGCCGCTTTTTTTATGCGAAAGTAGTCAATGAGACGGTATTTTCGGGTATGTGTAATGATGTATGTTTACCTACTCGCATTGCCCTGTTGTCCTCAATATGTCCGACGGGAAAATTAAAACATACCGGATAATCGTATTCTTTGACTACTTCCCAGATCACTTCCCCGGGAGATTGCCCGAAGGGAATCTTTTCAACAGGTAATTCATTAAATGCGCCAACAATCAGGCCTTTCAGTCTGGCCAGTTTACCAGCACGTTTGAGCATGCGCATCATGCGGTCGATGGCTGCAGGCCGTTCACCGATGTCTTCGATAAATAAGATCTTATCGGTGTAATCCATTTCAGATTCCGAACCTTGCAACATGACCAGCAAAGTAAGGTTACCGCCTATCAATATGCCACTGGCTGTACCTGGACGATTTGGTAAGCCGGTGTCGTTGCCCGGACTATCATTGCTGATTTGGTAACTGATTTCTTCGCCAAATAGGTTTTTTCTCAAAGACTCGAGTGACCTGGGGGTGGCGTCTTCGAATGTGTAAGGCATTTGGGCGTGGATACTCTGTATGCCGAATCTTGCGTAGACGTGCGATAGTAGAACAGTAATGTCGCTGAAGCCAACAATCCATTTCGGATTTTCAGTGAATGCGCTGAAATCAAGATCGTCAATGATCCTGATGGTACCATATCCGCCCCTTCCGGCAATGATGGCACGGATTTCGGGATCGTCCAAATGTTCTTGCAGATCTGCCGTTCTCAATGCATCTTCGCCAGCAAATTGGTGATGGGCGGCCGTTACCGTTTGGCCAATCAGAACTACCAATCCCCATTGTTGAAAAAGCGAAATTGCACTTTCAATTCCTGAGGGTAGCCGGCTGGCCGGACAGACGATCGCAATTTTATCCCCCTTTTTTAAATACGCTGGCTGTTTAATCATTAGTAAAACGCTTATCTTTGACAAAATAATAAAAATAGTTTTGGATAGCAGTAAAATAAAAAGATATACCGTTACGGCCGCTTTGCCCTATACAAATGGCCCTGTACATATTGGTCACCTTGCTGGTGTTTACCTTCCGGCCGACACCTATGTGCGGTATCTCCGGTCAAATAAAAGAGATGTAAAGTTTGTTTGCGGGTCTGACGAAAACGGCGTCCCGATCACTTTGAAAGCCAAAAAGGAAGGGGTTTCCCCTCAGGTTGTGGTCGATAAATACCACAAAATCATTGGTGATTCTTTTAGGGAATTTGGGGTCTCGTTTGACATTTATCACCGGACCTCTTCTTTGATGCACCACCAGACTGCGTCTGATTTTTTTGAAACGCTGTACGAAAAAGGTGTGTTCACTGAAGAAGTAACCGAGCAATATTACGATGAAAAGGCACAAACGTTTTTGGCTGACCGGTACATTACCGGAACTTGTCCGAAGTGCGGTAATGAAAATGCTTATGGTGACCAGTGCGAAAACTGCGGAAGTACTTTGAATGCAACTGATCTGATCAATCCAAAATCTACTTTGTCGGGCGAACCTCCGGTACGGAAGGAAACCAAGAACTGGTTTTTGCCTTTGGATAAATATGAAGATCAGCTCAGGACTTATATAGAAAGCCATAAAGAATGGAAACCGAATGTTTATGGACAGTGCCAAAGCTGGTTGAACGCGGGTTTGCAGCCAAGGGCGATGACGCGGGATTTGGACTGGGGGATTAAAGTTCCGCTAAAAGACGCCGAAGGTAAAGTACTTTATGTGTGGTTTGATGCACCTATAGGCTATATTTCTGCAACTAAGGAATTGTTTGATTACGCCCGTCTGGATGTCTGGAACCCGAAGGCAGAAGAGTATTACATCAACCAAAATGAAGTAGAAAAAGGGAACTGGGAGCCTTACTGGAAATCGGACGAGACCAAGCTGGTGCATTTTATCGGTAAGGACAATATCGTATTTCATTGTGTTATTTTTCCGGCGATGCTGATGGCACATGGAGGGTACACTTTGGCGGACAATGTGCCGGCCAACGAGTTTTTGAACCTGGAGGGACAGAAAATTTCGACTTCAAAAAACTGGGCGGTGTGGCTGAATGAATACCTGGTGGAGTTTAAAGACCAGCAGGACGTGTTGCGTTATGTGCTGACCGCTACTGCTCCGGAAACTAAGGATAACGATTTTACCTGGAAAGATTTTCAGGCAAGAAATAACAATGAACTGGTAGCCGTATTTGGTAATTTTATCAATAGGGTGGTGGTGCTGACCCACAAATATTTTGAGGGAAGGGTGCCGATGTGTATGGGCATTACGCCTGAAGACCAGTTGGTGATCGATGAACTGGCTGCTTTTCCGGCAAAGGTAAGTGCTTCTATTGAAAACTTCAGATTTAGAGAAGCTTTGTCAGAGGTGATGAATGTGGCGCGTCTTGGAAATAAATACCTGGCGGACAATGAGCCCTGGAAGGTCATTAAAACGGATGAAGACCGTGTGCGTACGATTTTAAACATCAGTCTGCAGATCGCCGCGACTTTGGAGATTCTAATTGAGCCCTTTCTGCCTTTTACAGCCGATAAATTGATGAAGATGCTGAATTATGGCGGTCACCAATGGGAAGATGCCGGTAAGATTAACCTCTTGCACAGAGGGCATCAGTTGAACGAGCCGGTATTGCTGTTTTCTAAAATTGAGGATGAAGAAGTGCAGGCCCAGATCGATAAATTGAACCAGAGCAAGGTGGATAATGTAGCTGCTTCAGCTGTTGTATCGCCCGCTAAGGAGAACATCGATTTTGACCAGTTTAGTGCAGTGGATATCCGTGTGGCGACAATTATTGCTGCGGAGAAAGTAGAAAAAACAAAGAAATTGCTAAAACTGACGCTTGATACGGGAATCGATCAGCGGACTGTTGTGTCCGGCATAGCCGAATATTATAAACCGGAAGAGATCATTGGTCAGCAGGTAAGCCTGGTGGTGAATCTTGCGCCACGCGAAATCAAAGGAACTCTTTCTCAGGGGATGATCCTGATGTCTGAGAATGCCGATGGAAAACTGGCTTTTGTGGCGCCGGTTGACAAGCATGGTAATGGCAGTGTGGTCAGGTAAATAAAAAACGCTCAAAATGAAAAAAATTACGCTCTTAATCTTTTTACTGCATGTTTTGCTGACGGGGTTCGCACAAAACAAATTGATGATCTCCGGAGAAATCAAAGATGAAACCGGGCAACCGCTTCCCGGCGCTGGTATTTTATTGGGAGATTACCGGCTCGGCACGGTGGCGGACAATGCCGGCCGGTTTCAATTGAGGGTTGGACCAGGTAATTATAATGTGCTAGTCCAGATGATCGGCTATTCGACAGTGATGGCGAACGTAATTGTAGAGGATAAGTCTGTAGTTGTCAACATTGTTTTGAAAGAAAGCATAGGTCAGCTGAAGGAAGTTGTCATCAGGCCGGACCGACGTACCTCTAAGTGGATCACTACTTTTACAGAAAGTTTTGTTGGGATTACCCCAAATGCAAGGAAATGCAAAATTATAAATCCCCAGGTGCTTCGATTTGAGTATAACGATGACAGGAAAATCCTGACCGCTACAAGTGATGACTTTCTAGTGATAGAAAATAAAGCGTTGGGGTACAGAATTAAATATTTACTAAAGTATTTTCAGAAGGACGAAGCGACGGGTCTCGTTTTCTTTTACGGATTTCCAACTTTTGAGGATTTAAAAGGTACGCCGGCGCAAATCCGGGACTATGCGGCTAAACGGGCACAGGCTTATAAAGGATCACCTGAACATTTTTTCTCTGCACTGTATAAAAATGCATTGCAGTCGGAAGGTTTTACCGTTAAGAATTTGGTGAAAAAGAAAAATCCGGAATATGTTGCTCCTCCGGCAGTCGATGAAAACATCGAGCGGGCATCTAAGAAAATAGCAGACGATAAGGGGCGTTATTTTAGTGATGTACTCACTATTTTAGAAAACAAAAAGAGACAAACGGATTCGATAGAGGTTATAAGCCGTGGAGAGTTCCGCATTACTGAGTTGTTGCAACAGAAGACCGAAAATTTGAAGAGCATTCGTTTTGACGGAGCTTTGTATGTTGTGTATACGAAGGAAGGGGAAAGTAATTCTTATGCAACCTCCGGTTATAGTATTGCTCGACCTGAAGAGTATAACCGTTATCAGGTTTCTGTTGTTAACCATGCTAACCGGGAACTGAGTTTTTACGGCGATGGAAGAATATTTGATCCGGCTTCTATTGTAGTAGAGGGCTATATGGCCTATGAACGAATTGCGGATATGGTTCCAAGGGATTTTTTGGTAACTGACTATTGATGCGCATTGCTCTAAAATGTCTTCATCAATTCATTAACTTTTGATTTTATTATTATCTTTGCGCGGGTTATTTAAAGATTTGCGGGATTGGAGCAGTTAAATGCTTGATAGCCTGTGTTCATGTAAATGACAAATTGGTTTCGTAGTTCAACGGATAGAATAGAAGTTTCCTAAACTTTAGATATGGGTTCGATTCCCGTCGAGACCAC
>JAZKCT010000041.1:0-45054 GCA_040387995.1 Bacteroidota bacterium | reverse complement strand
TAAAGAGTCTTTCGAAGATCGTCTCTTTTAAATGCTCAGGAAGTTTGTCAGTCTCATGAAGGTGTTTTAGCCAGTATAGCCAAAGTTCCATTTCGCTAACACATTCTTCCTCAGTCTTTACAAAGTTATGCAAATCAAGGTAAGTGTAACCCAATCCTTCATAAAATATTTCACCAGTGTCCCTGTAGCACAGACAAGCATCATGAATATAACGATCCGAACTTGGGTTGAGGTCGCTTTGCTGTTCCAGAACAGCCACAAAGTAGACTTCGGAAATGTCATATTGCCAGTTCTTGACTTGTCCTTTAATGGCCTGCTCGCTGATCAGTCTCGAGGTATAATATATTCCTCTCTTTTTGAAATTGACAGGCTTGGTATGCTGAACTTCGATGATGAATCTTTCGCCCTGATCTCCTGTGCAAAGCAGGTCAAATACCGCCCGGGCTTCTCCCTTGTTTTCGCCGTCATGCTCGTTTTTGTTGTAGACCAGGTCAACGATGTGTTTTCGGCCTTTAAAAATCTCATTCAGAAAGGCGATCAACATATCCTTGTTGGGGTCGGAGCCAAATATCTTACGGAATGAAAAGTCAACAAGGGCATTAATGTAACGGGTCGGTTGCGGTGTATCTGATTGATTAGAATTCATGCCGCGAAAGTAGATAAGTTTGGCTAATAAAATATACTTTCCAAAACAAATTTATTTATGTCAAATATTTGATTATCAGATCAATATATTTATAATTTGATCAGTTTATTTATAACTCTCCCGTCATTTCGAGGTACGAGAAATCTCTTATTTAAGCATAGTTCAAGAGATCCCTCCTACTTCGGGATGACGGAAACACTGAATGACGGAAGCATCGAAACAACCTCACGACTCCTTCTGCATAATTGCCTTTGCCCGTTCAAAAAAGCTCTTCTGTTTTAGTTGTTGTTCGACTTCAATAATGGCTTTCATCAAGTTGTTTTGCGTATCGGTCAGTTCGGTTATGGCGGCGATAATGATTCCCCAGACAGGTTGCATTTGTTCTACCAGTTTCCTGCCTTTTTCTGATAATTGTAGCAGTCGCTTGCGTTCATCATGTTTATCTTTCTTGGACCGGATCAATTTTTCTTTTTCCAATTCCTTCAACAAAGTAATAGTCGACGGGTGTGTATAGCCGATTTCGGCTGCCAGTTCAACGACGCTCAATACGGGCTTTAGGTGTAATGTGTAGATCACCGGAAACCACTTGGGCTCGAAGTTGATCCCGTTTGCCTGGTAAACCAGGAAACCGTCTTTCCGGATTTGTTCGCTCAGGCGTTGCAATCTGGTAGAAATGGCCAGTATGCCCGATTCATCAATGATATTCATATTTAAGCCCTTAGATGTAGGTGATAGAATTTATTGTCGGCCATCATCCTTGGAAAATATGAAGGCAGGTCGGCCACTTCTATGCGGTTAAAATCGTTTTTCTCGTAAAACCGGTGGGCAGCTTTTAGCAGGTCCACAGTTCCGAGATATACGTCTGTGATGTTTTTTTCACGGCAGTAAGCGAGCAGCGTTTCCAGTAATTGTTGCGCGATGCCATATTCCCTGCCCCTGAATTCCTTCTTTACAAACATTTTGCGCAGGGCACCGGAGTTGTGACCGGTATTTAACAAAGCAATGGTGCCCACCAGTTCGCCGTCTATTTTAGCCCCCCAGAAATTGCCGTCATGCTGCTGATAATTGCTTTCAATATCGAGCAGGTCTGGCTGGGCTTCAATGGTGATCGGTACATTAAATTCAATTTGCTGGATGGGTAAGATCAGGTCGATAACCGATTGGCAATCTTCATTGAAGATGGGGGCGATTGTTAAATTGATAGTGTTCATATATCTGCTGCTTATTTATGTTCAAATATACGTAGTTGACTACATAAATAAAAGTGAAATAACAGAGATATTTGTTTTATAGGACTTATTGGTGCTATAAGACAGCGTGTTATGTTCTAAAAATCAATGTGTAGCAGAAACTGTAATTATAATTTCTCTATTTCCTCAATTGAAAGCTTGGTCAGTTCTGATATAGTTTCATTGGGAAAGTTTTTGCTTTTCATTTGAGCGGCGATTTCTAAGGCTTTTTTATGTTCACCCTTCGCAATTCCCTCTTCTACGCTGTTAACACGAGCCGCCTCGTTATCCCATTTGCGTTTTAAGTCCTGGTCGTACATTTCTTGTTCCTCCTTACTTAAGTTTGTGTATTCTGCAATGCTAAAGAGTCTTTCGAAGATCGTCTCTTTTAAATGCTCAGGAAGTTTGTCAGTCTCATGAAGGTGTTTTAGCCAGTATAGCCAAAGTTCCATTTCGCTAACACATTCTTCCTCAGTCTTTACAAAGTTAGCCAAATCAAGATAAGTGTAACCCAATCCTTCGTAAAATATTTCACCAGTGTCCCTGTAGCACAAGCAGGCATCGTGGATATAGCGGTTGGAACTGGGGTTGATGTCGCTGGCGTGCTCCAGAACAGCTACAAAGTAGACCTCAGAGATATCATATTGCCAGTTCTTGACTTGTCCTTTAATGGCCTGCTCGCTGATCAGCCTCGAGGTATAATATATTCCTCTCTTTTTGAAATTGACAGGCTTGGTATGTTGTACTTCGATGATAAACCTTTCACCCTGATCCCCTGTGCAAAGCAGGTCAAATACCGCCCGGGCTTCTCCCTTGTTTTCGCCGTCATGCTCGTTTTTGTTGTAGACCAGGTCAACGATGTGTTTTCGGCCTTTAAAAATCTCATTCAGAAAGGCGATCAACATATCCTTGTTGGGGTCGGAGCCAAATATCTTACGGAATGAAAAATCAACAAGGGCATTGATGTAACGGGTAGGTTGCGGTATATCTGATTGATTAGAATTCATGCTGCGAAAGTAGATAAGTTTGGCTGAAAAAACATACTTTCCAAAACAAATTTATTCTTATCAAATATTTGATAATCAGATCAATAAGTTGATTATTTGATCAGATTATTGTATTGCCTTTCGTCATTTCGAACGAAGAGAGAACCGAGCTCTTCAACCAGCTCAGGATGACGACTCTCCCGTCATTTCGAGGTATGAGAAATCTCTTGTTTAGTCACGGTTCAAGAGATCCTTCGCTGCGCTCAGGATGACGAGTGTACCAAACTCCTTCGATTAAGAGCGGACCAAACACCGTAATTTCGACCCAAGGAGAAATCTCTTGTTTACCAGATTCGATCAGGCAGTTTTACGGGAGGCGATTTCTTTCTTGATCTCATTGTATTTGACTCTTGCCTGGTTCCCCGACGGGATGAACACGAGTGGCAGAAACGTCAAGAAGCCAACTCCATTTCTTACGGCGCTAAATACTGCGATTCCAATCATAAAGCCTACCATTCCGCATGACAGGTAGTAATTTTGCTTCCGCTTTTTTTCTTCCTGCTCCAATTCCTGGTCGGTCAGGCCTTTTAGTTCTTCATTATTCATTGTCAAGATTATTTAATACTAATCCACCTTTACAAACCATTCATCATAAATGGTAACAATTCCGTCGGCGCCTGAAAGAGAGCCAACGGTGTGCATTCTTCCCTTTTCCAGCGTTAAGTTGAATTTCACTTTCAAATCCTTATAGTCTTTGAATGAGGCAAACTCAGTAAACTCTTCATAAACGTTTCCTATTAACGAATAACGCCCTCCAGTGCAGGAAACAACGATTTTTTGGTTCCCCATTTCTGGAATTTCTCTTTGACTGACGTTGACGAAGGTTGTGGGTGTATAAATCTTTAGCGCATTCAGTTTAGTACTGTCCGGAATAAAACTGTTGCCATCCGGATAAGTCACCTTTTGAGAGACAAGTTTCCAGGTGCCTACGATGCTTTTGGTCTGTGCAGAGGTACTTTTGGTCTGTGCTGATGTGCTTTTTTTCTTTGCAATGGCACTTTTGGTTTGTGCAGAGCTAGCTAAGCTACAAAGCGCCACAATAGCGATGGTCAGAGCGGTAATTTTCAATTTCATACTAATCATTCAGTTACTCTAATGTAGTGATTTTACTGAATTCAAAATAGGAAACACCTGAATTTGTTCCCATCAAACTATTACTGAGGCCTGTGATGAAACTATCCTGGCAATCGCTAACCATTAACACTAGAATTCCCTGCTCCTATTCCTTAGATTTATTACCGAACTGGAATTGCCCTGGGTTTAACCTTCTTCTTTGCCGGTTTATTGTACCACATCAGGAAACCGGTAACTGGCATGGCGGCGCAGATCAGGGAGATCAGAAAGGCCAGTATTTTGGTAGGAATACCAGCAAAAGCACCGGTATGCAGGTCATAATTCATACTGCGAAACCGCTCCCCGCCTATCACTGTACGGTCGTTGTAATGCTCCAGGAGTTTTCCGGTATTGCGGTCAAAATAGTACCATTCAAACAAATGGGTTCGGTTTTTGGCAAGCCTGACCTGTACATCCAGCGGATCGGTTTCTTTTTCGCGGAAGCGGATGGAGAACACATCGGCATCCGGATGTTTCTGCAGTAAGGCCGTCACTGCGGCATTGGTGGTAGCGGCAGGATAACTGGCATTGGGGCTCGACTTCGGGATTTCCCTCTTTTTTACCTTAGTGGCACCATTGGCCAGGTACTGAACAGACTGATCGGCCCAGCTAAAAGCGAATACCAGGCCCGTCAGGCAGATCAACAGTGCCGGTATGAGTACGTAAAAGCCGGATATGGTATGCAAGTCGTAGTTGAGCCGCTTCCAGCCTGTGTTCCACTTAAATGTCAATACTTTTTTGAAGCCTTTGGTACTCCACTTCCTGGGAAACCAAAGGATTAATCCACTGAGCAACAAGACAAAAAAGCAAAGGGCAGAGATGCCGGTAACCATCGTGCCTACCAAATCGCCCAGCAATAAGTTCATGTGCAGGTTCAGTACCAGCTGAAAGAATTCGTTCTTAGTATCCTCTACATTAATGACTTTACCGCTGAATGGATCTACATAAACCCGGTAATAGTATTGGTAATAGTTCCAGTGGCCAATGGCGTCTTTCTTGGTTTTGGAGGCGCGGAATACCCAGGTACGCCCTTTCTCAGGATAAATCTCAGCTCTGGAAATCTTGATGTTCGGACCGAGTGCTTGTTGGGCATGATCCCGCAGCACAGAAAAGTACAGGCGTTTCGCTTCCGGGAAATCCAGTTGTTTGCCATCAGCAGGAGCTGCTGAATAGTACCGGTCCTTGTAAAAAAAAGTCTTGAGCTCATCTGCAAAAACATTGATGCAACCGGTGATGCTGACGACCAGAACGACCAGGCCTGTGATCAGGCCCAGCCATTTGTGTATCCAGAAGAAAACCTTCCGCAGCATCCTTAAAAGTTATAGGAAAGGTTCAGGTTCATCGTTGCACCGTTGCCGCGCACGTACTCAGCATCAATGGCGCGGTACTGGCTCACGACAGGAAAATACGAATTGTTAAGCAGGTTTTCTACGCCCAGTCCGGCCGACCATTTGCTGCTAAAGCGGTAACCGGCAGAGAGGTTGAACAGGCTGACTTCTTTCACATCGCCCTCACTGTTGGCAAAAAGGCCATTTGCGCGGACATCAAAACGGTCGCGGCTTCCGGTATATACCCAGAATAATTTCAGGTCTAAAGCACTCAGCGGACGGTAGCCCAGGTAAGCGGTCGCTTTAGGCGGGGCGATGCGGAGACCATTCATATATACCTCGGTACCGCTGGTTTGTTTGGCTTTACCCTCTACATAAGAGTAACTTCCGCCAAATGTCCATTGCGGGTTTAGCGTCACATCGGCTGCAATTTCATAACCTTTGATCTTTTCAGGCTCGCGTTGCGGCACTAAAAAACCGCCTACATCCACCAGGTTGGCGCCCAGTTTGGAGGTACTGATGTAATACGATGCGGTCAGGTTCAGGACACCGATCCTGCTGCTGAAACCCGCTTCATAATTGTTGGTAATGATGGGATCCGTAGCGATGCTTTCCAGCGTGCTGCTGGTCGCAGATCTCAAAATACGGCCCAGTTCGTTGATGGCAAAGCCCTGAGAGAAACTCACGAAAGGATTAAACAGATCATATTTATTGTATCGCAGACCGGCATTATAAGTCGTTGCTTTGTAAGGGATTTCACCACCCGTCACCGCAATACTGCCGGCACCGTTTGCCCCACGGGCGATGGTATTGAAATCTTTGACCTTCACATTGGCGTTTTCATAACGGATACCCGCCTTCAGGATAAAATTGGTCAGGATGTCGAATTTCATTTGCGCATATGGCGCCAGGTTCAACATGTTCATATCAGGGATATAAACACGGCCGTCGGTCAGTACCTGGTTGGTACGGTCGTGCAATAAATCCAGACCATAGGTAAGTTCGCCAGTGCCGATATTCCCTGCTTTCCATGGGGTGTTCAGCGTCAGTCTCAGGCCTTTTTTGTAGGACTGAATCCTGGTCTGACCTGGGCCAAACCATGCGGTCCCCTGGGCTACGTAGCGGTTCATGGACACAAAGCTGTTGTAATATGCAGATACATCCACAGAACTTTGGAGCGGAAGTGCGTCGTTGTGGTAAGAAAGCAAGGCATTGTGGTTGTACGGCGTACCAGCTGCCTCACCCGGATCATCACCTTTTTCACCCACTGAAGGCGTAACGCCATATTTGCCGACTACGTTAACGTAATCGCTGCTCTGCACACTTCTGAACAGGTTGTAGGAGCCAACAATCTCGCTATGTTCATTGGGTTTGTAGGCCAGTTTCACAAAAGTATTGTACAAAGAATTTTCCCCGAGTCCGTCAGGTTGGGCGTTTACGATGCCCTTGGCATCTCTGAGCACACCGGTATAATTGTAGGTGCCGTTCAGCACATAAGAGAATTTATTTGAAGTTCCAGATAAGGTCTGCGAAACCCGGTAGCCTTCCGTGCCAGAGGGATGTGCGAGGTTGCCACTCAGGCCCACACTGGTCGTGCCGCTGATGACTTTATCGCCTGCAGCCTTTTTGGTGATGAAGTTGATGATCCCACCGGCAGATCCATTGCCATAAATGGAAGTTGCACCTTTGATGACCTCTACCCTTTCGATCGCCGATGGATCCAGCGTGCGGATGTCACGGCTACCGTTCATGAGCGGCGTAGACTGAGGGATGCCATCGATCAAGACCAACACCTGACGCCCGCGCAGGGTCTGTCCCGCGTTGGTTGCTTTATTGTTGGACGTACCCAAACCCGGAACCGTATTGCCGAGTATGGCGGCTACAGAAGGGTTGACATTGAGCTGCTCTTTCACGTCGCGCGCATTCAGAATGGTGACCGAAGAAGGCACGTCTTTTAAACTTTCGGGCTTTCTGCCGGCAGTTACGACGACTTCAGAGAGGTCCTTGGCGGACTGCAATGTAAAGATCAGATCTGTCGTCGCAGCTTCATCTAAGGTAACTTGTTGTGAATTTGTCTGATAGCCAACCAGGATCGCAGTGACGGTATACACACCTGTGGCAACATCCTTAATCAGGAATTTGCCCAGTTTATCAGCAGATGTACTTTTTGAGCCGCTGATGCTGATGGTGGCATATGGCAGGGGCTGACCCGCCGGATCATTGACGATGCCTGAAAGTGAGGCTTTGCCTTTATTACTTTGAGCGAAGGTGCTGGATGGCGTAAGGAGTAGTAGGAACACTGAAAAAAGCAGCAGCAGCGCGTTAATTTTCAAGACTGAATCTGATTGTATGGCTTGTTTTGGTTGTTTGATGGAGGTATCAATCATGGATTATTTTTTTACGAATAGCGGGTATTGAGCGCAAAGGTATTTTTATTTAGAATCAATACAAACAAATTCGAAAATAAGTACCAGTGGGAAGTACTGAAAAATCCCCCAATCTGTGGGATTGTCAGGTTTAACCGCAGCCTTTATTTTTGTGGTTAAATCCTGAATATGAAAAGATTAATACTCTGTATGTTCTTGCTGATCAGCGCTGGCATGTATTCCTGCAGCAAAAATCACGAGAAACCTTCTCCCGAAGAAGTCGTTCCTGACACCATCGTGAACACCGGTACCAACCCAGCAACCAAACCACCGGCTAATCCTCCTGTCAGTCCACCGGTTACCCCTCCTGCCGATCCGCCTGGTGGGTCTGTTGGCGAGGTGAGTGGCTCGATCTCTCCTGTTAATATCTTGTCGCTGATCACTGCGAATCTGGTCAATAAAGAGACGAATGTGAAAATTCCTGTAACGGTAAGCAGCACTGGTATCTATAAGGTTTTCGCTACAAAAGCGGGATCTTACGACTTCCAAATTAGTCTAAACAGTGATGGAAAAATCATCGCGACCATGTCATTGTACCTGAAACTGGGCTCCATAGAACATATTAGTTTTTCTCTGGAAGGCCATCCTAGTCTGCCAAAACCTGTCGGCACAAGCGGCATCAAAGGTAAGGTTGGTCCGGTAGCGCCAACAGCGACCATTGGGGCTACGAATTCGGCTACAAATGTGAGTTATGAGGGCACCATCAACAGTAATGGGGAGTTTGAGTTTAAGAATTTACCAGCTGGTGATTATACCGTTGGCGTTAATCCGGGAGCTGGTTATACGCCGGTAATCAGCCGGTCTGTAAAGGTTACCGTTCTGGCAGGCGAAACAGTGACTGGGGTAACCATCGCGTTTTATGTGGATTCAGATCCGGGTACGCCAAATTACATCTCCTATAATCAGGATGGGACAGTGTATCACCGGAAAGCAAAAGTAGGCATCGATTACGCAAGTCCCAAGTTCAGGTTGTTCACTTCGAATTCTGGAGGCTCTTCGAGTGGCTTTGATACGAGGATTTCGGTCATTATCGATCAACTGGAGCTAATCCTGGACGATGTGACGGGTCCTGGCACCTACGTGTGTAAAGGTACCACCGGGTCGACAATTAGAGTCACCAAGCGTGATTTTGCAGGCATATCCGGCTATTCGCGTACGGCAAGAACCTGGACTACCATTGGCACTGGCGGCTCGGGTACGGTTACCATTACCTCCATTGATCCGGCAACTCGGACGATGAGCGGTACTTTTTCAGCTACACTGGTTCCTGAAAATTATGCCACTGGAAATAAACAGATTACCAGTGGGGTATTCGCAAACTTCAAATATTAACAGCGTTCTCTCTGTGGTTGGCAGCAAATGGATGATTTAACCGATCCATTTGTTGCTGCCTGCCACTCTTAAGGCCTCTGCTTTACTATTGACCGCCAGTTTCTGATAAATGTTCTTAATGTGGCTCCTTACGGTTTCCTTGCTGATAAACAGATCCAGCGCGATCTTGGAATAACTCTTCCCTTCTGAAATGCCTTTCAACACTTCTTTTTCGCGTTCCGATAAGGGGGAGTCCTGCGGACGGGCGAAAGATTGCACCACCATTTTGGCAATGTGCAGGCTCATCGGTGCGCCACCCGAAAGGGCTTCATGGATGCTCTGGATGATGTTGTCATTGCCCGAATTCTTGATGATATAGCCCACTGCACCAGCGCAAAGCGAGCGAAAGACCTTGTCACTGTCTTCCAGAACAGTAATGATGAGCACCATGCAAGCTGGTATGATTTTTTTGATCCTTATGGTCCCTTCTATCCCATCGATACCCGGCAGGTCGATGTCCATCAGCACCAGATCAGGCTGATCGGCGCTGAGATTTTTAAGCGCGTCTTCGCAACTGCTGTATTGTCCGCAGACTAAATAACCCGGTGCAGCTTCAATGATGGCGACAAAACCCTCCCGGATTCGGGGGTTATCTTCAATGATGGTGATTCGTTTTTCCATTGGCTGTGTTGGGTATTAGGTTATAGCAGTTGGGTGAATTACTGGCTTTTGGGATTGATTACAGGAACATCAATTTCAATACAGGTGGCTCCGGGTGTTCTCAACAATCTGAACGTAAAACCGTTCTTTTCAGAGCGCCGCCGCATATTGGCCAGTCCATAATGCGCCCAGCGCTCGTCTGCCTCCTTCCAGTTGCCATCGTCCTGCAGCGCATAGGTAATGTGACCTTCCTGACAAGTCATTCTGAAATAGACCTCCTTTGCCCCGGCATGTTTGACCACATTGGTCATGGCCTCCTTAAAAATATAGATCACGTTGAGCGCTGCCGAGAGTGGAAATTGCCGGTTGTAGCAATCCTCTGCCGAACAGGAAAAGGCAATATCAAACTGGTTGTAATAGTATTGCCCGTGTCCGGCCAGATAATCGAATAACTCCTGCGGATCGTCATTGTTGTGGTTCAGGTGCCAGAGAAAGTCTTTACTGCTGTTGTAAAGCCCGTCGCTATTGGCCACAATACTGTCGACAATCGGCTGGGCTGTATCGTTGGCGGACAGTTTACTTTTCAACAGCAAAGCCTGCCGTGTGATGGCAGAAAGCATATTTCCGGTCTGGTCGTGAAAATCTGTAGCAATAGATTCGCGCATGGTACCCAACTGTTCGGTGCGTTGTTTAACTGCCTGATCCAGTTCATCGATCTTCTGGTCCTGCAGTTCTCGGATCCGTGCCCGGTCACGCTCCTGGTCATATTGTAGGTAAGCAAGGAAGCCCCCAAAAAATAAGGTAATCAGCCAATTCATACCCAGTGCATACAAGGGGCCGCCCATGGTGTTGTCTAAAATGGGATCTATACCGGCATGAATGGTCTGGTAATAAATGAACCCGAAGACAAACAAATTGCTGAAGATGGTGAGCCAGCCATATTTTTTATCTGCCCAGATGGCGGCAAGCAGGTACATGTGCAGGATGCTGATGTTGGAGGAATAAATAAGCCCTGTGTCGCGGATCCAGTCGTATATGATAAAATAGGTGACGATGGCAGTGGTGGTCATGGGAATCCGGTAATGCCCGAAATATTTGATCGACAGCAGGATCGCAATGACCAGCACATCATTGATCAGGTAACCGGTGATGTCCTTTCCCATTAGATAAATGGGCAGCGGAAAAATCAACATCAACGGTAAGCCGATCAGGCAAGTACTGAGCACGATCCGAAGTTCATTGTACCTGGGATGCGTTTTATCTGCTTTGATATGCCGCGGAAGAAAGTAAGTTACAATATTGTCGAATCGCATTTAACGAAAATAACGGATTTTGCGGGCTTTGGTTCATTGGAACTAAAAATCCCCCAGTTTGGGGGATGGGTAACCCCTCTTATATGACCCCCAGGATCAGGTCCAATGTCAATCCTACGACGATAATGGCCAGGTAAAATGCCACATAGCCCAACAGGTAGGCGAGGAAAGACTTGATATAACTGGACACTTTTCTGCTATCGAAAAACTGTCCGATGGCCCAGGTCGGATACACAAGTGACACCGCTGTCAGTATCACGATAAAGGTTTGTTTGCTGATTATTCCTATGAAAAAGGCTTCTATGGTGAGGTATACCATGCCCTGCCCCATTACAAAACAGAGCAATACGGTAATTTCAAAGAGGTTGTATTTGTATTTTTTAAAGAGCAATTTGACAAAGAGTGCAATGAAAATGCCCATGATGATGTTTGCATAACCATAATGGGTTTGCACCCAGTGCTGGATGTCGTTTATAGTCGATTTTCCAAATAACAGCTTCTCCTTTTCATTGTAGATTTCATCCGCATGGAAAAAATGGGCGATGATGGTGTAGAGCAATGAAGTTAAGATGAGAAATGGAACAGGTTTCATGTGTCTGGACCTGTTTTCATTGATATATGACCTGATCATGGCTCCAGGTCTGAGCATTAGTTGTATGATTGTATAAATAACCCCGCGCTCGACGTGCGCCAGATGCTCAATTTCATGAGAAATATAATGCTTGTCTATTCTTGTCAGCACTGCAGCTTGTCCGCACTTGGGACAGTATTTTTCAACATTTGGGTTTTTACAGTTGTTGCAGATCGTTGGCATCGAGCGTAAGGATTGGAGTTGAGGGATTTCTTCGGCCAAGATAATTGATTTAGTGTTATTATCGCGAAAAAGGCTTAATTAATTCCCTTAAGCAATCTATTCCAGCTGATTTTTTGGAAAAAGGAGTAATTCCAAGTTTTGTAAACTCTAAATTGATGTTCGTTGTTGTTAGCGGCTTCCCTTCTTTGTATGTTGATATTCGAAGATCATCCTTTTCAAAATCATAGTTGCGTATTTATTGCCTTTTGAAGGGCTACCGGAATAATTTATAATCAACTTTTCTTCAGTTTTTTGATAGGTGGCATTTTTAAAATAAGTATCCGCTACGGGCGATTTTGAAATAAAGGAATAATTGATCTTTCTAAGTTCAACTTCCTTAAAATTTGTGATCAGTGTTACGCCTGTAGCACGAAAAGTCCCCTTTGCAATAGTCATCAAATCAGATTTATGATCCCAGGTTGAAAAGTAAATGCTATCCGACGAGAAAGTCAATGTACTATACTTCTCATCGGACGACTCATCCGGCATAGCTACATACCAATAACCGGACAAATTATTAAGAACTTTGGTTGGTGTATCCTTTTTACAAGCACTCACTACCAGGGTAAAGAGCAGCATAAAACCGAGTAGCATTTTGCAATGTGCGGAGATGTTCATAAGCGTTTTTTTAACCTAAACGTTTCATCTAAAGAATACGCTACAGTTATATTTAAAATTAGGTAAATTCATTTAATCTAATCATGGAAATCAATAATTTTTATATCATAGATTAATGCGATGAAAATACTAAAGCCAGCAGAAGCGTTTGATAAATCTGCTCAGATCTATCAGGATAAATTCATGGATGTCAGCTTATATGCTGAGCCTCTCCATTTCTTTTGCGATAAGATAACGGTAGCGCATGCGCGTATTTTGGATATCGCCTGCGGCCCCGGCAATATCACCAAATACTTGACAGACATCAGGCCTGGTTATGATATCCTTGGAATAGACCTGGCGCCAAAAATGCTGGATCTGGCGCGGATCAATGTTCCTGGCGCTGAATTTCAGTTGATGGACTGCCGGGACATTGGATCGATTGAACAGAAATTTGATGGAATTGTATGTGGCTTTTGCCTACCCTATCTGACACGGGAGGAGACTTTTGAGTTGATTGCCAATGTCTCCGGATTATTAAATATAGGTGGCCTGTTTTATTTGAGCACGATGGAGGAAGATGAAACCAATAAGTCGAGGTACCAAACCTCCAGTACAGGCGATCAGGTATATGTCAACTATTACCCAGAAGCGTATTTGCGCGAAGCGATGCTGGACAATAATTTTGAGATCATCAGTGTAAAGCGGTTTAGCGAGACGGACAGGGATGGCAGAGTAATTACCGATCTGGTGTTGATTGGGAAGTTGGGTTGACGGGATTTACGGTGAAGCAGAGTTTGGCGTAGAATATATTAGGTTTGCTGAAGCCTTTTCTTGATTCTGCTTAAGGATTGGTTTTTTATGCCCAAATAGGAAGCAATATGAAAGGAGGCCACCCGCTGCACAATGTTTGGGTGCTCCTGCAATAAATTTAAATAACCCTGCTCATGCGTAAGGAATAGCAAGTTTTGTGTCCGAACCTGCGAGTGGATGAAAAAGTGTTCTGCCAGAATTCTACCGAAGCGTTCCCATGGCTTGTATTTCGAATACAGGTTTTGTAAATCGGGATAAGATACATACAGGATTTCTGAGTCTTCCAGGGCTTCAATGTAATAATTACAGGGATACTGATAAATGAAGCTCGCAAAAGAAACGATGAACTGCCCTTCTGAAAAGAAAAAGAGGTTCCGCTCCTCCCCTGTTTCAGGTTCATAATGGTACACACGAAAGATGCCTTTTACGAGAATCCCCAGATCCTTACAAACAACATTCTGCTTGTTGTAAAAATTACCTTTGGAGATTTCACGCTTGCGCCAATAAGGAAGACTAACGGTGAGCTCCTCTTCCGTTAGTCCTGCAAATGGAATCAATATGTCCTTTAATATCGTTGGTGTGTCAGTCTTCATTTAAAATCAGGCACCTAATCAATCCAGCTTTCATCATGCTGATAAAAATAGCGGATTTATTTCAATTCAACAGTTCTTTTCTGCTTCCTGAACTGGTAAACGGAACCTGCAAGAAAAAATACAAAGAGGACGAGTAGTGTGATGCCAATCACAGGATCGCCTGCATTCTTTGCCAGAGGCTGTCCGATTGGAACTCGGGTGAGCGTCTCGTTGACCGTAGGAACCATGGACAGCAGCAGACTAAATGAGAAAAGGAAATTCTCGAAGTAGCGCGCTTTTTTACTGTCCTTCCACCTGTAATGTAATAGGCCAGCAATTATAACCAGAATTGCAATCAGCAATGAAAAAACATGTCCGGGATTAAAGCCGCCGTGTTTGGAGAGTCCCAATGCGGTGAAAGAGGTAATGAGTGTCCCATAAAAGTATATTTTACCGGACAACTCGGTCAGGTTGATTTTACCGTATCGTACTAACGATATTACAGCTGCTACAATGGCAAGTACACCGATAACGGTGTGAAAAATGCCTAAATTTGATAGTCCCATGTTTTATTTTTCTTGCAAATCTTGGAAGAAAAAAAATAGAGAAAATTCACTTAAGTGAATTTTGTGCTACTATTGGTGCTATTGTTAAAAAAGAAGTGTATTAATGCGCTCCTCGGGTGCATCATAGTGCGCTACTGTCTTCTGCAATTGCGTTTTGATTTGTTTTACCAAAATCCTGGGACTCAAAACCCTCATTTTAGAGCCGAAACCCAGGAGTTCGCGTTCCAGTTCAAAGTTCAGAATGACACGTATGCTGAAAATTTTACCAGTCTCATCTTCTTTCAATAAAGTTTGGGTATGGTGCAGCGGCTTGGTGATGACATAAGGCGCATTGTCTTTGTCTATCCAGAATACGACCTCACACTCCGGCTGACCAGGATTCTTGGTGACACCAATGCAATTGTCATAATAGGTAGCCAGGTCCAATGTAGTGTTTTCTTCATAAGGTTCCTCGTGATCTGTTATCGATTGAATCCTGTCGAGCGCCAGATTATACAGATTCCTTCCTGCCCGCTTGTGCTGTACACCCAATACAAACCAGCGGTTGCGGTATTCTTTCAGCAGGTAACCGCTGAAACAAAAGCTACTCTCCTGCCTGGCTTTAAATGAGCGATAGGTAATGCAAATTGTTTTTTTAGCGACAATGGCTTTCCGGATTACTTCAATGTACTCTAGTCCTTTCAGGTTGTCGTTCCTCTCAAAATCGATAACGGGGCTGCTATGGGTCTTCTGCGTATAGATCTTGTCTTCCAGTTTGCTCACCATTTCATTGAGATCGGCAAAATGGTTGAAGCCTTTGAACTGCTTCAGCAAACCGGATACTTCACTTAGAACCTGCATGTCCTGCTGGTTTAGCGGACTATTGGTGATGCTGTAGTTTTTATCGCTGTAGGTATAGTATTTTTTATCAACCACGATGATCGGCGCCTCATAGCCCAGTTTATTGCTGCGCATCATCTCCATATCGGACTGTACCGTCCTTCGGCTCACGCCGGTGTCAATGCCCTGATATTCATAGATCGCATCGCTGCAGGCTTCGATCAGGTCGTTGAGCGTCCATTTCTTATAGCGGTTTTGCAGGCACTGGTCGATGGTGCGGTAGCGGATGAGGGCGTTTCTGTTGACTGGCATCTGGTCTGTAAATTATTTTAATGAATTTATGAATTAATTTTAACTACGCAAATACACTGCGCAGGTGGTGTATTTCTTTGTATCAATAAATAATAAAAATGTCATGGAAAAAGAGAAAATCAGTAACAACGAATTAAGGGCTTTGGGTATCGAAGAAGTAGAAATCCTCGTCAACTTTAGTCGCGTGGCCAATGGTTTATTGAAACACAACGTCATGGGCAAGGCTGAAATATTGGCCAATATAGAAGCGCTGATCGATGATCCCATGCCTTATGCCCTGAAGAAAGGCGGTAAGTTTAAGAACCTGGCAGAAGATGTGATCGCCATGCGTAAGGATGGTAAGTTCGTCAAACAAGAGCGCAGCAACTTTAAACTGAAAGAAGAAATCGCCGAGTTTCCGGTATGGGGATTAGAACACATTGAAGTGGGTGCGCTGGCACAAATGCGTACGGCCATACAATTGCCGATTGCTGTTGCAGGTGCCCTGATGCCAGATGCGCACCAAGGCTATGGCCTGCCGATCGGTGGCGTGCTGGCGACTACAGCAAACACGATTATTCCATTTGCCGTTGGGGTGGATATCGCTTGCAGAATGTGCCTGAGTATTTTTGATCTGCCTGCTGAAGCAATTGATACGGAAACTGATAAACTAAAAAATATATTGGTCGATAATACCTATTTCGGGATAGGGTGTACGACTAAGTCTTACTTTGACAGTTCATTGTTCGACAGTGCGACCTGGAACGAAACCAAGGTGATCCGTACGCTGAAAGACAAAGCTTATGCCCAATTGGGTACCAGCGGTACGGGCAACCACTTTGTGGAATGGGGTGAGTTGACTCTTGGTGAGGGGGCCTTAACTGATATTCCTGCAGGTAGATACCTTGCTCTGTTGTCACACTCCGGTTCACGTGGTTTTGGTGGTTCGGTAGCAGATCACTATAGCAAGATCGCGATGACCAAAACAAAACTGCCTGCCGAGGCCAAGCATTTGGCCTGGTTGGATCTGGACAAGGATGAAGGTCAGGAATATTGGATTGCCATGAATCTTGCCGGTGAGTATGCAAGTGCAAATCACCACGAGATTCACAATAAAATTGCCCGTGCTTTGGGAGTTAATCCGCTTACGAGGATAGAGAACCACCACAATTTCGCCTGGAAAGAACAACTGGCTGATGGTACCGAAGTCATGGTACACCGTAAAGGTGCTACTCCGGCGGGCGAAGGTGTTTTGGGAATCATCCCTGGAAGTATGAGTACGCCGGGATTCTTAGTTCGCGGAAAAGGTAACGAAACCAGTATCAACTCGGCCAGTCACGGTGCAGGGCGTCTGATGAGCAGAAGTGCTGCTTTCAGAACACTGGATAAAGGGCTGATTGCGGCTAACCTGATCGACAAACGAATTACCCTGATGGGTAGTGACATGGATGAGGCCCCAATGGCTTATAAAGACATCCATGCGGTCATGGCTGCGCAAAATGATCTGGTGGAGGTACTTGCGAAGTTTGAGCCAAGGATTGTAAGGATGGCGGATGCCAGGGAAAAACCAGAAGATTAAAGCCATAAAAAAAGAGAGACCTGACGGTCTCTCTTTTCAATTATATTGGTTTTTATTATTTTGCTTTCAGCTTGTCGGCCAGCATTTTCATGTAAAATCCACCTACAACACTTCTTGCTTTAAAGTTATCACGAATACCTGTATTTGAATCGTAAAAATCATTCAATGGCACTCTAGATTCCGTTTCAATTGCGTGTTGATAAACCGGATGAACTAAGGCCTCAAACTCTTTTTGAGTTGGCGCAAATGTAGCCGTCCATAAAATCCAGTCGTTTTTGGTATACGCTTTTCTGCTGTCCAACGGGATTCCGTATTTATTATTTTTAGTCAGATAATACTTGGTCTCCATGTCATAGATCTTTTGCGGAAACAGATTTAAATCCAGGACTTTGTCCCAAACCAGGTTATACTTCTGGCTCCAGGTGTTTTTGTTGTCAAAAGTCAAAGCATAGTGATCTCCTGCATCTGCCATTTCCATCCATTTCGGAACCATGCTCTCTGCGATTGCACGATACTTCTTAGCAATGTCAGTCTTGCCCAATGTCTCAGCTATTTGTGCATAACAAGCAATACCTACAATTGCCTTCACCGATAAATTCGCATTTCTGGCCAGGTGTCCTGCAAAATCATCTGTACACAATTGTGTTTTTGGATCCAAACCTTCTTTAGTCAGGTAATCTACCCAGGTAGTCAGGGTATTCCAGTGCAATTTTGCATAGTCAGCATTCCCCTGCGCTTTGGCAATTGCAGCGGTTAAAATGATCATGTTACCAGATTCTTCCACTGGCATAGGTTCGCCATAAGTCTGACCATTGGCCAATGGATAAGTACCCAAATCATGTGCCGCCCATGGATGCGGATATTTTCCGCTTTCACTGAAGTAGAAGATGCCGTTTAGCATGCCTTGCAGCAGTGAGGGGTTGTAAATTAAATACAAAGGCGCAGATGGATAGGTTACGTCAACCGTGTTGATGAAACCTCCGCTGTTGTTTTCTTTAGATAACCACAGAATTTCCTTCTCCGGACTCTTAACCAAAGTATGCGCTGCGATACTCTGACGGTAACCTAAAACGCACAGATGGGCATATTCTTTGCCACCAGATTTCAAGGCATCGGCATATACGTCCTTGTTGAAAGTCTCACATTTCTGCATCACTTCGGTATACTGATCGGCCGCATCGGTCAACTGACCTTCAATAGTCTCCTGGCCGGAAGTGTTCCACCATGGTCTTAGGTTCTTTTTGAAGTATTGGATTGAGTAAATCTCATCATAACCCAGTTCCAGGAAACGCGATATAGGCGATTGTCCAACAGTACCCAGAGAAATAACAGTATTCAGCGCCAGTTTCTTACCGCGGGTTACATTGTAATTGTAACTGCTGTTTCTGAAAGCATCTGCCGCACGGTTTGCAGGAGAAACAAATTGAACAGCACCGCTGATTTTAGGTGCTGCCACGTAGAAATAACCCCAGTCAATGCGCATGTCATCGGCACCTTTTTGCAGTACAGGTTGCTCAACCGTTCCCGTTTTCAGGATCGATAATTTGGCAGTGGTATATTTTTTTGCAGTCACTTCCTGAGCAGGACGGTAAACCGCGATGTCAGAAGAAGCGCTTAAAAATACTTTTACAGCATGGGTCTTTCCATCATTGGCTTGTGCCTGATAAGTGATGTATGAAACCGGACGGGCCAGCAGACCCAGGTCTTTCAACAGCAATGGCGAAGTGAAAGTCACCTTCAGGTCAACCTTTCCGCAGGTAAAATTGTAAATGGTCTGCGTAGCAGTTACTTCTACATCCTTCTGTTTAGCCAGTTGAATTTTTGCTGCTTTGTCCTTTTGTTTGTCTACCAGTCCGAAGTCCAGGTAACGGCCACCAGCACTGTTGCCCAGGTGAATGGCAATCACATTTTGTCCGGATTTAAGTCCGGATTTACTGATCGGGAAATACTGGAAGGTATTGGTCCAGCCGGTTTTTTCATATACTTTTTTCCCGTTTAGGTACACCTCGATGTTGTCATCGTGGTTCATTTTCAGGAAAAGTTCATTGATGCCCGCAATGTTGCTGAGGTTGAAAGTGCGTCGTACCCAGATGTCGTTGGATTTCCATTTCGTTTTGGAATCTTTACTATCACCAATCGGGGCCGCACCGGTTTTCCAGTCAGACGCCGCGTAGGCCGCTGAAGTCCATTCGCCAGAAGGTTTGGATTCTGTATATTTTACTGAATAAGCTTGCTCTTCTGAAGTAGGAAGTACCTGGTTGTAACTGGTCTCTTCTTTACCCAGGAAACGGTAAATACTGCCATCGACATCGATCAATCCTAGCAAAGAATGTTCTGCACCTGTCCAGTGTGTGGTTGTAGATTCGTTCAACTGGTCGGTATTGGACCAGATGCTAAAATTGGGATTGTGTGTGATCAGCGGGTAAGATGGTGCCTTTCGGTCTTGTGCTTGAAGCAGGCCAACGACAGACATGCAGCTTAGCAGGCCCAGGAATTTTAATTTGTTCATCATTTACTTGTGTGTATGTTTTATTCTGGTTAGGGAAAATGGGTTGTCTGAACACAGTACAACCACTCGGTAAAAATGAACAATAAAATGATGACGAGGTTGCTAATGCGTATCAATCTTTCGAAGTTTTGTCTCAATTAGAACTTTATTCTAACGATATTAAATAAAAATATCAGGCAGGTTCGTATGAAAAACATCAAAATAACAGGGAGGGCTATCGCTGTTTTCTTCTTTATAATGTTGGTTGTGAATGGCAGCAAGGCACAGGAAACTGTATCAGGTTGGATTAAATACAATCAAAATCCGGTCTTGGGTGGTAGTTTTGGGACCATATTTGACATCAGTGTATTGGCTGAGGCAAACGGCTACCTCATGTGGAGCTCCTGGAGACCTGAAAAGAGCATCGCTTTATCGACAAGTAAAGACGGATTGAAATGGACAGATCCGGTAGCAGTCCTTAAGCCAAATCCGGACAATGAATGGGAATCGGACCTAAACCGTCCTGGGGTGATCAAAAAAGGAAATGTTTACCACATGTGGTACACCGGACAAGCTAAAGGAAAATCATGGATCGGCTACGCGAGCAGTGTGGATGGGAAGAACTGGAAAAGGCTGAGCAAAACGCCCGTTCTTTCGGCAGAAGCATCCTGGGAAAAAACTTCGGTGATGTGCCCCAGTGTGATCTGGGATGAACAGGCTGGTATTTATAAGATGTGGTATTCTGGTGGTGAGCAATATGAACCTGATGCGATCGGCTATGCAACCAGTAAGGATGGCATCAACTGGAAAAAGGCGTCTGACAACCCGGTGTTTAAAAATGATCCGTCCAAACAATGGGAACAGGCTAAGGTTACCGCCTGCCAGGTCATCAAAGAAAAGGACAACTACCTGATGTTTTATATCGGGTTTCGTGATGTAGATTACGCCCAGATCGGAATTGCCCGGTCGAAGGATGGCATACACCAATGGGAAAGGCATCCTGAAAACCCGGTCATCAGGCCGGGCAACGGATGGGATTCCAGTGCAGTTTATAAACCATACGCGATTTTTGATGGCAGGCAATGGTTGCTCTGGTATAACGGCAGAAAGGACGGAAAAGAACAAATCGGTGTTGCCTTGCATCAAGGTAAAGATCTTGGATTTAAGAAGTGATGTGGATGAAAAGGTGTCTGTTGTTTTTTGCGTTCTTGTTTTGTCAGGCGTCTATTTTGCAGGCGCAGTCTGTGTTAAAAACAGTTGATTTTAAACACTATGTAGATGCATTCAATAAGAATGACACTGAGTATTACCATAATTTCATCAGCAATAAAGACAGTTGGGCTTTTCTGTCACAGAAGATCCCGCTTCTGGATTGTCCGGATCAGGATATCGAAAGAACGTATTATTTTCGATGGTGGACTTACCGCAAACACATCAAAAAAACGCCTGAAGGATATGTAATCACCGAGTTCTTACCTGATGTGCCATGGTCTGGGAAATACAATACGATCAGCTGCCCTGCAGCCTTACATTTCTATGAAGGCCGCTGGCTTCGGGATGACACCTACTTAAACGACTATGCGACATTTTGGTTTAGAAAGGGTGGCAATCCCCGCCTCTACAGTTTCTGGGCAGCCGATGCCATTTACAATCAATATCTGGTCAGCGGTAATCCGGCCGGCGTAAGGCAATTGTTGCCCGACCTGATCCAAAATTATGCGGCATGGGAGAAAGAGAAGCTTAGCACAAATGGCTTGTTTTGGCAAGTTGACGACAGAGATGGTATGGAGGTGTCTGTTTGCGGTAGCGGGTATAGGCCCACCATCAATTCCTATTTATATGGGGATGCAGTTGCCATCAGTAAAATGGCTGAACTAAATGAAAACCTTGAGGTTGCCGCGGTGTACCGGGAAAAGGCCAGACAGATCAAGTTAAATGTTGAGGCACAGCTATGGGATGAGGGATCGGGCTTCTTCAAAGTGAAGTCCAGGGAGGCCAATGCAGACCTTTGTGACGCAAGGGAACTGCAGGGGTATACACCCTGGTATTTCAACATGCCGGATGCCAAATATTCCAGTGCATGGAAATACCTGATTGACAGCGCATATTTCAAAGCGCCTTATGGGCCAACAACCGTAGCGCGCAACCATCCCGGCTTTAAGCTCTCCTACCAGGGCCATGAATGTCAATGGAATGGTCCGAGCTGGCCCTATGCAACGTCTATTACGCTAACGGCTATGGCCAACTTGTTGAACAATTACAGTCAGTCTGTGGTAAACAAGGCTGATTATTACGAACTTTTGAAGACTTATGCTGTTAGTCAGCAGTTGAAAAGGGACAACGGTGAGGCCCTGCCATGGATCGACGAGAACCTCAATCCCTTTACCGGCGACTGGATTTCCAGAACACGGTTGAAGACCTGGGAAAATGGGGGTTGGTCGAAAGATAAAGGTGGTGAAGAGCGCGGAAAGGATTACAACCATTCCACGTATTGTGATCTGGTGATTACAGGCTTAATGGGTGTCCGTCCGGAACAGGGAAACTGGCTGACAATTAACCCATTGATCGGGGTTAAACAATGGACTTATTTCTGTTTGGACAAGGTAAATTACCATGGAAAAGAACTAACCATTTTTTATGACCAGACAGGCAAGCGGTATTATCGCGGAAAAGGATTTTACATACTTGTGAACGGTAAAGTTGTACACCACTCAAAAAACATCACCAGGACAAGGATTCTATTGTGTAACAATGTGTCACATGGATACTCCCAGATGTCAAACCAACACAAATCCCTAGCTTAATAAAATTCTTAAAAAGATTGTGGTAATTAATATTTAATTTTATATGTTTGGTTCATATAAATTAAAATTGACGGCTACAAAGAAAAAGTATGACCAATTGAGGCGTGACTTGATTAAGCAATTGTACTTAAATCAATTGCTCACTCTGCCTGACCTCAGTAAGTTGACAAACAAAAGTTTGCCACTGGTTACCAGTACCGTCAGCGACCTCCTTCAAGAGGGCTATATATTGGAATCCGGATTAGCACCCTCCACTGGTGGCCGGAGGGCTTCCACCTTTTTGCTGAACAAAGATAAACAAAAATATATTGTCGCAGTAGCTATGGATCAATTGGTTACACGCGCAGTAATTTACGATCTCCATAATGAAGTCAAAGTTGAGGAGGAATCCATTGAACTCCCCCTCTCTGATGACGCGGCTTTAACCAGTCAGCTCACGAAATTTCTTAAAGATTATATTGCTAAAAGCAACATCCCGACGGCCCAGTTGCTCGGTGTAGGAATCGGAATGCCCGGTTTTGTAAATTCGGAGCTGGGTGTAAACCATACTTTTTTTAAACTCAAAGGCACAGAGAGCCTGACCAGGTTTCTTGGCAGGGAATTGGGGCTGCCCGTATTTATTGACAACGACTCCAGTTTGATTGCCCTGGCCGAGCTAAGACTAGGTGCAGGTAGAGATGCCAAAGATTTGCTGGTGATCAATATTGGATGGGGAATTGGATTGGGCATGGTCATCAATGGAAACCTTTTCAGAGGACACAGCGGATATGCAGGAGAATTTAGTCACATACCATTGTCGCAGAATAACAAGATATGTTCCTGCGGTAAGCGCGGCTGTCTTGAAGTAGATACTTCCCTATTGGTACTGGTTGAGAAAGCCAGAGCCGAAATCGCAAAGGGTGTTAGTTCAAGACTGCAGCTTCTTTTTCAAGATCAAAGTAAGTCTGCTGGCGACCAATTCCTTTATGCAGCTAAAGCAGGCGATCCGCTTGCAGTATCCATACTATCTGAAGCAGGATTACTGATTGGAAAAGGGATTGCAACGCTCATCCACATCATGAATCCCGAGGTAATTGTATTGGGCGGACGCGGCGCAATGGCTGGCAACATCCTCATGGCCCCTATCCAGCAGGCCATCAATGAATATTGTATACCAAGGTTAGCAGAACAAACTAAAATTACAGTTTCTGATCTGGCTATTAAATCCGAACTGTTGGGTGCCGCCATTCTGGTGGTTGAAAACTGCGAGTTTTCTTAGATTCTCATCGTATCTCCTAAAAAAATGATGGCTTACAGCATTGGTCGCAATGCTGTTATCGAAAAACCAATACTTTCTTTCCATTTCACTGTAATTAAAAGATACCAATCAATTTTTTTTTGAATGTTTTCGGCGATGCTAAATGCTTTTAGTTTTAAAGACTACCATAGTTAATAAAAAAATTATAAAGATTTTAGGTTTTTTTAAAAAAATGCATTAAGTTTAAGGTAACAAAACAACTAATCGGATTTAAAGCGCTCTGCTGCGATATCCGGAAGAACTAAACTTAAATGAACCATGAAACAAATTTACTTGAGATGCGTGGTACTGATGTGGTGTATGTGCATCACCTCGGTTGCCTTTGCGCAAAAAACAATTACCGGTAAGGTAACAGATCAGACAGGAAGTCCCTTGCCGGGAGTGAGTGTACTGGAAAAAGGTACTAAAAACGGAACTTCTACCAATGGAGGAGGAAGTTTTACCATCTCTATCCCCCAAGGTGCGACCCTGGTATTCAGTTCGCTCGGGATGGCCACTAAAGAAGTGGTGACCGGCATTTCCCCGATGGTCAACGTATCGATGTCGGAAGGAGAGAATACATTGACCGAAGTAGCGGTCACTACTGCTCTGGGTATTAAAAGGGACAAGAAAGCACTGGGTTATGCGGTGCAGAAGGTCTCTGGTGCGGATATGACGGTTGCGCAGGCGCCGACCATTGCCCAGGGATTGATGGGCAAAGTAGCCGGTCTGAGTATCAGCCAATCGGGCGGTGGTGTGGAAGGCGGTTCGGCGCGGCTGGTGATCAGGGGAAACACTTCTTTAACAGGAGATAACAGGGCCCTGATTATCGTAGATGGTGTAGCGCTCAATAATGACCCTGTCAATAACAATGGCAACAACAGTGCTGGAGGTGCAACTGGCACACAGCAGGGTGCAGATGTCAGCAACTATAACGACTGGGGAACGGGCCTGAACTTCCTGAACCCTGAGGATATTGAAGACATCACGGTATTAAAAGGTCCTGCCGCTGCTGCTCTATATGGTGCCAGGGGTTCAAATGGCGTAATTTTAGTTACGCGTAAAAAAGGATCAAAACGGGAAGGTCTTGGCATCGATTATTCTTATAACACAAGAGAATCTAAGGCTTATGAATTCCTTGATTTTCAGAATGATTACGGTTCTGGTTTAGTCGGCTCGATGTGGACGGCAGATCAGAATAAGCAATTTCCTACCAATACAGCCGGACAGCGCTACCAGATCGGAACCTATACGGGCAGTTACGGAGCAGGTGATTATAAAACAGGCGCCTATGGTATGCTGCCGTATGCGAACAGTACGCAGGCCTGGGATTTGTTTTCTTTCCCCAGTGGTCTTTCCTGGGGTCCTAAATTTGACAATCAACCTGTGTTATGGTATGATGGGGTATCGAGGCCTTATTCGGCCCAGCCTGACAACTGGAAAGCTTATTTCCCTAATGGAAGTGTAAGCCAGCACAATGTTTCCATCTCAGGTGGCGGTGATTATGGTACTGCGCGTTTCTCCTATACCAGGGATGATAATAAAGCCAATATTTTGAACAGTAAGTTCAATACCAATACATTTAATATCGGTTCTACGCTCAAAGTGAGCAAAAAGGTGACGGCAGAGATCACAGGTAGCTATATAAACTACAATCGTTTAAATACCCCTCCGATCGGATCTGGTTCTTACCTGGCCGGATTTTCTTATGCCGCTACCCGCGACTTCCGGTCTGACGTGGAGCAAATGAATAATTTTGCTGCAGATGGTTCTCAGAAAGATGTGACCAGCGGGGGCAATTTCCCGGCAGGTTCTCCAGCTTATCCATATTATAGTTATATGGCCAATTCTTTCTGGAACTTGACCAACAACAATACTACGTTCAACCGGAACCAGCTCATCGGCGGTGCAAAGGTGATTGCCGATATCACCGACTGGCTGACTATTACCGGACAGGGCGGACTGGACAATTCCAGTGACGTGACCGAAATCCGTAATTTCCCTAAAAATGTCCAGGGTACAACAGGCTATTACGGACAGGCCATGGCCAAAAGTTTGAACAGGACCCTGACTACCTTCGCCAGGCTGCACAAAGAAAATCTTTTTGATAAAAGCTTTAATGCCAGTTTAACTGGTGGTTTGGAGTCTTATTATAGAAATGACTATACGGTGAGCAATGGCACCAATGGCAACTTCATCAAACCATTTATCTATTCGTTAGACAATGGCGTCAATCCGCCTAATGCAGCAAATGAGATCAGATACGGTAAAAAGATCAATTCTGCTTATGGCTTTTTGGATTTATCCTATAATGATTATTTGTTCCTGCAGGTTACAGGCCGCAACGACTGGTCTTCTACTTTGTCCAACGAGTTCAATTCCTATTTCTACCCTTCTGCAAACTTAAGTTATGTATTCAGCGAAGGCATCAGCAGTATGCAAAGTGCTGCTCCCTGGTTAAGCTTGGGGAAAATCAGCTTCTCTTATGCGGAAACCGGCAGCGATACCGATCCTTATTCCATTTTTAACATCATCAATACAGCCGCCTACAATGGCCAGGCTGCGCAAACCTATCCTTCTAAATTAAAATTTGATGGAATAAAGCCACAAAGGAGCCGTTCGTACGAGATTGGGTTGAACTTAGGCTTTCTGAAAAACAGGATTAATGTGGAACTGACTGCATACACGATGAAGTCATTCAACCAAATTTTGGATTCTTCATTGCCAATTTCTTCTGGATTTAACACCATACAGATCAATAACGGAACACTTGGGAACAAAGGTTTCGAGTTTATCCTGAACGCAAGTGCGGTATCCACCAAAGATTTCAGCTGGAGGATCGGGGTCAATGGTTCAATAGCGCGCAACAAGGTCTTGTCGCTGGCCGAAGGAATCAATGATCTGCAATTGGGAACTTTCTTTGGCGGAAACGGTGTTTCACAAAGGGTGAAAGTAGGTGACAACTACGGTACGATCTACGGTAAAGACTTTACTTACTTAAACGGACAAAAAGTAGTGAAAGATGCCATTGGTGCTAATGGACAGGTGATGACTTACACGGCAAATGGTAAAACCTATACTGCAGGTACACAGTGGGTGCTGACACCCAATGAAGTTCCGATTGGAAATTCTCAGCCAGACCTGATTGGAGGGATCAGCAATACTTTCCGCTATAAAAATTTCTCACTGTACGCCATGGCAGATGCCAAAATTGGAGGAGATACGTTCTTCGGTACTTATGGTGCCGCAATGGGAAATGGATTGTTGCAGGAGACTGTAAAAGAACGTAATGGAGGTGGTTTACCACTAGTTTACCCTGACGGCACAACCGCCAATACGGGGGTCAGCTTCGGCGGTGTATATGCCGATGGCACACCGAACACCAATGTGGTCAATCCGGCCTGGTATTACCTGGGAACATATTCTTCCTGGAACCACTTGGGTGTACCAAGGTCTGCTTCTGTATTCGACAATACCTGGGTGAAGTTGAGGGAGGTTGCACTGACTTATCAGGTTCCTGCCCATCTGATCCAGAAAACCAAATTCATTCAGAACCTGAGTATATCAGTGATCGGACGTGATTTGTTTTACATCTACACCAGCATTCCAAAGGGATTGAATCCTGAAGGGGTAAATGGTATTGGTAATATGCAAGGTATAGAGTTCTCCTCAATTCCAAGGGTTCGCTCGTTCGGATTTTCTATCAAAACTTCCCTATAATTAAATCGTATCAAAAATGAAAAGAAATCATAAAATATATAGCATGCTGGTTTTGGCGATGATCACCACCGGTACTGCATGCAAAAAGGGGTTTGAAGAACTCAATACCCCCTATAAGGAGTCCAGTGTAGCTACAGTGTCGATTCCAGGATTATACAATGGTATTGCAAAAGCGCTAACGGATGAGGACAATACTTTGTATGTCAGTTTGTTTTATCCCATTACCAACCAGCAGGGGGTGCAGAATATTCAGGCGCCATATTTGAATTACACCTCCAGTTTGTGGAATAGTTATTATCCCGTCCTGTCCAACTATAAGGCCTTGATCAAGAAAATTGCTGAACAAAGCGCTCCGGAGAGTTTCAACAATGTGAAGTACATGGCAAGCATCATGATGGCTTCAAAAACCCTGCACATGCTGGATTACTATGGAGACATTCCTTATAGCAAGGCTGGATTGGCAGCTACCGGCGCGGACTATTATCGCCCTGCATACGACAACGAAATCGATGTGTATAAAAACGTGCTGGCCGATTTGAAGATTGCAGCAGATGGTATTTCGAACGGCGCAGATCAAACCAATATCAGTTCATCAGATTCGTTTCTGAAAAATGATCTGGATGCTTACCGCAAACTGGCCAATGCACTGAGGTTGAGGTATGCAGTGCGTTTGTATGGCAAAGAACAGGCCCTGGCCACTGAAATACTAGCTGATGTGGTCGGTGGGAATAAGCCGCTTCCAAATAACCAATCGGCGGGAAGCCTGGACCGTAATAATTTCGGTTTCTGGCCAAGTTTAGTGACTCCTAATGTGGTTACAGAACGCCAGTGGTATACTTTTCGTGAAACTTCCGTATCCAATATGCGGATGAGTTCAAATGTCTGGGGGCAAATGTCGTCCAATAATAATACGAACGGATCTGGGATTTTTGATCCGAGGGTATACGTTTATTTCCAGACCAACGATGCCGATCAATGGGCTGCACAGCCTCAAAACAGATCGGTAAGTGATGGAGGTACCGTTTATCCAAACAACGATACCAAAATGAGAAGCCCGATCGGAAGTCAGCCTAACAATAAATTCTCAGGATTTAATTATTTTATGGTTTATGATGAGGTGTATTTCCCTTATCTGATCATCACAGAGTCTGATGTCCACTTCCTGAAAGCGGAAGTTTACCAAAAGGGACTGGGAGTGGCTAAAAATATAGGTTTGGCTAAAACAGAGTACGAAGCAGGGATAACATCCTCGGTGAATTTCTGGTATGCTTATACGCAAAATTCGCAACGCTGGCTGACCAAACCGGTCGCGCCAACTGCACTCCAGATGACTGCTTTTCTGAATAATCCCGCAGTATTGTACAATGGTACAAATGATGCGGATGCGCTGAAGAAAATTGCTGTCCAGGCTTGGCTGGCTACGCTATTTGAACCGGCAGAAGCCTGGGCGATTGTAAGAAGAACCGGTCTTACACCAAAAGATGCAACTTATACAACTCCTGTCATCAATAAACTCCCTTATCCGGATGACGAGAGTACCAATAACAACGCAAACTGGCAGAAAGCTTCTGGTGGTTCAAATCCAACAGTACAAATGCAGAGCAAAGTTTACTGGATGCCCTAGTTAATTCTAAATATTTTGATATGATTAGGTCCCTGCAGTTACAGCAGGGACCTATTAATTAAATAACATGAAAATTAAATGCTACCTGTTTTTCTTCTTGTTTTTTACCGTTTGCAAGGGATTTGGACAAACCAGCGATATCATGCCGCAATCGTCTAGCTATCAATGGCCTGCAGATCCCTTGGTAAAGGCAAAACTTGACAAATGGCAAGACCAGAAATTCGGCATGATCATTCACTGGGGCATCTATGCGGTTCCCGGCATTATAGAGTCCTGGTCGGTATGTTCTGAAGACTGGATAGAACGTGACAGCACGCAAAGTTACGAAGACTACAAGAAATGGTATTTTGGGCTAAACAAAGCATTCAATCCCATAAAGTTCGATCCGGAAAGTTGGGCCAGGGCAGGCAAAAATGCAGGCATGAAATACCTGGTTTTCACCACCAAACATCATGATGGTTTTGCCATGTTTGATACCAAAATGTCGGACTACAGCATTGCCAAAGGCCCATTCGCCAGCAATCCAAAAAAGGATGTTGCCAAATATGTGTTCGACGCCTTCCGGAAAGAAGGTTTTATGATCGGTGCGTATTTCTCCAAACCCGATTGGCATTCTGAATATTACTGGTGGCCAAAATATGCGACTGCCGACCGCAACAACAATTATGACCTGCGCAAGCATCCATGGCGCTGGAATAAATTCAAAGATTATACTTACGGCCAGATCAGTGAACTAATGCACAATTATGGAAACGTAGATATCCTTTGGCTCGACGGCGGTTGGGTCAGACCTCTGGAAACCGTGAACGATGAGGTACGCGCATGGGGAGCTGCCATACCTGCATGGAGTCAGGATATCGATATGCCAAAGATCGCAGGAATGGCACGTAAGGCGCAACCTGGACTATTGGTGGTCGACAGAACAGTTCACGGTCCGTATGAAAACTACCAGACACCTGAACAAAGCATCCCTAGAACACAGTTAGATCATCCATGGGAAAGTTGTATCACACTTGGCGGTGCCTGGGGATTTGTCAACAATGAACAATATAAATCTGCTTCAAAGGTGATACACAGCCTGATTGAGGTGGTAGCCAAGGGCGGTAGCCTGCTCCTTGGCGTGGGTCCGAGAGCAGACGGAACCATTCCTGAAGAAGCCGTTGGCCGTTTGGAAGAAATAGGAAAATGGCTATCTGTATACGGTAGGGCCGTTTACAACACGCGCATCACCCCACAATATCAGGATGGAGATACCTGGTTTACACAATCAAAGGACGGCAAAACAAGGTACGCATTGACCTGTTTGAACACCAGTGAGACAACCCCCGCATTTATTTCCTGGAAAGGAAATATTCCTGCCAAATCATCAAAGATCATGCTTTTGAATACAAAATCTAGTTTAAAATGGGAGTTGGCTGGAGAAGAGGTTAAGGTTTGGTTGCCGAAGAATCTGCCAATTGGATTGCCTGCACTTGCTTTCGAGTTCCAACCTAAACAGATTTAATGAGATTTTTGGGGATTACTGAGGCACAAATGCCAGATAACACATTAGTTAGTATAAGCAATATGCATGGTGCGTGCGCCCATATTCTTTCAGGCATGTTTCCGCCATCTAAGGGCCTTCTCTAGGCCCTTTCTAGGGCCACAGCCCTAAAGAGGCCTGTTAGATGCGCCTATGATTTCAGTAAGAAATTGGAACGGGTATTTTAACCGTCCCCTCCAGGCGGAAGGAACGGCAATAATGAGTGTTAAATCTAGTAAGCAGCCGTAAACCTCTGGCGACTATGGTTTGCTTGTTCAATTTCGTCGACAATAACAACCGCCAGGTCTTCAACTGACAGGATACTCCTGCCCGACTCATTAAAAACCGGATTTTCCAGGCCCTTGCGGTAGTGGCCGGTGCGCACACCTGAAGTACCCGGATGCATTTCGATGGCGGGACTTAAAAACACCCAATCCAATTCTGTCTCTTGTTTCAATTCATTGAGGTAATCGCGCGCAGCAGTTGCCCCTGCTTTATATTCCGCAGGAAAATCCGGTGAGTCTACCAATTGGCTGCCGTTAATAAACAAGCTGCCTGCACCACCCACAACCAGCAGGCGCTTAACTCCAGAAGCCTTTACGCCAGCCTGTACTGATTTTGATCCGATTAAAAAATCAGCATATAGGTTTGGGTTGGCCCATCCTGCATTGAAGGTGCTAATCGCAGCATCGTTACCCTTTATGGCCGAAGCCAATGCTTCCACATCGGTTGCATCTGCGCCTATGATGGTCAAATCATCCTGAGGCTGCAATTTTTCCGGATGCCTAACGATGGTGGTTACCTGGTGGTCTCTTTGCAGTAATTCGTTTAAAACTGCTTTTCCTACGAAGCCCGAAGCTCCAATTAGTGCTACTTTCATGTTGTTGTATTTAGGTATTATTTATATACTGTAATTCATTTTATTACAGTATTGCACAAAAAAAATTTACTTGAATCTATTACAAAAATTTGCCAGGGTAATTGTACCTAGTTTGTTGATTAGTGCCTGATCAGCTTCACGGTACAAGTCCAGTAAATGGCTGTTGATTTGTCGGCCTACCAGACAATCCGGATTGGGCTGATTGGTTTTACCCAGTAATGGGGCAGTATTTATCACTGCGTAAACTGCCGACAATAAGATCTGATCTGCGGGTTTGGCAAGCGATGCCCCACCCCCTTTTCCTTCCCTGGTTTCGACAAGTCCGTGACTACTCAGCACGCTTAATGATTTGCGCACCATGGCCGGATTGATGTTGATGCTGCCGGCAATATATGCAGAAGACAAGTGTTCTTCAGTCGTCGCAAGCAGCGTCAGGATGTGGATGGCGGTAGCAAACTGAACATTATTCATACTGTATCATCTTTTATTACAGTACAAAAGTAAACAAATATTTTGATTTATTGCATTTTCAACAATTGATTGTCAGTTACCGAGACATCCGTACAATTATCCAGTTTCAACAGGCCTTCCATACTGACTTTGCCACCAGTTAAGTGAATCTTGTTGCCAGTAAGCCTTAGCTTCCCTGTGCTTTTCGCTTGCAAGAGCTGAGACCCTTGTAACCAAAATTCATTGTTAAGTATCTTGATGTTGTTGTGAACCTGCGTGGCACCGTTAACCGTATTTTCAGGATGGATGCTGATGACCGGTCCGCCACATTGATAAAATTTATTGTTTCGGATGGTCACATCTTTCACCATTCCTGATTCAAACCAACCGGAGGCATCATTGTTGATGAAAATGCCACTCATGTGTGTGTTTTCCAGGCGGTTTTGCTCGATAAGTACCTTGCGGCGTGTAGTGGTCAGGATTCCCCTCGTGGGGATACGGGTAATGGTGGAATGGTGGATCCAGACTTCAGGCGTAGCGGTGACATTCTCGAGGGCATCTCCAACTTTTACATCAGAGGCAACCGGTTTAGACAGGGTAAGCACAAACTCTTTGTCGTTTATTTTTTCTGTATTCAAGACTTGGTTGTCCTGAAGGGCCAGCAAGCTTTCCCTGCCAATAAAAGCCACACTGTCTTTTGCGGCAAATGCCTGGAAGCCATAGGTCTGCCCGTGCATAAACTTCACTTTTACCTTGTTTTCCTGTATACCGGTGATCTGTAAATGGATGCCATGAACGTTGATGGCATCGTCATTGGCGGCAGAGAGATAGGCGTTGGCCACTTCAATCTGACCACTACAGCCGGCAAAATGCAGGATGTCGGCCCAGGCGGCACAGGTACGTCCGGATTTTTCATCGGGTCTGACCACGATTTTATTCATTTTGATGTGCTCACAATACTGGCTAACGACCCCCATGCCATGCATGAAATACAGCCGGATGTTGTCGAGCTTGATATTTTTGCTGTATTGCATAAAAAAGGCAGCGCAATCGCGTGTAACGTCCCGGTTTTGATAGATGAGTCCTTTTTTAAAGCCGACATCTTTTTTAAAATAAATGCGGACACTTCTGTCTTTTAGTTGCACAAACCGCAGCGCCTCCATAGGCATGCTCATGCGTGACAAGTCGTTTGTTAAGGGATTTAACACTTGCCAATATCCATCCGGCTGGTATTGCCAGCCATCTCCTATCCAGGTGATCAGGCTATCTTTAATGCTGTACTTAGAGTCGGTATGGATTACTGCATCTGCATAACCTTCGCCTACCTGGGTGATTTGAAGTTCCGACACAGTAGGCCGGTTGTAGTCAAAACTCAATCCGGAGATGTTGATATGATCACAATGGTTCACAAAGGTCTCGATCATTTTCCCATGCAGGATTATTTTTGCATCTACGCCCTCCACTTGAAGGTATTGGCAAGTATCAAACAACAAGGCAATGGCTTTGGGCTCATCTGGCCGGTCGTTGGTATTGGTAATGTGCAACTTTCTTTTTTCTACGCGGTCGCTGTAGATGTGGTAATTACCGGGCGCAAATTTGATGGTCACCGGACATTGCTTCGTGCCTTTTGCCCTGATCAGCAGGGATTCATGAAAGTCGCCTCCTTCCAGTAGCTCTACCTTAGTCCCGGCAGTAAGCTGAAGTTTGTTGATAGGACTAAAACTCTTCCAAGCCTGTAATTTGGTGGCACCCGTATTTTGGTCACTTCCGGTATTCGGATTGATGTAATAGGTTTTTGCCGCAAGCACACTCCTGATGGTAGCCTGGGGAAGAGCAGCTACAGCAAGACCAGTTGCCAGACAACAATTAGGCATTGCAAACAAAAGCACTAGAAAGAGAAGCGGGGGATATCTTTTATTCATATTTCGGAAGGTCTTGTTAATTAATGTTGAGCAGGATATAGGTTTTAGAACAGAACTAAAGCTCGCAGTCGTCATTCCAATAGCAATTGAATTTGCAGGATTTGCTGGTTGCGCATGACTGTGATTTCCGCTGTCCTTTTATCCGTGCTGTCCTTGATGTTTTTCAATACAGCATTCAGTTCATTCACATTACGAACTAATTTCCCCTGCACGTTCCGGATCACATCTTTGCCAGATAAACCAGAGCGACTGAGCAGGGTATTGGTTCCTGATTCGAGTACAATCACCCCATTTTCGTCAGGAAGTCCGTAAGCCGATCGGTCACCCAGACCCTGCACCGACTTGATCTTTCCGCCAAGAAATGCGACAGCCCCTTCAGCAGAATTAACAACTGTGGTTTGCTGAAGTTTGGAAATAACCGGAGTGGCTGCCAGTTTCTTCAGTGGAGCATATTGCACGCCAAACTGCTGAGGAAAGTTTTTAAAGCCGGTTTTCAGTGCGGAACTGTTTGCAGAGACCCTGTAATCACCAGCAGCGGGATCAATAAAATCCGGATTCCCGAAACTGCTCTGCGCATCGTTGCCCAAAGCCTGGCTCTGTTGCAAAGCGGCCTGATCCGGGAAAAAGTTAGAATTGATTTCTTTACCCCAATCCTTCATCTGGATAGGCGCATAAGCCTTCATCACAATGTTATGGCGAAAAACATCACCACTGGCCTTAAACCAAACATGGGGATCAAAAGTATTGTTGACCATCACATTGTTCTCAACGATCCTGTAAAATCCTTCCCTGAGTTTCAAGCCTCCGTTTAGACAGACGTTGTTGTAGATGTGGTAATTGGACGAACCATCGTCCAGGTCAATGTCCCAACCATGGTCGCAGCGAAATCTATTGTCGTGAATTATGTTTTGTTTGACGGCATCCAGTAAGATCAACTCGGGTTGTGCTGCTGTGATCTTGTCCATATAAGCCCGGTCAGGATCCCAGAAGCGGTCGCGCCCCCAGGAATTGAAAGCACCGTGATCGCCGGTTTCCAGAACGGTTTCAAATACATCATTATAAGCGATCAGGTGACCGCCCCAACAACCGTCACCAATGTTGATCCCTGCTCTCGGTGTGTGGTAAATACTGTTATGGGTAACCGAAATTTCGGAAGACATGGCGATTTGTACACCAGTAGCCTGCTTCTCAATTTCACCCAGGTGATGAAACAGATTGTTATCAACCAGACATTGTTGCGGATAATCCTTTGACAATGGACCCGGCTTAAGGTCTATGTTTTCCAAAGGCATGTGCTCATCATAATTGAAAAGCGGGGAACGCACAGCTTTACTGGAGCCTACGAAACAAACTGCACTGGCGCCAATGTTCAGTACATGACAGCGCTCGACCACACCTTTCAGGTTGTAATTGCTGAACAAGATGGCATTGCCACCCAGGCCCCGAAATTTGCAGGCAGTGATGCGCGTATTTTCTGTGCCCTCCAACAATAAAGCACCGCCACGATAAATGGTCCAGTCGCTCCGCAGCAAAGGCTCTTTGGTATCCATGAAACTGCGCTCATTGTGTAGAAAGGTTAGTCTGCTGAAGCTGATATTTTTAAGAGGGTTCGCCACACTTCCCAGTAGTTCTATTGAATTTTTAAACCTGGAAACCTCTATCAGTGCATTTTTTAAATTTATGCCTGTTTGCGGATAATAATATAGCGTCGAACTGGTCCGGTCCAAATACCACTCACCAGCTGTGTCGAGTTCTTCAAAAACATTTTCTACAAAACGTCTTTCTTTGTGGAGATTATTCGGACGGTTGTTTTGGTAACCGCCTTCCATCGTGAGTTCGCCGTCTGCTTTCTTTCCGGTGATCCTGAAATCAAAACTTCCCCACTCGCCGGCATGTAGACCGTGGAGGTAAGCTCCTGAGGGATTTTTCCATTTCGCCACACGTTCCGGAGCCAGGGCATCAGCGGCAGTTCCATTGTAAAATCGTTCACTGGCATTAAAATTCGGGTAACGGGCCAGGGTCTGTAAATCTCTGTTGATGTAAAGCCGCTCGAAAACAGTCCCTTTGGGAACTGAAGCCTTGAACAGTCCGCCAGATAAGGCAATCCATTCCAGTTTTAACTTTCTTCCTGCACTGATGATTGTCTCGCCTTGTTGTGCGCCCTGGATTCTCAGCGAAGCTGCTTGAAAATTGTTGGATTTGATCTGTAATGTCTGATCCAGGTAGTAAGTTCCTGGCGCCATTTCAATAACTACCTGCTGATTTTTAAGTGTTCCTGCTTTGGTTACCGCATCGGCAAGATTGGCAAATGGTCGGGCTTTGCTACCTGAAAAACCGGCTTTTCCAGATGGAGAAACGTACAGCATGGCAGGTTCTGCAGCCAATAGTTGCAGCGAAAACAGCAATAAAAGAATGAGCGACAAAGCTTTTTTTACAGGCATATGGATCGTCTTAAAATCTCCCTGGAGGACATTTGGTTAGCCGACGCTTTGCTGCGTCAGTAATCACAATATCGCACATTAAAAAACCACTTCCGTATCAAGGATTTGGCAAAACATTAAAATATTTTGGCAGAGGTGGAATATATGCGTCGAATTATCTAAAGAATGGCCTTAAGTGACAGAGCCTAGGCCTGGTTTCTTACTTACAACCTTCGCCGGTCAGCAGAATGGTTTCACTATCGCTGTAAGTATAATTGATCTGATTGAATTGCTTGATTACCTCCAAAACCTGGGACAGGCTCTGACTTTTCAAAAATGTAGCACTAAGGCGGCATGATTTGATTTCAGTATTCGCAAATTTTATCTTTACCTTAAAACGCTCTTCCAGCGTCTTTACGATCTCTGCTACCGTAACATCATCAAAGTACAGATCTTCATCTTTCCAGGAAACCACTTCTACGGCATTAACCTTTAGCTGCGCATACTCCTGTGTCGACGTATTGCAAACGATCTGCTCGTTCGGTGTGATGATGCCATAAACCACTTCATTATTGCTTACCCTCACCCTGCCGCGGGTCACAGTCACCTGTACCTTATTTTCAGCAGGAAGTGCTTTGATATCGAAAGCAGTGCCCAACACGGTAGTCTGAATTTTCCCGGTATGGATGATAAACTCTCGTGATGCATCGTGCTTTACGTCAAAATACCCTTCCCCCACCAGGTAAACCTCCCGTTTCGGGCCTTTCAGCTTGCCTGTATAGGTCAACTTGCTATTTCCTTTCAGAATTACAGTGCTGCCGTCCGGAAGTGTGATGAAGCGGTGTGCAGTCTGCCTGGCCTTCTCAGGAAGCGTGGCTACATTTGGCCTCAAGGTTTTTTTCTGCTGGTAAAAAAGAGTCATGATCCCAATCAGTGCAGCAGCTGCTGCTATTTTCAACCAGGCGTAAGACCTTGAAGGCATCACCACCTCCACAGGTTGTGCAGGCTCTGCAGACAAAATATTTTTTAGGATTTCTGCAGATTCTGTCGAACCTAAACGCTCGGTGACCGGCAATTTTTTCCAGCAGGCTTCAAGGAGTGACGATAGTGCCTCATCATTGCTTGAGTTTTTCACCAGTTCCATCAGCTCCATGGTTTCTTCGGGAGTCGAGAGTTGATGCATATAACGCTCTAATAGATAGCTAAGTCGTGTTGATGACATGTGTGGTCATTTTTTTAATGAAATAATAGCTCATCGTTTGCTGATGGCACTTTAAATAAAGACAGTTCGCAGTCAAAATAGGATTAGCCGATGCCAAAATCAACTAATCCTATTTCAATTAACTGGTAAATTACTTCAATTCCACCTTTTATTTAATTTTTACAATCCTGAAATTATCAAAAGCACTATTGAACAAAGCAATGGGCTCCGTCTCGGTAATGAAACGGTAATTCAGGAGCAAAGTACCGTCCGCAGCCACTATATTACCAAGCGTAACGGCTGCATTTCCCTTACCTTCGCTGGTTTTGAATTCCGATAAAGGGACCGTGATTGTCTGCCAGGTATTGCCTGTACTGAAACTTTTGTTAGCTGCAGTCAGGTAAGGCATCCAGCGATGGGCATAGGCGTCGTTGAACCTCAGCAAACAAACTCCGGCCTTCCAGGGCTCAATGGTGTTCATTTCAAATTTAAGGGCATAGCTTGCCGCAGGATCACCGGCCGTAAAGGTGTTAAACACCTTAAATCTTGTGAAATTTCCAGAGCGGTTTCCCTCGTACCAATTGGAATTATTGGCATCGATGCCTCCGAAGATGTTCTGCAGGTAATGCTCCCGGTTATTGGGAAAAAGGCTGGCGTTGTTAGTCACGATGCCACCAAAATAACCCCAATTGAATACTCCCCAGGCAATTTGAGAGGCCTGACTAAAATTGCTAATCATGCCCTCACCTGCAACTTTGTTGATCACACCGGCAGAATTTGCGCTTCCAAACTTAGTGGTGACGGTCAGTATGCCTGACTCAATCCTCAGATCGGCGGGCACCTTCACCAAGATCTGATTCCCTGCCGCACTTACGCTGAACTCAGTCACCACCCTGTTGCCCGGGAAGGTGATACTTTGTACCTGGAAAAGGCTTTCGCCGAGGATGGTCATCTCTTGTCCGGGTATCGTGTTTTCATTATTAATACTGGTTATGATAGGGTCAGGCGGAGTAAGGGTAAAATCATAACTGACTTCACCATGTGTGGTAACCATCCTTATCTTGCTTTTCACTTCGGGCTGGTTAGCTGCGGTAGGTGCATATTTGGGTATGGTCACGATCATATGGCGGTCCGTATTGTACACCGGATTGAACCAGGCTTCCGTATCATTGAAATAAATCTTTTGTACACCGCCAATGTTTTCCCCTTCAATCACAATCTGTGTGCCGGGTAGTGCTGCAGTAAAAGTACTGTCCTTCTTCGCCGGATTAGTCAGACGGATACGATCTATCTTTGGATTACCAGAAGCGACTTCCTCATCGTTCTTTTTACAGGCCGCAATGATCAACATCGCGATACCCAGTGTTATTAGTTTATAGGTCTTCATCAGATGCATGTTTATTTGTTAAAATCATAAGGGATAGGCGTCTTCCTCAAGTTTGGTGCTATAGTCAATTCGCCTGCCGGAATGGGCAGCATAAAATTGGCGTCACTGACCTGAATTTTACGTTCTATTAAGGGCTTGATTGTCCATGAAGTAGCTTTGGTAGTCGTGTTAGGGTCTATCCTATAGGAACCCCTGTCCTGACCGCTCAAGATTGTATAGGCTTTTTGCGGATCATAGTAATGAAGTCTGGTCATTTGGTACCAGGCCTGACCTTCCATCGCAAACTCGAGACGACGCTCATTGTAGAGGTCATCCCAATTGATCACCGTTTTCGGCAACACACCGGCTCTGGTCCGGACCATGTTAAAATACTTCAGTGCCTCGCTGTCTGAAGTAGAAGTGGAGTTCCCCAGAATGGCCTCGGCATAGATCAGGTATACTTCCGCCAACCTCAACATATAAGTATTGATTTCCGTACCCATAAACACGACTTTTCCGTCATTGTCTTCCGGCCTGCCAACTACATATTTCTTAATGTAGGCGGGACCCAGATTTGGCACATCCAACTCCTTCAGGATACTTTGACCCGGATTCGCCGGGTCACTTACCTTCTGGTGGATATAAGGATAATGGTCTCCATAATACATAAAAGTCGCCTTGCGCCGTCTATCGTCCGTTTCATAGCGGTAAAGCTGATCCAGAGAAGGACTGCTTGTGCCCCATCCATCCAGGAAACCCGTGATGCTCGGACTAAATGCCAATTGCGCCTGAACTGTGTTTTGGGTACCCCAGGCACCATTATATACCCATTGAAGCGCAAACAGACTTTCCTTGTTGTTGTTGTTTTTCATCATGAACAGATCGTTATAATCGGGCAGCAAAGCGGCACCACTATTGTCTATGACTTCTTTGGCGTAGAACCTGGCACTGTCAAGGTCGATTTGTTTTCTGCTGAGGCTCTGACCTACTCCCGAACGGATCAGAAACATCCGTGCCAGCATACCTTGTCCGGTAAACCTGGTGATTCGCCCCGGTTTAGCTGCCACCACAGGCAGGTTTTGCGCGGCATAACGAAGGTCCCTGATGATGAATTCCCAGATGCTTTCCACCGTATTACGTGTGATGGTAGTATCCTTTAGCAGGGTATTGTTGTTGGTGATGATCGGGACTGGTCCCCAGTTCTGTACTAAAAAAGAATAAGCGAGTCCGCGCATGAACCTTGCTTCAGCAATCGCCTGGTTCTTGATCTCCTGCGGAACAGAGGCAGGTGCGTAAGTATTTACATTGCTGATGACAGAATTTGCCTGCCCAACTGTATTGAAAAAAGATGCCCAGGAGTTTGCATTTTCAGGACTGGTCGCTGTGGTATTCATCTCGATATCTTTATAACCTCTGGCCAGCAGCGTACCGCCCCTACCATCACCGATCGCATTAGCAGCCTTGTCATTATAGGCATGCCACACGATGTTGTAGAGTGGTGCAGTACCGGCCATAATCTCTCCAGTATTCTGGTAGAAATTGGCAGCTACCAATTTGTCCTTAGGTACGCGGTCTAAAAATGATTTCTTACATGCCCCAAAAAGCAGGGCGATAGCGATACATCCGAAGTAAAATCTATGTTTTAAATGTTTCATAGTTTTAAAAATTTAGGGAAACGTTGAAATTATACATCCTGGTCAGGGGGTAACGACCGCCGTCCAGACCGGTCAACTGGTTGCCGGTAACCGCATCGGGCCCTACAAAATTCCCGATCTCGGGATCGTAGCCTTTGTATTTGGTAAAAGTGGCCAGGTTTTGGATGGCAATGCCGAAGCTTGCACCTTTGATGAAAGACTGTTTGGCCAGCAAGTCCTTACTCAAGGTGTATCCTAACTGCACATTCTTAATCCGTACATACGTGCCATCTTCCACCAGTCTGCCGGTGGTGCGGGTATTTCCATTGACATCCGAGCCCCAGGTTACCCTTGGAATATTAGTTTCCGGATTAGTCAGGTAGGGACTACCAGAAGGGTCAAAAGCAATCCGCGCATAGTTGAAGGTTTCACTCAACATATTTCTACCCGTATAAATGTTTACCGGTTGCGTATTGTTGACCCTAACGGCATTGTAAATGTCGTTACCAAAAGTTCCGATAAGCAGAACTGACAAATCAAAACCCTTGTAGGCAATCGAGTTGGTAAATCCAGCAGTAAATTTAGGCCATGGATTGCCAATGAAGCTCTGGTCACGATCGTCAATAATGCCGTCGCCATTCAGGTCTTTGAATTTGATATCGCCGACATACACCCCACTGATACGCTGTACAGGGAGCCTGCTTCCATTGGAAGATACAGGAATCGCGCTATTGTTGATCTCCTCGATAGACTGAAAAATTCCATCATACACATACCCATACATCAGCCATGGCACTTGTCCCACTATAGAACGTTGGGTGAGGCCGAGCATTCCCCTATCGATAAAGGCAGACTCCGTATTCAGCTTCGTCAGTTTGGTTTTAAATCTGGAAACATTGAGATTGACCTTCCAGTTGAATTTTTTCTGATCCACTACAACAGCATTTAGTGTAAGGCCAAAACCACGGTTGTTAAGTGAGCCAATATTCACAAAGGGAGAGCCGATTGAGCCCTGACCGTAAGTTCCCATATAGTTGGGCAATGGATTCACCATCAGCATATTCTGGGTACTTTTAAAATAGAAATCACCCTCCAGATCAATTCGGTTTTTGAGCACACTTAAGTTAAAGCCAAAGTTATTGGTCTTAGTTTCCTCCCATTTCAAGTCTTCATTTCCATACCTGGATACGTTAAATCCTGATCCCCACGGAGTGTTCACCGTGTTCATTTCGGCAAAAATACCTCTGGAGCCCTGATTACCGGTGATCCCGATTTCGTACCGCAACTTGAAGTCGCTGATAAAGCTCAGTTTTTTCATAAAAGGCTCCTGCGAAACGCGCCAGGCTACGGATGCTGATGGGAATACCCCCCAGCGGTTGTTGCTGCCGAAATTAGAAGAACCATCAGAGCGTATCGCCGCCTGCAAAATGTATTTACTATCGAAGGCATAATTAAGTCTTCCGAAATAAGATTCCTGTGCCCAGTCTCCCCGGCCACCGCCATTTGTGGCTCCTGTTGCATTCCCAATGTTGAGGTCGGGAATATCATTGGTCACAAAGCCCTGTCTGGCACCAGATAGCGCCCTGTAGTTGGACAACTGCGACTCATGACTGGCCATCAAACCCAGGGCATGTTTTTTAAAACTGTGGTTGTACTGCAGCAACTGATTGAAGTTGACATAAGTACTCTGGTTGTCCCCCACAGATAATGTCGCCACGTCATTCGAGCGTGAGCCAATTTTATAGGTCGGCACAAATCGGTCGAAGGTACTGTAGCTCACACTTCCGTTTAGTGTAGTCCGGAAGGTCAGATCCTTGAACACATTCAGTTCTGCCGAGAGACCACCCGTGGCAGCCCTTCTGAGCAGGTCGTTGGTGGTCAGGTTCGCAATTGCCACCGGATTTATCGGATAGAATTCATCCTGACCATCAGGCCTGTCTTCGGGACCGCCCCAGGTACCGTCTGCATTTTTAAGTGGAATCTTCGGTGCCAGCTGAATCGCATCAGTGATCACCTTATCCGCCGTTGAGGTCAGTTTTTCCTTTGTCTGATTTACATTGAGATTGGTACTCAGCTTTATCCAGCTGCGCGCCCTGCTGTCGAGATTAAGCCTAAGGTTATAGCGGTCGAAAGCTGATCCTATTGCCACACCATCCTGGTCAAAATATTCTCCGGACAGGTAGAAAGTCGTTTTATCATTACCGCCGCTCAGCATTAGCTGGTGCTTGCTCAGCATAGAATTCTTAAAGAGCGCTTTTTGCCAGTTTGTACCCTCACCAAGGATCGAAGGATCAATCAGCTCAGGATCCGTAGGATTGCCTGGCAGCATCTCGTTCACCATCGTTGCAAATTGTGAAAGATTCATGACGGGAAGCAGCTTAGGGCGGCTCTGAACAGTCGCACCGTAGGTATAACCTATTTTCATCTCGCCGGCTTTTCCACGCTTTGTTGTGATCAGTACAACCCCGTTGGTTGCGCGGGATCCGTAGATCGCCGTTGCCGATGGACCCTGAAGAATATCAATGGTCTCAATATCGGAGGGATTAAGCCCTGCCAGAGGATTTGTAGAGCTCGTAGGCCCATAGGAAGGCAATCCGGGCTGGCTCTGTACCCCGTCGATCACATATAGTGGCTCGTTTGTACCATTTATACTATTGACTCCGCGGATGTTGATGGACATCGCTCCACCCGGTTGTCCGCTGTTCTGTGTCACATAAACGCCTGCCGATCGACCCTGAATGGCCTGTTCCACCGTGGTATTGATGGTCTTGTTGATCTGCTCAGAGTTGATGGTAGTCTGAGCACCACTTAGGAGTGCCTTTTTCATAGAGCCGTATCCTACGATCACCACTTCCTCTAAACCTGCACTTTCCTGAACCAGGGACACATTATATTCAAGGGCCTGGTCTTTAATGAGCTGGATCTGCTTTATGGCCTTAGTATATCCAATATAAAGAAAGGTAACCAGATAGGTACCTGCCGGAAGGTTATTGAAGGTATACTTACCGTCCGCATCAGAGACCCTGATTTGATTCGCAGCACCTTCCAGTTTAACAGATACCCCCGGAATGGGCTGACCTTGAGCGTCCGTGACTGCACCGCTAATCTTTCCAGATTCGGCAATAACCGCCTCGCTGACCGGGTCCTCTTCCTTTTCCACTGGCACAATTAACAGGTTTTCATTCACCTGTTTGTAATGGAAGCCCGTATTATCTAAAAGTTTTACCAGAGCTTGTTCCAGGGTATAGGTCCCTTTGGCTAAGGTCCGGGGCGTGATCTCATTCAGGAGCGATTTATGAAATACAAAGCGAAGCGAAGTCTGCTTTTCAATTGCCTTTAGGGCAGAAAAAATTGGCTCCTTTTCGAAAGCCAGCTTCACTTCAATCTTACTGATGTCCTGGCTTTTTCCAGACAGCGCAAGAAGCATCGTACACGATGTGAACACTAATGCGAGAGCAATGCAACTGATACGCATAATCTGTTTGCTATAATATTTCCAGCTACTATTTTTTGAAAAATGGGCTATAGTAATGCAACCCATTGTAGGTGTTGTAAAAAAAAACATATATTTTTACAGGGTTTTAATTGTGGAATGCCCCATATGGGGTGTTAGTTAAAACGGCCGTCTTGAGTCGCAATCAATTCGGCAATCAAGCCCTCTATCTTCTTCCTCGAAGAAATAGAGGGTTTTTACTTATGGCGGAGTTCTGCGCAAAGACATTAGAAAAAAATACGTGATTATATTTGGTTAATTCACGGGCTGGTTAAGTCCCTATAAATACAAGACAATCACAAAGCAAAATAGGATTAGTAAAGAAATGATTTTTTTTAGTTTGTTTAATAAACTACTGGATATAAAACCATTGTACAGAAACAAAGAAGGAAATCACTATAGAAATGGCGTGGTTATAAAAGGCTTCGCGAATGGTATAAAGTGCTTTTACCAGATGAACCTTAACTGTATTTTTTGAAATTTTTAGCTGCTGCGCGATTTCCTCATGTTTAAGTCCCTGGGTCCTGCTCAGGTCGTAGATCAGTTTTTGCTGGGGCGGTAGGGTATCCACTACCTTTTGCAAGAGGTTCCGATAGTTATTTACGATCACCGTTTCTTCTGTAGTGTTCTGCAGTTCAGTCAAACTAAAGCTCAATTCTTTGAGTATAACCGCTTCATGCGCACGTCTTTTGATGGCGTTGTAAGATTTGTTCCGAATTACCGTGAACAGATAAGCATCCAGACTTTCGATTTTTTTAAGCCCTTCGCGGCTGAGCCAGATCTTCATAAAAGCATCCTGCACCATTTCTTCAGCGAGCTCTTCTTCCCCAGTCAGGCGAAGTGCGTATGAATAAAGTTTGTCCTTGTAGTGATAAAAAAGAGTAGCAAAAGCCTTTTCATCTCCCTGCGCAACAAGGAGAATGATTTCGGGTTCGTTATGTAGTTTATCTAAAGCCAAAGCCAACAATTATACTCAATAAAACGAATACTGCAAAGAATTATAATTTCGGGTCCGGCCCGGACGATCAATAGCTTTAAAAGAAAAAGGCCTCGAATCAATGATTCAAGGCCTTTTTTGTCGGGGTGGCAGGA
>JAZKCT010000040.1:0-53004 GCA_040387995.1 Bacteroidota bacterium | reverse complement strand
TACAAGTACACCCATGAAGATGCTGATCCGGATGGGGAGGGCATTTTCGAAAGCATCGGCAATGACTTGAAGTTCGCCATGAGCAAGGCCTCCTATAATTTCCGCAACTCGGTCAAGCAGTGGATGAGCGAAGTACTCAGGGTGGTCTATGAAGCCGCAGCATTATGTATCAATACTTTAAGAACTTTCAACCTGATCGTACTGGCGATCCTTGGCCCGCTGGTATTCGGGATAGCTGTCTTTGACGGTATGCAGCAAACGCTGAGCGCCTGGCTGGCCCGTTACCTGAACACTTTTCTCTGGCTGCCGGTCGCCAATATCTTTGGCTGTATCATTGGCAAGGTACAGGAAAAAATGCTCATCATGGACATCAGTGAAATCTCCCAGAACGGCGATACGATGTTCTCGGCCACCGATACGGCTTACCTCGTCTTTTTACTGATTGGCATTGTGGGTTACTTCACTGTACCAACGGTTGCAGGCTATATCGTAAACGCCGGTGGTGGCGGGGCCATGCTGCAAAAAGTTACCAGCCTGGTTTCTTCCGGAGCCGGCGGGGCAGCATCAAGGGCATCCAGCGCAGCATCCAATATCCTCAACACCCCGGGGCACCTAAAAGAAGGACTTTCCGGGCAGCCCTCCGGTAGCGGAATGGCGGGCGCTGCAGGGCGCTCCATCGGCAGTACCGGTGCCTATATGAAAGATAAATTATCAGGTTCTTAATCTAAAATACAAACTCATGTTCAAAAAAATGAAAAATATAGAAACCGCTTTCCAGCACGTCAGGACCTTTAGCCTGGTGTTCCTGATGGCCAATATACTGATCGTTTGCTTTGCGCTTTACCGCTTTGAGCTCAGGCAGGGCAAAGGCAACGATAAAGTTTTATTGTTGCCCAGCGGCAAACTGATCAGCGGTGAACTGACCCTGCGCAAGACCAATATCGGCGCTGAGGCCCGAGACCATGTCCGCAGTTTCCACCAGTTGTTTTTTACGCTGGACCCGGACGATAAGGCCATCCGGGAAAACCTCACCAAAGCATTGTACCTGGCGGACGGCAGCGCCAGGGAAGAATATGAAAACCTGCAGGAGAACGGTTACTATGCCGGGCTAGTTGCGGGCAATATTTCCCAGCGCATCAAAATTGACAGCGTCTGGGTAAACCCTGCGGCAGAGCCCTACCAGTTCAGGTGCTACGCCACCCAGCTCATCATCCGCTCCAGCAGTAAAACTTCACGGAGCCTGGTCACTTCAGGCCAGCTACGCGAGGTCTCCGCAAGCGACAATAACCCCCATGGCTTTTTGATTGAAAAGTGGACCACCCTGGTCAATACCGACCTGAAAACAGAAGCGAGGTAATCATGGAAACGAAACAGAGCAAAAGCATCCAGGAAAATGAAAGCAGGGAACGTATGGCCAGAGCGATCGCCGGCCGTATCCTAAAATTTCAGCGTTGCTGGGCTGACTGGATGAACAGGCAGTTCATGGGTTTAAGTCCCATAAAAAGAAACCTGCTGCTCCTGGCTGTTGGTCTGCTGCTGGGCAGCTGGAGCCTTGTGCTGATTTTCAGTAAAGCGCCCAGACCAGTAGCGATGGTCCCAACGCAAGGAATACCCAGGCAAGTCAGCCCTTCAGACAGCCTGGTCCTGATGGAATACATCTATAAAAACAAAAAAAAATAACCATATGAAAGCAATTACCCATTCCCCAAAATTTTTAAAGCAGCGCAGGTTCCTGACCATGCTGCCTGTCCTTGTAATGCCTTTTGCGACCATACTGTTTGTTCTTTTGGGCGGCGGAAAAGGAAAAGAAGCCAATGCAGTACCTGTGCAGGCGGGGCTGAACCGCTCGCTTCCGGAAGCCAAACTGGAAAACCTGGCCCTGGCCGACAAACTGGGTTATTATGAACATGCCGCCAAAGATTCCGCAAATACGGCCGAGCAGATGAAGTACGACCCCTACTTGACACAGGTTATTGTCCCGGAACAGCAAGCTAGCGGATTGTCCACCGCTCATCTAAAGTCCAACAGCAGTTATGGCCCCTACCAGGAACAGGCGGAAGAAAAGATCTACCGAAAGCTGCAGCAGCTGAACCAGGTGATCAGCCAGCCTGAGCCCCTGGCCGCTAATCCGGAAAAAGAAAAAAATGTAACGGGAAGCCAGGCGGGAGTAAATAGCAGGGACATTGACCGGCTCCAAAGCATGATGCAGCAGATGCAGGGCGGGACAGCAGATGACCCCGAACTCAGCCAGCTCCAGGCGATGCTGGAAAAGATCCAGCAGATCCAGCACACGGAACTGCTTTCCAAAAAGCCGGTACCGGACAGTCCGGCACCTCTGGCTAAAATCTACCAGACTATCCCTGCTGTGATCGCCAAAAACCAAAAGGTCACCGAGGGCACAGTCGTTGAGCTGCGCCTGCTGGATTCAGTAAGGTTCAATGGATGGCTGATCCCAAAAGGCCATCAGGTTTACGGCATCGCCCAACTCAGCAACCAGCGCATGACGCTCCGGATCGCAACCATAGGCATGGGCCGGTCCATCATTCCGGTTGACCTTTCTGTAATTGACCAGCGGGACAATATGGAAGGAATTTATGTTCCTGAGGCCGCGACCGGCGATGCCATTCGTGGCGGTACAGATAACGCCCTTCAGGGCCTGCAGGTATTGCCTATGGACCAGACCGTCGGAACACAGCTGGCAGGAGCCGGCATCTCGGCGGCTAAGGGCCTGTTCAGCAAAAAAGTGAAACTCCTCAAAGGAAAAATCAGCGCGGGCTACCCGGTACTTATCAGAATTAACCAGTAATAATAACCACCTAAAATTTAAAAAGATGAATATGAAAAATGTAGAATTTCTGAAAGATCAGATGAAGTACACCGGGTTCGGTGAGGGTTATGAAACCCAGCTCAAAGAGAAAATTGGTAAAGGCCTGCCTGAATTCCAGATCAGCCACAGAGCAGAGTATGGAAATGATGTGGTCACCGCTACGCTGGATTTCAGTAAATCCAAGAACAGCGACATGTATTTCTTTAACAGTTACAAAATTGACATGAAGCCCGAGGGCAGTAACGAGCTGATGAGCCAGAGCTTCCAGATCGGGACCAGGAACAACATTACCCTGAAAGAGGCCTACAATATGATGAACGGCAGGTCGATCTACAAAGAGTTCAATAAAGTAGAGAAGCAGGGCGAAGGTGAGTCGGCCCGCTTTGCGCCGACCGATGAAAAATACCAGGCCTGGAAACAGATGAACTTCAAGGAAACCACCAAAAACGGGAATTTCAAGCTCGATACTTTTACTGATGCGTACGGCTTCAAGCTGCAGGACGAGCTCTGCAAGCTCCCGCTAAAAGAACTCCAGGACAAGGTCGCAAATCAGCGGCTGATCGAGTCCCTGGAAAAAGGAAACCGTCCACTGGTCACGCTGATCCAGGATGGCAATGAGCGCCAGCATTACCTGGTGGCCAATCCGAAGTTTAAAAGGATTGATGTTTATGACAACGCCCTGCAAAAAGTGGACATGACCCAGGGGCAAAAGGCAGAGAAAAAAGAAAGCCAGCAGGAAAACCTGGCCGGAGAGAAAAAGACACGCAAGAGCAACGCCAAGAAAAACGCGGTCGCCTAATCACTCACCCACCTGACCCGGACAGCAGCGGTGGTCCGGGTTAGTTAAACCTAAAAGATATGGAGCAGGATGCAGAGAACAGGATCATCAGGGACTATCAGAAATGGCAGGAAAATGAGCAGAAGTTTGAAAAGATATTTCAAGGCAGTCTGCTGCAAAACAAAGGCTTTTTAAAGGAGAAAATTGCCTTTTTAACGTCATTGCCCGGTAGATATGGCGCTGGCCTTAACCAGGTAGAAAACACGGTAGTTAAAGTACTGCAATCGGAACGCAGGAAACTGGAAAAATTGCTTTATCCCAATTTCCTAGTGAGGCTCATACAGCGGGCGGCAAGAAATTTTAGGCAGCGGCAGCATGCCGTTTCCTACTATGCCGGTCAGCAGCAAAATTTGCTGGTCCTGCAAAAAACGGCCACATCGCTCGGCTTTGGAAACCAGCTGAGGCAGTTACAGGCAGAGATTGGCCTGGGAAAGGAAGCCTTTAGTTTAGCCCTGTCCAGTTATTTTAGCCAGGGTGACAGTGTAAATTTTGAGCTGCAGTTTACCCGCGACCATTTGGGGCATTATGCTGCCAGCGGATTAAAGGCCAGTTTGGCTAATCCGGATTTACAAAGCAAACATAACCAACTCTTTAAACTAGACGGCAGCTTGGCCATTACCCCTGTCCGTGCCTACAATTTACTGAAAGGAAGGACGCTGGCAGCCGATCCCGAGAACCCCGATTCACCCTTAGTCCGCCTGGACTTCAGCGACAAAGACCCGCAAGGAAATTTCAGGATAAAAACCTTCCAGGAAACCGGGGTCAACGGGCTGAAGAAAATGATCCAGGAGCTGCCCGAAGAATTTAAACAGTATCCTGCTTATCTCCGTTCGCTGGAGACTTCGCTGATCAACGGAGACAGCGCGGAATGGCTTTCAATAAAAGACGGGGTAACCCAAAAATTCTATATTGAAACTGATCCCAGGCAGGGGGCGATTGTCTTTTATGATCAGGACAGGAAAAGAACTGAAGTGGATACGGTACTTGGCAGACAGACTGCGGTAGTGATGCAGCTGCCATCAGCAGCCCTGGACAAGCAACCGGCAAAGCACACCAAAAAGAACAGAAATGCCCTTGGCTGCTAAAACAAATGGAACAGTCTATTAAACCCCTGTTGCAGTTCTTAGAGCACATGCAGACAGACCCCAGGATCAGAACAACGCACATTGCTGCCTATATGGCCCTGTACCAGTTGTGGTTGACCCAGGGATGTCCGGAGTGCCTGGAAGTAAAAGGCAAAGTGCATATGCATCTGGCCAAGATTTCCAGTAGCGCCACCTGGCACCGGGCCATCCGGTTTTTAAACGAATTTGGTTACATCCTGTATTGTCCGACCTTTAACAAGATGGCCAGTACCGTGGTCTACATGAATTTTAATCCAAAGAATAAATCTTAAAAAATTGGTCAGTACCCGATAACAGAAACAAAACCAGGCCCCATTTTAGGAGGCCTGATTGAGTTCCAGCCATTTGCTCCCGATCTCCAGTCGGATGCGATGAGAAGCTTCCCGTTTTAATTTATCAACGATATGAACATAGATCATGGTAGTCATGATGTTTTTATGCCCCAGTAATTTGGATACGGTAACCACATCTGTTCCAAAAAGAATCTGCAGGGTGGCGAAGGTGTGCCGGAAGCAATGAAAAGTAATGTGCTTGGTGATACCGGCCGCCTTTAACCAGACCGGCAAGATCGCATTAACGTGGCTATACTTCAATCCCTTGAATATCTTCCCACTAGCACGCCTGCCCAGCATCTGGTAAGCCTGATCAGGGATTGGATGAAACTGGTTGCGGTCGGTCTTTTCCATGGCATACTGAATGTAATAATTGCCTTCTCCTCCCCTGATCTCCTCCCAGCAAATTGTCGCTACATCAGAATAACGGAGCCCGGTCAGGGCTGCAAAAAGAGCTGACCGCTTGACCAGTTCAGAACTGCACCGCGTATCGGCAAGCTGCTGGAGCTCATCCAGGAACAAAAACTCCCGGTGAGTACCTTCAGGTGTGATGGGATCCACTAGTTCGTAAAGATTGACCGGCAGAAAACCATCTTTAAAAGCCTGCTTAAGCGTCGCGCGGTATTTTGCGAAATAAGCGACAGCGGTGTTGGTCTTGATTTTCTTTCCAGCCCTTCCCAAACTTGGCTGGGACAATAGGTAATCCGCATATTTTTCGCTGAAAGTCTCGTTCAACTCCGGAAACAATACTTTTTCTCCGGCAAACTCCTTGAAATATTTAATGGCATTTCTCCAGTTCTCTAGGTTGGACTGGTTTCTGCGCTTGTCCATTTCGGCCTGCAGGTACTCCACAAAATTCCCTTTGAGCATCCGGCTGGATAAAAAGCCAAACCTTAGGTTTTGTACATCAAGCTGGCGCCTGGCCGCGACATTCAGGGCGAGTTCCATGGTTTCCTTATTGTGGAACCGTTCACGCTCGGTTTTGGGTTTGGCATAAAGAAAAATTTTCAGGTAATGCTTTCTGGCCAGTTTTCCGCTATCCGGATGTCTCACCGGCGGATAAATGTCCAGGAACAAACTAGTCCTGCCTTTGGATATTGATTTACTCCTTAATGTTACCCTGCTCACAATTCCCTCCTTTCTGTTAATGAACCATAGATCTTATCTACAGCTTTTCTTAAGTAATAAACCTCTTGTCCCTGCCTGATCTTGGGAACCTTCCGGCGGCTGAATTTACTGTATAAGTTTTCACGCTTTTGGTTCAACAGGCGCTCGCATTGTTCCATGCTATAACAATCGCTCAGCTGGAACCCTTTGACGGCTAACTTATTATTCGCCGCTCTTTGGTTATCGTAGCCGAGCGGTTTTGGTTTCACAAATTTACGAAATAGTTTATCCGCCTCGGATTTTGAGAAGAAAACTTCCTTCTTAATTTTTATCCTGGATACCCTGGCCCGCTTCAAAAACACATACAAATCCCCTCTGTTTTTCTTAAATAGATCGATCAATTCTGGAATCGAATAGCAGTTTTGCCTGGTTAGTTGTTCGGGTCGGTCTGCCGTCACTTTTGCTTTTTCCGCAGATGGTGCCACTCCTCTGAAAGCGACAAATTCTTTGAAATCTTCGCATCTGATCCTGGTCTTCCTTGCGGTGACCTTCACTACTTTCAACTGTCCCGAATTGATCAGCTGGTAAACGCTTTTGTTAGAAAACCCTAATAGTTCAGCAACATCCATTACCGTTAGCAGCGCCTTTTCCATGAGCGGCAGTTTTTGTTGCTGCACAGCATGCACAGTTTGTTGATTGCTGTTTTCGATTTTCAACGCACGGAGGGTTGCTTTATAATTCCGGCTGTTACAGCGGAGACTGCAGAACCTGGTAGTGGTTGTTTTTGCAATGAACTGCTGGTGGCAAAACTCGCAGATTCTTGGTACGGTAATTTGGCTGCTCATGACTGAAATAAGGTTAAATAAGTAGTAATAAGTAGACATAAGTGGAACTAAGGGAAGCAGTCATCTAACATCTAACATACAATGTATTATGATCGTCCGAAAACAGTTTTGAGGGACAACCGAGGGACAAATCTTATCATAATACGGGAAAATACCAAAAAGCAAAAAGCGTAAAAAAGCGCGAAATCTGGCACTTTTTAACGCTTTTTTGGTCGCTTTTTAAGCTATTTTTAGGGTTATTTTACCTATTTATTTGCCGATACAGAACTTACTAAAAATATTTTCCAGCAAATCATCAGTTGTAACCTGACCCGTTATTTCACCCAAATAATGTAATGCCTGCTTGATATCAGTCGCCAGAAAATCAGATGTGACAGGATTGACCAAACCATTGGCAACATTTGCTAAGGCCGTTTGCGTACGCTGCAAAGCCTCTACGTGACGGATGTTGGTTACCATGGTGTGGTTATCTGATAACTGGTCGCCAATAGCTGTTTCATATAACAACGCTTTCAGTTCCTCTATATGCTGGTGTTCCCTTGCTGAAATTGCAATGAATTGAATGTCAGCGGGAAGCCTTAATTCTTTCAAACGATCGCTGTAAGAAAGATCCATCTTATTGGCCACTGCTATCAAAGCCATACCCGGCTTATGTAATCTGGCTATATCTTCCCTGATCTCTTCGGCTGAGAGATGAATTACGTCAAATAAATAGACCAGGACTGCTGACTGACTAATCTTTTGCATCGTCTTCTCTACTCCTATTGCCTCGATCGTGTCGGTTGCCTCGCGGATACCTGCTGTATCAATCAATCTGAAGTTGATGCCATTGATATTGAGTACCTCCTCAATCGTGTCCCGCGTTGTTCCTGCGATTTCGCTTACGATAGCCCTGTCCTCATTCAGCAAAGCATTGAGCAAGGTAGATTTACCCGCATTCGGTCTGCCAGCTATTACCGTATTTATTCCCGCTTTGATCACATTACCCAGTTCAAAAGAACGAATTAGTTTACTGAGCACCAAAGTAATCTTAGTAATCAGGTCCTGCAACTGTTCACGATTGGCAAACTCCACATCTTCCTCCGAAAAGTCAAGTTCGAGTTCTATCATCGAAGCGAAATGGATCAGTTGTTCGCGCAACACATTGAGTTCTGTGCTAAACCCACCTCTTAATTGATTCATCGCTACCTGGTGCGCCGCAGCTGAATCTGACGAAATCAAATCTGCAACAGCCTCTGCCTGTGAAAGATCCAATCCACCATTTAAAAATGCCCTTAAGGTAAACTCGCCTGGCTTGGCTGCCGAAGCACCGTGCCTGATCAGCAAAGTAATGATCTGCTGAATGATATAGTTAGAACCATGGCAAGAGATCTCTACCACATTTTCCTTTGTATAAGACTTTGGGGCTACGAACAAACTTACCAGTACCTCATCAATCACCACACTTTCATCTTTAATCAGGCCAAAATGAATGGTGTGAGATTCCTGTTTCAGCAAATCCTTTCCGCTAAATACCTTATTGGTTATGGCGATCGCATCTTTTCCTGAAAGCCGGATCACACCAATGGCTCCAATCCCTGGTGGAGTAGACAAAGCGACAATAGTCTCATTTGTAATCATAAAACAAAACTAGCCAAACATTTCGTACCTTTTACTGTTACTCCTTGAATTATCAGGACTTTTACCTTTCTGTTATCTAATTCTAAGCTCATGACAAATCTGCCACTCACTGTAAAACGCTCTATTGAGCTTCTTGGCCTGGGTCTGTTGATTGCAGTTCTGGTGATTGGTCAAAGTATCATCATGCCGGTGATCACGGCCTTTTTCATCAGCATTATGTTGTTGCCCATCTTTCGTTTCTTTAAAAAACATCGTTTTCCTGAGGCTGCAGCAATCATTATCCCGATTTTGTTTGTTGCCATTATTCTTGCGGCGGTAATCTGGTTTTTCTCTGCCCAGATTGGCGCCCTGGTTGACGACTTTCCAGAGATTAAGAAAAACGTAAGTATTCACCTCAACGCCATCAGCAAATGGATCAGCAGCATCAGTAACTTTTCAACGACTGAGCAGGTAAAATTTATCAATGATAAAAGCAATGACCTGTTGGGAATGGCCGGGAAAGCGGCTAGCGGAGCGGCAGTAACGCTTAGTTCAGTTTTCGTATTTGTCGGACTTTTACCCATTTATATCTATCTGATCCTATTTTACAAAGATATTTTATTGCGATTTACATTTATGTGGTTCAGCCCGGACCATCATCCTAAGGTTAAAGAAGCGATCTATGAAACCGAGTCTATCATCAAAAACTATCTGGTTGGCTTGCTGATACAGGTAACTTATATGACCATATTGCTGGGCGGTATATTGCTGCTTATGGGCATCAAGCACGCCTTGTTAATCGGCGTTATTTTTGCCATTTTGAACTTGATCCCATATGTGGGCGCCCTTATTGGAAACATCATTGGTGTACTGCTCACGCTGACTTCTTCTACAGAAATGTGGCCGGTAATCACCGTACTTCTCGTGATCGCTGCAGTTCAGTTTCTGGACAATAACATACTGATGCCAAGGATCGTAGGATCCAAAGTCAAAATAAATGCTTTATTTGCGATTCTGGGGGTAATCATAGGCGGCAGTATTGCAGGGGTATCTGGCATGTTTCTCTCGCTACCGATCATTGCTGTACTAAAGGTCATCTTTGACAGAACAGAAATGTTTAAACAATGGGGCGTTTTGCTCGGTGATGAAAGACCTGTAAGAAGTCCGATGGCGTTTCCAGGCTTCAGAAAAAAGAAACCTGTGAGTACCAAGGCAGGTGTAGAAAAAACAAAAGAGAAGGATTAATCTTCTCTTTTGTTTATAAAGCATTATACTCTTTCTAACAGTACTACATTCTCTCCGGCACTACAATCCCTAAAATTCGCATTCCACGTTTTAGAACATCACCTGTTACCGAGCTCAGATTCAGGCGGTGCTGTTTCAGTGCTTCATCATCTTCTTTAACAATGGGTGGGATTTCATGGTAAAACTTATTGAACATTTTAGCCACTTCATAAAGGTAGTTGGCCAATGTAGCGGGACTATGTGCTTTAGCTGCTTCCTGAAGTTCAGATGGGTACTTAGAGAGCAACAAGATCATTTCCAATTCAGTAGATGTAAGTGCTACATTTTCCGATTTGCCCTCAGTATAACCAGCCTTATTCAGCAAGGATTTTACCCTGGCGTGTGTATATTGGATGAACGGCCCTGTATTTCCCTGAAAGTCGATGGATTCCAAAGGATCAAACAACAAACGTTTCTTAGGTTCTACCTTTAACAGGAAGTATTTTAACGCCCCCATGCCAATCTGGTAATATAGATTCTCTTTTTCTTCTTCTGAAAAATCGTTCACCTTGCCCAACAATTCGGTTTTTTGCTTTGCTGTGGCAACCATCTCTGCTATCAGGTCATCTGCATCGACAACTGTACCTTCGCGGGACTTCATTTTACCGTTTGGCAGGTCAACCATGCCATACGATAAATGGTATAGTCCTTTTGCCCAGCTTTTGCCTAATTTCTCCAGGATCAGAAACAATACTTTGAAATGGTAGTCCTGCTCGTTTCCCACTACATAAATAGACTCATCCATTCCGAAGTCGTCATATTTCATTTGGGCTGTTCCCAGGTCTTGTGTAATGTAAACCGATGTGCCGTCCGCACGAAGCACCAGTTTCTGGTCCAGGCCATCAGCTGTCAGGTCTATCCAAACAGATCCATCAGGTTTTTTGAAGAAAACTCCTTTTTCAAGACCCTCTTCTACTGTGCCTTTACCCAGCAGATACGTATTGCTTTCGTAATAATATTTATCAAAGTCTACCCCCAGGTTCTTGTAGGTGACCTCAAAACCTTCGTATACCCAGCCGTTCATGGTTTCCCATAGACTGATGACCTCAGGATCTCCTGCTTCCCAGCTCTGCAGCATTTTCTGTGCTTCCCTGATGAGCGGGGCGTTTTTCTTGGCTTCCTCCTCTGTCTGGCCCTCAACTTTTAATTGTTCAATCTCCTTCTTATATTCTTTATCAAAAACAACATAGTATTTACCAACCAGATGGTCGCCTTTCAGAAATGAACTTTGCGGGGTTTCGCCATTGCCCCATTTTTGCCAGGCCAGCATGGACTTGCAAATGTGGATGCCGCGGTCATTTACCAGGTTTACTTTAAACACCTCATAGCCAATTGCTTTAAGCAACTCAGCTACAGAATAACCAAGCAGGTTATTCCGCACATGCCCAAGGTGAAGCGGCTTATTGGTATTTGGCGAAGAATATTCCACCATTACCTTTTTACCATTCGGCTTGAAAGTACCAAACGAGGAATCCAGCAACTCGGTATTGAATAAATTCAGCCAGTATTCATCAGAGATGCTCAGGTTCAAAAATCCTTTTACCACGTTAAATGCAACCACTTCTTCTACGTGCTCCAGCAGGTAATTGCCCAAATCGACCGCAGTTTGTTCGGGAGATTTTTTAGAATACCTCACAATCGGAAAAACCACAATAGTGACCTGTCCTTCAAACTCTTTGCGTGTATCCTGTATGCTCACCACACCATCCGGCACCTCTTCATTATAGAGTTCTTTGATGCCTTTTAATGCTTTGGAAATAATAAAATTCATAGACACAAACTTAAATAAAAAAACCGAAGGTTGAAGTCAAAACCGTTGCGGCGTTGCCAGTGTGGTCTTTTGCAACAGCGTAAGGGCTAAGATTTATTCTTACCATGTGTGTCGCAACCAACTATTTGCTTGCTGATAATCTAAAATTAAATAGCTTTGCTTAACTACAAACTTATTATGACCGAGCAAAACCACAACTTCAATGTAAATGTAAGTACAGAGATCGGCAGGCTGCGTAAGCTACTTATCCATAGTCCGGATAGCGGATTAGGCAAAGTCGTGCCGTCCAAAGCACAGGATTGGCTTTTCGAAGACATCGTACATCTGGACACCATACGCCGCGATGAATACGATTATTACATCAAGTTGCTCATGTATTTTCTTGATCCGGCGAAGATTAAAGGAAACCTGGCGCAGATCGATGCGGAGAGTTCGGAACGGGCTTTTTTCAAACCTGACCATCCTGATTTTCACAACTCACTGGAAGTTATAGAGGTTCAAAATCTACTTTCAGATATTCTCAGAGATGGCTCCATACGCAAAAAATTGGCTGCTTCGGTCTGTGCAATAGAAGGTTGTACTTATAAAATGCAAATGCAAATGGTCGATACTGATCCTAAGGAATTGGCCAAAATATTTATATCTGGCAGCTTAAATAATGACCACATGATTTTTGCCCCAATCCCTAATTTGATTTTTACAAGAGATGTCGGCATCACCATTAATAAGCATATACTGCTTAATAAGCCTGCTAAAAAAGCCAGAAGTCGTGAAACGTTGTTGATGCGTTACATTTTCTTCAATCATCCGCTTTTTAAGGAGTACACAGACAATATTCTTGAAATTCCTGATCCTGCACAGCACTTTTTAAGACCTGGAGAGGAAGAGGATCATCGCACAACGCTGGAGGGTGGTGATGTGATGATGGTAAGTCCAAATCACGTTTTGATCGGATGTAGTGAAAGGACATCTGCCTACGGTGCAAATGAAGCCATTAAATTGTTATTTGAAAGCGACGTGGTAAATAAGGTTACTGTCGTAAAAATACCTAACAAGCGGGATTTCATGCATATCGACACCGTATTTACACAAGTCAAACGCAATGTATGGGCGCTGCTCAGTTCAATTTCGGGAAACCAGCAGGGCAATACCGATGAACCAATTAACTACCTGGTTGCACCGGACACTAAAGACAAGACCGAAATTCTGCAGTTTAGTAAAGGAGTCAGTAAGCCCCTTAGTTTTGAAAGCATTGAAGACCTGCTGGATAACATCAGTCAGCATGACTTGAACAGCAAAGAACCTACTCGCTTTATCTACAGCGGTAATGGTTCTTTCCCCTACGATGCCCGAGAACAATGGACAGATTCCTGTAACCTGCTAGCCATTAAAGAGGGTGTAGTTCTGGGTTATGACCGCAATGATAAAACCATTGAATCCTTCAAAACCAACGGTTTTGAGGTGATCAAAGTGAAAGACTTATTAAAAAATCTGGAAGATGGTTCAATGAATACAGATGAGATCACAGATACCTTGATCCTGATGCCATCAGCAGAACTATCCAGGGCCAGAGGAGGCTTCCATTGCATGAGTTTACCCATTTTAAGAGACCAATTAGAATTGTAATGCAGACAACGAATCACATTCTGATGATCCGCCCTGTTGATTTTAAATTCAACACACAAACGGCGGGAAACAATAAATTTCAGCAGCTTTCAGACGCTGAAAATATTCAGGAACTGGCCTTGCTGGAATTTGATGGTTTCGTTGAACTGCTCAGAAACAATGGCGTTTCTGTAACTGTAATTGACGATACGTTGCAACCGGAGACACCGGATTCGATCTTTCCGAATAACTGGGTTTCTTTTCATGAGAATAGCCAAATATTCCTCTACCCGATGTTTTCCGAAAACCGCAGACAAGAGCGCAGAACTGACATCATAAAATTGATCGGCAAGCGTTTCAAGGTCGACACGGTCACAGATCTTTCGGGTTATGAGTCACAAAATATTTTTTTAGAAGGTACCGGAAGCCTTGTGCTGGACCGCGAACACAAAATAGCCTACGCCTGCATTTCAGTCCGGACAAATGAAACCATACTGAGCGACTTCTGCGCTAAGACAGGCTATCAAGCCATTATATTTACTGCAATGGACGCCAGCGGCTTCCCGATCTACCATACCAATGTGATGATGTGTGTAGGAACAAAGTTCGCCGTGGTATGTCTGGCCGCTATCCCCGATCCTACCGAACAAAAGGCCCTGGTGGATAATCTGACGAAAACTGGCAAAGAGATTATAGAGATCAGCCTCGATCAGATGAATCATTTTGCGGGCAATATGCTTGAGATTCAAAACAATACGGGCGAGTCATTGTTGGTCATGTCAGAACAGGCCTATCTATCTCTGTCCGAAAAACAGATAAACAACCTGAAACTGTATTGCAGGGTGATTTATGCACCTTTGTATACAATTGAGAAAAACGGAGGGGGAAGCGCACGTTGTATGCTTGCCGAAATACACCTTCCGGCTGCAACTTTGTGACAGTAAAAATATTTTTATTAAAGGTCAATTCTCAATTTAAAATTACATTTTTGCAAAAATTATCTTAATTATAAATGCAGAGTTACTCGGAATTTCTTGATCTAAGTGTTGGCTTTCCACAGGAAGGTTACGCTGTTATAGACGATGAATTGTATTTTCAGGATCTGAATCTAATGGAAATGATAGAAACGTACGGCACGCCATTACGTTTCACTTATCTTCCGATGATCAGCAAGAAGATCCAGCAGGCCAAATTACTTTTCCAGACGGCGATTATCAAAAACAATTACCGTGGAGATTACAAATACTGCTATTGCACGAAAAGCTCCCACTTTAAGCACATTGTAGAGGAAGCACTAAAAAACGGTATCCACCTGGAAACCTCTTCGGCTTTTGATATGCCGATGATTGAAGCACTTGAAAAAAAGGGTGCGTTGAACAAAGACATCACAGTGATCTGCAATGGTTTCAAAACCTACCAGTACAAGCAGTACATTATTGACATGCTGCATGATGGTTACAAAAACATTATCCCTGTTTTAGACAATAAGGAAGAGTTTAACCTCTTTGATGATGAGGTGGAAATGGACACTCCATGTAACCTGGGCATCCGTATTGCGGCAGAGGAACAACCAGATTCACAGTTCTATACTTCCCGTCTGGGTGTACGTATGGAAGACGTGATTGATTTTTATAACAATAAGATCTCTGCAAACCCTAATTTCAGGGTTAAGCTGCTTCACTTCTTTATCAACTCTGGCATCACCGATTCGCCTTATTATTGGAATGAACTTGAGAAGTATGTAACGCTGTACTGCAAATTTAAAAAGATCAATCCTGAGTTGGACACCCTTGACATCGGCGGTGGTATGCCATTCAAAGATTCGCTCGTATTTGACTTCGACTATGAATACATGGTGAACGAGATTGTAAAAAGGATCAAAGAAATCTGCGCTGAACATGATGTTATTGAACCAGATATCATTACTGAATTCGGTAAATATACTGTGGCAGAGGCTTCTGGGATTCTATACAAGGTACTGGGCCGTAAACAACAGAATGACCGTGAAAAATGGCTGATGCTGGATGGTTCTTTCATCACCAATCTTCCAGATGTCTGGGCACTGAACCAAAAATACATCTTACTTCCTGTTAACAACTGGGATGCAGAGTATGAGCGTGTCAACCTTGGTGGGATTACTTGTGATGGTCAGGATTATTACAACCAGGAGGCACACATGAACAGTGTGTTTATGCCTAAAACACGTAAAGTACAGTACCTCGGTTTCTTCAATACAGGGGCTTATCAGGAAGTATTAAGCGGATATGGCGGAATCCACCACTGCTTATTGCCAAGCCCTAAACACGTAATTATCAGACGAAACAGGGATGAAACTTTCAACTTTGAGGTGTTTGGAGAGGAGCAAAACAGCAAACAAGTCTTGAAAATACTGGGTTACACCTAGCTAAAATATACTTAAACACGGGGCTTCGGCCCCTTTTTTATTGAGGCATAAAAAAGGGATGTGCTCCCCAGCACACCCCTCAACCTTAAAAAACCAAACTCAAACTTATTATGAAACTTTTATTTCTTTGCTTTGCGATTTAGCATCGTCTTTTGCAATAGTAATGTTGAGAATACCATTTAAATATTCCGCAGTAATACTATCTGCATTTACACTTTCTGGCAATACAAAGGATCTTGCGAAAGATGAGTACTCAAATTCTTTGCGCGTGTAATCTTTTTTCACAGTCGCATCCGCTTCCTTTTTTTCTACCCATACTGATAAAGTGTCCTTTTTCAAATTGATTTGAAAATCTTCTTTCGTCAACCCCGGAGCAGCAAGTTCAATTTGGTAGTCTTTTTCTGTTTCCAGAATGTTGACGCCCGGCACTTTGTTCACCGTTAAATTTTTATTTAACGCTTCGCTAAACAAAGAGTCGAATACATTGTTAAAGTAAGGTGCCGTGTTCCTGGTTCTGTTGTTAAATTTTACTAGTGTCATTTTATAATCTCCTATTTTTTAATTTCTTTTTATACTAACCACATATTCAACTCTTATACCAACACGGATCTCTATGATATTTAAGACACTTTGGCGCAACAATTCGAAAACAACAGACAAAAAGGCAGACATAACCAACCAATTAGACAGTTTTAAGTATAAGACCTCCATCGAAACGCGTTTTGCCGACTTCGATATGATGGGTCATGTGAACAACGCAGTGTACTTTACTTATATGGAGATCGCCAGAAGTAAGTACTGGGCACAGGCCATTCATTGGGACTGGAAAAAAACAGGGGTTGTAATTGCCAAAGCATCATTAGACTACATCAAACCAGTTCTGATCGATGATAAAATCAGTATGTATGTGCGCACCTCCAGAATAGGAAATACAAGTTTCGATCTGGAATACCTTTGTGTAAAAACGGTCCTGGGAAAAGAAGTAGTATGTAGCAAAGGCAAAACGGTGTGTGTCGCTTTTGATTATGAAACGAGAACTTCAGCTGCTATTCCCGAGCATGAAAGAAATAAAATGATTGTCTTTGAGCAGTTATCTGAAAATTGACCCTAATCTGGATCGTCCCGACAAGCCGGCGATGCGTTAAATCGCCGGCCAGGCATTAAAATATCTTTCCAGGATTGAGTATCGTATTGGGATCGAAGACCTTTTTGATGGCACGCATCAGATTTAGATGTACTTCACTGTATTTAATGGACATAAACTCCTTTTGTACCAGCCCGATACCGTGCTCGCCAGAGATGGTACCACCCAATTCTACTGTCAATACAAAAATCTCTTCAATACCTGCCTTCAGTTTATTTTTCCAATCCTCATCACTCATACCCGCTTTGATAATGTTGATGTGGAGATTTCCGTCACCAGCGTGACCATAACAAACACTTTCAAAACCGTATCTGGAACCGATCTCCTTGATACCGTTGATCAATTTGGGTAGTGCCGCTCTGGGCACCACGGTATCCTCTTCTTTGTAGACAGAGTTTGATTTTACAGATTCAGCCATTGTCCTGCGCATACGCCACAGGTCTTCTTTCTGTTGCGCCGTGTCGGCAAAAAGCACATCAGTACAACCATGTGTTTCCAACACCATATTCACCTTCTCACAATCCTTAAAAATCGTATCCATATCGTCGCCATCAAATTCGATCATCAGAAACGCACGCACATCGTCCTTTAGATCAAACTTGATATTGTCAAACCTGATCACCCACTCTACTCCTTTTCGTTCCATAAATTCCAGCGCAGATGGTGTCACCCCTGCCCTGAAGATAGCCGAAACTGCCGCACAGGCTTGTTCATTTTCTGAAAATGATGCCAGCATCAGCACGCTATGGTGGCTCTTAGGCACGAGCTTGGTCACGATCTTGGTCACAATACCCAAAGTACCTTCAGAGCCTATCATCAATTGCGTTAGGTTATATCCGGAAGCATATTTTAAGGTATTCGCGCCAGTCCAGATGATTTCACCTGTAGGTAAAACCACTTCAAGATTCAAGATATACTCCCTGATGGTACCATACTTTACCACCCTCGGTCCGCCCGAACCATGCGCCACGTTTCCGCCAATAAAGCAAGATCCTTTGCTTGATGGGTCGACGGGATACAGCAGGCCATGCTCTGCCACAGCATTGATAAAATCCTCGGTAATCACGCCCGGCTCTACTGTAGCCTGCAGGTTTTCTGTATCAATATTCAGAATAGCCTTGAACTTTTCCATTGACAACAACAAGCCACCAAAAATGGGAAGTGCCGCGCCGCTCAGCCCTGTTCCTCCTCCTCTTGGGGTCAATGGGATGGCCTGTTCGTTACATAGTTTAAGGAGTTCAGATATAGCCTGGGCATCCGTTGGTTTTACAACAACTTCAGGATAATACTTTAGGTCTTCTGTTTCGTCATGGGCATAATTACCCAATGATTCTTCATCGGTAAATACATTTGAAGGGCCAGCGATGTCTCTTATCTGATCAAGGATAGCCGGAGTAATTTTATTGTACTGCATTGGTTTATAATTGGTTGTTGTGTGATCTATCTTATAATAAAGCTGGTTGGAAGTTTAAAACAAATATTTTGCAAATTCAGCCGACCAGCCTCAAGTATGAATTAGGCCTTATAACTGAGTTGTACAAAAGAGTGACCAATTTGACCAGGCATAGGCGGATTAAGTTTCCTGATCCCCGTCTCAGCTGTTCGTACAAAAGGGTAAAGATCGAGTACGCGATCCAAAATACGCCTCACAACCGTCTCCAGCATCTTTTGTGTATTGGCCATTTCCTCTAGAATGATGCTGTTCAAAACTTCATAATTTACCGTGCGCTGCAAATCTTCGGTATCGTCATTTGATTCAAATGTAACCAGGACATCCACCATAAAATAGATTCCAGTTAGTTGTTCCTCGGGGTAATAGCCATGCAATGCAAAGCATTTGACGTCCTTTAGGGCAACGGTTTGCGTATATTTAGAACTTCCGTTCATCGATGTGATCTTAATTTATTGATTGCGTATTTAACTTGCCTTGTGGTAATTGATTACCTTTGAATGGCCAGTTGGTTCCTTAACCAAATATAGTATAAACCATGAATAAATCTGCTAAAAAAGACCTTTACGAATCTCCGGATTACTATTTGTTAGATGAGTTACTCAGCGATGAACACAAGCTCATCAGGGCTACGGCCAGGGAATGGGTCAAGAAAGAGCTGAGTCCGGTGATAGAAGATTATGCGCAGCGGGCTGAATTCCCCAGGCACCTGATAAAGGGACTTGCTGAAATTGGCGCTTTTGGCCCGACAATTCCAGTCGAATATGGCGGTGCTGGTCTAGATTATACCACTTATGGCATATTGATGCAGGAATTGGAACGTGGCGATTCAGGAATCAGGTCGACTGCTTCGGTGCAAGGTTCGCTGGTAATGTACCCCATTTATACTTACGGAAGCGAGGAACAACGGTTGAAATACTTGCCCAAACTTGCGAGCGGGGAACTAATGGGTTGCTTCGGACTAACCGAGCCTGATCATGGGTCTAATCCTGGCGGTATGGTTACCAATATCAAGGACAATGGGAGTCATTATTTGTTAAATGGCGCAAAGATGTGGATCTCTAATGCTCCTTTTGCTGACATTGCAGTAGTGTGGGCAAAAGATGAGTCTGGCAAGATCAGGGGCATGGTGGTAGAACGTGGCATGAAAGGTTTCAGCACTCCGGAAACTCATGGCAAATGGAGTTTGAGGGCTTCGGCAACAGGAGAGTTGGTATTTGACAATGTTCAGGTGCCGATAGAAAACATATTTCCAGAAATCAGCGGACTCAAGGGCCCTTTGGGTTGCCTGAACCAGGCGAGGTATGGCATCGCCTGGGGTGCGCTCGGGGCTGCCATGGATTGTTACGATACCGCACTACGGTATTCTAAGGAGCGAATACAATTTGGTAAACCGATAGGCGGATTTCAGTTACAGCAAAAAAAGCTGGCAGAAATGATTACTGAAATCACCAAAGGGCAGTTATTGGTCTGGCGCCTTGGGGTCTTAAAAGATCAGCAACGTGCGACAGCGGAACAAATTTCCATGGCCAAAAGAAACAGTGTGGAGATTGCCCTGGACATTGCCAGAAATGCGAGACAAATGCTTGGCGGTATGGGGATCACAGGAGAATATTCCATCATGCGGCACATGATGAACCTCGAATCGGTCGTCACCTATGAAGGAACGCACGATATTCATTTATTAATTACAGGAATGGACATTACAGGCATCAATGCTTTTAAATAATTTGATACATTAGTCCATATTAAAATAAAATATGCTTTCCAGTAAAACGCTCAGAAATACAAACCGCCGCTATGCATTTTTTTTAGCCACCTGTTTGTTCATTTTTCCCTTTAACGATGTCTTTGCCCAAGGCAAGAACTTCAGCATCAACCAAAATCAGCCATCCTGGATTGTGAAAATAGCACAGCAGGAAAAAAGGCCAGCAGACCGCGACATTTCTGATGGCTATTTTCTGTCACTTTGGGAAAACCAGACTCATGCCAAACTAAACGAGGATTTTACGCATGTGATCAGGCAAATCGTATCGGATGCCGGAGTTCAAAATGGCAGTCAGATTTCTATAACTTATGACCCTGATTTCCAAAAACTCATCTTTCACAAACTTATCCTCTGGCGCGAGGGTGAAGCGCCCCAAAATCGGCTTCCAGGCGCCAGGTTTAAAATTCTTCAAAATGAAAAAGAGCTATCAAAGTTCATCTACAGCGGTACATACGATGCGTTTCTGCTGCTGGACGATGTAAGAAAGGGTGATAAAATAGAGTACTCATTTACGATAGCTGGAAACAATCCCATCTATGGAAAGAAACTTGCCAGTATCATTTATTCAGAAAGCTCAAGTAGTATTGGTCATACTTACAGTAATATGATTGTCAACAAAAACAGGACGTTGAACATCAAAAATTTCAATGCAAATGAAAGTCCCAGGATCAGGGAACTGGCTGGCATGAAGATTTATGAGTGGGAAAATACACTGACAAAAACACATCGTACCGAAGATTTCGAACCCAGCTGGCATAACCCTTTTAAACGGACTCAAATCACAGAATATAAAAGCTGGAATGAGGTGGTAAATTGGGGGCTTCATGTCAACGATTACCCAAATCCTGGCAAAACTCCCTTACTTCAAAAAAAGATTGCTGAGTTTAGGATCAAAGCCAAAGGCGATCCTAAAAAGTACATCCAAATAGCCAAACGTTTTGTACAGGACGAAATCAGGTATATGGGCATTGAGGTTGGCGCCTATTCCCACCGTCCAAATTCACCGGAGAAAGTGCTGGTTCAAAGGTATGGCGACTGTAAAGATAAATCCATGTTATTGGTGAACCTACTCAAAGGCATGGATATCAAGGCCTATATGACTTATGTCGACACTTACACTACGATAAAAACCAATGAATATTTACCCAGCCCTTTTGTATTCAACCATGTGATAGTTACGATAGAACATGAAGGCTATAAACTTTGGATAGATCCAACCATATCCTATCAGCGGGGAACCTACGACAATTTTTATTCTCCAAATTATGGATATGGCCTGATCCTTAAAGAGGGTGTCAATGCCCTTGAGGAGATATCCAGTATCAAAACAGGGAAGCTTATTTCAAACCTGGTATTTAATGTAGCAGATACCCTATCGTCAAAGAAATCAACGCTGACAGTCAGTAGTAAATATTCGGACAATTATGCTGATGACATTAGAAATGAATTGTCTAGCTCGGGCACTAATGACCTGGAAAAGAACTACCAGGAATATTATGCAAAATACTATCCGGGTTTAGAAACAAAAGCGCCGATCCAGATCAAAGATGATGAGGAAGCGAACATTGTGGAAATTACAGAGAGTTATGAAATATCAGATATCTGGACAGAAAAAGCGGAAAACGGCAAGGCATTGGTTTACCTTTATGCGGACTTGATTAGCAATGAGTTGCGCAATATCAACAGCAAAAAGAGAAAGTCACCACTGGCCTTGAAATATCCGGTAAATATAGAGCAGAATATTACCGTCAACATGCCCTACCCGGGCGACTACGGTACAGAATCCTTCAAAGTCGAGAATGACAACTATTATTTTGAGTTGTATCGATTCCAAAGAAACAACACCGAGACGTTCACCTACGTTTTTAGAAACACTAAGCCTTTTATACCTGCTTCGGAAACTAAACAGTATGTAAAGGATTATAAAAAAATTACCGAATACCTCAGTTACACCCTTAGTGCCGGAGGCACCTCTCCGTCAACCGAGGCAAACTATTATACCATCCTTATTTTCATGCTGATTATACTGATTTCTGCATTTTTCTTCTACATGATTTACCATAAGTCCGAAGATTTCGATCTGGAAGAAATCGAACAGGCCAGGTCCGTTGGCGGCTGGCTGATCCTTTTAGCTATAAGGTTAATCTCACTGCCTATAGCTCTTCTGTTTTCGCCTATCAAATCAGGCCTTTTTGATAGAGTGGTATGGGATAACTTAAGCTCCCTGACTGCAAGCCAAGAATACCTGATTAAGATTACGTTCGTATTTCAGGTGATTTATTTAGCTATTCTCCTTAATTTTGCGGTGTTGTTGATTGTCTTGTTTTTCAAAAGAAGAGCTAGTTTTCCAAAACTCAAGATTATATTTGCCATCGCGCTCATCAGTTATTTGTTGATAGATTTAATTTTAGGCTTTTACATTGGCATACAAAGCCAGGTATCGATTACGAATGGCGATGTAGTTACAGTCATTGTCTCCTGTCTGATAAATGTCGCCTGGATCTGGTATTTAATCAAATCTGAGCGCGTCAGGGAAACCTTCGTATTTACTTATCCCGAATCCGAATGGACGAACGCACTAATCCAGCTCTACAACAAAAGAGATAACGAGCAAACAAACAATAACGAACACCAAAACAGATCTTAATCACTTTTTACAGATGAAAACATTTAAAAAATATCAATACCTGCCGGCAACACCTGAAGAAGTATACCTGGCACTCACTAAAGCCCAGAGCATTCAGTTATGGACCGGTGCCGAAGTAGAATTTACAGAAGAACCCGATACTGAATTTTCGTTCTGGGATGGCGATATTTCCGGCAAAAACCTCGAGTTCGACTACGGAAAGAAGATCGTACAGCAATGGTATTTCGGTGAGGAAAACGAACCTTCCATCGTAACGATTAAACTGCACGAAGACAAAAAAGGCACCTCTCTTGAATTCGTGCAAACGAATATACCAGACGAAGATTATGAAGATTTTACCTCAGGAATCAACGAATATTATATTGGTGGCCTGGCCGATTTCTTTGAAGATTAAATGTCCTCGCTGTAAGCAGACCTGATGGCATCTCTCAGATTGTAATGGGATGCCATCACTTCTCCATAGGCTCCTGTGCTGCGCAGGGCAATTAAATCGCCTCTGAAACTTTCAGGCAGCTCCACTTCTTTGCCAAAACAATCTGTACTTTCACAGATCGGCCCTACAACATCATATTTCACTGCAGAAACCGCAGGTTTTGAAATGTTTTCTATCTGGTGGTAGGCCTGGTATAAAGCCGGACGCATCAGTTCGGTCATGCCTGCATCCAAAACAATAAAGTTCTTTTTCTTCCCGTTCTTTACATACAATACTTTGCTGATCAAAGAGGAGCATTGACCTACCAGCGCACGGCCCAGTTCAAAATGAACTTCCTGGTTAGACCTCACATTCAGGAAATCATTAAAGATCTTGAAATAGGCTTTAAAATCAGGAATCTGACCCTCCGGGTTGTGGTAGTCAATACCAAGACCGCCCCCAACATTCAATACCTTTACAGGAAAACCTCTTTCTTCAAACCAGTCAGCGAATTCATTTACCCGCACACAGAGGTTTTTATAAACATCAAGGTTCGTGATCTGTGAACCAATATGGAAGTGTATACCAACAAATTCAAGGTTCGCACATTTCTTCAACATCTCCGCGCAAGACGGCAGATCCCAAGAATTGACACCAAACTTGTTTTCATCCAGACCAGTAGTAATGTTATGGTGTGTGTGTGCATCTACATTTGGATTGATGCGGATCGCAACTCTCGTTTTTTTCCCTTTAGCAATAGCCAGTTCGTTGATTACTTCCAGCTCCTGTACCGACTCTACATTGAAACAGAAGATATCCTGGTCCAGGGCATTATTGATTTCTTTATCTGATTTACCTACACCCGCAAACACAATCTTACCTTTGTCAAACCCTACCTCCAGCGCCCTGCTCACTTCTCCCCCGCTCACACAGTCAGCCCCAAAGCCAGTTGCCTTTATTTTAGCTAAAACCTTAGGATTGAAATTCGCTTTCATGGCGTAATGCACATGAAAATTATATACTTTAGCGGCATCTGCACATGCGCTAAGGGTTTGCTGCAGTAAACTAAGGTCGTAATAATAGAAAGGTGTTTCTAAACTTGCGAAGTGTGCTATATCTTTATTAGAAAACATAATGTTTAAGTTTCTTATTGTATTCTTTTTGTTGATTATCGGACTGATCTATTTTGGCAATTACATCGATTACCGCAATCAAAGGCTCAGTACAAACGAGTACAACAGAAGGATCAGACTGCTCTATGTACTCGTTTTTATTTTTATCGGAATCCTGGTCTGGTTTAAAAAACGCTAAGCGCTTAATCGAAAAGACGGTTGTGCAGACTTTTTAATGCTTCGTTTTTATCCTCTGTATTGATCAGCAACGAAATGTTATAATTACTGCCACCGTAAGAAATCATCCTCAATGGAATGTGCTTAATTGCATCCAATACCCGGGCGGCAAAACCGTGCTTAGAAGCACTAAAATCGCCCACTACACACACAATAGATTGGTTGTGATCCGTCTCAACTGTTCCAAAAGCATGAAGCTCTTCTACAATCTGTTCCAGGTTGTCTGTAAAATCTATAGTCACTGACACTGCAACTTCAGAAGTTGTGATCATGTCGATCGGTGTTTTATAACGCTCAAAAATCTCAAATACGCGGCGCAGGAACCCATAAGCCAGAAGCATTCTGCTTGACTGGATCTTGATCGCAGTGATGCCGTCTTTAGCAGCTATAGATTTGATCTTGCCTTTTTCGCTTTCCGTAGAGATCAGCGTACCTGAAGCCTGGGGCTCCATGGTATTGAGCAATCTGACCGGAATCTTGTATTTCTGTGCCGGGAATACCGATTGTGGATGCAGGATTTTAGCACCGAAATAAGCCAGTTCAGCTGCTTCATCAAATGAAAGCTGGGCAATAGGTTTGGTTCCTTTTACAATCCTCGGGTCATTGTTGTGCATCCCGTCAATATCCGTCCAGATCTGAACCTCTTCCGCAAGAATAGCGGCACCCAGAAGCGAGGCCGTATAATCACTGCCACCACGTCTCAGGTTGTCTACTTCACCAAAACTATTTCTGCAGATGAATCCCTGGGTGATGAACAATTTATTTTCTTTATGCTGATCTAAAATCGGCTGGAGGTGGGCGGTAGTAAAGGGAACATCCGGTTCATTGTCCTCATCAATTTTCATAAAATCCAGGGCAGGCAGCAATACGGAAGGCACACCTATAGATTTTAAATAAATATGATACAAGGTCGTAGACAACAATTCACCCTGTGCAAGCACCACTTTTTCTTCGATACCGGTAAAAAGATCATTTACCAGCGTCTCCAGGAAATTAAAGTGATAATCCACTACTTCCTGTCCCTGCTCCCTGAACTCGCCTTCCGGCAACAATTCAAGGACAAAATCAGTATATTTTTCATGCAATGCGTTAATCAAAGTTAACGCAGCCTGTTTATCTTCCTTTAAAAGTTTGGCTGAAATCTCCACTAAACTATTGGTGGTACCGGACACGGCCGACAACACGACAATTTGTTCTTCTGCAGGATTAATAATATCCAGCAACTTTTTCATCCGCTCAGGGCTTCCTACTGAAGTTCCTCCAAACTTTAATATCTTCATCGTTAATAAATGGTTAAAATTTACAGCAACCCTACTCTCATTTAAGGCATTAAAGGCCTGCTGCGAATTGTTTAATTTTTAAAGGTTAATAAATATTTTACTAAAATTGGTTATATGGTTATATTAGGCCGTGAAATTAAATAAAATACCCAACAAAACTTCACATAATTCAATTTGTTTCTTTATTCAATCAATTAAATAGACACCAAGCTTATGCAATTAGAAGCAGCTACCCAGAGCACCATTAATGAATGGCTTAATGGCAATTACGATCAAAAAACTAAAGATGAAATACAGCAACTGATTGACCAGGGCGCGCAGACGGAGCTGACCGACTCTTTCTACAGGAGTCTGGAGTTTGGTACAGGCGGCCTGCGTGGAATCATGGGTGCTGGTTCCAACAGGATCAACAAATACACGATTGGTACGGCCACGCAAGGCCTCAGCAATTACCTGCTGAACAAATATCCGGGGGAAAAGATTAAAGTTGCCATAGCGCACGACAGTCGCAACAATTCAGATTATTTTGCGGGTATTACTGCCGATGTATTCTCTGCAAACGGCATTCATGTGTATTTCTTCAGTGCATTAAGACCTACTCCTGAACTGTCTTTCGCGGTACGTGAACTGGGATGTAAAAGCGGTGTGATGCTAACTGCCTCCCACAATCCTAAAGAATATAACGGCTACAAAGCTTATGGTGAAGATGGCGGACAGTTTACCTCGCCTGACGATACGATGGTCATGGATGAAGTGGCTAAAATAAAGAGTGTTGACGAAGTAAAGTTCGACAGGATCGACGCAAATGTAGAGGTAATCAGTGAAGACCTCGACCAATCTTACCTGGACAAAATCACGGCCTTATCAGTTTCTCCGGAAGCCATTGCGCGCCAGAAAGACCTTAAGATTGTTTACTCTCCTATCCATGGTACTGGTATTACACTGGTTCCAAAAGCACTGGCGCAATTTGGCTTTACCAACGTTACGCTGGTAGAGGAACAAAGTACACCTGACGGAAATTTCCCTACTGTAGTCTACCCAAATCCGGAAGAAAAAGAAGCCCTTACGCTGGCGCTTAAGAAAGCGGAAGACATAGATGCAGATTTGGTACTTGCCACGGATCCTGATGCCGACCGTGTCGGTATTGCTGTAAAAAACAACGATGGTGAGTTTGTATTGTTAAACGGTAACCAGACCGGAAGTTTGCTGATCAACTACCTGCTCAGCGCATGGGAAGAAAAAGGCAAGTTAACCGGCGATCAGTATATTGTGAAGACCATCGTAACGAGTAACCTCATTGAGGAGATTGCTAAAGCGAAAAACGTGACGTTTTACAATACGCTTACTGGCTTCAAATGGATTGGCCAGCTCATGACCCAGCTGCAAGGCAAACAGACCTTCATAGGTGGTGGTGAAGAAAGCTATGGCTACCTGATCGGTGAATTGGTGAGAGATAAAGATGCGGTAGTTTCTTGTGCATTCATTGCTGAGATGACTGCCTTTTATAAAGACAAAGGAAGCAGCCTGTATGATGCACTACTACAAATGTACGTAGACTACGGCTTCTATAAAGAAGAACTGGTCTCCATCACTAAAAAAGGTAAAACAGGTGCTGAAGAGATCAAAGCCCTGATGGAAAAATTCAGAAATAACCCTCCTGCTGAATTAGGCGGTGCAAAAGTGGTTACGCTTAAAGACTACGAACTGGGTATCGAAACTGATCTGGCCTCTGGCGTAAAAAGCGAACTGGAACTTCCTAAATCTGATGTATTGCAGTTCATCACTGCCGACGGTAGCATCATTTCAGCAAGACCTTCTGGAACTGAACCTAAAATCAAATTTTACTGCAGTGTCAATACGCCGTTGAAAGACAAAGCCAGTTTCAAGGAAACAGAGGCCACGTTAAGCGCAAAAATCAAATCAATTATGAATGATCTGGAGGTTTAAACCTCCAGATTACCTTTCAATAAAATGAGGTTGCAGGGTAATCCTGCTGACCTCATGTTCAACTGGTGTCTTGGTTCCCGTCATCAGTTCGTGCAACACAATATCAATGATCTTTTCTGCTATCTCTTCAATCGGCTGGTCTACCACGCTGATTGGAGGTGTATGCAGTCTGAAGACATCATGGTCATCGTAAGAGATGATCGTAAAATCCTCATTGATCGGCTTATTGATCTGCTTCAACACGCCCAGCCCTTTTATGGCAAGGTAATTCGTTGAGAACAATACGGCATCAAGCTGTGGATTCTGTTCAAACAACAGCATCAGCTGCGCACTGGTATTGTCATCACTGCTGCCGAATGAAATCTCGGTATAAATCTCTTCATGAAAAGGCACACCATGATCTTCCAGTGCCTTTCTGTAGCCATAAAAACGATTGTTCATCTGGTCCACATGCACATCAACTGTTACAAACCCAATGTTCTTTTTGCCTTTGTTAATCAGGTGTTTGGTGGCCATATAAGTACCGTTGAAGTTGTCCACCACCACAAAATTAACCTCTAGGTCAGGCAGATTCCTGTCAAAGATCACCACCGGTATTTTATCGGCCAACAAAGCTTTGATGTCCTCCTCTATACCCGGAACTGGCGCAATAATATAGGCATCCACCTGTCTGGACTTAAACATCTCGATCAGCTCCTTTGCTTTTACAGGATCATTTTCTGTACTGGAATAACTGATCTTATAGCCCTTTTTATAAGCCTTGTCTTCTATTTTCCTGGCAATGCTGCCAAAGAATGGGTTGGAAATATCTTCTACAATGAGTCCGATGGTCTTGGTATTGCCTGTTCTCAAACTCCTGGCCACCTGATTGGGCACGAAATCAAATTCTTTAATAATCGCCTGAACTTTCTCAATCACACTTTTGCTGATGCGCATTTGCTCAGCCTTTCCGTTGAGTATGAATGACACCGTGGTAATGGAAACATTCGCCTTTAGGGCAATATCTTTTATTGATGCTGGTTTCATCGGGTCTGTCCCTCTCCTTTTATAATCCATTTTTCTGTCACTAACTTCTCCAGGGCGAAGGGACCACGCGCATGGAGTTTTTGTGTTGATATGCCGATTTCTGCACCCAGGCCAAACACCTGTCCGTCGGTAAATCGTGTTGAAGCATTCAAATACACAGCCGCCGCATCTACCTGGTTTAAAAACAGTTCTGCTTTTTCCATATCTTGTGTAATGATCGCTTCAGAGTGTTTGGAAGAAAATGCTGCGATGTGTGCCAGCGCTTCATCAACGCCATCCAACACTTTTAGCGAACACTTAAAATCCAGAAACTCGCGGCCATAATCTGCTGCCACAGCCTTTTGCAAAAACGGATAATCCATCTCCTGCAACAAAGCATAGGAAATCTCGTCTGCAAAAATCTCTACCTGATACGGGATCAGTAACGGCTCCAAAAGAGACAATAACGGTTCAACAACCGCACGGTCTACCAAAATCGTATCCAGAGAATTGCAGACCGAGGGTCTGGAAACTTTGGCATTCGCTACAATCCTTGCGGCATCGTCTAATAAAGCTGTTCTTTCCACATAAGTATGACAAACCCCTGCGCCCGTCTCAATAACGGGTACCAATGCATTGGTACGCACAAACTCGATCAATTGATTAGAGCCACGCGGAATGATGACATCGATATACTTTTCTGCTTTTAAAATGTCAAGAATGTATTTCCTGTCGGGCGGAAACTGCTGTACAATATGCTGGTCCAGGCCAAACTCCAGCAAAACACTTTGTATCAGTCCGACCACATACCCATTGGTATAAAAGGCATCTTGTCCGCCTCTCAGCACACAAACGTTTCCCGACCGGATGCAAAGTGCAGCCACATCGATGGTCACATTGGGTCTGGATTCATAGATCACCCCTACTACCCCCAGTGCCACCGTTTTCTTTTGGATGAACAGACCGTTGGCCATCGTATTTTCGGACAACAACACATTCGTTGGGTCTGGCAATCCGGCCACGTCGATCAGGCTGTCCGATAATCCTTTGATCCGGTCTGCATTGAGCAGCAGGCGGTCCAGTTTTGGATCGGCCTGATCCATCTTCTGCAGATCTTTCAGGTTTTCTGCGATAATCTGCGCTGTATTGGCAGTAATTACGGCTGCCAACCGTATCAATACTTTTTGTTTGTCCAGGTCGCCTAGTCCGGCGATGGACTTCTTGGCCAACTGCGCATTGATGAACTGTTGTTGAATAGCTTCTTCCATTCTGTTATAATATCACAATATCACTGGCATTGGCTATCTCCAGGTTGTGTTGTTTTAAATCTTGAATTATCGCACCCGAAGATGCTTTAGCGCGGGCAACTGCAACGATCTGATCCGAAGGGTCTACGATCTCAAAGATCTCTCCATCGGCAAAACCCGCAATCACAGCCCGGACACCTACCGCAAGCAAGCTTTTTCTTTTACGGATCGCTTCACAGGCACCTTCATCTACCATCAATCTGCCGGTTACCAAACTGCCGCTGGCCAACCATTTATTCCGGGACGAAAGGGAACTGCTTTTAGGCATACACGCTGTACCCGTCTCTCCCTTCACCGCCTTCAGAATCCCATCTTCTGTACGTACTCCAAAAATCACCACCTTAATGCCCATCGTAGAGGCCAGATGCGCAAAAGTAAGCTTAGAGGTCATGCCACCAAGGCCAACCTCGGAGGTCTTTTTATTGGCCAGTGAAAACACATCGTTGTTGATCGTCTCAATACGTTGCACTACCTGACCGTCTCCATCCAATACACCTGGCACCGAGGTACCCAGCAGGATCAGCGAAGCACCAAAACCTACGCCCAGCAAAGTTGCCAGTTCGTCGTTGTCCGAGAATTTCAGTTCCAGGTTGCTCACCACATCGTTTTCATTGGCAATCGGGATCACGCCGTTCTTCCAGAGTTCTTCATAGGTTTCCTTCAATTGCAAAAACTGCTGCCTGTTCGAAAAGTGCTGCCTTTCGCAGAGACTCTGGGCGATGCAAACCCCGTATTGCTCAAAATGCCGGGCATAAGTGCCCAGCAATAAAGGATTGCCGATAGACGCGGCGGCCTTTCTTTCACTGATCTTCCCTTTATAGTTCTTAATATATTTTTTGCCCGCAGCCACCGCACCTGAAGAAACCAGGATCAGGTGAAATTCTGCTGCAAGTGCTGAAACTTGTCTCGTAATGTCTGCAATGATGTTTTCATCAATTTCTCCTTTCGGAGTTGTAATAGAGGCCGAGCCCAGTTTTAGAACAAGAATTGACTTGGTCATTTGATCGTTTAGTAAGATTTTATTTAGAGATTCCGAAATTAACTAAAATACGGCGTTAACATATACGTGCATTTAAAAAAAAATCCTCCTGCTTGCGGACAAACAGGAGGATCTTCGTTTATGGTGTCGATTTGCTTACAGCAAGGTCGCCTCTAGTTTGATGTCTACATTATAAGCCTTGCTCACGGGGCAGTTTGCTTTTGCGCCTGCGGCGATTTCCTGAAATTGTGCATCTTCAATACCCGGGATACTGGCTTGAAGGAAAAGATGTGAACTGGTAATCACGCCATTGTCCAATGACACGGTGCCTTTGGTTTCCAAAGAAGTCGGGTTAAAACCTGCCTCTGTCAGGTCAAGACTCAGTTTCATGGTAAAACAGCCAGCATGCGCAGCAGCCATTAATTCTTCCGGATTGGTGCCAATTCCTTCTGCAAACCTGCTATTGAAAGAATATTGGGTCTTGTCAAGCGTTTTACTGTCTGTGGTCAGGTGGCCTGAGCCTTCTTTAATTGTGCCATTCCAAACGGCTGTTGCATTACGTTTCATATTGTTAGAGATTATTAAGTTTTATTCCGGTTCCGGTTCAGTTTGATTTTAATCTTGCCGTCTTCACCGTCAGTTGCCAATAAATGTAAGACAATTCCCTTCATTCTGCGTTCTTTAATTTGTCGCTTATCGGTAATTTCTTCATCCTTCTTCGGATTTCGTAGCGGCACATCGACGGCAATATTGGTACCACTGCCCATCGAATACACGCCAGACACATCCATATTTAGCACACTGGTACTGATCTGCATCGGGTTAATCGTGATTTTCTCTCCATTGATGTCAAACTTGCCGTTCAGATTGGTAAAGGTAATGTTGTCCATGTCGCGAAAAGGGAAAGCAAATTTGCCGACGTTCTTCACCGGCTCAAAATTGAGCAATGCCCCCTGTTTCAAATCAAACACCACATCACCACTCAGGGATTTGGGTACCAAATTGCCTTTTTCACCAATCATCCCTGAGATGTTGGCTTTGGAGAACAAAAAGCCCCGCAGGTTTTTAGAAGTCAGCGAGGTCAATCCGAAGTTATCAAAGGCATAAAAGAAATGCTTAATATCCACATTGCTCAATGTAGTATTCAACGTAAAACGATTGACCCCCCTGTTCTGTGTAATGCCTCCGGTCAATTTTAGCGCACCTCCTGCGTGTTTCACGGCTACATTACGGATTGCAATACCAGATTCTGAAAGCAGCAGGTCCGCATTGGCATCGGTAGCCAGAAACTTATTGTAATAAAGCTTGTCCACCTTAATGTTCATGTTCACCTTACTCATCTCAAAGGCCTCGTTCAGGTTGTCAGAGAAGTTTGACTTAGGCGAACGTTTCTTCGCTTTGGGTTTCCTGGTGCCGAGGAAGCCGATAAACTCAGCCAGGTGCAACTGCGGACTCCGTATCTTCCAGTTCAACTGGATCTTTTCCGGTGAATTATAATAGAGGTTCAAAAAGTTGGCAATACTTCCGTCCATATACACCACACTTTTGCCGCTCTGCAGCCTGATGTTCTTGATGAACAAGTCACGATCTGTAAAATTCAATGCAATAGCGGTGTTTTTAAAACTCACTTTCCTTGGAACATAAGTCACATCCGCATTCTTAATATCCACCACACCCTTTACAAAAGGCTTGGTCAAGACAAAATTCACAATGTCAGCCCGGTAAGCCAGGTTCACATCGGCAGTACCTTTGCCAAACTTCAGCATGTTATCGCCAATCACATTGTTCAGTTTAGCAATGTCAAACTTTGATTTAAACACACCAGTAGCAATCGGATTGCCTAAATCGGTAATAGAGGCCGTATCTATCGAGAAAGGCATTTCGGCATAACTCCCTTTAAATCCATACAATTTAATAGATGAATTGGCATCTGTAGTTCCCTTCCCAGCAATGAAATTATTGGTAAACGTTCCGGCAAAACTACAGTTCTCCACAGATCCGCCCGGCGTAGTCAGCTTGTTTTCTTTCACTACCGCTTTCACCGTAATCGCCGGATCACCGCCCGGACCCATATTCCCGGCGATGGTACAAAAGACATGGATCGGCTTGTCGAGATTAAACATATTTAGCTTCGTACTGATGTTCGGAGCAAGCAAAGCTGATGCATTTCTCCACTGAATTTCTTTAACCTCTATATTGATCTTAAAATCTGTGTTTTCCTTGGATGTATCAAATGTGGCTCCAATGATGAAGGGATCTTCGCCAATATTCAGCGTATTGGGTGCTATGGTCACAAGCCCATCTTTATCGGTGTATTTGATGTTAAAGGGGCCCGACAGCAACTTCTCTTTAATGAAACTGCCCCTCCGAGTATTGAACGCCAGGCTCTTTACAAAGGTTTTCATCTGGATGTTCGCCGTCCAGTCCGACCAGGAATAATCTATCCCGCCCTTCAGATTGTCCACCACAAATTCAAATAACTTATGACCTTTCTGGTTGTCCATCACAAACTTCACATTGTTCAGGCTGAACTTTCGTACTTCCATATCCGAACCACCTCCTTCTTCTGTAGGCTTTTTATTCTTGTCTTTTTTCTTGAAAATAGAAGTGTTGCTGTAGCCGGATGTATCTGTGTAGAGGTAAATCGTGGCGTTGTCTATCCCGATCTTGTCAATTTCGATCGTTCCAGTCAGCAGACCTAAAGTATTTACAGAGAGGTCAAAATCTTTGGATTCCAGTAAGGTATGTTTGTGCCTGGACCATTGCTTATCCCTGATCACTACATTTTTAAGCCCGATTGAAATCCCAGGAAAACCACGTAGAAAAGTCGGGTCCATACTTTCGATGGTCATCGTGCCATCCAGGTTGCTGTTCAACTGTTTGGTAATCGTCAGCAATAAGGCTTTTTTATTGAAATTGACATACGCTGCCAGACCAGCATAAACGAGCAGAATCAGTACGATCAGCGAACCGAGTATTTTTAGCGTAATTTTTGACCAGCGAGGCATCCCTATTTGTTTATAACCAAACGCACCAGTCACGTAATTGTTTGGGGCGAATGCCAGTTTAGCACAACCAGATGCGCTGCGTTACAAAATACAAACCAGATGCGCCAGGCTACAAGATAACCAATTCATTCAGATAAACCAACTAGTCAACCTGCAACTTCAGCACCGCTGTAGTCTGCGAACGAACTGAGGCAGTCAGTTCTGCATTGCCGCTCAATTGCTGTCCGTATGAAGGGATCATTTTCTTCATTTTCTCCTGCCATTCCGGGGTATTCAGCTGATCCGCAAAGCAGCGTTCCATCAGCGTGACCATGATAGAAACTGCGGTAGAGGCACCTGGAGAAGCACCCAATAAAGCCGCAATTGACCCATCGGCAGCCGTGACCACTTCTGTACCAAACTCCAAAATCCCGCCATGCTTTTCATCTTTCTTGATCACCTGCACCCGTTGTCCGGCCGTCTCCAGTTCCCAATCCTCCATTTTTGCAGCAGGAAGGTATTCCCTTAGGGCCTGCAACCTGTCCTCTGGTGATTGTCTCACCTGGTCAATCAGGTATTTGGTCAACTGTAAATTATCTAAACCAGCCGAGATCATCGGTCTAATGTTGTTCACTTTTATCGAAAGCGGTAAATCCAATAAAGAACCATGCTTTAAAAACCGGGTGGAAAAACCGGCATAAGGACCAAATAACAAAGCTTTCTTGCCGTCAATCATGCGGGTATCCAGGTGGGGAACTGACATCGGCGGCGCGCCTACCGAAGCTTTTCCATACACTTTTGCATTGTGCTGCTCAATGATTTCCGGGTTCACACATTTCAACCACTGTCCGCTAACGGGGAAACCGCCAAATCCATTTCCCTCAGGGATACCTGATTTTTCCAGTAACGGCAATGAACCACCTCCCGCTCCGATAAAGACAAACTTCGCCTTCACGATCCGTTTTTTACCAGTAGCCTGGTCTTTTATTTTTACCTCCCACAAACCGTCTTTTTGTTTCAGCTTACGCACCTCATGGTCAAAATAAAGGTTTACATTTTCACGTTCCTGCAACTCGTTGAACATCATGCGGGTCAGTGAACCAAAGTTCACATCTGTTCCCAAAGCCATGTTTGTGGCTGCCACACGTTCTGAAGGATCCCTGTCGGCCATCACCAGCGGCATCCATTGCTCCAGTTGCGCAGGATCTTCGGAATAGGCCATACCCTTAAACAAATTGCTTTTCTGCAGGTTCTGATATCTCGTTTTCAAAAACTCCACATTATCGGCACCCCAAACAAAACTCACATGGGGAATGCTCTTGATGAAGGATTCCGGAGCGCCTACCAGCCCTTTTTCTACCAGAAATGCCCAAAATTGTTTGGAAACCTCAAAAGACTCGGCAATGGCCACTGCCTTTTTGGTTTCTACCGTTCCATCTGCCAGTTGCGGTGTATAGTTCAGTTCACAAAAGGCCGAATGTCCCGTCCCTGCATTATTCCAGGCATCCGAACTCTCTGCCGCGGCCACATCCAGACGCTCAAATATTTCAATACTCAAATCCGGCTGCAACTCTTTTAGCATCACGCCCAAAGTTGCACTCATAATACCAGCCCCAATTAAAATCGCATCAACCGTTTCTTCCGTATTCCTATATTTAGCAGTCATTTTTGAAATTTTGTGCAAAAGTACGAATCCTGTTCAAATTCTACGCCAAATCCGCAAATATGATTGCATTAAATTGCGTTCAGTCAACAAATTCACGGCTTTTTCAGGAAATTAATTAGCGAACAATCACAATAGCTTTAATTTGCAATTATTCCTGCTGTTATACTGCCTTTTTTATCGGCCAAAAATCCACCATCATCAACGAAGCTTTTAAGTCGTTTGCATCATTCACCAGATATGGAACTCAAATAATTTTGTAAATTATCCCCACGGAAATATGATATCAATCAGTCCTAATTTTGCATCCATATGAGCATCCAGTCTATCAATTGGCCTGTTCGGCATCCATGAATTCGTCAACATCAAAACGGTTTTACATCGCAGGCAGGTAAAGCCCGGAAAACCCAACAAAAGAAAAAGCAGTCCCGATTAAATCAGAACTGCTTTTTTGCATGATATATGATGAGTTGGTAATTGTTTATTTGGGCATTGCATCTCCGAAATCCACATTGGGCTTGCGGTGACCAAAGTCGCAAAAATGCAATTCTTTCTTAGGTTTCAGGATCAAATATAATCCTACGCCAATCAGTACCAATGGTTTTGTATAGGCAGCCATATCAAAAAACACGATGTCTTTCATGGTAAAAATTGCACCGATCAAAACCATCACTACCCAGCCGCCAGCTTTGAAATTCTTTTTATAGCCAAACCACAAGCCCAGCGCCAGCAAGATCGTGTGCCAGTTCGTAACCCAAAAAGGGATGATCAAACCAAAGTTCTTCATCATGAAGATCGAACCCAAAATCAGTAAAAATATACCTACTCCTAAACGGCGGTTTTGTCTGTTGTTGTTATTGAAAGTTTCCATAGCTTTTTTTTCTTCAAAACTACTTTCAAAATCAACGCTCATCAATAACAAAGCTGCTGTAATACAGCAGAACATCGGTGAAAACAATAAAACAATCGGTAAAAAACTGACCCTCTATTTGAAGGCGCCTTTTTTGTGCAGCAATCCAAAGAAACCATCCAGGTTTACACCAAGAGATTCCTCAAAAGCGGCCTTCATGTCCTCCGGTTGCGGATGCTTGCCACTCCATTTGCTAAAATAGTGTTGAAACGCTTTGTCTATTTTATCCCGGCCCAACTCATTTTCCAATATAAATAGCCACAACGCGGTTTTTACATAAGAAGTCATGCTATATTCATCAGAAGACGCGAATTTTTCGGCCGACTGGTCAATCTCCGCTTCCATTGGTATGCCGCTCATCGCACCGTACAACCGGCTCAAAAATTCCTGCTCCGGCAAGGCCTTTACATCCGCCGGGATTTCTTTTCCAAATAAGGTGTTCGACCTGTATTTCTCCGCTTCATACCTGAACTGGTAATAGGTGTTCAAGCCCTCGTCCTGCCAGGTGTGCAGCCTTTCATTGCTGCCCAGCATACTCATAAACCAGTTGTGGCCTACCTCATGGGCAATTACCGCATCCAGCGATTCTTTAGTAGCATCGGGTTCGGTGATCAGGGTAATGCTCGGATATTCCATGCCCCCACTCGAATTATTTTGCGGTCCTTCGACCACCTGCACCACCGGATATTCGTATTCACCGATCCATTTGCTATATCTCCTCACAGCATCTTTGGTATAATCGATACTGTTGCTCCACAGCGTATTCTTTTTATCATGGTAATAATTGAAAGCGTCGATGACCCGCCCAGAAGCCAGTTGCAGAGTATCGTACTGGATCACAAAACCTTTATCGGCAAACCAGGCAAAGTCAGGTACATTGCTGATCTGGTAGGTCAGTGTTTTGGTGGCTTTTTTATTCAATGGCTTGTACTTTAGCGGACTTCCAGACCTGTTGGCTACATTTTTTGCCCCGATACTTTTGTAGGCGGCCAACTCATCAGCATTCTGCAATACACCTGTTGCCCCTACTACATACTGACTCGGTACAGTAATGTTTACTTTAAAAGAAGCGTATTCGCTGTAAAATTCTCCCATATCGAGATAAGGAAATTCATGCCAGCCGTTTTTGTCAAACACCGCAGGTTTCGGATACCACTGGCAAGCCATAAATTCTCCGCCCTCAAAACCAGATCTCGAGAAATAAGAAGGCAACTTTACCCTGAAATTGGTACTGATGCTGATGGAATCGCCTGGTTTTAAGGCCGAAGGCAATACCACTTTAATCACGTCAATAAACTGCGGATTGGGGTGCGCTTCCACCACTGCTTTCTTTCCGTCTACTTTAAAATCGAGCCCGTCGATTGAACCATAGGTCACTTTATCCAGTTTGGTCTTGTTGGTAGAATCATTTTTGATCTGCTGAAACAGCGCGGTAGATTCTTGTTTATAGGCATTCGGCCAAATGTGAAACCAGATAAAATCCAGTGTAGAAGGTGAATTGTTCTTATAGACGATAGTCTCAAACCCTTTCAGGGTCTTGTCTTTATCGTTCAGGGATACATCAATGGAATAAGTAAGGTGTTGTTGCCAATAAGCGTCTTGTGCAAAAGTTGCACTGCTCAGTGCCATCAATAGAATAAAGAAGTATTTTTTCATGCGTTATTTAACGAACAATAGTCAGTTTTAGTTTTCAAATATATCAATACATTTTGTTTCATGATAGTGAATGGTGCCTTAGTATCACACCGCCCTATTATATCCCTTAAGTACAACATGATTTCAGCATCGTTACAACATGGTTGGAGCATCGTTGCACCATCCGATGGATGTTCCAAAGTTGTCGGGTGCATGTTGGGGCATTGCCTTTCGGTCAGATTCACTCTAAATCGAGACTACTTACATGGCAAGAACATGCATAAAACAATAGTTTACATATTCTGTCATTTAAAACTTTAACTCAATTGATTTTGTTGTACCCCAATGGCACTCATTTCTTTTACCAACAAAGGCATTTATTGCAAGCAGGGCGATTTTTACATCGATCCCTGGCGACCTGTTGACTTAGCTGTTACAACACACGGCCATGCTGATCATGTGAAATGGGGCAACAAAGCCTACTTGTGTCACGAACTGACCAAGCCAATTTTAGACCAGCGTTTGGGTGAGGATCTTGTGATTGAAACTTTGCCCTACAATAAGGAAATCAGTATCAATGGTGTCAAAGTCAGTCTTTTTCCGGCAGGTCATGTCATTGGATCTTCGCAAATCCGCCTGGAATATAAAGGTGAAATCTGCGTGGTATCTGGAGATTATAAAGTCGAATACGACGGAATCAGTACTGCTTTTGAGCCTGTTAAATGCCATACTTTTGTTTCTGAAAGTACATTTGGACTACCCATTTACAAGTGGCAGCCTCAGGAAATCATTTTTGGAGAAATGAAAGAATGGATTTCGAACAACCATGACCGCAATAAAACCAGTGTGCTGGTGGCCTACAGTCTTGGCAAAGCGCAGCGACTCATCAAGGGACTTGCGGGTTACAGCGATATTTACGTACACAATTCCATTGCCAACCTGAATGAGCGCTTTATTGGTGCGGGGGTGGATCTTCCTGAAACCATTAGGATTACACCGGAAACTAAAAAAGAAACGCTTCAAAAAGGCATTGTGATCGTACCTCCTGCACTGGCAGATGGGCGCTGGATCAAAAACCTGACCAACGCCGCAACCGGCATCTGCTCGGGATGGATGCAGGTCAGGGCCAGTAGAAGATGGCGCAGTGCAGATGCCGGATTTGCCATGAGTGACCATGCGGACTGGCCGGGCTTATTATCGGCTATAAAGGCCACAGAAGCCGAAAAGGTTTTTGTAACACATGGTTACACTGCTACTTTTTCCAAGTACCTTAATGAAATTGGTATTGAATCAGAAGAAGTAAAAACACAATATGGCAATGAAGAAGAGGAAGAAAAGATGGAAAGTCTTGATGAGACAAAAGTAAAGGAAGAAACTGCATGAAGCGCTTTACAGAACTGATCCGGCAATTGGAGATGAGCAACAAAACCAACGACAAGCTGGCTGCTCTGGTCGATTATTTTACAGAGGCTGACGACCTGGATAAACCTTATGTGATCGCCATGTTTACCGGAAAGCGACCTAAGCGCCCGGTAAACACCACATTTATCCGGCAATGGGCAACGGAACTGAGCGGCATTCCAGACTGGCTTTTTGCGGAAAGTTACCACAGCGTTGGTGATTTGAGCGAGACCATTGCTTTGGTACTTCCTCCGGCTTCCAAACTAAGCGACCGCAAACTTCATGAGTGGATAAAGGATCTTGCGGCTTTGCATGGTAAATCAGATGAAGAAAAAAAGGCCTTCATCCTGGAGGCCTGGGATAGCCTGGAGACACCGGAGAGGTTCATTTTCAATAAGTTGATTTCAGGAAATTTCAGGATCGGGGTGTCCAACAAAATGCTCGTGAACGCATTGGCTAAGCAAAGTGAGCTCGATAGCAGTCAGATTATGCACAGCATTATGGGCAAGTGGCAGCCATGGGAGATCACTTTTCAAGATCTGGTGGCTGGCGCACACGTCAATACGGATAATTCCTGGCCATACCCCTTTTGCCTGGCTTATGCTTTGGAAGCCGATCCGGCTTCTTTAGGAGCAGTTACGGAATGGCAGGCAGAATGGAAATGGGACGGCATCAGAGGACAAATTGTGAAACGCAAGGGAGAGTTGTTCATTTGGTCGCGGGGTGAAGAGCTGGTCACCGACCAGTTTCCTGAACTCCATTTCCTATTGGACGAGCTGGAAGACGGAACAGTTCTGGATGGAGAAATACTTTCAGTAAAAGATGGCAATGTACAAGCTTTTAGTATCTTACAACAGAGATTAAACAGGAAAACGATCAACAAAGCCCAGCTCAATGATGCGCCAATAGGCTTTTACACCTATGATCTGCTGGAGTACGAAGGTCAGGATTTAAGGTCCGACACACTTGAAAAACGAAGATCTTTGTTGACCGGAGTTATAGAAAAATTAAAGACTTCAGACGTAGTTGTGCTCTCCCCTGTGGTAAAGTTCGGGGATTGGGAAGAGCTTGCTATATTGCGCCAAGGTTCCAGAGAATTGAACAGTGAGGGCATTATGCTCAAAAAACTCGATTCTATGTACCATTCTGGCAGGAAACGTGGCGACTGGTGGAAATGGAAGATCAATCCGTATACCGTGGATACGGTGATGATCTACGCCCAAAAAGGTAGTGGCAGAAGGGCAAATTTCTTTACAGATTATACTTTTGCAGTGCGGGACGGTGACCAGCTCATCACTGTGGCGAAAGCGTATTCCGGACTTACCGACAAAGAAATAAAAGAAGTAAATTCGTTTGTGGTAAAAAATGCAGTAGAGAAATTTGGCCCGGTACGTACGGTAAAGCCTGAACTTGTATTCGAGATTGCTTTTGAAGGAATAGCTGAAAGCAAAAGACATAAGGCGGGATTGGCGCTGCGCTTTCCGCGCATAGCGCGTTGGCGCAAGGACAAAAAAGCAGATGAAATCAACACGCTGGATGACTTAAAGCAATTGTTGCAATCAACACTGTAGCTGCCTTATATGAGTATAGAAAATAAAAAAAACGAGCTACAGAAAGCTGAAACAGTCTTTGCGAAAAGCAAAGGTTATAAGCAAGTCATGCAATGGTTGAAGGCTGCAAAGCGCAGACCCTTTAAATTCCAGACCGACGCCTGGCAGTACTATGCAGAGGGTTATAGCGGACTGGTGAACGCCCCTACTGGTTTTGGAAAAACATTCTCCTTGTTTCTGGCTGTTGCAATTGATGAACTCAATAAGAAAGCGGAGGTTGAGGCTGTCGAAGCTAGGAACAAGAAAGGACGGGTTACCAACGCTGCTGTAGTTGAACTTCAAAAGCAGGCCGAAAAAAAAACGGTCAAAGCTGAAATTAACACGCCAAAAGAGCAACCGAAAAAGTCGGTACGTCAAAAGAAAGATGCCGGCCTGAAGCTGATTTGGATCACCCCTCTGCGGTCACTGGCCAAAGACTTGGCAAGAGCCATGCGGGAGGTATGTGATGAACTACACTTGGACTGGACGGTGGGTGTTCGCAATGGCGATACCGCACAAAGCGAAAAACTGAAACAGAAAAAGCAGATGCCGGAAGTGCTGATCATCACTCCTGAAAGCATGCATTTGTTGCTGGCCCAGAAAAGCACATTCAACTATTTTGAACACTTGCAGTGCATTGTGGCCGACGAATGGCATGAATTGCTGGGCAGTAAACGTGGTGTAATGGCCGAACTGGCCATTTCCCGCATTAAAGGTTTGCTTGGTGTGCAACATCCTGAGCGGTTGTTAAGGATCTGGGGCATCTCGGCCACTATCGGCAATATCGACCAGGCGCTGGATGTCCTTGTTCCTTACGAAGATTTGCTGAAAATCATCATTAAAGCCGATATAGAGAAAAAAATCATCATCAAGTCTATTCTGCCCGATCACATTGATATGTTGCCCTGGGCGGGACATTTGGGCCATAAACTGGCAGATAAACTCTTGCCCATCATTTATAAAAGCAAGACCACGCTGATTTTCACCAATACGCGTGGACAGGCAGAGATGTGGTATCAGAATTTGTTGGCCAAAGATGAAAATCTGGCTGGCCAACTTGCGATACATCACGGATCTATTGACTATGAGCTCAGAAACTGGATCGAGGAATCCATTCATACCGGTGCACTAAAGGCGGTGGTTAGCACTTCATCTTTGGATCTTGGCGTAGATTTTAAACCCGTAGACACCGTGGTACAGATCGGATCGCCCAAGGGAGTAGCTAGATTTCTGCAACGTGCGGGCCGAAGTGGTCACTCGCCATACGAAACCTCAAAGATTTATTTCTTGCCTACCCATGCCCTGGAACTGGTCGAGGCGGCAGCAATCAAAGAGGCGGCAAGAACACAGAATATCGAAAGCAGGGAACCGGTAGTGATGTCATTTGATGTCCTCATCCAATACCTGGTAACGCTGGCTGTAGGCGATGGTTTTGACGATGAGCAGCTTTTTTTTGAAGTGAAACAGACCCACGCTTTCCGAGAGCTCTTGCCCCAGGAATGGACCTGGATTATGCAGTTCATCACTACAGGTGGAGATAGCTTAACAGCTTATAATGAATTTAGTAAGGTGACTAAAGTAGATGGCTTATGGAAGGTAGAAAGCCGCCAGATCGCCCTGCGGCACAGACTGCATATTGGAACGATTGTGAGTGATGCGATGATCAAGGTAAAGTACCTGACCGGAGGTTTTGTGGGCATGGTCGAAGAATCTTTTATCGCCAGGATGAAACCAGGCAGCAGTTTCACGCTGGCTGGCAGAGTATTGGAATTTATCATGATCAAAGAGATGATGGCCCTGGTACGCAAGAGCAAACAAAAGACAGCAATGAGTCCGAGTTGGATGGGCGGACGAATTTCGCTGACTGCCAATTTGGGTGCTATACTGCGAAAAAAATACAATGAGACATTGTATAAAGAACATGACGATGAGGAACTGGATTTGATCCTCCCGCTATTTCAGCGGCAGGCTAAGGTATCTCACGTACCAAAAGACGATGAATTCCTGATCGAACTGATCAATACCAAGGACGGTTATCACCTTTTCGCCTATCCTTTTGAAGGGCGGCAGGTACACGAAATCATGGCTTCGCTGATTGCTTACCGCCTGGGAAGGTTGAAACCGATTACATTTTCCATTGCAATGAATGATTATGGTTTTGAACTGCTCAGTGAACAACCTATTCCCTTAGATGAGGCAAATATAAAGGAACTGTTTAGTCCGGCAGAATTATCTGCCGACATCATAGCGAGCATCAACGCTACAGAAATGGCGAGGAGAAAGTTCAGGGACATCGCCTGTATTGCCGGACTGGTTTTTCAGGGATACCCGGGCAAGTATGTAGCGAATAAGCATTTGCAGTCCTCTGCTGCATTATTTTTCAACGTCTTTAGTGATTATGACAAACATAACTTATTATTGCGGCAGGCATATGATGAGGCCTTTTATCAGCAGATAGAAGAACCAAGGCTGGCAGCTGCGCTGAACAGGATCCAGGGCAGCAAGGTCATCATCGTAAAAACGGATAGCTATACCCCATTGTGTTTTCCTATCAAGGTGGACAGTTTGCGGGACAATATGAGTTCAGAAGAACTAAGTCAGAGAATAGAAAGAATGACTGCCGAGGCAGAAAAGAAAAACCGGAGAGACAAGAATGATCGTTGAGTGCAGCGGGGAGCAACTAATACTTTGTAAAGAAAAAGCCATCTATTGGGAAAGGGAAAAGATGTTGATCATCAGTGATCTGCATATTGGTAAATCAGCGCATTTCCGGAAATCTGGGATACAGGTTCCGGTTAGTGTAGGACTGACTGACCTGCAAAGAATAAGCTGCCTAATTGGAGAATATGGTCCTGATATATTGCTGGTTACAGGTGATATGTTCCACAATAAAATGAACAGTGATGCAGAGATTTTCCTGGAATGGAGAAAGGGCTATCCAGCTTTAAAGGTCGTGTTGATCAAAGGCAATCATGACGCCCTTCGATCAGAGGATTACGCAGCTTTGGACATTACCGTATTTAAAAAAGAGTTGCTCATGAAGCCCTTTCGTTTTATCCATGATAAGCCAAAGGAGTTTGATGAATATTACAACATTTCAGGACACATCCACCCTGGTGTAGTGATTTACGGAAAGGCCAGGCAACAGTTGAAGTTTCCTTGTTTCTATTTCAGTGATACCTGCGCGGTATTGCCCGCCTTTAGCGTGTTTACAGGATTGTTTCTGATCAAAGCCGAGCCTGGCGACCGGTTTTATGCGGTTACACCAGGCAAAGTTGTAAAGGTCTAAGCAATCTGCTTGTCCAGATGTGAGATCCAATCGCCAAACATCTGCTGTTCGATCTCAATCACAATCTGTGCATGCCTTTCCCAATCGGGCGAAAAGGTTTTCAACTGGTTGAGCATTTCCTCCAGGTGTCCCTCTTCCTCTAAAATGATGGATTTAACTGTTACGCGGCTACCGGCATTGGTCAGCACCTCCTGATAAACCGGATAAAGTTCATCTGCACGCACTTCGATGGCATAGGTAACGAACAAGTAGGCAGCAAATTTCAGTTCATATCCGCTCAGGTCAAAGTGCTGTTTGAGGTACCGGCATACCGCCACATCCAACGCATTCAGGTAAAATTTAGTGTGATTTGGTGTCAGCAGTTCTTCGTTGGTATAGGTTTTACAAAGGCCACCTTCCAGTTTATCCAACTGCTTTTTCAGGTAATAAGCATGGCGGTGTTCTTCCGCTGCATGTTTTAAAATGATCAGGTTAACATTTTCTTTATGTTCAGAGGCGGAAATCTTCTTCGCACCTGCATTTTCCATATAAGATAGCGTATTCAACCACTTGGCATGCAATGCATTATTGTTAACTATGTTTTCTAAGATCGGCTTGATGTTCATATCGGGTATTGAGTGTTTGTGCACTAATTAATATCTTCTAAAGCAGTTAGAATCGTGCTGTAAATATAATCCAGATCAGCATCACTGATGACATACGGAGGTAAAATATATAGAATATTTCCCAAAGGTCTCAGGATAATACCGCGGGCCAAAAAGTAATTGTACAACTGATTTCTGAGTTTGTTCAGGTAAGAAGTATCATCGCCAGTCGCCCATTCCATAACCAGTATGGTACCAGTCTGCCGTACGTCCTTGAGTTTGGGATGGCCTTTAATTTTCATCGCAAATTCGGTATGCCTGGCAGTTACCCTTTGGATGTTCGGCAAAGTTTCAGGACTCAGCAAAATGTCCATACTGGCCAATGCGGCAGCACAGGCGACAGGATTTGCCGTAAAGGAATGTCCGTGGTATAAAGTCTTCAGTTTATCATCACTCAAAAAAGCTTCAAAGACTTTGGTATTACAGGTAGTTACCCCCAATGGCATCGTGCCACCTGTTAAACCTTTGGAAAGACAAAAAATATCAGGTTTGTTTTGCAGTATTTCACACGAAAACAACCGGCCAGTACGGCCAAAACCGGTCATAACTTCATCAGCGACGGTCAGAATACCCTGTTGCTGACAAGTAGCAATCAGTTCGTCAAGATAAACTGCATCGTACATCAGCATGCCACCGGCACCGAGAACCAGGGGTTCGAAAATAAAACAAGCTACTTCATTGGACAAGTAATTGATCCGGGATTTGATTTGACTGATGTTTTTTTCGTTGGGCAAATCAATAAACTCTACTTCGAAAAGCAGGGAACTGAACGGATCTGTAAATATACTTCTGCCACTAACGGACATCGCACCAAATGTATCGCCATGGTACGCCTCTTTGAAAGCCAGAATCTTTTTTCTGGGTTGCTTGGTGGTATTTGCCCAGTATTGCAAACACATCTTCAGCGCAACTTCCACTGCTGTAGAACCATTATCCGTATAGAAGACCTTCTCCTGCGTGCCGGGCAGTAAGGGCAACAAACGCTCGGCCAATTGCACGGCAGGCTCATGTGTAAAGCCAGCGAAGATCACGTGTTCAAGGAGCTGAAGTTGTGCAGAAACCTTCTCGGCAATATGCGGATGTGCGTGGCCATGAATGTTTACCCACCAGCTGGAGACAGCATCAATGTACTTTTTGCCGGTTTCGTCAAATAAGTACACACCCTCTCCCCTCACAATTGGTACATGAGGCAAGGGATTTTTCATTTGTGTATAGGGATGCCAGATTACTTTTTTATCGCGCTCAGCTAAATTCATTTGAATCGGTTTATAAGGTTCATTTGCTGTTTGACAGTTTTTCAATAGCCAGCTGGTCTGTTTTGAATGTGACATCATTCGTAGTCAGGTCATTTAAACTGATCCATCTGAAGGATTGCAAACTGTGTTCATCAAAATCGAAAACACTGGTTTTATAGTTCAGATTTAAGGGCTTAACAGGCTGCACAAGATAGTAAATACTTAGAATCTGACTGTCATTGAAAGACGATTGCTCGTAAAAGTCAGTAGTATACAAATGACTCAGAACTTCAATCTCAGCATTGCATTCTTCCATAAACTCTCTTTTCAGCGCATCAATCAAGCCTTCACCGAGCTCCACACCTCCACCCGGGAATTTGGTAAAAGTTCTCCCGCCAGATTGTTCATCACTGATCAGCACCTGGTTTTCTGTATTGATCAGTAATCCGTATACCCTTACGTTAAAATAACTCATTGGTCGAAGTGTTTTTGGTTTTTTGTAGCATTATCAATCGTCCATTTGATCTCCGCCCGAAAGGGCTCGGCCCTTACCGGACAATTTTTCATGTGGCAATAATTGCAACAAGCAGGCAGACATGGATCGGCATGGATAAAGAGCTCTGTCTTCCGTTTTGCATTACCGTTGATCATTGTATCAATCTGCGAAATCTCGTTATGTACCTGGTTCAGGTCAAAATAATAAGGTAATGTAAAATGACAATCGATGTGCAGATCGGCACCATATTGTTGCGCGCGCAGGTTGTGTACGTCAATCCAGGGATCTCTACGGTTCTTCTGCATACAATCAATGATATCTTCAACCAAAGCAATGTCACTTTCGTCCATCAGTCCGCCTACAGAGCGTCTTGTAAGTTTGTAACCGTTATAAACAATATAGAGCCCCAATAGAATAGAAATAATGCTATCCAGCCAGGTAAAACCCGTCAATTGAATGAGAATTACACCTGCTACCAGTCCCCCACTGGTAACCGCATCAGTAATCAGGTGCTTGCCATCTGCCTCGAGCGTAATGGAGTTTTGGACTTTGCCGGTTCTGATGAGGTAATAACCGATAAGCAAGTTTACAAATCCTGTAATCCCGATAATGCCCGCTCCTTCCCAAAGGTTCACAATGGACTTGGGGTAGATCAAATCATATCCGGACTTAAAAATGATGATGACGCCCGCAATCGAGATCAGCGCTCCTTCAAGAAAGGCAGAAAAATATTCCACTTTACCATGTCCGTATGGATGGTTGGTATCTTTAGGAATGGTGGCGAGATAAATACTGTAAAACGCAAAGGCACTGGCGAGTACATTGACAATACTCTCTGCAGCATCTGTCAGAATTGCATTGCTATGCGTCATGAGGTAGGCCGCAAACTTTGCAAGCATGAGCAGTATACTGACGCATAAAGCGATTAGAATTGCTTTTTTTCTGGGTTGCAAATGATTGTGTTTAGCCTTCAAAAATACTGTTTACTGATGTAATAACATTAAAAAGTATTTTTTTTAGTCTTTAATTCGGTGAGGTTCATATATTTGCATCCGCACAAAATTTTATTTGCCTTTGCACTATTTATTATGACATTTTTATCCAAAAGAATCAACAACCTATCTGAATCTCAGACCATTAAAATGGCGAAATTAGGTAGAGAACTGTCCGCAAAAGGGATAGACGTTATCAATCTGAGTTTTGGTGAGCCAGACTTTTTCACACCAGAATTTGTCAAGGAAGCTGCAAAGACCGCGGTAGACGAAAATTATTCGTATTACACACCGGTTTCTGGTTATCCTGATCTGCGTAAGGCAGTTGCTGAAAAGCTACTGCGTGAAAATAACCTAACTTACAGTTTTGACCAGATTGTTGTTTCTACAGGAGCCAAGCAATCACTCGCCAATGCAGTATTGTGTTTGGTAAATCCTGGTGATGAGGTGATCGTGCCTACGCCTTACTGGGTATCTTATTCAGAAATGATTAAACTGGCAGAAGGAGAAAGTGTTTTCATCAATGCTACGGTTGATAATAATTTTAAGATCACAGGTGCAGAATTGGAAGCGGCCATTACACCTAAAACTAAATTATTCATGTTCTCTTCTCCATGTAATCCGACAGGATCGGTATATAGTAAGGAAGAATTGGCTGATCTGGTTGCGGTATTTGAAAAATATCCAAACATCTACATCATCTCTGATGAGATATATGAACACATCAATTTTGTTGGTAAACACGCTTCTATCGCTGAATTTGATTCAGTAAAAGACCGCGTGATCCTGATCAACGGATTCTCCAAATCTTATGCTATGACTGGCTGGAGAGTGGGCTACATGGCTGCCAATAAAGAGATCGCAAATGCTTGTGATAAACTGCAGGGACAGATCACTTCTGGTACTTCATCTATCGCGCAACGCGCTGCATTGGAAGCTTATCACGGTGGTTTAGCTACAGTAAATGAAATGGTTGCTGAGTTTAAAAAACGCAGGGACATCGTTTTTGAATTGCTGAGCGCTATTCCTGGCGTAAACGTAAACCTTCCTGACGGGGCATTTTATTTCTTCCCTGAAATTAAAGCATACTTCGGTAAAACTGACGGCACTACCGTGATCAACACAGCAGAAGACCTATCGCTTTATTTGTTGAACGAAGCACATGTCTCTACTGTCACGGGTGAGGCATTCGGTAACGAAGACTGCATCAGGATCTCTTATGCAGCAGCTGAAGACCAATTGAGAACGGCGGTAAGCAGAATTGCAGCAGCACTTGCTAAATTAAAATAAACGAGCGCTTAAGCGCTTATAAATATAACAGGCCGGTAAACAATATGTTACTGGCCTGTTTTGCGTTTACTGCTATCGATTATATTGTAATCTAAAAAATCTCCACTATCCTTCGGATGAGCGAGTTTATGCTAATGCATCCTGGTTAAAAATTTGACGTTCTATGAAAAGGCATAGGATTTTTGCGCTTCTTCAGTGCAAAAGGTCCAGCCTTTGAATAGTAATGTCAAATTTTTAAGAGATATCGAAGCAGATTAGGAGCGGATTGCTTCAACCGGGTCCATCCTTGATGCGGCATACGCTGGCCAGAAACCTGAAATCACCCCTATAATCACTGAAACACTGATACCCAAAATAATATTGTTCAGAAACAAGATCATTTCAAAACCGTTTGCAGCAGAAATCAGCGTAGCAATATACACCAATAACAGTCCCAAGAGACCGCCGAGTAAACACAATACAATGGCCTCAAACAAAAACTGCAACATGATAAAGTAGTTCTTTGCCCCCAGTGATTTCTGGATCCCGATGATATTGGTGCGCTCTTTTACTGAAACAAACATAATGTTGGCGATACCAAAGCCACCAACCAATATGGAGAATCCGCCAATGATCCAGCCGGCAACATTCACCACGCCAAACATCTTATCGAGATCGTCCGAAGCAATTGTGCTTTTATTAAGTGCAAAATCATCATCAGCACCCGGTTTAATCTTTCTGATCGCGCGCAAAGCGCCCCGGAGTTCACTCTCTACCTCTTCCAGCGAAATGTTGTCATATCCTCTAACTGTAATACTAGGATCATATCTACCACTTTGGACGTCGATAATTCCCCTGGCAAAATTGATCGGCATGACAATGTTCTTGTCCTGAGACATACCAAGCATGTCCTCTCCTTCTTTCTTAAATACACCAATCACCTTCACTTTTCTACCCATCACTGTAATGGCTTTTCCAATTGCAGGCTGTCCGTTAAAAAGTCCTTCAGCTACAGCAGCGCCGATCAGCACTACCGCCGAACCGGTTCTGCCTTCATTCTCGGTAAAGTACCTTCCTTCCTGAAAATCAAGTGTCCAGGTTTTATCAAAATCCTGTGAGGCGGCTCGTATACCAGCACCCTCAACAGAATTGACCCTGTACTTTACCGTGCGCTCGTTTGCAAAAATTTCATAAGACACCCCTTGCGCATATTGCATGCGGTCTCTCAGCAGTTCATAATCTCGAAGAGAAGGTTCTGGTCTGTTCACGTATTTCCACCAGGGATAGTCGCCAAACCCACCCCAAGGCCACTTCTGTACGAATATGGTTTTAGAACCAAGCTTATCAATACTGGCCTGCAGTTTGGCCCTAAAAGTATCAGCAGCTGAAAACACAAATATGATGGCAAAAATACCAATGGTAATTCCCAGCAGGGAAAGTATGGTACGCAGTTTATTCTGGCGCAGTGCATCAAATGCAAACCGAAAACTTTCGCCTATTAGTCTGAAAATAATCATAATTAATGTTTAGATCAAAAATAGCCAAAAAGGTTACAGCAGAAGGTCATATAATGTAAAAAAGATAGGAGGTTAAGCGTTTGCAGGCACAGCCCGGAGGACAGAAAACAGGCAGAAGAACTTAATTATAATATTAAAGATTATATTCGTAAATTTGCGCCCTAAAATATTACATCGAACAATATGAAATTATCTCAGTTTAAGTTTAATTTACCTGATTCATTAGTTGCAAGTAATCCTTCCGAACAACGGGACGAAGCCCGTTTAATGGTTCTCCACAAGGATACCGGCAAAATTGAACACAAGATATTCAAAGATATTTTAGGGTATTTTGACGATAAAGATGTAATGATCCTGAACAACACCAAAGTTTTTCCTGCGCGTTTATACGGCAATAAAGAAAAAACAGGTGCCACAATTGAAGTGTTTTTATTGCGTGAACTGAATAAAGAACTGCGCCTATGGGATGTACTGGTAGATCCTGCTCGTAAGATCCGTGTAGGTAATAAGCTTTATTTTGGTGATGATGACCTTCTGGTTGCAGAGGTTGTGGACAATACAACTTCACGTGGCAGGACCATCCGCTTTCTTTTTGACGGTACAGACGAGGAGTTCAGAAAGAACATTGAGATTTTGGGGGAAACTCCACTTCCCAAATACATCAAACGTAAAGCTACCGCACAGGACAAAGAACGTTACCAGACCATTTTCGCAAAGCATGAAGGTGCAGTTGCGGCGCCGACCGCAGGTTTGCACTTCAGCAGGGAACTGATGAAACGCCTGGAACTGAAAGGTGTTGATTTTGCTGAGGTTACCCTTCATGTGGGCCTTGGTACTTTCAGATCAGTCGAAGTTGAGGATCTGACCAAGCACAAAATGGATTCAGAGCAGTTCATTATTGAACAAAAGGATGCGGATATTGTAAACAACGCAATTGAAACGAAAAGAAAAATCTGTGCAGTCGGAACGACTTCTATGCGCGCGATCGAATCGGCTGTTTCGTCAAATAGGACCCTTAAACCTGCTAATGACTGGACGAGTAAATTTATCTTTCCTCCGTATGATTTCAGTATCGCAAATTCCATGATCACCAATTTCCATACACCAGAATCAACTTTATTAATGATGGTAAGTGCTTTTGGAGGTTATGACTATGTGATGAACGCCTATGAAGTAGCGGTGAAAGAAAAATATCGTTTCTACAGCTATGGTGATGCCATGCTAATCATATAGGAATTAGTATCAAGTAGTTAGTATCAAGATCAGAAGCATATAGTTTCGTATGAATCGTTGTTTTCATGTCTTGATACTAACTAATTGATACCTACTACCTGATTCTAACCGCTGATAACATGAAATATTACGCAATATTAGTAGCCGGGGGGTCAGGAAACAGGATGCAGAGCATGGTTGCAAAACAGTTTTTACTGTTGAACGGCAAACCGGTTATGATGCATACTATTGAGGCTTTTCACAGATCATCCTTAAATCCGGAAATACTGGTAGTTTTAAACAAACAACAACATCTGTATTGGACGGAATTGTGCAACCTCCATCATTTTAAAGTACCACACCAGGTGATTGAAGGAGGCGAGCAAAGGTTTCACTCAGTAAAAAACGGATTGGACAGTATACATGGCGACGGCTACGTTGCAGTACATGACGCAGTACGACCACTGGTCTCCCCAGAACTAATCACAAGATGTTTTGTAGAGGCTAAAAAAAGAGGAAACGCTGTGGTAGCCATAAAACCTACAGATTCTATTAGAAAATTGGCACATGATCATCAAAGTATCGCCTTGAACAGAGATGACTTTGCATTAGTCCAAACACCTCAGACTTTTAATGTTGAGGAGCTAAAAAAATGCTATGAGGTTGACTTTACCAATCAGTTTACAGATGATGCTTCTGTGCTGGAGTACTCAGGGCATCGTATCCATCTTATAGAGGGCGAAAGAGATAACCTAAAGATCACTTATCCTGAAGATCTCGAAATTGCAAACGTCCTGATTAAAAAAAGAGGATTCTGACAAATTGACGAAGCAGGTCGATCACACCATTAAAACCTTAACGTTCGAAAATAAAAAAGCCCCGTATTTGCGGGGCTTTCATGCTGTTATAAATGAGATTTAATATTCGTCCTCATTAAAGAAAAAATCGTCTTTAGTAGGATAGTCAGGCCAGATCTCCTCGATAGTCTCGTATGGTTCACCATCGTCTTCAAGTGCCTGCAGGTTTTCAATTACCTCTACAGGTGCGCCTGATCTGATACCATAATCAATCAATTCGTCTTTTGTTGCAGGCCATGGAGCGTCTTCCAAATGCGATGCGAGTTCTAATGTCCAATACATAT
>JAZKCT010000039.1:7105-77630 GCA_040387995.1 Bacteroidota bacterium | reverse complement strand
CATGGGCAAAGTTGAGTATTTTTCACCTTAGGTGTTAACTTCCCGGCATATATTTTATGGAATACTACGAATAGGTCGCTCTTTTGCTTCACTGCTTAATGCGACAAATTCTTCATCTGTACTGCCAGGGTGTCTCTGCTCCATCCATTCAAGAGAGTTTGACCTACATAAAATTTACCTTTATCTAAGTTCTTTGAAACTTTGTAAGATTAACTTCTTACCATTGTCCTATAGCCTTTAAATTCTCTTTGGAGTTCCTGCATGATTACAGTGGTGATCATACTTGCACTGTAAGACTACTGCTCGTCTTCTTCTTCGTCAAATTGCTGCTCATCCACAACCCCGTCTAACTCTTCTTCGAGGTCCTCTTTTTCAGGGACTTCAAATTCTTCTGCTAATGATGTGCCCTCGCCGTCGGCAAATTCTACTTCATCTTCGGTGTATTGGGCGTCGTCCTGTTCTTGTGTTTTTTCTTCTTCCGGTGCGCGTCCTACCTGGAACTGTTCTGAATTGATGATTTCCTGGTCCATTTTATTTTCCTCATTTTCCATAAGTGGTCATTTTTAAATTAATGATATGCTACATAGCAACAAGTTGCGCGTGCATCGGGTTTACGTTTTTTTTATTTAGTGGAAATACTGTCTGTTGAGGAGCAACTTACAGTACAGAATTGCTGAAACAGAACTTGGTGTCGTTCCTGAGGTTAAAGGCTGTTTAACCCTGCTTCTTTTTCCAGTCTGATTTTTTTACTGCAGGGCTAAAACCATAGCACCATGAACACATCGGGTCTGTAAAATAAAACATCTTCATAATTTCTATCTTTTGAACAAGACAAAACTAGTTCTGGCGGGAAAGAGGTGATTTCTTAAGAAGTCCAAAATATATCGCGTAAAGTTCAGCCTGCGTTGAGCAGACCGAATAAAAATTATCCATGATAATATCGCATTTGTCCATTACTCATGAATTAAGGAATCTCCATATTTACGTGCTGCTTGAAATCCGTAAGATTGCTGGTGGTATGTGTTTGTAATGCATTATATATGATAATGGTCGATCTTAATTGCAGTAGTATCATTAAGGAGAATCCTGGCGTTCTATCCTGGAATGATGACATTTTTGTCATGCATTACAGGCAGCCATTGGAAATTAAGATGGCGAATATGTTTGTGCATATGAACCTGATCAGTATCGTGCTAAAAGGAATCAAAGAAAAACTTGACCATGGAAGTAAGTTGATTGTGCCTGCGGGTTCTGGTTTTTTTATGAAAAAAGGTTCCTATGTCGTTTCTGATAAAGTTGATGATCCGGATAACAGATATGAATCCATCATTATTATTTTTTCAGACGCATGGTTACGTTCACAGGCGTATAGTATTCTGGCATGTTCTGGCGGGGCAAGCTCAGGCATTCATGCCTGTCGTGATATGGGTTTGCTTCCAAAGGATGACATGATGAACATATGACCTCCCCGTTGCTGTCCTGTTTTACAATGGATGCAGACCCTGAGCGTTTGAAGTCATTTTTGCCTGTTAAAATCCGGGAGTTGTTACAAGTCCTGGTATCCGGACCCGGGGGGCGTCATTTTGAAACGCAGCTGCGGAGTTTGGACACTTTTGTTGATCCTGACCTGATGCTGCTGATGCAAAGTCATTTTAAAGAGAATATTTCTTTGGAGCAGTACGCTTTCCTGTCCAACTGCAGCCTCTCGACCTTTAAGCGCAGGTTCAATCAGACCTTTAGATTGAATCCAGGGAAATGGATCATGCAGCGTAGGCTAGAGGAGGCCTATCAGTTGTTAAGGTCGGAAATGAATATTACCCAGATTGCGTACGAGGTAGGCTTTGAAACTTCGGTACATTTTATCGCTTCTTTCCGGGAAAGATACGGGGAAACACCTAAACGACTGCAGCAAAAGATGGCAGGTAAGTAGTAGTGCGCGGAATACGATTTTAGATGATGAACAAAAACAAGCCGGTTTCATCCGAGCTGGACCTTTATCAGCGGGGTAAAAATATCTGGCAGCAATAAAAAACATCCATGAGATTGTAAAAAACATCCATTTTTCCCCTGCTGGTATCCAGCCACCTTTGACAGACAAAAGTTTACACATAAAATTTAACAACATGTCTGTTTCAGATTTATTCAAACCACTCACTTTGTTGCACGGCCGGGAAATGAGCAATCGTTTCATGATGGCGCCGCTGACCAGTCAGCAAAGCGAGTATGATGGTACGGCTTCTGAGTTCGATCAACTCTGGATCGAGCAACTTGCCGGGAGCGGTTATGCGCTAATACAAGCCGGTGCGTCTACTGTAGAAGCAGGGGGAATTGCCTTTGAGCGCCAGATGGGTATTCATAGCGATGACCATTTGCCGGGGCTGACCAAAATGGCGACAGCTATCCGCGAGGGAGGTGCGCTTTCAACAGTGCAGTTACACCATGCTGGTCACCGTGCGGTTCCGGCAGTGGGTGGAATTCCAGCGCCTGCTTCGGGGAAAACAGTTCGGGGTGTAGCCGCCCTTACGACAGAAGAGGTGGAGCGGATCCGTGACAGCTTTATCGCGGCAGCCAAAAGAGCGGAACTGGCCGGTTTCGATGGGGTTTCGGTGCATGGCGCTTTCGGGTGGATCCTGTCAGAATTCCTGTCTCCAAATCTAAATGACCGGACGGATAAATATGGTGGCAGCGTGGAGAACCGGGCACGTTTTACGCTGGAAGTGATTAAGGGTATCCGCCAAAACTGCGGCCCTGATTTTCAGATCGGCTGGCGTTTATCAATTGAGCGCTATGGGTTGCGCCTGGAGGAACTGCGGGAGATTACTGCTGAGATCTTTGACCAGGAACTGATTGACTACCTGGACCTGGCTTTATGGGATTCTGCTCAGGTAGTCAGAGAGGGTGCTTTTCAGGGAAAGACGCTGCTGAGCGTTTTCACAGAACTCCCCCGCAAAGGTGTCCGGTTAGGCGCAGCCGGCAAGATCTACAGCGGGCAGCGTGCCGCGGAGCTATTGGAGGAAGGCTGTGACTTTGTGCTCATTGCGAGAGCAGGCATATTGCAAAGGGACTTTCCGCTCCAGGTCAAAGCGAATCCAATGTACGAGAGCCCGGCGATGCCTGTAACGGCTGAATACCTGCGCCAGGGAGGACTGAGCGAGCGCTTTATCGAGACTATGCGTGGCTGGCAGACCTTTGTTCGTCCGGGTTCGCGTTAACCGCCCGACTGAAGTAAAAAGTCTCCATGAGATAGTAAAAATCATCCATTCTATAAGCATTCGAATTACCACAACTTTGTACTATAAATAAAAATTTGACATGAAAAAAACAGCAATTATTATTCTTTCTGATCCCAAAGCTGGTTCAGAAGAAGCACTTGGACGCGTATTTAACGCTTTGGCATCAGCATATGAATTCAAACATGCAGATGAAGATGTAAAAATCATTTTTCAGGGCGCTGGAGTAAGATGGCCTGAACAATTGGAGAAATCTGAGCATCCGGTTCATGGACTTTATTCGGAAGTGAAAGATCATGTTCATGGTCTTTCCAAAGGCTGCGTTGCGGTGTTCGGTACTGAAGTTTCCGGATATGATTTGTTGGGCGACAATGAAGTACCGGGTACCCCTGGTCTGCCTAGTTTTCTGAACCTGAGAAACGATGGTTACGACATTCTGATTTTTTAATCAGGCATTTGAACTGTCCTTTGCTATCGGCGAGGGGCAGTTTTTAGTTTCAAGGCCATGGGGAATTTTTTAAGTAAATTAGCAAGGCTAATAAAAGTTTATGCAGGAAAAATATCAGTATTATATGGATCAGTGCCTGGAAATCGCTAAAGCAGCACTAACTGCGGGTAATCCTCCTGTGGGTGCTGTAATCGTATTGGAAGGCAAGGTTATTGGAACAGGTCAGGAAGCCGGGAAATCAACTGGTGATATCACCAATCATGCGGAAATCCTGGCGATCCGCTCAGCGATCAAAAACGGCTATGCAGCACAACTAAGTTCGGCGCAAATGTATACAACACATGAACCTTGTATCATGTGTTCCTATATGATCCGCCACCATCAGATACCAGAAATCATATATGGCACAGCCGTACCTCACGTTGGGGGATTGACCTCGCAATTTAGCATTCTTTCAACCGAAGAGGTGCCCAAATGGGGAACCAGACCAAAGGTGGTCAGCGGTATCCGTCTTTCGGATTGTATTGCGCTAAGTGAGCAGTTTGTAAAAACTCTAAATAAAACCTAAACACGATGTTATCACAATCCGTCTACACCCTTGTCAATCAACAGAATGGTAATTTGTCATTCAAAGTTTTTGAGTTTGACAACAGCAGTTATTTTGACCATATCCAGCGGAATAATTATTTCACCCTGATCTTTATTACCTCAGGGGAAGGTTTGGCTAAAGTGGATCTTTGTGAATATCCGTTTAAGGAAAATACTTTGTTCGCATTTTACCCTTATCAGCCATTTATGCTGATTTCAAAAGGACCATTGGTGGGGATTTCCATTCAGTTCCATCATGATTTCTTTTGCATCTACCGGCACCATAAAGAGATTGCGGCAAATGGGATACTGTTTAACAATATTTATGAGCAGCCATTCATCACCCTGGATGAGGATGCGAAATATAAGCTGCTCAATATTGTCAGGGAAATTGTTGCTGAACTGAAAACAGATGATTTGAGAAAAGATGAAGTTTTGGTTTCTTATCTTAAGATATTATTAGTACTGGCGACCAGGATTAAAATTCAGCAGCAAAGTATTCAGGCACCAACTACACTCAATGGCAAACAACTGGTTATGGTGCAAAATTTAAGAAACGCGATTGAGGAAAATTTCCGGCTGATGCACTCTGCCAGTGATTACGCGGACATGCTGCACGTAACACCAGTTGCGCTTGCCCGGGTCACAAAAAATCATTTTAACAAAACGCTTTCGGACCTGATTACCGAGCGGATCATTGTGGAAGCAAAAAGGGAGCTATACCTCACGGACAAAACTGTGAAGGAAATTGCCTATGAGCTTGGCTACGATGACGAGTTTTATTTCAGCCGCTTGTTTAAGGTGAAAACAGACACATCACCGCAATTTTATAGGGATACGATAGGCTTTAACAGAGGCGCATCATAAAATATGCAATGGGAATTAGAGAAATAGAAGTCCTTTAAAAATCAGCCAAGCTGCGTATTATTGCTGGCCTGCCGGACGGCTTCTCTCCTAAATTCCTCTGGTGTCAAACCGGCCTGTTTTCTGAAAAACTTGGTAAAATAAGAGTTGTCGTCGAAATTCAACTTGTAAGCTATTTCTGATATGCTCAGATCGAGATTGATCAGTTGTCTTTTGGCCTCTAGTACGATCCGGTTCCTGATCACCTCACCGGCCGAAACGCCCAGTAAGTCCTTGCACACGGCGTTAAGGTGGTTGGGTGTGACGTGTAACAGTTCCGCATAGTCTTTTGGCAGCCTCTTCATCCCGTAATGCTTTTCAATGGTTTTCTGGAACTTTCGCAGCAGTTTATAATTGTGGGAAGTAATTTTAGAGGTATTCTCGTTAAAACTGATTCTGGCTATGGTGAAAAACAATTGTAGCATGATAGATTTAACCATATCGAAGCCATATGGCTGGCTCTGTTCGCTTTCGCGGACAAGCTGATCAAAATAAGCTTTTACTTCGGACTGAATTTCTTCCGGTAACTCGATGACTGAATCTTCAATTATCCCGTTGAAAAATGCGAATTGTTCCAGATAATCCGGTTGAATTAGAAAGGACTGAAAGAATGGCACCGAAAAATTTATGACATACCCATCCACCGGACCCTGGAAACTCCAGCTGTGAACCTGACCAGGAATCATGAAATAGATTTGGTAGGGCCGGACAGGATACCTGTGAAAATCGATTTCATGATGACCAGCACCCTGGGTAAATAAGATTAAGTGATAAAACGAGTGTTTGTGAGCAAGATGCAAGTTTTTATGCACTTTAAGATATGGTGCAAAGCAGCTGATCTGGATGTCTTTTTGCTTAAATTGAGACAAGTGATCAATGTTATAAACCGGAATGTCTTTTGTAGCCATATTCTTTTATTGAGTAATTTTAAATCAACCCTTTCATTTTTAAGTATTATAATCTTCGCTCAGTTTCCTGTATGGCCAGATCATTGATACTGGCGTAACGCTTGCTCATCAAACCATTTTCATCAAATTCCCAGTTTTCATTACCGTAGGCCCGAAACCACTGCCCGCCTGGGTCATGGTATTCGTATTCAAATCTCACCGCGATCCTGTTGCCAAGGAATGCCCACAGTTCTTTTTTTAACCTGTACTGCTGCTCTTTCTCCCATTTGGCCCTGAGAAATTCGACTACCTGATCCCTGCCGCTAATAAACTGGGACCGGTTGCGCCATTGGGTATCTATCGTATAAGCTAAAGATACCCGCTCAGGATCCCTGGAGTTCCAGGCATCTTCAGCCAGCTGGATTTTTTGTAAGGCTGTCTCCTCGGTAAAGGGTGGTAAGGGCAGTTTTGGTGCTTCCATTTTTTACGGGGTAATTATTTTGACATTTCCACTCTTATCGGTCCTGGAAAGGATCAGTTTAAGCCGGTCCAGTTCAGCCATTGCTGAAGTGCATTCGTAGCCAAATCTCTGATAGACGCGTTGGCTAGCCATGATAAGTGCTTCAGTGACTTTAGTTTCAAAAGCGGCAACCGCCAAATCTTCTCCGGCTTTAAAATAGTTGTTAATTACCGTAGAAGGGGAGTAAACCATATCCCTGTTCCCATCTGGCCATTCTATGTGTAAATATACTTCAGGCATCTTATATTATTTTAAGTTAATATTCATTTGTTCATTCCTATAGTTGATTAGCATGCTGCTTCCATCGCTGATCTCTCCAATCTTTGCGCAACTGACCTGAGCTGAGGAAAACAAGGTTTGGACTTTATGCTCATCCTGCTTTTTACAGGTAAACAGATATCCAAAGCTGGGAAAACTAACCAGCCATTTCTCCCAGGGCACATTGGCCGGCTTGGGGATGTGTTCCAATTGAACGCTGGTACCAACCTGTGAAGTTTGCATGAGCATTGCCAGCGTTCCGATGATTCCACCCATACTAATGTCTTTGGCTGCACGAGACAGGTTTTGTTCAGCCAGTTGATACATCAGTCTGCTTAGTTTTTGCAGGTGAACTGGCGTAGCCGTAGTCGAGGCATTCCAAAACGGATAATTTTCATAGTACTGTCCGTTCAAATCAACAGCCATCATCAGGCTCTCACCAGGCCGGGCATCGAAGCCGCTTAAAAGCTTACCGGCCCTCCCTAAAATAGAAACCGCCAACTGCTTTTGATCAGCCCCGTAACAGGTATGGCCACCTACAATCGGTACGCCATAAGCTTTAGATGCCGCCTGCATTCCTGCCCATATTTCCATTGCCTGTGCATCTGCTTTTACCCAAAGTACGTCGGTTAGGGCCATGGGTAATCCACCCATGGCGCACACATCACTGATGTTAACCATGACTGCCGAATAGCCAGCAAACCAGGGTGAAGACTCGGTGAATGAGGAAATCATTCCCTCGGCTGCAAAGAGCAAATATCCTCCCTGACCGTCGGGAATTGCAGCACAATCATCGCCAATAGCAACTCGGTGAGTATCACCTGTTATCGGATCGGTATAGGAATTTGAACCACCTATATGCACATGAGTGGCGGCAATATTGATTTTATCAATAACCGATTGGCTGGAAAGAACCTGATCCATAATTGCCTGCAGCTGTCCCCCTATCATGCAAAGCTTACTTTAGGCCTGGTTTGCTTTTCCATGTTTTCCAGCAGGTATTCCGCGTCTTTGGCCACACCGGAAAACCTGGACGATCCCCAGGTATTCTGCCAGGTCAATCCCAAAAAGTACAAGCCCTCGACCTGAGTAATACCGCGATTGTGGTCTGGAAAACCCCGCTCAGTCAATACCGGGAATTTCAGCCAGCTAAAATCATGACCAAAACCAATACACCAGACTACTGAAGTTATGTTAGTGCCTGCGAGTGAAAGGGTCACGGTTTCCTCCCCAGGCTCCCATACCGGAACATAAGCAGGTTCCACAGGTGCTTCAATATGATTTTCTGCAATATATCTATCGATTTTTCTTTTGATGTTCTCCGAGACGCTGTCGGCGTTGTCCAAGTGTTTTTTTAGTTCCGGTGCAAATTGCAAAGCTGTTAGGCCAGCCCCAGTCAATGGACCATAAAGCTTCATTCCTTCCAATGCAAACTTCCGCAGATCGATTTCCCGTCCGCCATCTCTGCCGGTTACATAATGATTGGTCTTGTCTCTTACGTTTGCCCCCTCGGGATGCTGGTCAACCGGTAAGTCGTAATAATTCATATGGTCGAGCCATTCTACTACATCTTTACCCCGGTAGATGCGGGCGCAGCGTGGCGCGTTGCCCACGCAAAGGTGTACCTTTCGTCCTGCCAGGTGAAGATCTTCTGCAATCTGGCTGCCGGACTGCCCTGTTCCCACCACCAGCACTTCTCCATCGGGCAACGCAAGGGGATTTTTGTAGTGCGCTGAATGCACATGGGTGATGCCCGAAGGGAACAACTCTGCCATTTTAGGCATTGGCGCAGAATGGTAATTTCCGATACAGACTACGACCTGCCTGGCAAAATAGGCACCCTCAGAAGTAGTTATTGCAAACCATTCGGCTCCTTGGGGCTTGTCCACCTTTAATACTTCAATACCCTCGATAAGTGGAGGGTCGAAACTTTTGGCATATCCCTCCAAAAAATCAACGATTTCGTCTTTCACCATAAACCCGTGTGGATCTTTGCCGCTGTAGGAGTAGCCGGGCAGGTTACACTGCCAGTTTGGTGTAACCAGGCAAAAAGTATCCCAGCGATAGCTGCGCCAGGAATCTGCTATTTTTTTCTTCTCCAAGACCACATGTTCAATACCTTTTTCTTTCAACAGGTAACTCATGGACAATCCGGACTGGCCGCCGCCTATTATGATCACATCAAAATGTTTCTTCATCTCTTATATCTTATTGGTAAATAAATTGTAACAGGCCTGAATAACCCCGGGACTTAGGCTGCTGCGCCAAACAGTAAGCGAAGCATGGTCCTGTCTGAGGCCTGGTAACTTGACAAGTCACACTGCATCAGGTGGTGCATCTTTCCGTGGTAAACTTTAGTGTCCAGCGTAACCCAGTGCATCCGCTTAAAAAAGTTTACATTTTGTTCCTGCACGTAGGCATAGAATTCAGTACAGCCGATGCCCATTGCTGTAGAAACCGCCTTATAAATCAGTGATCCCCCAACGTTCAATGTAAAAGGGTGAACCGGAACATTGTCAGAGAACAGGCCGAGTGTATGAAAGCGGGAAAGCTGGCGGTAGGGGATACTCACGCCCAAACGGCTTCCCCACCATACTCCGGGAGCCCTTTGATCAATCCGAACCACGCCCACCACTTCATCAGGCTGCCCCCCATAACTGCATTCTGCGACGATTGGGATTGCCCTTTGATCAATTTCATCGCGGTCATGCTGCTCAAAGATCTGCTGTTCATTACAGAATATTCGTTTTCGAAGATCCCAGTACCCGGCTTGCTGCCAGTTTTCTCTGGCAAATTCAAAACTGAGGTAATTGCATTTGTATGCTGGTGGTGTTTCAATAATCATAGCTGTACGTATTAAGCGTTAAACTAGCAGTGCTTGCGGCTGTGTTTTCTTTTCAAAGGATTTCAGTGTTGAGCAGGCGCCGCACTTTGCGCAGCCTGCTTTCATCGTATCTGAGCTAATCCCGGCATCAGCCAGCATTCCTCCGACCTGGGAGAGTACCTGCTGCATAAAGTCCTTGTCCGGCGGCCGGTGATGTTCCAGGGGAGTTCCCCTTACCGGCACAAAGGGAACAATAAAAGGATAGACGCCAAGCGCGATCAATTCGCGGCTAATATTGATCAGTGTATCCTTGCTATCTCCCAGTCCGGCCAGCAAATAGGTAGAAACCTGCCCCCGCCCAAATACCGATACCGCTGCTGCAAATGCTTTCATGTAATAGGCTACGGGAACCTCGGCCTTGCCCGGCATGATAAGTTTACGAACCTGTTCGTCCGCCGCTTCCAGGTGCATCCCCAGCCCATCGGCACCAGCATCTTTCAATTTCTGGAACCAGGCGAAATCATCGGGCGGTTCGCATTGCACCTGGATGGGAATGTTCACGCTGGCTTTAATGGCCAGTACGCTTTCGTACAATACTTTTGCGCCCCGGTCCGGAGTTGAAGGGGTTCCGGTTGTGATGACGAACTGCTCAACCCCGTCCATTTCAACTGCTGCTTTTGCCACCTCGGCCAGCTGGAACGGCCTTTTATAGGAAATGGTCATGTTGTTTTTCAGCGACTCTCCAATCGCGCAGAACTGGCAGGAGGTTTCCTTGTCGCCATAGCGGACGCAGTTCTGAAGCACGGTAGTGGCCAGTACGTTATGGCTGTGCAGCTGAGCGATTTTCCAGAACGGGACGCCATCCGAAGTACTGCCGTTATAAAACTTTGCCTGTCTAGGAAAAAGCACTTCACCGATATGCTCCTGGTCACGGAATATTTTAGCGATTCCCAGCGAATCTGGGATTCCGGCACTGTAGGGCGAGCTCCGGGAGGCGAAATTGTGAACGGGCGCCATAATGGTGGTCTCTCCAATCCGGACCGCTTTGTGGTCAGTTGGACCTGCGCCGCCTTTTCGTCCGCCATCTGTCTGCCCCTGCAGGCGCAACCCGAAGGACTGTAATTCTGTTAATAGCTGAGATGAGGTCATAATTCCAGGGGTTTATCGGTTAACAGTGAATCCTGACCCTTAACCAAGGCATGCTGATGGGCTGTGGCATCCAGGTTCAGCGATAAAAGCTCCGGCCTGGAATAATGACCCACTGAATCCATCATTCGTTTGCGCTTGTCAATCAGACGCATGTCCATTTCGGCATAGATAATTCCCTCCCCCTCGGTCATCGGCTCACAAAGGTGCCTTCCTTCCGGAGAAATGATCATGGTATTGCAGCCTCCCCGGAGTGCAGTTTGTAATTTTTGGTCGCTGGTGATGGAGGTAATCTGATCCTGATCCAGCCAACCCGTTGCATTGATCACAAAGCAGCCTGACTCCAGGGCGTGGTGACGCATGGTGACTTCCATCTGGTCGGCAAAGATCTGGCCTACCAGCGACCCAGGGAACTGTCCGCAGTGGATTTCTTCATGGTCTGCCATTAGCGCGTAACGGGCCAATGGGTTATAATGTTCCCAACAGGCCAGTGCGCCGATTCGGGCGATGCTGGTTTGCACTGCCTTTAATCCACTGCCGTCACCCTGCCCCCATATCATGCGCTCATGGTAAGTAGGGGTAATTTTACGCCGCTTTAAAACCAGCTCGCCGGTGGTATCAAAGATCAATTGGGTATTATACAAACTGCCATGATCCCTTTCATTTACTCCCAGCACCACTACCATTCCTGCGTCCCTGGCCGCGGTAGCTACCATATCCGTTAGAGGTCCCGGAACAACTACGGCCTGGTCATATAATTTCAGGTGTTCAGCGCCCTGTAATGCCGGGGGCAGCACGAAAGAAAAATAGGGATAACTCGGTACACAGGTTTCCGGGAATACAATGATATTTGCGCCCTTTAGTCCGCTGGAGCAGATCATGTCACAGATCTTTTCCGTTGTTGCCAGGGCATTGTTCAGCACCGGTTTTAACTGGGCAGCCGCGGCCTTGATGATTGTTTTTGATGCCATAGTGAAAATGTTAAGGGGGGTTCTAGACGGTCCAGGTATCGAATATGAAGGCGCTTTCCTTGCGGTGGATCAGTTGGATATCCAAAACGTCAAGCGGACTGATTGGGGTAATTCCGGCTAGTAAGTTCGGCTCACCCAGCCCATATAAGGCTTGGAGTGCAAAACGGCAGGCGAATACCTTACCGCCTTCTTCCATGAATTTGGTCAGGCGATCTGAATAGGCCATGTGACCCGGGAAGGCTTCATCACCCAGTTTAGGAAATCCGCGGATAACGCCCAGGGTAACTCCGGGACCATAGAGTAAAATAGAGGTGTCAAAACCTTTGCGTAATAGCCGGGTCGCCGTGAGGATATTAACCAGTCCGATGGAGCCTTCAAATGCTACCGTGTGAAAGGTGACCAATGCCTTCTGTCCGTTTTCGGCTTTTACGTCTTCAAATACTTTCTCTTCGTAATTTACCAGGAAATCACCTTTTTTATTGGATTCTAATTCAACTTTTGGCATAATATTATAGTTAAAATGAGTTAATGGTTCTTATGGTGTAAAAATACAGCTCAAATCAAAGCCGAAAATTGAAATCTGTGGTACTTTTCCTATCTATTATGGATGTATTTACTGATTTATTTAACTTAGATATTAAATAATGGATTTTTTACTGTTTATATGTGGTTATGTAAAGAGTTATTTGTAGTTATATATCGTTTTATTGTGTTAAAAATTATAAATAATATTTATTTACAATAATTCTGATGGTATTGGTCTTTTTTATGTGAAACTTCAACATAATTAGGATAATTGATGCAATTTTAATTGGTGATTTGTCCGATTCGGCGGATCTTAGAGTGCTTTTCAATTTAATTGTTGTCAAAAGTTATCCTAAGGCTTAGGAATGGCTGATTTGTTCTTGGGATGAATCTTAGGGTGATCAGCAAGTCATCTATGCGAATTCGATTAGAGATTTCTGGAACGGAAGCTACAAGACAGGGTTGCATATCAAGATTGGCTCATACGCATCATTGAGTGTAATGGATAGAGGGATACTGATACCCCTCTCTGCCCTGTGGGCATCTCTCCCTCAAGGGGAGAGAGGTATGGGGCTAAAAATTTCTACAAAGTTCAGTAAATTTGAACCGTAGAGGAGTGAATGCTGGTAGATTTAATATAATTCTAATATTCCGGCAATATCGACCAAATACCTTTGGGTGATGATGGTACATGATCTCGATGCCGACCGCAAACTGATAGGGGAATTACAGCGTGAGGGTCATCAGGCTTTTCAAGTCATATTTGATAGGTATTGGAAGGAGTTATACCAGACCAGCTACAATAGGCTCAGGGATCAGACCGCTGCAGAGGATCTTGTGCAGGATGTATTTGCCGATCTGTGGCAGAAACGACATGACATCTACCTTGAAACCTCTTTAAGAAGCTATTTGTACGGATCTGTTAAATACAGGATCATCAGAATCTTTAACAGAGGAAGCCTCCACCAGCATGCCGTAGCCCATTTACTCTCCAGAATGTCAGAAATGGAAGATGCCGTAGCAGATGTACTGGAATATAAAGATCTTGAACGCAGCATATCACAGACCATCAACTCCTTTCCTGAAAACATGCGGAATATATTCCTGCTCCGGTCTGAAGAATTTACGATCCGCGAAATTGCCAGTGCATTGGGTCTTGCAGAACAATCTGTTAAAAACAATGTCACTGATGGATTGAAGCGATTGAAGGTGGTATTGTTGAAGACCGATCCCGATATCAAACGTTCACTTTACTTACTGTTGGTTGCCCTCATTGCCGAAAAATAGCAAGCCCGAGATATTGAGGCATGAAAATTTACATTTAACAATTACATAACAGTTTCTTGAAGTACTTTTTGGCTCGCCAGGTCACTATATCTCTGTAAACGCGAAACAGTGAAAGAAAGACAATTAAAGAAGCTGCTTAGGAAGTACGGCGACCATAGCGCAAGTGACGCAGAAAATTACCTGGTAGACAGCTGGTACCGGTCCTTTGATCTGGACAAGAGCGAAACGGTACCAGGGATTGTCAATCCGGGTGATGAAATTCAAACCCGGCAGAGAATTTTAAGTGGCATCAGTAAAGAGGATCCAAAGCAGATCTGGTATAGGAGTCCGCTGATGGCGGTTGCCTGCACGATGCTGATTTTCCTTACTGCAGCGCTTATATTTCAGTTAAATCTTCGGAAGCAATCCGCCGCTCAGGTGCTAGTTTTTAATACCCTTCAGGGCCAGACTAAAAAGATTTTGCTGAGTGACAGTTCTGTAGTTTGGCTAAACGGAAATTCCAGACTAGAAATAGGAGCCTCCTATGCAGACAGCAACAGAACTGTTAAACTAGCTGGTGAAGCGTATTTTGAAGTCACGCATAACCCTAAAAAGCCGTTTCTGGTCGAAACCCAACATATAACGACAAAGGTGTTGGGGACTACATTTAATGTCAGAGCCTATCAGAACTCAAGGTTCGCAAAAATTACGCTGTTGACTGGAAGGATTTGGGTGAAGATCAAAGAAACACAGATAAAAGGTGTCGTGCTTAACCCCAATCAAATGCTGCAATATGATCAAATTTCACATCAATCTATGGTCACGAATGAGCAGGCATCACTGGACCAAAAGGCTTGGACGCTGGGCAAACTGAAATTCAGCAACACCCCTATGGAAGAAGTTCGTGAAATACTGTTCCAATCGCATGGACTGCAGATTTCACTGGATCCCGGAGCACTCAGCCATGCGCGGATTTATGGAGAGTTTAAAGTTAATGACGACCCCGAGTATATCATCAGGACGTTGTGTAAGCTGATCCATGCAAAATATACGCTTAATGGAAAAATGGTCATGATCCGGAACCGTTCCTGAAAATAAAAACCGTCAAATCAAACAAAATATATTTATGAAACTCTTAAAACCGATTTTAATCCTGTTCATTCCTGTCTTAATTGGATTGACCACCACGCAGGGCTACTCGCAAAGTTTGCTTGAGCAGCTGGTTGAGGTCAATCTGAAAGATCAGAAACTAAAGGATGCCTTTGATCAGCTTAACAAACAAACCAGTGCAAACTTTCTGTATTCGGACTTGCAGGAAGTTAACCAGCAGGTAACCATCCATATACAAAGCAAAAAGATGGAAGTCCTGCTGAAGCAATTGCTCTCTCCGTACCAGTTGACGTATGAATTGCAGGGTAATAAAATTTTGATCTATAAACAGCAGCAAAAACCCGTAAAACAAACCTTAAAAGGCAATGTTGTCGATGAAACACTGCAGCCTCTGGTAGGTGTAACGGTAAGGCTGAAAGGAAAGCCGGGGGTTGCCAGCACGAACTCAGCAGGGGAATTCGCTCTGCAAACGGAAAATATCCAGGAGACGCTGCTGTTCAGCTACATCGGCTACCTGAATGCTGAACAGTTGGTAAAATCAGGCAGCCCTGCAACTGTCATACTAAAAGCAGACGAGACCAGCCTGAAAGGTGTAGTGGTTGTCGGATATGGTACACAGTTAAAGGAGCAGGTGAGCAGTTCGGTAGGAACTATAAGCAGCAAAGACCTCCAACAATCACAAGTGGCCACCTTTACTGAAGCCATGGTCGGCAGAATTCCGGGCGTACAGATCAGCCAGACAACGGGCGTACCAGGAGCAGCACCCTCTATCAGGATCCGTGGAACAGGTTCGATCACCGCGGGAAACGAGCCGCTCTATGTAGTTGACGGATTTCCATTGGGGGAAGAAGCGCTGGCCAATTTCAATATGGCTGATATTGAGACCATCAGTGTACTGAAGGACGCCGCCTCTACTTCCATATATGGCTCAAGGGGTGCTAACGGTGTGGTGATTATTACGACCAAACGAGGCAATAAAGGAGGTGCAAAACTAACCTTAGGGTCATATTACGGAATTCAGGAAGTATCGAAGAAATTGGATTTGCTTTCTCCTGATGAGTTCATAGATTTTGCCGTTGAATCCCGGAATAACGCCTGGGTATATCTTGGCGGAAAAGCCGATGATCCAAATTCAGTACGATCACCGCTCTATCAGATTTCCCCTTTCTTTAGTGACAAGAATAGTTGGACAGTCACCGACTGGCAAGACGAAATATTTGAGGTGGCCCCGGTGAGGGACCATCAACTGGCAGTCTCTGGTGGCACAGACGCCTTACAATATATGGTCTCCGGAAGTGCTTATAACCAGAACGGGATTATCAAAAACTCTGATTTTGCACGTTATTCGCTCAGAACGAATATCGATGCCCATCCATTCGAGAGACTCAACATTAGCGGATCAGTGAATACCACTATCGTAAACCAAAAGAATGCTCAGGATGAAGGACAGTTTGGCAATGGCATTATCGGGTCGATGATCAATTTCCCCGGCATATTTGGCGGACAAAACCCGGATGGTAGCTACCCGTCATTTAAAGGTTTTGGCTATGGTGTGTCTGAAGTGCCGAATCCGCTGGAGTTCATTAACGAATATGACGAGAGGACCAAGCAGTTCAGGACCATTGCTAACCTGTCTGCTCAGCTGACTCTGGGGAAAGGCTTGAGCATCAAATCCATGATCGGAATTGATTATAACCTGAGTCAAAATAACATGTTTGTCAATTCCTATAAGTATAACGTTCCGGACAATCCAAACCATACTGCGGGTAAGACCATTGCTAATGGCAGTTATGACAGCTTAACGGACTTGAACTGGTTATCTGAAAATACGCTTAACTATAACTTTAGCGCGGGCAGTAAGCATAATTTCCAGGCCCTGGCAGGTTTTACTGCACAAAAGGCAAGTATTGATGGCGTAGGTATTACTGCTACAAACTTTCCCAATAACCTGGTGCCGACGCTAAACGCAGGGCAAATTTCCGGAGCCAGTACCACCAGGGCTGAATGGTCGCTTTTATCTTACCTGGCAAGAGTAAACTATAATTTTGGTGACCGTTATTTTGGCTCGGCAACCATACGTACAGATGGTTCATCCAGATTCGGTGATCATAAACGGTGGGGGGTGTTCCCATCGCTGTCTATGGGTTGGATGGTGTCAAACGAAACCTTTTTCGATCTTTCATGGGTTAATTTCTTAAAGTTGCGGACAAGTTTTGGTCTCTCTGGTAATAACGAGATCGCCAATTACGGCTCAGTAGGGTTGCTGGCTTATAGCGACTATATCATCGGTGGGGGTCTGGTGTCAGGAATATCTCCTTCTACGCTTTCTAACAAGAACCTGAGTTGGGAACGCTCAAAGCAATTCGATCTAGGCTTAGATTTTGGGATGCTCAAAAACAGGATTAACCTGACGGTTGACGTTTATCAGCGCGACAACAACAACCTGTTGCTCAATGTTGCCGTGCCAAGTATTTTAGGGGTTACAAATTCCCTGCAGAATATTGGGAAGGTGAGAAACAGGGGAATTGAGATTTCCCTGGCTACAAAAAATGTGACAGGTAAATTCAACTGGAGTACAGAGCTCAATTTCTCGAAAAACACCAACAAGGTGCTGGCCCTGGGCCCGGAAGGCGATCCAATTATCTCGTCTTCCAACGGAGTTTCGCACATCACAGAGATTGGAAAGCCAATTGGTAACTTCTTTGGATATATTTTCGACGGAGTTTACAATACCATGGAGGAAATCAATGCACATGCTCATCTTAGTACCGACGCTCCGGGAGACCCCATCGTGAGGGATGTAAGCGGAGACAATAAAATCACATCCGATGACCGGACCATACTCGGAAATAACCAGCCTGATTTTATCTATGGCATGAACAATAGTTTTACCTACGGCGATTTTGATTTGAGTGTGATGATCCAGGGTGTGCAGGGCGCTGATATCATGAATTTAGGTATGAGACAATCCATGTCGCTTACCGGAAGGACCAATAACCTGGGGTTGGCCAGAGAACGCTGGAAATCACCGGAAGAACCCGGAAATGGTAGTGTCTTCAAGGCGATCACCGATGTGAGGGGTGTAAGACGGGATGCCTCCAGCTTTTACATGCAGGACGGTTCATTTATGAGGGTCAAGAACATCACGCTTGGTTTTAACTTCAGGCCCGTGCTGCTTCAAAAAGCCGGGCTATCGGCGGCCAGGATTTATATCGCTGCCCAGAACCCATTTACGATTACAAACAAAAACTATCTGGGCTACAATCCCGAAGTCAGCTCCTATCACAATGCTCTGACACCAGGAGTCGATTATTTTAACTATCCACTAGCCAAAACCTATTCTTTAGGATTGAACTTAACCTTTTAAACCATGAAGCAGATTTTAAAACTGACCTGTCTATCGCTTTGCATCCTGATCATAACAGGATGTAAAAAAGATTTTATCGCACTAAATCCCATTTCCAATGCCAATGAAGGTAACTTCTATAAAACTGAGGACGATTTTAAGAATGCCATCTACGGCGCATATGCTTCACTGAAAGCAACAGGGGTGTACAATGACTACATGCAACTGGTGGGTGATCTGAGTTCCGACAATACGGAGATGGGCTCAACCGCAAGCTCAAGGTTTGCCTTTTCTGAACTCTCCCTGTTCAAGGTACAGCAGACCAGCCCGATTGTTGAGAGCATCTGGAATGACCATTATTCCGGGATACGCAAGGTGAATACCATCCTGTCCAAGATCGATGACGTATCTATTTCCGAAGGAAACAAACAGCGCTTTGTGGCAGAATCAAAGTTTTTAAGGGCATTGTTTTATTTTAACCTGGTCAGGGTGTTTGGCAAGGTACCCCTGGTCACCCGCAATATTGTAACGATAGAAGAAGCCTACACCTACGGCAGAGAAGATGTAAACCTGGTTTACAAACAGATCATAGAAGATCTGAGCAGTGCTGCTCCGGTATTGCCACTTTCCGTAAAAGGAGAAGAAGGCAGGGCAACGCAGGGTGCGGCATATGGGTTATTGGGGAGGGTATACCTTACGATACATGATTATCAAAATGCAAAAGCGAGCCTGGAAAAGGTGATTTCATCCAAACAATATGACCTCCTGACCGACTACAACGCACTTTGGAATTCCGATGCCAAGAATCATAAGGAGTCCATTTTCGATGTGCAGTTTAAGATGAGCCTCACAGCAGCCACGGGTTCCCAATTTACGGAACGTTATACACCTTATCTTTTTACCAATCTCCCATTTTCAACCACAGCGGGTGGATATAATATTCCACGGGTGGGCCTTATCTCGGCCTACGAAACCGGTGATTTACGCAAGGATGCTTCACTTAAAGAAAGTTATACCAAAAAGGACGGCTCCGTGGTAACCGGGTTATCTGGAAGATATGGTTATAAATTTCATGATGTGCCAGTTTCAGGTGCTGGTGCTGACGACAATTGGCCGGTACTGCGCTATGCGGACGTATTGCTGATGTATGCAGAGGCCCTCAATGAGCTCTCTTTTGTTGCCGATGGCCCGGCGTATGAGCTGTTAAATGCGGTACGGAAGCGGGCAGGCCTGGCACAAAAAACATCAAATAATCCAGTTGCCGCACTCACTATCAATTCGCAGGAAGAATTTAGAAAAGCAATAGCCCAGGAAAGAAGAGTTGAGCTGGCATTTGAGGCCACCGCTGGTTTGACCTTTTACGAACAGGCAAAGCTATAGAAGTTCTGGTGCCCAAAACGACCGCTACTTTATCTGCTGATCAATTATTGTTGCCAGTGCCATTGAGTCAAATCGATGTTAATCCTTCCCACATCAAGCAAAACCCTGGGTATTGAAATGAAGAATCAAAAAGTTTATTTGGTGTTGAGCGCTTGCATATTGCTGGGTTGTAGTATGCAAGCTCGTGCTCAGTTATATCCGGTTTCCCACACCCCTGTATTTAAAGTAGATGTTCCTAATCCAACGATGGATAAGCCACAATCCAAGCTTTGGTATATGGACGGTCAGTGGTGGGCGCTGCTGCCTAAGAGCAGCGGCCCATCCCTGTGGCAGCGCACAGCAAAAGGTTGGACAGAAGATGCTAATGTGACTAAGGCCCTCAGCGGAAACCCTGGTAGAGTAGATGTCTGTGTGAGTGGACACCAAGTAATGGCAGTAGGCACCGGGACAAAGTACCTGATGGTCTACCAGCTTACAATGGACCATAAATCCTGGCAGGCTGAAGTTACCGGCCGGTTGCTTGCACCTAATGGCGCTACTGGCCAAATAGAAACAGCAACGATAGTCTGCGATGGCTCAGGAGTTTGGTGGGTTGCTGCAGATTTTGGGGAAAAGGTTTACGTGTGGAGTTCGGCAGACGGCAGAAAATGGAAAGCTGCGGTCGAACTGGGAGATAAGTTGAATTCAGATGATATTTCTACCCTGGCTAAATTGCCCCAGGGAATCGGTTTGATCTGGAGCGACCAGAACCAGGACGCTGTAAAGTTCAGGTTCCACAGCGACCAGAAGAACAACCCTGGCGGTGAATGGACTGCGGAAGAAATGATCGATCAAGGTAACCGTACGGCAGATGACCATTTGCATGCCGCCCTCGGACAAGACGGGACACTCTGGCTGGCTACAAAAAATAGTGTTGACCAAATCGGCAAGCCGCAACTCGTGCTTAGGGTGCGGAAAGCAGATGGGAAATGGAAAAACTATCCTTTTGCTGACCTGGATTCAGTAAAAGGCCCCAGTCGCCCGGTAGTTTTTACTATTGAGGGCAGTGGGCGGGTGCTGGTTGGCTATACGGAATATAACGCTGTGAATACAAATTTGGGTAACATTAAGTTTGCATTAGCAGATACCGCCAAAAAGGGATTGCTTAGTGAATTGAAAACTGTTGTCTTGCCCAAATTGGATATGCCTAAAAATACATTTAGGGTCAATGATATCACTGGGCCAAAATCAAGTTTTCCAGGAAATGGTCCATGGATCATTCTCTCATCAGACCAATTGGGCAATATTTATGAAGTGGATTTGAGGAAGTTATTTGGCAAGTCATATTAAGGTGGGTTATGAATAGGAAGTGATGAAACACTAGATTTTAAGTATCCTATTGTGCCTTTATCAGCTCTTTTACAATCCTTTTCCTAATATCTATTTTTGCTCCGCTGAAAGCAAAGATCTTAGTCCTGTATTCTCGTGAATTGGTGTCTCCCACAGAATCTACCAGTTTGGACATATGGAAGAAAGGACTGGTTTCCTGCAACTCTGTGTCCGCTCCATTATATTCTTTGACCCTGATCAGGTTATTGTAGTGTTTAGATAAGTCAAACCAATTGATATAATCAGCATTAAAGGAAACGGCTTTGAGCCGGTTACCCGTATAGTAATTGACAGCACCAGCCTGCCCGTAATTGTCACAAATCACCAGCGTCCGCCCGGATTTGGCCAGGGTTGCGAAGGTGCTGTCAACTTTTTGGGCCAATTCTTTCCATCCCAGCATATCTGCATAATCCTGAGGCAGGGCATGATCTTTACCATCTTCCCATCTGAGTTGGCCGAGTGACCTATACCGCTCTTGATGTTTTAGCATATACTCAGGTGTTTTGTTTGGAAAAGCAAGGTTGTACATGGGGATGAAAAATAACGCAGGAATCAAAACGGCTACAGGTTGCAGATATCGCTTCCATCCCCTGCGAAATGTATGGGCCAGGAAAACAGCACCAAAAGACAAATAAATGGGATAAATGCCGATAGCATAATAGTCTTTCGCCTTTAGGAGGCTAAAAATGGCAAGGGTAAACAGCATTGACCACAAGAATGCCTTATAGTTTATCAACGGCTTGTAAAACACAAGCGCATAAAGGCCGGAAAGAATAACAAATAAAGATCCAATAAAGAACATGAACTGCGACTTGAAAAAATCTGCACGGTTGACATTAATCAGTTGCGTATCAGCCAATTCTTTCATGTGGTGGACTACCGGAAAATCATTCGCATACTGCCACAGGAGATTTGGCATGATCAATAACAAGCTCAGCGATAACGCAAGGTAAAAATGTTTATTCAAAAGCACGATACGGTGTTTGGTAAGCATAATTGCAGGAAAAAGGCCTGCCACCAAAAAGACAATATTGTACTTGTTCAAAAAGCCAAGCGCAAATACGGTCGCTCCGATGTATAGCCATTTGGGATTGGTGTCCTTGAAATACCGGATCACCACGTAGTAAAGGGTGGTCCAGCTTAACACATCAAATGTATTGGGCTGGTACAGCGTATTTAACCTGAGCAATACGCAAAAAAGTACTGAAGTTGCTCCAAGGACCAGTGCAAACAAGTTCCCGTTCAGTATTTTTATGGCTTGCCAGACAAAGATCATGGTAAGCGCGCCAAACAATGCAGGAAAGAACTTTACCCAGAAAACCGAGTTCCCTAGTAAATTAATCAAACTGGAGATCCATGAAGTAAGTGGCGGGACCGAGGTATAACCCCAGGCTAAATGATAGGCCTGGTCGAGATGCAAATACTCGTCTCTGTGCAAATCATAGCCGGCATCAATCAATGTATATTGAAGATAAAATTTAGCCAAAATGAAAGCAATCAGAATTAGGGTGTTTTTCATAATAGGCAAATGCAGTGCTAGATTTAAATATATTAAAACTTCTGCAAAGGAAAAACAGATCAGTATGATGTAATCATCAAAAGTCATCTACCGATATAGTAGTAGTTTATTGTAATGGATAAAGTGATATTGATACCCCTCTCTGCCCTCCAGGCATCTCTCCCTCAAGGGGAGAGAGGTATGGGTGCTACATTGGATATTATATGTCATGCTGCTCTCTCCTTGAGGTAGGGGTATGGCGACTACTTATTAGGCGTTTGTTATATGAATCCTACTGCTCTCTCCCCCTTGAGGGAGAGATGGCTGAAAGCCAGAGAGGGGAAACCAGTTGATCAACTGTATGAAGAATTGGAGACAGCCTTGCGTTAGCGATATCGGCCGGTAAATGTCAATTTATCCAAGGACATGATGTGCCAGCAATTTTTGCACATCAAAAACGTTCACAGACTTATTGAACTTTTTACGGATGCTTGGAATGGTTTCACTGGACACCCAGATCTTCAATTCCGCATCGAGATCAAATGTCCCCGCTGTTTCAACACTAAATCTGGAAATAGCTTTGTAAGCAATAGAGACGTATTCAGTCTTGCTTCCGGTCAATCCCTGGACATCAACGATAATTAACCGCTTATTAGTAAATATGAAGGTGTCCCGGATCAGTTTGAATCCCAATTCGATTTCTTCATTATCCGTAAGGAGTGTTCCGTAATTTTTTTTCAAGTCTTCCTGGCTTACTGCGCCAGCGTTGCCCATTAAGGCTGAAAATAATCCCATGTTTTGTCAATTTTAAATAGCTTCTCTTTAGAACAATGTCTGAAGTATATGTTACAGGAAGTTGAATCAAAGTCTGATATTTATTGTCCATCTACCACTATGCGCTTCACTAAAGTGTAATGGACAAGTTATAAATAGGATATCAGATAGTTTAACATGGTTAGAGCCGTAGTGTATTCACTATGGCTTTTTTGTTGTAATCAATTGATAATGAGTTGTTTATTTTAAAATAATTATTCCGTTAAGTTGTTTTTTAATGGTGTTTAGCATAATTTTGCATTAACTTATTTATTAATGAATTAAAAAACTGTAAACCAGAACAATGGCCTGAGCAGGCATTCCCTTCTTCATGCGTGAAAAGGAAAAAACATCAACAAACCTATTTATTAAACGAGTAAAAAATGTTAAACAATCGTAAGGTACTCAAAAGACTAATTGCTTTGCTGCGCAGTATTGACCCTAAAACTCCGCTGCCAGAAGAACTGGAAGAACGCCTATGGCAAGTGATGATTGTCGAAAAGTTCTGGGAAAAGGAACATCTATGGGTGCGGGAAGGAGAAATACCTGGTAAAGCTTTTTATGTTGTCAGCGGTATGGTAATGGTATATGCCTGGCATCCGGACGGCTACCGCCACCTCTATCGCATCTACCGCGAGAATACCATCGTAGCGCTCAAATGTTTTATGGACCAGACGCCTTCGGCTTATGATATCGTAACGTGCAGGGGTACTTTACTTTGGAGCATTAGCGATAAAGCAATGAAAGCCATCTACACCGATATGGACGGAATGAGGGAAATGGCGCTAAATACCGCTTTAACTTATAGCGAAGCCAAGGAAAAGCTTCGGACTGATTTGCTGATGCTGAACGTACTGGACCGGGTTCTGAAATTTTACCAGCTGTTTGCAGGCTTGTTGCCGCCAAAGTTTAGCCCGATCAGAGACCAGGACATTGCTGATTTTTTGCTGCTGAGTATCGATATATTCAGAAGGGCCCGAAAGAAACTCAAGGCCCTTTCTTTACTTATTTTTTAAAAACCTATGTTGTGTATGCACCCTGCATACACAACATATTTCTGGCTTCTTATCTTTGAACCATCAAACGTAATCAAACCTATGACAAACAAAAAGGCAGGAAAAGGGGATCGTTTTCCGGTGAATATCTACAGGAAAAAGAACAACAAGGCGGAAGTCGTTTTCAGAAGTGAAAAGATGCTGTACCGCCTGGGCAATGTGGAGGGTTGTGCAGCATTGGACAGACAGCTGAAGGATGCAATGACGGAAACGGGCAAAACGAAACTAATTGAAATGCGCAATTCGAGAAAGCGGAGATGGGTTGCAGAGATTTCGTCCATGGGTGGTAAATCGGCTGTAATGGTCTGGGAACTGATGGACAACGGGGTTTCGATCCTGAGATTTAACTGGGAGCGTCTCTAAAAAAACAATCGCCTGAAAAGGCATTCCCACGGCAATTCTGCTGTGGGATAAAACAACCAGGAACCATCAAAAAATAAGAAAGATGGGATTTTTGAAAGGTGGCCCTTTTTACCACATGGTGGGAAAAGTGGGTAACAACGTTGGCCGGGTGGTCGACGGTAAGAATGTGCTCTCGATAGCTCCGGCTTCGGGCAACAGAACGCCGAGTGTGGCACAGCTGATTGTTCAGCAGAAATTAACGTTAATAACCAGTTGGGTAAGCGAAATCAGTGAATTTATCCGCATTGGGTTTGAGGACCGTCCTTCGGGTATGAGTGCCTGGAATGCTGCGGTGAGCTACAACATCCAGAATGCCATTACGGGCGCAGCGCCAAACTTTACCATTGATTATCCTAAGGTGCTGTTTAGCGATGGTAAACTGGCCAGGGCTAAAAGCATGGCAATGGCGACGACCGAAGACGCGCAACTGGACTTCAGCTGGTCGGCGACTATTCCTTCGCTGAAAAAGGGTGCTGCCACGGACAAGCTGGTGCTGATCGTTTACAATCCGGCAAAAAAGGAATGGGAGGTATCGGTTGGAGCGGCAACACGCGCTGCGCTCACTTATGATTTGTTATTGCCCGCTGACTGGTCTGGCGACAGTGTGCAGGTCTGGACCTCGTTTATGAGTGCTGACGAGAAGATGGTGAGTACGACAGTGAGCCTTGGGGCAACAGTGGTTCAGTAAATGCTAAAAATGGTGATCTCCTCCTGGGCTGAATTTTTAAGGTGCTTCGCACATAAAAATAATGCCCATCGGAGACACCATTTTTAAAGCGAATTATTAGGCGGATAGCATTGGCGGAAAGGTTCGTTCCGACATCTCTCGCTCAAGGGGGGAGAGGAAGCAAGGCGTGCTGGTGAAGGAGAGAAAGGGTGCGTGAAGTGTATTATAAAAGTAAAATAATGGAAGAGATTAATATTATAAGAGGTTCTATTTGGCATGTGCTCAACTTCCTCACCTTGACCGTGATGGAGTATGCTTTTACGCTGGCGATGGAAAAGGAGCTGGCTGATTTGAAGGGGTTGGTCAGGCCGGGCGTGATCAGCGATTCGGAGGATAAGGATGCCGGGATCTGTGTATTGGATACTGAGCTGGAATTGTTGGCCATATTGGATGATCCGGCGATTAAAATCCTGTTGGATACCATAGGTAACTTGTTGGCTTCCGCCGATACTTACCGGATCGTGACCGGTTTGGATGTTGAAGAGCTGGTGACAGATGACAGGTATAATGATATGGCAGCTGATACCTGGCAATCGATGTATTACGAAATATTCGGCAAGAACTACGAATCAATACTGGCTGACGCGGTGTGCTTGTATCAGGCGGTGAATTACATGATTTATATCTGCGTGTGCCAGCTTAAGTATGAGGAAATGGATATTTTCGATGTTGCAGATGACGAATATGGTCGGTGTATGTTTGATATAATCGACGGTGTGATCCAGGTTGAGGATAGCAAGGCCCAACTGTTAATGGATTTGATTGCCGATATTCAACTGAAATCAATTAAAATCAGCGCATGTTGAACTTACAAAAGGTCGTGAAAAATTATTATTTGATGTTTGTTAATTCAGTTCTAATTTTAAGATTGCCAGATCTTTGAGCAGGCGATCTCTAATTTTGTCATAATTAAAATCTGTCTGGTTGTGGGCAAAATTATAGAAGGTTAACCTGTGATCGAAAGCAAAAATTCCAAGTTCATGGGTGGAGATTTTAAGACTGTCTTGTAATTCCCAGCTGTTCGTAGATTCCCTGATACCCTCTACCATGGTTTCAAAAATGGTGATCTTATCCTGTCTGTGCGCTTCAGCGCTGAAAATAAAAGAAAATAATGCTTCTGCAAATGCGTTGATTGATTCCAGTATAGTTTGATTATCCAACAAGGCTTGATTAAGCCCTGAATTCAATTTTGAAATTAATTGATTTTGCTGGGTGTGTTCATCTGATGTGTCCTGCAATAAAAGCAGCGTTTCCTGGTATTTCTTCAATTCATTTATATCATTAAACAATACCCTGATTCCAACCTCCATACTTTCTATCAGTGCCGGTGCCGGCATAATGGTGCTGAAATCGGTTAAAAAAACATCTGTAATCTCCAATTCAATGGTATTCTTCATATTCTAGTTTTGAAAGGTTGACAAGATATCGAAATTTTATTAAGCAGGGTTAAGAGGAAGAAAGGGTATTCAAAGAATCCGGGTAAATTATTGGGTAAAAAAAAGTCTAGCGTGGGGAATATACCGCTAGACTTACAACATTCCTCGACCTAGAGGAATCCTGCAGGCAAATTTACGGAAAAGCTAATTCAAACGTTAGCCTCTTTTTGGAAGAATAAATCAATGATGTTTTAGCAACCTGGCAAAAAAAATCTTGTTATGTGCTTCATATTATATCGTTGATTTAGCATAACATTGTATTACTTTCAAAACTTATGTAAGAGGATAACGGAAACACGATGCTTGACCTGCACTATAGAATCACCATGCCCGGCAAACCGCTTTCCGATTTTGTGGACAGTTTTTGGTTTTTGCACAACCTGACCGGCAGGGACATCGAAACGACGGGATTGCCCGATGGGCGTGTTGATCTCTTTCTTGTTCAATCACCTGGAGCGCCTTTCCGCATTGTGCTGCTTGGCCTGGGTACACAGCAGCACGAACAAGCTGTAATACCAGCTGGGGGTTTGATGTTTTCCATTGGTTTTAAGTTGCCGGCGGTGGAATACATTTTTCACGAAAGCATCTCAGAGATCATCAATCACGGAAAAGTTTTGCCAGTAGATTTCTGGGGCTTTAAGGAAGAAGACCTGGGGGACTTTGATAGTTTTGTAGCAAAAGCCACGCAAAAAATGCAATCGCTCTTGCCAAAAGAAATTGACGAACGCAAACGAAAATTGTTTGAATTAATTTACGCCACAAAGGGTGCCATCACGGTAAAGGAACTGTCTGAAAAGGTGTTTTGGAGCAGCCGCCAGATCAACCGGTATTTCAGTCAGCAATTTGGTATCTCGTTGAAGGCTTATTGCAACGTATTGCGGTTCCGGGCTTCGCTGGATCACATTGCACAAGGAAAGCTTTTTCCGGAAGAAAATTTTTCAGACCAAAACCACTTCATTAAAGAAATCAAGAAGTTCTCGGGCGTGGTGCCTAAAGAGTTGTTTAAAAACAAAAACGACCGATTTATACTATTATCGACATTGCCCAAGCCCTAGTTTTACGCCGTAAAACAAAACTCAAAATGATGTTGATAGAAAATAAAAGGATTGCGATAGTTGGCGGGGGTATGGGTGGACTGGCTCTGACCCGGCTGCTGCAAATGAAAGGCGCTGATGTAAAAGTTTACGAGCGGGATCTGAACCGTGCTGTCCGCGTTCAGGGTTCAACTTTGGACCTGCACGAAGGAACCGGCTTGGAAGCAATGAAACGTGCAGGTTTACTTGAAGAATTTTACAAGCACCATCGTCCAACTGCGAGCAGGATGCGGATCGTAGACCAGAACCTTCAAATCAAATTTGACGATCATGATCAGGTAAAAACCATTGCAGAGAACCGTCCTGAAATTGATCGCGCCCCATTGCGTGACATTCTGCTGGATTCATTAGCTCCAGAAACGGTGGTGTGGGACAGCCATTTTTTAGAGATGGAGAAACAAGGCACTGGTTGGCAATTGAATTTTAAAAACGGGACCAGGGTGTATGCCGATCTGGTGATTGGTGCTGATGGCGCAAAGTCAAAAGTGCGACCGTATATGAATGCCGGAAGCCCTGTCTATTCTGGGATGACCCTGATTGAAGGCAATATTTATAATGCAGAAAAGAACGCGCCCAGGCTTTTTGACTTTACAAAAGGCGGAAAAGTGATGGCATTTGGTGAGGAACAATTTATCGGGTACGGCACAAAAGGCGACGGCTCGATTATGTTTGTCGCAAGTTCCAAAATGCCCGAAAATGCAATTGCAGAAAGCGGCGTTGACTTTAAAAATAAAGAACAGGTTTTGAAATGGTTTAAAACGGAGTTTGCCGGCTGGACTACAGATTGGCATGAGTTCTTTACCAATGAGGAGGTCTATTTTATTCCGAGACCCCAATACTATTTTCCGCTCAACCAAACCTGGGAAACCCAGGAAAATCTGACGATGATTGGTGATGCTGCCCATTGGATGCCACCCTTTGCGGGAGAAGGAGCAAATGTGGCATTACAGGATGCGTTTGAACTGGCAGCATGCTTAACGGGTGATAAATTTCTTGACATCAGAACTGCCATCTCACATTTTGAAAAAGAAATGATCGTAAGAGGTGCGGCAGCAACAAAAGACACTCTGGAAAACGGGGAGGTCATGCATTCAAAAACGGCATTGGAGCAGATGCTAGCTTTTTTTAGTGTCACATAAGCTGGCCTGCATGGAGTGGCTGTGTACTAAAAAAGGCGGGTGATCATTTGATCATCCGCCTTTCTGAGCATTTAAAGCTCTTTATTTTGCTTGTACCTCAACGCGTGCAATGTAGGCGTCTATGGTTGATGCTTCTGTGCTTTCAGGATATTGTGTTTTGATTTTGCTGTAAGCTTCCTGTGCGCTTGCAAAATCTTTTTCAGCTTCGTAAACCAAGCCTAGTTTTTTAAGGAACAATGGTGAAGTAAATTTGTTGCTTGTTTTGTCTGCCGCTTTTTTATAATAAGTTATTGCTTGTTTGTAGTCTTTCAACTCACTGTAAGCATCGCCCAATAAGCCTAAAGCCAGTGGATCCGCTACCGGACTGCCTGTTTCAGCATAATTACCCAATGCTTCAATTGCTTTTTTGTATTCACCTTTGTGAAGATAAATGCCACCTAGGTAAAGGTTCGCAAGGTTGGCAGATTTGGTGTTGGCATAATCATCAGCGATTTTCTGAAAACCAGGATAGTCAATTCCACCGTTTATGGCTTTGTTGGCCAGGGAATCTGCACCAAGCAGCTGTTCAGCTTTGTACATCTTGGCTGCTGCTTCTTCTGCCCTGTTTTTCAGGTATACGTTCTGATACCAGATGTATACGCCGATTAACAATATGATTGCGCCTGCAATGAACAATAGGCTTTTTGAGTTTTCTTGTAAAAAAGCTCCTTTCTTTACCGGCTGATTTATTTCTTTTTCTGTTGTGGACATTTTATTTAAAAAAATTAAGGATTGCAAAAATACATTTTTCGGTCAAAGTATCAACTCCTTTTACGGATTAATTTAAACTTTAATGCTCTGACAGTAAAGCCGAAGGGGGAGGAGAGGCTATTTTGTAGGCCCGTTGTTGCAAGGTAGCAAGTTATTTAGGTTTTAAACGGTAACTTTGACTGGAATCATATGTGGTTAAAGAATATTACACTTCTGAATTTTAAGAACTATGCCGATGCAAGTGTTGGTTTTTCAAAAACAGTCAATGCATTTGTAGGGAACAATGGTGCCGGCAAAACCAATTTACTAGACGCTATCCATTACCTGTGTCTTTGCAAGGGGTGTTTCAACCCGATAGACACACAACAGATCCGCACTGGTGAGGATATATTTCTGATTCAGGGTGATTTTGACCGCAACGAGAAGAACGAAAAAATCACCTGCGGGGTAAAGCGCAATCAAAAAAAACAGTTCAAACGCAATAAAAAGGAATATGATAAGCTGGCCGACCATATCGGTTTGTTTCCGCTGGTGATGATCTCACCTTACGATACGACTATTGTGACTGAGGGCAGCGAGGAGCGCAGGCGGTTTATGGACAATGTGATCTCGCAGACAGATACACAGTACCTGGATGAGCTGATCTTGTACAATCGCCACTTGCTGAACAGGAATGCCTTGCTAAAGCAAATTGCGCTGACACGCAGTTATGATCCGACCTTGCTGGAGATCTACAACGACCAGCTGGTGGCTTCGGGAATGAAGATCTTTAACAAAAGACAACAGTTCATGCTCGATTTTATTCCATTATTTGATAAGTATTACCAATACATCAGTGAAGGGAACGAGCTGGTAGACCTGCAGTATCAGAGTCAGCTGATCGATACTGCCTTTGAACATTTGCTGCTAAAGTCCATAGAAAAAGACAAGGTGCTGGAACGCACGACGACTGGAATTCATAAAGATGACCTTGTTTTTACGATTACGGCGATGCCGCTGAAGAAGTTTGGGTCGCAAGGGCAACAGAAATCTTTTTTAATTGCTTTGAAGCTCGCTCAGTATGCTTATCTTCAGAAACATAAAGGTTTCAAGCCATTGTTGCTGCTGGATGATATTTTTGATAAACTGGACGATAAAAGAATGCACAAGCTAATGGAGATGGTATCCCATCAGGACTTCGGACAAATCTTTATCACGGATACGGGAAGGGAGCGTGTTTTGGCCCTTTTCAGGAAGATCGACGTTCCAGTTACTTTATTTGAAGTCAATAACGGATCAGTAAACCATGCGTAAACCTAATGACATCACCCTGAAAGAGGGTATCGGAAAATTACTGAATGTGTACCGCCTGAAAGGTAAGTTTGATGAGACGGCTGTAGTCGCTTTTTGGCCTGAACTGATGGGCAAATCTGTGGCAAACCGGACCACGCAGATCTACATATCCCAAAAGAAACTTTTTTTGAGACTGGAGTCTTCAGTAGTGAAAAATGAACTGCTGATGGTCAGGGCCGGCATCATTCAAAAAATAAATGAACGTGCCGGCGCTGAAGTCATTACAGATATTGTGTTTCTTTAATACAGATCTTTAAAAGACCTTGCTGACGAGCCAGATAATCAATGCGAGTACGAAGACTACGATAATTACACCGACCCATACTCCGGCTTTAAAGATGCCCTCGACCAATTCACAACTTGCTAAAGTTGTACACAGGAAGGCGATAATTGCGAGTGGAAAATATCTTCTGATTAGCATAAATTTTTGTTTTGTATATCTTAACAAAAATTTATGCTAATGGTTTGATTATTTAGTTGGGGTAACCTTAAGTAATTCTACCTCAAATACCAATGTGCTATATGGAGGGATAACCGGAGGTGAACCCCGCTCACCGTAACCCAGATTATACGGGATGAAGAATTTGAATTTGGAGCCGGGTTGCATCAGTTGCACACCTTCTGTCCAGCCGGGGATTACACCACTCAAAGGGAAAGTAATTGGCTCATTTCTGCTGTAAGAACTGTCAAATTCCTGGCCATTAAGCAAAGACCCTTTGTAGTGCACAGTTACGCTATCGGCTGCTGTCGGCGCAACGCCCTCGCCTTTGGTCAATACCAGGTACTGCAGTCCGCTGGCGGTAACCTTAACGCCCGCCTGCTTTTTGTTGTTGTCAAGAAAAAGTTTGCCTTCTGCAATCACAGGGCCTGCTTTTTTTAAGGAAGCGGCTTTAAAAGCATTGTTAATGGTGCTTTGCGATTGCTCCTGGCTGATCAATGGCTTTTTATCGCCAAATGCATCCTGAATCCCTTTTAAAAATAATTGGTAATTCAGCGCCGTTAAGCCATTGTTTTTTAAGCTTCCGGCCATCGCGTTTCCAAAAGCATAGCTGGCTGAATCGAGATTGCTTTTAAACAAAGATGGTGTGGTACGCTTAACTGCAGTAGTGGTTGCCGGCTTTTTTGTTGTTGCCGTTTTTTTTGTTTGTGCAGATGCAACCAGCACAGATAGTGGGAGTAAAGTGGTGATGATAATCTTCTTCATTTGCATATTTTGTTTCGAAAGGTACAAACTAAATAAAAAATAAGCACCTTTTAGGGGTGCTTATTGTACTTGTGTAATAAATATGGAGTAATGCGACTAGAAGCGTTCGGCTGCAGTAAAGAAGAAATCGCCTTCTATTGCAGCATTTTCATCTGAATCTGAACCGTGAACGGCATTGGCATCAATAGATTTTGCATATTTCTGACGGATTGTTCCTTCTGCCGCATCAGCAGGGTTGGTAGCGCCAATTAGTTTTCTGAAATCTTCAATTGCATTGTCTTTTTCCAGAATGGCCGCAACGATAGGGCCTGAAGACATGAACTCAACAAGTGCTGGATAAAAAGGGCGCTCTTTATGAACTTCATAGAATTTACCTGCCGTTTCAGCGGTAAGTGCAGTATATTTTAACGCGATGATTTTGAATCCCGCAGTAGTGATGTCGTTAATGATTGCGCCAATATGGCCGTTTGCTACCGCATCAGGCTTGATCATTGTAAAAGTTCTGTTTGTACTCATCTTGTCTTATAATTTTTTGCAAAATTACATTTTATAGTGTTAATATTAAACACTGAAACTGATATAAAATTGTGGCACTGTTTTATAGCGCAAATATAATAGTCTTCAATTTGTCATAAATCATTAGCTTTGCCCGAATATTATGTTGAGTATTTCAGAAATCAAATCACTGCTGGCTACGCCGCAGAAAATAGTTATTACGACGCACCACAAACCTGATGGGGATGCAATGGGTTCTTCACTGGGCCTTTATGCGTACCTGATACAACTCGGCCATCACGTTAAGGTGATTACGCCTACAGATTACCCCTATTTTTTACACTGGATGCCCAACAATTCTGATGTGATCATCTACACAGAACATAAGGAACAAGCCGCTGCGCTGGTAGCCGAGGCGGCGATGATCTTCTGCCTGGACTTTAACAGCCTGGGGAGGATCAACGAACTGGGTGAGCTTGTGCGCGCTTCGGATGCTTATAAGCTGATGATCGACCACCATCTGGAGCCTGAAGATTTTGACGATTACCGCCATTGGAACATCAATGCCTGTGCCGCGTCACAATTGGTCTATGACTTTATTGTGCATGAATTAGGCGATGGCCAAAGAATGAACAAGGACATCGCAACCTGTCTGTATACGGGTATCATGACCGATTCTGGTTCATTCAGGTTCGCCTCTGCTACTTCTGATGTATACCGGATGGGTGCAGATCTGATTGACCTGGGTGCTGAACACTGGAGGATTCACCAGTTGGTATACGATAATGGTACGGAAAACCGTTTACGTTTTTTGGGACATTGCATCAGCGAAAAACTGGAAGTCCTAAGGGAATTTAATACAGCGATTATTTCAGTGACGAAAGAGGAATTAAATGCATTTAACATTGTAACCGGTGATACAGAGGGAATTGTAAATTACGCCTTGTCCCTAAACGGAATAAAACTCGCTGCATTTATTATTGAAAGAACTGATAAAGTTAAATTATCTTTGCGCTCCACCGGGGATTTTCCTGCCAATGAGATCTGTAAGAAGTATTTTAGCGGCGGCGGACATCGAAACGCCGCAGGCGGTGTTTCGGAAAAAAGCCTGGAATTGACAGTGCAAGAATTTAAAACGATATTGGCAGAGTATAAAACACAATTATTACAATAGAAAAAGACAAATCCTTCTAAAGTAAAACCAAGGAAATAAATAAAAAACGAAAAAATAAAACAACCACATGAAGAAAGGTATAATAATTCTTTTCGCGGCTACATTAGGGTTAGCTGCTTGTAACAACTACAAAAAAGGTCAGGGAGGCCTGATGTATCAAATCCACAAGGATGGAGGCAATGGCAAGATCGCTACGGGTGACATTGTTCAATTGAATTTTATTCAGAAAAATGAGCGTGACTCTGTGATGTTCAGTACTTATGATATTGACCAGGCGCAAGTATTCCCGGTAGGTAAAAAACAATACGCAGGTGATATGAATGATGTATTGTTCCTTTTTGGCGAAGGCGACAGTGCAACTTTTAAACTGAACCTGGATACGATGAAACAACATACTTCAACGCCAAAACCTAAAGGGCTTGAAAAAGATACTTACATGATATTCACCGTGAAAATAGAGAAGGTATTGAAAAAAGCATCTAACGAAGCAGATTCAACTTTTCAAAAAAGAGCTCAGGAGTTCTTCCAAAAAGATTATATGGCTGGTGTAGAAAAGAAAAAAGCTGCTGAAAGTGGAAAAATCACCAAATTTATTGCTGATAACGATCTGAAAGTGAAAACTTCTGCATCCGGATTGCAATATGTGATCTTGAATCCAGGTAATGCTGAGCGTGCAACGGCTTCAGATACACTAATGTTGAAATATACCGGTAAGTTGCTGACTAAAAAAGCAGACGGTAAAGAAAGCATCTTTGACAGTTCTGATGAGAAAATCGCTAAAGACGCTGGTATCCACAATCCAATGGCACAATATGGTCCACGTGCATTTACATTAGGTGCTGCGATTCCTGGTTTCAATGAAGGTATTCAAATGATTGGTAAAGGTGGTAAGATCCTCCTGATCATTCCTTCTAAACTGGGTTATGGTGAAGGTGGTCAGCCACAGGCTAAAATCACGCCATATTCACCGCTTTGTTTTGAGGTTGAAATTGCCGATATCAAAAAACCAAGTGCTGTTGCAACTGCTCCGGTAGTGCCAGTTCCTGCTAATTAATTGCTGCATAAGGTCTAAGGACCCTAATGATTGACCCTGTATGATAGCTGATCATACAGGGTTTTTTTGTTAACTTTGGTCATGCTAACTGATACCCATACGCATTTGTACTATGAGACGGATGTGGAAAAACTTGAGGCGCTGATGCAGCGTTGTTTCGATAACCAGATCAACCGGTTATTTCTTCCTAACGTTGACTTGGTTTCTATTGGTCAGATCGACGCCCTGGTACGCCGCTATCCGGAAAATTGTTATGCTATGGCCGGACTGCACCCCTGCGAGGTAAAAGAGAATTATGAGGAGGTTCTGGATGAGATCTGTGAGAGCATGGTGGACCGGGAAATCTATGCAATCGGTGAGATCGGCATTGACCTGCATTGGGACAAGACCACGCTCGAAATTCAAAAAATAGCTTTTAAAGAGCAGATCAAATGGGCAAAGGATCTGGATTTGCCGATCGTAATCCACTGCAGGGAGGCTTTTGATGAGATATTTGAAGTGCTGGACGCCGAAAAGGACGAGCAACTCAGGGGAATCTTTCATTGTTTTACAGGGAACCTTGAGCAGGCAAACCATGCAATTGACCTTGGTTTTTACCTTGGCATTGGCGGGGTGGTGACCTATAAAAAATCGGGATTGGACGAAGTCCTAAAGGAAGTGTCTTTGGCTAAAATCGTACTGGAAACGGATTCGCCTTACTTGGCACCTGTGCCCTATAGAGGCAAGCCCAATGAAAGCAGTTATTTGGTTCACATCGCAGAGAAACTTTCGGAAATATACGGATTAAGTGTAGCGGAAATCGCTTCGGTTACTACGGCCAATTCTGTTCGCATTTTTAACATCTAAGCATGAATAACATCCTCATCATTTATACCGGAGGTACAATTGGTATGGTACACGACCCCAAGACAGGGTCTCTGGTACCATTCGATTTTAAACAGATCAGACAGAATGTGCCTGAACTGGACAGGCTGGATTATAAACTTGATGTACATTCTTTTAATCCGATCCTGGACTCGTCAAACATGACGCCTGAGATTTGGGCAGAAATTGCTTTGCTGATCGAGAATAAGTACGATGAATTTGACGGCTTCGTCATCTTACACGGATCGGATACGATGGCCTTTACGGCCTGTGCACTGAGCTTTATGCTGGAGAATTTAAATAAACCTGTAGTGCTTACCGGATCACAGTTGCCGATAGGAGAGATCAGGACGGACGCAAAGGAAAACCTGATTACGGCCTTGGAGATCGCCGCAACCAAGGTGGATGGCAAAGCGGTGGTGCCGGAGGTGTGTATCTATTTTGATTACCAGTTGTTCAGGGGAAACCGGGCGATTAAGTACAACTCGGAGAAGTTCGAAGCTTTCCGCTCGCCCAACTATCCCATATTGGCGGAGGCGGGGGTAACACTGTCCTTCTTTAGCAATTATATTTTGCCCCAGCCTGAGCATGCCCTAAAGGTGCATCTCAATTACAATCCCAATATCGGGGTTTTGAAATTATATCCGGGTATTTCGCCCCTCGCCGTGAAAGCAATTACTGATTCTGCCGTAGATGCGATTGTGATGGAGACTTTCGGTTCGGGTAATACCAGTACCGCTGAATGGTTTATTGGCTGCCTGCAGGAGGCAATTGACGGGGGTAAGATCATTATCGACATTACGCAGTGCCAGCGTGGTTCTGTGGAATTGGGCATGTACCAGACCAGTAAGAGGCTACAGCAAATGGGCGTGGTTGGTGGGTACGACATGACTTTTGAAGCGGCTACAACAAAACTAATGTACCTGATGGGACAGCAATTGAATAAGACTGAAGTAATGAAACAGATGGCTGAAAGCCTGAGAGGAGAACTGACAGCATGATTATAGAACAGATTTATACAGGCTGCCTGTCCGAAGCGGCATATTATATTGAAAGCAATGGAGAGGCGGCAATTGTGGACCCACTACGTGAAGTGAAACCGTATCTGAAACGGGCCGATAAGGGGAATTCCAGGATCAAGTATATTTTTGAGACGCATTTTCATGCGGATTTTGTATCCGGGCATATCGATCTGGCGGAGAAGTCAGGGGCCGAGATCGTCTATGGTCCGACGGCGAAAACTTCTTTTGCGTCGCACATTGCCACAGACGAAGAGGTGTTTAAGGTTGGAGATTTGACCATTGTAGCTATGCATACTCCGGGTCATACTCCTGAATCTACAACATATCTGTTAAAAGATAAGGAAGGTAAACCGTATTGCATTTTCACCGGTGATACCTTGTTCATTGGCGATGTAGGCCGTCCGGATTTGGCTCAAAAAGGAGAGCTGACAATGGAGGATATGGCTGCAACACTGTATGATTCTTTGCAGCATAAGATTCTTCCATTACCAGATGAGGTATTGGTTTACCCCGCGCATGGCGCCGGATCGGCCTGCGGAAAGAGCATGAGCAAAGAGACTTTTGATACGCTGGGTCACCAAAAAGAAGTAAATTACGCGCTGAAAGCTACGTCAAAGAAACAGTTTGTTCAGGAAGTCACTGAAGGCTTATTGCCACCGCCCCAATATTTTGCCAAGAACGCAGCGATGAACAAGAATGGCTATGAAAGTCTGGATGAGGTGTACGAGAAAGGGCTGACGCAATTGGATGCAGGGGAATTTGAATTGCTGGCAAACCATACCGGGGCCCTGATCCTGGATACCCGTGATCCGCAGGTATTTGCGAAAGGGTATATACCTTCAGCTGTAAATATTGGCCTTAACGGGCAATTTGCACCATGGGTAGGTGCCCTGATCACTGACCTGAAACAGCCCCTGTTGCTGGTTGCCGAAGCAGGGAAGGAAGAAGAAACCATCACTCGTTTGTCCAGGGTAGGGTATGACAATACCATCGGCTATTTGAAGGGGGGTATCGCGGCCTGGGCCAGCGCTGACAAGGAACTGGATACTGTTGCGTCTATCGCTGCCGCAGAATTTGAGCAGATCGTGACTGCGAATGCAGAGGTCCTCGCAATAGATGTCCGTAAGCCCGGTGAATATGAGGCAGAACACCTGGAGATTACACTGGCCAGGCCGTTGGATTACATCAATGACTGGACCAGGGAGCTGGATCCCGGGGCTACTTATTACATCCATTGTGCTGGCGGCTACCGCTCAATGATTGCGGCTTCCATCTTAAAGGCAAGAGGCATAAAAAACGTAATTGATATTGATGGGGGCTATGGTGCGTTAAAAATTACAAAGCTCAAACGGACAGACTTTTCTTGTCCCGCTAAAGCGATGAAAGTCTGAAAAATTTAAATTAAGTTTGCACACACATTTTTTAGCCTGAATGCCGGGAATAAATCAGATAAAACTACCGATAGCTGCAGATATTGATGCCTTTGAATCAAAATTTAAAGACTCTATGCACAGCGATGCTCCATTGTTGGATAGGATCACGCATTATATTGTAAAAAGAAAAGGCAAGCAGATCAGACCCATGTTTGTTTTTTTTGCGGCGAAGTTGTGTGGTGGTATTATTGAATCTACGCATCGGGGCGCTGCCCTGGTAGAACTGCTCCATACAGCTACATTGGTGCACGATGATGTGGTAGACAATGCTTATGAGCGAAGGGGATTCTTTTCAATCAACGCCTTATGGAAAAATAAGATAGCGGTACTGGTGGGTGACTACCTGCTGGCTAAAGGCTTACTACTCTCTGTTAATAACGGAGAATTTAAGCTGCTGCAGATCGTCTCTGAGGCGGTGAAGCAGATGAGTGAAGGAGAGTTGCTGCAAATAGAAAAGGTAAGGCGGATGGACATCAGCGAAGCGTTGTATTTTGATGTGATACGTCAAAAGACGGCCTCCTTGATTGCTTCCTGTTGTGCCTGTGGTGCGGCTTCGGCTGGCGCCGACGAAGAAACTATTGAGAAAATGCGCTTGTTCGGGGAAAAGGTAGGTATTGCCTTTCAGATCAAGGATGATACATTTGACTTTGGTACGGACGATGTCGGCAAGCCTCTGGGGATTGACATCAAAGAGAAAAAGGTAACACTGCCATTGATTTATGCCCTTAATCGTGCTGAAAAGTCTGAGCGCAAGCGCATCATCAGCCTTGTAAAAAACCACCAGGATGATCCTGTAAAAATACAACAGATTATCGATTTCGTGAATGCGAATGAAGGGGTGCATTATGCCAATCAGAAAATGATCCAATACCAGCAGGAGGCGTTTGACATCCTGCATAGTTTTGAACCAGGGGATGCCAGGCTGGGTCTGGAACAATTGGTGCGCTACACCACTGAACGTAAAAAATAGCCCATGAAAATCATGCTGTTGTTTTTATTGTCTGCGTTATCTACGCTTACCTACGGCCAAGATAACCTGGAACAGGTTTTTAAATCCATTAGCCAGGAGGTCCAGCAAAAATCTAAAGCTTACAGCACACTGAAGCAAGCCACCGGGACCATTGGTCACCGGCTGACAGGATCACCTAATGGGCAGATGGCCGAACAATATGCTTATGATCTATTGAGATCTTATGGTTGCGATGTAAAGTTTCAACCTTTTGAAGTAGAGAGCTGGAGCAGGGTAAGCAATGAAACCGGGATAGGCGATACTGAAGCAGATCTGCAGAAAGTCAGTTCTGTTACACTTGCACATTCACCGGTCAAAGTGGATGTAACCGCAGAGCTCGCCGATATGGGTAACGGACTGGAAGGAGATTATCAATCCAACCCCGAAAAAGTAAAAGGTAAAATTGCGCTCGTTTACCTGGGTATACTACCCGGATCAGCAGAGGGCACGCCCGCTCTGCACCGTTCGGAGAAGGCAGCAATTGCCACCAAATACGGGGCTGTTGGTGTTGTCATTATCAACACCGTGAAGAGTGGGGTACTGCTGACCGGTACAGCCTCCGTTACGGGCAAGCTGATTACAATTCCTGCGGTTTGTATCGGTCTGGAGAATGGTATGCGGATTAAAGAAAAACTCAAAACAGTCAAGCAGTTCGCCCGTTTAAATATGACTAACTTTTCAGGGCTGATCAAAGCAAGAAATGTAGTTGCGACTTTCAGGGGAACTGAACAGCCGGAAGAGAAAATCGTAGTGGGCGGACATTTGGATAGCTGGGACCTCGCTACCGGTGCGATAGACAATGGCATTGGCTCTTTTGCCGTCATCGATATGGCCAGAACGTTTAAAACTCTGAGGCTGTCGACTGGAAAAACGGTTGAGTTTGTCCTTTTCATGGGGGAAGAACAGGGCCTGTTGGGTTCAAAAGCCTATGTAGAAAGGGCAAAACACAATGGCACTTTGGATCATATTCAATTCATGCTCAATTACGACATGACCAACGATCCGAAAGGATTCTCTACGAGCCGGAAAGAAATGAAAGCACTGTTCACTGAATGGGGAAGCCTGATTCACAAAATAGACACCAGTTTTAGCAATGTATTTTTCTCGGGAGCCGGTTTACACAGCGACCATCAGCCTTTTATGCTGAACGGTATTCCGGTTGGCGGCGGAACAGGCGGTCAGTTGCCGAACAATGCCGGACCTTATTACCACTCAGATGGGGACGTTTTCAGACTGGTGGACGAGCAGGGTATGAAAAATACGGTTCGTTATAGTGCCATGCTTGCCTATGCGCTGGCCAATACCAAAGTGCTGCCTGTTGCGAAGCAAGACGAAACATCGATCAGGATTTTCCTTCAGGAGAGCGGGTTGGAACTCCCTTTGAAAGTAGCAGGAGAGTGGCGCTGGTAAAAGCTTTGACGGAAACCCGTAATTTAACATTGGGCTAATATTACAACCTTAATTTTGCCGGAAATAAAAAGTATCCGGCATGTATCCTGAACTCACAGATGAGGCACTGACAGATCTTTTGAGAAGAAATGATCCCCTGGCACTCGAGACCTTGTTTAACAGATATTATAAATCGCTCTGTCAGTATTGCGCAGTTTATACCGGAGATTACGAGGTTTCTGAAGAAATCATCGCAGATCTTTTTATCCGGCTGTGGGACAATAGAAAAGCAAATACAATACTCAATGTCCGGAGTTATCTTTTTATTTCCGCTAAAAACCGCTCGCTAAACCACAGGCAAAAAAAGAAAGATCCCGTATTTTCGATTGAGGAACTGGATGCGGGACAGGTTTTTAAAGATGCGGAGACTCCATTCCATATTTTATCTGGCAGGGAATCTTATCAGAAGATCTTACGACTGATTGAACTGCTCCCGCTGCGACAACGTGAAGTATTGCTGATGAGCAGAATCGAGAATATGGATAAAAACCGCATCGCCGAACTGCTCGGCATATCTGTGCGTACAGTAGAAACTACCTTATACCAGTCCCTTAAGCATCTTCGGGTCTTGCTTAAGGATTCCATTAATTTAACTTCCGGCACTTAACTCTTTGTTAACACAAGCTTAATGGTTTTCGCTACGTAATGCCCTCCATTAATCTGTCTTGATAGTAGAGACAGTTTTACATGGAAGAACAGAATTACCAGTTGATTATCGCCTATTTTGAAAAGACCATTGACGACCATGGCCTTAACCGGTTGCAGGAGTGGATTGAAGAACAGCCAGAGAATTTGGAGCATTTTGCAGAGACGATCCAAATTCTGGAAGCTTCCAGGTTGTATCTTGACCGGAAGCACAATACGGTTAAAAGCTGGTCGGCCATTAGTGCACATGTACATGGTCCTGAGCAGGTAAAGCAACCTGTAAAACAAAAGCTAAAGCTAAGTTGGATCGGCCGCGCTGCAGTATTGCTGATTTTGTCTTTAATAACTTTTGCGGGGTACCGGCATTTTTTTAAAGCAGGGCCTACTGCAGAATCCTTTACAGAAATCAGAAATCCTGATGGACAGCATTCAAGAATTGTCCTGCCGGATGGTTCTGTTGTGCACCTGGCAGGGGGCAGCCATATTAAATACGCAAAGACCTTAACTGGCCAAAACAGGATGGTCCACCTAGATGGGGAAGCCTTCTTTGAGGTTAGACACCAGATTGAACGGCCTTTTATAGTCAGCAGCGGCGAGATTACTACGGTGGTATTGGGCACCTCATTTAATGTCAAGGCCTTTTCGTCTGAAAAAAAAGTTGCGGTAACTGTAAAAACGGGTAAGGTGGGCGTGATGAATAGCGTTAAGGGCAAAAATCAACTGATCAGGTATTTATTGCCTGATGAACAGATAGAGATTAATACAGATAGCGGACTTTATACATTTAATGCCGCAAATGCTGCGGATGAAGCCGCCTGGATCGACAACGGGTTCGTCTTTTACAATACCCCATTAAAAGAAATCATCACTACACTAGAACACCATTATGGTGGGAAAATCGAATTTACAGATCCTGATATGGGAAAGATCCGCTTGACCGTCAAATTCAAAAATAAACCCCTTAAACAGGTGAGTCAGGAATTGAGCATGCTCTCGGGACTTGCCTTTACACAAAAGGGCGACCATATTTTTATCACTAGTAACCATCAAAAAGGAGGAAGGATTATGAAATAGGATCTCCTGATAAAACAGAACCCGGAGCCTGTTACCAGCAGTCTCCGGGCGGTTAAAAAGATTTAAACTCAAGGAATAAATAAGTATAAACTCAATAAATATATGAAAAAGTTGTGGTTGTTAACCATCCTGGTTTTTCTGCTGATTCCACCCGGATCACTGCAGGCCCAGGCACAAGTTGCGAAAAATAAGAAAATCAGTTATGCAGCAGAAGGAGTAACGCTCAAGGCGGCCTTTCTGGAACTGGAAAAATTAAGCGGGTTTTCAGTCAGCTATAACAATACCTTGCTGAATGACAGGCGCATTGTGAAGATTCTTAAAAGAGAGCGGAGCTTATCGGAGATCATGAGCCTTTTGCTCGACGGCACCGCATTTACATTTAAACAAGCTGATGATGGAAAAATTCTAATCATCACGAGGGTAGCAGATAAAGGGAAAATAACAGGAAGGATTACGGACGAGAGCGGGCAGCCGTTGCCGGGGGCTACAATAAAAATCCCGGTAGTCAATGTTTCGGCACAGGCCATGGACGATGGCTCATTCAGCCTCAGTGCTGAGCCCGGCATTTATGACGTAGAGCTCAGTTATATTTCTTTTCAAACCCTGACTAAAGAAAACATCCGTATCAATGCAAATGCAACTACCCGGTTGGATGCATCGCTCGTGTCTGGCAGCAATGATCTGACCGAGGTTGTGGTTACCGCGCTTGGCATCCGGAGAGAAGAAAAATCTCTTGGCTACTCTGTGACCAAAATCGACAGTAACCAGCTGACCAATGCAGTGTCCAACAACTGGACAGATGCCTTGTCTGGTAAAGTCGCCGGGTTAAACCTGGTGCGGTCTAATGGTGGACCGGCAGGATCCAACAAAATCATTCTGCGGGGTGAAAACAACCTGACTGGCGACAATGAAGCGCTGATCGTCGTTGACGGTGTAGTAATTAATAATAGCGGTGGCCGCCGTACGGCCAATGCTTCTGATGCAGTGTATGGTACCGGCAGCGACAATATGCCCGCTGATTATGGGAGCAGTCTGAACGACATAAACCCAGAAGACATTGAAAGTGTGACGGTTTTAAAAGGTCCCGGTGCGGCCGCTTTATATGGACAAAGAGGTGCCAATGGTGCCCTCATCATCACCACCAAATCGGGTAATTCGAAAAAGAAACGGATTGGTATTAAATTTACATCCAATGGTTCCCTGGAATCGGCCAACCGCTGGCCAGATATGCAATATGAATACGGATTGGGCTTGGATGGCCAGGCAGACTATGCTTATGGCACCTCTCCTAATTCGGGAAGCAGTTCGGCTTACGGGCCAAGATTTGAGGGGCAATTGTTTTATCAATATGATCCGGTAACCCAGACCCGCTCTACAGTGGCAACCCCATGGGTACCCTATAAAAACCAAATCAGGGACTTTTTTCAGACCGGACAAAACATCACCAATTCAGTGGCTTTGGATGGGGCATACAACAACACCACGATTCGCGTTTCCGCCACGAACCAGAACAATACCTGGATTGTGCCCAATACGGGAATGGAACGAACTTCTGCGTCTTTATCGCTGAATTCGAAGGTTACACCTAAACTAAATATCTCGACCAAACTCAATTATAACAACCGGTTTAGCGATAACCTGCCGGGTAATGGTTATGGCAACCAGTCGCTCATGTATTGGTTTATTTTCTGGCAGCCAAATGCGGATATCAACTGGCTGAAAAACTATTGGGTGAACGGACAGGAAGATAAGCTGATTAAATATCCATACAGCTCCTTTCCGGAAAACCCTTATGCCATTGTCAACGAATTCATTAACCGCACCAGCAGGAACGGCCTGACCGGAAACTTGCAGGCCAGTTACCAGTTAACCAAAGCGCTCAACCTCCAGTTGCGCACAACTATGGATCTGGCCTCCGAAAAGCGCGCCCAGGAACGGCCATATGATGCAGGAACCAAACTTCCCCAGGGCTCGTACCGCACCCAGGATATTTATGGACAAGAAACAAGTAATGAGTTTCTGATCAGATATACCAAAAAAGTAAAAAACACACTGGACATCAGCGCAACCGCTGGTGGCAGTCAGCTTCGTAATAAATACAATAAAAAAGACTTGAGGGCGGATGGACTTAAAATTCCGGGAGATTATTACATGACCAATAACCTCTACCCGTTGATCTCTATTCCGGATACCAGCAGGTATAGGATCAACAGCTTGTATGGACTGGTCTCCCTGGGTTATAAAGACTACCTGTACATGGACATCACCGGACGCCAGGACTGGAACAGTGTGTTGGCTACGCCAACCCGTACCGACAATGTCGGCTTCTTTTATCCTTCTGTCAGTGCCAGTTTTGTGCTGTCGGAATATTTTAAATTGCCAAAAACGATCAGTTTTGCGAAGCTGAGGGCTTCAGTATCCCAAGTGGGCAGCGGCGCAAACGTTCCGTACCGCACTTCTTATACTTACGGGCTCGCCGCTAACGGGACTTATCCTGACAGTGCCCTGAACAATCCAGGTGTACTGCCCAATCCAAACCTGAAGCCGCTAAAGACCACCACTTATGAATTTGGAGCAGATCTGAGGTTCTTTAACAGCAGGCTGAACTTTGATGTGGCCTACTATGCGGGCAACACCAAAAATCAAATCCTGACCAGAGTGGTAGACCGTGCGTCTGGTTATAACCAGGCGATTATCAACGCTGGACAAATCAATAATTCCGGAATTGAGCTTGCGATCAATGCTACGCCAATAAGCGTAAAAGAAGGTTTTAAATGGACGGCGAGTTTTACTTTTGCTGCCAATAAAAATAAGATCATCTCGTTGCCGGACAGTTCAATCATTCTGAGGACTGGACCAATTGCCGGCGGACAGATCGTAGCGAAGGTGGGCGGCAGCATGGGTGACCTGTATGGCAGAGGTTATGTACGCTCACCAGACGGGCAGGTGGTCTTTGATGGAACGACAGGTTTTGCAAAAATTACCTCTGATGTAACTTATCTCGGAAATACGATCCCTAAATATAAGATTAGCATTGGGAACAACTTCAATTACAGGCGATTCAGTCTGGGGGTGTTGTTTGACGCCCAGGTTGGAGCTGTTGCCCATTCACTCCTGAACTATAAGATGGTGGAGCAGGGTAAACTGGCGAGTACCCTACCGGGTCGCTATAATGGAATTATCGGAAATGGCGTAGTGCAGAATCCAGATGGAACCTTCCGTAAAAATGATGTAATCGCTTACGATATTGACGAATATTACCGGTCAAATATGGGTTCGGAAAACGCAGAGGGAAGTACATTTAGCACCGATTTCATCAAGTTCAGAGAAGCCAGTTTGAATTATACCTTCAATCCAAGACTATTGAGAAATACTGGCCTGTCTTCAATTACTGTTGGTGTTTACGGACGTAACTTATTTATTTGGTCGCCATGGCCAATGTTTGATCCTGAGTTTGGAACATTAAGTGGAACGGACATCGTAACCGGTTTTGAAATCGGACAGTTTCCTTCTACCAGAACAGTGGGTTTCAACCTAATTATCGGCATTTAATTTTTAGAACATGAAAAAGATTACCTATCAAATTTTAGGATTGCTGTTTGTGCTGGGCACGACACTTTCTTCCTGTGATAAAGGGTTTGAAGAAATTAATACAGACCCAATAAATATTCTGAGTACCACCCCCGATAAACTGCTGGCTCCGGCACTGGTCAATACTTTGTCGGCCGGTATGTCACGCAACCGGAGTTTCAATAATGAGTTGATGCAGGTTACGGTGAGCTTAAGTGATGGTGATGGGACTGTCTTCCGGTATGAATACCGCAGGACCTGGTCTGACTACCTTTGGAATTCCTGGTACGTACAACTGAATAATTTTAAGGACATTTATATACTGGCCAAACAGCCCGAAAATCTGAATACCTCCTACCAGGGTATTTCCCTGATCTGCCAGGCCTGGGTAGCATCAATGCTGACGGATACTTATGGTGATGTTCCCTTTAAAGAGGCTGGTGAGGGGAAAAATGGAAAACTTGAGCCTGTATTTGACCGGCAAAAAGATATCTATTTAGATCTGTTCAACAAACTGGAGGAAGCAAATACCTTGCTTGGCAAAGGCCAGGAAATCACAGCATTGGGCGACCCGGTCTATAAAGGAGATGTGACCAAATGGCGTAAGTTTGGAAATTCTCTTTACCTGCGGCTACTGATGCGTGTTTCCGGGAAGTCGGAAGTCGCTGCCATGAGTATTGCGAAAATCAAGGAAATACTGGATACAAAAGCTTCAGATTACCCTGTCATCAACAGCAACGCCGAGTCTGCCGTCCTGAAATGGAGTGGTCAGGGGGGAAGCGGACCGTATGTAAATCCCTATTATAATGGTGTAAGGGCTCAGGATTTCAGAGCGCCATCTATTTGTAAGTTCTTCATAGACCACCTGCGGGATTGGCAGGATCCGAGGATCGACATTTCGACTTATGGAACGGGAGGGGTCAACCGATTGGGAATTAACCCAGGCAGTACCGGGTTTTCTGGCGTTCCGAGCGGGTATGCTATCGGTACCAATCTGAACAGACTTTCTTATTTCTATTCCTATGACCAACTGATCTCCGATGTTGCCGTCGGAAATAAGTCTCTTCAGCAGTCGGCCACTACAGGAATCCTCCTCAATTATGCTGAGCTGCAGTTTATCCGTTCAGAGGCGGCTTTGAAAGGCTGGACCAGCGCATCAGCAGAGGAGCACTACAACAAGGGTATTGCCGCTGCCATTAACTACTGGGTACCGGCATTCTCTGCAGATCCATCATCGGCAGCATTCAATAAATACGTTACCGAGGCCGACATCAATTGGGACGCTTCATTAAATACTGAAGGTAAGATGGAACAAATCCATTTGCAAAAATATTATGCCTTGTTTCTGGTTGATATGCAGCAGTGGTTTGAATATCGGCGAACCGGCCATCCTGTTTTGCCTAAAGGGGCCGGACTAAGAAACAATGGAGTAATGCCTGCTAGGATGTCTTATCCGGTATATGTACAATCTGCAAATCCGACCAATTATAAATTGGCCCTGTCCGCTCAGGGTGCCGATGAAATATCAACTAACGTATGGTGGCAGAAGCCTTAATCCTGACCAAAATGTATTTAAAAATGAAGATCAACATGAAAAATAAAATAGTTAAGTCCCTTTTTTTAATGGTACTTGCCCTGTTGTGGCTGGCATGTAAAAAAGAGAACTACCCGGGCGGGACAGTCAGCGACCTGATGTCAATTTATGACCTGAGAAATCTGCATAAAGGTTCGGATGTAGTGCTAACAAAAAGCAATATGTTTGGCGCCAGCAGACTCGACGCGGTCGTTATTTCTGATCATTCAGGAAAGAACCTGCCAGCGGGTTTATTGTTCGTAGAGCAATACAGGCGTCTGGGTCTCGTGCGGGGAATTGCCATACCGATAGGCACGCAGGCCGCTGAATATATACCCGGAGATTCAGTACACATCAATTTGAATGGCGCGGTATTGAAGCGGGTGGATGGAATTTTACAGCTTACAGGGATTGCCGCTAACGCAGTTACGAAGATTGCTTCGGGCAGGCCGGTTCCGAAAAACAGGGTGGCCAGTAATAAGATCACGCAGCAACCCAATGACTACGAAAGCACATTGGTAGCTATTGTGAAGGCCGGGTTCGATCCCGAGGTAAGAGAAACGGATAGCTATTCGGGAGATAAGTCCATCAATGACGGATTTGATAACCTCAACCTGCACACAGAAGCTACGGCCACTTTTGCAGGTAGCAAGGGACTGAATTTTAACGCTAATTATTACGGGATTATATTGAATAAGCAAGGTGAGAACGGTAAATTGATCCCGGAGCACCGCCTTCGCACCTTGAATGATGTCAGACCTCTGAGTTCGGTGCCCGATGTGACACCCATTCTTATTACGGGATTTATGGCGGACGTGAAAGGTGGTGATGGCAATTATGAATATATGCAGTTCATGGCCACGAGGGCAATTGATTTTTCAAAAACCAAATTTTCCGTGGTCGTGACCAATAATGCCGGGGCTTCGATACCAACTGGTTTCCCTACTTTGGGATGGGCCACAGGCGGGGCGGCCACGACTGGCGTTTCGAGGACCTATAAGTTTAACCTGACTTCAGGAACAGTAGAAAAAGGTCAGTTTTTTTACGTGGGCGGATCGGCAAAAATGATCAATGGTGCCAGCTCAACATCCATGGCAGGTTCGAAATGGATCAGGGCATTTAATTATACCACCACAAATGGTGATGGCTTTGGGTTAAAAAATGGAGGTTTATTTGCGAACAGCGGCAACGCTTCAGGTTTTGCGGTCTTTGAGGGAACCGATGTAAATGCCAATACTGCACCGATCGACGTAGTCTTTATAGGTGCCGGAGGTAGTCTGTACAACGGAGATGCCGGGGCTCCAATTGGGTACAGAATTGCCAATACCGACTTTTACGACAAGGTGGACGTATTGTCGGAAAACCTGACTCCAACTCCCTACTACCTTAGCGGAACCAACAACCTGAATTTTATTTATCTTGAAGCTGATAAAGGATATTTCAACAAACTGGGTGGTATCTATAACACAGCCCAGGGCAAGTGGATGCGCGCAAGATCACAGACCGCTATAGAATTGAGTAAAACCTCGGCCATTAGCGAAATTGAAGGGATCTACCCTGCGCCATCGGAGAATTATCCGAATGGATTTCCTGCCACTACCTTAAAATAGACAAAAGCATTATTTAAAATGTAATAACAATGAAAAGAAGATCATTTATACAAGCTGTGGGCTTGATTACCGGCGGTGCGTTTATCAGCCTTCAGGCAAAAGCGTTCGGGGATTTTAAAAGAGGGGCGACCATAACCGGACGGGTGACTGATCAGGGAAAAGGACTGAAGAATGTAGTTATTTCTGATGGCTATAGCGTTGTCCGGACTGATGCCAGAGGTAATTATAGCCTCAATCCGCATGAAAAAGCGCTGAATATATTTATGAGTACCCCAGCGGGATATGAGTTTAAAACCAACTATAACATAGCCAGACAGTATGAGTTGCTGGGAAACAGCAACCAATACGATTTTGTACTGAGCAGGTTGAAAAGGAACGACAACAAGCACAATTTTATCATTTGGGCCGATCCACAGGTAAGAACTAAGGATGATGTCCAGCAAATGATGGAGACTGCAGTACCCGATACCATCGAGCAAATAAAGGCATTGGGGCCGGATGCATTGGTCCACGGTATTTGTGTAGGCGACATTGCCTGGGATTTTTTAGAGTTCTTCGAAGATTACAATAAAGCTGTCGCTCAAATGGGCATCCCTTTTTTCCAGGCGCTGGGAAACCATGATATGGATTATAAGAAAGGTGGCGATGACACGTCCGACAAGACCTTTAAGCAGTATTTTGGTCCGACTTATTATTCGTTCAACCGTGGCAAAGCCCATTACGTTGTGCTGGATGATGTCCGCTATCTTGGCAATGAAAGGGAGTATGATGGTTACATCACGGAAGAGCAATTGAGCTGGCTGGCCAAAGATCTGCAATATGTAAATAAAGAAAACCTGCTGATCATAAACCTGCATATACCCGTTCACAATACGGTGAAGAATAATGCGGATTTATACCGAGTGCTGGAGGGCTTTAATAATGTTCACATCATGTCGGGACATACCCACTATAATGTCAACAAAATCAGCAACGGAGTCTATGAACACAACCATGGTGCAGTATGCGGGGCCTGGTGGGCAGGTGACATCTGCTCTGATGGTACTCCGCGGGGGTATGGGGTATATGAAGTGAACGATACCGATCTGCAATGGTTTTATAAGCCAACCGGATTACCTAAAGCGCACCAGATTAGTCTTTATGTAAACACACTGACCAATCAAAGGCGACTGCTGGCCAACGTGTGGAACTGGGATCCGGAGTGGAAGGTTGTATACTTTTTGGACGGGAAAGACATGGGTAATCTGGAACAGCAGACGGGTAGTGACCCGCTTGCTGTAAAGCTCAATGCCCAGGGTAAACCGGCCAGAGGACGGGCTTTTACCAAACCAACACAGACCGATCATTTGTTTATGGCGCATTTTACACCTGAAGTGAAGAAAGTTGAAGTAGTCGCTACAGACCGTTTCGGGAATAAGTTCTCAAAAGTCATCATGGCCTGAGGATTGGCACCCGCATGTAAAAACGGAATTATCCCATTTGCCCTGCGCAGATCGTCTATTCAAGTAGCAGAATTGGTGTATAAGAATGGAACATTGACCTGTGACAGAGACGAGCCGTTCGATTTTTGGATACCGAACGTAAAATGATAAAGAAAATTCTTATTTTTACAGCCCGCTTATGGAACAGATAAAAACATCATTTGATTTTGAAAAACCTTTAGCTGAATTGTTGCAGCAGATAGAAAAGGTGAAACAAGTTGCCGATAAAACAAAGGTAGATATGTCTGCAACAGTAACAGAACTGGAAGAGAAAGTGGAACAGACCCGGCAGAGTCTTTACACCAACCTCAGCGGTTGGCAAAAAGTACAGATGTCGAGGCATGCTGAAAGGCCTCAAACACTTGATTATATTAGCCTGATCTGTGATGATTTCATAGAAATGCATGGCGACAGGACCGTTAAAGACGATAAGGCCATTATTGGTGGCTTTGCTACCATTGAGGGGCAGACTGTGATGGTGATTGGACACCAGAAAGGCAAAAATACCAAAGAAAGGCAATACCGAAATTTTGGTATGGCCAATCCGGAAGGTTACAGAAAGGCTTTACGCCTGATGCGGCTTGCAGAGAAGTTCAATAAACCTGTTATTTCGTTTATAGATACCATGGGTGCTTATCCGGGCCTGGAAGCTGAAGAGCGCGGACAGGGAGAGGCTATCGCCAGAAATTTATTAGAGATGTCTGTGTTAAAGGTGCCTATCATTTGTTTTGTCGTTGGAGAAGGTGCTTCAGGCGGGGCATTGGGGATCGGTATCGGAGATAAAGTCTATATGTTAGAACATACCTGGTATTCCGTTATTTCTCCGGAATCTTGTTCATCTATTCTATGGAGGAGCTGGGACTATAAAGAAAAGGCTGCTGAATGCCTGAAATTAACTTCCGATGATATGTTTAGGAATAAACTAATCGATGGGATCATTAAGGAGCCATTGGGTGGTGCACACCAGAATCCTGAGGCAATGGCTGTTACTGTTAAGGAACAAATCCTAAAAGATCTGAAAGAGCTCAAAAAAGAGAAAACAGAGAAAATGATTGCGACCAGAATTGATAAGTTCTGTGCAATGGGGGTGGTTGTAGAGGGCTAAGTTCGCAGTCTGCGCTCCGGTGGAATTCTTTTCGCCTAAGAGGCTCGGAAGATTAGAAGCTGAAAATCATCATCTCATCAAATCGAAAAATACTAGTAAAAAAGCAAACCCCCGGATAATCATTTTATCCGGGGGTTTGCTTTTTTACTAGTATATCAGTTTATAGTTAAAATTTAAATTCCAGATCACCTTAAACCATCACACAAGCACAATAAACCACAGCACATAAATGGTTTCAAACTCTGCATCTTGCCTTACTGTGGTGCAAAGTATTTATTAAAACGTGACTCCAGCGCATTAAACTGATCTACCAGGTCCTTGCTCAACTGTGTTTGCTTATATTTTTCTGCTGTATTTGCCATTTGGTTCAGGAAGGACATGCCCAGCTGAACATTTTGATTCCCAGTAAATTGCTTTTTACTTTCAGACACGTCTGCCAGGTAGCTCAGCTCTTTCTTGATGTATTCAGCTGATTTTTCTATCAGCATATTGGCTCTTTTTGTATCATTTAGCGCATACAGGTTTTCGGCCATAAAATAGGCGCCCATTGTAGACCTTAAGCCGAAGAATTTCTCTGGCATGACTTCAAAATAACGGTCAGCAACTTTTTTAGCGTCCGCTGTTTTACCCTCCCTGATCAGCCCGGTCATCGTATTGTTAAACAGGTTGGTGAAAATAGAGATGTCATCTGAAGATTGTGTATCTAGAAAGCTTGCAGATTTAACATTTCCCCATTTGAACTTGGTCATCAGGTTGTTGTAAAGTACAGGAGTGTTGAACAGATCCCCTTTTGATGCAGTATCTACTTTTAACGGCCTTAGTCTCAGGGCCAGTCCTTCTGTGTATAAATAGTTGTCCAGACCGTTGTACTGTTCAGAAGGGACTGTGCTGGCAAAATAGATTGGCCTTTTCCAGTTGTTGTGCACCAGGATGTCCAACATTGCCAGCGTACCTTTTGTGACATAATTTTTATTGAATTTCCATTCCAGAGCGGGAACGATATTGGCTGAGTCAGCAGCTGCGACAACACCATTCTTAACTACATCTGCTTTGTTTACTGTTAATTTGAAATTTTTGGTCGGAATAAAGTTCTCTTTACTGCCATCCTGAAGTGTAATCTTGTCTTCGTCATTGTCAGAAAGCAGTACAGAAAGAATGTTGCTGAGTTCGACAAAACCTGCAAGTTTGTAATCCTGATAATACATCACATCCCGTACACCCTGAACATACTGAGATTCTTTCATACTGATCGGTAAAGGTTCCGAGGCATTCTGTTTGCGTTTCATGCCATTGATATACCAGTCCGTATCGAATAAACTCAGGTTGACCAGTCTGATATCTGGCCTTACGTTTTCAACTTCCTGGATATACCACAATGGGTAGGTATCGTTGTCACCGTAAGTAAACAGGATGGCATTGGGTGCGCAGGACTCCATATAATCAACTGCAATATCGTGCGCTACCATTTTTTCTGAGCGGTCATGGTCGTTCCATCCCTGTGCGGCCATCAGTACAGGGGCGGCAAATAAACACACCACAGTTGCTGCGATTGCGGCATTTGCCGGAGTCAGTTTTTTACCCAGCCACTCTCTTATTGCGAGCACCCCAAAACCTATCCATATAGCGAAGGCATAAAATGAACCGGCGTAAGCATAATCCCTTTCGCGAGGCTCCATAGGCTTTTGATTAAGGTAAAGAACAATGGCGACTCCTGTAAAGAAGAACAATAAGGCCACGATACCTGCATCTTTCTGATTGCGTTTGAAATGCCACACAGCACCAATCAACCCAATGATCAAAGGCAGAAAGAAGAACCGGTTATAAGCATTGCTGCTTGCAATAGAAGGAGGAAGGTTACTCTGGTTGCCCAGAAATAATCCATCAATTGGTTTGATTCCACTTAACCATTGACCTTCATATACACTGCCCTGCCCCTGGTCGTCATTTTGGCGTCCTACAAAGTTCCATAGGAAATATCTCATATACATTTGTCCGAGTTGATAACTGAAGAAAAAACGTATGTTATCGAACAATGTCGGGAATTTGGTGTCGTCCAGGCCAAGCATATCTTTATAATAGGATACGTGTCTCGGATCATCGCTATACATCCTTGGGAAAGGTGTGGTTTTGTCATATTCGTAATCGGTTTTCCTGCCGGCTACTTCATATTTCGTATCCCCTTTTCTGTAGTTTGTTTTACCCTGAGTGATATTGACTTTTTCAGAGTTGTAGTTGGGGCCGAATAACAAGGGTCTGTCACCATATTGTTCCCTGTTCAGATAACCGAGAAATGAAAAAGCATTGTCAGGATTGCTATTGTTGAGGTTCGGATTAGCCTTAGCACGAATGATGATCATCGCGAAAGATCCATAGCCAAAAATGATCAGCACAGTGGACAACAACGCCAGGTTGAGTATTTTTTTCTGATGTTTAATAGAATACCTGATTCCAAAAACAAGTCCTGCCACCAACAAGATGGAGAAGAAAATTACGCCTGAACCAAATCCCATCCCTAGCGAATTGACAAAGAAAAGGTCAAAGTACGCGCCTAAAGACACCAGGTACTGGATGATGCCATATTGAATAACGGCAAGAATCAAAATACCGACCAAAGCGGTTTTGATAATCCCTGAGTTGGTGGCTTTGTCTGTTTTCTTGAAGTAATAAACAAAGGCAATGGCAGGAACAGTAAGTAAGTTTAGTAAGTGTATACCGATAGAAAGTCCCATGATGTAGGCAATGAAGAGCAACCAGCGGTCTGCCCGCGGCTCATCTGCTACGGCTTCCCATTTCAAAATTGCCCAGAATACGATTGCGGTAAATAGGGAGGATAACGCATATACTTCAGATTCTACTGCCGAAAACCAGAAACTATCTGAGAAGGTGTAAGCCAATGCGCCAACCAGGCCAGCGCCCATAATCGTAATCAGATTGGACTGACTGATTTCTTCTCTTTGTTTGATCAGTACTTTTTTGGCAAGTGCGGTTATGGTCCAGAATAAGAATAGAATCGTTGCACCACTGGCAATAGCCGAACCAACATTCATAAAATAGGCAACCTTTTGGTTGTCGCCAAATGCAAAGAGTGAGAAAAAGCGTTGAATCATCAGAAACAACGGGGCTCCCGGTTGGTGGACAACCTGCATTTTTAAAGCAGAGGCGATAAACTCACCGCAGTCCCAAAAACTCACAGAAGGCTCCAGTGTTAAGATATAGGTTATTGTAGCTACAGCAAAGCAAAGCCAGCCGGTAATGTTATTAATTTTGGAATAATTCATTTCTATTGAGTGATTATTAATATAAAGGCTATTAATCTGCTGCCGAAAATAAAGAATAAGATTGATAATCGGATAAAGTAATGCCGAGTTTAACAATTTTTAATGGATCCCGTGTGACTACTCTTTGTTTATAGTGTCCTTGGCCGAATCTGGACCGAAACGTCTCCGGAACGTACCTGATTCAGGGACAGAACAGCTTTAACTGAACCAACCCTGAAGCAATCCTGACGCGAGACAGACCAAAATATGGTGGATGGTATGGCGCATGCTATTTGTCCTATGGCAGCAGGTAAATTGTGCTGCTAAACAAGCGGTCAATAACGCCCTGATTTTCTGGGACTTTGTTTTTAAAGGCATTTTTTTTCTAAAATTATTTGATTTTTTTTGGCTCTGATGTTGCAAAAGTGAAAAATCTGCGTACATTTGCATTCCATTTCAAAGCGACCCTTTGGTGGAAGATTGTCCGATAGTATAAGGGTAGTACAACGGTTTTTGGTACCGTTTGTCTTGGTTCGAATCCAGGTCGGACAACTAAACAATATTCGGATTGTGTGAAGAACAGCACAATCCGATTTTTTTTAACAGTATTGATCGTACTCAACAATGCCATTGCAATTTAACCCAGTTAAGCTTTTTGCCGGAACCGGTACAAAAGCTTTAGCCAACAAAATTGCCGAAAGTTACGGCAGACCGCTTGGTAATGTAACGTTAAGCAAATTTAGCGATGGTGAATTTCAGCCTTCTTATGATGAGACCGTTCGTGGCTGCGATGTATTTATAATCCAGTCTACTTATCAGCCTTCAGATAATTTAATGGAATTGTTGCTGATGATTGATGCCGCTAAAAGAGCTTCCGCACATTATATTACCGCAGTTGTACCTTATTATGGCCTGTCAAGACAGGACAGAAAAGATAAGCCAAGAGTAGCTATTGGTGCAAAGCTGGTTGCCAATCTTTTAAAATCAGCAGGAATACACCGGATCATGACCATGGATTTGCATGCTGCGCAGATTCAGGGATTTTTTGATGTTCCGGTAGATCACCTTGATGGATCAGTGATTTTTGTTCCTTATATCAAAAGTCTCAATCTTCAGAATCTTACGATAGCTTCACCGGATATGGGTGGTTCATACAGGGCACGTACTTTTGCAAAGTTTTTCAATGCAGAAGTAGTGATCTGTGATAAAAGGAGGAAACGTGCCAATGAAATTGAGTCCATGTCAATCATAGGTGATGTAAAAGGTCTTGACGTAGTACTGATCGACGATATTTGCGATACAGCAGGCACACTCGCTAAAGCAGCAGCGTTAATTATGGAAAAAGGCGCAAACAGTGTCAGAGCAGTTTGTACACATCCTGTCTTGTCAGGAAAGGCTTATGAAACGGTTGAAAATTCGGCACTCACAGAATTGATCGTAACAGATACAATCCCATTGAAACACGAGAGTCCAAAAATAAGGGTATTGAGTACCGCTCCATTGTTTGCAAAAGCCATAGCAAATGTAAATGAGCACGGATCAATCAGTGATTTGTTTAATGTTTAAAAATTAGATTGAAGCCTGGTGCTTCTGATAAGATAAAAGAAATTGAAGGTGTAACAGATCAAAGCGGTCAGCAAACTTTCAAATAATTAAATAAAAATAAAAAATGAAAACAATCGCAATTAGCGGTTCTCCAAGAGAGAACGTAGGGAAACGCGATGCTAAAGAGCTTCGCTATGAAGGCAAAGTTCCTGCAGTATTGTATGGTGGTAAAGAGCAAGCACATTTTGCTGTAGTAACAACTGAATTAAAAGATGCTATCTATACCCCAGAAGCCAACTTTGTTGAGATCACTTTAGGTAGTGAGAAAATCAAAGCTGTTATTAAAGAATTACAATTTCACCCGTTGACGGACGTGTTGCTGCACGTAGATTTTCTTCAGTTGTTTGACGACAAACAAATCGTGATGGAGATCCCTGTTAAATTGACCGGAACTTCTCCTGGTGTTAAAATGGGTGGTAAATTGGTTCAGAAATTACGTAAGCTGCGCGTAAAAGCGTTGCCTAAAGACATGCCTCAGGCTGTTGAAGTAAGTATTTCTAAATTAGAAGTTGGTAATCTGTTCCGTGTACGTGACCTTGCAAAAGGTGATTATGCTGTTACAAACACACCTGAAGATACCATAGTATCTGTTGGTATGTCAAGGGCTTTGAAACAAGCAGAGCAACAAGCAGGTAAAAAATAATTTATAAATCCAGCAAGAAAAGCAGTCCTGATTCAATCGGGACTGCTTTTTTTATGGAATAAGCGCTTTCATCTAAATTATTATCTTTGCAGGAAATGAAATATTTAATTGTAGGATTAGGAAATATTGGTCCCGAGTATGTGCATACCCGGCACAATATAGGATTCGATATCGCTGACGAATTAGTAAAGCAGCTGGGAGGTAGTTTCTCTATATTACGCCTCGCGTATTATTCAGAAGTTTCTTTTAAAGGGAAAAAACTTCATGTCATCAAGCCTACTACTTACATGAACCTAAGTGGCAAGGCTGTTAATTACTGGATGAAGGAATTACGGATTGAGCCGCAAAACGTGCTGGTCATTGTAGATGACCTGGCACTGCCATTAGGAAGGCTGAGACTGAAATTACAAGGTAGCAGTGCAGGCCATAATGGTTTGAAAAGTATAGAAAGCCTTTGTGGCGGGCAGAATTATGCCAGACTGCGTTTTGGAATCAGTGATAATTTTGCGAAGGGGAGACAGGTTGATTATGTGCTTGCGGCTTTTGACAAAGCGGAGCAAGCCGAATTGCCTGCTCTGGTTGATAAAAGTGTAGCACTGATTCAAAGTTTTGTTACCATAGGCCCGGCACTTACAATGACTGCCTTTAATAAGTAACGTAGTGACTGAGTTTTTTATGCAGCACTTCGAGTTCAAATGGCTTACTAATAACGTCATTTGCACCAGCATCAATGGCCGTCTTCTTGTCATTTTCCATTACTGCCGCTGAAAAAGTAATCACGGGAATTTTTTCTTTTCCAGGAACATAGCCCTCACGAATTAGTCTAATGGCATCAAGTCCGTTCATGACTGGCATGAACGTGTCCATTAGTATAATGTCGTAATCATTCTCTTTCAATTTGTCCAGGGCGTCTTTTCCGTTTTCCACCACATCAGCATCAACCTGCCAGTCTTTCAGAATCTTAATGATCAAAAATTTATTGATCGGGTTGTCTTCCGCGACCAGAACTTTAAGCTTGTGAAAGGGTGTCAGGGCTTCTTTGACAGGTTTTTCATTCACCTGCACATCTTTAACGACTTCATACCAGTTGGTGAAACAGAAAACACTGCCTTTGCCATCTTCACTTTGGACTTCGAGCAAGCCGCCTTTTAATTTGGCCAGATTTTTAACTATAGAGAGCCCCAGGCCAGTTCCTCCAAATTTTACTGTAGTCTGCTCATCCGCCTGTTCAAATGTCTCGAATATTTTATCGATACTGTTTTTGGGGATACCTATACCGGTATCAATCACGGAAAACTTAATGCGAACATTGTTTCCTTTGCGGTTCAAAATCTCTACCCTAAGGGTAACAGAACCGGTTGACGTAAATTTGATTGCATTGCCTATCAGGTTCATCAGGATCTGATTTAGACGAAGGGAATCAGCAATAATATGGTGGGGCAGTTCAGGATCAAACTCAGTTCTCAAGTCCAGTTTTTTCTCTTTGGCCCGCACGCGCAAAAGGTTCACAACTGAATTGCAAAGGTTGAAGATGTCAGTTTCTGTACGGTTGATCTTAAATTTGCCTGCTTCTATTTTGGAGAGGTCCAAAATGTCATTAATCACGCCAAGCAAAGAGTTTGAAGAAATTTCAAGCAGACCTACCATTTCCTTTTGTTCGCTGTTGAGGTCGCTTTTTTCCAATAAATGTGCGATGCCAATAATGCCGTTAATTGGTGTCCTGATCTCGTGGCTCATATTGGCCAGAAAGTTTTCTTTAATCCTTTTACCCTGTTCGGCCTGCTCTTTTGCCATGATCAGTTCTTTTTGGTAGGCTTCCAACTCAGCGTTTTTGCGTTTTAGTTCCCTTTGATTTCTAACAAACTGTATAAACGAATCTACTTTTGCAGAAGTAACAAAAGGATCCAGAGGCTTATATAAATAATCCACAGCACCAGTATTCAGACCCTTGACTGCATATTTGGTCTCTTTCGATATGGCGGTGACAAATATGATGAGGATGTCTTTTGTCCGCGGATTGCTTTTTAAGATCTCTACCAATTCGAATCCATCCATTTCAGGCATTTGAACGTCGACAAGAGCAATCGCTATATCCATTTCCCAGGAAAGCCTCAGCGCCTCATTTGGATTGGTGGTGCTGATGAGGTTGATGTCAGCCCTTTGCAGCAATGCTTCGAGTGCAATTATATTTTCGGGTCTGTCATCAACAATTAATATGTTAATTTTTTCCATAGAAATGTAGGTTTGTTTAAGGGACTTATGCTATTTTCTGGTAGATGTTGTTTTTTTTATCAATGACTTTGAAGCGACCTAATTCAGTATTTCTAAGTGTTTCTTTTGAGCCAAGGCACAGAAAACCAAAATTTGCAAGGCTGTTATAGAACAGATCTATGACCTTTTTTTGGAGTTCCGCATTGAAATAAATTAGTACGTTTCGGCAGGATATCAGCTGGAACTCATTGAACACACCGTCCGATGCGAGGTTATGCACCGAAAACAATACGTTTTTTTTTAATGAATGATTGATTGTAGCCGCGTCGTACTTCGCTGTGTAGTAATCAGAAAGCGTATGCTTGATCCCTGTTTTAAGGTAGTTTTCTGCATACTGTTTCATTTTTTGAAGGTCATAAATACCGGTTTTAGCATACTCCAGTACGTCGTTGTTGATGTCTGTTCCGTAAAAAAAAGCTTTGTCATACAGGTTTTCCTCTGAAAACAGGATGGCAAAAGAATAAAGCTCCTCGCCGGTAGAACAGCCTGCATTCCATACCTTGATCCGCTGATAGGATCTTAAGTAGGAGATAACATTCGTTGCCAGAGACTTATAAAAGGAAGGATCCCTAAACATCTCGGTGACATTTACTGTTATTTCGATTAGGAAAGACTCAAAATACTGTGGGTTGTTTGTCAGTAATGTACGAAGATCTAACAGATCCAGTTTTTGAAGTTGCATAATTCTTGTTACCCTTCTCTTTAGAGAAGCGGTAGAATAGTCACTAAAATCAAATCCGTGCGTCTGCTTCACCAATTCAACCAGATCGGCGAGTTGTTCGAATGTAATTGTTTCGGGTTGTATCGTGTTCATTTTAACTTAACCAGACTCTTAGCATTGACAGAAGTTTATCCATGTCAACAGGTTTTGAGATGTAATCATTTGCTCCCGCCTCAATGCAGTTTTCCCGGTCGTTTTTCATCGCCTTCGCAGTCAGTGCTATGATGGGCAGTTTGGCATATTTTTTTTGTGCCCTAATGGCTCTCATGGCTTCATATCCGTCCATTTCAGGCATCATAATATCCATCAGTACTATGTCTATTTCATGGTGGTCTTCCAGTTTATCAATGGCTTCACGCCCGTTGTTAGCAATATGAATCTTCATGTCATATACCTGCAGCGCGCTGGAAAGTGCAAAAATATTTCGCATATCATCGTCCGTGATGAGTACTGTTTTGTCTTTTAACGCCTTTTCTATGGTAGAAACACTTTTGCCGGTGGCCGTTGATTTAGACTGGGCGCTGTCACCTTGCTTGAGTTTGTTCATGAATAGACTTACTTCATCAATGAGGCGGTCGTTGGACTTATTTGATTTGAGCACCATGGCCTCGGTGTACTTCATAATGTGCGCCATTTTTTCATCATCGAGTTCCATAGCGGTATTGATGATAACGGGCACATGCCTGTGGGCGGGCTGTGACTTGATTTTGTCTAATAAATCAAATCCAGAGATGTCCGGTAATCTCAGATCAAGGATAATGCAGTCGAACGTATGATCTTCCAGCAATTCAAGTGCTTCTTTTCCTGTAAAAGCTTGCTTAACTTCAACACCCTTATCTGTTAGTTGTTGTGTGAGGATTTTACTCTGGAGCTCCTGATCTTCTATTACCAATACCTTTCGGAGGTTGTATTTTGCGTAAGCAGAACTTAGTGATTCAAAGGCCTGGTCCAGGTGTTCCTTTTCTACTGGCTTTTTAAGGAAGCCTATTGCGCCCTGTTGCTTCGCCTTACCTTCACTTTCCTGACCTGCAGACATCATGTGTACAGGAATGTGGCGGGTTTTCGGGTCTGCCTTTAGCTTTTTAAGAATGGTCCAGCCGTCCATAATTGGCAGCATGATGTCTAATACGATAGCATCAGGAAGTTCGGTTATTGCCATATCGAGGCCCTTATCGCCACTATGCGCCAATAGTGGTTTAAAGCCTTTTTCTATAGCATAATCGCTCAACAGGTCTGCGAACGCAAGATCATCCTCGATAATAAGTAAGGTCTGAGGCCTATTGGTAACCGGCATCACAATCGGTTCGGGAATGAGCGGCACTACCTTTGGCTCAGAAGCTACTGGTGCATATGGTATATTTTCGTGCTCCTGATCTGCGTTGGACAGCTTACTGCCAGGTATGAAAAGGGTAAAGGTACTGCCTTCATTGACCTGGCTTTGCACCTGAATTTCTCCTCCCAAAATATGGGCAAGCTCTTTACTTATTGACAAACCGAGTCCGGTGCCGCCGTATTTGCGACTGGTTGAGCCATCCGCCTGCTGAAAAGCCTCAAAAATCAGTTTCTGCTTTTCTTCAGGTATGCCTATTCCAGAGTCTTTAACCGAGATGGCAAACACCTGTTCTGTAGTATTCAGGAGTTGGTCGCTATAGAATTTACCGCCTTGGGCATTCCTGATGTCCAACGTAATCGTGCCATGTTCAGGAGTGAATTTAAATGCGTTAGAGAGCAGGTTCTTAATGATCTGTTCTACTCTGGAAAGATCGGTAAGTAAGGTCTCTGGCAGGTATTGGCCCATTGAAGTTTCAAATTTGATTTTTTTGCTTTTGGCAAGTTCCGCAAAGAGAGACTCCATGTCCAGTCTGATGTTTTCAAACCTGACCGGTTCTATGGTCAGGTCAATTTTCCCCGATTCAATTTTTGAAAGATCCAGAATGTCATTGATCAGGGTCAGCAGATCCGTTCCGGCGTTGTGGATTACGCCTGCGTATTTAATCTGGTCCTCATTTAAGTTCTCCGGCCTGTTTTCTTTCAGGATTCTTGCCAGGATCAGAATGCTGTTCAATGGGGTTCGAAGTTCGTGGCTCATATTGGCCAGAAATTCTGATTTATATTTACTCGAAAGTTCCAGCTCTTCAGCTTTGAGGCTCATAGCTTCCCTGGCCTGGTTGACCAGTATGTTGCGCTCTTCAAGTTGCTGCGCTTTTTCTTCCAGTTCCGCATTTGTTTGCCGCAACTCTTCTTGCTGTACCCGTAATTCCTCTTCAGAAGCCTGCAGTTGCTCGGACTTATAGACCAGCTCTTCGTTAGTAGTCCTTAGTTCTTCCTGCTGACTTTCAAGTTCTTCTGCCTGCTGCTGGGTTTGTTCAAATAATGCTCTTAATTTTACACGTGCTATCGCACTGTTGATCGCAACACCAATACTTTCCGTAATGGTATCTAAAAACCGAAGCTTTGATGAATCGGGTTCTTCGCTTAAGCCAAGTTCGATTACAGCCAGGGTCTTGTCCTCGAAAACGACTGGAAAGATGTAAACCGTTGCAGGTGGCATTTCTCCCAGCGCAGAATTGATCTTGATGTAATCCAAAGGTACATTGTTCAGCAGTTTTGTCTTTTTTTCAATTGCCGCCTGTCCGACCAAGCCTTCTCCAAAAAAATATTCTCTTTGCGCGCTTTTGGTTTGCTGATAAGCATAGCCACCTCTGAATATGACTGATTTCTTTGAACTGCTGATCAGGAAGAGCGCACCTACAGGCGCGCCGATATAGTTACATATCTTAGTAATGACATTGACCGCAAGTTCTTCAATTTCCTGTTCACCACGCATTACCTCGTTGAGGGCGGAGGCTCCGGACAATAACCAGTTTTTCTGTGCGTTTTCTGCAGAAATCTGCTCCAGTGCTACGTTGGATTCTTTGATTTGGGTTTCCGTTAGCTTTTGTTGATCAAATGTTCTTTTGATGTAGGAGAAGAGGAACAGGATTAAACAAAAGATGATAGCTGCACTGACCAGGACAATCCATTCGCTTTGCTTGCTGCTGGCTTCAACTGCCTCCTTTCTTTTCAATAATAATTTATACTCAACTTCGATGATCTTGGTGCTTACCTTGAGGATTTGATTTTTATAGTATTGCCCGGTTCCCTTCATCACCCTGGATGCGGCCGCAGCCTGGCCCTCAACGTCATTGGTTTGAAGTACAATAAGCATTTCGTCTACCTTACCATGTGCATAAAAATCTAGTGAATCTATGCGTTCATGTTGCTCGGGATTGTCAGAAACGAGGTTTTTTAGCTGTTGTATGCTTGGTAAGATTTTTTGGGCGTTTTTAGTATATGGGGCGAGGTATTGCCTGTCACCGGAAAGAATGTAGCCGCGGATACCGGTTTCAGCATTTAAAACCTGAGTTTCGATTTCCTTGGTAAGGTTAATTACATCATACGTATGACCCTGCCAGCCGGTGTTCTCATTTAACTTTTGAATGCTTAGATGGGAGGTAATGGCAGATACCAAAACAAATATCAAGGATATTGCAAATCCTGTGAGTACTTGTTGTTTAAAGGAAAGTTTAAACATATAATAAGTTTAAAATATAAGCAAGCAGATCAATACTACAATATTAGCAATATAATATGATATAAGCGTGCCCCCTTTGTCTGTAATGGCCGTATTTAGTGTAAATCCAACAGACATTGTGCGTAGGTGGCACCTATCGGAATCAAATGTTTGTCAATCCAGACCTGTGAACGGTCATATTTGCTGATTTTGTCTTTGGCTACGATGAAAGCCCGGTGTGTTCTGACAAATTTTTTCTCCGGGAGTAATTGAAGCATCTCATTCAAAGAAACGCGGGTGCTCAGCATCTTGTTGTCAACTAAATGGACTTGTGTATAATTACCACTCGCTTCAATATAACAGATGTCCTTTAATTCTACTTTGATCTGTTCATATCCGTCTTTGAGAAATATAAACCCGGGTTGTCCGGTTGCATCAGGCTTGCTCCTCAGCGTGTAAAGTTCCAGGGCCTTATTGCAGGCTTTTAAAAACCTGGAAAGTGAGAAAGGTTTAAGCAAGTAATCAATTGCATCCAGCTCGAAACTTTTAACAGCATGTTCGGAATACGCTGTGGTAAAAATGACCATGGGCGGATTGTTTAGACTACTCAGAAAATCTATGCCATTGATGTCGGGCATTTTAATGTCTAGAAATAACAAGTCCACCTTATGTCCATGCAAAAATGTAACCGCTTCAAAAGCGTTCGTAAAAGTGGCGGTCAACTCAACAAAAGGCACTTTGGATGCGTGTGATTTTACCACATCCAAAGCTATTGGTTCATCATCTATTGCAATAGCGATCATGTTTAAATCTAATGATTTCTTGGCAGCTGCAAGGTCAAATGAATAAAAAATTCTTTAGCGCTTTCCCTTATAATTAATTCATGGCGGTTTGGGTACAGGTGCGCCAGGCGTTGTTTCACGTTTTTCAAACCGATTCCGCTTTTTAGTTTTTCAGGATCATTTTCCTGCTTGATGTGAATGCTGTTGTGCACATCAAAGTAGAGTGTGTTTTCCTTGGTTTGCAAAGTAATCTTGATGTGAGAAGGGTGCTGCAGACTGATGCCGTGTTTGAATGCATTCTCTACAAAAGGGATTAGAAGCATAGGAGCGATCTGATGATTGTTGACTTGTTCATCTATTTGTGTTTCTATTTGGATAGAAGGTGATCTTGACGTTCTGAGTTTTTGAAGCGCTATGTAGTTTTTAAGATAATCTACATCACGTGTAAGTGAAATCTTTTCCTGTACATTTTCCTGAAGCATAAAACGCATCATATCACCTAGCATCTGTATACCCTCACCGGTTCTTTCTGCATTTTCCTGCAGGGCTGTCCCATATAACGTATTGAGCGCATTAAATAAAAAATGAGGATTGATTTGTGCACGCAGGAAACTCAGGCTTGCATCTGATTTGCCTAGCTCCGTTTTTAATGAATTAAGCTCGCTATCTGTAGCCCACCGTTTTTTGTAAATGTACCATGACAACGGAATACTGATGATGATCTGGACAGGGACGTGGAAAAGAATGACAATTAAGGCCATCTCTCCGCGGTTGATTAGTATTAAGGCAGATAAAGCTAATGGGATACAGCAAATTGCTGTCATAAGAACAGCTTTCCAAAAGTAGTTCCTGAACTTGCCGTCTTTAGATTTAACCTGTGGTATCAGGTAATAAAGTGAGTAGCTTACAATAAAAATTGCAGCGCAAATGACTAGCGTCCAACAGACCATTAGCTCAAAGTGAGCGGATGTCGCGATGAGTAATAGCAGTCCTACAAACCAGATTGCTGCTCCAAATACGGCGTCCAACTTCATTCTATTGGCAGGATCCTCGTAGTCGTTCTCATCTTCTTTAAAATGGATGATCAGTTTTTTAATTGTGATGTAAATCATAATTACCGAGATCAGCCAGGCGGAGTAAGTGAAGCCCTTTAGAAAGAAATGATCATATGCCTCCTGAAGAGTTTCATAATCAGCAAATTGATAAGCCTGACTGTACGTGTTCAAAATGCTTGTGGTAAGACCTGCGCCAAAAAAAAGAATTCCGATTAACAGGATAGGTAGCGTCTTATTGCCAGGTTTGAAAATGGCCGGACCAATGCAAAAATTAATCAGTAAAAAACTGAAATAAAGAATGGAAAACCGAAACAGTTCGGGTATCAGGTAATTGGAAATATAAGAATAGGACAGATTTTGATCTTTCATCGAGTATTCTATCTGGGTCGGTGTTCTTTCTCCGGAATTGGTAATCAGCAGCAGCAATGCAAATCCATAAAGCGCTGTAGCAATCCAAAATTCAGTTTTTGAGAGATCTTTTAAATTCATGGTCTTCATAATTTTCTGCTGCAATAGTACAAAGCCTTTCAAAGTTAAATTTTAAAATGTGATGAACAGGGCCAAAAATGTGATGAATTCTAATTTGAAACCATTTTTAGCTAGATTTGCAGAATGATCGTCTATGGAATACCCAACTGCAATACTGTAAAAAAAGGAATGACCTGGCTTATTGAAAATGGATTTAAGCCAGAGTTTCATGACTTTAAAAAGAAAGGAATTACGATTGAAAAACTTACCCAATGGTGTGATACATTCGGATGGGAGAAAGTACTGAATAAAAAAGGTACAACATGGAGAAAGTTAAGTCAGCAGGAACAGGAAAGTGTTATAGATCAACAAAGCGCTGTAGTGATAATGGCGAAGCATACCAGTGCGATCAAACGTCCTGTTGTGGAGGTTGATGGTGAACCTTTGCTGATCAGTTTTGATGAGGTGGTATATGAGCAAAAGCTGAGGTAGCTTAAGATGCAAATATTGTATCGCTGTTAAAATTTGTTAAAATAAGATTATTACATTGAAAGCATGTTAAATTTGAATATGTTCAACAGATTGCTTCTGATGTTGGTTCTTATGAGCCCTCTTTCCTTATTTGCACAACAGGAAGTAAGTGGTAAAGTCTTTGATTTTGACAACAAAACCTTTCCCCTTCAGGATGTAAGTGTAAAAAATCTCAATAACAATCAGACAACCAAGACCAAAGCAGCAGGGCAATTTAATTTGCCTGCCAAGCCAGGTGACCTGATCGTACTTTCGTTTACCGGATACCATACTGACACATTGTTCTTGGTAGACCTCGCTCCAAAAACCATTTATCTGCCTATAAATTCTACATCATTAAATGAAGTTAAGGTAGTGGGTGCACGTATTAATCCCTCTATATTATCACCGGACCCTGAGGCTAAAGAATTTAAAAGGATTCAGACTGATGGCTTAAGAGGGAAGGGCAATAATGACCGCGCGGGTGGGCTTGGGTTTAACCTGGGATATGGCAAATATAAGCGTCAAGAGGACAAAATCAAGGCGCTGGAAGAAAGAGACCGTTATGATACGGAGATTGCTCAAATCTTTACGGAGGCATATGTTACAGACATGGTGAAACTAACAGGTCAGGATCTCAAAGATTTTATGGCTTTGTACAGGCCGACTGCAATTCTCGTCAAGTCTGAACGACCATTTAACTATGATTATTACACTGTTCAGGCTTATCATACCTGGTTAAAACTCCCGGAATCGCAGCGCAGGCTCCCACCTTTACCCAAGCTCAAAGCCAATTAATCCGTCTTAATTTTATATCTTTAAGTTGATTTAAATCTTGCAGCATGTTGAATAAATTGTTGATGTTTTTTGCGTTTCTAAGTTTTTTTGTTTCTGCCAGTTACGCTCAGGTGTCGGGCGATAGAAGTGAATATAATCCACATGCAGCATTTGCCCCTCTTTTTTATACACAGAATGGAAATGAATACCGCTCGGCCAGTGGTTATCCCGGTCCTAGGTACTGGCAAAACAGAGCAGATTATAACATTACTGCAAACCTGGATGATGCAGGAAATAAGATTGCAGGAACTGTAACGATTACTTATAAAAACAATAGTCCGGATAAATTACCTTATTTATGGCTACAATTAGACCAGAATCTCTTTTCGGAAACATCCAGAGGAAATACACTCATACCAATGGGTAGTAGATATGGTGCCAGAGGAGAGAAATTAGATGGGGGATATACAATAGAAGGCTTATCCTTATCACAAAAAGGCAAATTGGTTAAATTCACGTCTTTGATTGAAGATACGAGAATGCAACTCCGTTTGGAAACCCCCATGGAAGCAGACGGGGATGTCGTTACAATAAAAATGAATTTTTCTTTTATAATTCCAATTAACGGTTCGGACCGCATGGGGCATCTGGCAACTAAGAACGGAGAGATTTATTCAATTGCCCAATGGTTTCCGAGAATGTGTGTTTACGATGATGTCCTGGGATGGAATACCTTACCTTATTGGGGGGCAGGAGAATTCTATTGTGAATATGGGGATATAGATTTTTCAATTACCGCACCTGCAAATCATATTGTAATGGGATCAGGAGAACTGTTAAATCCACATGAAGTGTTTACCCCTGTTCAACTCCAAAGATGGAATGCCGCAAAGAATAGTGATGAGAAAATATCTATACGTACTGAGGCTGAAGTCCTGGATCTCGCATCGCGCCCTGGTGGAGGTAAACTAACCTGGAAATTCAGGATAAAAAACACAAGGGATGCGGCTTGGGCATCATCAAAAGCTTTTGTGCTGGATGCTGCAAGAATTAATTTATCCAGTGGAAAGAAATCACTCGCCGTCGCGGCCCATCCGGTGGAAAGTAATGGACAAGAGGGATATGGGCGGGCCGTTGAATATATCAAGTCGACAATAGAACACTATTCTTCACAATGGTTTGAATACCCTTATCCTATGGCCGTGAACATTGCCAGCAATGTAGGCGGAATGGAATATCCGGGTATTGTTTTTTGCGGTTGGGAGGCGAAAGGATCTGAGGCATGGGGTGTGATCGATCATGAATTTGGACATACCTGGTTTCCAATGATTGTTGGTAGTAATGAACGTAAATATGGATGGATGGATGAGGGTTTCAATACCTTTATCAATGGAATATCTTCTGAAGCTTTTAATCACGGAGAGTACCAAAAGAAAAAAACCAATATGCATGAAATCGCCTTGAAACTGCAAAATCCGGAAGCAGAATACATCATGTTGACACCAGATGGGATGCGGGAAAAGAATATCGGAAGTAACCTCTATAGTAAACCTGGTTGGGGTCTGGAAATCCTGCGGAACCAAATTCTTGGAAAAGACAGATTTGACTATGCATTTAGGAATTACATCGCGCAGTGGGCTTTTAAACATCCGACACCTTTTGATTTTTTTAGAGCGATAGAAAACGCGGCAGGTGAAGACTTATCCTGGTTTTGGAGAGGATGGTTTTTTGAAAACTGGAAAATGGATCAGGCAATAACGGAGGTAAAGGAAACTAAAGAGGAGGGGAATATCGCCGGGTATGCAATTGTGATCTCCAATCTAAAACAATTGCCGATGCCGATTATCCTTGAGCTCAAGAAAAAAAGTGGAAGCAAAGAGGTGATCAGGCTTCCGGTTGATGTATGGATGAGAAACAAGGATTGGACCATAAATTATCCAACTACAGAAGAAGTCGTTTCAATAGTGTTGGATCCTGAGCGTGTCTTGCCTGATGTAGACGAAGAAAATAACACCTGGAAAAAGAAATAGGGCTTATTTGAAAAAGCTTTGCTTTAATTGTTCAGCATCAATTATGGGCAAAGGTTCATCCAAACGGATGAGCCATCCCTTCTGATTTAATGATGGAATTTCCTTCTTACTTACGGAAAGATCTTTGCCTTTAATGCTTTGATGGAAAGAAACGGGGCTGTTGGGCTCGACATTGAGCTTGCTGCTGAATAAAATTTCCATTCTGAACCGGGGCCATATCTGTATGTCTGAGAGTTGTGCAGAGTAGATCTTTTTTGTGCCCGGACCGGATAGGATACCTGTAAATTCAGATTTGAAAACACTTTCTTTTTCGGTAGTAAGACTAGCCAGTAGTTGAAACGAAGTTTCGTTGATCAAATGAAAATGGACTACCGAATTGCTGTGCTGGTCTGTAATTATACCTAAGAATACACCTTCCTTGATGAACGGCCCCTCAGCAGAAATTAAACTTTGTTTATTCTCAACTTCTTCCTGTGAATTTTCGTCACTATGGACTAAAGTAACTTTTGATGCCAGAACCGGTATCTCGAAATCGTTGGCATCTGTTACCCCAATCATCTCCTTATTTATGATCCTTGTAATGTATCCTTCCAGGTTCTCGTCTACGAAACGAACAAAATCTCCTAATTTATAATTCATGGCTTTCTGGCATTAATCAAGTCTCAAATTTAGTTATTTTTGTGGCATGGCAACAGAAGTGCAAAAAAACAATCCCTTACATGGTAAAACCCTGGAGTTTATTTTGAAACAACTGGTATGGCATTATGGCTGGGAAGAAATGGGTCTGTTGGTAAAGATCGATTGCTTTAATAACAATCCCACGATGAACTCCAGCCTTAAGTTTTTGAGAAAGACGGACTGGGCAAGAAAAAAAGTCGAGAAACTGTATTTAAACACATTCCATTAAAACAGTATTTATTTTGTGTTAACCCCTTGATTTATAAAATGTATTGTCTTACCTTTGCAGTCCCTTATTGAGGGGTAAAGTTTTTAAACATAAATAGAAAAACAAAAAAGAAACAATGCCAACCATTCAACAATTAGTTAGAAAAGGTAGAGTAGCACTGGAGTTCAA
>JAZKCT010000039.1:0-7081 GCA_040387995.1 Bacteroidota bacterium | reverse complement strand
TACACGTGTATATACTACTACCCCTAAAAAACCAAACTCAGCAATGCGTAAAGTAGCGCGTGTACGTTTAACCAATGGTAAAGAGGTTAACGCCTACATTCCTGGAGAAGGTCACAACCTACAGGAGCACTCCATTGTATTGATCCGTGGTGGTCGTGTTAAAGATTTGCCAGGTGTACGTTATCACATCATCCGTGGAGCACTGGATACATCAGGTGTTGCCGGTCGTAACCAACGTCGTTCGAAATATGGAACAAAACGTCCTAAGCCAGGACAGGTAGCCGCTCCGGTAAAAGGTGCAGCAAAAGGTAAAAAGAAATAATTAGGAGGAAAGAAAAATGAGAAAGTCAAAACCAAAAAAGAGAATTATCCTTCCTGATCCTAAATTTAATGATGTTCAGGTAACCAGATTTGTAAATAATATGATGTATGATGGAAAAAAATCCATCGCTTACAGTATTTTTTATGATGCAGTTGAGCTTGCTGAAAAGAAAGCCGGCGAAAGTGGACTTGAAGTATGGAAACGTGCTTTAGCTAATGTAATGCCTGCAGTAGAGGTTAAATCCCGCCGTGTTGGTGGTGCTAACTTTCAGGTGCCTACAGAGGTAAGACCTGACCGTAAAGTTGCCCTGGGTATGAAATGGTTAATTTCTTACGCACGTAAACGTGGTGAAAAAACAATGAAAGAAAAATTAGCTGGTGAAATCGTTTCAGCGGCTAAAGGTGAAGGTGCAGCAGTGAAAAAGAAAGAAGATACGCATAAAATGGCAGAAGCCAATAAAGCGTTCTCACATTTCCGTTTCTAATAATTGAAATTATAAAATGTCAAGAGATTTAAGATTTACAAGAAATATTGGGATCGCGGCTCACATTGATGCGGGTAAAACCACAACAACGGAGCGTATCCTTTATTATGCTGGTGTTAGTCATAAGATTGGTGAGGTGCATGAAGGTGCAGCTACAATGGACTGGATGGCACAGGAGCAGGAACGTGGTATTACCATCACCTCTGCTGCTACAACAGTAGGCTGGAAATACAGAGGCCAGGATTATCACATCAATATTATTGATACACCGGGACACGTGGATTTTACCGTTGAGGTAAACCGTTCTTTACGTGTATTAGACGGTTTGGTATTCTTGTTTTCTGCAGTTGACGGTGTTGAGCCTCAATCTGAAACCAACTGGCGTCTGGCTAACAACTACAATGTGGCCCGTATCGGTTTTGTGAACAAAATGGACCGTTCAGGAGCAGATTTCTTAAAAGTTGTCGGACAGGTAAAAAGCATGCTGGGCAGTAACGCTGTTCCTTTGCAGTTGCCGATAGGTGCTGAAGATAGCTTCACAGGTGTTGTTGATCTGATCAACAACCGTGGTATCGTTTGGAATGAGCATGATAAAGGAATGACCTTTACCGAGGTGCCTATTCCTGAAGATATGATCGATGAGGTTGCTGAGTGGAGAGAGAAATTGCTGGAATCGGTAGCTGATTATGATGAGTCATTAATGGAGAAATTCTTTGATGATCCTAATTCAATTACTGAGCGCGAAATTTTAGATGCGTTACGTAAAGCTGTTTTGGATGCCAAAATTGTACCTATGGTTTGTGGTTCGTCTTTCAAAAATAAAGGTGTTCAGACCATGCTTGATTACGTGATGGAATTGTTGCCTTCACCAATGGATCAGGAAGGTATTGTTGGAACTAATCCTGAAACAGGTGAAGAGGTATTACGTAAACCTGATGAAAAAGAGCCATTTGCGGCTTTAGCTTTTAAAATTGCAACAGATCCTTTTGTTGGTCGTTTGTGCTTTATCCGTGTTTATTCTGGTAATCTTGAGGCGGGATCATATGTGTATAATGCACGTTCTGAGAATAAAGAACGTATTTCACGGATCTTCCAAATGCACGCAAATAAACAAAACCCCATTCCTAATGTAGGCGCTGGTGATATTGCTGCAGTTGTAGGTTTTAAAGATATTAAAACAGGAGACACACTTTGTGATGAGAAAAATCCTATTGTTCTTGAATCAATGGACTTTCCTGAGCCTGTTATTGGTCTGGCTATTGAGCCTAAAACTCAAGCTGATATTGATAAATTAGGTATGGGTTTGTCAAAACTGGCTGAAGAAGATCCAACTTTTAGAGTCCAAACTGACCAGGAAACTGGCCAGACTGTTATATCTGGAATGGGTGAACTTCACTTAGATATCCTGATCGACCGTTTGAAACGCGAGTTTAAAGTGGAAGTTAACCAGGGTGCTCCTCAGGTTGCTTACAAAGAGGCCATCAACGGAACTATACAGCATCGTGAGGTTTATAAAAAACAATCTGGTGGACGTGGTAAATTTGCGGACATTCAAGTTGTTATTTCTCCAATTGACGCTACCTGGGAAAAAGGCGGTTTGCAATTTGTGAATGAGATTACTGGTGGTTCAATTCCCCGTGAGTTTATTCCTTCTGTAGAGAAAGGATTTGCGGCATCTATGGTCAATGGCGTATTGGCAGGTTATCCGCTACCTGACATGAAGGTGCGTTTGATTGATGGTTCATTCCATGCGGTCGATTCAGATGCGTTGTCGTTTGAACTTGCTGCTAAAATGGCGTACCGTGAAGCATTACCTAAGTGTAATCCTGTGTTGATGGAGCCAATTATGAAAATTGAAATCCTTACACCTGAAGAAAATATGGGTGATGTGATGGGTGATATGAACCGTCGTCGTGGCCAACTGCAAGGTATGGATACACGTAACGGCTCACAAGTAATCAAAGCATTGGTTCCTCTTTCGGAGATGTTTGGTTATGTAACCCAACTGCGTACCATCACTTCTGGTCGTGCAACATCAACTATGGAATTTGATCACTATGAGCCAGCTCCTAGAAACGTGATGGAGGAAGTTATTGCAAAATCTAAAGGAAAAATTAAGTCAGTAGACTAAAACTAAATTGGCAGCCGGTTATTAATAGCTCTAACCGGCGCCTTAATTAAATAAAGAACATGAGCCAAAGAATCAGAATTAAATTGAAATCTTACGATTACAATTTGGTAGACAAATCTGCCGAGAAGATCGTAAAAACTGTTAAGCCTACGGGTGCAGTAGTTAGCGGACCGATTCCGTTGCCTACAGAAAAGAAAATTTTCACTGTTTTACGTTCACCACACGTGAATAAAAAAGCACGCGAACAGTTTCAGTTGTGCGCATACAAACGTTTGTTAGACATCTACAGTTCTAACTCTAAAACAGTTGATGCCTTAATGAAACTTGAACTTCCTAGTGGTGTTGAAGTAGAAATTAAAGTATAACTATATTTAACAGTTAACAAAAAAAGCCGACCAGATTGATTCTGATCGGCTTTTTGTTTTATCGGCCATTGTTTTTTATTTCATCCAGTTTATTCCTTTCATCCTGGAGTTCCCTTGCTAGCTTTTTCTCCTTTTCATTTGATTTTACCTTGAAATTTTGGTACTCCTGATTGATCTCCTCATATAAGGCGCTCCGATATTTGGCCTCTCTTATATTTTTTGCTGATCTTAAAATTACGACAACAAGTGAAAGCGCGAGTACAGTTATAAGCCCCCATACCAACAAATTGTAGGCGGACTTTGTGAAGCCAATACCAATAAAACTGATCTGGTCAAGCTTGGTATTGGACGAATCCAGAAAAGTTTTGGTCTCTTCAACCTTTTTCTTGAGACCGGCAATTTCAGTTTGATAGGTTATCTGCGTTTTTTTAATACTGATAAACTGACGCTGGGTATGGTTTAAGCTATCTCTTACGTTTTTCCAGAACTGGGACAGTCTAAAAGGATTAATCAATTTATACCCTTCAAGTGTTCTTGACTTACTCAGTAAAAACTGATATTGCCCACTGAGACTTGCATCTGTCTTTGTTGAGTCTGGTATTGTTTGTGCGCTGACTGTGCTAAAAATGAATAGCAGTGTAAGAAGGCTGAATAAAGTTTTCTTCATATGTTCATAGTTCTTGCCTAATTTAACATTCATATTTTAATTTTATTGTGTTTTAGCGAGAGATAGTATATTTGTGCCGAATGTCTGTATTGCTATTTACAATTATAGTCTTGCTGGGAGCTTTCCTGGCAGGGTTAGTTGGGTCTTTGACGGGCCTTGGCGGAGGAGTGATTATAATCCCGCTCCTGACCCTCGTTCTCGGTGTTGACATTCATTATGCCATTGGCGCATCAATTATTTCGGTAATTGCAACATCTTCCGGCTCTGCTGCTGCATACGTAAAAGAAGGTATAACAAACATTAGGATTGGGATGTTCCTGGAAATCGCTACAACGGTGAGCGCAGTTTTTGGCGCGGTGATTACTGTATTTATCAATCCTAATTTTATTGCAATGATTTTTGGGGCCATACTTTTGTTTTCAGCTATCATGATGATTAGAAAACGAACCGAGCAATCTGACGCCGGCGAAGCTGGCAGAATCGCACGGTTTTTTAGCTTAAATGGCAGCTACCCCACTGCATCCGGACAAAGATATTATACGGTACATAATGTGGCAGGTGGATTTTTAATGATGTTTATTGCGGGGATTGTTTCTGGGCTGCTTGGTATTGGCTCAGGCGCGCTCAAAGTTGTTGCTATGGATAACATCATGCGTATCCCCTTTAAGGTATCTACAACAACCAGTAATTTCATGATGGGTGTAACGGCTGCAGCCAGCGCCATTGTATACCTGCATAGAGGTCAGATAGATCCTGTTATCGCTATGCCCGTTGCTCTTGGCGTATTAGCGGGCGCGATGACGGGAGCTAGGGTATTGATCGGTATGCGGTCTGATAAGCTTAAAGTTGTATTTGCTGTCATTGTTACTTTCCTCGCATTGCAAATGATTTATAATGGGTATCAGGGTCGTCTATAATGTTAAATAGAAAAATGCTGCCTCCGAATGATAAAGACTTGCAAATTATTTTAGGAACACTACTGCGTGTTGGTGTAATTGCTTCGATGACTATTGTACTTTTGGGTGGTGTGGTTTACATCGCTTTCAATTATACAGACCTTGTCAACTACACAACTTTTCGTCCCAATAGCGCTAAGTACTCATCTATCGGTGCTGTTTTTTCTGGATTACGCAGTATGGATGGAGCCGCAATTATACAATCTGGAATCTTATTGCTAATCTTTACTCCTGTTTTACGCGTCGTTTTTTCGGTTTTTGGATTCCTGATAGAACGCGACTACCTCTATGTAAGTGTTGGGTTATTTGTTTTGTCTGTGATTCTGTTCAGCTTAAGCAATAGTCTCGTTGGCTGAGAACATGTTTTAAAGTTACGTCATTGCACTTAAATATTATTTTTGCATTTATTTGAAAAATAATACGCTAACTATTTGAAAATTAAGATTTCTTTCCTATTTTTGCCGTCCCTTAACGGGAATGTGAATCCACCTTGAACGAAGCCCTACTGCTTCGATGGGTGTTAAATTAAAATAGAAAATGTCAGGTATTATTGGAAAAAAAGTAGGAATGACCAGCATTTTCGACGCCGATGGAAAAAATATTCCATGTACGGTGATCGAAGCTGGGCCTTGTGTGGTTACACAGGTTAAGACCGCTGAGAAAGACGGTTACGTTTCAGTTCAACTAGGCTTCGATGAAGCTAAAGAGAAGAACACAACACAGCCTTTGAAGGGTCATTTTGCGAAAGCAAATACAACGCCAAAGCGTAAATTGGTTGAGTTCGAACCTTTTGAGGAATCTTTGAATTTGGGTGATACCATTACGGTAAACATCTTTAATGAAGGTGATTTTGTGGATGTCGTTGGTACATCAAAAGGAAAAGGATTCCAGGGTGTTGTAAAACGTCATGGTTTCGGTGGTGTTGGAGGTCAGACTCACGGACAGCACAACAGAATGCGTGCCCCTGGTTCATTGGGTGCTGCATCTTATCCTTCACGTGTATTTAAAGGTATGCGTATGGCTGGAAGAATGGGTGGTGACAGAGTTAAAGTTCAGAACTTACAAGTTCTGAAAGTTTATGCTGATCAAAATCTAGTGGTAGTTAGCGGTTCCGTACCAGGAGCCAAAGGTTCTTACGTAATCTTAGATAAGTAAGCAGATGGAAGTTAAAGTATTAAACATTTCAGGAAAAGAGACAGGTGCAACAGTGCAGCTTCCTGATTCAGTATTCGGAGTTACGCCTGTTGATCATGCAATTTATTTAGATGTTAAGCAGTATTTGGCTAACCAACGTCAGGGAACGCATAAGTCTAAACAACGTAATGAAATTGCTGGTTCAACCCGTAAATTATACAAACAAAAAGGTACTGGCGGTGCTCGTGCCGGAAGTATTAAATCTCCATTGTTCAATGGTGGTGGTCGTGTGTTTGGTCCTCAGCCACGTGATTATAGTTTCAAATTGAATAAAAAACTGAAGGTGCTGGCTCGTAAGTCAGCTTTGTCTTACAAAGCGCAAGATCAAAATGTTGTTGTTTTGGAAGATTTCACTTTTGATTCAATCAAAACTAAGAACTATACTAATTTGGTTAGCGCTTTGAATTTGGCTGGCGAAAAGACATTATTGGTTTTACCTTCGCAAAATAACAATATCTATTTATCAAGCAGAAACATTCAGAAAGCGAAAGTAATTACTGCAGATCAGTTGAATACTTATGATGTATTGAACTGTGGCAAGCTTTTGCTGACTACTGATTCTCTTAAAACTTTGGAGGAGGCATTTGCCAAGTAATATGGAACTTTTAAAAAAACCAATTTTAACAGAAAAAGCTTCTGCATTAACAGAAAAGTCTAACCGCTTTACGTTTAAAGTAGATCACAAAGCAAATAAACTGCAGATTAAACAGGTTATTGAAAAAATGTATGGCGTAAATATTTTGGCCATTAACACCATGGTTGTGGACGGTAAAATTAAATCCAGAAACACTAAAGGTGGATTGGTTACAGGTCGTAGCCCGAAATATAAAAAAGCTATCGTAACACTTAAAGCAGGTGAAACAATAGATTATTACGCTAATCTTTAATAAGAATTGAATAATTATATACTATGGGCTTAAGAAAATTTAAACCAGTCACTCCGGGAACCCGCTTTAGAGTAG
>JAZKCT010000038.1:0-18711 GCA_040387995.1 Bacteroidota bacterium | reverse complement strand
AGCACATCATGTTCTTTAAGCATTCGTGGTATGATCTCTTTACCGAAATCCTTTTCATCCGGGTTTTCTGAAAAGATCTTAACCAATAAATCCTTATTGAAAATGTAAATACCCATTGAGGCTAAAAAATCACGTCCCTCGGCCTGCATGTCAGGTCCGGTATCGGATGACCAGTCTTTGAGCAATTCACTCTTTGGTTTCTCAATAAAAGAGGTAATGATATTCTCTTCATTTGCTTTCAGAATTCCAAAACCCGGTGCGTCCTTTGCATTTACCGGTATGGTAGCCAGTGTAATCTTGACCCCGCTTTTGATATGCGCTTCCACCATTTCGTTGAAGTCCATCTGATACAACTGATCACCAGAAAGGATCAAAACGTATTCAAACTCATGGTTCAATAAATGATGCATTGTTTGCCTCACCGCATCAGCAGTACCCTGAAACCAGGTTGGATTTTCAGGAGTTTGCTCAGCAGCAAGGATATCTACAAAAGCTGAACTGAAGGTGCTGAAATGATAAGTATTTTTAATGTGCTTATTGAGTGAAGCAGAATTGAACTGTGTCAATACAAACATTCTGTGTATTCCCGAATTTAAACAATTGGAGATCGGTATATCTACCAGCCTGTACTTACCTGCAATTGGAACAGCAGGTTTGGAACGTGTTTGTGTAAGTGGAGCTAACCTAGAGCCCTGACCCCCGCCAAGGATTACACCTAATACTTTTTCAGTCATGTTTTATATTATATTTGGTACAGATTTATATATTCTTGTGCAGCCTTATCCCAAGAATGATCCAGCTGCATCATAAACTTACGAATTTCTTTCACTCTTTTATCATCAGCATATAATTCTAAAGCGCGACCTATCGCATGACCAACATCCCATACACTGGTCTGATCATGACAGATCCCAAAACCATTGTCTCCGATATCAATTACGGTGTCTTTTAAACCGCCAATTCTTCTCACTACAGGAATCGTTCCATACCTCAGGGCATACATTTGGTTCAATCCGCAAGGCTCTACCCGGCTTGGCATCAGCAAAAAATCTGCACCTGCGTAAATCTGATGAGACAGTTGCTCATTATAGCCAATATATGCATTGTAATTACCAGAAAATGATTCCTTCATATGATTCAGTCTAGCCTCTACCTGCGGATCGCCGGAGCCCAGTACCAATACATTCATCTCGCCATTATTTTGCAGTAATGCACTGTAAAATATATCTGGTAGTAAATCAGCTCCCTTTTCACCAACCAGCCGCCCGATAAAAGTAAAGAGTGGCTTTTCAGGATCCAGGTTAAAAACACTGCACAATGCTTCTTTGTTTGCTTTTTTTCCTTCGTTTACATTTTTGATATCAAAAGGCTTATACAGCATGGCATCAGATGAAGGATCCCAAACATCATTGTCTATTCCATTTAAAATTCCGAAAGACTTTCCTTTTTCATATCTGAAAAGATCTTCCAATCCGTTTGCATTATAACTGATTTCTTCCAGATAACTTGGCGAGACCGTTGTTACGCGCCATGCACATTTTATTGCCGCAGCCAGCGGATTTATAGCGCCTTTCCAATCAAGTTGACCAGCCTTCCAAAGATCGAATGCAGGAATATAGTGCAATTTATCCCAGCCAAATTGCCCCTGATACTGTCCATTGTGAATGGTAATGACAGTTGGCACGCTGCTTAAACTCTTAAACTGGTTGCAATAAGACATCATGAAAGGCACAAGGCCTGTATGGTGATCGTGACAATGAACCACATCCGGACGATGCTCCCATTGTGCCATCCAGTCCAGTACTGCGATTTGAAAGGCCAGAAAACGTTCGGTATCGTCAGCATATCCATATACGTTTTCACGGTCTAACAGTCCTGCTATATGCACAAGAAACAGATCAAAACCAAGCTTATTGGTTTTTTCCCTGAATATCCTGACCGGAAAGTTCTGAAAGCCCAATTTACCCCAGCCATCATAGACCACTTCAAATTCATTCTCCCGCAGAAATTTTGTGTGATAAGCCGGCATTACTACTTTAGCCACATGTCCAAGCTTGTTTTGATATTTTGGCAGCGCCCCTACAACATCGCCCAGACCGCCTACTTTGGCAATAGGATAACATTCTGCGCTCAGGTGTATAATCTCCATAATTTAAGTTTTAAAAAGTATCTTAAATTAGGAATTAGAATAGGTAATGCAAATAATAAACAGAAATAAATTATCAGCCTTACTCACTGACAACTATTGTTTTTCCCTTGAGTTTGAACTTGTATCCCATACTTTGCTCCAGGATTTTCAAAAGAGATTCAATATCCTCGTTCTTTGAGATATCACCGCTTAATTTTCCTTTGGTCTTGTCGCTCACCTGGTATTCGACCTTTACATCGTACCATCTTGAAATCTTTCTCATTACTGATTCCAATGGCTCTTTATCAAACCAAAATAGATCTTCAGTCCAGTTTTTGTAGTTTTCAGCATCTACATGTTGTACTTTAATTCCTGAAGGGCCCAGTATAGCCTGCTCATTGGGTTTGAGTATGATACTGCTATTTGAAGCAGCTGAGTTTGGCACTCTAACACGTAAAATTCCCTGCAACAGGGTTGTCTTAATATTTGGCTCATCCTCATAACTGTCAATATTAAAATGAGTGCCCAGAACTTCAACCTCCTGACCTTTACTCTGTACGAGAAAAGGATGGTTCTTGTTCTCAATTATTTCAAAGTAGGCCTCGCCGCTCATTGCAATTTTTCGTTGGGGGGAACCTTCGAAAGTCGCGGGGAATACGAGTGATGATGCGGCGTTTAGCCATACTTTGCTACCATCCGGTAAAGTAACTTGATATGCTCCAGACAGGGGAGTGTTAATGGTAATCGACATCTCGACAGAGCGTACTGACGAGATGAAGACACCATCACTATATAATATCTTATTCTCTTTTATAACTATGCTTTTCTTCTTTAAGTCAAGGTTGTAAACCTCGCCACTGGACAATGTTAATGTGGCGGTGCGCTGGCCCGGCATGCTCTCTTCGGATGAAGAAAGAAAAGAATCATTATGTTTTATAAAAGATGTTTCATTTTGATAGAAAAACAAACCTGCACCCAAGATCAGAACAACCGCAGAGGCAACCAATAGTTTTTTCCATAAACTTACTTCCTTAACTTCAATTGCCGGCTTTGGAGCTTGTGTAGCCTCGATTGCCACTAAGTCTTCTTTACTCAGCTGAGCAAGATCCTTAAGGTCATATTTTAGGTACCATGACTCAAGAATAGCCAATTCCTCCTCCGTACAGGTATTTTCCCTGTATTTCCTTAGTAATTCTATGGCCGTTTCGTTATTCATGCTTAATCCAATCGTGCATATAAATACAAGACGGCAAAGTATAGCACAAAGGGCTAGTCAATATTAAAAAAATTTGCAAATAAATAGGAGGTAAGTAAATAAGCCCAGTTTCGAGCGTAAATTTTTCAGCGCTCCCTTCATATGATTCTTAACGGTGGATTCTGAAATTTCAAGGGCCTCGGCAATTTCTTTATGACTCTTACCTTCATTTCTGCTCATTATAAAAACTTCGCGCATTCTTTCCGGCAGCTCATTTACAGCCTGCTCTATAAGTCTGCTCAGCTCTCTTTCCCTTACGTGCCGGTCTGTTATGAAATTGTTCTCTGTCACAAAGGTTTGCAAGGAGCCTATATATTTCGTTTCAACCTTTTCATGTGCCACAACATCCAAAATCCGGTTTCTCAGGGTTGTATATAAATATCCTGACAAATTTAAGGTTTCAGGCAAAGCATCTCTTTTGCTCCAAAGGTTGACGAATAATTCCTGTATCAGATCTTTGGCTTTTTCCAAGTCACCGAGTTTCTTGTAGGCATGAACATGCAATACGCCTTTATATCTGTTGTAAAGTACACCGAAAGCATCATGATTGCCCTGTTTTAATAAAGCGGCTAATTGTTCGTCAGAATATAAAAGGTAGGTTGTCATTGGGTAGTTATAACAAAGTTATAAGAAATACTTCAATCAGCTACTGTCCTCAACACAAAAACAAAATTAAATCAGCAATTATCTGCTAAATAAAAAACGAATATTCTGTTATGATCTTGTACACACACAACAGAATATTCGCCTCAGGAAATCAAAAAATTATCTAATCTGCTACAGCTCTGAACATTAATGCTGCTGCAGTCAGGTTGGTCCTGCTGTCAATTAGAATAGCCGCACCATTGGCTTTATTTTCCGTATAAAAATCAAAGGCAAGTGCCTCTGCTGTTTTCAATACAACGCGACCTATGTCATTCAGCTTAAAATCGAAAGCATCCTGCTTTTCCAGTGTGTTGATATCCACTTTATAAACGATATCACGGATCTTGCATTTTGTTATCTTACTGTTATGCTGCAATAAATAAGTAATGCTTTCGTCCAGCGGACGGGCATCCATCCAGCATACATCAGCTTCGATCAACTGCGAAGTCTTGGGCAAATGATCTGAATTAACAAGTACATCACCCCTGCTGATATCAATATTATCTTTGAGATGCAGGGTAACCGACTGGCCTGCGAACGCTTCTGCAGGTTGCTGATCGAAAATCTCTATACGTTCAATGACAGAACTGGTTCCGGAAGGCAAGACAGTGACATGGTCATTCACATTAAAAGATCCGCTCAAGATTCTGCCTGCATATCCCCGGTAATCATGCAGTTCATCTGTCTGAGGCCTGATCACCCACTGCACCGGCATCCTTGCCAGATTGTACTCAGGGCCTGATTCTACATCGACTGTTTCGAGACAATGCAACAAGCTTCGTCCCTGGTACCAGGACATGTGTTCAGATTCATTGACTACATTATCACCTTTAAGGGCACTTACAGGAATGAAAGTCACGTCTTTAAGGCCAAGTTCAACTGCCAGGGCCTTGTATTTGTCCGTGATCGCAGTATAAACCGTTTCACTGTAGCCGACCATATCCATTTTATTTAAGCAAACAACAACATGCTCAATGCCCAGTAAAGAAACCAAGTAAGAATGCCTGATGGTCTGCTCCACTACACCGTTGCGTGCATCAACCAATATAATTGCCAGTTTAGCCGTAGAGGCCCCTGTCACCATGTTCCTTGTATATTGAATATGACCAGGCGTATCAGCAATGATAAACTTACGCTTATCTGTCTGGAAATATTTATAGGCTACATCAATGGTAATTCCCTGCTCACGTTCAGCCCTTAGGCCATCTGTCAGAATAGCCAGATCAATCGTTCCATCGTCATTCTTACGGTTCGATTGTTGTAACGCTTCCAGCTGATCTGCCAAAATAGAATCTGTATCGTATAACAGCCTGCCAATTAAGGTACTCTTGCCGTCATCAACGCTACCTGCAGTAAAAAATTTAAGTATGTTCATTAAAAATATCCTCCCTTTTTACGGTCTTCCATAGCAGCTTCCGAAACTTTGTCGTCCATGCGTGCTCCCCGTTCACTAATTTTTGATGCGCTGATCTCAGCAATAATATCGTCCAACTGATCGGCACCTGACTCCACTGCCGCTGTACAGCTCATATCTCCTACTGTGCGGAATCTTACTGTTTTGTGTTCAACTACGTCTTCATCATCCATATTCAAAAATGGGGATGCAGCCATCAACTGACCGTTACGGGTGATTACGTCGCGATTGTGTGCAAAATAGATAGATGGTAATGAGATATTTTCTCTTTTAATATAATTCCATACATCAAGCTCCGTCCAATTGCTGATTGGAAATACACGTACGTTTTCACCTTTGTGGATTTTACCATTGTAAATGTTCCAGAGCTCAGGACGTTGTCTTTTAGGGTCCCATTGTCCGAATTCGTCTCTTACTGAAAAAATTCTTTCTTTGGCCCTGGCCTTTTCCTCATCTCTTCGCGCACCGCCTATGCAGGCGTCAAACTGGTGTAAAGCAATGGTATCTAATAAGGTCACTGTTTGAAGGGCGTTTCTACTGGCATTTTTACCGGTTTGCTCTACAACTTTGCCCTGGTCAATCGATTCCTGTACGCTGCCGATGATCAGTCTTTCTCCAATCCGCGCCACCATCTCATCCCTGTAGGTAATGGTTTCCTCAAAATTGTGACCAGTATCGATATGCACCAGGGGAAAAGGGAATTTACCAGGCCTGAACGCTTTTTCAGCCAATCGCACCAAAGTGATCGAATCCTTACCTCCTGAAAATAACAGCGCCGGTTTTTCAAATTGCCCTGCCACTTCACGCATGATGTGAATCGCTTCGGCTTCTAGCTCGTCTAAATAATCTAAATTATACTTACTCATGTTTTTGTTGCAATTACGATGCGGCATGCAAGCCACATTCTTTTTTTGACTGATCTTCCCACCACCACCGGCCTGCTCTGAAGTCCTCCCCTTCTCTCACAGCCCTGGTACACGGTGCACATCCTATGCTAGGAAAGCCTTTGTCATGTAAGGTATTATAAACAATATTGTTCTTTTTAATATAGGCTTTCACTTCATCGAGCGACCAAAAAAAGATCGGATGAAACTTGATCATCTGGTTTTGCTCGTCCCATTCCAGATTACTCATGTCATGCCGGTTCAATGACTGCTCTGAGCGGATGCCTGTTACCCATAGGTGATTGCCAGAGATTGCTCTTTTTAAAGGCTCAAGTTTACGCAGGTAGCAGCATTGCTTCCTGTTTTCCACTGATTCATAAAAACTGTTGGGACCATTGGCATTCACAAAATTCTGGATCGCCTCTGCCTGCGGAAAATACGCCTTAATCGGCTTGTTGTAAATCTCCAGTGTACGGTTCCAAACATAATAAGTCTCTGGAAACAACCTGCCTGTTTCCAATGTAAAAACTTCTATGGGAATGTCATTGGCAAAGATCATGTGTGTAATCACCTGATCTTCCCATCCAAAGCTGGTCGAAAAAATTATCTTTCCAGGATATTCGGCAGCAAAGAATTTCAATGCATCAACCGGATCCAGGTCTTTAATTTTATTTGCTATTTCTTCCAATTTTTCCTTCATAACTAAATCAACTTAAGGATAAACAAAACGATGCTGCGCAGGCTCACCAAAATTACAAGAATACCTACTGAAACCATAATTGTTTTCGCAGAGATCTTGTTGGAAACCCTTGCAGCGATAGGCGACGCTAGTGCACTCCCAATAACCAGACCGGCTACCGCTTCCCAATTTGCGCCATTCAGCATCGTAATAAAGGTTAGCGATCCCATCAGAGCTACAAAAAACCGGGTGATCTTAACGGTTCCTAAGGAAAATCTGGCATTCCTGCCTCCGGCGATCAAACTCGACAAAACGATTGAACCCCAGCCACCACCGCCAACTGCATCTATAAAGCCTCCGAACAAGCCAAGCAAAGAGATTTTTTTAATCTTTTCGCCCCTAACCACTTTTTTTGCGTTCGCTTTGTAGGCTTTCGAGAGAATTACAAACCCCAGTATCAATGTATATAAAGATACGACAGGCTTTGTATAACTACTATAATGTTCAAGGGAAGATAACAAATAAGCCCCTGTAACGGCACCGGCGATGCCGGGAATTAACAATAATCTAAAAAGCTTCCAGTTTACATTACCAAAACGATAATGCATCCATCCCGCAATACCATTACTCAAAATTTCTGACAAGTGTACACCCATACTCGCCGAAGCTGGTGGAACACCCATAGCAAGGGAGAATGAAGTTGAAGTTACTCCATAAGACATCCCAATGGCGCCATCAATCATAGAAAAGATAAATCCGCCAATCAGGAACCAATAGAAAATGGGGTTCATATTCTGGATATAGGCCTGGAATTCCGGCTCTTTATTCCACAATGCGGCGACCACAATGCTACTGAAAAACACAATGGCGAGCCAGATCATCCATCTTAAATTCACTCTTGCAATTCTCTCATCACCAGTTTTGGGCAAGCTTTGTTTTACCCTGGATTCTCCAAGCATGCGCCCAGGTTCGGCAACCAAAGAAGAGGTTACGTCATTAAGTGTTCTTACTTTAGATGCAAAATCTCCACTTAATGTATTTCGCAACGCTTCCATGTTTTGAAGTGTATCGTTTAATTCATCAGGCAAAGATGCTGTCAATACTTCTTTCAACCGCTTTGCGATGGTCGGCGATTTTCCGTTTGTAGAAATTGCAATCTTCAAATGTCCTTTCTTTACTACTGATCCCAGGTAAAAGCTACACAGTTCAGGTTTGTCTGCAAAATTCGCAAGCAAATTACGCTGATCAGCCAAAACCCTGATTTCTTCATTCAACTGAACATTGTTGGTAGCAGCTACGATCAGATCAATGCCGTCAAGATCAGATGGTTCAAATGACTTGGTTAAAATTTTTATGTTTTCGTAGGTCGCAGCGAGTTCCTCAAGTTCTGGTAAGATTTCTCTCCCAATTACAGTCACCTTCGCTTCCGGACTATTGCTTACTATCGCGGACAATTTTTCCAGGCCCACCGGCCCGGCACCAATCAGCACAGTATGAACGGTATTCAATTTTATGAAGACAGGAAATAACTGATTGCCTTCCATAAAAACTACAATTCTTCCTTAAGCGCCTGATAGAAATCCCTGATCGGCTGAAAAGAAGGATGCAGGGAAACCACCTGTCCAAAGACCAATAAAGCGGGAGCTTGTATCTTTTTTTCCTCAACAAGTTCCACAATGGTGTCCACAATACCTACCGCGAGTTTCTCATTTTCTGTAGAACCGCTCTGTATCGCTGCTACAGGCAACAAACCTTTACCCTCATTCTGGAAAAGTTTAACAATCTCTCCAAGCTTACCCAGACCCATCAATACCACGACAGTAGCTTTAGAACGTGCCGCCTCATATAAATCATTAGAGATTTTACCAGATGAAGTCGTACCGGTTACTACCCAAAAACTCTCGCTTAATCCTCTGTGTGTCACAGGGATCTGCTGCAGTCCTGGAACCGAGATTGAGCTGGATAACCCAGGTATTACGTCAACCGGAATGCTATATCCGGCCGCAAAGTCGAGTTCTTCGTAACCACGTCCAAAGACAAAGGAATCACCTCCTTTTAGGCGGACTACATGTCCATAGTTTAAAGCATAATCAACCATTAGTTTGTTAATGGCATCCTGTCCAAAGGAATGTTCCCCAGATCTTTTTCCGACATATACCCTGATGGCTTCAGGTCTGGCGTAATCGAGTATTCCTTCATTAACCAATGCATCGTAAAGGATTACATCGGCACTTTTCAATGCATTCGAGCCCTTCACGGTAATCAAATCAGGATCACCAGGACCGGCTCCTACTAGCGTGATTCTTGGCTCCCTTTTGTAGATATTTTCTCGAAAAATCATGATACTTTTTCAGTCCTCGCACTTTTTATACCGGTATAGAATTTCTCCAGCGATGCCAGATATTCAGTAGCAAAAGCCGCTGTAGGCTCGTGTTTATTAATCTGGAGCACAAGTTCGTTGAATGAACCGTCTATAACCACTTCTCCGGTCTGTACATAATGATTGTCAAATTCACGGATCACACCGATTTGTGTACTGCTGTTTACTCCTTTATCCAGCAACAATGCTTTTGCTGCACTTACATAAACTGCATAAGTATGGTAGATCGCATCGGCCCAGGCACCGGCTTCGTACGAAGCTTTTGCCCATTCCAGTTTTTCATCAGACTCTAGTAAGAGCGTTGCGACTAAATCAATAACGACTCCAGCACATTCCCCAACACCAATGGCAGTTACAAAAGTCTCTTCATGACCCCAGTCTACAAACTCCTCATCTTTCAGGTTGGTCAGATCAGCTAATGGCTTCAGTAACTGATAGAAATAGTCTTTAGTTTGTCTGTCATAATAACCATTGAAACCCTCGTCTGCCAAACTATTAGCAGCGTAATCATCCAATAACGTTCTTAAAACACCCGTAGCGCGTTTAGAAGGTGCCTTAATCACCCGCTCGGCTACGCGACCCTCACCGTTGCCAACTGTACCGCCTCCCAGCATCACTTGTACAGCCGGTACAACTTTACCGTTCGCTTTTACGGAGCTTCCGTGAAAACCAATGTGAGCCAACCCATGCTGCCCACATGAATTCATACAGCCGCTTATTTTGATCTTAATGTCTTTATCGTAAATCAGCTCCGGATATTCCTCATAGATCACATCTTCCAGCGCTACAGAAAGAGACATAGAGTTCGAAATACCCAAATTACAAGTGTCCGTTCCAGGGCAGGTAGTTACATCAGCAACACTGTCGAAACCTGGTTTCGCAAAACCCAGTTCTTTAAGTGCTACATACAGGCCAGGTAATGCTCCCTCAGCGGCAAACTTTAACATCAAGCCCTGATTTTGCGTAACCCTGATTTCATCTGCAACATATGGGCGGATGGCTTCCACCAATTTGCGGGCCTGGTCTGTAGGAATGTCCCCTTTGGTAACTTTTATATATACCGCATAAAAACCTTCCTGTTTTTGGGCAACAACGTTGGTAGCTCTCCAGTGCTTATATTCCAAAGTGTCAACGATGTCCAAAACCGGATAGTCAATCGGTTCAGGTACGTTAGGCTGAGGAACAGAATCCCTGTCTATTTTATAAGATTTAACTTTATTTGCTGTACGTTCTTCCTCAATTAACCGCAATACCTCATCAAGCCCAAGTTTTTGTACCAGATATTTCAAACGGGCTTTATTCCGGTTTGTTCTTTCACCGTAACGGTCAAAGACCCTTAACATAGCTTCAGCATAAGGGATAATCTGATCTTCATGAAGAAAATCATGAACCACATTGGCAAGAAATGGTTGCGCACCAAGTCCACCGCCAAGCATAACTTTGAAACCACGTTCACCCAGTTCATTGATTTTAGGGATAAAACCAAGGTCATGAATGTAACTAAATGCGGTATCAGCTTCGTCAGATGAGAAGGAGAACTTAATTTTCCGACCCATTTCCTGACAAATCGGGTTTCTTAGGAAATAACTAAAAAAAGCATGCGCATAAGGCGAGACATCGAAAAGCTCGTTAGGATTGATCCCTGCATCAGGAGAAGATGTTACGTTTCTTACTGTATTTCCACAAGCTTCTCTCAAGGTAATGTCATCACGTTCCAGTTCTTCCCAGAGCTGAGGCGTCCTATCCAGGCTTACATAATGGATTTGTATATCCTGACGGGTTGTTAGGTGCAAGTTTCTACTTGCGTATTCATCAGAAACATCAGAAATGCGCAAAATCTGTCTGAAAGTTACCTTACCGAAAGGTAACTTGATGCGGATCATCTGAACGCCAGGTTGCCTCTGTCCATAAATTCCACGAGCGAGGCGCAGGCTCCTAAATTTTTCATCATGGATTTTACCTTCGCGAAACGCCCTGATCTTTTTCTCAAGATCGATGATGTCTTTTTCGACAATAGGATTCTCTAACTCTGTCCTAAAACTTTGCATGTCAATTGGTTGTTTTGAAAAAAGCCCCTCTGTCCTGAAGACTGGAGAAGCTTTTAATATGTAATTTCAACAGTCTATAATCTAGGCACTAATACACTTCATTAGCTTATGACATAAATTGTTGATGGTTTTGTTCATAAAGCAAATATATAAAGTATAGAGACTTAGTCGTATATTAATAATGTCATAATAATCTAAGTTACTAAAAAAGAGGAACTTATTTTATAATAAAGAATGATTCTACCTGGTAAATATTCTGATCGGTGGCGTGATAAATAAGCACGAATTGTCACGTTTCAAATTCCTTACAAAAAATCTCTTAAATGTTGCAGTTCAGGTACCGCCCCCAAAATTGCAATGGCATTTCTCCTCTTTGTCTGAACAGTCTGTATGGAAACACCAAGCTTATGTGCAACGTCACGTGTGGTCAAAACTATATGCCCGTTTAATCCATAACAAAACTCCAAAATCTGCTGTTCTTTTTTACACAGAATTTTTAATGCCCTCGACAGGATGTTTTTTAAATCAGCACACCTGAGTGCATAATCCGGACTCTCAAACATCTGATCCTCGATTGTTTCCATCAGCGTAACATCCCCTCCTTCTACAGCAGGAGCATCCAGATATTGGGTTTGTCCCCTGTTCGTAAACGATTGAAGAATCTTGTCTTCCGGAATATCCAGATATTCCGACAGTTCAAAAACTGTAGGTGGCCGGCCATATTTTTGTTCCAGATACGGTTCTGCTTTTAACACCTTTAGTAAGGTAACAACTTGGTTTCCGGGTAAACGAACGATTCTTTTTTGTTCACTGACTGCGATAAGTATCTCCTGACGAATCCACCAAACCGCAAAAGATATAAATTTAACATTCTTTTTTCCGTCAAACTTTCGGGCTGCAGTCAATAATCCGATATTGCCAGCTGATACCCGGTCATCTAACCCCAGTCCCTGCCCCTGGTATACATTGGCAACTGACACCACAAATCTCAGGTTTCCCGCTGCTAATTTTTGAATTGCGATGATGTCTCCGTTCTTTATTTTAACGGACAACTTAATTTCATCGTTCATAGAGATTAGCGGTATCTTCATGAGATCCTGAAAATACCTGCTTATCGATCCCTCTTCTCTTTTGGTGATCGATGTCTTCTTTTTAAATTCCTTCATTCAAATAATTTTAAATAATTAAGGCTCAAAATTGTTCGAATATTCTGAAAGGAAAATGTAGTTGATTAACAATGAGAAATTTACCCGAATTACGAGAAAAAACAGGAAATACAGCCTATTAAGCAGATTTGAAATTTAGAATGCCAAATATTATTTTGTCATCATTTCGTCTAGATATGAACAAGACTTTGTTCCGGGTCAAAATCACGCAAAATTTGGAATGTCCAGATTACAGCCGCATTTACCCGCAAGAAAAGTATCTAATGAACAAAAAGTTTAGGACCTAAATGCCAGCGGTGCTAACGAGGTCTGTTTTCTAAAGAAATTAGAAAAATGCGCAACTTCTTCGAAGCCAAGACAATAAGAAATCTCAGATATATTCCAGTCGGTTTGTTTCAGTAGGATTTTTGCTTCCTGCAAAACCCTGTTTTTAATCAGATCTGTTGTCGTTTTACCAATGTTTTCTTTCAACACCTTATTGAGGTGGTTTACATGGACCGCTAACCGGTCAGCGTAGTCTTTCGCCGTACGCAGTCCAATCTTTTGGTGAGGCGACTCAATCGGAAACTGTCGCTCAAGCAACTCGACGAACAATGAAGAAACCCGGGCGGAGGCATTGTGCGAAGGATATAAAGCCGTCGCAGGCTGCAGTTTTTGCCCAAAATGAATCAGTTCCAGCACATAATTACGTAATAAATCGTATTTATAGACATAGCCTGAGGACATCTCCTTGTGCATCTTTTTAAAAATAGAATTGATTTCCTCAGCCTCCTCATCAGAAAGCTGGAAGACAGGATAACCGCCGGGCTGAAATATGGGAAGCTGTTCCAACTGTACACCGCTTTTATGATGGATCAGAAATTCAGGCGTAAAAATGCAGAAATTACCGGATTGAACATCGTCTTGCGGCAGCCAGTTGTAGGGAATTTTCGGTGTTGCAAACAGCAAAGCATTCTTGTCAATATCAATGACTTTATCCGCATATTCTGCTTTATTTCTACCACTGATCATGCTGATTTTATAGTAAGCCCTGCGGTTGTAGGGCATGACATGCCTGTCTTTCTTCCTGGCCAACAGTTCATCCAGTTTGAAAACATTGAAATGTCCGATCTCTTTGTGAATGCCGTCAGGAATTAATGAGGATGTCTCCCGGTAAAACTCTTCCAGTGAAGTTGCTTCCATATCAGAATGATTTGCAAAATTCAAATATAAGGAGAAAATGCTATTGGATCAGCATCTGTTCAAAGGCAAGACTATCACCATTGAAGGCATTAAAATCCACCACATGATTGATGCCTGAAATGCGTGCTTTATCAGAGTGCTGCCAGAAACGCCACTTAGCAGTGTCTACACGTAACTTAGGCTGGTGGTAATGCGCTGCCCAAAGCGGGTATTCGTCAAAATATCCCTGCAGGTAATCCTTATAAAAAGAAAGCCCTGTATAGATAATAGGTTTAACACCTGTTCTTTTCTCGATGTAGGTTAGAAATACCTGCAGTTCGATCCGCATTTTAGAGGCGGGCACATTATTTAATTCTTCGATATCGACTACCGGAGGAAGATCTCCCCGTTCGAACTGTACGGTCTGTAAAAAAAACCTGGCCTGCCACTCTCCCGATTTTTTTGGTCTGAAGTAATGATAGGCCCCACATATGATCCCGGCTTTTGGCGCTTCCCGCCAGTTGCGCTGAAAATAAGGATCGACATTAAACATGCCTTCAGTTGCCTTAATAAACGCAAATCGGACTTTCACATCATCTTCTTGCATGGCCTTCACTTTATCCCAATCTATTTTGCCCTGGTAGTAAGAAACATCTATACCATGAATATTGTACCCCTTTGGAATCTTGATATCGAAACTATTGTGGGTGCGATAATTTGGATCCTGCCCAATATCTCTGACCCAGCGCCAGGTGGAACTGAAACCTCTGATCACATACCCATAATATAAGGGAGATAACAATACCAGTAGCAATGCGGCCATGGCAAACTTCCATTCCAGTGCTAAACCCTTTTTTTTCTTTGTAGTCCTTTTTGCTGCAGCAGGTTTCTTTCTGGCACCTGACGTTGACACGGCGTTTAGAGTTTTTCGTTTTGCTGGCGGCATGATGGCTGCAAAAATACAACTTTATGGCAAAACTACGCCAATTGAAACACCTGATTAAGTATTCGAACTTCCAGCCAGGCAATTATTGATGAAACTATTTGTAATAAAAACCAATGAACTAATAAATTAGTTGCGGAACTAAAATATTAGTTCTATATTAGATTTATAGTTTATAAAAAATGCTTTTAATACATTAAAAGTATGGCTACTAAAAACAAATGAAATTAAAAAATGAAGGAATTAACCAAGGCGGAAGAACAGATTATGCAAGTGCTGTGGGAACTGAAACAGGCGTTCGTGAAAGATGTGATCGAAAAGCTGCCTAAACCCAAGCCAGCTACTACAACGGTGTCAACCATTATCCGGATACTGGAAGGAAAAGGCTTTGTAGACCACGAAGCCTTTGGCACCACTCATCGTTACTTCCCCATCGTCAGTATCGAGGAATATAAGGCCTTTGCTGCAGGTAAACTCCTGAACAACTACTTTGGTAATTCTGTGGAAAAAATGTTCTCATTTTTTCTGAAACAGGAACAAGTCGATCTTAAAGAGGCAGACGAAATCCTGAAATTAATCGAGGATCTTAAAAAGAATAAAAAATGAACGCATTGATTTATTTACTGCAGGTAAATCTCTACCTGCTGCTGTTTTACCTGTTCTATCTGGCAATGCTGCGCAATGAGACCTTCTTTAAAATGAACCGCTTTTACCTCGTTGGTTCAGCGGTCCTGTCGCTGGCCATTCCTGCAATGAAAGCAGAATGGGTTAAAGACCTTTTTATTACAGAGAAGGTGCAGGAATTTACTCAAACGGTAAAGTATTCTTTAATCACACCGGGAATTGATCAACTGAATACTCAGCCCCTGATCGCTCAGACACAGCCCTGGCTGACCACTACGGAATGGATTTGGCTAACTTATGCAGCGGTAAGTCTGGTATTCCTAATCAACTTTCTGAGAAAGCTTTATTCCGTAAATGCAGCCTTTAAACTGAAACTGCAAGGCCGGGCATTCTCATTTTTCAGTAAAATCGCTGTAGACGAAGATTTGGAGGGAAAAGATACCATAGTAAAGCATGAACTCGTCCATGCCAGGCAATGGCACTCGGCAGATGTGATCTTTTTTGAAATTTTCCTGGCCATGAACTGGTTCAATCCGATCGCTTATTTCTATAGAAACGCCATAAAGAACATACATGAATTCATCGCAGATGATTCAGCAGCATCGACACTGGAAGACAGATCAGCATATGCGCTCTTGCTGGTCTCCAGTGTTTTTAATACACAACCGCAACGACTAACCAACAATTTTTTTAACCAATCTTTATTAAAAAGGAGAATTATCATGTTACACAAAACAAAATCTCGTAAGGTTGCCATCCTGAAGTATGGGCTCTCAGTACCTCTTTTTGCAGGTATGCTTATTTTTTCGTCTGCCACCGGTGCAAATGAAAGAATCGTTACTGAAGTGGCAGAAAAAGCCATTCCGGCTATTGCTGACTATTCCAATATTGACCTCGGACCAATTGCGGATGTGCGCCACAACAACGAACTCATACCCCAACCGAAGCCAAAAATCGTCAGCAACAAAAACAGCGCACAGATCGGCGGGGAAAAAGCAACACTGTCACCATATCCTGCAAATCTTTGTGATTACAGTTACAATTTCAAAGAAAAAGGAAAGTTTAAGGAAGGTTTAATCTTTATATCTTTTGAAGTTACAGAGGACAAGAAAACGGGCAATTTTAAAATCACAAAATCGGACAATTTTGAATGGCAGGAGGAGTATTTGACCTACCTAAATAATTTTAACGACACAGTAGCACTGGAAAAAGGCACTTACCATTTCTATAAGGGCTTTGTGCGGGCTGGAAACGAAGACAAATACCCAAGTGAAAAGGAAATCATGAAGGGTAAAACTAAACTGTTGTTTGGAACATACATCACAATGATGCCTGTATTTGTGAGTGTTGACGAAACCGGCGATGAAGCTGGAAAAATTGAAAACTACCTGACTCAAACTCCCTTGAAGGATCCGGTTGTTCTTGTAGATGGCAAAGAAGCTAAATATACCAAAACAGAAAAAGGCCTTAAATTGGATGAAACCGTCTACCCGCGCACATTGAAAACCATAAGTGTATTAAAGGGGCAAGAAGCAGTTTCCAAATTTAATGCAAGTGCCCACAAAGGATTGATTGTAATTGAAACAAATGAACCTGATAAAAGAAATGAATAAGACAATTCCCATGTTTTGCTATGGCCTCTCGCGCACTTCCTGCGGAATTCCCGCGTACCTGCCCCATTAAAAGTACTTTTTGGCGCAGAAAGTACGCAGTAAGTATTGAGGAGCTGCGCTCGAGGACATAACAAAAGCTCCTGCATTGTCAAGCTTGTCTTAAGCAAATTGTATCCTGACTGCATAAAAAAACACCAATGTCCTTTATCGGAACATTGGTGTTTTTTTATGCAATCAGGGCTCTTACTTACTCAGTTCCGCAAAATACTTGTGAAACAACGGCAAGGTCTCAATGCCCTTATAGTAGTTATAGATGTCATATTTCTCATTTGGCGAGTGCAAAGCATCGCTGTCCAGGCCAAAACCAAACAATACTGATTTGATGCCCAGTGCGCTTTCAAATAAAGCCACAATTGGGATACTGCCACCGCCTCTTGTTGGAATTGGTGCTTTGCCAAAAGAATCAACTATGGCTTGTTCCGCAGCCTTATAGGCTACACTGTCCGTTGGTGTGACCACTGGTTCACCGCCATGATGTGAAGTAACTTTAACCTTTACATAGTCAGGAGCGATACTTTCAAAATGTTTGGTGAAAATCTCCGCAATCTCCTCTGAACTCTGGTTTGGCACCAGACGCATAGAAATTTTAGCATTTGCTTTTGACGGCAGAACGGTCTTTGCACCTTCTCCTGTATACCCGCTCCAGATACCGTTTACTTCCAATGTCGGCCTTGTACCGGTACGCTCTAAAGTTGAATATCCTTTCTCGCCCCATTCTGCAGCGATATCCAGATCCGTTTTATATTCCTCCAAATCAAAAGGAGCAGAATTTAAGGCTTTTTTCTCATCCGCTGTCAACTCCAAAACCTGATCATAAAAGGCAGGAATGGTAATGTGGTTGTTTTCGTCATGAAGGGACGCGATCATCTTGCACAATATGGTAGCCGGATTAGCCACCGCACCACCGTAGACACCTGAATGCAGGTCACGGTTTGGCCCTACTACTTCTACTTCCATATAGGCCAGCCCCCGAAGTCCCGTTTCTATAGATGGGTTTTCCATACTGATCATGGATGTGTCAGAGATCAATACCACGTCTGCCTTCAAACGCTCAACATTCGCATTTACAAAAATACCGAGGTTGGCCGAACCCACTTCTTCTTCTCCTTCAATCATGAATTTGACATTACAGGCTAATGTATTCGTCTGCATCATCAATTCGAATGCTTTAACATGCATATAAAACTGTCCTTTGTCGTCACATGCGCCACGGGCATAGATCTTGCCATCACGTACAGTAGGTTCAAATGGAGGTGTTTTCCACAATTCCAATGGGTCCGCGGGCTGCACATCGTAATGGCCGTAAATTAAAACAGTCGGCAGACTGGCGTCAATAATCTTTTCACCGTAAACGATCGGGTAACCTGCTGTTTGACAAATCTCTACCTTGTCTGCGCCTGCGTCTGTCAATTTAGCAGCTACATAATCAGCAGTTTTGAGTACGTCACCTTTATATTTGGGATCTGCGCTCACCGATGGAAAACGCAGCAATTCAAACAGTTCATCCAGGAATCGCTGCTTGTTTTCTTCAACATATTTCTTGATCTCTTGCATACAATTGTTATTTATAAATTTAATTCAGTTAGTTTAAAGCCATTTTTGTCTTTTTAATAGAACTGCAGGCTACATTTGTACAAATGTGCCTGTAGTTTGACGGGCTAAAACTAGAAAAATTTAACTAGTTGCTGGTATTTCAATTGAAAAATCTTTT
>JAZKCT010000037.1:0-37619 GCA_040387995.1 Bacteroidota bacterium | reverse complement strand
CAATCTTATTACTACGTTATGAAAAATAGCCTTTTATGCGATCAATTATTTTTTGACCTTTCCTACTGCCAGGATGGTCTATTGACGGTTGTTGGCCATTATTTATACTTATGCTTTTTTCCACATTTTCATACTTGACGAGGAAACACTTATGATGAAATGTGCAGGCTGTTATATTTGACCAAAGACCAGCTTTTCTTCGCCAATCGGAATCGTGAACATATCACCTTTTAATCTCTTATGACTTTGATGCTATTTCTACGGTGCAGTTTTGTACCCATCGCTAGTATCACGTCCTTTGAAAATCCATTGGTAAAGAATGGTAAAACAAAGAATGATCATTCCTATCAAAATGCCGATGGGAATTAATATCGCATAATCCCCAATTTCTATTTTTGATATCTCATATAAAATATAGAAAATCGAAAATGCCGTCAGCGCGATCCCAGGTGCAGCCAGCCATTTTACAAAACCGTAGTAAGTTCGATTATAGATGATTAGAGCTGTCGCCGTAAACAAATGTAGAACCGTAACAAAAATCACATTTCTACTTTCTGGATCTTCGAACCTCATACGGTGCCCCGATGCACCATAAAGAACTAACGTGAAGGCACTAAAGAACAAAAGCAAAAATGCCAGTACATAAATTAACTTTTTCATATCAATTAATCTTCTTCATCGTAGTTACTACTAAAAACGGTTACAATTTTCTTTCTCCATGTCCATATCTGTAGTCCGAGTGAATCAAAGTCATAAACCGTCCGATTTTGCTCCCTGTCTTCTACTAAAATATAATTTTCTTCAAATTGATCCGGTCTTTCGTTAGAAAGTGTTATGAAATTATCAATACCCAACCCTATTAAGTTTACGCCATTATAAAAACATTCTTTCCTGCAACAGATAGAGGTAATCTTTCCTTTATCAGAAACGTACACACTCAAAGGTGGAGATACAAACACATACAAGTCATCATCAAAATCAGTTCCCCTGGAATAAAAGGTATGTTCAAAATCAACATATTTTGATATGTCATCATTGAATCGCATCCCTCCTACGGATACACTTGGTATCAAATTCATGTAACTTGTTTGGTTTCATTCTTAATGGAACAGTGGTCTGCCGAATAAATATAGGTATAGTTATGACCTTTGTAATAGGTTTACGGACTGCTTGCGCACACCTCTTGCCTACTTGTTGCGGTACTTCTGCGTTAAAAAGTACTTTTAACGCGGTAGAATCGCCAAAAGAGCGCAGAATATGGGCATAAAGGCGGAGCAAATATTGACAATCTGGCCAATCAGAATGCCAATGTCTGCGATATTGAGCCGCTGCTTTTCAGATCAACCCTATCTGATTTTACAGGTGCTGAATGTGACGAAGAAATTATTGATACGCTAGTCAAATGCTATCTGAACGGACGGTACAATAAAGACTTTTTTATCTCTGCAGAAGATTTAACTGAATTGATGAACCGGGTTAAGAAATTAATTGATTTTGTGGAGAGTGACCAATGGTGAATGGGAGTATTTTGTATCTCATTCTATCATATCACATAGCTCTTTTATTCGGAAAATACTTCATAAAGTACAGTTCGATTTGGACGAAAAGCTGGGAGCATCACCTGCATATACCAGTCCTTCGGAATTGACTGAAATTGGCGTTGGGCATGTTCGATAAACGGTAGCCAAAGAGGCATTTCTTCAGTAATCGTAAAAATGTGATGTTCGCAAACAATGTCAAGGCACATTTCATCGAACGTGAAATGATCTGTTTTGTAGGCATTAAAGACTTGACGTCAAGCCACAGAATCACCCGTGGCTTTCCATTGATAATAAGGGTAAATTGCTTTTCATTGATTTCTAGCATCTTCTTTTTTATACTTTGAGAAAGTCCATCAGATCTAAATATCAGTTGGTAAGACGGTAGGACAAAGCACGATTATTCCAATCAAAATACCTATAGGAAATAATATCGCGTAATCCCCAATTTCTATCGTTGATAATTTCCCTACTAGAATCCCAGCTAAATTACCTGGTAAAGTGTGGAGGCCAATGCACAAACGTCCATTACTCATCGTTAGCACCATCTCTTTTAAAAACCAATTGGTAAAGAATGAAACCACAAAGAACTGACATTCCAATCAAAATACTGATCGGAACAAATATAGCATCATCATAGCCCCCTATTGGGAAAGTTCTATAAAGAAGATAACAAATAGAACCTGCTGTCAAGACAAGCCCAGATATCGCTAGCCATTTTACAACTGAGTTGTAAGTTCGAACAAATATGATCAGGGAAATTGAAGTAAAAAGATGCAAAACCGAAATGAAAGCAAATTTCATATTGTCAGGATTTCTAAAGTTCATATGATGGCCAGATGCACCAAACAGCGCTATTATAAAAACAGCAGACCATAATAAAAAAAAGATAAGTACATAGATCATCTTTTTCATTCCACTCTCAGTGATGTTCATTTTCTGAATGTACTGATTTTCGGATATTGTTTGGAAAAATTATGATCATTCTGATCTCCAAAATTTTGAGAATCGCCCCAAAAACTATTATTGAGGCGTTTTTAGGTTTTATTCGGTGAATTGATATACTTTAGCATCCGTCAGGATTCGTGTTTTTCATACACTCCATAGTGTGTTAGAAACAGGTGATCTTGATAAGGAACCCGAGTATAAACTAAAAAAAAAGATATGTAATTAGGTTAATATTATAATTTTGCCAAATCTTCAAAAATATTGAAGCATTTAGCACCAAGAGCTTTGTCCTGCAAAACTGGTAATTTCAACGGATACAAAGAATAGGTGATTGAGTGCTCACGTGAACACGTGGGCCTGCTTATTCGTATCCAAGGTATACCAGTACCCGCAGGACGTTTAGGCAGGTACCCACGTTTTTGAATTATTTCCTAGTCTGAGAAGCTGGTTTATCCAAGCCTTAGATTCTGTGATATTGCGACTGCCTCGCCTGATAAAGTTCTGTTTTTATAATTGCGGCCCTGTTAATCATTTAAATTATGCAGGAAACACAGAACAATTCAGCTGACAACTCAAACCTGGTTTACGGAACCAGTGACCTTGCAGAAAGCACGCATTTTAAGACCCAAGGAAACCGGCCATATCATACGCAGAAAGATTTGAATTACCTGCTTGAAAAATTAATCACCAAATACCTACCGCTAAAGATATTTTGCTTTCACAAATCCATCACGACTAAAACTGATATCGGCTGCTTCAGAAATACAAGCACATTTTGTGGTTCCGATTACTGGCTGTTCATGGTTACGGAAAATTCGGCAAGGATAGAACATGCGGTGCAGGATTTTGCCAATGCACATTACAATCAGGGAACCATCACTATACTGGTGCATGGACAGGAAGCGATAGCCAATGCTGCTAGCAATGGAAACAGGTTTTTCAGCAGCGTTTATGATACTGGGCAACTTTTATACAGTATGGATGGGTGGCTTAGCAATACGCCTGTCAGGCCTCAGCCTTCAACTCAAAATGAAGTTGAAGCTGAAGAGCGGTATAAGCTGAGCATTTCCCGCGCACAGGGATTTATCCATGGTGCCAAAGAATGCCTCGCCAATCAAAACACCAATGTCTGTGCCTTTATGCTTCATCAGGCTGTAGAACAATGTTGTATCGCACTGATCAGCCTGCACCTGGATTATCGCTGTGACATTCATAACCTGCGCAGGCTGTTAATGCTGACGCGGTGTTTTTCAGATGAGCCGTATCAGGTGTTTTTTGATGAGCGCGTGAATGATGAGTACTTGTTCAACCTGCTAACCAAAAGTTATTTAAATGGAAGGTATAGCAAGGATTTTTTTATTTCTGAGGGGGAGTTGGGGGAAATGATGAGGAGGGTAAAACGGTTGATGGGTATTTATGTCTAATTTACCTGAAATATAATCCCCATTCTAGGCCTTATCATCTTGGACAGCCTCTGAATATGCAGTGCATGTGTATTAACGATATAATTAGTGGTCTCATTCTTTAGGGTTTAAAGGCTTATTAATATTAGGATCTTCTATGTTATATTCAATTTCAACAGTATCACCAACTTTAACGGAAGTATCATGAGAGTTGCCAATATATCCTTGACCGTTTACTATAAACTGATAAGAGTATGAAAACTCAGCTTTTACCGGTTGATTTGGTATATAATTACTGTGGTCAATGATAACTGCTTTAGCTCTTTGAGGATTACTGCCAAGAAAGTGGTCTGTAAAGGAATTTACCGCAACTTTATAAATCACATATCCTACAATTAGTATTCCTAGAACAATCCACGCAAAATTTTTCACTTTATTCATCATACTATTGATTAGTTCTCGTTTTTAGTTCATCTACTTTAGAGTTCGTAGAGGCTTTTAAACCACTTTTAAGAGTTTGTGTGGCTGTTTCAGTAGCTACTTTCAACCATGTCTTCACTTTTGCAGTTGTTGCTCTTGTAACATTTCCTCCCAAGGCGTTGATCATATAATTTGCTTTGCCCCAATCCTAACCAATTCATTATCGAAGGACCCATAGAAGAATGATAGTTTCGAAATTTTTAATCTTATTATCTAATTCTTGATTTGAAGATTGGCCACATCCTACAATTAGGAAAAGAAAAGTACATTTAAAATATTCCATAATTAACATAAATTCAAATCATAATATGAAAAATTCAATAAACATATTAAACAGGTTCCTCTTTATAAACATAAGCCTCATTACTAGTTGGGGCTTCTCCCCTAGCATATTTTTTCGCAGGCTTAAGTTCTATCTTGCAACTATCTCAAACCCGTTTCAAATTCAGACGTTTAAATAGCATTATATATCTTTTTTAATAGAACAAATGTGTTTATCATGTGTGTATTTAGTAAAAACTGGCCAACCCATTCCGAGGCAAAGTGGCCGCTTAGCAGATTACCGGATGCGTTAAAAAAGTTCCCTTCTCCTGAATAGATATAACTTCGATCCTGGAATTCCTTTTGAAACAGCAAAAACTTCCAATTTCTCTTTCTAGCCTATTTTTCCGGTAAAATCATCCTCTTTGACGCGCAATAGCACAAGCTATTCCCTTGACTCAAATAAAGCGATATAACCATCCAAAGAGGCGACCCACACCAAGCCTAACAAATAATCCGTGAATATTTATTGACACAAAAGGGTATCGGGGAAAATAATGAACAAAAAATATTAAACATAATAAATGGGTAAACTTTTCTGTTAATTGTAAGTTTGGAAAGCGTTGTCTCACGAGACATCAATAGATTAATTACTATTTTTAAATTATGTTCTCTAAAATGCTTCCAAAAAATCTACCTTTTTTATTATTACTTTTTGGTTTTCCTGCTTTCGTTATGGCCCAAAATAAACCGGCTAATTATGAAACTAAAATTATTGCGCATTTTAAACAGCAGTCTTTTCCAGATAGCGGCCTATCGAAAGAAAATCTTTATCGGGATCCAATGGGAAGAAAACTTAAGGTTACTATAAGTAATAAATACATTGAGTTTGATACTGCACAAATTATTCTTAAAAACCCATACTTTTCTGAGAAATATGAAGAGGCTGAAGAGGAGAAAACTGTTGTTAAGAATTTTCCAAAATCATATTCAGTAATTTACGATAACAGATTGGTTTCGCTCTTTGAAAACGGGAGTTTTGCTTGCTTTAAACTGGAGAATTTTGATCCGGATCAGGAATTAGCGAATAAGTTGAACACTAAGAAGTTTAGATACCATTGGATTATTAATGGGCAACTGGCAGGCTTGGCGGGTAAAACCATTTACGTTTGGAATAACAACGATTGGATAAAATTGAAAAGCAAGTTTCCGCTGAAAAATCGGCCTATTCTTTTTGAGGACGATTTTTATATCGTTTACAGTGATTGTTCTGGAGAATGGGGAGGAACCGCTTACTTTTTCCAAAAATCTACGGGTAAAACTTTTTTTACTGAGTCGACCTGCACCAATACAGTTGCTAAAGATGAAAATGGCTATACTTTGCTAGCCAACTTAGGCCACGGAAATGGCTTCGTAAGGATAAAAGCCATTCCAGACCCAACAAAGTTGACATTAGCAGCACTTGATAAAATAGGACAGCCAGTAAATGGAGAGGCACTTGGGTACAGGGACAAATCAAAAGGATTCGAAATAAAGCTCGATCAATGGGGCTTTCAAGTATTCTCAACATTTAAATATCATGGCAGTACATTATATATAGTTAACTTAGCCGAACTAACATTCATCGCAGAAATTAACAATGAAAGAATAGAACTGGTAAATCCTCTATTTTTTGATGGTTTATACTCGCACGAGCCAGTTACCACTACTTATGCGGAGTACACATTGGTAAATTTAGATTTCTACGGGATTGGTTTGGATAGGGAAGTGGCGCTACTGCTGATTAAAGGGAATAAAATAATAAAAATCGATTGGAATGAATACCATAAACACTAAGTTAGTTCCAATCTAAAACTACTGAACCAATGTATCACATGTAAGCTGTGTCCCAGCTGCCAGATAGCTATTTTACAAATGGTGAAACACGGCCGCAAGCTAAAGAGACAGTTGTTGATTGAAGGTTATTAGCCAAACCACCTTTCAATTTAAACATTTTTAACGAGACACGCTTGATTCCTAATTCTTTTAATTTAAGGTATTTATATACAAACCTAACCTAATGTTATCCGGCAGCTCATTTTTCATTCTGATCGTGGAGTTCAATATGCCTGCAATGAATTCTGGTGGTTACTGGAAAAAAATCCATTGATCATCAGAAGCATGAGCAGAAAAGGCAATTGCTTGGACAACGCAGTGGCAGAGAGCTTCTTTAAGACACTTAAAGCTGAATGTGTCTACCAGCACTTCTGCCAGCCAGTCAAGGTAGCTTCATCAATCTCATTGTACTCGCAGAACTCGCTGACGCTCATCTTGCTCTTTTTCATACTCACTAATCAGTTCGATCAGACCGGAATCATCCGGTTCAGGCTTTTGTTTAAATCTAGTTTCCATTATAATAAGTTTACGCCCAAATTTAGCGTAGGATAATCATGGGGCCTAGAAGTGGATGGTCGTTACTTTACTCAATTCCTGTAATTTAAAATATTTGATTACTCGGTTTTTACTTTTGTTAAATAGTACTTTATTATTGCCACCCAAAAAACCGAAATATGAAGATTACAAAATAAAATAATAGGCTGCATAAATACTTATACAGCCTATTAACCAATCAGTAAAGTCCTCACTGATAATTTAAGATAAGCAGTAATCAAGGACTTCTTTCACCACTGACTTAGTTATAACTCCGTTTACGAATGGGTCTGTCATTGTTTCAGTAAGATCTAAAAGCTTCTGGTTTTCAAAAGATACGTTTTCAGATAATAATAAAGCATCTATTATATAATACAATTCATATTCTGATAAACTATCATTTAAATAATGACCACATAATTCCGATATATGACCCTTAGTTACATATAAATTAATGTCGGCTTCTAGGAGGATCTCCGAACTAGCCCCTTTTTTTGAAAGCTGATTTTTATATCCTGTAACTTCTTTGGCAATGCCTTTACTAAAATTTTCTATTCCCGATTTTTGTTCCAAAAAAAATCTTAATTGGCTTAACTTCATATTTGTCATTTTATTGTTCTCTGCCCTCAGGGCCACCTCTTAAAGGCTTACGTCCTTGATATTTATTACCCCTATCATAACTATCTTTGTGAGTCTTCACTGTCTTACCAGCTTTATTCTTATAGGTAGTATATTCAGCTCTTGATTGACCCGGACCTTTACCTGGTCTTACTTCGGTTTTCTTTGTAAATTTGTCGCCAATATTTTCTACCGTCTTGCTCTTCTCAACTTTTGATAGCTTCTGAGAACCTACTTCAGCTGACTTCACAATAGACTTCTCTACCTTAGCTTCAGCTTTAGCTGTATTAATAGCATCACTTATTATATTGATATCTTTTTTTAGCTTACCAACCTTCGCAAAATCACCAATTGCCGGGATTGCTGAAATACCACTAATTAATGCATCACCGTAGTTTCCCTGCCTAGCTGAATTAATGGCACCAATACCATCTAGAATTCCAGATTGATCAAATATTCCACCAATATCCAGAACGGCACCTAAAATAGCATCCCCATTAAATGTATGATTGCCACCAAAATCAACTCCCAATGGACTCGCATCAATTTTAATCTCTACAAGATCTGTCTTAACAGTAACGCTGGAATTATTTTCTCCTGTGATAGTTATATCCGGAACTCTTCCATCAGGATCAGTGTATTTAATCGGATTATCATAAACATAATTATATGGAGAAGCGCTTTCTTGTCCTAATTCAACAAGCGGATCTACCACATGCCACCTACCAATTATTGGATCATAAAACCTCGCACCGTAATCATACTCCTTTGTAAGAACTTCCTGCAATTCCTTGCCGTTATAAAGATAATTATTTTTTGTTCCCGAAGTGTGTCTTAATGAATCCAATCCAAAAGCAAAAAACTCATCTTCCTGAATTACCCTTTCTACACCACTATTGTCGTCAATTGTCACCCTTACATTACCAAGGTTATCTTTTAAGTTGTACTCATACCTGTATGCTCCTGTTGAGGGATTTCTTACTGCTCTGCCTTCTTCTGTAGCGACGAAATCAAGCGCACCTGCAGTATATTGGATTCCACTGATGTATTCTCTGGTAATAGAACCCTGAACAGACCTCAGCTTTGTACCTGATGCATCATAAGTGTAAGCCGCAACCTCGGTTGGAACGGAGGAAAATATCCGCATGACTTTGGCAGGCAAGTTTAGCTGGTTGTAATTGATCGCGCTTACATTCCTGATCCCATCTGACACCGCATTTCCGTTCGCGTCATAGGTAAAAGCCCCTGTTGCAATTGCTGGTCCCGACGTGCTGGTCAGCTGGTTACTCATACCACTATTGGCATAAGTATAGTTGATTGCAGTGCTACTTGATGGCCCCCGTTTTAGGGAAGTGATGTTGCCCATCTTGTCATAGGCGATCAACTCATTCAGTTCATCCGTGGCAGTTGCCGCTCCATAATCTGCTAACGTCAACCTGTTCAGATCATCGTATGTGTAAGTAAACCATTTGTTACCACTGTACTGACCTGTGTATTCAAATTCAGAAATATTACCGTTGTACTGGGCTGTAGCACCTTTCACAGGACTATTGTATCTCAGTTTTACATCCAACTTCTGTGCCTGTGCCCTGGCCAGCCAGCCACGTTCATTGTAAGAATAAGTGACGCTATCCAGGAAGCTTGTTCCATTGGTAGAATGCAACTTCTTTTTATACAACTGACCAAGATCGTCATACCTGACACTTGACAACAATGTCCTGGTTCCTGTGTTCATGGTCTGCCAGGTATTGAGCTTTCTTCCGCGATGGTCATAAGTGTATTCAGCGAGCACCTTGAGTTGCTCGGTTCCAGATACTTTATGACTTCTGGTACTGCTTGTTACCGCACCATTAAAATCGTAAACATTCGTGATCTCGTCATAATTGCCTGTTAAAGATCCTCCCTTGTAATGCTGTTTAAAAGATTTGATTGCTTTTCCGTCACGATCGTAATAACTAACCGTCCACAGCATATCTGAAGTACCGAGTACATTGGTTTTGGTACCAGTAGCCATGCCGCGGGTCATACTACTTGCATCAGAACCGGCATAAGGATAAGGATTACCACCAGGGAAGTTGTAATCGTCAAAATAGCCTATAGTTAATGTGGTCGCCCAGGTCGTAGGATAAGTATCGTTGGTATATCCGTTTCCGGTTGTAGTCCTGGTCTCCCACTCTTTAGTTTGACCATTCACGCTCGTCTGCATGGTAGCTTGATAATTTGTACCAGCTGTCCCAGCCTGAGTATAAATACCAGAGATAATTGTCCTTCCCAGTGCATCATATTTCACAATACTCCATTCCTGTGGACTTTTCATCCGCTGTACTGAATCCTGGCTCATCACCGGTTGATTCAGTTTATTGTAGACAATATAATCCCAGCCTTTTCCCGGTACTTTCTTCCCAATCATACGGTTCTGTCCGTCGTATCTGTATTGGTAGCATAGGTGATCCAGTGTCGTTTGCGCAATAGCTGCATTGGCGTCTGGTTCTGCTTTTGGAGGCAATACAAAACTCAGGTTACCTAGGTTGTCATACACATAATATGTGGAATAGGTCTGGTTTACACCAGCTACTTTAATGACCTGGCGCTTTACAAGTACTTGTCCTTCCCTGTTCTTGATTTCATATACTGTTCCATTTTCAGCGGTCACGTTTTCGTTCTTGACGCTGCTGATCACCAGATCCAGTCCGCTGTAAACGGCATTGTTACCCGCGCGCTCCAGTTTCCTTGATCCGGTAGTCGCATTAATCGCTACGGTGTACTTCGCCACATCATTTGTACCCATAAGCAGGTTGGTTCTCACCGTATGACCATTACCAATATAAAAATCAGCGCCTGGCGCACTGGTTTCCAGTATCCTGTTTTGTGGCGAATTGTCATAACGGATTTGGCTTTCCGGATAGGAGTTTGTCGCAATAGAAGGTGTCTTGGTTGAGCCGGTATAAAAATAATTGACCTCTTGTGTATAGGCACCTGCATGCAGATTTTTGCGATCGGTAGGGTAAGCATAAGGCAGGTATTTTCTGGACTCTTTTCCGCTGTTGTCATATTTGGTCAGCTGGATGATGTCCTGAAAAGTCGGTGTAGCTTTTACACTTTGCGTTTCAACTACCCGCCCGAAATGATCGAGGGTTTGTACATCCACGTTCACCTGGTTTACGCCGTTTTGTGGGTCAGACGGATCGATGATGCCGGGTGCACGAGTGGTATAACTAACAATCGCATTCCAGTATGGATTAATGATCGTATTGACTGGCGCCCCTGCTCCCGCAGCGATATAGGCTTTGAATTCCGTACCTGCCGAAATGGAAAATCCATCGGTAAAGGTGATGCTGGTATTGGCAGTCAGTTCCTTTTGGTTCTCATATTTGGCCACGACTTTGTGTTGCTGTGCCAGTAAGGCCACCGGCAGCAGCAGAATAATAAACGCTATACTGAATAGCTTTATCGATTTTAAGGTTAAGTTTTTCATTGCTGCGTTAATTAGATGCGCTTAGGATGTACTTGTAACTTTTCAGGATATTTCCGTCCTGATCCCTGATGTTTTTCAGGCGCTGCTCACTGTCATACTCATAATATTGCAGCCTGCCGTTGACATCGATAATACAGCTTTCCTCTCCTACAGCTAAGTCATAGAGGTAGGTCGTCATTTGGGCAGTAGCGGGATGAAAGCGTAATTCATCGATGTTACCTGTTCCTGAAATGGTCAGTACGCCGCTGATCGAAGTGAGCTCTCTTTCCACCAATGTCCAGTCGGCCTTTGTGTTTTTAACCACGGCTGCACCTACTGTGCCACCAGAAATGTTCACCACAGCTCCGTTCTTATACCAATAGGAGACGATATATTTGGTGGTACTTCCTGAATTGCTCTTTGTAATGGCACCTGCAGAAAGGTTGTAGTATTTCTTTCCAAATGGGCCACTGGCATCTTGCACCACAGTCCCGCTGTATTTCCAGTTCAAGGTGTCTGTTGGGCTCTCGAAACTCGTATAAGCAACATCATCATAAGGGTTATAGCCGCCAATGCTTACATTGCTGACTTTCGCAATGGCATATTGATTGTCGTATCCCCAGATGATCCGGTTGCTGGTGCTGTAGCCTTCTGTATACCTGGACACATTTCCTTTGGTGTACTGGTCATAACTTACCTGCTGTTTGAACAGGTTGTTGTCGACCGAATTAGCACTCTGATTGTAATAAGTTCCTGCGAAAGTTGTATTACCTGGTACAATCATGCTATAGACCTTATCGTTATAAACCACATTGTTTTCCACCTTGAAAGTATTAACGGTTGCTTGTTTTACATATTCCGTAGATCCGGTTTTGTAGTTTGAAAATTCTTCTACGGCTTCATCGAGCGACAGCTTGTTGTTCACCAAATGATTTAATGGGTAAGATGGTGAGGTGTAATCCTGTGGATATTTCGTTCTGGTAATCAGCGTATCCCCTTTTGAGTTTATCGTTGCTGTTTTGGTCAATAATAAGTGTGATGGATTGCCATATTCATATTTTACAATGGTGTTATTTAAGGTGTTTCCATTGTTATCGTAAGTCATGATCTGCTCTTGTTCTTTCTTAATGGTATTGGATAAAGTAGCTAGATCAATGAAACTAAAAGCATATTTTCCAGGATAATTGGGCGTATTTCCCTCTTGTACCAATCTGGTACTGGAAAGGTAATCCGCTACTCCTCCTTCACCTGAGCTTCCTAATGAATTGTACAATTGCAATGAACCGTCACTATTTGGCTTTGGAAAATCAGATAGTGCACTCATATATGCACTTGGTAAAGGCCCGGAAAGTTGTCCGGTAAGTGTGCTAAAAAATGAAAGTGCTTTTGTTTGGGAATTAAGCGGTGCATTGAATGACTTGAAAGTATATTTTGTAGCTTCTACAGGCGCCCAAGTTGTGCCTCCTTTGAAGGCGTATTTGATAATTCCGCCTACTCCAGTCATCAATTCTTTTTGTACTCCCGGATTCGCTATAAACACCGGGAGATTGATGTTGTCGATGGCATAATATCCGTTACCATCAATCTGCCATGGGCGATCAGGCGCCTCGTTGTAGATAGGTAGGTTGTTGTAGTAAACGGTCTTTCCATAACTGTCATTATAATAGCCCTGCATCAGATTTTCCGTCACCACTTGATAGGCACCATAACTACCTGCATATTGGGTCATATTGTTAACCGCATGAGACATGAGCATGATGTTATTGACATCCTCAGTCGAGTTGTTATAGCCATTAAAATACTTCGAAACATTGCCCATTACATTACCAGGTATACTTACATTTCCATATCCGTTGGTCTCATCTACATATCCTGCACCGTCGAAAAATCCTTCACCATAAGTATATTTTTTGGTAATGGTTTTTCCCTCCGGAGCGTTCAGGTAAAGACTATCGTGATCCAGACTTTTGACAATAGATTTGATCCTGATTCCACCTCCATCAAATGCAACGCGACTGGAAGATCCATTGCTGTATAAATATTGACGGGATCTATGCGGTTCATATTCATAAGTTACTTTGCCTCCGGTAGGCATTTTAACACTGGTCAAAGTTCCCCTCAGCGCTTGCTGAAAATCGAAATTCCGGTTTGCAAAATTAATGTGATAAGTAGTAACCGTACCCACTGTCCGTGGACTATTCAAGCCATAAATCTCCTTTGCTTCTGGCCTAGTGTAACTGATAGTTTTACTGTTGACGGCATATGCAGAATCCACAATTGGATAGCGGTTTTTAATTTTCAATGCCAGCACATCATCTGGATGTTCAAGCAGTGTCTTATTCGTAGTAGCACCGTTGTAAAATCCCCATCTGTCCTGAGCATAACTTGGAACATTTGGCGGAACAGGAAGCTTCACATTATAGCCGAAAGCCCATGAACTAACTTTCGCTTTCTTGCTATCATAGACATCGATTTGTTTCAAATAGTGGCCGTAACTCAATTGCCATTCGTCGTATAAAAAATCGTAACGTTTTATAAGGACAGTATCGGCACCAACTTTTTCGTAGATTCTAATTTGTTGTAACACATCCCGACCCAGTAAATCATTTTCCCAATATTTAAAAACAACTTTACCGTTTTTAAAATCGATATTCCCGATTCTGGTATGTTTAATATATTCTGTTTTCGATTGAGATACCACCACTTCACCGATTTTATAAATCCTATTGTTTGGATCCTCTAAAATTCCACCGTATAGGTTTGAAATAGCCCTGACGTTGCGATAAAATGGTATCGATTCAGAGGTAGAGATCTTCTTTTTTGCATTCAATCGGGGCGCATCCGTAATATTTTCGTAGTTGAATGTCACCGTCTCATTGAATTTGCTGGAATAGATGCTTGCCAGGTCATAATCGTAGGACCTGCTGGTTTGGGGCTCTCTGGTAAAAGTCGTATCCCCAATGTAAGAAGGAAAGGCGGCAGTCGGTTCATAATAAGTTCTCTTCTTAGAGTCTCTGGTGTCTCCTACACCATAGGTGTACTGTATGCCATCTGTCGTCTTGATCTTCTTTCCATAGTCATCAATGGTGATCAATGGATTGTAAGGAAAAGTAAGCCCGTTTCGGATGTAGGTTCCTCCCCCACCCGGATAAGAGTAGGAGTAAGTATCCCAGGCGGCATCTACCTTGCCGTCAATTACATCCCACATGAAGTTTTTATGCGTGGAATATGGATCGAATACATTAGGGTTGGCCTGGATATCAAAAGGTAAAGGCACGTTTACCAGACCTACTCCGGATTTGTAATCGTCTTTGCCCATAAAATTGGTACTGATTTTACCACCCACACTTAAATCCCAGCCCATTCCGGCTGGGCCTGCTTCCTGATTTACCTTAATGCCCAAGGCACTGTAACTTAAAGTAATTGGGACTGAGATATCGTTGACTTTTATTTCATAGAGCGGAATGCCGACTTTTAACGTTCCGGTGGTCATGTCTACAGCGTCTAAACTGGCGTTATTTAACAAGTCGCCGACTTTGGGGACGCCGCCGATGGCACCTATGGCTCGCTTGTTATAGGTCACCTGCCCCCGGCTGTTTGAATTGACCCCTATTAGCAGGAGTGCAATCACGAGATAGCTTTTAATATTCATAGTTAATTTAGATTTTGGGTTTTTTGTATGGTTTCTACCTGTTCGGTTAGTTTCTTAATTTGGCTTTGCTGCTGGTCACTGCCTTTTTTCATCTCAATCAGGTAAAGCGTCAATTCTTCGATTTTTTGCAGCAGCTTCTTGTTCATCTCCCCGAGTTCGATACCATCTTTCGCTACCTCCTCAGCGGAGGGGATGCCAGGTAAATGGCCGTTTGCGAGAATGTGTTGTTCTGTAGCTTGCAGTGAGGGAAGTTTATAGTTTTTGGCGAAGACAAAGTCAGCCCAACCGGTGGTTTCTACTTTAATTTCCTGAGCTCTGATTTTGCCTTTTACAGAGAGCTTATCAGTTGGAGTTGTTGTGCCTATTCCGACGTTGCCATTTTTATCCAAACGCATTCCCTCCATTGCATCAGGTCCACCAAGACTTGATGCAAAAACTAAGTCTGTCGGCACTCCTGTCGTAGTCGGCGTACCATTTACAACCGCACCAACGTAACTGTTCCTAATATAGGAAGTGCCATTGTACGCCCAGGTCTCCCAGCTGCCTACATAGTCTGCATTTAAAACTACAGTTGGCGATGCCAACGTGCCCCTTGCTTTTCGTAATTGGATCGTTGATGCTCCGAAATTGTTGAAATAATGGTCTACTTTTAGCTCTGGAAATGAACCAGAATTTCCCACTATATTAAGAAAGCCACTTGGGGTAACTGTTCCAATCCCAACATTTCCTGTGGTCGGAAAGGAATTGGTTTGGGCAATAGAAGATAAACAGGCGCCAAGAAACGCCAGCATAATTATTGGTTTTTTCATGAATTTATGGTTTGGTTTTGATTTTTTCTATTTCAGCAAACAGGTCTTTATTTTGGCTTTTTAGTTCCGTGATACTTTTACTTTGGTTGATTAAATACAGCGTCAATTCTTCGATTTTCTGGAGCAACTTCCCATTCATTTCTCCAACATCAATTCCATTCTTTGCTACTTCCACGGCAGAGGGAATCCCAGGTAAATGGCCGTTCGCTAGAATTTGCTGTTCTGTAGCTTCTAAGGAAGGAAGTTTGTAGTCTTTGTGAAAGACATAGTCTGGCCAGGGGTTAGCTAATGCAACTTTGATTTGCTTACTCCATAAATTGCCGGCGTTGTATACGTTTACTGAATAAAGTGTTTTAGCGTTGAAATCGATATCAATCTTATTGATATTGCTGCTGTGATACAATTCGTTCCAACTGTTCCATGTTGAAATATCTCCATGGCGTGTCCTAAACGAGATGTGGTTGCCCCCATTAGGACCATAGTCAGTGCTTAATTGGCAGTCATACGTATTTGTAAATCCTCCGAAACTCAGGAAGGCTCCATTCCAGGGACTGCCCGATGTCGCATAAGCGAATGTATAGCCACCGACTAATGTATTGACGGAGCCGGGCGTATTAATCGAAGAGGTCGGGTTAAGCGTTTGTGCAACAGCACTCAGTGTGATTTGAGATAGTAATAAAACAATAATGGTTCTGACTCTCTTCATGGTTTTGTCTTTTTAGATTTATATACTTCTTTTTTCAATTCGGATATTTCCTTGTTTTGCTCAATCAGATACAGGGTCAGTTCTTCGATCTTTTGAAGCAGTTTTTTGTTCATCTCACCAAGCTCAATTCCCTCTTTTGCCACTTCTATAGCAGAAGGAATCCCCGGCAAATGACCCTTTGCAAGAATGTGTTGCTCTGTTGCCTGAAGTGATGGTAATTGGTAACCTTTAGCGAATACAAAATCAGCCCAGCCATTGGTTTCTACTTTAATTTCCTGGGCTCTGATCTTACCTTTTACAGAAAGCTTTTCAGTTGGTGTGGCTGTCCCAATACCTACATTTCCATTATCCATAATCGTAAAGCGGTTTGTACACATCCCGCCGGAAGCACAGCCTAAATTATCATATGCCCAAAATTGAAGACTGTTGCCATAAGCTCCTCCCATATTGAAAATAGTCCAGTTACTCGCAGTTCCGTTAGTCGTTTTTGCAGTATTGCGGAGTTCCAAGTGGCCACCAATGTCAGCACCATAAATTGACGACGTGATTTTTCCTGAAACAAAGGCATTGCCTCTGACATCCAGGGCTTCGAAAGGACTTGTGGTACCAATGCCCACCCCGCCCGTTGCCGGAAAGGTGTTGGTTTGTGCAAAAGATGTCGCACAAAAAAGGGTTAATGCGGTTAATAAAACGTGATGTTTCATATCTATTTTAGTTTAAGTTTTAAATCCTGTAGCTCAGATTTAAATATTTTATTTTGCTCATCATTTCTCGCGGCATTTGCTTTTAGCGCTTCTATTTCCTTTTTTTGGGAAATCAAATACAGCGTCATTTCTTCTATCTTTTGTAGAAGTTTTTTATTCATTTCACCGAGTTCTATTCCATCTTTCGCTACTTCAGCGGCTGAAGGAATGCCAGGCAAGTGGCCCTTTGCAAGAATGTGTTGCTCTGTTGCCTGAAGCGAGGGGAGTTTGTAACCTTTAGCGAATACAAAATCAGCCCAGCCATTGGTTTCTACTTTAATTTCCTGGGCTCTGATCTTACCTTTTACCGAAAGCTTTTCAGTTGGTGTGGCTGTTCCAATACCAACATTTCCATTTTCAAGAGCCTTAATAGCAATGGAAGCACCATCCGCACTGACAGTGTTTCCAACATATAAGCTCCAATCGTTTGTCATTGGCACGAACTTGTTTACTGAAAGGTCATTACCAGTAACGCTCAGGGTTGTCCAGGAACTATTTTCATTGATTGAACGAACTTTAATATAGACTCCGATTGCCTCTGTTGTAACGCCCAAAGTCCTTATAGCGCGGATCCTCATCCTTGGGTTAGCATATTCCGTATTTACGTCTATCGTAAAATTGTGACCATCTGAGCCCGGTATCACATATCCGTTACTGTTGATCCTACCGGCTTCACGCCATAAACCTGCGCCAGCATGTGCAAAGCTGGCGATATAGGTTGCGGCTGCTGCAATATTTCCTCTTGTATAAGCAATTGATATCTCATAGTTGCCTCCAGCACCTGAGCTAGCCGGCGATACCCTTAAAAACTCTATATAATCGCCGGTTTGAAACCCTGCAGGAAATGCAAGAGTAGCGGTATATTCTGAAGGGGCAGCAATAAGGCCGGAAACAGCAATAGTGTTCAACATTATCGCAAATAGTATTCGATTGAATAGTCTTTTCATGTTACTTTATTTTTGATTTCAAATAATTGATATCTTCTTTTTGGAGATCATTTTCTTTCTTCATATCAATCAGATACAGGGTCAGTTCTTCGATCTTCTGAAGCAGCTTCTTGTTCATCTCACCTAAGTCAATCCCTTCTTTTGATACCTCCGAGGCAGAAGGAATGCCGGGCAAATGACCATTTGCAAGAATGTGTTTCTCGGTTTCCTGTAAGGATGGTAGCTGGTATTTTTTAGAAAATACGAAGTCCGGCCAGGCACCTTGAAGTTTTATTTTGACCGACTCTGCAATCATACTGCCGGCTACGGCAAGCTTATATCCCTTTGGATCAGTGGTTCCAATCGCAACATTTCCAAGAAAATTGGATTGTTGTACGTCATTTGTCTGTACCATATTTGGGGCGAAATCCTGAATATCGCTCAGTACGGATTGATTCACAGCCACGCCGTTGACCTGATAAGCTATTGCAAGCATATTTTCGCCGCTTGAAGTGTAATACCCGGTGAATTTGTAGCCCTGATCATGAAAGGCATCCGAATAAGGAATTTCCACAGCCAAGTATTTTTTACTATTAAACATGCATGTTTTTAATTTCCAGGGACCCGTGCTATTAACTATTGACGAAATAGTCGCATTTAAACCGTTGTAAGCAGCCGCGCTGTTGATATTTGCAATGTCAACCCTACTGTAGGCCCAAGTCGCACCCCTTAAAGCGGTTATTGTTCCAATAGCATAATTTGCATTAATCATGGGGCCGGAATAAATCTCATGTAGTAAAATCACCACTTTTGAATAATCTCCAATAGCACTGTAAAGTGGCACGACAATACTCCTGTAGTTTCCAGGAGCCACAGTAGTAATCTGGCTATTTCCGGCTATTGTAGCCAGACACAGCGAAAGAATGAGCAGAATTTTTTTCATAAAATTACTGATTGATTAATAGGGTTATTTTTGTTTCTAAGTCATCGATTTTGCTTTTTAAGGACTGTAGACTTTTAACCTCTTTGTCCTTTTCGATCAGATATAGCGTCAACTCTTCGATCTTCTGCAATAACTTCTTATTCATCTCCCCAAGCTCAATTCCATCTTTTGCTACTTCCGCCGCAGAGGGAATTCCGTGTAAATGACCGTTCTGTTTAATGTGATTTTCTATTTCTTTAAGGGAAGGCAACTCGTAGTTTTTAGCGAAGACAAAGTCCGGCCAATTGGCAGCTTCTACCTTAATCTCCTGGGCCCGGATCTTACCTTTAACAGAAAGTTTTTCTGTTGGATATAAGGTGCCAATTCCAACATTACCAACTAAGAAACTGTGTTGACTTGCCTCATACCTCATATTCGCGTAAACACCTGTCGTCCTGTTATAAGCTTGTAAACCAACTGTACCGGATGGTTGGTTTAAATAAACCTCAAAACCCTCCTGACCATTATTAGAAACGACAAAATTCTGTTGTGGACTGGCAGTTCCAATCCCAACATAACCAACACTATTAATTCTCATCCTGTGGCTCATATTGTAACTACCTCCACTATAAGTATTCGTGAAAAAGTCAAGATTTGTATCATAGCTACCTCCACGGGAAAAAGCAATTGCAGCACCGCCACCACCAAGGCTATGATAGGTTATTCCATTAAAAGAATTATCAGAGATACTTCCATTTAGCCTAAGCCCATTTAAGCTGGATATATTTGTAGGCAAAGCCGCGCCAACCAGTGACGCAGAATTTGATATAAGACCTCCAACTGTTATAACATTAGTTGTAGTAGCTCCGCTGTTGGTTACTGTTTGCAACGTCTGTGCAAACGCCGAATTAGCGAATACAGAGCTGCACAATAAAAAAATCGTTTTATGTAATCCTTTCATATTGTTAGTGTTTTATCAATGATTTAATTTCTTTGTCGTGCTGCGCTACTTTATCCTGTAGTTTTTGATTCTCCAGTTTCTCAGCCTCATTTTCTTTCTTCATCTCGATCAGATACAGCGTCAGTTCTTCGATCTTTTGCAGGAGTTTCTTATTCATTTCACCAAGCTCAATCCCATCTTTTGCTACTTCCGCAGCAGAGGGAATACCCGGTAAATGGCCGTTTACGAGAATGTGTTTTTCTGTTTGCTGCAATGAGGGAAGTTGATAGTCCTTTGCAAAGACAAAGTCTGCCCAGCCACTGGTTTCAACCTTGATCTCTTGTGCCCTGATTTTTCCCTTTACCGACAGTTTCTCAGACGCTGTAGTTGTACCAATACCGACATTTCCCGACACCGGATTTAATAAAAGGGTATTGTAACCAATTCCACCTTCGTTTGCTTGTATGATTCCTGTCCCATTGTCTAGCAATGCAAACTCTAAAGCCCTTGTACCAAGACTACCAGTGCCATTTATAATCCTAAACTGTCCATTGTGTTGTCCTACGTTGGTGTAGTCATTGGTCGCCAATAAGCCTTTTACATAGATTTTGCCATTCGTTTCGGTTATGACCCTGCTCCACGACTGGGCAGGATTGTTGCTTGTTTTTCGAAAAAACAACTGTTGGTCGAAAAAACTACCAGAGAACTGCATCGCATAATTATTGGCAGAATTGGTGTGTCTTACGTCTAGTAGGTGCCACCAATCGCTTGCTCCGGCGGGATAGTTTACCGGTGTATATGTTTCAAAAAAGCCTGATGTGGCTCCAGCATTACCCTGTAGTCCCGCATCAACTCTTGTCTGAGTTTGTGCCCCTGCCAACCCAGGAAGGCAAATCATTGCCAGTAAAAAACCATATTTGTTTTTCATATTTTTTTATCTTTTTTAAGATTATTGATTTCTTTCTGCTGCTTATTTAACCTGACTTCCTGAGCTTTGCTTTTAGCGAGTTGTTGATCGAGCAGCTTTTCTTGTCTGATTAAATGAAGCGTCAGTTCCTCCACTTTCTGAAGCAGCCTTTTATTCATCTCCCCTAGCTCAATTCCATCTTTTGCTACTTCCGCAGCAGAGGGAATACCTGGCAGATGGCCGTTTGCAAGAATGTGTTTTTCGGTTTCCTGTAGTGAGGGAAGCTGGAAGTTTTTAGCAAAGACAAAGTCCGGCCAATTTGCTGTCTCAACCTTGATTTCCTGAGCTCGGATTTTGCCATTTACAGAGAGTTTTTCGGTCGCGTTAGCCGTTCCGATCCCCACATTGCCAGAACTTAAGATCCTCATCCGCTCCGCACCGCTTGTACCAAAAACGATATTCATATTCATATCCGGCACGGTGGAATATCCACTAAGATCTACATAAGATCTAACGCCACCATTAGTTCCCCCACCGGCACTTAATCTTAAAAAACCGTCATCTGCCAAATAGCCTGTGCCACTATAGGATCTGAGTTCTCCAGATTGCGCTGCTGAAGCTATTGCCGGACGGACGGATATATTTGTGAGTGAGGACTGGATAGCCATATTGCCGGAAATATCAAGCTTAGCATTTGGGTCAATTACTCCAATTCCTACATTTCCACCAAAAAAAGACCTCATCGTGTGGCCTTCAATTTTAAAAACAGGAGCACCATCAGATCGTATTAGATCAAGCGATATTGAGTTGTTAGTGTTGTTGTAAATATCAAAATAACCGCTGTTGTATCCATAAGCCGTAATTCTACTAATAGGCTGGGTAACTGAGGTTACTGAAATTCTATTGGTTGTTGTAGCGCCCCTGTTAGTTACCGTTTGCAAAGTCTCTTGCCCAAATAAATTAACCGACACTAGAGTGACTGTGATAATCAATATTGCTTTTTTCATTATTTTCCGGTTTTAAGCGTTTCTAGCCGATTTGAGAGGGATGTCATCTTGATCTTCATTTCATCAATAAGTAGCTCCTGGGATTTAATTTTTTTGTTTTGGTCAATCATATACAGCGTCAATTCTTCGATCTTCTGTAGCAGCTTTATTTGAAAGCTTCCAACCTCAAGCCCTGAAGATTTCATTTCCTTAGCTGAAGCCACACTTGGGAGGTGACGGTTCAATTTGATATACTGCTCTACATCAGTCAGGTCTGGTTTCTGGTAATTGTCCTCAAACACGAAATCGGCTCCTGCATCAATTTTGACTTTGAGCTCTCTTACACTTGCGTTTCCTGCAACAGTGAGCAAGGCATTGGGATCAACTTTTGAAGTTCCTAATGACAGTTTTCCATTGATATAATTGTAATCCCTCGTCTTCGCATTAGCCAGCACTATAGGTGTAGTTATTGTAATTAAAGTGGTATTGACCGGACCAATTACTGAAAGACCTTTGATATGTACAGTAATCGAATTACCACTAGAGACCAGGTGATAAAGAGGGATCCTAATGTGGTTGCTTCCGGAGACCTCGAAATCACCGAGCTTCCATTGATCTGCAACTGGCCCGAGCGCGGAGGTCACTTCTGAGCTGTTCGAATGAACCGCATCCAAGTTCCGCCCAACATCGTAAGACCTTCGGTATAGGCCCGTAGAATTTTGATCGGCATATCCGGACGAAAGTGTCACTTCCAGACTTCCCCATAACACTACATCACCAAAATCAATATAGGCTACTTGCTTAGCGACTCCACTGGGGAAACCTATGCTACCGACCCATTCGAAGGAGTTCTGTGCGGATGATCTGAAAGAAATTAAAGAAAAAAAGATGATGAGTGTTAATTTGAATATCTTCATGGCTTTGGTTTATTTGTCTGTCCTACGCTGCAGGCAATTTAAACCGCTACATTCCAGTCCCACTGGAATCTGCATTTTCTTAAAAAAAGTTATCCACATATTTTCAATCCCCTAATTCTTTCAAAAAACCAATTTTGAAAAGCCCGGTTTCGATATAATAATAGGTTCTCCTGGATTTAGAATAGGCTATTTTAGCACCCCAATCCTGCATCTCATCTCTATAATTATACCATGCGGCTATTGACAATCCCAGTCTTGCTGCAAATTCCCGTGGTGTACCTGTGCTTTTTGTCCGGATCAGGAAGTCTATCCTTTCTAGTCTTGTCAAATCTACTTTCATGCTAGTTTTTGTTTGTTGGTTTATGGTTTATGTTGGTTTTTAGGATTAGAAACTATTGCTCATCTGGAACATGGGCAGGTACATGGAAATGAGGATAAAGCCGACCACCAGCCCCAGGAAAATGATGATGAGGGGTTCTATCAACTTACTGATTGTGCCGGTCTGGTATTCGACTTCCTGCACGTACTGATCGGCTATGTTTTCAAAGAAATAATCGAGTTTATTGATCTCTTCACCCACTTTTACCAACTGGATCATCTTGGGTGGGTAGATTGGAAAAGCCGAAAGACCTGCATGCAGCGAACTGCCGTTCATAATGTCCTGCTCTATTTTTTTCAGCGATTCTTCTATCGGATAAAACCCAATGGTCTGTCGCGACATGCTGATGGCCCTCAGCAGCGGAATCTTAGTACTGATGAGCAGGCGCATCGTATTGCAAAACCTCGCCAGGTAAATCTTCACTACCAGTTCACCTACCAAAGGAATCTTGAGAACCAACCGGCTGGAAATATTCCTGAACCGCTCCTGTTTGCGGTATCGGTAAATACCGTAAACCAAAATGCCCATGATCAGCACAACGGGCAAAAACAAGGCGCCCATTAACGCTGAGGCTTTAATGACCATTTCTGTCATCCAGGGCAACTTGCCACCAAAACGCTTGAAGACATCGCTAAACATCGGCACCACAAAACGAAGCATAAAAAACACGGCGCCGGCAGAAGTGCAGAGCACGATTGCCGGGTAGGTCAGCGCACTTAGAATCTTCCTACGCTGCTCTACTTTACGCTTGTAAAACACGGCCAGATCTTTCAACACCTCGGCCAGGTTACCGGTCTCCTCACCGATCTGGATGCTGAAATAATCGTAATCGGAGAACTGACCGGTCCGCTTTACCGCAGCAGCCAGGGATAAACCGGCAATGACGCCCGACTTGATCTCCCGGTAAGTGGCCAGGTGTTTGTCCTTCAGGCTTTCCAGGGTTACAAGATCGAGACTGTTTTTCAGGTCGATGCCGGACTGCAGCAGCGAACTCAGTTCAAAAAAGAAATGGTCTTTCTTTTGGTCGTTGATCCCTTTTTTGCCAAATGTGATGTCCTTGGACAACAGTTCCATCAGTCCGGTACCTTGACCCTGACCAGCAACCTGTTTAACGGGCTGCTTTTTTCTGTATTTGGAGATATCTATTGCATCCATAGCGAATCCTGGTAATTAAAGAGCTGAACTGAGGTATATTTTTTAGCGGAACTGACCGGTAAGAGGGATTGCTGGTACTTGAAGCGAAATACCAGGTGGTCGACCAGACCGGTGCTGACCGGGCTGTTTTCGAAGGAAGCGATGCAACTGAGTTGTGTCAACTTTAAAGTATCACTGATCTCCCCTTTTTGGCGCAACAGGTAGTCGGCCGATAACCGGTAAACTACTTGTTCAGAGTCATCTAAACCTGCAAAACGGATTTCTCCTTCGGAAATCGTGACCAATTCTGCACGCTCCATATCGTGCTGAAGGATTTGCCGGAACAACTGCACATCTGCATGTCGCAGGTTTTTATTGCGATAGTTGCCATACAGATGCGTGAACACCGTAAAAGCGGTATAGGCCATACCGATCACAATGGCCGCCAGCATCATGGCCAGCACCATCTCTATCAAAGTAAAGGAGGCCAGTTTACTGTGTTTCATCTTGTTTAATTAACCTGATTTGTTCCGCGAGCTGCTTTCCATTGCCGTCTGTACAGATCACTTTCATTAGCATTAAGCCCGGATATTGCGCTGCTGAATAACGGATTGTGAAATGCTGGCCTCCGCTTATAAGCTGTTGATCCTGGATATCGGTCACCTTCAATAAACTATCTGCCACGGCCACGGTCTGAAGTCCGGCATGTAGTTGCTGGTCATTCACGCCGGTGCTGATGATCCGGTTGTAAATAACAAGGCCGGCCGAGAAACTGATCATCACAATCAGCAAAGCCACAACGGTTTCTATGATCGTAGCAGCAGCTAGCTTTTTATGGATTATTTTACGGTGCATAATAATCCTCCGTATTTTGATGGTGTATTCAGTAGTTTCGAACTGAGGTAATAGCGGGACAACAGCGTTTTATCGAGTTTCACGTCGATCAGGTAGTTTTCATAAATCGATCCGGATAACCTGGCCATCAGCCTTATGGCAGATACGGAGCCATATACACTCGCCGTCTTACTGAGTCCCACATAACCCTGGGACCAGATTTCTCCTTTAATCATCGTCCCTGTACCAATGGAAATCATAGGCATCAGCACTGAATGTTCCTTTTCATAGGCAAACAATTGTCCGGCGATCTGCGCATCCTTACCGACTTTGATGCTGGCCTGAAACTTTGCGGTGTCATTTTTTAGCACCAGCAACGCAGATGGATAATCCAGCCTGACACGGTCCCCCACTACAATTGAATCTGAGGCAATAACCTGTACATTGCCCCTGAATCCGGCTTCAATCTTTACACAGGGAGCGACCAAGATGATTTTGTCCAGCAAGCTACTCGCTTCTACTATGATGACGCTATCGGAAAAGATCATCACATTTCCCTTGCCTGTAAAGGCAGAGAGTCTGACTTCTTCCTTACCCAAATGAATACGCCTGGAAGGATTATAAAACGATGCAACCGCACTGTCCGGCAGTACATCTTCTTCCTCTTCTGAAGGTTCCAGCAGAGCAGAGAGACTTTTCAACATTTCCGCACCAGGCTGAGGCAATTGCCGGCTGCTATATTTGGAGAGGCCGTGGACCAGAATTTTGTCATCATAACCGGACGACTCCACATAGGCTGCTTTTATTCCAGATTTGGGCAAATAGGCCGTTCCCCTGATCAGACTTTTGCCACTGATCGACATCGGCCGGTCTTCATCTGCCAAATACAGTACCTTGAGCGTATCGGAAAGATTGGTTCCAATTAGAAAAGCTTTTTCGAGTGTATCCTGTCCAATCCAGCTGCTGACCGTTCCCAGTTCATAAATGCCCCATTGCCGTTTTTCCAGTTGCACACTGTCTTGTCTGTCCATGCCCTCCTCGCCAAACAAACGCAACCGCATCAGGCTGTCTGCCGGCAGGGCACTGGTCAGCAAAACCTGCATCCCTGATTCCAGGTTTTCATGCAACTTAAACCCACGCATTTGTTTCTGTTCCTGCATTTTATAGGTATAGCCGATCATGAGCAGTGAACCACAGACGAGGAGGATAAGGATTGAGATGATCAATGAGATGTATAGAGCGGAGGAGCGGATCATTATTTTTTCTTCTTAAAGAGCCTTTTGATTTTATAGACCCAGCCGGTGCTGTCTTTCCTGATTTTTGCAACCAGTATCGTCCCATTGCGGTATTTTACCGTATCCACCGGTTTGCCCAGACTATCATAGCGGATCAGTGGCCCGTTCAAAAGGCCATGTCTGTAATTGTGGCATTCTTTCAGTACGCCAGAAGTGTTCCAGCTCAGCCACCTGCCGTTTTTCAGGCCTTTATCGAACGTCCCTGATTCCAGCGGCTGTTTACTGCTCCTGTCGTACACGGCGTAAGTACCATGCAATAATTTTCCCGAATGGGCGCCTTGTGTATTGCCAATCCTCCCTTTTTCAAACCAGTAATAGGTGTACGCCAATTTGGGCTGGCCAACCTGGTCTTCTGATTGTACCTGGGCCCGGATGGTCTGTTCATCCTGCTGCACCACGATATCCCTGCGCATCAGGTCCAACTGTTTCAGTTCGATGGGCTTGCAGGCGGCAAACAGTGACAGCAATGCCAATAATTTTATATTTCCCTTCATGTTATTCTGTTTTGATGGAAGTCGTTTTTCCCTGGTAGCTCAGTACCAGGGCATCTTTTTTTATGTTGATCACCTTGATCCGCTTTAAAGTGTCTCCCTCTTTCAGGAGGCGTTCGGTACCTTGAAAGCTGACAATAGCCACCCTTTGATTGCCTTTTCCGTCGGATACAAAACCCAGGTATTTGAGCAGCTGAACCGGGTTTTGTGGAACTGGTACAACTTGTTGCGGTTGTTGGGCAGGCTTGATCACTACTTTTCCCGACACAGAAGTATCCGGCAGCTTTACCGGCGCTCCACTAAAAGGGTCGGGATAATCCAAAATCAGGTGGAAAGTATCGGGATATAACTTGGGCAGCGCAGTTTTCTTAAGCGGGGCAGTAGCAGTCAAGTCAGACTGTATACCAGTCTCTTCATGAACGGAAACAAAGACCCTGTAGAGCACCATCCCCCAGATACAGAGTACCAGAAATCCCAATAAATAAACGAGCGGTTTGCCTTTCATCTCCGTGGTTTATTGGATTACGAAACTGCGCAGTTCGCTAAAAGGGCCTTCATTGCCGATCTCATCAATGGCCATGACCTTCCAGAACACCACCTCATTCTGCTGTTGCCCGAGATTAAAAGAATAACTGTTCGTCGTCAGCGTCAGCGGAAAAGAGGCATCATAGCTCGTTGTTCCGTTGCTCTTATAGACATATAGCTTGTATTTTTTGGCCGTCGGCACGGACTTCCAACTCAATAGCACCGGCATGGGCAGTACTGCACCATCTGCCGGTGCTGAGATTTCGGGCTTCGCCGGAGCTGTTTTGTCGAAGGTCATCAGCCTCGTTTCTGACCATTTAGAAGTTTCTTTGTCGTTTGCCGCCCGCACCCGCCACTGGTATATTCCGTCCTTCGGAAAGCTGTACGTGAATTTGTCTGTGCTGAACGACTGACTAAAAACAAGTTTGCTTTCATCTGCAAAGTTCATGGTATCGATCTGGAGCTGGTATTCTGCTGCACCGTACAACAAATCCCAACTAAGAGCCACCTGTGTGGTGTTCGACAAATAACCGCTCCCCGGGGTTTTCAGGCTTAGCTTTTGTTCTTTCAGTGAAGATTCATGGATCACAAAGGCGGCAGAGAAATACTTCGAATTGCTGCTTCCATTCTCCGCCCGTACACGCCAGGCGTATTTGCCCGGCTCCATGGTCAGCGTATAACTGGTTGCAGAGGTAATCAGCGTGTCTTTGACCAGCGAAGCTGGTGCTGAAAAATCGGGCGTAGCGATCTGCAACCGGTAACTCAGGGCATCGGTTACAGGTTCCCACCAGAAGCCTACCTGATATTTATTACTTTCCGTGCCATTTGCGGGGGCGTTCAACTGCACCGTCCTGTTTTCAAGCGAAGGCTCGAAAAAATCTTTGCAACTGCTGACGAGCAGCGACAGCAGCACCAGCAGCGCCAAATGGGTCTTATTGTTCTTTATACACATCATCTTCTATTTGTTTGTTCTGTTTGCAATCCCAATTGCCTTATTCTCAAAGTTGTTTTTAGTTCCCTCGCATTCCTGCTGTAGCTCAGCCCTCCGGTCAGTCCGCTGTTTTTAATGGTATCCATCGCATATTGCAGGCGCAGCAGGTTGTGAAAATCTCCGGCAAAAACGATTTCCTGTTGCAACAGCATGGATTTGCCATATTTAACAGGCCTCCATTCGGGGAAGCCCTGTACCGAGCAGTCGTATTTCTGGGCCAGTACTGCGCATTGGTTCCACAATTGATTTTTCCATTTCAGGGTATCTACCACATAGCGTTTGTAGAGTGTTGTGATTCCCTGTTCACGACTGGCGGAATACGTGGGACTGATGCTCAGTGCATCAGCCTGCTGGTCTGCCTGATTTAATTCCCTGTAATGTTGGTAGCTTTCCCAGGTTTTTTTAAAAGCCAACTGATAAGCAGCCATTACCAGCAGAAGGATGATCGGGACGATAAACTTCAAAATCAGCCTATAGTTCAATACATTAGCCTTCATAGTCACTGATTTGAATGTCAATTGTAAACTCCCCTTTTCCACTTTCTTTGCTCACCTGATAATTCCTGATCCCGCATTCCTTTACCCAGTTTTTTGACCTGATCTCAAACAACCAATTGTTTAGCGTAGCGGCCTTATCGCAGCTCCCGCTGATCCTGATCAGTGCGTTTTCATAGATTTCTTCCCGACTGCCCATGGCTTTTTCTATTCTCAGTGGATTGATGCTCAGGTTTGAGATCATTACATTTCCTGGTCTTCCCGCCAGGAGCTGGTCCGTCAGCCATGCATTGGGATAGCCACCTGTCCAACCGGCCTTCGTCAGCAATGCTGTTTTGTCTGCAATCCCGGTTTCCATCTGCTGAAATTTCTGAACCTGCATCCCGCTCCGGTTTTTTTTCAAGGCGAGTCTGCCAGAGGCATCCTGATAGTGACTAAACAGGAAAAAATTGATTAGTAAAAGCAGCAGCAGAACCGTTCCGGATACCGCAGCAATACCCATGACTTTGACTTTGGCCAATACCTGGATGCGTTCGCCAACCAATACGGTGTCATCTACGCCATGCCCATCCATTCCCAGCAAAGTCTGAAATGCAGCCTGATAAGCAAGCCTGAGTTCAGGTTTTAGTGCCAGGGGCAATTCCTGATCTGCACCGGCTTTCGGGCCCAGATTCAGCGAGATGACAGTAAAGCCCAGATCTTTTAATGCCTCAACCAGTTCATCGGCCCCTGTTTTCCGCACCAGTGACACCACGGTATGGTCAGTCCCCGGTTCGGCCTGCAGGTAAAATTCTCCGGCGTTGGCATTGGGCAATACCAGGTTTAACAACTGCTGATCTGCAGCCGGCATCTGTTGGATCTGCCGGCTCAGGATGCCCTTGCCGGACAACCATAAAGCAACTGGCTGTGGGGTATAGCACTTCGCAAAATGGGCAAGGTTCTTTAAACCGGTATCCTGCGCTTTTATGCTTAGCTTTTCGGCCGAAATGCCCAATGTGCAAGCCTGAATCATCGAGATCCCCTCCTGCCCCAGGGTAATCTCTAGGCCTGTCAAACTGCTCAACTCAAACCATCCTTTGATCCTGCTCCGCATTACTGATAAATGATAGTTGGTTTAATAAATACCAGGGTCACTACTTTGGAATTGGTACGCTCCCTGCTGCTGAACAACCATTTGATCACCGGAATCCGTGACAGCAGCGGCACACCACTGCCAGCCTCACTTTTCTCTGTACGTTCCATCCCTCCCAGTACGATCATGTCTTCGTTGTGTGCCCGGATGATGGACTCAAACTTGCTGGTCGAAGTTGGCGGTGGTGCATTGGCAGGTGGTGTACCGATAAAATCAGAAATCTCCACACGGATGCGCATGGTTACCTGGTCATCGCCCGACACGACCGGACTCACCGTAACTGCAAGATTTGCATCTACTTTATTAAACTGTTCGGTAAACACCGTCTGGGTGTTCACTGAAGAAAACACATTCTGGGTTTTGGTCACATAATACCGCGTCGTACCGATACTCAACGTAGCCGAATGACCGTTGAGCGTACTCAGTTTAGGTACCTGCCGGATCTCCGCGTTGTTGTTGGCTTCCAGGGCACTCAGTTTTACATAGAAATTTGGGGTGACTTTCCCGAGGTTAAAGACGCTGTTGCTCCCGATCCTGCCGAGCAAATCATTGACCGAGCCTGCCCCCAGGGTCATGTCCACACCCGAAAGCACCTGTCCCCCGGTTTTGACTACCGAGTCTGCCAATCCAGCTGTAATCCCCGTTTTTACCGTATGCCCTTTTCGTACATCCAGCAGGGTAATTTCCAGCAAAACCATCGGCACCAGTCTGTCCAGCTCCTTGATGTAAGCCTCCACCTCCGCAATCTGCGGTGAGGCTCCCGAGATTAGCAAGGTATTTTGTTCCCTGAATTCCTTGATTTCTAGACCTTTTCTTAATTCACTGGGAATCATCATCATTACCGTATCCACTGAGCGGTATTGCAACTGCAAGACCTTGTTCTTACGTAAGCCCTCCAGTTTGCGGTCGCCGATCAGGTAAATGTTGTTCTCAATTTTGTAGGTATAATCCGTGCCATTGAACATCGCGGTCAGGAAATTATCAAAGGTCATGTTACTCACCTTGGTACTGATGCTGCCTTTCAGGTCAGAATAAAGGAAATAATTTACGTTGGCTTCGCTTGCCGAGGATTTCACAAGATCGAGAATTGGCGTATTGACCGCATTGATGTTCAGTAGTTTACCCTTTTTGTCGATATTGAATGCTCCGGCAGGGGCTCCGCCTCCGGGCACACCAACTGGCTTCAGGTTTTTCCGGACATCTGTGTTTTTGTCTGAATTGATATAAAGCTCCTCGCCTTCGGCCAGCGCCTGAAAAACAAAGACCTGATCGCCAGTTTTGACCATTTTGAGTTCATTGGCAAAAGCGAGTTTTTCAAGCGCCGTTTCAAATGGCGCTTCATTGAAGAAGCCGGTAACCATTTTGCCATTCAGTGCAAAGGGCACAACAATGTTTTTACCCGATAGCCGGCTGATCTTGCGGGCTACATTCACCAAACTGTCATTGTTGAGCTCCACAGAAAGCGTACCCGCAGCCGCATTGTATTTTACAGGAATGTCTTTTGGTACGTAGACCGGTTTGACAACCGGGGCACTATAGGGCGCAACGGTAATGATAGATCCGATCACATTGATATCCAGGTCATAACTTTTTGCCAGAAAGATGAGCACATTCAGTGCGTTTTCATTGGTTACGTTACTGCTGACTTTGATGTTCAGCATGGGATCTACATTGATGTTCAATTGATTGGCCTGCGCCATTGCCCGCAGCAGTTCCTGGATGGAAACGCCGGACAGTCCTACCTGAACTTTTTGTTTCAATCCGGGTACAAAAGCAGAGAGGCCAATTAGTTTCTTTTCCAGTGCGTCCATGCGTTCTTGTTTGTTCTGCTGGGCAGTGAGTAAGAATGGCACGAATACGAGTAGCAAAATTACAAAGCATACTTTCCATGGTTTAATTTTATATAGCGGTTTCTTCATATCAGTTGAGTAAGAGGGGATATATTTCTTCTATGGAGCTTGCTCCGGTTGCAAACAGGTCAAATGCATTCGCGCTCAGTGTGCCGATTCCTTTTTCTTTCAAAAGCGCATCCGCATTCATTTCGCCCGACTTCACCAGGGCGGACAGTTCCCTGTCAAGCGGTATCACTTCGTAAACTGCCTTTCTGCCCTTGTAACCGGTAAAATAGCACTGGTCACAACCTTTGGCCGTATAATGCATTTCCACGGGATAATAGGGCTTAAAACTCTGGGGGTAAAGTTGCTCATCCATCAATTCCTGCGCTTTGCAATGCGGGCACAGCAAGCGCACCAGTCTCTGGGCTACGGAAGTATTCAGTGTATTGGCTACCAGGAAAGCAGGAATGCCCATATCAATCAACCGGGAAATTGTACCCCAGGCCGAATTGGTGTGGATGGTAGACAGCACCAGGTGTCCCGTTAATGCCGCCCGCATGGCCATATTGGCCGTCTCAGGGTCGCGGATCTCACCGACCATGATCACATCAGGATCCTGTCGCAGGAAAGTCCGAAGGGCAGCAGCAAAGGTCAATCCGATCCCTTCCTTGAGTTGCACCTGGTTGATTCCTTCCAGCGTATATTCAATGGGATCTTCTATAGTCAGGATATTCCTGGTATGCTTGTTCAGCAATTTCAAAGTAGCATACAGTGTGGTGGTTTTACCAGAACCCGTTGGCCCGCTGATCAGTACAATACCATTTGGCCGTTTTACCCCCTCTAAGTAATTGCGCAGATCGCTTTCTGACAAGCCCAGTTTATAGAGGTCAATATTTGTCGCATCATTGTTTAGCAAGCGCAATACGATTTTTTCGCCATGCAGCGTCGGCAATACCGAAACCCTGATGTCAAATTGTTCGCTGCCGTGCTTGAATGTAATCCTGCCATCCTGGGGCAGACGTTTTTCAGCGATATCCAGGTTAGCCAGAATCTTTATCCTGTTGATGATGGAAGGGTATTCCATTTTGCTCAGCAGGTATCGCTCGATCAGCATCCCATCTATACGGATGCGCACGCGGCACTTTTCTTCATAGGCCTCGATATGGATATCACTGCTTTTCAGCTTTCTGGCTTCAGAGATCAGCTTCTGCAAAAAATCATCAGAAGAAGGTTCATGGCTGAGGTTTTCAGTACCGGAAAGCGTGTTTTCCTTCAGGTAGTATTGTTTCAATAACCTCGACAGCATGTCGGCATCTGTAGGTTCAAGGATTACTGCCTTTCCCAACAAGACCTCGAGTTCATCCTGAAGCATCAATAAATCAGCACCTGTTGCTACATACAAACGAAGTTGCTGGCCATCCAGACCGGCAGGAAATATCCTATAATGCCAGGCCTGCTCGGTACTTATCTCCTGCAACAGTTCTACCGCGACAGTATTTTGTGTAGATTCTATCATAATAAAAACCGGTCAAGTCCCTGAAATTCGTTGAGCTCTGTGCCTTTATACCAGGATAGCAACAGCAAGCAGAGTAATATCAGGCTCTGTAATCCAGCCAGGGGAACGGTGTACGGTTTTGATTGATTTGAAAGCAGGTATAAGCCGGATCCAAGAGCAATCACCAACAGGCTGAACAGATAAAAAGAGAAGAACAATAAGGTCGGGAAGTAAAATGCCAGGCAGACCAGCATCAGCATGTCACCAAGGCCAATGAAGCCATCTAGCAAGTTGACCTTTTTCTGCGATCTGATACTGAAAAACACGGTAAGCAGTAGATAATTGAACACAATGAAACCAATGTTTATCCCAAATTCCATCCAGTTGAACGCAGCATTTCTCAGCAGCAGAAATAGGGCAAGCAATGGGAATGCATACCAGGAAATAGCCCGGTACTTAAAGTCCTGAATGCCCATCAATGCCAATACAAGCACCAATAAAGGCGGAATCAAAAAATGAAGCATCGGATTAGTCCGGTTGGGTTTCCCTTAGGTTTTTTTCCTGATCGATCTCCCAGACATTGAACGTACCATCGCCATCAAAATCGACCACTGCAGTAGCGCGTACCACAAAATTAGTTGCTGTTGAAGTAAGTACCTCCAGGCGGTAATTGGCCTTTCCGTCAGAGCCATCAGTCGTGAGCTTTTCCTGGGTAAAACCGATCTCTTCCAGGTTTCCCGAGTACTTGGAATGTTCATAGAAGTAAGCTTTTTCGAGCTGGTGTGTGTGCTCAAGCTGCATCTTGGCCTCGGTAGTTTTCGCCTTCGTGATGAGCGGCATGAGGTTTGGCAGTGCCAATAGCACCAGGATACCAATGATAACCAGTACCACCAGGATCTCTGTTAAGGTGTAGGCGGAGAGTTTTGAATTTAGAAGCGTTTTTTTCATGCTAGGGTGTCATTAAAAAACTAATCTATAGATCAAAAAATTATTTAATGATACAATATGTGAAGAGGCTTATTCTAGTGAAAAAAAGGGCAATTGTAGTGAAAAACTGGAAATATGTCAATTTATTCAGTTTATCGTTCCGCGGTATTTTAGCAACGAAAACATTTAAATAAATTAGCAGACAATATCCAGTGAGCCGGTGGATAATAATTATCAACTATTAAATTGACTTTAAAAAAAACAGTAGAATGTTTTTTTTTAGTATGAACTTTTTTACATAATATGCAGCATAAATCTCTTGACAACCAGCTCAAGGACTGAATTTAACCTAAATTTTATGGTAGATGAAATTGAACACCTTGCCTTGTAAGGTGCTCGGAACAGCTTATTATTCAAAATTTAGCTTATGGGACGTCGTCGTTCAGATAATAAAATAAACATGCCGAGCCTTGCTTTGGTAAACAAGCGCTCCTGCTTTATCATAGATGAAAAATCAATTGTCGAAGAAATGACGACCTACCTTCACCAATTTCCTGAAATGACAATAAAAGGGTCTAGTGAAACCACCAATAACATCGTTGAACTTTTTTTAACCCAGGGCTTTCCTGATATCCTCATCTTAAACATAGATCTGGAAGGCAGTATGGACTTATTGAACCATCAGCAGATGATCAGAAAAAAGATACGCCTTATCTTCGTTTCGAAGGATAAGAACCGGGCATATGAGGGATTTATGTATGAGGCATTGGCTTTTCTGCCCAAGCCAATAGATCACTTACAGTTTCTTGCCGCCATTCATAAGGCATATGACTTCACTCAAGGGACCAGATCAAGAGACTATTTCTTCATACAATCTGAATCTAAAGGCAACATCATTAAAATCTTTCTAGACGAATTGAAGTACGTTGAAACGAACGGAAATTATGTTAACATCGTAACCGATAAAAATACTTATACTCATCATTATGCACTTAAGGAATTCGAGAAAATATATCCCCTTTCTATATTCTTCAGAATTCATAGTTCGTACATCGTCAATTATGAAAGGATTGTTCAATACAACAATGACAATGTGATACTTGACGATGAAACAAAACTGAAGGTGGGACCGAAATACAAGACTGCGCTCAGAAATAGATTGTTAGGTGCTTAATGATTTGTTAATTTATCCAACCGCGATCCCTAGCTAGATTAAAGTAGAATTTAATAATAGCCGAATCTGGTTTATAAGTAATTTCTCTCGGCGGATTCACTCGTGTTAACTTACGTAATGCGCGCATCTTTTTCTTATATACCGATGACCCATAGTGATTTATATGATGACTAATTGACAATTCCACGATTTAAGCTGCTGATGGGCAGTTTATGAGTTTAATGGCTCTCTATTTTCAAAAGATTTTATGCTTCTATCAGTGACATTTACCTTTTTTCATTACTCCTTCATTTGGAAACTCCTTCATATATGAATGATATCCTCCTAGTACAGCATCCAGATCGCCAGCAGTTATTTTAATCACGCAGGCTTCATAACCTTCCGTTTCTAATCTAATCTTCAATTTATAATTTGAAGCTGTTAAATTATAATCCGCAGCAAAATAATCTCCCCCATCCTCTTCTGTACTATCAGCAAAAGATTCCTCGGGGCTAAACAGGCTGGCTATACCTTCAAAAGTCCTGTCTGAGTAATTATTCAGTTTATCATGAAGTACCAGCCTGAATTTCAGTTTTTGTGGTATGTCAAGCTCTGTATTATCTGCTATATTTGTAATACTTAGTGTTTGGCAGAGGCTATCATTGGCGAAATAATAAGTCATACTCCCCAACCTTTCTCTAGTCATCTTATTCGAAACCGAATCGGGTTTAGACTGCAGTATTGATTTCTGAGTTGATATAATCACGGCTGAGTCTGATTTTGTTTCATTTTCCAATGCCTTTCGGTTAACATTGGTACAAGAAAACGCTATCCCTAACGAGATTAAAATAATTAGTTGATTCCTTTTTTTCATTCTTAATGTTGTTTCGCCTTCAACCTAAAGTAACATAAATGAACCCAATAAGGAAATAGGCTAAAAGAAATCCTATTGATCCTATGAAATAAGTGGCAAAATATCGCCCATTTCTGGGTGGATACCTATCCAACAATTTTTTATATCTCTGCCTCCTGAAAATAAACAAATAGTTTACTAATAGAGGTGCAAGAAAATAGGACAAGAAAAAATTAAGGAAACCATTTATTTCTTCGATAGACGTAAAATTCACTTGAAAAGGATAAAAAGACACACTGACATCTAAGCTCAACATCAGAATGCTTATTAGAAATAAATTTAGTGCCATTGCCAAGGATATATACGTCATGCTATAAAATTTCCACATCCCCCGACTAGAACGTAGGGATAGTAATCTTGAAATAGAATCCGCCCACATTTCATCATATAAATTTCTCATCCTTTGCTGCAATCATAGTCTTAAACTTTTTATTAATCTGGAATGCAGATGCTATTACTGCCCCAAATCATTGGTCAGCAAGTTAATGACTTCCGGTATTTCTTTCTATAATTTATCTTCATCCGTTATTTCAACATCCCAGCCAATCTGCTCAAGCTGATCTTTAGTAAATACCAATCTTTTATACATTTTATTAAGTATTAACATATCAATACTATTATAACGCTTGAGGGTGTCTGCATTAAATATAAAGATACTCAACTTGCCTGTTTTACTATTGCTAAAAAACCTATCCCAACCATCTCTAGCATCCTCCACCGCATCTAAAGTGTCATTAGGAAAGAGAGGATTCGCTAAATAATATCCGGTTTTATTAATACTCGGATACGTAGGATTAAAGTCAGCTTCCCATTCAACATTTATAGCATGGCTAGTATTATTAATAATTTTCAATCTTCTATCATATTCTACACAGGATGTAAAAAGTAGAGTAGACAACAGCATCAAGACTTGGTATTTCATATATGTTAGAATAAGTGTTATATACGTCATTTGGTGCAATTCGAATCTCTGGAACAGAGGGTGGCAATATATATTTACATCTATTCAATTTGAAACATTTTTCAACGATACATATTTAATACCCAATTCATTCAATTTGATTCTAAATGCGGATGCAGACAATGGTCAAAAACAACAAAAGTTATAAGTATACTTATAACTTTTCAGATCCAGTTAGGTTAATATTAACCTACTGCACAATGAGGAGCAAAACAAAGCCAAATCAGGTTAAAAACGATTGCTGGGGCACCATTTTACCCAACTTGGTATAACTTAGGACTTGGGTAGGTGAGTTGTTGGTATGTTATTGGTCAGGTGACCTACAGACACCTGTCATACACCTAGGTAAGACCTAGAATACACCTATGTGTCTTAGGCCGTACCACCTGTCTTATCCGTATTAAGCTATACAGATTATTGATTTAATTTTGAATTGATTAT
>JAZKCT010000036.1:220984-226620 GCA_040387995.1 Bacteroidota bacterium | reverse complement strand
GTCTGGGTTTGGATATTCCATTGGGAGCTTATCTGGAAAAGATAGGAAATAAGAAATGATCACATAGCTTGTGAATTTTAACCAATGTGAACATACCGAAATGATGGTTTTGTTGCGCATAGCTATTGATAAGAAGAGAGATCGGATCCTTTTTATGGAATTGTTACTGTCCATACCGACGGATATCCTGGAGCAATCAGGGCAACATTCAGGGGCTTATTGTCGATCTTTACATTTGCAGCATTGGTACCCTCAATATCGAAACTTAATGATAAGGGTTCGGCATCACCGAAACGGATGTAGAATTCTGTGTTTCCAGCCAATCTGAATTGTCCGAGGTTCGGGGACTGTAATTGATAATATTCGAATTTGAGGTTTTTCGTTGTTTCAGTAGCGTAAGTGAAGGGTGTCTGGACGTAGGAATTTACTAATTTCAAGTTTCCCCCTTCTTTGTAGTAGAGCGTAATTTGGCCAGCTTTGTAGCCGCCTGTAGCATCGGGCGCTAACAGGTCATTACCGCTGGCGTTTCTGATAGATAGGGCAAAGTGATATTCTATAGGACTGCATCCGCAAAGTGGTTTTTTACAGCTTAATCCGATTGATAGTGCGATAAAGAGGAACAGGAATTTTTTCATGAGCGTGGTTGAGAAATTAATTTCGTTATTTATGTAGTCTAAATTCGATTCCGTTAAATTAAAACTTTTATATTTATTTATGAAATATTCTTTGTTAAATCTTGGGAGTGGGGTAGGTATGAGGAAACTTGCTACTTGCTCTTTCATTATCTCCTTATTACTCATTTCCGGCTTAACTCAGGCGCAGGAGTCCGTCGGGATTAATTTTGAAAATAAGCTCAGCTGGGCGCAGGTATTGCAAAAAGCGAAGCAGGAGAACAAGTATGTGTTTTTGGACATCTACACGACCTGGTGCGTGCCCTGTAAGGTGATGGCTAAGGAGATCTTTACACAGGCTAAGGCTGGGGAGTTTTTTAACAAGTCTTTTATCAATGTAGCGGTGCAGATGGATGTCACCAAAAAAGACAATGCTTTTGTGAAAAGCTGGTATAAGGATGCTAAAAAGCTAGAGGGAACTTATAAGATCGACTCTTATCCTACGTATTTATTTCTCAGTCCAAATGGTGATCTGGTTCATACCATTAGAGGTGGAAGTACTACCGTTGATGAATTTTTAGCCAAATCTAAGCTGGCCCTTGATCCGAAGACCCAATATTCGAGTATGAAACGTGAGTACCAGATGGGCAAGCGTAATCCTGAGTTTTTATTACAGCTTATTTCCGCTTCGAGTCAAGCTGGAGAAATGGATTCCGTCAGCACTTTGGTGAATAACTACCTTAGACTCGATACGAATTGGAGCAGTAAACAGAATTTGGAACTCATCCGCAGGCATACTACAAAAAGCACGGATGTCGGATATCAATTTCTCCGTTCAAATACGGCCCTGATGGATTCGGTGCTCGGCAAAAATACGAGTAAGTATATCCTCAGCACGATAGCTTTCGATGAAATTATATTGCCGCTTATAAGAATCAACGGGAAAAAAATTAGTTCAGGATGGCGTTCGCCGATTTCTTATACAGGTGAGTTGAATAAGAATGTTGACTGGAAGTTAATGAAAGAAAAATTAGACATCAGTTACCCTGACCTGTCTGAAGAAGTTTTTTTAAATGCTAAGACACTTTATTTCCAGTCTGCAGGTGACTGGAAAGGGTTTTGTCAGGCTGTAGACGAATATGCTGCTAACAAACGTCTATTGGATCTGAGTAAGCTAAATAATTACGCCAATAGTGTAGTTTTATCTGTTAATGATCCAGAAATCTGCAAGGAGGCGATCAAATGGTGTAACATCATACAGGCTAGTACAGATAAGTCTAAACAGCCACGGTTTCTAACCACCTATGCCTATTTGCTGTATAAGTCCGGACAGAAGGATGCTGCCATAAAAACGATGGAAGAATATTTTGGCCTGATCAAAGATGCCGATGAGGATGCGAATAAGAAATTGGAAAAAATGAAGGCTAATGGCTCGTTGTAAGGTTAAACAAGAATTATTTAAAGCTTTATGATAAATGCGATCAGATCTTTTAGCAGCAATTCTAAGAGTAGATATGTGTTTTTCCTTCACATTCAAAATGGGCGCCTTCATGAGTAAAATTTCAATTCTCCGAACTCTATTGCTTTGGTCATTTGTTGTACTTGCCTTTCCTGGCTTTTGCTTTGCACAGGATGCTGTGCAGGTAGAGATATATGCACCAAAATTGCCAGATGGTTCAATCTTGAAAATCTCCTGGCAAGACCCTTTAAAAAAATTCATTCCAGTCGACCTCCCTGATCTCAATTTGTCTGACGGGAAAGTGACCCGGAAACTTTTGACAGGCAATGGTGATCGTTTCTTTTTAAAATATAAAGACCAAACGCAGGGCTTTTACCTGGAAAAAGGATTGATTAAAATTACGATTCCTGATACCTCGCTTACAGATATGGTTGTGATGGGTAGCTCAGCTCAAAGAGACGTAGATTTGTGGTTAGCAGCGTGGAGAAAGGAGCCGATCTATGTTGCCGCCCGCGATGCGCAAAATTATATGATGAGTCAGACCGGTAACGATAAGGAAAGGGCTGCTAACACGTATGATTCAGTCAAAAGAATTTTTGATTTGAAGAAAGCGGAATTCAATCTTAAACTGATTGCTGCAAAACCTTTGTCGTTTGTGAACTCAATGCTGCTTAAAGAGGTGATGCTTTTTATCCCTCATGAGAAACTAACGGAAGTTTATCATCAACTGAATGGGGATGCCAGGAGCAACTCTTATGGAAAGTTTATTAAATTCTACCTGAACAATCTTTCTGAGGGCGCAATGGCCGCGGATTTTGCGCAGAAGGACACCTCGGGGAATTTGGTGAGGTTGAAGGATTTCAGAGGGAAGTATCTACTGGTAGACTTTTGGGCTTCCTGGTGCATACCTTGCCGGCAGGATAATCCCAATTTAGTCCGCGCTTACGATCGGTTTAAATCGCATAATTTTGAAATCTTGGGTGTATCACTAGATGATAAAAGGAAATTGTGGGTGGATGCCATAAGGAAAGATCGGTTGACATGGACACACGTGTCGGATTTGAAGGAATGGAAAAATGAAGTCTCGGTAAAATATGCAATTCAATCGGTTCCCAGTAATGTACTGATAGGACCAGATGGTAGAATCATCGCGAGAAACCTCAGGGGGGATGCATTAATTCAAGCCCTGGAGAAGTTGTTGAAATGATAGGGTAGATCGTATTATGAGATATTTATCAAAAATAAGGGTGGTTCATGGACGACAGTTTAGCCAGAAGCAGGTCTTGAATTTAAGAGCTAAAAGGGGGGGAGGCAAAAGTGAATTTTTTCGTATACTTGAGATTCATATGCAGCCTATGAGGCCACAAACAAAACGCCAATGAAAATCACATACATGATTGTACTGATAACCGGGATAGTCATCTATTTGGCAGCTTGTAGAAACAGGTCAACAGCTGATGATAAAACCAAGCAAATAAACTGCTTACCGAACTAAGGAAATTCAGTGACAAGGCGCTGTATATTGGAAAAACATAGCATCTGGATCAATAATACTCGTATAGTTTAATTAGCTTCATGTTTCCATCTTCCCTAACATATTGTTTGATAGGCAATCCGTCTGCATTGTAGTCGAAAGTAAAAACCACAACGAGATCACCAGGGATTTTATCATAAGTTACAGTGGTTTTTATTGTATTGTGCGGTTGGTAGAACCCGTTAAGTTTGGAGGCAAAGGGATTTATCTTGTCGTCAAATTCATATTTTTCTGCAATTACGCTGACTGTGGAACTAGAAGATCCAGTAACGTATGTTTTCTTTGTTTGCCCGGTCACGATCCCATCACCATCTAACGTGAAGGTATAACTCTGGTAAAGGTATGGATTCTGAGTATTTGCATCGATGGTGGTTGTACTAGATTCCAAATTGTTTTGCTTGTTGTAAATGTACTTTCGGATAGATGTCGAACCACCCTCTGCCAAAACTTGTTTATCTTCGATAAGCCTGTTGTTTTCGTACATTAAATCCAACGTTGCATATTTCTTTTTGGCGTCTCCTTTTTTGGTTGCATAAATCGTTGAAACAACTGGCTTTCCATCACCATCGTTTTTGAATTCGGTAAAAGAGCCAGTGATTCCATCACTAGTGGTATAATTGATGCTGCTCAAAAATCCTTTGTTATCATACTGATATTCTGTTATAGATTGATCTATGTCACCTACTCCCCGAATCAGCTTAACCTTACCTGCCAAAAGCGATGGTGCTTCTTTTTCTGATTTGCTACAGCTAATAATAGAGAGGATAACCGATAAGAGCACAACCGGTAAAAGCGTTTTTTTGTATATCATGTTTGCGTTATTTGGCGCAAAATACAAAAAATCCTCTAGTGGTTTATAGCAATATGCTCAGGTAAAAGCATGCTTTGGCTAACATTACTCATGATTTGGGATAGCAAAGTCCATAATGAAAAACGGTGCACTGTTGGATCTCAGTGCACCGTTTTTATTAGTTCGGATATATTTTGCTAATGAAAGCTTTGTCCTTTGCAGATAGGGTCCAGTTTATGCCAACTGCCTGTCCGTCTGTTGTTAGCGCCGGATCAACGGGATAATGCATGATGGATAGTGGATCATATTTGGTATTGCGTACATCTCTTGGTTTGTACTTATTGAGTACTTGTTCATTCACTTCTTTGCGGGTCCAGTTATTCGGTGGGCCCATATAATAAGCGTATACTTTGGGTTTGTCCCAGTTGATGGTATTGACCGGACTCAGATGCTCATGAGCCAAACCTATGGCATGTCCAAATTCGTGTATGGTAGTCCTGATCAACTCAGCATCGTCAGTTTTTCTGTTGAACCATCCGAAATTCATGGTTTGTTTACCCTTGCGGTAACGATCTGCATCTTTTCCGAAGTATGACCACGAACCTTGATCTCCATTGATCTTAAAGCCTACGCGGATGTCGGATTCTGCTTTATTTTTGGTTACGACAAAGTGTAAATTGGCATGATTGTCCCACCGGCGCGCATATGTGATCACTTTGTCTCTCAAATAGGCGCTGCCGTTCATGAAAAAGACTTTTAAAGTCTTGCCTTTTGCCCATTTTGTTCCCTTAAGCAATACGGCTCTTTCGTTGACGTCGTCACTTTCATCCAGGATGATGGGGTCACTGTCGGTAAATTTATAGACACAAACACGCGGGTTCCTGGCATCGGTTTCGAAATCACTTTCGTTCTGCTCATCTGTCCGCGTAGCAGCCATTTCGGGGTCCAGGGAGGCTATTGCTGAGCTGTCAGCAGCAGGTGCTATTTCATTTTCAATTTCCCGATCTTTTTTACAGCCGAACATCATTGTGGCCAGTGTAACAATCATTAAGGATTTTTTGTACATCATGGTATTTATAGTTGGTGTCTTATTTTAACAATCTTATTTACATTTGGTTTGTCTGTCCAAGGATTCTTACATTAGCTGTGAATATCAGATCATTGTTTATGATTAAATACCTTTTACTGCTCTCACTTGTAATTTTGACAACTCAAGTGCATTCTCAGCAAAAAGCGACGGCT
>JAZKCT010000036.1:0-220884 GCA_040387995.1 Bacteroidota bacterium | reverse complement strand
GCTCTCACTTGTAATTTTGACAACTCAAGTGCATTCTCAGCAAAAAGCGACGGCTGAACCCATACACAGGATTCCCAATCTCCAGCAGTTATTAGAGGCTGATACCATCAATAATAGTATTATTGAATAATCGCGGATTTAATCAATATTTCATTAACTCTAGTGATAACTATGCTCATGAGACAATAGAATCTTTGGGAAGATATAGATCAATTGTTCATGGCTTATCAGGAAGACTTGAATGTTTTAAACCTGAATTTCGTGAAACAGCATATGGCTGATTTTTGATAAGATATACAGCTTCATCTGGGAGTATTATGACTATCGTGACGGTTTCTTAGGCTTCTTCGGTTTCGGATCTGGTAGCTCATTGACAGTAACTTTAACCAGGTTGGATATCCATTCATGGTCTTCCAGTTCGTCCTGGATTAAGAAATAAGACTTGGCTCCGGGAAAGGGCGAGGCTAGATTTGGCTTTCCTATAAATGCCTTGCCGGCTTCGGTTGGCTTGATCAGCAACTGGTTGTCGCACACTAATGCAAAAATTCTGATGCCGGCATATAAGCCGTATTCTCCGAACATCTTTTTATAGGAAATTCCTGCGGGATGGTGGATCTGGTCGACGATGAAATCTATGTATTTTTGATCGGTTGCCATTGATGTGGGGATTTTCAAAAGTAAATTTATGCAATTTTTTAATGGAGTGTGTTCGCTGTTTTTTTAACCACTTTTCAGTGCTTGGTCGGAAATGAATATGTATTTTGTGTTCTAAAACCAAGGAATTAAACGAAAAAATATATGAAGAAAGGTACGATTGTATTTCTGATACTCCTAGGTAGCTTTTGCGCTATTGGACAAGGAACCGAAAAATTTGATATATCCTTGAAGCGTATGCATTTGAAGTTTCAAAAGCCAGCAGATTTAAATATTTCTAGCTATGTAGGCCGCAGCTATATGGCTCACAGCAGCAACCCAATGGGCTTGAGTTTTGATCAGATTCTAAATACGGATAACGATGATCTTCAAGTAGGATTTATTTTCTTCGACAATGATACAACCAACCTGTTAGGAACTCCTAAATACATTACTCCTGAAGATAACTATATAGTTGAAATCAACTCTCAAATAGATACTTCGTCAAATTATGTAGAAGTAGATGGGCAGTTAGAACTTAAGTCCAGAAGGAACATTATGGATACGACGAAGGTTCATCTATTGAAAGGGGACAGTTTAAAAAATACCGGAGCTGAAGTTGCAGGATTTTTTGAGGTCCCTATTGAATTTCCATATAGAAAAAAGTACAAATTGTGCAGCGCATATTTCATGAATAAGAAAGAGAGAGGGGTGGTTTATATGTATTATTTCTATAATGAAGGTTTTCCAATAAAAAAGTATTTAAAGAATGCGGTACACCTGCTGACCTTTAAGGATTAGGTGTAACGCAGGTCGCCGGACAGGTTCGTAAATTAAGTTTCGTAATATCATTAATGATCATGACTTGGAAGGATTTTGAAAAGATGGAGCAATGAGAAAGAAAAACAAATTTTTAGCTGTGCTGAAAAGTACAGTTTTCTTACTGCTACTGTTCATGTATGGCTGCTCGCAAAAGCTGGACGGAACGTATTATAATAGGCTCGTTGAAGGAAGAAATACATTTGTTTTTCAGGGTAGTTCATTTACATACACGAATTTATATGATGGCGATATAAGATATGGCGAGGGTTCTTATAAACTTCGCGGCAAAAAATTGATATTGAAGTTCGAGCCGATGATTGATGTTGACACACCAAAATATAACATCGAATACAGTCCTTATTATTCCAAAGTGGCGCATGTAAACATTATAATCAAAGATGCCGACGGTTTAAGGACACCGCCACAAAACGTAGAAGTAAGGGACAAAAAAGATTTGCTAATCACCGCTATCGAGTCTGATGGGAGCGGCAAAGCATTTATTTGGTTAGCTAAATATCCACAAATCGGATACCTCACCATAGGAAGTCCAGACTACAGCAAAGTCAAAATACCGGCTGACAGATTATTCGGTAAATCTTGTACCATACATCTCTCTATTAAGCGCACAAGAAGGAGCGTCATTGAACCACGTAAAGAGATTTATAAAATTTTAGAGGCAAGCGAAAAAAAGTTGAAGTTGTTTTCTGAAAGAGAAGAAAGCGAGCTTTTCTTGCGAACAGAAGAGCCGCAGGTTTTCGAAACTCCACGATAGTCCATTCAAATAGTTTGATAGCCCATTTGCTTTCCTATTTCAACAGTTAATTTTACAGTCCTCCGCTTTAAATTAACAAACCAAATAGAATGGCCAGAATCCTACAAAATTCTTTATTGATTATTTTAATGATGGCATCCCTTGCTGGGACGGCTCAGATTAACCTGAATGGCTTTGAACTTGCCCGTAAGCATTCCCTGAAAATCAATAAGCCTGTGCCTGATTTTTTTAGTGGTGCATTGCTTGGTAACGGGGGCATGGGGGTAGTCGTAAATACAAGGCCTGATGCCATCGTGCTGCGTTTTGGTCACAATAATGTGTGGGATATTAGAATAGCTGAAAATAACCGGGAGCAACTGGGCACTTTTCAGTCCGTATTTGAGAAGGTCTCGAAAATTCCGGATACGCTGGCTAGTCTAAATGATGATCCCTGGTATAGGCAATACAATGCGATGGCGGCTGAAAATTATGGGAAGGAGTACCCAAGACCATTTCCTTGTGGATCCTTAATCCTGGGCTTTGACCGGCGGAAATTGCAACTCCTGGGACATGAACTGGATATATCTAATGGTCTGTGTAGCATCAAGTTGTTGACAGCTCAAAAGAAGGTGCTGTTTTTAATGCTGTTCACAGACATGACTACTGATCAACTCTGGATGGAACTGGTGGATGAAAAGGGAGTTTTGCAGGAGAACTTATTCAATAGCGTCAGATTGATTCCTGATTCCGCTACTCCGGGAAGTTTTCCGAATTACACGACGGTCGAGGATCTGGAGCAAGGCTTTATGCAGTTTCGTCAGGTATTACCACAGTTGCCTGAAAAGAAGCAGGCTGAACCGGATCAAAGCCGGGCATTTATCTTAACGCTGTCGGTTGGTCAGGCGATGCACAAGCAAAAACGGATGAATTGGAATGGGGCTTTGGAAGGTATGCAAACGCTGGAAGCTGGTTTATCAAACCAAAAAGGCTTTGTCGCTTGTGTCACACTGACCGAGGGCTTAAATGCTGCTGTAAGTCAACTTCCGGTAAAACCCGTTCAGGCAGATCATCAGCAATTACAAACATCGTATGGCAAAAACCTGCAAGTTTGGAAGGCATACTGGAGCAAATCTGCCGTGGATTTGGCTGATCCTTTTCTGGAAAGTATATGGTATAGGAATTTGTATTTTTTTAATTGTGCTACCAAGCCAGGTGTGAACTGCCCGGGTTTATTTGCCAATTGGAGCTTTAACAATATCGGTACGGCCTGGCCCGGGGATTATCACATGAACTACAATACCCAGCAGCCTTTCTGGCTTACATTTTCCAGTAATCACCTGGAAAAGAGCCTGGCGTATGTAAGCCTTGTGGAATCGCTGATGCCTGTGAGTAAAAAATGGGCAAAGGAATATTATAACCTGCCTGGTGCTTATTTTCCGCATTCTGCGTATCCGGTAACGATGACGATGAATCCTTATCCGATACCGGATTGGGGTTGGGAGGTGAGTGAAACGCCTTGGACTGTTCAGGGTTTGTGGTGGCATTATTTGTATTCAAAGGATGAAGCTTTTTTGAAGAATAGGGCTTATGAGCCTATTAAAGCAGCAGTGGAGTTTTTAACTGCCTATATGATGCGGGAGGATGCGCATGGGGCTGCGCGTTGGAAGGACGATAAATATCACATATTCCCTTCGGTGCCTCCGGAATTGTATGGATTGCAGCCTGGTTTTAAGTACAACTATGACAGCTCGGTGGATTTGAGTTTAACGAAGTTCGTATTTAATGCCTTTAAAACGATGAGCAAAACGTTGGGTCGGGGTAAGGAAGAGGCTGCATTGCTGCTGCAGATTGATCAAATATTGTCAGCATACCCGGATTACCCAACAGCCACGTCTGCCAAGTATGGGAAAGTGTTAGTGTCGGTTCCTGCTGAGCATGATCAGGTGGTTTATAATGTGCCTAATGCCTTGTTCCCTGTTTTTCCTGGTGAAGACATGGGTCTGGGCTCGGATGCTTCGACCCTGGCAATGCTCAGGAATACCTATTCAAACCAGCAAAATGAAGGGGGAAATGATTTGGTGTTTAAGAATTTCCAGGCAGCGAGGATTGGTATGTTGGATATCGAAGAATTTAAGCGTCAGGTGGATTATTGCTTACTGCCAAACGGAACGGCTACTGACATGGTGATGCAGGTTGGTGGTCGGTATGGAGCGGATTCTGATTATGGCTATATGTCAAGGATGGGCATTTGGTTTGAGAATTTTGCCTTGCCGGCAGTGATTAATGAATGTCTGCTGCAGGGTTATGACGGCACGATACGATTGTTTCCGAACTGGCCAGCGAATAAGGATGCGAGTTTTAACGACCTTCGTACGGTTGGGGCCTTTTTAGTCAGTGCGGTTCAAAAAGATGGAACGGTTAAAAGAATAGAAGTTGTAAGTGAAAAAGGCAGCGATCTGCACATTAAACTGCCATGGAGTAAATCGGTGTATACCATAGGAGGGGTCAGGAAGACTTTTGTGGGCAAAAATCTTCAGCTAAAGACACAAGCGGGTCAAAAGATAATATTCAGTCCTGGTTAGGTTTGAATTGTGTAACTTTGCTTTATGGCACGTACGGAAACACTTGAAGACTTTTACAAACAGAAATTCAATTGGCTGCCTGATAACTTAAGTCAGGATATCGGGCACTTTAATGTTTTCAGATCTGAAGATTGTTATTTGCCAGGTGCAAAGCCTGTGCAGTACAGTCGCAGGGACTTTTATAAGATCAGTTTGTTTAGGGGTAAAGGCATTATTCATTATGCTGACAAGAGCATTGAGTTGGACGGAACGGCGCTGGTTTTCTTCAATCCGGTGGTTCCTTATACCTTTGAAAATCTGAATGCCACCAATCAGGGTAGGTTTTGCATTTATAAGGAGTCCTTTTTTACAGATATGATGCGCAGCAACGTGCATCTGCTTCCGATGTTTGCGCCTGGCGCGAATCCGGTTTATGTGCTTACAGAGGATCAGGACGCCTATGTATTGGCTATTTTCGAAAAGATGATTGCAGAGCTCAATTCGGATTATATCTTTAAATACGACCTCCTGCGCAGCTATGTGACTGAATTGATTCATTATGCTATGAAGATCCAGCCTTCTAATAGACTCTTTCAGCATCCGGATGCCAATTCGAGGATTACATCCGTTTTTACCGAGTTGCTGGAGCGGCAGTTTCCGATTGAGTCGCCATCACAGCGGTTTGGCCTGCGCTCTGCTAAAGATTTTGCTGATCAGCTTTCTGTACATGTAAACCATCTCAACCGAGCTGTCCGCCAGACGACTGGAAAAACCACTACAGATCATATTATGGAGCGCCTGGTAAGCGAGGCGAGGGCACTTTTGCGCCATACGAACTGGAATGTTTCGGAGATCAGCTACTGCCTGGGTTTTGAAGCGCCTACACATTTCAACAACTTTTTCAAGAAACACACCAGTACTACGCCTACAGCTTTCAGGGTTGTTTGATTTTCGTAACAATTGGTTTGAATGATGTATACGCGTCATAGGTGTTCCGTTATACTTTTGTATCATCAAAACAAAAGATATGGAGAACATCAGAACTTGGTTTATAACGGGCGCTTCTAAAGGATTTGGATTAAGCCTGGTCAGGCAACTATTGGCGGCGGGCCAGAATGTTGCTGCTACTTCCCGCGATTTGAATGCCTTGGTTGTTGCCGTGGGTGTTACCGCTCCTAATTTCCTTCCATTGGAGGTGGATCTTGCCAATGAGGACAGTGTGGGCTGTGCGGTTCATCAGGCCAATGCGGCTTTCAATAGTGTTGATGTGGTGATCAACAATGCGGGTTATGGCATCGGTGGCAGTATTGAGGAATTGAGTGACCGGGAAACGCGCGATTGCTTTGAGATTAATGTCTTCGGAACGCTGAATGTGATCCGCATGGTGATGCCTTATATGCGTGCCCAGCAATCGGGTCACATCATCAATATATCTTCTATAGCTGGGATTACCGGTACGAGCGGCTGGGCTGTTTATGCGGCCACTAAATATTCGGTTGTCGGATTGTCTGAGGTACTGGCCCAGGATGTTGCGGAATTTGGTGTGAAGGTTACTGTCGTCGCTCCGGGTGCTTTCCGGACCAGCTTCCTCAATGCAGATTCGATCAACATTGCCAAGCATACCATTGGGGAATACACGGCTGTGCATAATGCCCAGGAGATGTTATTGAAAAAGGACGGCAGACAAGATGGTGATCCGGAAAAGGCTGCGGCTGCGATTATTGATCTGGCTGAGATGGAGAATCCTCCGCTTTATTTGTTGCTCGGTGAGGATGCTTACACAAGGGCCATGTCAAAACTGGATAGAATGAAATCTGAGTTTTTGCTGAATGAGGAGCTCTCGAAAGCGATGGCTTACCATGGGTAGTATTTTATTTACAATGTTTACATTTCTATTTACAATTCAGATTCTTCATTCGGAATGATATCAAAGTAATTTCGTTCAATCAAATTGATAGGATATGAAAAATAAAAGAAATGTTTTATCCAGCCTGATGCTCATGCTGGTCGTAGTAATTTGCTTTCCCGTACTGGCTCAGCAAAAAAAAGGAACTCATGGAGTCAACTTTGTTGGTAAATGGAAATTAAATAAGCCAAAGAGTGATTTTACGGGGTCGTTTCCTGTGTGTATTTTCGGGGAAGGTGATCGTATGTTTTCCAATACCATGACCATAGCTGGAAATAAAAATGTCCTGGCTGTACACGTAACCAGTTCCTCTCCTGAATGGGAGCCGGTTAAAAAGGTAGAGAAGCTGATTTTCGATGGTAAAGAAAGGGAATCTACTATTTTCGGCAGACCAAGGGAAGAGTCTAACGCCAGCTGGACAGACGATGGCCAAACGATGATTGTTATCTCGCTTAAATCCTTCTATACCAAAGGTAAGGAACCGGACGTAAAAGTAACAGAGGTTTGGAAGTTGATCAATGGTGGCAAGTCTATGTCTGTCCAGGTCAACCTCCGCAAGGGTGAAATGAGGAAATTGGTGTATGATAGGCTAGACTGAACCGACTGGGTTTTAACCTAGGGGATCGTTTGAAAGCGATAGGTGGGGAGCGACTTCTTCACCGTACTTGCTTCAATTCCACAGGCCATCAATGATGCCTTTAGGTTTTCGATATTGTCTATTTTTACCGTGAGCGAGAGCTTCTTTGCAAAATCCTGCTCGTCCTTCAATACAACGATCGTATTGAATGCATCTTCAATTTCAGTTTTTAATGCTCCAAATTTGCCATTCGAAACAGCGGCAAAGCTTTTGGACGAGCTAGCGTGCGATACACTAGCTATAGGATCTGCGGCAAGTTTGCTGAACAGTTTTTTGTCTACAACATCCAGCTGCATGACTTCAATTAAGCTGTCTGCAACGGTAAATTTCAAGTTTAATTGCTGAAGGATCAGGTCTCTAAGCTTGTCGTCTTTCCGTGTTTCTTTAGTTTTATAGATGTAGGAAATGCGCTTGTTGGCCAGTTCTGCCGGTAACACAATTTGATTGCTGGAAATATGAAAATAGCGGGCGAGTTGGTCTTTCAAACTATAACCGATCACCATGATCTTATTTCCATTAGAAAAATCCATTACTGCTTTCTCAACGGTCAAGGGTGCAAAGTTGAAGTATTCTTTTACCTCATCGTCCATAAAATAGGTGCCATAACGTTTTGAAATAGAGTCGGCTATTTTGGTGATTTGTTCTGGCGTAATGGGTTTTTCGTCCTTTATGGTTGCAGGATCTTGTCTGTTTAGGATCTTTTCGAGGATTTCATCTGTCAGCTTTGCGCTATGGCCGACCCACTTGATTTCATTTTTATCGTCAATGATTACGCAGGTCGGGATTTGGGTGATTTTAAAAGCATCCATTGTTTTGCGGGTATCGTCGCTTACCACTGCAGCAGAGAAGGGTACGCGTTTTAACAGCAAATCTACTTTTGATTTCTTTTCGTCCGTGAGCGCCAGAAAGACGAGGTCTTTGCGTGATTCATATTTTTCTACGATGTTGTTCATGTGTGGCATTGACTCCAGGCAAGGTGCACACCAGGTAGCCCAAAAGTCGATCACCACGAACTTGCCGTTTAGATCTTTACTTTTTGGCGAGTTCTTGATCCAGTCGGTAATTAATATTTTGGGTGCTTGTTGCCCAACTTTCAGTTGCGCGTGTAAGGAGTTGGTAATTAGTAGCATTGCTAAAATAGCGATGAGGGGATATTTTGAGTTCATAGCAGGTAATTCATGGTTAGTATAAAGCTACAACTTATTGTTCAGTTATACAACTTAAAAATAAGTTATGCTAATCTGAGAGGGTAAGCCTGCCTATTCTTGACCCGGCCTTGTTATGCCCTCGAGCGTACTTTCTCAATACCTTCTGCGCAGCTGCTGCGCTAAAAAGTACTTTTTGCGGGCCAGGTATGCGGAAGGAGCGCAGGAATTGCGCGGAAAGCCGGAGCGAGAGATAAACAAGTTTATAGCAAAATGGTGCAATGGCAGCAGGTCTGATTTTGGTTCAGATGATTATGGTTCGAGTCCATGCAGGAAGACAAGTAAAAAGAAATATGAAACAACATTGATACAAAGCTTTATACCAAAACCGATCAACCGGAGGGGATAGCTATGTATAGAGCAGTACTCTTATACGGTACCGGTTAAAGGTTCGAGTCCTTTTATTTCCACAAAAATGCCGCCAGGGGAATGCCTGGCGAAATGGACGGTTCTAGCTGTCTTCTGAATCCGATTCAATAATCAGGCTATCCTCGCGGGGGACAGCACTATTTCCTCCTGTTCCTGTTGTTTGTGGTGCTTGCTCATTGTCATCTGAAACGATGATTTTTTCCAGTGCTTCTGATGGCTTGACATCTTCCTGGTTTTTCAAGTCTTCTAAGTTGTGCGCTTCCATAATTTATTAGTTTTAGTATAAACAAGCTGATCGGGTTAAAGGTTTACATTAAACTGGTATCCAATCCTGAGCTAAAGACTAGTGAAAAAAATTCTTATATTGTTATTATGAATACACGCTCATTTGTCGTCTTAAAGTACGTGAAGGTTTTTACTATCGTCATGTTGTTATCTATCTCTCGTATAGCTCAAGCACAGGAATCTGTCGGTATTAAGTTTGAAGATAAACTGAGTTGGGAACAGGTATTGCAAAAAGCGAAGCAGGAAAAGAAATATGTGTTTGTGGATATCTACACCACCTGGTGTGTTCCTTGTCAGGTGATGGCTAAGAACATCTTCACCCAAGCTAAAGCAGGTGAATTTTTTAACAAGTCTTTCATCAATGTCGCTGTGCAGATGGATGTCACCAAAAAAGACAATGCCTTTGTGAAAAGCTGGTATAAGGACGCTGCAAATTTAGAGCGGGTTTATAAGATTGAATCTTACCCAAGTTATTTGTTTTTTAATCCTGACGGAGAATTGATGCATCGGATTAATGGCGGAAGCGCAACCGTTGATGATTTTGTAAGCAAAGCTAAACTGGCACTTGATCCTGCGACCCAATATTCGAATATGAAACGTGACTACAAGAGGGGTAAACGGAATCCAGCTTTTTTGCTGAAGCTGATTTATGCTTCAAGAATAGCTGGAGATATGGATTCAATTGGCACGCTGGTGAATAGCTATCTCCGGACGGATTCCAATTGGGGCACCAAGCAAAACCTGGAACTCATCCGGATGGGCACTACTAAAAGTACCGATGCAGGGTTTCAATTTGCCAGAACACATGCTGCTTTAATGGATTCGGTACTGGGTAAAAATACGAGCAAGGGAATTCTAAAAACGATAGCCTTTGATGAAATCGTATTACCGCTAATAAGGATCAATGGAAAGAAAATATTAACGGGAGGGATGTGGTTATATTCTGGTGAGGTGAATAAAAATGTAGACTGGAACCTAATCAAAGAGAAATTGGACGCCAGTTACCCTGATCTGGCTGAAGAGCTTGTTCTGTATGCCAAACCCTTTTATTTCCAGTCGGCGGAGGATTGGAAAGGATTTTGCCATGCAGTAGATGTCTACGCTGCTCATAAAGGTTTTATGAATATCATCCAGCTGGACAACTACGCCAGAACGGTATTGTATAGTTGCGAAGATCCTGAATATTTTAAAGCTGCAATAGGATGGAGTAATGTCATCTTGTCTAGCATAGATAAAACAAAAATGCCCCAATATCTGACAGCTTATGCTTACTTGCTGTATAAATCTGGTCAAAAGGATATGGCCTTAAAAACAATGGAAGAATACCTAGGCTTAATTACCTATACCGACGAAGATGCCAGTAAAAAACTGGAAAAAATGAAGGCTAATGAGGGGATTTGAATTCCTGTAAAAGATCAGATTTATTCATACTGTTAGTTTGTTTTATTTTGTTATTTGTATAAATGTATTTATATTTAGTTAACAAATATATTCTCTGGTTTACAAACGAAATTGAATAGTAGTTCCATCTGCCTCTTAAAAATGTGCATCCCGGAATTGTAATTTAATCGTATTCAGGACGCAGGTCTAGTATTTGGAGATTAAATGCTATCCAAAGAATGACAACTATGAAATTTGTATTACTGGTGTGTTTGTTATTTTTGTTTCCTGAGGCGGATTTTAGATCCTATTACTCGGAGGGAGTCACCGCTTTGAAAAAAAAGGAATATAAAAAGGCGATTGATCAATTTTCAAAGTCGTATGCGCTAAAAAAAATGTCTTTTTCCTCGTATTACCTTGCCATTAGTTATTTTAAACTATCCAACGATTCAATGGCATTAAAATTTGCAAGGCGTGCTGAATCTGAACCACCAAAGTTAGGTCCTGCGCATCAGCAAAATATTGATCATATCTATCGCTATAGTATGCTGGGCAAAACCAGAGATGTTAAGTTCGATATTGTTCAAAGCGAAGCGCCTAGAACAGATGTGAATAGCAAGGCAATTTATACAGAAAACAAAAACCGGAAATCATCAAAAAGCGTGGAGAAGAAATCGGTTCCTAAAACTTCGCTTGAGATAAAGCGCTTGCGGGAAGATTTGTTTATTCTTGAAAGCCGGGAACTTCCTATCGAGTCGGATGCGATGGTTGATCCAAAAACCGGGAATATGATTGAGGAGTCGATAATTGATAGTCTTTAATCGTTAATGAGATGAATGAATTTACGATTACAGCTATTGGCATGGGCCTTAATGCGGGCATTAAAATTCTCTGCTTTATTCTTGGTTACAGAACCATCAAACTTGGTTACCAGCTCATGAGGGATGGTATTAAAGGGGAGTTCAACTTTTCCGGTGATTACAAGGGAATGAAAGGTGGATTGGCGAGTAGTTCGCCCGGCCTTTTATTTTTACTGTTGGGAATCTGCCTGATTGCCTATGCGATGGCTGTGGACAAAACCATATCGATGAGCGCTAAGGCTACAGTGAACAATGAGCGAACATTACCCAACGAAGATATTGATTCAGCCGAAGAATCAATTATGAAAGCCAGCCCAGACTCCGTTCGATAGTATAAATGATGGTGAAATTATTTTATTCTGTGCTCATGAAGTTAATGCTTTCTTGCTTAGTGATCTGCTTGGGGCTATGTGTTGCAATAGCAAAATCGAATCACTTCGCGTTGCGTACGCAACAGCAGAAAAAGACCATAGAACAATCCGCAGAGGCTATGATCAATGAAATTTGACCATGGTTGTTTCTTGTATTAGTATATTTTACGAATTCTATTCCGTTTCTTTGCAGGCATAGGCATCTACCTGCCGTCTACCTCACGAAAATGGAAAAAGACATAAAAAACGAAGACCTCAAAATAGAACTCAGAAAACTGACGAAGGACGATTATCTGGGACTTAAAACTTCCATGATAGAGGCATATTCGGAATGGGAGGGCGCCTCTTCATGGGGAGAAGCGCACATTACACAGTTAGTTGAAATCTTTCCCGAAGGGCAAATCTGTATTTTGGTGAACGGTGCAATTGCTGGTTGTGCCCTTTCGCTTATTGTTGATTATGATAAATTTGGGGATAACCATACTTACGCACAGATTACGGGGAACTATACTTTTTCTACGCATGATGAAGACGGTGACGTATTATATGGCATAGATTTTTTCGTTCATCCGGACTATAGAGGGATGCGAATTGGGCGACGGCTGTATGATGCAAGAAAAGAAATTTGCGAACGACATAATTTACGGGCGATTATTGCTGGCGGACGGATCCCAAAATATAAGGATTACGCAGGCCAACTGACGCCAAAGGCATATTTGGAAAAAGTGAAGGGTAAAGAGATCCACGATCCTACCTTGTCATTTCAACTGGCGAATGACTTCCACGTCAGGAAGATTTTGAAAGGCTATTTGCCTGGTGATACACAGTCACTTGAATTCGCTTCTTTGCTGGAATGGAACAACATTTATTATAATGAGGAGGCGGCACACATCAACTCCAAAAAATCCATCATCAGACTTGGACTTGTTCAGTGGCAAATGAGGCCTTTCCCGAACATGGAGTCGCTTTGTGAGCAGATTGAATTTTTTGTTGATGTGGTGAGTGACTATCAGAGCGATTTTATTTTGTTTCCTGAATTGTTCAACGCACCATTGATGACGGCTTATAATCATTTGACAGGCGCTGAGGCGATGAGGAAAATTGCTGAAAGTACCATTCCATTGCGGGACAAGTTCATTGAGTATGCCATCAGTTATAACATCAATATCATCACCGGAAGCATGCCTTTCCTGGAAAACGGTATTCTTCAAAACGTAGGCTATCTGTGCAGGAGGGACGGTTCTTATGAAATGTTCCGTAAGATACACCTTACTCCTTCAGAAAAAAGTGCCTGGGGAATGGTTGGTGGTGATCAGATTACTACTTATGAAACGGATTGTGGGGTAATTGGCATATTGATTTGTTACGATGTTGAATTTCCGGAGTTACCCCGCCTTTTGGCAGAACAAGGCATGCAGATTTTGTTTGTGCCCTTTATGACTGATACACAAAACGGGTATACGCGGGTGAGGAGCTGTGCGCAGGCGAGAGCGATAGAGAATGAATGTTATGTGGCCATTGCAGGTAGCGTGGGCAATCTACCGAAGGTTCATAACATGGATATTCAATATGCGCAATCTGCTGTGTTTACGCCTTCGGATTTTTCTTTCCCGAGTAACGGCATCAAGGCGGAAGCCACCGCAAACACAGAAACTACGCTGATAGCCGATGTAGATGTGGACCTGCTCAAAGAATTGCATAATTTTGGTGCCGTAAGGAACCTGAAAGATAGAAGGTCAGATATCTACAAGATTGTGAATAAGAGCAGGAAATAGCACTTACATTTTAGGTACCGTAATATTTGGAGACCAGTTCCATTCCGGTGGCTCTACGTTGAGCAGATGCTTTACAAAAAAATCGCGTCGCTTATGTTCACCATAGTCACCGCCCAGCGAATGGCCCATGCCAGGAACCATTAAAAAGTCGAAATTTTTATTGGCTTTGATCAACTTGTTGACGACCTGCAGGGTGGAAGAGGGGTCGACGTTATCGTCCAGTTCTCCCAGAATCAACAAAAGCTTTCCCTGGAGTTTGCTGGCATTGTCTACATTGGATGATGCAGCATACTGCGGACCGATCGGGTATCCCATCCATTGTTCATTCCACCAGATTTTGTCCATTCTGTTGTCGTGACAGCCAGAAGAAGCAACCGCAACTTTGTAAAATTCAGGGTGGAACAGCAGAGCCCCCATAGCGCTTTGTCCGCCTGCGGAGCTTCCGAAAATGCCAACCCGGCTGGTATCCATATAGCTATACTTCTTCGCGGCGGCTTTGATAAATGCAATATGATCTGGAAAACCCGCGTCTTTGAGATTTTGCCAGCATACGTCCTGAAATTTCTTGGACCGGTTTGAGGTACCCATCCCATCACATTGCACCACAATGAAGCCTAGTTCCGCAAGTTCATGGAGACCAATGGCATTGTCCGCCGAGAAATTCTTTGGAACAAAGGAATCGTGAGGGCCTGCATAGATGTACTCGATGACTGGATATTTTTTTGTGGCATCAAAATTCCTGGGGCGGATGATGATCCCCCAAATGTCAGTTTCCCCATCGCGACCTTTCGCACTAAAGACTTCCGGGAAGGTCCAGCCGGTCTTTAGCAAAGGCGTAATGTCGGATTTTTCGAGCTCCCTGATCACCTTGCCCGTTTTACCGTCCCTAAGTACAGTCGTAGCCGGTGCATCGACCCTGGAATACACATCGATGAACATCTTGTAATCGTCGGTAAATGTCGCGGAATGGTTTCCGTTTTCCCAGGTTAATTTTTGTAGGTTTGAACCATCCAGGTTGATTTTATAGTACTGTATAAAATAAGGATCCTGGTTTTTCTCCAGTCCGCTGCCCTCAAAGATGATGTTTCGTTCCTTTTCATTAACGGCAATGACGCGTCTCATAACCCAATCGCCTTTGGTAATCTGGTTTTTTAGTTTTCCGTTTCCGTCAAATAAATACAAATGGTTCCAGCCGTCTCTTTCAGATGCCCAAATGATTTCCCTTCCATCCGCCAGGTCGTAACGGTATTTCTTGCGACTGTAATTAACGAATGTCTTGCTTTCTTCCTTTATGAGCGCCCGGGTCTGCCCGTTACTGCTGACTTCCATCACGGCATACTTTTGATGTCCTCTTTTGTTGTATTCATACGTAAAAGCCCGGCTGTCCTTTCGCCAGACGGGTTCGCTGATGTTGTATTGTTCCTGGACGGCAGAATTGTCCAGCTCGATTTGTTTTCTGGCATCTACCAAAAATAATGAAGGTGTATACTGATCGAGGGTGTCTCCTGGTTTCGCATAATTACGTTGTCGCAGTTTGGGCTGAAGCTGATCGGCCGGAGAGGATTCGATCATGTAAATTATTCTTTGTTTGGCTGTTTTTACTTTGTATGCCGCTATTTTTTTGGAGTCGGGGGACCAGAAGATGTAAGGGGAATAGGCATTTCCTGCTGCTCCGTCAGTGCTGAGCTGGTATGCTTTTGTCGAGTCGGCTTCCGGACTGATGTAAACATTGAAATCTTTGATAAAGGCCAGCCATTTTTGATCAGGTGATTTGGTTTTATCTGAGCCAGGTCGCGGAATATTTTTATTTTGCGTGCAGGTGTAGGTATTTAAATCGCAGATCCAGGAGACTTGTTTATAGTTGAAACGCAGGTCTTTTCCATTGCTGCTCATTACAATACCGCTAATCGGTAGTTCAGCAGCATTGATGTTATCTTTGGTAGCAGAAGAAAGTGATGCGGCAAGCTTTTGCTGATCGAAAGCCTTTGTTTTATGATATTCCCTGGTGTCGGTTAGCAGAAATTCACGTCCCTTAACTGTTCTAACGGTATAAAAAAAGCTTTTCGCCAGGGGCAACCATTGAACGTTTTCAGGAGTATTGTATATTTTCTTTTGCATCAGCCCGTTTAGGGCCTCTGCATTTTGATAATCAACCAACTTACCCTGAGCGTTGGAAATCTGAATGTTTGCAGCTATTAAAAAAAAGGAGAGGAGTATGTGCTTAAATTTCATTGTCAGGCGTGATTGGTTTTGATAACTAAAGTTATAGTTTATTTATCAGACTGGCAATGGTTGGTGGTTAAAAAGGTAGAATGGGCGGGGAAGAGCGAGCTTATAAATTTTGGTTGATCAAAGCCGCTAATTTAGGCTCACTTGGACGTGGCGCATCTGCACTCAATACTTTTCCGTCTTTTCCGATCAACATGTACCTCGGGATGGCATTGATGTTATAGCGTTTTATAAAAGAGGCCTGATCTGCATTTAACAATAAGTAATTGTTTGAGCCTACCAGGGACTCTTCTTTTGCAGCCTTTTTCCAGCCGTTTATTTCTGTATCAGTAGATATGGTGATGAAAACGATTTTCCTACCCTGGAAACTTTTCTTGAGTTTGGCAGTATAAGGCATTTCTTCGCGGCAAGGGCTGCACCAGCTGGCCCAAAAATCGATTACAATCAATTTGCCTTTATGCTCTTGGATCACAGCACTTAAGTCCTGTACGGTCTTACCGTCAAGAGAAAGCAGTTTGTTGCTGCCTTTGGTATACACAAACGCTACTTTGTTATCATTCAACAGACGGTGGACTTGGTCGCGATACCCTTGGTCTGCACACAAAGTGTCGAATTTTTCGAGATAGGTTTTTGAGACAGGCACTTGATTGATGGTAGCCGAGCGCATCAGATGGGCCAATAGAAAATCTCTCGTAAGGCCGCTAAAATACTTTTCAATGAAGTCAAATTCTTTGTTGAACTCTGCACTACTTCTGCCGATCCCTTCGATATCAAACTTGCTGTTGCTCAAAGCCATAGAGACCAAATCAATGCAGGTCCGGTAAAACATGGCATAGGGTTTAAAGCCAATCTGCTGAATTCCTGCTAGCTTTGCCTCGGTAAGTTTTCTGTATAAATTTAGGGCTAAAAGCTTTTCCCTATTGTTGTGGTACAACAACAATGAATCACGGATTGCGGTACTATTTATCCAGTATGCAGCGATAGCACTGAAGTCTTCACTAACCGGAAATTGTTTTTCATAAGCGGCTAAAAACTCTAGTCTGCTGTTTTTCAAGTCATGGATTGTTTGCTCAAGACCTCTTATTTGCTCCAGGTTGCTAACCGTTCTTTGATAAGACATTGATGGAGAAAAATACCACACATTACCGGTCTTGTTGACCAGCCTTCTAAAAAAATCCAGTTCATTGGTCCGTTTTGCATTGCCCGGTATATACATCTGCAGAGAGTCAGTTCCTGCGTACCTGATGTTGATGTGCTCACCAGGATAAATCAGGAATGGCGTTTGTTTTTGCGATGCCTCCAGCATCAAAACCGGCATGTTTAGTTCAAAATTGGCGGTTTTAGAATCCACACTAATCCCATGTGTTTGCGCCAATGAATCATGATGATAAAAGAATGATTTAGGTCCTTTTCCTTTTAAAGGAGCATTGTCAACTGAAAATACCACGGTATGGCTAACAGGCTTTTTATTGGGTTTGATCGCTGGTTTTTTAGATGGGGTAGGACTCGAACAATTGGCCAGAAGCGTTACTGCAAACAGCGCGATTGCTAAAGAAGAGATGCGTTTCATACTATGGTTTTAATTACAATATAGTTATTTTTGTAATTATCCGGAGAAGACGGTACGCAGAGGATCTATAAATTTTTGATCAATGTAGCGTCAATCGCGAATGCTAGGTTTTTATCTACATTGAATTGACTTGCATATTGAAGCCAGTCGGAAATTGATACTTGAACTTCGTCAATTATCTGTTCCGGTTTTCTGATCGTGTTTTGTTTAGCGATTGTCAGAAGATCCTCTTTTGTGATGTTTGCCCGTTTTCCATTTATACTTAGATTGTGCTGGCTAACCCAGTCACTGTCTGGCCGGTAAGCGAAACAAATGTCATATGCGGGGGCCAAGGTCCATTTTCCATCAGGATACATTAGAAAAGCAAAGTTTTTAGTATGATCATCGCAGTTTTTAGCCAAAACATTAAATACCATTCTCCGGAACATTTGTTCGGCCTCTGCGTAGGTCAGTTTTAATAGTCGCATGGTCTGAAAGAGTTGTTCATAACTATAGCTCAGTATCTGATTAAAATCGTAGTGCGCTATTGCACATAAAGTTTGTGTGTGCAATTTTTGGTTATCACCAATTCTGTCGAACCGCTTTGTCATAAAGTGAGCGCGGCCCTCTTCTTCAATAAGTCGTGATTCCATCATTTCAAGTCCCGCTGAAGTTGCCATTTTGTAATAAGCCATTTCTACTCTGCCAAAACCATGGCTTGCTCCAAACTGTGTATCATTTACGCCGTCAAATTTCAGAAGCCAGTGTTCGAAATCTTTGGACAGCGTTTGCCCTGATCTTATTTCACCCGTTTTTTCGTTGTATGCAATGATCGCTTTGGGACGGGCTCCACCTGCGGAAGTCCCCATTTTTAATACTTCCAAAAGCACATCTCTCATCTCATGATCAGTATGTACGCGGAATGCCTCCTTGTTATTCAGAAGTTTTTGGGTGGTCTCAATTAAGCTGGAAAGTTCTAAAGTATGAGTTTTTGTGAACGGTGCAATTGAGGGTTCGAACTCCAAGGCTCCCATACCTCTTGAACCAATAAAACAAAGGAGTTCTACCGGGTTTAATGAGCCTTCGGGCCTACCATTTTGTGCCAGCCAGATGTTTATTAAGTCGTTTCCGTATCTGTCGGGAAGCACGTCTGCCAATAGTCCCGGCAAACTTTTAAAAGTTGGAACACCTCTAAGATCCGGGAAAGAAAAAATCCGGTTATCTAAAGGCATTTTAATAGGCGCAATGGCTAATTTTGATTGCAGAAATTTCGGGTCGTATTCGAAAAAAGCCATTTGGTGTTTTTCATCCCAGGCAACAGCACCAATCCGCTTTCCCCATAATTTTACATATGCAGTACTCACCATCCTAAATCTTCGTTTTCTGGGGTTTGTTTGGCCTGAAATGCACGTTTACGTTTTTTTTGCTCTTCTTCTGCCAATAGCATCGGACTGATTTGCGTTTCTATTTTAAAGCTATCCAACACGTATAACGCATCCAGTGTTCTCAATATTTTTATCAGGTTGATCAAAGATACATTCTCACCGCGTTCGATAAGACTCAATGTAGAACGACTGATTACTGCATCGCTGGCCAGGGAATCTTGGTTTATGTTTTTTTCAATCCTTTTTTCTTTGATAAACCGACCGATCTGTTTCAAAATTAAAACATCACTATTGTTATAATTGTATGAAATATCACTCATAATAGGAAGTTATTAATAGATATGCATGAAATATCATTCAAATATAGTGAAAATATATTTAAGTCATAATATGAATGATATTTCATGCATATTGTTGATTTACGGGGTGATATGAATGAAATATCATTCATGTTGATTTGTAGACAAATCTGGCTAAAACAAAAGTTGATTTGGCTAAATCTCCAGTCATAATTTCCTGGATATTTGAATATCAATTCATTTATTAAAAATCTTATGAAAGTATTTGTTACAGGAGCCACAGGATTCGTTGGCTCTGCCATTGTACAGGAATTACTCGGTGCAGGTCACCATGTTTTGGGTCTTGCCCGTTCAGATTCAGCCGCCACCGCATTGATTGCTGCAGGTGCAGAAGTTCACCGGGGCGATCTGCAAGATCTGGACAGTTTGCGGAGCGCGACACTTGCATCAGAGGGGGTGATCCATGCGGGATTTATTCATGATTTTGCGAGGTATAAAGAAATGTGCGAAGTTGATAAATTTGCTATTGAAGCAATTGGTCAGGCTCTGATCGGTTCCGATCGTCCATTTATTGTGACTTCAGGTACAGCCCTTGTAAGCCCCGGCAGTCTGGCTACCGAAGATATCATTCCAGCTCCGGGTGTCAGCGTTCACCCACGCTTGTCGGAACAAGCTGCTGATGCAGTTGCCGATCTTGGTGTACGGGTATCCGTAGTGCGCCTATCTCCATCAGTTCATGGCGACGGTGATTACGGTTTCGTGCCCATGTTGATCGATATTGCACGAAAAACAGGCATCTCCGCTTACATCGGCGAAGGATCGAACCGATGGACCGCGGTTCATAGACTAGATGCTGCTTTATTATATAGGTTGGCATTGGAGAATGCAACATCAAGGAAACGGTTTCACGGAGTAGCAGAAGAGGGGATTGGATTTAAAGCCATTGCAGAGACCATTGGCAAACAACTGAACATTCCTGTGGTGTCTGTACCAAAGGAAGATGCAGCAGTGCATTTCGGTTGGTTCAACAGCTTTGCCAGTATAGACTGCCCGGCATCCAGCAAGATTACGCGAGAGGTACTCAACTGGCAGCCTGTTCATAAAGCATTACTTGCAGATATGGAAGAGGGCACTTATTTTTAATGTTTATTTTGAAACCATCACCATGAACGCACAACCGATTCGTATTCATACCATCACGGAATATCACCGGACTATGGGGCTACCTAAGCCCGAGCATCCGATGATCAGTGTGGTCAATCTCGGATTGGTCAACCCGCCACTTGATGAGGGTTCCATTAGTTTGGTCTTTGATTTTTATTCCATCTCTCTAAAAAGAGTTTACAGTACCAAATACAGGTATGGTCAGCAGGTCGGCGATTTTGACGAAGGCGTACTGTTCTTTATGTCGCCCGGACAGGTATTTGGAATTGATGCTGAGCCGGGAGTGAGGCGCAGGCCAGAAGGTTGGATGATCCTGATTCATCCCGATTTTCTCTGGGGTACTGTGTTGGCCCGAACAATTAAAAAATATGAGTTCTTTAGCTATTCTGTTTTTGAAGCGCTTTATTTGTCTGACAAGGAAGAGCAGATGCTGACAGGTGTCGCAAACTACATTAAGCAGGAGTATCATTCTAATATTGACAGGTTTAGCCAGCCTGTCATTATAGCGCAGCTTGAGCTTTTGCTCACCTATGCCGAGCGTTTTCACCAGCGCCAATTTATCACTCGAAAAATCACCAGTCACGCGATCCTTGACCGACTTGAAGATTTACTGGCCGAATATTTCGCAAGCGGTGCTTTGGCCAGACAAGGGCTGCCCAGCGTGACCTATATTGCAGATGCTTTGCACATTTCGCCGAGTTATTTGAGTAGTCTACTCAAATCTCTGACCGGGCAGAGCACCCAGCAGCACCTGCACGATAAGCTGATTGAATTGGCCAAAGAAAAGCTGTCGACCACAAATTTATCTGTTAGCGAAATCGCTTATGAACTTGGCTTTGAACACTTGCAATCGTTTAGTAAGTTATTCAAAACAAAAACCAAGGTTTCTCCTTTGGAATTCAGACAGTCGTTCAATTGATCTTGATGTGATTTTATGTGACGAGCTGCCCGGGCATACATTGACGCAATTGACCTGAAATTTGTCTCAACCACACCTCATATATTTAGCATAATAGTCGCAACTTAGTATCAAATGAACAACACCAATATTTAAACTTAAGATCATGACAGCTAAAAACCCATTTGTCTGGACCGAAATCAGTGTGAACGACCTGGCCAGAGCTAAGAAATTTTATGAAACCGTATTGCACATTGAATTGTCTGAACTGGCAGCTCCAAACACCATGGAAGTGGATAAGGATGATCCTAACTATTTTGAAATGCTCGCATTTCCTGGAGATATGATGGGCCCGGGAAGTGGCGGTACATTGGTTAAGTCCAATATGGGCAAGCCAGGTCCTGGCGGAACGCTGGTTTATTTCTATGCCGATGACTGTGCGGTTGAACTGAGCAGGGTGGAAGGCGCCGGAGGTAAAGTGATCGCCGAAAAGATGTCACTAGGAGAATATGGTTTTTGTGCCATTGCTGAAGACACGGAAGGCAACCACATCGGCCTGCACTCTATGAAATAAAGTAAGAAAGGCTGTCCAAATCGGGCAGCCTTCGCTTTTTGATCGAATTTTAGCTAAATTCGGGTATTGATCTCTCTTTCCCCAATTGATGGTTAAACGATTTCTTACCGCAGTCTATGTTCAGACTATTTTGATATTGGTGGCTTTGAGCGCCAGTGCAACTGACTTTGTCGTACGAACTAATGCCGATACTGGTGATGGATCACTTCGCGCTGCTCTTGTTGCTGCCGCGGCCAACGGCAATTTAGGACAGGACAGGATTATTTTTGATATCTCAGGAATTTCTCTCGATGAACGTACCATAGTTCTCGGTCAGCAACTGCCAGACCTCAGTTCTAACCTAACCATTGATGCGTCTATGCAACCTGGAGCTGCTTTTGGTGTGAGCACTGCTAAGGTAAGGCTGCGGGCGTCTTATGAGATTGGGTATGCAGGAATGCTTCAGGGGAAGGATTTGACTGGCATACAAATCTATGCCATCTCTTTTGTTCAAAACAATCCTGTTCCCAATTCAGCAGCTGTATTTTTGAATGGATGTACATCCATTACGATAGGAGCTGTAGGTAAGGGTAACCATTTTGAAAGTATAGGATTGGGTATCTATCCGTCATTTAAGAATAATGAGACAGATCCCTTTAATTTTCCTGACAACGTGAAAATAAGTGCAAACCTGATCGGGATTGAAGATGATGGAGCAACCGGCACTGTGGTCGAATTTGAGTTATTCAGTATGAAAAACCTCACTTTTGGAGGACCGACTCCACCGGAAGGTAACGTGATCAATTGCCAGGTCGAATACAATAGCGATATTTTACCGGCTTCGGCAAGCGGCAGAGTCTTGTTTGCCAATAATAAAATAGGGGTGAATCCAGCAGGTACAACCTTAGTGAACCGGAATGTAGGCACGATTTCATTCTCGATGCCTAATGAAGTTGAACTGGAAGTTTTGGATAACCAATTCTGCGGTAAGACCTCATTGATGGTACAGATGAACCATCATCCGTTCAGAATTGCCAGAAACAAGTTTGGAACGGATGCTTCTGGCACACAGGTGTTGGGCCTTGATGAATTTGCCGTTAGGTTTAACAGTTCATATGGAGGTATTTTTGGCGGACCAAATCCGGCTGATGGAAACCTCATTTCAGGGACTTTCAGCACCGGAGCTATACACAGCAACATACGTGGGTCTGTCATCAACCAACAGTCCAGGAACATAGAGATGATTAACAATGTATTTCGGTGTAACAATACTGCCATAAATTATGATTTTTATGCGGAACCTTCGAGACCTGAGTATACGGTATCCATTACTTCTAGAAATGCGACCGGGGTACAGGGGAAAGCCACGCCCAATTCAAGGGTAGATCTATATTACAGTTTAAGTTGTACTTTCTGCGAGTCAGAACAATTGTTTGCACAGACCAGTGCGGATACAAATGGCGATTGGAAGTACATTGGGCCGCTTCAGGATCATACCATTATCGCATCCGCGACACTAAATGGTCAGACTTCGGAATTTACCAATGCGCGTTTTGAATATTCGCCACAGGATATCATTATCAAACCTGCATGTAACGATGGCAAGGGCAGCATCACTGGTATGAGTTTTTTGCATGCCTCTGGTTATGGCTGGTACAATGCGGCAGGCGAACTCGTATCGACTGACATTGATCTGGTCGCGGTTGCGGGCAGATACCAATTTAGGTTATCCACCGACTACTGCGTTGTCAATTCACCGTTTTACGAAATAGGAGTAGTGAATATCAATGTCACAGACGTGCAGATCTATCCTGCGTACTGTACTTATGCGGATGGCGCGATCAGTATTGGCCAAAGCAATGCTACAAAGTTTACGTGGTATGACCGGCATAACGAAATAGCAGGTACCGCAAAAGACATTACCGGTCTCCGCGCCGGCATTTATACTCTAGTGGCCGGTATAGGCGACTGCAGCAAGACTTTTGGGCCTTTCACAGTCACCCTAAATAACGGATATAGTATAAATGAAGATGCGAAACGGGTAACGAACAGTACCTGCGGTGAGTCAAATGGTTCCATCCTTGGTGTAATTGGAGTGGGAATCACAGGTCTTCCGACTTATACCTGGCGCAACGAGCGGCAGGAAACGGTTGGAAATCAGCCGGACCTGCAAAATGTTCCGGCAGGAAAATATGTTTTGGAAGTAAGGGATGAAACCAGGTGCCCTGTGTACTCTACAGATATCGAACTGACCTCGTTGGGAGAGATCAGTATCGATGAAAGCCTAACTGCTGTAATTGCTTCAGGATGTGGGAATCCAACAGGCAGCATTAAGGGAATTGTAGTCACCGGTGGCGCGACAAAGTACGAATGGCTGGATGAAAGCGCTTCCGTGTATCGGGTGACGGCAAATCCGGAATTGACTAATGCTCCCGGCGGTAAGTACCGGTTGCGTGCCTCGCGTTCGGCAAATTGTTTCAAGCTCAGTTCAGAGATCACCATTACGCAGCCTGCGGCAATATCCTTTGTTGGCGCGAAGTCAGCGTTGGTTAGACCATGCGCAGATCAAAAAGGCAGCATCGCTGTTGATTTCGGCGATCTTGCCGGTCAAATTACAAGCCTGGAATGGCGGAATACCATAGATCAGCCAATAGGTTCAGCAGCAACTATAAAGGATCTATTAGCTGGCACCTATTTTTTATATGTCAACGATATTAATGGCTGCTGGAATCTTTTTAATGCTTTCGAACTGGAGGAATTACCGGCGTTGGTGGTAGATGACCATGAAATGGTCAAAACCGATGACCAATGCGACTATGGGAATGGCAGTATCACCGGCTTAAAAATCATCGGAGGATCAGGTACGCAACGATATAGCTGGCGTAATTCTGCCAATGTTGTTGTGGCAACTACATTGGATTTGTCAGCACTATCTGAAGGGAGCTACACACTCGAAATCTCAGAAGATAGCCGCTGCAGCGTGTTGGCGGGGCCGTATTTAATTGCCAATACGCAGGGCGAGCTGGTGCCGCCGGTCTTGTCAGATGTAGAAGTCTGTTCTGCAGGAGCAGCTGTGATTGCCGTGCAGAAAGCTGCTCCAGGGACCTATCGCATTTATAGGACTGCTGCTGGAGGAGTTGCTTTGTCACAAAATAATACAGGCGTTTTTGAGGTTAATGCAGGAAATGAATCCGTATTTTATGTAAGTTTTTCTGACGGGACTTGTGAAAGTAGCCGAACCGAAGTGACCGTAAAAGTAGGAGAAAGCGACTTGCGGCTGAGTAGTGCTTTTAGTCCGAATGGCGACGGGAAGAACGACACCTGGCAAATTCCTGATCTCGAAAATTATCCGGAATGCCAGGTGCGTATTTTTAATCGTGCAGGTACGATTGTATACAGTGCTACTGGTTATAAAACTGCCTTTGATGGCAAGTCTAAAGGAACTGATCTGCCTGTTGGTGTGTATTATTATGTCATTCGTCTTCGACAGGGTTGTAAGGAGCTTAGCGGAAGTCTTACGCTTGTTAGGTGATCTAGTCAAACTTTCAGTGGCAGATACGTAGTGCAATATACCCTCCAGCGGGTATTGTACCTGATTTTGGGTGCGGTTAATTTTGTCATATAGCATATGCTCAAATTCTAACCTAAAATTAAATGACCCATGTTTAAAAAACTTCTCTATGTGTTGCTGTTGGCTGCAGCAACGGTTTCCTGTAAAAAAAATGAACCCGCTCCAGATGTTCAGCCAGTACTGCCGGAGATTAGCAACATTCAGCCAAAAGATCCAAAACCGGGCGACGTTGTGACGGTAACAGGTAAAGGTTTTGGTACCGTAACCACAGATATCAGCCTGTCCATCGGATCTAAAGTTATTTCCATCAATACGGTGAATGACACCGAAATTCGTTTTACCCTGCCTGAGGGAATTTCAGAGGGCCTGCTGTCGCTGATCATTAAGAACATTGCAGCAGTGCTAAAGGATCCCGCGGGGGCACAGATTAGACCCAAACCCGCAACGCAGGCAGTACCCATATTTCAATTGATCGATGCCAATAAGGGAAAGGTTGGTGACCTTGTAACCCTGACAGGCATTAATTTCAGCACTGTAATAGCTGAAAACAAAGTGACTTTTACGTCATCAGCAGCAGGAGGCCTGGTTACAGCGGTAGTAAGCTCGGCAACATCCACGGTATTGAAGGTGGAGGTTCCCACTGGAACAATAACCGGATTGGTTGCGATTGAAGTAAAAGGTGTCTCAGCGGTTCGTCCTGGCACCTTCAATGGTATCTTTACCATCGAAACCCCGCCACAAACTGATATTTCAGGCACGATTGCATATTTTGATAAACTCAAAACACATGCTTATTTTGCAGCCAATGACGATCAGGGTAACCTATTTACCATCAATCCAACTGGGGTGGGACATCGCTTTTATAAGATCATCCGCATTAATGCTGCGGGAACAGTAACCAAAACTTTCGAACCATCGGAATTCGTGTCCGGTGCCACCCAATTGTTTGTAAACGGAATAACCAATGACGCTGATGGCACCATTTGGGTACTTGCAGGTTTGTCAAAAACAAGTATAGGCAAGCTGTATAAAATTGTTAGAAACTCAGACGTCCCGGTGTATGTAAGGGACATTACCGGCGGAGATTTACAAGGAATGGATGTCGCGCAACATTTTTTTGACTTCGTAGTGAATAGCAAGAAAGAAGTGTTTTTTATAGATGCCAATTACAAAATCTATCATGTAGCAGCAGATGGCCTCATCAAATTATACATCAATCCCTGGGAACTGATCACTGGAAAGGTGTTGAGTGCAATTGGTTTGTCGATAGATGCCCAGGACAATCTGTTCTTCGCGGCGATCAATGGACCAGCTAAACTCAATAACCTATATAAAGTCAGCCCAGCTAAAGTAATCACACCTATTTACCAATCCACAGAATATGGCTTTGCCGATGGTGCAGTGGCACAATCAAAATTTCAGCAACTGGGGAGTATCGCAGTGAATCAGGCAGGGACCAGCCTTTACATCGCAGATGGTCATGGTTTTAGATTGCGAAAACTGGATATCGGATCGGGTATGGTTACTACGCTTGCCGGCAACGGCGCACCAATAACGACGAGTTCGAAAATGGAAGGACCAGCATTGGAATCGGTTGTTGGCCCAGCTAAGATAAGCTTGAGTGAAACAAGGAGAGAAATATACCTGCAAAACGGCAGTGATTTCATCTATCAAATTTACAGATACTGAGTTTAGTTAGGTGATAAAAAGGGAGAACTGTTTGTTCTCCCTTTTTATTTGATCCTGCAAGTTTTTATTGCCTTCACCCAGTGTTCATGTTCGCACTTATTGCAGGCTTTCCTATCGGTAACGGTAAGTTTCTGTACATTCCCACAAAATGTACAAGCATAATAACCAGATTCTTCGATTTGCCGCTTACGCTTGTCAAACAGTGCCGGCAATATCGGCAATCCGTATTTCACTTCCTGATCTGCATAATAATAAATACTTAAGATGCCGGAAGTCTCCAGGATAGCCGTTTCAACCTGACCCAGATGTGAAATGCTTTGCTGGCGGAGTTCAGAGAAAAATTCATCGTGGGCCAGTGTTTCCTTGCCGAACTCTTCGATATTGAACTCCCCGTCTTTAATGAGATAAACACAAGTACCTTCAACAAGGTCGTCAAACTTGCTGCTTTTTGCCATCAAGTATGTTGTGAGTCGGTATGCGCCAACGATAATGGCAAAAATAACGATCGGAACCATTAGCCCGATCTCCTTGTAAAACATCGGGTCACCTGCTGCGGATCCAAGACTAATGATCACTACCAGTTCAAATACAGAAAGTTGTCTAACTCCGCGTTTACCCAACAAACGAAGGCCGATGAGGATAATGAAATACATAATGATGGTGCGGAGGGATATTTCCAATAGGAATTCCCAGTCTTCCTCACCTACAAAGAATTTTGTCCAGTCTATCAATAGCAGCATATTCAGATTTTTTACTACTAACAAGATTGACCGCTTTTAGTTCTGATATGCTGCAGGTTATCTTTGTTTTCAGTAAATTAGAATATGAATACTTTTAAATTACTGATACCTTTTTTTTGTTTCCTCATTGCGGAAGTGGCTTCTGCCCAGGAAAAGGATAACGTGTATAGCTATAAGACCCCATCAGCCAATGGTACTGGCAAAGTATATATGGATAGGGAAATTGCCAATATCATGAGTTTCGATGGCGTGTCCTGGTTGGAACGAAACAGCAGGTCCAAAGAAGAAAATACCAATCTGGCGATTTCGAAGCTGCCCCTGCGGGAAAATAGTATCGTTGCAGACGTTGGTGCCGGCTCTGGTTTTTATACCTTTAGGATCGCACCAATAGTCATCAAAGGCAAGGTCTATGCGGTAGAAATACAGGATGATGCTATAGCCTATTTGAAAAATAAAGCAGTAGAACTGAAAGCAAATCATGTTACAGTAATCAAAGGAGCTGAAAAATCCCCCAATTTGCCTGATAATTCAATTGACCTGGTCATTATGGTAGATGTCTATCATGAATTGCTATATCCTAAAGAGTTTCTGAAGTCGATCAGACGTTCGTTGAAAACCAAAGGCAAATTACTGCTCCTGGAATACAAAGCCGAAGATCCGGCTGTCGCAATAAAACCAGAGCACAAGATGACTGTAAAACAAGTAGACAAGGAATTGTCAGCCAATGGTTTTAAGCTCGTCCAAAACGGCGAGTTCATGCCCTTGCAACATTTTTTGTTGTTCCAAAAGGACTAATGAGATCGTGCTGACTATGATTATACCAATTTTGTGTAATTTCGATTTTTAAAATGTCCATTATATGATGTACTGCCAACGCCTGATTTTTTTATTTGCCATAGTATTTTTATTTAATGTAGATGTTTTTGGTCAGGCCGGAACGCCCAATACGAAAACTCCGGTAAAGTCTGCTACCAAATACTTTTTAAATAAGCTGGAAATTGCACCCCAGTCAATACAGTTCTTAGATCCTAAAGACATCGACTCTATCCGGTATTACCAACATAAACACAGAGACGCAGACTCATCTGTCGTGCTTTACTCGCACAAACAGGATAGCCTGATCAACTTTGAAATCGTCATGGAAGATTATTTTGTTTTACCCGCAGAGCGCCATTTTAAAGTCAATACCCCAAATTACCTGGGTGTTGAGGAACCGGCCAAACTGATTTTTTCGGAAACAGGCGTCAGTAATGTACGTGTGTACAGATCTGATGGTGACAAGCCCGGAATCATCAATATATCCAGTGAACTGGAATACGAAAAGGGAAAGCCCGAAGTGCTGAAAAAAATGATCGAGCTTATCAACAAATTCAACAACCTGCCTAAGCCGGCGAAACGAAATTAGGCGCACTCTTTCCATTCGTAAACCTGCTGATGACCATTGCTGCTGCCGTATCTCCTGTCGCATTTAATAAGGTAGCTACCGGATCTATCAACGTTCCGATAATGATAGCTGGCGGAAGTGCTTCTGGCGGAAAGCCATACGCAGAAATAAACAGCATTTCCCCGATATATCCACCATTTGGAATTCCACCCTCAACAACGCTAACCAGTATAGTTATGCCAAGGGCTAATAAGATTACTTCTGCACTGTTGAAACTCTTCCCAAACATGGCAAATACCACCGTCATTTTTAAAATAGAGGAGATACTGGAACCGTCTTTATGAAGGGTGGTTCCCAGTGGAAGCGCGATGCTGGCAGTGACACTGTTGATTCCCATCTTATTGGCGGCCGCAAGATTGGCCGGGAGGGTAGCGATGCTGCTACAGGTAGCCACTGCCGTAACGGAAGGAACAATGTTATTTTGCCAGTACCTATGGATGCCTTTGATTCCCCCAGCGATGAAAGCATAAAAACTGTAGAATACGAGATAATAAAAAATGCTGACGCCATAACCGATACCTAAAATATGACCGTAGGTGCCAAAAAGTTCCGGTCCGAATACCGCTACCTGGTAGGCAAAGTAAGCTCCCAGTCCAACAGGCCCGGCCTTCATGATGATGATAAATACATTCTTAAATACTTCGTTGGCCGAGTTGAGTAAATTTTTAAAAGGCAATCCCTGGTCGCCGGATTTCAATGTGCCAAACCCAATCAGAATGGCGACAATGATCAGGGCAAGCATGTTTTTTCTGGAAAGCAGGAGGTAAAATTCACCCGTGGTAAATAGCTGCGTGATGGAGTCTCCGCTTAATTTATCCTTTGTTTCTTCGGAAAAAGACAAGGCGGTTTTGGCAATATCCTGATGGACAGGGAACAAGCTGACCGCGGCGATGGTGAGCAGGGCTGCCAATACAAGCGTACCCAGAAACACCAGCGACATGACTGTCAGGATTCGATTGAGCTTCTGTCCGCCCTCAATATTGGCAATGGCAGAAGAGATTACAAAAAATACCAGCGGGATTACTGCAACAAACAATAGGTTTAGAAAAATATCACCTATCGGTTTTAATATTTCCGCCTGTTTTCCAAAAACGATGCCTGCTATGCTACCAAGAGAGATGCCGACAAGAAGCCAGGTGATCCCGCTGTAATTTTTGAAAGTGCTGTTCATGTGTGATTATTTACATTAGTTTGATTGACCTAATGTAGGAAAATGGACATCATTTTCCTACATTAGGCATTCAAATATCTCCATATGAGCGCTACAGATAACATCAGACAAATACAGGTATTTAACGGGGAATTCTGGAAAGCATCGATATTGCAACAATTGCTTTCCGAACACGGGATATTCGTGACCATGGGCAATGAGTTGATGAGCAGCATTGATTCGCCTGTTTTAGGTCCATCCGGTTTTAAAGAAGTTAGCTTAAAGGTATCAGATGTAAATGAAGCACAGGCACTGGAACTGATCGACGCCTTCGAAAACAGTGAGCCGCTGGATGAGGAATAGCATTATTTAAACGGCGCTAAAGGACACATAAAAAATCGTTCCTTTACCACGATTGTCTTCGAACCAGATTTTGCCGTTCTGCATCATGGTATACTCCCAGGACAGATACAGTCCAAGGCCAATTCCTTTTTCATTGGCCGTTCCGAATCTGGATTCAGACTTTAGTGAGAAAATCTCAGTCGTGTATTTTTTAGGAATTCCAATGCCCGTATCAGCTATGGATATCAGGCAATTGCCCTCAGTAGTTTTGACTTTAACTGCAATGCTTCCACCGTTGTCGGTAAATTTGATGGCATTAGCAATCAGGTTCCTGATTACCAGCTGCAACATATTTGCATCGCAGTTCAGCGTAATGCCGTCCGGCAGGTCGTAACTAAAGGCAAGGCCTTTTTCAAGTGCCTGCGCTTCGTGCATCAGGAGCAAAGGCATCAATAATTCACTGAGGTTATTCGGCTTCATGACCGGATCATTCTTGATCAATTGTGATTTGGACCAGGAGAGGAGGTTGTCCAGCATTTGCAAGGTGCCACTTACTGAATCTGTCAACTTACTTTCGACGTCAACCCGTTCCTGTGAATCAAGTTCCGTAATTTTCATCAACTGTAAATAGCCCTGTATAGAAGTCAGTGGCGCGCGCAAGTCATGCGATACAATAGAAAAGAGCTTGTTTCTTTCCTGGTTTAACATTTCCAGTTCGTTTGCCCTTTTATCCGCAAATGTCTTTTCAACATAATAGGCCCGCTTTAAAGTGTATATTCCAAAAAACAGGATCAGGTTTCCAAAGAAATGGGTATAAGCTGTATCCAAATAAAAGCTCGACCGGTCATGGTAAGTTGTACTAACCAGATGGGGATAAAAATACTCCATGGCAATCACAAACATACCCAACGTCATGCAAAACAAGGTGATCGGCACAGATAATCTTTTAGGTATGACAATCATGATCAAGAAGAGCGTCATCAGGAGTGAGGGAAGGCTGGTGCCGACAACGCCGCCGCTATAGAAAAAATTCGCACACAAGACGCAGGGAACAAAGGAGGATGCAAGTATAATCGCCAGTTTGTATTTTCTTTTGAAACGGGCCAGATAATAAACAAAACTTAAGGCAACCATGAGCGAGCTCATTACCAGGGCAGTTGCAGTAAGGCCAATGTAAATACTGAATGGTATAGAAACCGCTACAATGAGGATGGCAAGCACACACATCGTATTAAAAATGCGATACTCCAGTTTCGTCAATACGTTATATTCGGTAAGAAAAAGGATGGCTTTTTTTACCTGGTTCATCGCTTATTGATCATGAGCTTGGTATTATCCAAATGTAAAAAAAGAAGTTGATCTGAGCTGCAGTGGACCAAACTTTATTGAAATATAGTTAAGGCAGGTAAGTACAGGATGCTGTTCACTGATGTTTGCCCTATATTAGTGGCAGGAGCCATGCATAGAGCCAGATTGGCGTGTAAATGCTTCAACCAAATATGAACACAAATCATTTGAACTTGAAACAGGGTATAGGTTTACTTTTTTTAATTTGTTTATCAATCGCTGATAGCAGTACAGCGCAGACTTCCAGGCGAAATAAAACTACAGTTGAGGCAACAACAAATTCTTACGCTATGCTGGCTACAGATTTTGTAAAACCTCCCGCCAGTATTCAGACTAGCGTGTACTGGTATTGGATGTCGGACAACATCTCGAAACAGGGTGTCATTAAGGATTTGCATGCCATGAAGAGCGTTGGCCTCAACAGGGCTTTTATTGGCAATATAGGTTATGAAACTACACCTTATGGTAAAGTGAAATTATTCAGCGATGAGTGGTGGGATATCATGCATACTGCTTTGAAAACAGCTACTGAACTGAATATTGAGATAGGCATTTTTAATAGTCCGGGCTGGAGCCAGTCTGGCGGCCCCTGGATCAAACCGCAACAGGCCATGCGCTACCTCAAATCTACTGAAAGATCCGTCGAAGGACCGATCAAACTGAATGTGGTACTGGACAAACCAGCGGGAGATTTTCAGGATGTTAGGGTTATTGCTTTTAAAGCGGGTAAGTCTTATGGCACCAGCATAGCCGACTCAAAACCTAAGATCAGTTCTAATCTAAAGACGGGTTCTTTCGAAGCCTTATTAGATGATGATCAAAACACCAGCGTAATGACTGGGGGAGAGGCGGTAAATTTTGACCTTGAAGTTGACAAAGACTTTACCGCCAGAAGCCTGGTGGTTTATCCGGCGCACAAAAGATTGAATTCTAAAGGAGAGATTCAGGTCAAAGACGGTTCAGGTTTCAGAACTATTAAAACTTTCAATATTGATAGGGGCAACGATAACCTGAATGTAGGTTTCGATCCTTACGGACCGGTAGCAGTATCTTTTCCGGCTACAATCGGTAAGGTGTTCAGGGTTTTGTTCACAGCATCTTCCAGAGATTTCGGTGTAACGGAATTAAAATTATCTGCCTCGCCGGTAATCGAAAGTTTTACGGAAAAAACGCTGGCTAAAATGTACCAGTCTCCGCTACCATACTGGCACGAATACCAATGGCCTGTACAACCTATTGTAGACCAAAAAGATCTGGCCATTGATCCCTCTACTGTTATCGACATCTCCGATAAAATGTCTGCAGATGGAACCTTAAACTGGAACGTACCAGCGGGCAAATGGATCATCATGAGAACAGGCATGCTGCCGACTGGTGTTCAGAATGGACCGGCTTCACCCGAAGGTATCGGACTGGAGGTTGATAAAATGAGCAAGGCGCATGTCGCGAGCCATTTTGAGTCCTTTCTTGGAGAAATCATGAGAAGAGTACCTGCCGAAGATAGGAAGACCTGGAAAGTGGCTGTTCAGGACAGTTATGAGACCGGCGGACAAAACTGGACGGATGGCCTGATTGAGAAATTTAAAGCCAATTATGGCTATAATCCCCTGCCTTACCTCCCGGTGATGGAAGGCAAAGTAGTAGGCAGTGAAGAACAGTCAGACCGGTTCTTATGGGATTTAAGGCGTTTTATAGCCGACAGGGTTGCTTATGATTATGTTGGCGGATTGAGAGAAATCAGTCACAAATATGGTCTGCATACCTGGCTGGAAAACTATGGACATTGGGGTTTCCCGGGTGAGTTTTTGCAGTACGGCGGACAGTCAGACGAGATAGGCGGAGAATTCTGGAGTGAAGGGGAACTGGGTAACATCGAAAACCGCGCGGCTTCTTCGGCAGCACACATTTATGGTAAAACCAAAGTATCGGCTGAGTCCTTCACTGCGGGTGGTAAAACCTATGTCCGCTATCCATATATGATGAAGCAGCGAGGGGATCGGTTCTTTACTGAAGGAATCAACAATACGCTGTTGCATGTTTACATTCAACAACCTACGGATGACATCGTTCCGGGCATCAATGCCAATTTCGGTAACGAGTTCAACAGGCACAATACCTGGTTCAGTTACCTGGATTTGTTTACCAATTACCTTAAGCGTAGCAACTACATGCTACAGCAAGGTTTGTATGTAGCCGATGTTGCCTATTTTATCGGTGAAGACGCACCCAAGATGACAGGTATAATTGATCCTGCTTTGCCGCAAGGCTATTCTTTTGACTACATCAATGCTGAAGTCATTAAAGGCAGGGTAAAAGTGCAGGACGGCAAAATGGTATTGCCAGATGGCATGAGTTACAATTTGCTGGTTCTTCCCAAACTGGAAACCATGCGTCCTGAATTGCTGCGCAAAATCAAAGATCTGGTGGCACAGGGTGCGCACATTATGGGTCCAGCGCCGAAACGTTCACCAAGCTTAGCTGGCTTTCCGGCCTCAGATAAAGAAGTCCAGAAACTGGCAGTTGAACTTTGGGGAAATGTAGACGGAGTAAATGTGAAGTCTGGCAAGTTTGGTAAAGGAACCGTCATGGCGGGTATGGACATGCAAGCGGCACTTGATGAACTGCACATCATTCCCGATTTTAAGTTAACAGATCAATCGCCTGTGTTATACATCCATCGAAAAATGGCTGATGAGGAAATCTACTTTGTGAGCAATCAAAGCGAAAGGATCATCAATTTCTCACCGGTGTTCCGGGTTGTGGCCAGACAGCCAGAACTTTGGGATCCTGTAACGGGTGCAATGCGTCTATTGCCTGAATATATGGCTAACGGAAGTTCTACTACGGTACCTATAAAACTGGGGCCACTTGAAAGCGCTTTTATTATCTTTAAGAAACCCGCTTCGTCGGTAGGTGCGGGGAAAGTAAACTTCCCAGAAGAGAAAACGATGTCTACCATTGCTACACCATGGACGGTGACATTCGACCATGATAAAATGAGGGGACCTGCTAAACCCGTAGTATTTAAGGAATTGACGGACTGGAGCACCAATGCGGACGAAAGCATCAAATATTATTCAGGTACGGCAGTCTACAAAAACACCTTTAAGGCCGCAAAAGCCAATACAGGCGAACGGTTGTTCCTGGAACTGAACGATGTGAAAGTGATGGCCAAAGTAAAAGTAAATGGGGTTAATGTTGGCGGTGTGTGGACTTTCCCGTGGCATGTTGACATTACCGATGCGTTGAAAACAGGAGAGAACGAGATAGAAATCTCAGTCGTGAATACCTGGGTGAACCGTTTGATCGGAGACAGCAAGTTGCCGGTCTCAGAAAGGAAGACCTGGTCCGGGGACAATCCATATCGTCCTGACAGCAAGTTGGAGCCATCTGGACTAAGAGGTCCGGTGACAATTAAATCGGTACGCTATTAAAGCTTGCTGTTAAAGAATATAAGACACAAAAGAACACACATAGATGAAATTCAAATTTTTAGTGCCTGTTGCCCTGGGCTGTTGCTTTGCACTTCAAGCAGGCGCACAACAATTGCCACCTGTTTTTAAAACCAAACCGGTTGGCATGGAGGTAGATAAGCGTGCAAAAGTATACCTCAGTCCGACACGCGTATTATGGCAGTCGGACGAAACCGGCAAATACGTAAAAGACTCCAAATTCCTGTTGAAGCCAGGAAACGGACAAGGTGAACTGATCAACAAAGATATGGTGACTCTGACCAGCGACGGTCAGCACAAAGGCGGATTGATGTTGGACTTTGGTAGGGAACTGCAGGGCGGTCTACAAATCGTTACCGGCATGATGAAGAAAAACGGCCCGGTGAAGATCAGGATCCGTTTCGGTGAATCGGCAGCAGAAACGATGTCGGAAACTGGGGGCAAAGCAACCGCAACCAACGACCATGCCATCAGGGATTTCGTAATCGAAGTGCCATGGTTAGGTGTGCTTGAATTGGGTAATACCGGCTTCCGTTTCGTTAGGATAGACCTGGTCGATGACAATTCCGAACTGCTTCTCAAAGAAGTACGTGCGATGTTTGTCTACCGGGATATTCCTTATCTGGGTTCTTTCAAAAGCAGCGACGAGCGCTTGAACAAGATCTGGGAGACAGGCGCTTATACTGTTCACCTGAACATGCAACAGTACCTTTGGGATGGCGTAAAACGTGACCGCCTCGTTTGGGTAGGCGATATGCATCCTGAAGTGACCACCATCAGCAATGTGTTTGGGTACAATGAAGTAGTGCCTAAAAGTCTGGACCTGATCCGCGATGCGACCCCCGTAAACCAATGGATGAACGGCATTAGTGCATACTCGATGTGGTGGATCATCATCCATCGTGACCTGTATAAGTTCAATGGCAACTTGTCTTATCTGCAAAAACAGAAGGAGTACATGGTGAAATTGCTGGATATACTCGTCACCAAAATAGACGATAAAAACAGTGAAACACTGGACGGCAGGTTCCTGGACTGGCCTTCCAGTGAAAACAAACCTGCTATTCACGCAGGCTTGCAGGCTTTGATGGTCATCACGCTGAATGCGGGTTCTGAACTTTGTGGCATTCTGAAGGACCCTGCCTCAGCAGCAAAATACAAGGCGGCGGCAGACCGCATGAAAAAATACGTACCGGAAATCAATGGTTCCAAGCAAGCTGCTGCTTTGTTGTCTTTATCGGGCATGATCTCAGACGAGACCGCCAATAAAGTAATTGCCGAAGGCGGAGCGAAAAACTTCAGTACTTTTTATGGTTATTACATGCTACAGGCATTGGCGAAGGCTGGCAATTACCAGACCGCGATGGATATCATCAAAACCTATTGGGGAGCCATGCTGGATCTTGGAGCAACCAGTTTCTGGGAAGATTTCAATATGGATTGGGTAACCAATGCGGGCCGTATTGATGAACTGGTTCCGGAAGGCAAAATAGATATTCACGGTGCCTATGGTGCTTACTGCTATATTGGTTTCCGTCACAGCTTATCCCACGGCTGGGCTTCGGGGCCAACATCATGGCTCACCGAACACGTTTTAGGTGTTCAGGTGATGGAGGCAGGTTGCAAGACCATTAAAATTGAACCGCATCTTGGTGATCTGAAATTTGTAGAAGGCTCATTCCCTACACCATATGGTGTAGTCAAAATCAAGCACACCAAACTCGCCAATGGCAAGATCAACTCAGTGATTACCGGACCTAAACAAGTTAAGATCATCAGAGCCTTGTAGTTATGGTTAAGTACATCATGGTTTTGTTCTTCTTCTTTTTGACGATTGAAAGGGGAAAAGGACAGACGACAGAGGAAAGTAAGCAATTGCTTTCCTCTTCCGGCGCAGATACCTGGGTGGCAAAAGATGCATTGGGTCGAAAAGTAGTAGCAGGTACAAAGGCCATCCAGAAGGATAAATACGTAGGCATTTTTTACTTTGTTTGGCAGGGTGCGCATGGATATGACCAGCACAGTGGCAATGCACCGGATGGTGGTGTGATGAAGAAAAAACCTTCAGACACTTTGAGCCCGTACGACATCACCAAAATTTTAAAGGCAAATCCAGATCAGCCCAAATATGGGCCGATAAATGCCTGGCATCATTGGGCTGAACCTTATTTCGGTTACTACCTGCCAGATGATGAGTGGATCATCCGCAAACATGCTCAAATGCTTTCAGATGCGGGTGTCGATGTACTGATTTTGGATGTCACCAATGCCGCAATCTATTTGCCGCAGGTTACCAAGATTTCTGAAACGTATCTAAAAATGCGCGGCGAAGGCATTTCTACACCATCAATTGCCTTTATTGTCAATTCTAATCCTGTCGCCACGGTAAACCAACTTTACGAACAGATTTACAGCAAAGAGTTGTTTAAAAGCCTTTGGTTTTACTGGAAAGGCAAGCCACTTTTGTTGGCTCCACCAGACGATCAGAAAGACGATGTCAAATCTTTCTTTACCATCCGGCAGTCCTGGGCCTGGAGCAAGAAACAGGCTTGGTTTGGCGATGGGAAGGATAAGTGGACCTGGGTAGACCATACTCCGCAATCCTATGGTTGGCATGATTCTCCTGAAAAACCAGAGCAGATCAGCGTCAGTATTGCAGAACATCCGATGTCCAATATTGGCCGGAGTTTCCATGACGGCAAGGAACCTGAGGTTCACCATTCAGGTGAAGGCTTATATTTTAACGAGCAATGGAAACGCGCGCTGGAGGTAGACCCTGAGTTTGTATTTGTCACCGGATGGAACGAGTGGGTAGCTATGCGGTTTGACAATGGTGCCAGCAGTCATTTTTTGGGTAAGAAGATTAATAAAGGAGAGACTTACTTTGTCGATTTGTACAATGCCGAATACAGCCGGGATGCCGAACCGGTTAGGGGTGATTTCAATGATAATTATTACTATCAGCTGGTTAGTAATATCCGCCAGTTCAAAGGCACACGAGCTGCAATAACCTATACCAATAAAAACAGCATTAAGACAGATGGTTCATTTAAAGACTGGCAAAATGTGGACGCAATTTTTAGAGATGATAAAGGAGATATTTTTCACCGGAAACATCCTGGCTGGGGGAAATACACGGAATATGTCAACAATACCGGCAGAAACGACATCATAGAAACACGGGTTGCTGTCGATGAACAATATGTATCCTTTTATGTAAAAACCAATGAAACTCTGACTTCATGGAAATCGGAAGATTGGATGCGCTTGTATATTGGCATATCAGACTCGAAAAAACCAGACTGGGAAGGATTTCAATACCTCGTCAATCAGAAACCAATCAGCGCTACAACCACCTCTATCCAAACAAACACTGGAGGCTGGAAGTGGAAAAGTTCCGGGCAGGTCAGTTATGCATTTAAAGACAATGAGTTGGAAATCAAAGTGCCAAGAAAACTCTTGGGGCTAACAGGAAAACAGTTTAGTCTCAATTTCAAATGGACGGACAACATTCCCGCAGACGGAAATGTAATGAATTTCCTCGATAAAGGAGACGCTGCGCCAAATGCAAGGTTTACATATAATTTTATATACAAAGGGAAGTAAGGGAGCTCGTTATGAAAAAAGGAAGATACTGTTTGGAAGTTTTATTGTTAACTACGGCTTATTTTATCACAACCAGTGTCCAAACATACGCTCAAAACCCCGGGGCAAACTTTCATGCTACCGATGCGCTGGGCCGGAAATTACCGACTTACGAAGAAGTTGGCGGGCCAAAGAAGGACAAGTTCGTCGGACTTTTTTATTGGACCTGGCATACCCAACAAGGCAAGGGCAATGCGCCCTTCAATACAACTGAATACCTTGCCCGCAATCCGAAAGCAAAAGAAGATTTTAAAAATCCAATATGGCCTACGCAGGGGAGTCCCTGGTTTTGGGCAGAACCGTTGTTTGGTTATTATATCGATACAGACGAATGGGTGTTGCGTAAACATGCTGAAATGTTGGCGGATGCCGCAGTTGATGTGCTCATTTTTGACTGCACCAATGGCAATTTTACCTGGAAGGAGTCCTACATGAAACTCTGCGAGGTATTTAACAAAGCCAGAAAGGACGGTGTGAGAACCCCGCAAATTGCCTTCATGCTGCCCTTCGGGCCGAGTCCCGGTGCAAGAGAAATTCTCACGGAGATCTATACTGATCTATACAAGAAGGGATTGTACAAAGACTTGTGGTTTAACTGGAAAGGCAAACCGCTCATCATGGCTTACCCGGCCAGTGTGGGCGATCAAGGAGACAGTAAGGACGACAATGTGCTCAACAAAGAGATGCACCAGTTCTTTACCTTCAGGCCTGGTCAACCGGTTTACGACAAGGGGCCACAACAGCACAACCATTGGGGCTGGTTGGAGATTTATCCCCAGCATGGTTTCATAAAAACAGAAAAAGGATTTGAACAGGCTGTTGTGGGTGTGGCACAAAACTGGTCGAAAGAAAGGGGGCTCACTGCTATGAATGCACCTGGTTCTTTCGGGAGAAGTTATACTCACCAAAAAGGACAGATCACAGAACCAGGGGCAGTCAATTATGGTTATAATTTCCAGGAACAGTGGGACAGAGCTTTGGAAATTGATCCGGAGTTCATCTTCATTACCGGCTGGAACGAGTGGATCGCCGGTCGCGCTGAACTCTGGCAGAAACAACCAAACGCCTTTCCCGATGAATTTGACCAGGAGGGCAGTCGTGACATAGAAATGATGAAAGGCGGTCATGGCGACAACTATTATTACCAGATGGTCAGCAACATCCGGAAGTTTAAAGGTATGCCTGCTCCTGAGAAAATATCGGAACCGGTAACTGTTAAGATTGACGGGGATTTTAAAGACTGGAACAACGTAACGCCTAAATACATAGCTTACAAAGGCAACACCCTGCACCGCAACAGTGCCGGTTGGGGGAGTCTGTATTACACCAACACCAGCGGGCGCAACGATATCGTTGCTGCAAAAGTGGCCCGCGACAAAGACTATGTTTATTTCTACATGGAAACGGCGCAACCAATGAGTCCCAAAACAGATCCTGCCTGGATGCAATTGTTCATCGATATTGATATGGACAAAAACACGGGATGGGAAGGCTTTGACTTTGTGGTCAACCGAAAAAGCCCCGCGCAAAAAGCTTATCTAGAAAAGACGTCTTATAGCTGGAACTGGAAACCTGCCGGCGAGGTCGACTACGCTCAGAAATTCAATCAATTAGAAATCAGGATTCCGCGGACTTTACTCGGGGTAAAAGACGCTTTAAATTTTGGCTTTAAGTGTCAAGATAACACTAAGTCCGAAAACAACATCCTGGATTTCTGGGTAAATGGCGATGCTGCTCCAGCAGGTCGGGCTATTTATCATTATAAATCAGGTACTTAATATTTGTAGTACATAGCTTGTCTGTTCTTTTAAAAATTCTATATTAGCAGGGCGGGAGATAAATATCCATTCTTTTGAATCATTTATCCATTTATTGGCGGCTGATTTGTGATAGTTTTACTCCCATTGTTAACCAAATACACAAATGAATTTTCAAACTATTATTACAACTAAATCAATGAACCGTACCAGGAAAATTTTCTCGGGGCTATGTTTATTACTAGCCCTTGCTGCTTGCAAAAGCATGAATTCCAGCAACAGTGCTGCGTCATCCAAAAACCCGGAAGCAAAGCTAGGCTGGGAACTTGGCTCACAGGCCTATACTTTCAGACTTTTCACTTTCGCGCAGGCCATCAAAAAGATCGACAGCTGTAACCTAAGGTATGTAGAAGCATTTCCTGGTCAGCAGATTGGCGGCGGTATAGAAGGCACTATGGGTCCTGATATGGATGATGCCAAACGCAAAGCAGTTTTGGAATTGCTGAAAGCAAATAACGTAAAGGTGATTGCCTTCGGTGTAACCGGAGCTGGCAGCGAAGCTGAATGGGTTAAATTATTTGAGTTCTGCAAAGCAATGGGTATCCATACCATTACCTCAGAGCCAAATGAAAAAGACATTCCTTTATTGTCAAAACTTGCGGACAAATACATGATCAACGTGGCGATCCACAACCACCCGAATCCTTCACACTATTGGAATCCTGACATCGTGTTGAACGCGATCAAAGGCCAGAGCAAACGCATTGGTGCCTGTGCAGATATCGGTCACTGGGTACGCTCAGGTCTGGATCCTGTTGAATGCCTGAAAAAACTGGAAGGCCACGTATTGCACTCACACATGAAAGACCTTCATGAAAAAGGCAAAGGCGGTCACGATGTACATTGGGGAGAAGGTGTATCTAACATCCCTGCTGTAATCGCAGAATTGAAGAGACAAAATTTCAAAGGCGGTATCTCTGCCGAATACGAATACAACTGGCAGAGCAACAGTCAGGACGTAGCAGCAAGTGTTGTTAATTTCCGTAATATCGTAGCTAAACAGTAAAAAAAGACAAACATGATCAGGTTATCATTTTTGAAACCAATAACAGCATTAGCGCTGTTATTGGTTTCTTCGTATATAGTAAAAGGGCAGACGGGTAAACCTGACGACAATAGGTTCACCAAGGTGGTGCTGCAACAGAAACTGGAAGAGCCAATGCAATTCCAGATCCTGGATGGTGGTAAAGTTTTATATGCCGAGCGTAAAGGAAAGTTAAAAGTTTACGATCCTGCAGCCAATAAGATGGATGTGATCGCAGAATTCAATGTGAGCCGCGAATACGTAAGCAAAACAGGCGAGCGTTCGGAAGGTGAAGATGGATTGCAGGGTGTGATCCTGGATCCGGACTACAACAAAAACCACTGGATCTATATTTATTATTCTCCGAAAGAGGAATCTGTAAACCGCCTGTCCAGATTTACCTGGGCCGGGGGCAAACTAAATATGGCTACTGAAAAGAAAGTACTTGATGTAGTTGTTCAGCGTGAGGAGTGCTGCCACGTGGGTGGAGGTATGTTGTTTGATAAAGACAAAAACTTGTACCTGACTACAGGTGACAATACTTTCTCCAGATCTTCTGATGGTTTTACACCAATAGACGAGCGTCCGGGTGAAGGACCACGTGATGCACAGAAGTCTTCGGGAAATACGAATGACCTAAGGGGCAAGATCCTGAGGATCCATCCTGAAGCAGATGGTTCATATACCATCCCTGAAGGTAACCTGTTTCCTAAAGGCACCCCAAAAACACGTCCTGAAATCTACACTATGGGTAATAGAAACCCATGGAGACTGACCATCGACAGCAAAACCAATTGGTTGTTCTGGGGTGAGGTTGGTCCTGACGGCTCCAACGGTTCAGATTTGCGCGGACCGAAGTCTTATGATGAGTTCAATATTGCCAAGAAATCCGGCAACTACGGCTGGCCTTATTTTAACGGTACAGAGGCTTATCGCGATTACGATTTCGCGACCAAGAAATCTGGTGAATGGTGGGATCCTCTAAAACCCATCAACAACTCGCCAAACAATACGGGTATGGAAATTCTGCCTCCGGTAGTCAATCCTTTCATTTGGTATCCTTACTCTGCCAGTGAGCAGTTTCCTGAAATGGGTAGCGGTGGCCGGAGTGCGGTAGGTGGCCCAATTTTCCATGCGAGTGATTTCAAAAACGCCAGGTATCAGTTTCCTGCTTATTATGAAGGCAAATGGCTAATTACCGATTGGGTGCGTGGCTGGATACTGGCGGTGACTTTTGATGCTGATGGTAAATATGTATCCATGGAACGTTTCCTGCCGAACCTGACCCTGCACGGGGCAATTGACTTGAAGTTTGGTCCGGATGGCGCATTGTACATCATGGAATACGGTAACGGTTATTTTAAAGATCTTCCTGAAGCCGAACTGATTAAGATTGAATACAATGGAGGTAACCGTAAACCAACGGTTCAGGTCGCCGCCAATAAAGTAGCCGGACCAGTTCCTTTTAAAGTACAGTTGTCTTCCGAAGGCACAGTAGATTCCGATGGAGATGCACTAACCTACGATTGGAAAATCACTAAAAATGGTGTAGTAGTTCAAACCAACAAAACTGCCAATCCTGAAGTGATCCTGAGTACAGCAGGTACTTACAAAGCAACATTGACCGTTACAGATCCTCAGGGTGCCAAAAACAGCAAATCTGTAGAGATCGTTGCTGGTAATGCGGTTCCTGTTGTCAACTTCAATTTCACAAAAGGCAACAGCAGCTTCTTCTTTCCGGGCAATAGCATCAATTATGCAGTGAGCGTAACTGATAAAGAAGACGGTAGCCTGGCCAACAAAAGAATCTTGCCTTCACAGGTTTCAGTTTCAATTAATTACCTTTCTGAAGGTTACGATATGACTGTTGTGGCACAAAACCAAAACAAATACGATGCTTCTGCACAACATGCTGGTGCGAAAGCACTGATCAAGAATAGCGATTGTAATGCCTGTCATATGCTGGATGCTAAATCTTTAGGCCCGTCCTTTACACAGGTTGCGCTGAAATATAAAGGCGATAAATCTGCTGAAGATTTCCTGACTAAGAAAGTAATTAGCGGTGGATCAGGAGTATGGGGTGATGCGATGATGCCTGCGCATACAGGCATGTCAACCGCAGAGGTCAACTCGATCGTAAAATACGTGTTAAGCCTGAGTGATAAAAAAGCAGCTCCTAAAAATCTTCCGGTAACAGGGAGCTATACAACCAATGAGCAGCCAGGACAAACCAATAAAGGTTCGTTTATTTTGAGGGCTGCTTACAAAGACCGTGGCGCTAAAGCCATTCCTGCTCAGTCGGCCGAAAGTATTGTCGTATTGCGCAATCCGGAGATTCCGGTAGCCAATGCCGATGTATTCAAAGGTATTGACTTCAATGGCAATAAGTCTGTGGCCACAGCCAAAGAAAAAGGCGCGTCTATCCAACTGAGCAACATCGACCTGACTGGACTGAAGGCCCTGGAACTGGTTGGTACAGATCAAAAAGCTTCCGGTGCTTACGAAGTAAGACTGGACAGTATAGATGGTAAAGTCATTGGCCAGTCTGCCGCCGCAAATGGCAAAAGCACACGGGCTAACTTAACTGCTGCTACCGGCAAGCACAATCTGGTAATTGTGTTTACCGAAGGAGCCGGGCAAGTAACTGCCATCAATGTAAAAAATCAATAAGGCCCTTTAGTCTGACATAAACGCTAAGCACCATCGTTAACCAGTTTAATGATGGTGCTTTTTTTATGCCCTGGATAATTTAATCCATGCTTTTCAGTTCTTTGTCCATTGGATACAAAACCGCTACCCGCTATTTTAGAGGAGTTTTAGGACTGTGCTTACTACCAGTCGGCCTTTGTATGTTTAACCAAATGAAACCAGCAGCAATTCCCCTCAAGATGAAAAGACTAATCTGTTTCCTTGCCTTTTTTTACACAGCGAGTTCAGCGCTTTATGCGCAACAAAAACCACTTAAACTATGGTACGACCAGCCCGCAAAGATGTGGGAAGAAACCCTTCCGCTGGGCAACGGCAGATTGGGCATGACGCCTGACGGCGGGGTCAGGAAAGAGAAAATCGTACTAAACGACATCACCCTCTGGTCCGGCTCTCCACAAGATGCCAATAACTACGAAGCCTATAAAAGCCTGCCCGCCATTCGCAAACTCATTGCCGAAGGAAAGAATGAAGAGGCACAGGACTTGGTCAATAAGAACTTCGTCTGCAAAGGCCCCGGTTCAGGCGGTGCGCAGTGGGGTAAATACCAAACCCTGGGCGATCTGAATATAGAGTACAGTTACGACGACAAAGACATTGAACCACAAAATTATCAGCGGGAGCTATCTCTGAATAACGCATTGGCCACTACCAGTTTTAAGTTAGGCAGTGTCAATTATAAAAGAACCTACTTTACGAGCTTTGATGATGACGTATCGGTCATCCGGATTACGGCAGATCAGCCTGGCAAACTCAATTGCCGGATTAGTCTGGACCGCGCGGAGCGCTTCGCCATCAAGACCGAAGGCAAAGAACTGCAAATGTCCGGTCAGCTTGACAATGGCACAGACGGTAAGGGGATGCAATACCTGGCCAGGGTGCAGACCAAACTAAACGGAGGTACGATCAGCACAGATCAAAACAGTCTGATTGTCAAAAATGCTACAGAACTCATCATTTACGTCTCAGCGGCAACAGACTTTAAAGCCTTTCCATTCCGGAATTCGACATCTGCTTTGATGGCGGCCGCGATGAAAAAGCCTTACGAATTACAGAAAGCAAAACACGTGGCCAATTTCGGCAAACTGTTCAAAAGATTGAGCATAGACCTGGGTCAGGGTGCCTCATCTGCATTGCCTACCAACAAAAGATTGGATCTTTTCTATAAAAACTCGCAGGACGACCCTGCCATGGCGGCTTTGTTTTTTCAGTTTGGGCGTTACCTGAGCATCAGCAGCACAAGGGTGGGTCTGTTGCCACCCAATCTGCAAGGTCTATGGGCCAAGGAAATCAACACCCCATGGAATGGAGATTACCATCTGGATGTCAACGTACAAATGAACCATTGGCCGGTAGAGGTGAGTAACCTTTCCGAACTGAACCTGCCCCTGGCAGAACTGGTGCGGGGACTGGTGAAACCGGGCGAGCGGACTGCTAAAGCGTATTACAATGCCGAAGGCTGGATCGCCCACGTGATCACCAACGTATGGGGCTTTACCGAGCCTGGCGAAAGTGCTTCATGGGGCGTGGCCAATGCCGGTTCCGGCTGGTTGTGCAACAACCTCTGGGACCACTACGCTTTTTCTCTGGACAAAGCCTACCTTAAAAGCATATACCCAATCCTAAAAGGATCTGCTCAGTTTTACAACAACGCGTTGGTAAAGGACACCAAGTCAGGCTGGTGGGTGACTTCACCTTCAGTGTCTCCTGAGAATACTTTTTACCTGCCGAATGGCAAAACTGCCAGTATTTCGATGGGCCCGACCATCGACAACCAGATCGTTAGAGACCTGTTCAATAATGTGATTGCCGCGTCCAGGATATTGGGATTAGATGCAGAATTCAGAACCACACTACAAGACAAACTAAAATCCGTTCCGCCTCCCGGAGTAGTCAGCAAGAGCGGCCGCATACAGGAGTGGCTGGAGGATTACAAAGAAACTGACTTGCAGCACCGTCACATTTCCCACCTCTGGGGATTGTATCCGGCCTCGCTGATTACGCCGACATCCACTCCGGAACTCGCAGCGGCAGCTAAGAAAACGCTTGAAGTAAGGGGAGATGACGGACCGAGCTGGACCATCGCCTACAAACTCTTGTTTTGGGCAAGACTACAGGATGGCAACCGCGCTTTCAAACTGCTGAAAGAGATCTTAAAACCCACTTCCAGAACTGACATCAACTATGGAGCCGGAGGGGGAGTCTACCCGAATATGCTCTCTGCCGGCCCGCCGTTCCAGATAGATGGCAACTTTGGGGCAGAAGCAGGGATCGCCGAAATGCTGATTCAAAGCCATGATGGGTTTATCGATTTACTGCCTGCACTACCAGATGCCTGGAAGAAATACGGATTGGTAAGCGGACTCAAAGCGAGGGGAAACTACACCGTATCCATGTCCTGGAAAGATGGAAAAGTACTCAGTTACGCAGTCAGTTCTCCGAAACCGGCTCAAGTAAAAGTGAAGGTAAACGGATTGATGAAGACCATTACCTCAAAACAAAAGTAAAATTACAGGGTGTCGCAAACCACCCTGTATATTGTCTTGTTAATACCTCACTACCTTCAAGGCTTACAGGTACTTTTACCACATAAGACGAATGTTATGAGAAAGATTATAGTTTGCGAGTTTTTAACCATGGACGGGGTGCTGCAGTCGCCGGGCAGCCCTGAAGAAGATACCAAGAACGACTTCAAATGGGGCGGCTGGTCCGCTCCATTTTGGGACGATGCCATGAACAACAGGATGGCAGAAATTACCGCTGCGCCTTATGATTTGCTTCTCGGCCGCAGAACCTACGAGATATTTGCGTCCTTCTGGCCAAAACAGGAGGGCGACCCGACCAGCGAAACCTTCAATAAGATTGAGAAATATGTGGTGGCGACTACAAAGGTCGATCTTTCCTGGATAAACTCAACACAGATCTCTGAAGACGTCGTACTGCAGCTCGAACAACTCAAATCACAAAAAGGACCGGATTTATTGGTCTACGGCAGCGGGCGACTGGTGCAAACCCTATTGAAGCATGAGCTGATCGATGTCTTACACACCTGGATCTTTCCCGTTACCCTAGGCGGCGGACAAAAGCTGTTTGAAGAAGGCACACCTGCCCAACAATGGAAGCTGAGCAGCAGTATCACCTCTACAACCGGCGTCATCGTTGCCAGTTACGTCCCCGATGGGGAAGTCCGGACAGGCACTATGTAGCCGGGTCAAAGGCCGAATCGAGCTCGATCCAGACCGGGCAATGGTCACTGGACTTTTCCCAGCCCCGTACATGCTTGTCTACTGCCGCATTGATCAAATGCCCTTCCAATTGCGGACTGAGCAGAAAATGGTCAATGCGCAGTCCCGCATCCCGGGCGTACGCATTTCGGAAGTAGTCGTAAAATGTATAGATCTTTTCTGTGGGATACAGTTTGCGGATCGCGTCCGTCCAGCCCTGATCCAGCAGTTTGAAAAACGCCGCACGGGTCTCCGGACGAAACAGCGCATCATCTACCCAACGTTCCGGCTTATAAACGTCGAGTTCTGTAGGCATCACATTGTAATCGCCCACCAGCACCACTGGGAGGCCATGTTTCAGAAGACCAGCTGCATGCGCTTGAAGCCGCTCAAACCAGGCCAGCTTGTAGTCAAACTTCGGGCCAGGAGCAGGGTTGCCGTTGGGCAGGTACAGGCAACCGATCACAATCCCGTTGATAAAAGCCTCGATATACCTGCTGTGCAGGTCCTCCGGATCACCGGGAAGGCCAACTCTCAGTTCCTTGATCTCGCTGCGCGACAAAATGGCCACGCCGTTCCAGCTTTTCTGACCCTGCCAGATGGCATGGTAGCCGATATCGTTAATGGCCTGCAGCGGGAATTTCTCCTGTGGCGCTTTCAGTTCCTGCAGACAAACCACGTCCGGCTGTGTCTCCTGAAGCCAGCGGAGCAATACAGGCAAGCGTCCATTTACGCCGTTTACATTATAAGTAGCAATTTTCATTGACGTCAATATAAAGGTTTTCCAATAAAGAAGGGCCTACAAAATTCAGGCCCTTCTTCAAGATTGACATGTAAAAAGCTTAAGGATTCGACTGCACCCGGTTCTGCTCATCCCTCGCACCATTCCTGTCCCGCAGTCCTTTATTGTCCTTCGCGTTTTTGCTGAATTTATAGCTGAATGAAAACACAACAGACCTGCTGTCCTTCCTGTTTTTATAGGTCGCATCAGAACCTGCAACATTCAAGATCCGGCCATGGGTTATGGCGGAGTAAAACAGATCGCTGCCGCTAAGCCCGATCGTGCCATTGCCTTTAAACAAGTTGTGCTTGATACCTGCACGGACAGCAGCGATGCCCTTTGTGGTGTTTTGTCCGGAAAAGGAGCGGCCGCCCCAGTTCAGCACCACCTCAGCCGTGGTGTTTTTGCTGATGGTAATCCGGTTGAACCAATTGAGGGACTGGGAATAAAATACAGTATCCACGCGCTTGCCGTCCAGCAGCACATTCATGTGAATGCGTTCCGGGTTCACAGAGAAATCTCCGTTCCACCACTTAAAGATGTCCCTGTTGTACGTCACCATCAATCCCGTAATTTGCAGGCTCCCCGTATTCTCCGGCCGCCGGGTATAAATATCGCCGACAGGCCTGATCACCTGACCGCTGATGTTGGACAAGCTGGAGTAATACAGCATCGTATTCAGCTGATCTTTATACACATGCGTGAACTCAAAGTTATTGGTAAAGTCCGGTCTCAAAAATGGATTGCCGGCAACCTGGTTGTAACGCTGCACAAGCGATAAAAAAGGATTTAGCAGGTCATAACCAGGGCGGCCGATTCTCCTTCCGTAACTGAAATAGAACTGGTTGGTGTTGCTGGAATCTGGTTTGAAGGACAAGAACAAGGTCGGAAAGGCATTCAGATAGGTTCTGTTGAAGGAAGAATCAGCCTGTTGCGCATTGCCCAACTGCTGTCCTTCCGAATGGGTCTGTTCAGTTCTAAGGCCTGCTTTTAGGCCAAATCTACCAAACTCCTTATACCCTTCGATATAAGCCGCACCGATGGTTTCGTCATACAAGAAAGTATTGGTCCGGTTGTAGTCCGGCTGCTCAACAGGTTCAAAGCCAAGGAAATAATGCGCCTTGTTGTCTGTGCTTACCTTGCTCATTTTCAGTCCCGCACTCAGTTTGATGCCATATTTTACACCAAAAGTCAGGTCTGTTTTGGCCGAATAAATGTTGATGTCCCTGGGAAGTGAACCGCGGATCCTTTCGTTGTTCAAGACCAGCCCCGAAGGCGAAAAGGTCTGGTTGCCAAAGATCTGGTCAATCTGGGTATGATACGTGCCATAATCCATATCGATACTCAATTCAGTGCCCAGCGAGTCAAACTGGTGGACCATGTTGACATTGAGTAGCTTGTTCCTGAATTTATTCTGGGCGTCGTTGGCAGAAAAAATGGTGGAGTCCAGCATGTGTGTACTGTTGAGCATCAGGTTCCGGTTGTCGCCATTTTCCTTCACCGAACTGCTGTTCGCGTTAAAAATAACGCCGACCGTAGTCCTTTTCGTCAGATAGTAATCCGCGCCCAGTTTGATATTGCCCGTATTCCGGGTATAGGCGATCTCGCTTTCCTGGTCCAAAATGGCCGAAACAGATCCATCCGGATTCAGAAAACGCCTGTTGGCCGAGGCATTCTCAAAATCCTTCGGACTCCCGGCCCCGGCATTGGCAAAGAGGTTCAGCTTCCCAACCCGGTAGCCCAGATTCGGCGACCCGTTTACCTTGCGGTAGACCCCCGAACCTGCATTGAGCGACAGTCCGCCATTGTAACCCGCCTGTTTGTTCTTTTTGGTGATGATATTGACGATCCCCCCGCTGCCGGCAGCATCGTATTTGGCTGGCGGATTGGGCATCAGTTCGATCTTATCCAGCAAATCCACAGGCAGGGACTTTAGGTAAGCGGCAAGATCCGCTCCGGACAGGTAAGTCGATTTACCATCCACATAAATGGTCGCGCCCTTGCCCATCAGGTTCACGCTGCCATCATCCGTCACCCGAAGGCCCGGCAGTCGCCCCAGCAAGTCCATCGCATCGGCACCGGCGGCGGTTGCAAAACCAGCTACGTTGACGATGGTGCGGTCTATTTTACGTTCAATCAGTTTTTTACGGGTCCTGATGTTCACTTCTTTCAAGAGTTTTTCATCAGAGGTAGTGTCTTTTTTAATCGTGTCTGTCAGCGGTTTTTTATCCTGTGCATGAGCAGAAAAAGTTCCTGCAAAGCAAAGCAGGAAACAACAGAAAACGGAGGCGGAGGTTAAACTTTTCATATACATTGCTTGTGATTTGCTACCGAAAGTAGTGCCGCCAGGAGGCCTCAAAGAACACAATCGTTGAACAGGGGAATTTCCTCGGCCAACACCGGAATCACTAAGGTTCTGATTTTCACAGAATACCTTAAACAAAACCAAATCCATGGTGTTAAACAAGCTCAATACTTAAACAAGCACGACGGCTATGTCAAAGAAAAATACCCCACCAAAACAAGGAACTGAAGCAGCGATCGATAAAAAACTGGTGCCTCAGCCTGAAAACCTGAAAACAGAAAAGCTCATGCCGCACACGGCTGATGCGACAGGCGAACAAATGACCACCAACCATGGTGTCAAGATCAATGACGATCAGAACTCGCTGAAAGCAGGTGAGCGCGGCGCCACGCTGCTGGAAGATTTCATCCTTCGGGAGAAAATCACCCATTTCGACCATGAGCGGATTCCTGAACGAATTGTCCATGCCAGGGGCTCGGGGGCACATGGCGTATTCAAATTGTATGAAAGTCAGGCGCAATATACCAAGGCACAATTCCTGACCGATACCGCGATGGAGACGCCCGTATTCGTGCGCTTTTCTACTGTAGCAGGCTCAAGAGGATCAAGCGATCTGGCCAGGGACGTGAGGGGCTTTGCGGTCAAATTCTACACCCAGGAGGGCAATTTTGATTTGGTAGGCAATAACATGCCGGTTTTCTTTATCCAGGATGCGCTGAAGTTTCCGGATCTGATCCATGCCGTCAAACCAGAGCCTGACAATGAGATTCCACAGGCGGCTTCGGCTCACGATACCTTCTGGGATTTCATTTCCCTGATGCCCGAATCGGCGCACATGATCATGTGGGCGATGAGCGACAGGGCCCTGCCGAGGAGTCTGCGGATGATGGAAGGCTTTGGCGTACATACCTTTAGATTGATCAACGCAGCAGGAGAGGCCTCTTTTGTGAAGTTCCACTGGAAACCCCTATTGGGCGTCCACAGCGTGGCTTGGGATGAGGCGCAAAACATATCCGGAAAAGACCCTGATTTTCACAGAAGGGACCTTTGGGACGCCATTGAGGCCGGTGCTTTTCCAGAGTGGGAGCTGGGCTTGCAGATTGTTCCGGAGTCGGATGAATTCAAATTTGATTTCGATTTGCTCGACCCGACCAAACTGATTCCCGAAGAATTGGTGCCGGTACAGCGGGTAGGCAAGATGACGCTGAACCGCAATCCGGATAATTTTTTCGCTGAAACAGAGCAGGTTGCCTTTCATGTGGGTCACATCGTACCCGGTATCGACTTTACCAATGACCCACTGATGCAGGGCCGTTTGTTTTCCTATACCGATACGCAACTGATCCGCCTTGGCGGACCGAATTTCCATGAAATTCCGATCAACCGTCCGGTAGTGGGCATCCACAACAACCAGCGCGATGGCCACATGCGGCAGACGATCAATAAAGGCAAGACCAGTTACAGTCCCAATTCACTGGGCAACAACGATCCGGCACAGGTTAAGGCGGCCGACGGCGGCTTTACCAGTTACACCGAACGCATTGACGCTAAGAAAGTAAGGGCCAGAAGCCAGAGTTTCTTTGACCACTTTAGTCAGGCCACGCTATTCTTCAACAGCCAGTCCGAACCGGAGAAAAACCACATCATCGACGCGCTGACTTTTGAGCTCGGTAAGGTAAAAACCGTGGCCATTCGTGAGCGGATGCTGGGCATCCTGCATCAAATAGATGTGACCCTTGCTGCAAAAGTGGCTTTCGGATTGGGTATTGAACTGCCGGCAAAACCTGCCTTTCCTGTAAATGGAAGTGTCCCTGCAGATGGGAATCCGGAAGATTTCAAGTCCCTGAAAGTAGAAAGCAAGTTGAAATCTTCGGCCGCACTGAGCATGGCTAATACAATTAAGGATACGGTTAAGAGCCGCAAAATCGCAGTACTGGCTGCCGATGGTTTTAATGACAAAACCTTATCAACTGTTAAATCTGCTTTTGAAGCAGAGGGTGCAATTGTAGAGATCATTGCACCGAGACTGGGCAAGATCATTTCTGAGAATAAAGTGAGCATGGAAATAGACCAAAGTCTGCTGACAGCCGCCTCTGTTCTTTTTGATGCCGTGTACATTCCGGGCGGCAAAGCCAGCATCGCCAGTCTGAAGACAGAAGCCAATGCCATTCACTTTATCAATGAAGCTTTCAAACATTGTAAAGCCATTGCGGCAGATGCCGATGCAGCTGCACTGTTGGACGCCAGCTATGTAGACCAAACCGATCCGGGTGTATTGGTCGATAAAAACATCAAATCGCTAGCTAGTGCATTTGTTCAAGCTGTTGCCGGACACCGGTTCTGGGAACGCGAGAAGCCAAGAAAAGTGCCTGCGTAGTTATAAAATAAAAGCGCTTGTGAAATTCACAGGCGCTTTTTTATTGGAGTAGGGTGGGTAGTTTAATGTAGTAGGGTTTGAAGTTTATCGGCGCACAATTCGTACTTTATCGGGCATGGATTTATAGTTTACCGAACCTGGAGTTATAGTTTATCAGAGCAGGTTATATAGTTTACAGGAGAAGGATTTATAAATTACCAGAGTAGGATTTACAACAACAAATAATTCCTGTTGCTCGTTACACCCCGTCAAGTATCGCAATTGCCTCTGTATTACCCTGTTGTGCCGCAAGGTCATACACAGAAAGCCCACGTCTGTCCAGCACCGTCTTATCCGCACCAGAATTCAGCAGCATCTTCAACAGGTCATGCCTGCCAAACATGGCTGCAAACATCAGCGCCGTTCCGCCGTTGCCATGTTGCAAATCCAGTTGCGCCCCGTTGGCGATCAACAGTTCCGCGATCTGGTCATAACCTTTAAAAGCCACGCCCATCAAGGCCGTGTTCCCGCCATAATCTACGCCATTTACATCCGCGCCATGCGCGATCAATAACTTGGCGGCGGCATACTGGTTGTTATAACAGGCGATGATCAGCGGGGTATAACCTTTTTCGTCTTTGATGTCCAGGTCGGCACCCTGACGAATCAATTCCTGAAGTACATCGATGTTACCCAACCGGGCTGCATGGATGATGATTTGAGTAGAGTTTGTCATGCACTAAAAACAACTAACGACCCCAAAATGTTTCGGACATCACATTTATATCAAGCTTAGAAAACCCTTCTGCATCAAGTATTTGACAAGCATCACTTTAGTCCCATGTTCGACTGCAGTCGAACCAACAACGAAGAGGAGTCGAAGCAAGTACGAACCAGGGTCTAAGCGGCTTGGCGTTTTCTATGCGTTTTAAAAAGGAAAAATCTGCGGCTTGGAGCCGGGATAAAGTTAAAAAATCTGCTGTTTAAAGTCATGATAAAGCAGAAATATCTGCGGCTTAAACCCTCCATGAAACCCTTCTGGATGATTTTTGCCAAATGGCGTTTTAGTTTCAGAAGAACCCGTATAACTTGCTGCTAAATTAAGAATTAAAACCATGCATTTTATTGAGCGGGGCCATTTCAAGTTGTACCTGGTGGATGCGGATCAGGGAGAACTGATCCTGGACATTTGCTGCGAGGGCCAGTTTGTATGGATTCCGCAAGAATTGATGCGTACCTTTCTTGATGCGGCTTTGTATTTGGTGGCGATGCGGGACTGCGAATTGCTGACGCTGAGTAAAGACAAACTGGATAAGCTCGCCCTGCAATTTCCGGACCTGCAGAAACAGCTTGGCAAGATTCAGGATTTGATATTGCTGCGACAAATGAAGCATGTGAGCTTACTGCTCAAAACTTCAACCCAGCGCTGGTCATTTTTGATGGAGTCATTTAAGGAAATTTGTCAGGTAGCCACTGAGCCTGAAGTCTGCAAGTTTTGCGGAATAGGGCTCCGGACGCTGAGCAGAAGTAAATCCATGTACAGATTGAAGCGTAAGTCGGCAAAAAAGCCGTCTGGCGATGCCTGAAATTCAGGCTTTTTATCGTTTCATCGGATAATGGAATTTAATTCTGATTATCAGCTGAATATAACTTAGCCGGTTAATCAACGGGTATTTTATTTTGCAGTAATTATGTTTGCGGCACTAACTTATTAAACATGTCGCAATCGATCTATATCAATGCCTTCGATGATTTTGCTTTTAAATACTTATTTGGCCGTGAAAGCCACAAGGATTTGCTGATCTATTTTCTGAATGGGATCTTCAAAGGCCGCAAGGTGATTGTCGATCTGGAGTACAACAATGTGGAACGCCGGGGGCCAGGGAAGGACTATCGAAGGACGCTTTTTGATTTGTATTGCACCGGGGATCGGGGTGAGAAGTTTATTGTGGAGATGCAAAAGAGTAAGCCGGATAATTTCAAAGACAGGAGTATTTTCTACACTTCTAATCTGATCCAGGAACTTGGCAGATCTGTGGAGGCCGATTGGGATTATTTATTGCCGGAGGTCTTTTTTATTGCGATTATGGATTTCAGGTTTGAGGATACACATCCGGAACATTACTTCCATGATGTCCGCTTAATGGAGATCAACACAGGGACTGAGTTTTATACGAAGCTGAATTATATTTTTATAGAGATGCCGAAGTTTAAGAAAACTGAAGCGGAACTGGAAACTGATCAGGATCGTTGGTTGTTTATGCTGAACAACTTGTATAAGTTCAGGGAAATTCCGCTATCTTTGAGTAACAAAAAAGAGTTTATCAGGTTGCTTACCATTGCCAAAGTTGGCAATTTAAATTCAAATGATATGAATGCATACGAGCGAAGTTTAAAGATTCAACGGGACAATTATAGTGTGAGACAAGCCGCTGTGAAAGAGGGCTTGGCTGAGGGTAAGGTTGAGGGTAAAATTGAGGGTAGGGTTGAGGGTAAGATTGAGGGCAAAATTGAGGGTAGGGTTGAGAAAGCTGTGGAGATTGCCTTGGAAATGAAGCAGGAGAATCTATCGCTTGATCTTATTATGAAATTGACTAAATTATCTAAAGAAGAGATCGAATCTTTGTAATTAAACCTTAACACGTCTATCTTTCTTCACGTTTGTTGGTAAACTGGGTTCATAATCAGCCAAACTGCAGCTTGCAATGGCAATCAAGCCATCTGGCACTGCATCGCCCCGCCATTTGACCTGTTTTTTTCTAGCCAAAGGGCTTTTTTATTTCTGCAGCAAGCCTTTAGTTTTGATGTTACCATCTGGTGCTCAAAGGTCTGCTGTTTTCGAGGATAACAACAGGCCGGTCAAAAAACGGTAGGCAGGTGGTATAATTAATTAACTTTTTCAATCTTAATTTTAAACTATGGGAAAAGCAGTTTGGGGAACCTCAGGCGGATTCCAGGGCAAAAACGGGGCTAATATAGGCCGCTGGCGAAATGGCGACAATATTGTTGGCCCCTTGCCCCATCCATCTCTGGTGCCGCCTACGACGGCATTAATCAATGTCCGCACTAAATTCAGCCTGGTGAGCACTTTTTTGGGCTGGATCAGCCCGCTTATAAAAATTGGTTTTCGCGATGAAAGGGTCGGCAACCAATCGGCCATGAATGTGGCCTTTTCGTACAACTACAGGAATGCGCTTACCGGTGTTGCTCCTTCTTTCGCGATCGACTATCCTGAAGTGCGGTTTAGTCAGGGTAAATTGGGCTATCCGTACAATCCGGGTCTGGCTACCACGGAAGATGCGCAACTGGACCTGACCTGGGACGCAACGATTTCGGGCTTTTATGGTGGTCCGACAGATCTGGCTACAATCTTGGTCTACAACCCGGCCAAGCAGATGTTTGTAACCAGGATTGGCGCCGCGGTGAGATCTGTGCTCAGTTATGACCTGGCTTTGCCGGTCAACTTTTCTGGCGACATGGTGCATGTGTACATGAGCTTTGTTTCGGCAGACGGGGAAATGGTGAGCGACAGTATTTATGTTGGGGGGACGGTTGTTCAGTAACCGGATCAAGTGGCGCGCTCTTCGGAGCGGCCACTTTTTAAGTTTTAACACTTTTAAAATGTACGACAATGGGAAAGTTAATCAACGGCAATATCATAGGCCAGGTAGGTGATGTGGTTTTTTATTTGGCCAATGGGATAAATGTAGCCCGCAAAGCGGGAAGGGTTACGAAAACCGCAACGGAAGCGCAGCTGATGAACAGATCTAAGATGAAAGTGGCTACTGAGCTCGTCAAACCAATGCTGGAATTTACCAATATTGGCTTTGCCAATGTGCCCAGAAAAACCGGCTCGAGTGCCTACAATGTTGCGGTTGCTTATCACCGGATGAATGCGTTGACGGGCGTTTATCCTTTTATTGAGATAGATTTTGCGCGGGCAATGGTGGCTATCGGCGACTTGCCGCCCGCGGTAGATCCCTCGGTGGTGCTGACTGCCGGGGGCTTGGACTTCAGCTGGACTTCTCAGAATGAGCTGCTGTATCCACGGGAATTGGACCGTGTGATGTTGCTCGTCTATTTTCCGGAATTGAATCAGGTGCGGTATGTGTTGGACGGGGCAAGAAGGAGTGAAGCGGCCGATTTTCTGCCCTTGCCTGTGGCCTTGCAGACTGCCAGAATGGAGGTTTACCTATCGTTTGTGGCGCAAAGCGGCGGACAAGTTGCAAACAGTTGCTATCTGGGACGGATCAATTAAGCGAGAATGTTTACATTTGCATTTTTATTCATTGTCGCTGCACAATGATCTTGCACTGGTACTCAATTCAATGGTTTCTAACAACAAACATCGTTTCTTTTTAAGTCTATTTTTCTTCATCTCCGGATTCAGTTTTTCTACCTGGGCATCGAGGATTCCAACGATAAAGGCTGCGTTTGACTTTAATGAAGCAGAATTGGGTACGATTTTATTGGCGATGCCGGTTGGTTCGCTGATTGGCCTGCCGATTTCAGGATGGCTTGTTTCCAAGTACAACAGCCGCGTGCCGCTCACGGTAGGCTATGGTCTGAATGGACTGTCCCTGGCGCTGATCGGTTTTGCGCACAATACTTTTGCTTTGTTGGTTGCCATCACGCTTTTTGCGTTTACCACCAGGATCTTCAACATTTCCGTAAACACACAGGCGCTCACACTGTCTAAAAGGTTTGAGAAGAAGATTGTGGGTTCCTTTCATGGTTACTGGAGCATTGGCGGTATTGCGGGTATTGCATTGTCTACTTTATTACTGACCATGAACGTGCCGATCCAGACGCATTTTGTAGGTGTGGCTTTGCTGATGATCGCTGTTAGTGTTTATTCTTACCAGTTTCTGCTGAAGGGCGACCGCTCGGAGACGGGAAATAAGATTGTGATGAGTAAGCCGGATCCTTATATTTTCTACCTTGGGATTGTGGTGTTCCTTTGCGCTATTTGTGAAGGAGGGATGTTTGACTGGAGCGGTATTTATTTTCAGGAGGTGATCCATGCCGAAATATTTACCTATGGCTACCTGATCTTTATGACCTTTATGGCGGCCTCCAGGTTCCTTTCGGACTATATCATTGCCCGGTTTGGCATGCCTAAAACGTATATCATGAGTGCTGCTTTTGTGGTTTCGGGGATCGGACTTGCGGTGATTGTACCCACCTTCTGGACTGCAATGATCGGCTTTTCTCTGGTGGGATTTGGAACGGCTTCCGTTATTCCGATGTCTTATGCCCTGGCCGGGATGTCAAGGAAGTACTCGCCGGGGATGGCGATATCAATTATTGCAACCTATTCTATTACAGGGATGTTGCTCGGTCCGCCGCTAATCGGCTACCTCGCGCACGCCTTTAATCTGAGGGTGTCCTTTGTGGTCTTTGCCTTATGTGGATTGATGCTTGTGCCCATCACTAAGCTGTTCTTCAAACACCAATCCACACTAGAAAAAGAGGGCTAGTATTTTAATTTTCAGACGCTACATAGTCAGGTGCTTCACCTGCTGGTCTGCTTTTGCTCAATTCAGATTCCCGGAAATCTTTGTAATCCTGGGCTACTTCGTTTGCTTTATCTTTTACGACGCCGACCACCTGGTCTTTCAGGCCGATAAGGCTGTCTCTTCCATTGGAAACGGTATCTTTAATGGAGTGAAACCCGTCTTTAACGTTGTCTGCCAAGTCTAATGCTTTGTCAGATATCCGTTCTCTTGTTTTTCTGCCGCTTTCAGGTGCAAACAATACACCTAAAACTGCACCTACTGCCAGGCCCGCAAGTAATCCGATTACTGCAGCCGATTTATCGCCAGACTGACCAGGAAAGTCAGATAAGCGCTTGTTGATTAATTTCCTGTAATTCATAGTGAGTATTTTTGTTTATACTTAACACATACCGTACCAATGTGTTGTGTTTTTAGAATTTTCATCAGATAGCGGGTTTCTCGTTGCGGTCGACCGGGCGAAAGTTTGAATAATCACCAGACCACGGGATTGTAAATTTTTCTGTTTTATTGCTGATTGAAGGCTATTTATTGTCTACATTTGCAGTGTGTATTAAATACACTAAGTGCTACACTATAATCGTAGAAAGATGAAAAAGAGTTTGATTACTTTGACCCTCGGCGGATTGGGTATCGGAATCACAGAATTTGTGATGATGGGCCTGCTGCCTGATATTGCTAAAGATCTTGATATTTCCATACCTCATGCCGGTCACCTGATCTCGGCTTACGCGCTCGGCGTAGTCATCGGGGCACCTTTGCTGGTGGTGATTGCCGGGAGCTATCCTCCTAAAAAGATCCTGATGGTGCTGATGATGATGTTCACCGGATTCAACGCTTTGTCGGCTTTTGCGCCCGATTATACCACCATGTTTATCGCCCGTCTGCTGGCTGGTTTGCCGCATGGTGCTTTTTTTGGTGTCGGTTCGGTTGTAGCCAGCCGCATTGCAGACAAGGGTAAAGAGGCACAGTCCGTGTCGCTCATGTTTGCCGGTCTCACCGTAGCCAATATTTTAGGCGTACCGCTGGGTACTTATATCGGGCACAATTTCTCCTGGAGGTATACGTTTGTGATCATCGTATTGGTTGGGATCATTACCCTGATTAGTCTGAAAGCCTGGATGCCGGCCTTGCCTGCTACCAAAAACAGGGATCTGGCTAAAGAATTGAACTTCTTCAAGTTACCTGAATCCTGGCTGATCATTTTGATGATCGCTATCGGTACTGGCGGTTTGTTCTCCTGGTACAGTTATATTGCACCATTGCTGACCGAAGTTTCCGGTTTCTCACCCAATAGCATTACTTATATTTTGGTGATCGCCGGAGCGGGAATGATGGTGGGTAACTTCATTGGCGGTCGACTGGCCGATAAGTTTTCGCCTGCCAAGGCGACACTTGCGCTGCTGGTTGCGATGTCGGTAACGCTGCTGATTGTTCACTATGTATCTGGCAACCAGGTGCTTTCTTTAATCATGACCTTCTTAACCGGCGCAATTGCGTTTGCAGCGGCTTCTCCGATACAAATGCTGATGATTAATACCGCTAAGGGCTCTGAAATGCTGGCCGCTTCGGTGAGTCAGGCGAGTTTCAACATCGGTAATGCTTTGGGCGCCTTCCTTGGTGGTTTGCCATTGCTGGCGGGTTACGATTATACATCGCCGGTTGCGGTCGGCTCTATGATGGCGCTGACTGGTGCTGCGCTGGCCTGGATGCTCATTGCCAGAACCAGAACGGTGAAGAAGTTTGCCTTGTCTTAATGTATATTTGCAGCATCGCAACAAGCGCGGCTGATGAAAGACATTATTCCGGTACATAAACTGAAGGAACGCTCGGATGCAGGAATGCAGCTGGTGCGTTTTGAGGCTGGGGACAGTGAACGCGGTGGCCCCCGTGGCATTCACCGTGACGACCATTACATCTTTCTTTTACAGGAATCGGGCAACAGCAATTTTATGCTGGACTTTAGGGAGTTGAACGTGAGTGGCTGTTGTCTGCTCTACATCTTACCCGGACAGGTTCACCAGGTGCTTGGTACTTATACCGTTACGGGTTGGTTTCTGGCGATCGACCAGATGCTGCTGACTGAGGAATACCGGACTGTTTTTGAGCAGCATGTGGTTCAAAACGATCCGATCTTATTGGGAGAACAGCAAATTGCCCAGTTGAACAGTTGTCTGACTTTACTGCAGAAGCACTTTGAAAACATCGACCAGCTGCTGAACCGGCAGATCGTTAATTCCCTGGCCTTGTCTTTTATAGGCATGATTGCCGGGTATTACCTGCAGGAAAATGCCGTGTCTGGTGAGCAGAATAGTCGCCCGGTCCAGATCAGCGGACAGTTTCGAAACCTGCTGCTAAAGCACTTTAAGACAGAGAAAAGTCCTGCGGCCTATGCCGCGATGCTGCATATATCGCTGACCTACCTCAACGAGGTGATCAAAGGCAGGACTGGTTTTCCGGTGAGCTATTGGATTCACCACGAAGTGGTGATGGAGGCGAAGCGCTTGCTTTTCTACACCAGTTTGAGCGTAAAAGAGATCAGCGCCGAACTCGGTTTTACGGATCATACCTATTTTTCGAGGCTCTTTACCAAGATGGCCGGAATTTCAGCCGGAAAGTTCAGGAGTACGTACTCAGGGAGTTCCCACGAATAGTCCAATACTTCCCCTGTATCATTCATTGCTCCGCGCGTAAAAATGCTGTTGATTTGTAACGTAAAAACAACAGTTATGAATATTCTGAAAAAGAAAGCCATCGGTTTATTTGAAAAGCAGTTTGCCAAGAGGGCTACGGTACTTGAGATCAGGGCATGGAATCCTGCAACTTTCTTTGAGGTGGACCTGCACCTGCCGGGCGTAGACATGGGCCGCTGGCAATCGGTACAGCATATGAAATGCAAGGTTGCTGAAGGTACTTACAGGGATTATACCCCTGCCAATTGGGATGCGGAAACTGAAACCTGCACCTTGTTTGTCGATGCCGCGCATGATGGTTATGGCAGCAGGTGGGCAGCCGGCTTGTCGACCGGAGATCAGGTGATCTATATGGGCATTTCCACCACCTTCACGAAGCCCTTATCGGCAGCTTCTTTATTTTGTCTGGGCGACAGTTCTGCTATTGGCCATTTTCTGGCATTGGAACAGTTGGCCGGCAGGGGCAATGTAAACGGAGCGCTCGTCATCAAAGAACCGGGTCACCGCAATGCCTTTCAGTCTTTCTTCGATTCGGCATTAGAAGCCATTCCACAGCAAACGAGCAGCAACATCGACAACCTGCACAGCTGGCTGGTTGAACAGCAGCTCAGCAATGCAGCCGTATATCTGGCTGGAAATGTACCCATGGTGGTGGAGTTGAGAAAGAAGATTAAAGCGCTACCCGGGTTTAGCGGACCGGTAAAAGTGCAGGGCTTTTGGTGGTAAGGGTTTTTCGAAGGTCAGCAGTGCTTACTTAAACAGCGGATACATTTTAGGCACCTCTTTTTCTTTGCTGGTGAAGTACAGCAGTTTGCGCTGAGCTGAAAACAAATAGAGTGAGGGGAACTGGGTAGGCTTGAAAGTCGGCACAAATATCCGGTCCTTATCCTGCAATACGGTCACGTTTTTCAAGGCGACCAGCGGCCTTGCAAAATTGGTGATGTAATAATCCATAGATACTTTTTCATCCATACTGATCAGGTAGATGTTCAGCTTGCTCAGTTCGGCAGTCCGCTTGGACAGACCAGCCGCCACTCGCTGGCAATGTTCGCAGGTTGCATCAAAGAACATCAGCAGGGACTTTTTTCCTGAAGGAATCTGTTCGGTAGAAAAGACCTTGCCATCTGTCTTATAAAATACTGCATCGGGTAATGCCGTGCCTGGTTCCAGGCCCTGTGCGTAGCTGAACGCGCTGCATACGGAAAGAAGCAAAATCAAAAAGAAGTGTTTCATAGTTTTCGAAATAGAAGGACAAATATCTCGATCCTGCTCCGTAATCGGAACAGATATCGGTCAGTTTTTTATCAGGAATTGTTTTTTTTATCAGCATATAAGCTGTAAAAAATGAACTACAAGGTTGTAGTAACAATACTGATATTAAAAAGGATATCGTTTTATCATATTACTTTTTAGATTTGTTTCACACATTGAAACACAATATCCACCAATAACCAAATATGAAACGTTATTCCTATGCATTGCTGATTCTGATCGTTTTTACGCTTTATCAGTGTACAAGCTATAAACAAACGGCCAAAAGTCCGTCATCTGGCAATACAACAGCCTATAAGCCTGCTCCGGCAGATTTAAGCGCCTCGCCGGTTGTGCCGGCCAATGAATCTATTGCCAAAATGCAATTGGAAGCTGGGTTTGACATTAAACTGATTGCATCTGAGCCATTGGTTACTACACCGGTAGCGATGTTGTTTGACAAAAAAGGCCGGATGTGGGTGGCAGAGATGTCCGGATACATGCCTGATACGCTGGGCACAGGGGAAGATCTGCCGACAGGCAAGATTGTGATCCTGGAGGACAAAAATAAGGACGGTGTATATGACACCCGTAAAATAGCAATCGACTCTTTGGTCTTGCCGCGTTCGATTTGTCTGATCGAAGACGGTATTTTGGTGGCTGAACCACCAAACCTTTGGTATTATGAACTGAAAGACGATAAGCCGGTAAAGAAGACATTGGTTGATGCCAGATATGCTACCGAAGGGAACGTAGAGCACCAGCCAAATGGTTTACTCCGGACATTGGACAACTGGATCTACAATGCCAAGTCGAGCAAAAGGTATCGCAAAGTTGGCGATAGCTGGCTGATCAGTGATACCCATTTCAGGGGTCAATGGGGAATCAGTCAGGACAATTACGGCAGGTTGTATTACAACGACAATTCCTCCAACATACAAGGCGATTTTTTTAGTCCCTCTTTAGGATCTTCTAATCCCAATCAGAAGGGCGTGGCTGGTTTTTACGAGCGTACAGTGCCCAACAACCGTACTTATCCCATCCGGCCTAATCCTGGCGTGAACAGGGGATACATGAAAGGAACGCTGGATGACAGTTTGCGCCTGGCCAACTTTACAGCAGCTTGTTCGCCGCTAATCTACAGGGGCGATTTGTTTGGAAAAGACTATAATTTCAATGCTTTTGTGGCAGAACCATCTGGTAACCTGATCAAAAGGAACATCATCAAAGAGAATGGTTATGTGGCTAAAGGAGAACAGGCCTATAAGGGTAAGGAATTTCTGGCCAGCACGGATGAGCGGTTCAGGCCGGTGAGTTTGTACAATGGTCCGGATGGTGCGTTATATGTGCTGGACATGTACAGGGGCATTATTCAACACAAAACTTATGTGACGCCTTACCTGGCCAACCAGATTAAGATAAGGAACCTGACCCAGCCGCTTGCTTGTGGCAGGATTTATAAGATTGTGCCTAAAGGCAGCAGGGCTGCTTCGGTGAGCATTCCTAAAAATGCCGCGCAACTGGTGGCCATGCTGGGCAGTCCGAATGGTTTCCTGAGGGATATGGCACAGCAGTCGCTTATCGACGGAAAATACAAACAGGCAGTGCCTTTATTGAAATCGGTGATAGCTGGCAGTAAGGCCGATTCTTTGCAGATCATTCATGCCCTTTGGACGCTGGAAGGTTTGCACGCTCTGGAGACAAACGAAGTCCTTCAGTTGCTAAAAAGCAAGGTATGGCCGGTGAGGATGCAGGCGCTTACGGTGCTGCCGTCTGTGATCAATCCATCTTCTGCTCCACTGTATATTGCTGCGCTGCGCACTATGCTGGAGGACCATGACAACCTTGCTGCACCTTATATTGCTTTTCTGGCCTATCATCTTAAACCTTACAATGAAAGGGGAAGCGAAAAACTGCTGACCGATCTGGCTGTGAAGTATCCAAACAATGCGTTTGTTTCGGACGCGATAGTCAGCAACCTGGCTTATCGTGAAGAGGCATTTCAGACTTCATTGGCGAAACTGGTACCGGATACCAGTCAGCGCATCAACAAACAATTGCAAAAGGTAATCACCGCCTATAAGAACACCCAAAAGAACCGGAATCCTGAGGTGCTGGCCAGGCAGTTTCCAAAAGGATCGGCGATATTCAGATCAACCTGTCAGACCTGCCATGGTGCTGACGGCAACGGAACACCTTCGCTGGCCCCGCCATTGAACAAGTCACAGTGGGTAACTGGTGACAAGAACAAATTGGTGTCGATCGTGTTGTTTGGCTTGACCGGCCCGATCAATGTGAACGGTCATGTTTATCAGGCCCCTGAGGTAGCTGGCGATATGCCGGGCATTGGCAACAACGATGAGTTGAACGACGATGACATCGCGCAACTGCTGAGTTTCATCAGGCAGTCCTGGCAAAACGATGCGGCGAAAGTGGAGAAGAAGGACATTCTTTCTGTCCGGGAACGTTATAAGGGACGTCAGAAAACATTTACTATGGAAGAATTGGAGGCTAAAAAATGAAAATAATCATCGCATCAGATCACGCAGGCTTTGCCTACAAAACCATTATCGCAGCTATGTTGCGCACAGAGGGGTATGAAGTCGTTGACAAGGGAACAGAAACCCCAACGCCGTCGGACTACCCGGACCATGCAGCAGATGTGGCGCGTGCGCTGCAGAATAAAGAAGGCGATCGTGGGATCCTGGTCTGCGGAAGCTCAGTTGGGGTGAGTATAGCGGCCAACAAATTTAAGGGCATCCGGGCGGGCGTATGTCACGATACTTATTCTGCCCATCAATCTGTGGAGCACGACGACGTGAACATTCTCTGCGTCGGTGAACGTGTGATTGGTATTGAACTCGCTAAAGACATTGTAGCTGCATTCTTGAAGGCCAGTTTTACCGGTGAAGAACGCCACGTAAAGCGCCTGGCAAAGATAACAGCGATTGAAGAGGAGCAAGGCTAAGTTGTCAGCATCTAGGCCAGTTGGATCCCCATCAGGATCAGTAAGGCAATTACGCAGATCAACAGGGAATTAAAAGAAGGCAGTTTGGGATAGAAGTTGGCTAACATTGGCTTTGGTTTGTTGGTTATTTGTGTTATTCTGCGTCTTTAAAATAAATATGGGATCAGGTCCGAAGACCCGACCCCATCATCTAAATTAACGCTCTCATTGTACAAAACGAGGACAATGTTAATTTCGCTACAATGGATCTGTGTTTTTTTATCAATGTGAGTTGATTGGTTCTTATTTAGATGTGGATAACCTTGTTGATAACCTGTTAAAAACTTGTTTATAAGTTATTTACATTTATGTTGGATCGTATCAATTGTCTCCGTATATTAGATCTATCAATTAGCAAGTACTTTGACAGTCTGAAAGAAATACCAAAAAGAACAGGAAGCTTAAGGGCTTAAGGCTCTGGTAGTTTCGAAGGATCAGCGTTTAGCCCGATAGCGATGGAAACAAAGCAGACGGGACACAAAATCACCAGCAGCTGAGAAGCACCGGTTGACCAGTTGAATCCGGATACAGACATTATACAATGGAAGTGGAGTTCTACGGAATGAAACAGACACGATAATTTTACGGGTAGCGAAGTTCTCAGGAACCAGAGCAGGCCACGAAAGGTTAAAGATACAGCGCAAATAGATAATTGTCAGGCGGCCAAGGCTGCAGACAGTTGAAAACGGAGACACCAAATCGAAAGAAGAGGAGCTCCGTTTTCTTTTTGTGTGCATTTTTCCAATCTCCTTTGTCCCGGCTGAATTCCTTCTATTTTCTGCGCTTCCGACTGTGTATCGATATTCCGACGCCATTGATTATTTTTTCAACAGTCGCTAACTGTGAACCTCCTATAAATATTACTTCCTGCCGGAAAATAATATTTCAAATAATGGGAGATCTCGTTATATTGGAGACATACAAACACGAGCACACAAATGAAAAGAAAACTATTAACCGTCGCTGCAGTAGTGCTGGCCCTGAGTGGTTACGCGCAGACTAAAGGCACTAACACATTAAGTCTTGGTGTATCTGTCCAGACTTCAAAAGTTGACTATGTCATCCCATCCGGAACCTCCACCAATGAGGTTAAGAACAACAATTTCTCCCTGGGTTATGGGCATTTCATCAACGACCGCACTAAACTGGGTATCGAATTGTCTTATACTGATGGCTCCAGTACCAGCTCTGGTGGTACGCAGGACAACCACACAAAAGGTTATGGCGCCAACGTCAGTTACCAAAAATACTATCCGATTGTCAAGAAATTCTACGCTTATGCTGGCGGCTCAGGCGGCTACGCACAGTCTAAGTTAACTTATGACAACCTTTCTTTGGATCGTAAGTACAATACCAATACCTATAATGTCGGAGCTTACGGTGGCGTAACCTGGTTCCTTACAGACAGATGGGCTTTCGAAACGCAGTTGCTTTCTGCAAGAGCAGGATACAGCAGCGTAGATCAGAGCGATGGCAACGGAAGCGGAACCGTTTACAAAAACAAGAACACCAGTTTTGACCTGAGTACCAAAGGATTCATCAATGACCTCGGTTTCAAGATTTATTTGATGTTTTAGTTCGCCTATGCATCATTGAGAAGCCGGTCGGAACAGCAAATCAAGGTGCTGTTCTAACCGGTTTTTTTATATAAACTGCAGATTCGTTCCCGCATTTGGTTACTGGACTAAATTTTCTTTAAATTTAGCTGATGCGTAAATCTGCCAAATCCGCCACCCTGAAGCAAAAAATATTTGTACTGGATACCTCGGTGATCCTGTACGACCACAATGCTTTTAATAATTTCCAGGAACATGATGTAGCCATTCCCATCCAGGTGCTGGAGGAACTGGACAACATGAAGAACGGGAATGAGACGCGCAATGCGGAGGCGAGAAGCTTTATCAGGCTCATGGATAAAGCCTCCGGTGATAAGATTATGAACAGGTGGATGCCACTGAACGGGAGCAAAAGCGGTAATTTTAAAGTCGTGATGGACAACAAACCCACGCTCAGAGATGCTGAGGAGGTTTTTGGCAAGGGTAAGTTTGACCATAGGATACTCAATGCAGCGCTTAGTTTGAAAGAGGAGTTTCCGAGAAAGAAGGTCGTGCTGGTTTCTAAAGACATCTGTCTGCGGTTAAAAGCCAAGTCCCTCGACCTCTATGCCGAAGACTATGAGACCGGTAAGGTCAAGAACTTGGATGAACTCTATACCGGTAAAAGCACGCTCGCCAAAGTGCCAGAAGCGGTTCTAAATGAACTGAAAAATGCTGGCATCTCTAGTGCAGGGCAATTGGAGCTCAATGATCCGGAAGCCAATCATTTTTGTATACTCAAGTCCGGCCGTAAAACCACAACGGCCTGGTATGAAGCCAGGTCAGCCTTGCTGCATACGATAAAGCCTCAATCTATATTCGGAATTTCTCCTAAGAACCATGAGCAGACATTTGCGGTCCATGCACTCTTAAACCCCGCTGTCAAACTTGTAACCATACAAGGGAAGGCCGGAACTGGCAAGACACTACTTGCCCTGGCCAGTGCGCTTGAACAACGCAAAGACTACCGCCAGATCTACGTCACCCGTCCCATCATCGCCCTGAGCAACAAAGACATCGGCTTCCTGCCGGGTGATGCGAAATCCAAAATCGACCCTTATATGGCGCCGATCTGGGATAACCTAAGGTTTATTAAAGAGCAGTATGCCGACGATCCTAAAACTCAGGGCCGGATAGACGAGTTCGTAAGTACGGAAAAGATCGTCATCGCACCACTGGCTTATATCCGGGGAAGAACGCTGACCAAAATCTTCTTTATCGTCGATGAAGCACAGAACCTGACGCCACATGAAGTCAAGACTATCATTTCAAGGGCTGGTGAGGATACTAAAATCATTTTCACGGGGGATATCTACCAGATCGATACGCCCTATCTGGACGCGGAAAGTAACGGTTTATCTTATTTAATCCAGAACGCCAAAAGTCATCCATTGTACGCCCACATTACCCTGGATAAGGGAGAAAGAAGTGAACTGGCCAATCTGGCCAATGATCTGCTTTAAAAGAATTGACTAAAACAACTGCAAGGTAACTGGCTGCTGCCCGGCAGACGAAGGCTTTTTACTGACCCTCTGCTTGTGTTTGCCGATCCAGGCCACATAATCTTCCGCCTTAATCGGCTCTTTTAACAGTTCCCCTGCATGATACATCAGGGCAATCCTATTTTCTACTGTTTGCCGGTACTTTTGAAGCAAGTGTTGAATTTGTTGCAGCAGCTTATTGGTCGGCTTGATCCTGATGTTCTTATTGACCGGATTGATGATCTGGATACCCAGCTCCTTTACAAAATAGGCAATTGCAGAAGCTATTCTATCTTGAAGACTTTGTTGCGCTGCAAATCCCTGCTGCTGATGGAGTTGCTTTACCTGTGCCTGGAACCGGTCTGCCAGTACAGTTAACTCAGCGGCTGTTTTCGTCAACTGGATAAGGAAGGACTTAAATTCAGACAGATTGGATTTTACAATATCGGGATTTGCGGAAATGACTTCAAGTTCAGTAACCAGGCTTCTAAAAGAAAAATGATCCAGCACAAGTTTCAGAATAAATTTCTCCTGCTCTGCTGGGAGTAATCCAGCTAGTTCTTCTGGAGTCGCTGGTTTCATATAATTGATCACCTCGGTGTTTGACCTCAGACTTTCCGTACTGATTTTTGACCTTAAGATCAAGCCATTTAGTGTCCGTACGCGGCTTAGCGCAACATACACCTGGCCGGCCACAAAAGATTTACCGGCATCGATCACCGCATGGTCAAACGTCAACCCCTGACTTTTATGAATGGTTACGGCCCAGGCCAGTTTGACTGGATACTGCAGGAACTCTCCGACCTGTTGCTGCACAATCGCTTCATCAGAATCGGCTTTGTATTCAAACGATTGCCAGGAGGATTTCTCCAATAGTAAGACTTCTTCACCGGGAAAGGAGACATAAATCTCCGCGTTACGGATGGACTTGATCTTCCCGATCTTTCCATTGTAAAACCTTCGGTCGTCCCCGCTGTCGTTTTTGATAAACATCACCTGAGCGCCTTCTTTTAGCTTTAGCGATTGTTCGGCCTGCAAACCCAAATCCCGGAACTCCCCGCTGACGCTGCCTTCAAAAAGATGCTCCATGCCCGGCAGTTCGTCCAGTTTCTCTTTGTTGATTGCATTCGCTTCCGCATTGTGAGAAGTAATGATAATGGGATTCAGTTCTTCCGTAGCAGAAAAATCCGGATTGTATCGCTCGTTCAACAAATTCAGGCTTTTCTGACTGATCTTGTTGTTCCTGATGTCGTTGAGAATATTAATGAATTCTGGCTCTGTCTGCCGGAATACGGTAGTCAGTTCAATCTGGAGCAGGGGATTCCTGCGTACAACCAGTGCATCAAAGAAGTAGGGAGAAGGATAGGCCTGACTCAAAAAAGCCCATTCCTCGCGTTTGACAACCGGGGGCAGTTGGTACAAATCGCCGATGAGCAACATCTGTACACCACCAAAAGGATTGTTGTTTTTTCGAACAGCACGCAGCACAGCGTCAATTACATCCAGCAAATCGCAACGAACCATAGATACCTCATCGATGACCAGGAGTTGCAATTCCTGAAATAAATTGAGCTTGTCCCGGGTATAACTCAGGTCAGACACCATGGACTGAATGGAAAGTATGCCAGACTGCAGGTTTTGCAAACTGATGTCGCCCGGAAAAAAAGACCCGGGAGGCAACTGAAAAAAGGAATTGATCGTCGTTCCTTTTGCATTCATGGCAGCAACACCGGTTGGTGCCACGATGGCCATCTTCTTGGCGGTCTTTTCTTTGATCTCTCTGAGCAAGGTTGTCTTTCCTGTTCCCGCCTTGCCAGTCAGAAAGATATTTCTGTTGGTATATTCCACAAAAGATAAGACCTGATCAAAAACAGAACCCGAAGCGCCAGTAGTACTCATGGTGCAAATTTAACTAATTATTCTTTATCGTCAGGCGCGGTGGCAAGACATCTTTTAATTGGTAACTTCGTAATTAATAAACGACTTAACTGATGAAAACATTCAAAAAACTGATTAATCTATCTTTTTCAATCATCATTCCGGCGATAATGTCCTCGTGTAATTCCTCGACTGAATCTAAAACAAATGCCAGTCCTGTATCAGACCCGCACTCCTTTGCAAAACCGGAAATTGCTGTTACGGAACACCTGGATCTGGATGTTAGCGTGGATTTTGAACTGCAACAGGTCATTGGTCAGGCGTCATGGAAGATCAACAATAAAGCTCAGGCAAAAGAGATTGTTTTTGACAACAGTGGTTTGAATATCAGTAAGATCACCATAAATGAGGATGGAAATAACAACAGATCAAAGGAACAGGAAACCAAATTCACATTAGGAAAAGAGGTAAAGTACCTTGGTCAGGCTCTTCAGGTGACGATCAACCCAGAAACTAAATGGGTAAACATTTATTATTCAAGTGGCAAGAATGCGAGTGCGTTGCAATGGCTCAATGCTCATCAAACTGCCGGCAAGAAATATCCTTACCTGTTTACCCAATCTGAGAGCATCGCTGCACGCAGCTGGATCCCTTGTCAGGATAGCCCCGGAATCAGGTTTACCTATAATGCGAAGGTGTCCGTCCCAAAAGAATTGCTGGCTTTAATGAGCGCAGAAAACCCACAACAAAAGAATGCGACAGGGGTTTACAACTTCAAACAAGTGCATCCCATTCCCTCTTATTTACTGGCATTGGCAGTGGGTGACATTGCCTTTCAATCTGTCGACAACAGGACTGGCATCTATGCAGAACCCGCCATCCTCGCTAAGGCAAGTTACGAGTTTGCAGACATGGGCAAAATGGTACATACAGCAGAAAAGTTGTATGGCCCTTACCGTTGGGGCAGATTTGATATGCTGGTACTGCCGCCAAGTTTCCCGTTTGGCGGGATGGAAAATCCGAACCTTACCTTTATTACGCCGACCATTATCGCAGGAGACCGCTCATTGGTGAGCATCATCTGCCATGAACTGGCGCATAGTTGGAGTGGCAATCTGGTCACCAATGCCACCTGGAATGATTTCTGGTTGAACGAAGGTTTTACCAATTATTTTGAGCGTAGAATTGATGAAGTGCTTTACGGCAAACAGGAGGCAGAAATACAGCAGGAATTTGGTAAACAAGCGCTTGAAGCTGCTGTGAAAGACATGGGGTTAGGAAATAAAGATACCCGATTGAAAGCCGATTACACTGGTCGCAGTGCAGATGATGGTACCAATGACATTGCCTATGAAAAAGGTTACTTCTTTTTGCGTACGCTGGAAGAAGCGGTCGGTAGAGCAAAATTTGATACATTCTTGAGAGGCTGGTTTGACGAACATGCCTTTCAGTCTGTCAGCACCGAACAGTTTGTGGCCTACCTGGAGGCGAACCTAATTAAGGGCGATGCCGAACTGAGTAAAAAAATAAATGTCCAGGAATGGGTATATGGTACTGGAATTCCTGCTAATGTTGCTTTCGGCAATTCCCTTTGGAGTAAAAACGGAAAGTTTACCAGGATTAAGGCATTGGCCGCTGGTGTAGCCGAGGGCCAAATCGATTCAGAGGATTTGGTTAAGGAAATCCGAACAAGCAATGAGAAACGTTTTTTTATCAGCATGTTGCCCAAGCAAATCAATCTCACAACAATGGCCGATTTGGATAAAGTTTTTGATTTTACCAACTCCGGAAATACAGATATCCAGTTAGCCTGGTATGAACTGGCCATCAACAGCAATTATGCAACCGCAGATGCCCGCATCAAAAGCTACCTGATAGAAAACGGACGGATGTGGCACATCATCCCATTGTATAAGGCGCTGATGAAAACTCCTCAAGGTGTCGCCAAGGCGAGGGACATCTACAAACTAGCCAGGCCCAATTACCACCCAATGACTTACAAGGCAATAGACGAGTTGCTTAAGTAACTCGTCTGATCCTGATAGTCTGAACTGAGCTAGGTCTGCTCAGGTACTGCTCTATTCGTTTCTGTTATTTTATGCAGTTAGTAGTTCTGTTACACCCCAACTATTAGGCCTAAAAGTTGGCCTTATATTGGACTATAGTTGGACTATTACTGGACTATGAGATATAGCAGGACCTAACGAGTGACGCAGAGAAGACCAGTTGCATTTATAAATTGCCCTTGTCTTTAGTCAGTGTTGCGCCCGCACTGGCCATGACAACCATAGCTACTGCCAGCCATTCGTAGAATGATAAATGTTCGCTGAGGAACAATAATCCACAAATGGCGGCCACGGCTGGTTCAAGACTCATCAGGATACTGAAAGTCTTTGCCGGAATTTGCCGCATGGCCGACATTTCAAGAGAAAAGGGAATGGCGCTAGACAATAGGGCAAGGGCAGTGCCCGACAACAGCATGACCGGGGTTAGGTTGCTTAGTCCGCCGCTTCCAATACCAAAGGGCAATACGATGAGCGTAGCGAAGATCATGCCTACGGCAACCGCCTGTCCGCCATCCAAAATCTTTGAGGTCCGCCTCCCCAATACAATATAGCCTGCCCAAAAAGCACCAGCCAGTAGAGCCAGACCAGCACCAATCAGGTCAATACTTTGCTCGTTCCAGGGCGCAATGAGAGCGATACCGCCAGCGGCCAGAAGTACCCATAAAAATTCGACCAGTCGCCGGGAGCCAAGCACGGCCAACAGAAGTGGGCCGATGAATTCAAGCGTAACTGCAAGGCCCAAAGGGATTCGTGCAAGCGACAGGTAGAAAATAACATTCATGGCACCGAGGCACAATCCATAAGGGATTACGGCTTTCCACTGCGTTTTAGTCAGCTGTTTTAAATTCGGCCGGTTCACCGCAAGCAGGATCAATGCTGAAATGCCGATCCGGAGTGAGGCCGTACCCGTCGCACCGATCGCCGGAAAAAGCCCTTTGGCAATAGCCGCGCCTGCCTGTACGCTGATGATTGCGCCGATGACAGCTGGTAATGGCGGAATATTGAGCTTTATATTTTTCATAGTGACGTTCGGAAATCAGGTATTTCTACCCGGGGATGCAAAACTAAAAATTTATATTCAGTCCGTATCATTTCGATCTTTTCTATTTATTTGCTAAGTTTGTTAGTAATGAAACAATCGGGGACAGCAGATTTACCTTTGCATTATGGGCAAGTACCTAAATGGCTTGCTGAACGTATGTCGAGACTTGGGCTGGCCATAACCGAGGCCATTGTAGCGGAGTATGGCAGCGCGGAAGTATTACGTCGGCTAAGCGATCCATTCTGGTTTCAGAGCCTGGGCGCGGTGATGGGTATGGACTGGCACTCTTCTGGTATTACCACTTCGGTTATGGGTGCGCTCAAGGCGGCGGTCAATCCGCATTTCAAAGAGCTCGGAATTTACATCTGCGGCGGCAAAGGAGCCAAATCCAAATTAGCACCGGAAGAATTGTTGCGCTTTGGAGAACGATCCGGTCTGAACGGACATGATCTGGTTCGCTGCAGCAGGTTAAGCGCCAAGGTAGATAATACTGCGGTACAAGATGGCTTTCAATTGTATACACACAGTTTTATCGTCGATGCCAGTGGGCTGTGGACGGTAGTGCAGCAGGGCATGCGCAATGGGAGTGCTACTGCCAGAAGGTACCACTGGCATTCTTCCGCGTTGACCTCCTTTGTAGATGAACCGCACACTGGGATTTGCGGTGCTCATCAGGGAGAAATCTTGAATTTAACAGCAAGGCCGGCGGCCCCGGCCCGGTCTGCGATACTGTCTTTTACTTCCGAGCATCCCGACCGCATGATCCGTGAAGCCAAAAAACTGGTCATGCCCTCGCATCATGATGTCCGCGCTAAAGATGTAAACCTAAAGCGTCTGGGTGCCATGCTTTGGCTTACGCATGACAAGAAACCCGCTGATTTTGAAGAATTGCTGCTGCTTGAAGGCATGGGGCCGAGGACCCTACAGTCGCTGGCCTTAGTAAGTGAAGTAATTTACGGTACACCATCCCGGTTTAATGATCCGGCCAGGTTTTCTTTTGCCCATGGGGGCAAAGACGGTCACCCTTTTCCTGTTCCTGTGAAAATCTATGATGAAACGATTGACATCCTAAGCAAAGCAGTTCGAAATGCCAGGATCGGTCATGCCGATAAGCAACATGCGATCAAAAAACTGAGCGAATTGTCCTATGAAGCAGAAAAGGGTTTCGTTCCCAATGCCGGATTTGATCAAGTTATTCAGAATGAGCGGGGTAATTCGTGGAAATATAGAGGGAAAACAGTTTTTGGTGATGCAAAACCGCAAAAAAACAATCAGCAGCTCAATTTGTTTTAATTTAGGTTCGATTTTTGTAGCGAATTGGTGTTCTCAATCGTTATTTAAATATGAAGAAGCTAATATTCCTATTGTTGGTCAGTACTGCCGTAGCCGGATGTAAGACCGTTAAGCCAAAACCTGTTGTAAGAGAAGATGTTGTAGAAATTAGTGGCAAACTTGAAAAATTGGGGATGTCTACTTTTCAGTATGGAACGCATGTGCTCCATGCCGGAGATACGACCTATGCACTGAAAAGTGACAAGATTAGTCTGGATCAATATGTGGACAAGCAGGTGAAATTAAAGGGTACCAAAGAAAAAGGATATCCGATAGAGGCGGGCCCGGATCTGATCAATGTTGAAGAGGTGACGGTCAAGTAAAAAACTTATCTTCGTCCCCAAAACAAAAGGGATGCTGGAAATCGTATATCAGGATGATCATTTAATTGCGATCAATAAACCGCATGGTTTGCTGGTGCACCGTTCTTCGATCGCCGGAGATGCCAAGGAATTTGCCTTGCAAATGCTTAGGGACCAGATCGGCAGGCATGTAAGCCCGGTGCACCGCCTGGACCGCAAAACCGGCGGATTATTGCTCTTCGCTTTTGAAAAAGAAGTGGAGATTGCCATGCACCAGCAGTTTATGAATGGCGAGGTGCAAAAGAAATACCTGGCTATATTACGTGGTTATGCACCCGATCAGGAAGATATCGATTATCCCCTGGCCAAAGAAAATGGCACGATGCAAGACGCTTTTACTGCTTTCGTAACCCTCAAGCGTGCAGAACTGGATGTCGCTTTTGGCAAGCACCCGACTTCCCGGTATTCTTTGGTTGAAGCTACCCCTACAACAGGACGGATGCACCAGCTGAGGAGGCACTTCGCGCACATTTTCTATCCTATCATTGGTGACAGGAAACACGGCTGTAACAAGCAAAACAGGTTCTTCAAAGCGCAATGGGAGATGACGACCATGTTGTTGCACGCCTCAGAATTACTTTTTAAGCACCCGGTTACCGGACAAGCTTTACATTTAAAAGCCCCCGTTCAGGAAGAATTCCAAAGAGTGAACCAGTTAATGGGCTGGTAAACCGGGAGCATCTCCTTTGCCCGATTTCAGAACGATATGTTCGATATCGGGCAAATCCACAATGTGTATATTTCATAATGTCCTGTACATCAGTTTATTGTTGTTGGCATCTGTCTTGCAAAGTTTATGGCAAACAGAATCACAATGGACATATCGATTGAAGCAGAAGTAAGTGCAAAAAGAAAGAAGAAAAGAATGATGGTCATCGGCATTGCCGTACTGGTCATTATTGGCATTGTCTTCATCATGCGGGCTTATATTAAACCTTCTATTCTAAAATCAGAAATTACTTCCGCCATAGCGGAAACGGGTAATATTGAAAATACCATCAATGCGACCGGTGAGGTGAAACCGGAATTTGAGGAGGTACTGACCAGCCCGATCAATGCGGCAGTCACGAATGTATTGATGGATGCCGGAACGAAAGTGAAGGCCGGACAATCTATCCTCACGCTTGACAAGTCTGCTGCTCAGACTGAGTTTGACAAGCTGGGGTTTCAAATAGAATCCAAGGAAAACGAGATCAGGAAATTGAAGCTGGATCTGGAGAAAAGCTTTTACGACATCAAATCCAACAACAGCATCAAGCAATTGCGCATTGGTAATTTTAAGGATGCGGTATCCAGTGCCCAAAGACTTTTTAAAGCAGGCGGCGGTACCAAAGAGGATATTGAAGCGGCCGAGTTGAATCTTAAAGTGGCCGAACTGGAAAAACAACAACTGGAAAATGAGATCAGGAGCAAGCAGCAGACCATGACAATCGAAATCAGGGAAGCGGAAATAGCCCTGGCTATACAGAGGAGTGACCAGTTGGCTTTTAAACGAAAATTGGACCTGGCGAATGTGGTGGCAACCAGGGATGGGGTAGTGACTTGGGTAAACAAAAATATTGGTGCGAGCATCAAGGAGGGAGAATCGCTGGCCAGGATTGCCAACCTGAGCAGTTATAAAGTGGCTGGTAGTATTACCGATAACCAGTTGGATCAGTTGCGCAGTGGCATGCAGGCGATCGTGCGGATCAATGAACAACAACTCAGGGGCAGCATCGTCAGCATTTCTCCGGCAGTGAATAATTCCGTTGTTTCTTTTGATGTACAACTGGAGGAAAAGAACAGCAAATTGCTCAGGCCCAATCTCAGGGCCGATGTGTTCCTGGTTACGGACAGTCGCAATAAAGTAGTCCGGGTGCCAAATGGGCCGGCATTTAGAGGCTCCAATTTACAACAGATCTTTGTGCTAAAGAACGGTAAGGCAGTGCGGAGAGAGGTGAAGACAGGCCTGAGTAATTTTGATTACATACAGATTGTGAGCGGCGTACAGCCGGGGGAAGTGGTCATTACTTCGGACATGAGTAAGTTCGAGTATGCCAAAGAAGTAGTAATCGAGGACTAGGGCTATGAGATCGAGAAATTTACTAGTTACGGTTGCTCTGCTGATTTTTTGTGGAAATGCTTTTGCGCAATCTGACGCAGTTAAGATTGCTGACACGCTGAGGCTGAACCTTCAGGAAGTAGTAGAAAGGGCTAAATCGAATTCCATTGCGGCGAAACAGGCAGTTACGGTCAGGGAAACGAAATATTGGGAATGGCGTACTTTTAAGTCCAATTATCAACCTCAGTTGGCTTTGAGTGGGATTCTGCCTCGGTACAACAAAACTTATGCGCAGGTATTGCAGCCTAATGGTTCGATATTGTTCCAGCCGATCCGCAATGACAATTCCTCGCTGAACCTGGATTTTAAACAGAGCATTGCGGCCACTGGGGGAACCATTTACGGCACCACGGAGCTGCAGCGTTTCAGCGATTTTGACCGGAACACGGTATTGTACAACGGTACACCTTATGGCCTGGGGTACACGCAACCTTTGCTCCAGTTCAACCCATTGAAGTGGGACAGAAAAATTGAGCCGCTGAAATACAATGAGAGCAGGCAGGTGTATATTGAATCGCAGGAGCAGATTTCGATTACGGTGACGGGTTATTTCTTTGACTTGTTGCTGGCCCAAGTCAATCTTCAGCTGGCGGAGTCCAACTTCGCCAATACGGACCGCATATTGAACATTGCCAATACGAAGTTCGACTTGGGTAAGGTGTCCAAAAATGAAATCCTGCAATTGCAGCTGGAACGCTTGAATGCACAAAAGGCAGTGGGTAAAGCCAAACGTGATGTAGAAATTGCGGGTCTAACCTTACGCAGTTATACTGGTATAGAGGGAGATGACCGCATTGTGCTGACTACCCCTCCGGCAGTTGGCCAGTTCAGTGTGTCTGCCGACAAAGTACTGGCGGAGGCTTTTGAGAACCGTTCTGATGCAATTGCTTTTGTGCGCCGCCTGGCGGAGGCCAAAAGAGATGTGGCTAAGGCGAAAGGAGAGAATGGCCTGATAGCTACCTTGAGAGCTAATCTGGGCTTTTCTAATGCGGCCAACCGGGTATTTGATGTCTATAATTCACCGAAAAGCCAGCAGTCGGTAGAGATTCAGTTGTCTATCCCGGTGCTGGACTGGGGCAGGTCCAAGTCTAGGGCCAAGACAGCACAGGCCAATGAGCAGTTGACGGTATATGAAGTAGAACAGGATAAGCAGACCTTTAGACAGCAGATTGTGACCCAGGTAACTTTATTTAACATGATGCAGGAGCAGATGGAACTTACTGCCCAGGCAGACCGGATTGCAGCGGAGAAATACCAGATCGCCACTGAGCGCTACATGCTGGGTAATCTGGGGATCACTGATCTGAGCATTGCGTTCCAGGAAAATGACCGGGCGAAACGGGATTTTATCGCGGCGCTTCGGGATTTCTGGGGAGCATATTATCAGCTCAGGTACTTGTCGCTGTATGATTTTGAGAAAAGTGAAAAGATAACTTATAAATAAACCATTAAAACATACTAAATGATACGTTTAGAAAACATTGAAAAAGTCTACCGTACCGATACGGTGGAAACACTGGCCATTAATGGCATCAGTCTGGACATTGCCAGGGGGGAGTTTTTATCCATTATGGGTCCTTCGGGTTGTGGCAAAAGTACTTTGCTGAACATCATAGGCCTATTGGATGAGCCTTCCAGGGGCAGCATTAAAATTGACGACCAGGATACTTCCAGGTTTAACGACCAGCAAATGGCGAAATTCAGAAATCAGAAACTAGGGTTTATATTTCAGAGTTACCACCTGATCAATGATTTACAGGTGTTGGATAACGTAGAACTTCCATTGCTTTACCGGACTTCATCGGCAAAAGAGCGAAGGGAACTGGCTACCGAAGCACTTGTAAAAGTGGGATTGAGTAATCGTTTGAAGCATTTTCCGACGCAACTGAGTGGTGGTCAGCGCCAGCGGGTAGCTATTGCAAGAGCCATAGTTGGCCGTCCTCAGATCATCCTGGCCGATGAGCCGACGGGAAACCTGGATAGTGCGATGGGTAACGAGATTATGGATATCCTGATCAACCTGAACAAGAATGACGGGACAACCATTGTGATGGTGACGCATGATGAAAATATGGCACACAAGACACATCGTCTGGTGAGGTTGTTTGATGGCTCACAGGTTCAATAAATTCATCTAACAAGCTTTTATTATGCTTAAAAATTATTTTAAAATCGCCATAGCAGTATTGCTCCGCAGGAAGTTCTTTACTTTCATCAGTTTGTTTGGGATCAGTTTTACCCTCACCATTCTGATGACGACGACTGCGCTGCTGGACAATGTGCTGAGTCCTTCATACCCAGATTATAAACGGGACAGGTCTCTTTATGCAGATCGTGTAACTCTAAAAAACTCAAAGGAGGGCTGGATCAACAGCAGCTCGATGTCTTACAATTTCATCAAACGCTACATATCAACATTAAAAAAGCCAGATAAGATCGCTTTTTTTACTTCCGGTAATACGGCAAATGCGTATGTCAACAATAAAAAGATCAATGCTGAATTTAAATATACCAATGATGCTTACTGGGAGATAGCGGAGTACGATTTTCTGGAAGGCAAACCCTACAACAAACAGCAGATAGACAACGCGGATCGGGTGGCTGTCATTTCCGAACGTACAAAAAAGGCTTATTTCGGTGATTTAGACAAGGTAACCGGTAAGTTCATTGAATTGGACAATGTGAATTACAGGGTAATAGGCGTGGTGAAAGGCGTCCCAAGAAGCAACAGGAATTTTTATGGAGATGTTTACCTGCCTTACACCGTGTCTAAAAACACATATGAAGAGCAGGGTTTAATGGGTAATTTTGGTGTAACACTCCTCGCAAAATCCGAAGCAAACCTGCCTGCAATGCATGCAGAATACGCAAAGATGCTCAGCAAGGTACCCAGGGAAAAAGACTTTGACAAACTATATGTGCATGCAGAAACTGTATTTGAGGGTCTTGCCAGGCGGGTCTTTGGTACGGACGACAGCAATGGTGTTGTCCAAATGGTCATCATTGTTTCCCTGGCCGTCTTACTTTTCTTATTGCTGCCTACTATAAATCTGGTTAACATCAATGTAACCAGAATTATGGAACGATCATCAGAAATTGGGGTTCGCAAGGCTTTTGGAGCTTCTTCAAAGACACTGGTCTATCAGTTTTTGGTGGAGAACATCATCCTTACTTTGCTGGGCGGTATTCTGGGTGTATTACTCTCATTAATCGTGATTTACTTTTTTAACCAGTCCAGTATGATCCCCGACCTCAAATTGTCACTCAATTTTACCGTACTGGCCATTGGATTGGGGATATGCCTGATATTCGGCCTGATGTCCGGTGTGTATCCGGCATGGCGTATGTCGAGGCTCAATGTGGTTTCAGCACTTAAAGTCCGTTAACCAGAACTTTTATTTACTTAACAAGACATTATCATGTTCAGACATTTATTTAAATTGATATGGAACAAAAGGAAACACAATGTGCTGTTTCTTTCGGAGATCCTGGTTTCTTTCCTGGTGATTTTTGCCATATCTTCCATGCTGGTATTTTATTACCTCAATTACATTAAGCCATCAGGTTTTGAGCATCAGCGGGTTTGGTCTATATCTTATAGCAATCCTTTGAAAACAAAAGACAAAGACACGCTGGCTACTTTTTACAGCCAGGTAAAATCAACACTGACAGCGGTTCCGCAGATCAAAGAGGTTTCTTTTTCAAGCTACAATTACCCGTATTCAAACAGCAACTCTACTTCAGGTTTTGATTACAAGGGGAAGAAGTTCAATAGAGTCAATTTTTTTCAGGCAGATGAAGATTACGACAAAGCACTATCGGCCAAATTGATTGAGGGCAGATGGTTTAAAAAGGAGGACCGTATCATGAAAAGCAATCTCACTGTAATTAATGCTACACTGAAAGAAGCCTTATTTGGCAAGGAGTCTGCAATAGGCAAATCCATCGGCTGGGAGGAAGAGAAAAAAAAGCCGACGATAATTGGTGTTGTTGAAGACATCAAAACCTCCGGAGATTATTGGCCGGCAGGCCAGGGCATGTATAAAATGCTTGATTCAGGAGCATACGAATGGATCGGCAGCATCTTGATCAAGGTTTCTGACAATGCAGATGCGGCTTTCGAAAGCCGTCTTTCCAAGCTGCTGGCACGCACCATTCCCAATTCAAATATCGAGATCAAACACCTCACAGAAATGCGTGATTCAAAAAATGCAGATACTGTGATCCCGGTTGTCATTTGCGGCATTGTCGCCGGTTTTTTAATCATCAATGTAGCCCTGGGCTTGTTTGGCGTATTGTGGTACAACATTAGTCAGCGCCGTGGCGAGATTGGCCTGCGCAGGGCAATTGGTGCGAGCGGATCTTCAGTGGCAGGGCAACTTGTTACCGAATCCCTTTTACTGGCCACACTATCACTGATAGTAGGGTCTTTTTTTGCAATCCAGTTTCCTTTGTTAAATGTGTTCGACCTGCCCTCAAGTGTGTATTTTATCGCCCTTGTGCTGTCTGTTTTATTCATTTATGTCCTTGTGATTCTTTGCTCACTTTATCCCGGCAGGCAGGCGGCAGCCATACATCCGGCTATTGCATTGCATGAAGAATAATAACTATATTAACTTTGAAATATGATCCTGATTGTAGACGACGATATTGCGGTAAGAACTTCGCTGGCATTGCTACTGGAAAGTGTAGGTAATAAGGTGCTTACTGCAGAGAACGCTGAAGATGCGCTGAGTATTTTTGCGCAGCAGGTTCCCCGGCTAGTTATCCTTGACCTCAATTTCTCGATAGATACGTCGGGCATTGAAGGCATGCAGTTACTGAAAAACATCAGGACTATAAATGCCGGTGTCCCGGTTATATTGATTACAGGCTGGGCAAGTATAGATCTAGCTGTACAGGGCATGAAACTCGGCGCCAATGATTTTATTAACAAGCCCTGGAACAATGAACATGTACTGCAATCGGTGAATACACTGCTTGATCTTCAAACCAACAAGACGAAACATGGTACGCGACGCGAACTTGACAAGCAATATAATTTTAAACAGATCATTGCCGAAGACCCGGTAATGCTTGGCATATTGGAAACCATTGGGCAGGTGGCAGGCACTGATGCCGCTGTGTTGATCCTTGGTGAAAGCGGAACGGGCAAGGAACTGATTGCCGAAGCAATCCACGAAAACAGTCTGCGGAGGAACAAGCCTTTTGTAAAGGTCAACCTGGGTGGTATTTCTTCCTCCTTGTTTGAAAGTGAGATGTTTGGACATGTTCGGGGCGCTTTTACAGATGCGCGGTTTGACCGTACTGGTCGTTTTGAGATGGCCAATAAGGGGACCATATTCCTGGATGAAATCGGGGAACTGGAGGCAGGGAGTCAGGTGAAATTATTGAGGGTTCTGCAAGACCGTACCTATGAGATACTGGGCAGCAGCAAAAGTAAAGTGGTGGATGTGCGGGTGGTGTGTGCGACAAACAAGAGTTTACATGAAATGGTCGGTGCGGGCACTTTCAGGGAAGATTTGTTGTATCGCATCAACCTCATCACCATTCATTTGCCGCCTTTAAGAGAAAGGGTGGGTGACATTCCTTTACTGGTCAATTTCTTCATAGATAACTTAAAGGAAATCTACAACAGACCTTTCCTGAAAGTTTCGGCTGCAGCTATAAAATGGCTGCAACAGCTTGAACTGCCTGGTAACATCCGTCAGCTGAAAAATCTGGTGGAACGGTCTATTCTGGTAAGCAGGAACAATGATCTTGGGGTTGATGATTTCAGAGCCCAACTGGAGGTTTCTCCCGCGAAAAAGCAAGCTGCGCAATTGCCGGGAGTAGGCAGTATTACATTGGAACAAATGGAAATCGAAATGGTGAAAAGGGCCATGAATTTTCATCAGAACAAGATTACTAAAGCTGCGGCATCACTGGGGATCACCAGAAATGCGTTGTACCGGCGATTGGAAAAATATCAGATTCCATTCAACGAAAATGAGGATTAACGCTTGCAATACATACCCGTCTCAATGAGGTTACGCACGAAATATATCCTTTTTATCGGCACGCTTCATCTTGTGTTCCTGGGACTCAGTTTCCTGATTCTAAAAGAAAACAAGGTGATTTTCATCGTTTCAGAAGTTCTGGTGATCTGCTCGGTACTGGTCGCTATAGGCCTGTACAGGCAATTGGTAGAACCATTGATGTACCTGAAAGACGGCATCAATGCGATAAAAGACAGGGATTTTAATGTGAAGTTTTTGTTGACCGGCAAGCAGGAGGCAGATGAACTGATAGAAGTATACAACCAGATGATGGATGCCCTGAAGGACGAACGCACAAGGCAGGAAGCCCAGCATTTCTTCCTGGAAAAGCTGATCTATACATCACCTACGGGCATTGTGATACTGGATTACGATCACCAGGTTAAACAAATCAATCCAAAGGCCATCGACATTTTGGGAGATGGTGCAGATCAGTTTGTTAGCGAGCTGAAACCGCTATTGCCGGGTGAGTCCAAAACAATAAAGCTTGGTGGCCTGCATACTTATAAAGTGCAGAAATCCAATTTTATAGACCGTGGTTTTCCCCGTGTTTTTGTGATGATCGAAGAACTGACTGCCGAAATCTTTGAGGCCGAAAAAAATGCTTATGGAAAGGTAATCCGGATGATGGCCCATGAGGTAAACAACACGATCGGACCTGTCAATTCCATCCTTAATCTTGCGCTGGACAGTAAGGAGCTCTGGGCGTCGGAAAGTAAGGCCTCTCTGAAAAATGCCATCCGGGTGGCGGTGGATCGAAATCAGAACCTGAACTTGTTCATGCGAAATTTTGCCGATTTGGTAAAACTCTCGCCTGTAACTAAACTGCAGGTAGACCTGATAACGCTAGTTCGCTCCGTTGCAGGTTTGATGCAAATCAGGGCAGATCAGCAGCGAATCAGTTTTGAATTTGACATGCCTCCTCAACCATTTTATATCATGGCGGATGCACTGCAAATGGAACAAGCACTACTGAATGTACTGAAAAATTCAATGGAGTCCATTGAGGAGCTTGGAACGATTTGTTTTACCCTTGACCCGGTAAATAAGAAACTGACGATTACGGACACAGGAAAGGGGATAAGTCCTGAGTTGAACGAACATTTGTTCAGCCCTTTTTTTAGTACAAAAAAACAGGGACAAGGGATTGGTCTGACGTTGGTTAGAGAGATCCTGGTGAACCATGGCTTCGGATTGTCTTTGGAAACCGTGAATCCGGGTCAAACGGAGTTTGTGATCAGCCTCTGAGAATCAGCTAATTTACACCTGCATAATGCCTTCTTTCATTTGTTTGTCATAACACGGGGAACTTAGCTAATTCCTGACTTTTTTACGACAATATTCAAATGTTGAGCATTACCTTTGTGTCACTTATGTAAGTTAAGTACACATGAAACGTCAATTTATCATCAATATAGTCAGTATAGTTATACTGCTCATTATCGCTTTCAGTTCTTCATTATTTGCTCAACAGACCAGAATTAGTGGTACTGTCACTGATGCTTCCAGTAAAGAAACTATTCCTTATGCGTCTTTTATACTGAGTCCGAGCGGCAAAGGTGGAAAGACGGATATTGATGGAAAGTTCAGTATGAATGTAACTGACAACGATACGCAGATTAAATTTAGTTATGTAGGGTACAAAACCCAACTGAAAACAATCAGGCCGGGAGTGGCACAAATCATCAATGTTCAATTGCAGGATGAAGCAATGCAAATGAATGAAGTGGTGATTAGGGCCGGTAAAAAAGCGCCCTATAGAAATAGAGAGAATCCTGCAGTGGAGCTGATTCGCAAAGTGATTGCGAATAAAGCGAAGAATAGAACAGAAAGCTACGATCATGTGGCTTATCAAAAGTACGAGCGGATGCTTTTCTCGATGAGCAATCTCTCTGATAAGTTCAAGAACAGGAAAATCTTCCGCAATTACCAGTTTCTTTTTCAAGAGCAGGACTCCTCTAAAATAGGAGGTAAGACTTTATTACCTGTTTTTCAACAGGAAAAGTTGTCGGACAATTACTACACCAAACATCCTGAGAAGACCAAATCCGTGATCGTTGCAGATAAACGGGTTAATTTCGATGAGAAATTCATTGACAACCAGGGCCTGAGTTCTTATTTTGACCGGATGTACCAGGATATTGACATCTACGACAACAATATCTCTGTTGTGAGCAACCAGTTGCTTAGTCCTATTGCTGATGGGGCACCGGGATTCTACAAGTTTTTCATTACAGATACGGTTAAAGACCACAATCCGCAATTGGTGGAATTGTCTTTTACGCCAAGAAATAAAACAGATCTGCTGTTTGAAGGAAAACTTTACGTAACGCTGGATGGAAATTATGCCGTTCAAAATGCTTACCTGACCGTTAATAAAGATATCAATCTTAATTTTGTAAGGGCATTGGAAGCTAAACTGGATTTTGAACAAAATCCGGATAGTCGATATCACTTGAGTAAAAGCAACCTGATCGTAGATTTTGGCTTAAGTAAAAAAGGAGGTACCGGCTTTACCGGCGAGCGTACGGTAACCTTTAAAGATTATAAAATCAATCAGCCAATCCCGGATTCCGTTTATAAAGCACCGGCAAAGTTGGCTGTGGCACCTGATGCCAGTCAGAAGACGGAACAATTCTGGGCGGCAAACCGGCCTGAAGCGCTGAGCAGCTATAACATGAATGTATACCGCAATATTGATAGTTTACAGACCATTCCTTCTTTTAAAAGAACAATGGATGTAGTGACGCTTTTCTTTGCTGGTTATAAAGATTTTGGGCCGTTTGAAGTGGGGCCGGTTAATACATTTTATAGTTTTAATAACGTGGAGGGTTTCAGGCTGCGATTGGGTGGCCGTACAACTGCAGCGCTGAGCAAACGTTACTATTTTGAGACTTATGGCGCCTTTGGATTTACCGATCAGAAATGGAAATATTTTCTAAGCGGGACTTATTCTCTGAACAATAAGTCTATCTATGCCTTCCCTCAGAATTATGTACGGGCGAGTTTCCAGAGGGATACCAAAATTCCGGGCCAGGAATTGCAGTTTGTGCAAGAAGATAATTTTCTGCTTTCCTTTAAAAGAGGAGAGAGCAATATGATGCTGTACAATGATTTTTACAGACTGGATTATGTACATGAATTTGAAAACCACTTCTCTTATACCCTGGGTCTGCGTAAGTGGAACCAGTCGCCTGCAGGAAATTTATACTTTAACAACACACCCGATAACTTGTTTAGCCGCATCAACAACATCAACACCACTGAGTTGAGCTTACAACTTCGTTATGCACCAAATGAGAAGTTTTATCAGGGTAAAGTTTACAGAACACCATTGGTAGGACCTAATCCTGTATTTAACCTGCGGTATACTAAAGGCTTTAATGGCGTGCTTGGTGGGGAATACAACTACCATAACATCATGGGCAGTATTGATAAACGTCTTTACCTGTCGCAATTTGGTTATACCGATATGACGCTGGAAGGTGGTTATATCGCTGGTAAAGTACCTTTCCCACTGCTTGACATTCATCGGGCCAATCAGACTTATGCTTATCAGTTAAATTCATATAACCTGATGAATTTTATGGAGTTTGTAAGTGACCATTATGCAAGCATTAACATCGACCATAATTTCAATGGTTTCTTTTTTAACAAAACACCGTTGCTGAATCGGTTGAAGCTTAGAGAGGTATTTTCCTTTAAGGCGCTCTACGGCGGTTTGCGTGATGAAAACAACCCTGCCATCAACACTTCAACATTGCAATTTGTAAGGACAAAAGAAGGGGTGCCAGTCACCAATAAACTGGGTAGCGATCCTTATATAGAGGGAAGTGTAGGTGTAGGCAACATCTTTAAGGTATTAAGGGTAGATGCGGTAAAAAGATTTACCTATCTGAATAACCCTAATGTATCAGAATGGGGGATACGTGCCAGGGTTAAGTTTGATTTCTAAATCAAGAAATTATTCTTCCCTAGCCAGATCATCTTCCGGATCAGAATGGGGATGGTTTTTCGCCATGTTGTCTTCATGATCGTGCTCAACAGCTTGGGCGTTGTCGATCTGTGCATCATCGGATTGGTCGCCACTGCCATTTTCATTTGAATAATCATCAGCTCTGATATCAGCCAAGCTATTGCCATGTTCCTCAGATTCCATGTTTTTATCCAGCCGTTCATTCCAGTTGTCTAATCCTTTATTTTCTTCGCTCATTTTCTGATGGTTTAGTTCATTTGATAAACAGGATCCAGGCGCTATTGTTTCAATTTTGATTGGAAATGCGTGTTTGGTTGTTTATAATCCAATCCGCTGCCGGTGTAACAATTCTCCGGACGATAAATAGTTTAAAAAAATAGTGCTAAATTGAGCTCATGAAACCAAGTATAAAATATTTTGGCTTGTTGATGGGATTTGCCCTGAGTATATGCAACAGCCGCCTAAACGCACAAATCTTCAATCCGGAAGACCTTAAACTGGTAAGCAGTCAATTTTCATTTACCGAAGGACCTGCCGTCAATAAAAAGGGGGAGATCTATTTTACTGATCAGCCCAACGACAAAATCTGGAAATACGGTACTGACGGACAACTTACTTTGTTTATGGACAAGACTGGTCGGTCCAACGGGCTTTATTTTGATAGGAAAGGCAACCTGCTTGCCTGTGCTGATGAAAAGAATGAGTTGTGGTCTATAGATAAAAATGGAAAAATCACGGTACTGATTACAGATCTTGACGGAAAGAAGTTGAACGGTCCGAATGACCTTTGGCTGGATAAAAAAGGTGGTATCTATTTTACAGATCCTTATTACCAGCGCGATTACTGGGCGAGGAAAAAACCAGAGATCGAGAAACAAAATGTGTATTACATACCTGCAGGAAAGGATAAAAAAATAGAAGTTGCATTAGACGACTTAAAACAGCCAAATGGTATTGTAGGCACACCGGATGGTAAGTATCTATACGTTGCAGATCTTGGTGCCCAGAAAACCTACCGTTATACTATTGCAGGAGAGGGTAAACTTACAGAGCGCAAGCTGATGTTTGAAAAAGGTTCTGATGGAATGACACTGGACAATCAGGGTAATATATATATTACTGGAAACGGAGTAACGGTTTATAACCCGGAAGGCACAGAAATCGCACATATTCCGTTAAAAGGTTGGACAGGAAATGTCTGCTTTGGAGGCAAGAACAGATCAGATCTGTTCATTACCTCTTCAAAGTCAGTTTATACCATTCCTACCAAAGTAAAAGGAGTAGAGTAGTTAGCTGGATCTTTATCCCAGCTTCAACGGTACCTTTTTTCCGGTTTTTATAGACAGGTAAATGGCATCGATGATCTTAAGGTCTTTTACCCCTTCTTCACCATCAACAGGAACAACTGGTGTTTTTCCGTTCAGAATTATATCGGCAAATTCCTCCATTTGCACAGTCTGGTGGGTGGCATGGGGTTGCGTTAGTTCCCCCTTGTGTGTACGTCCCTTTATCGGGCCGTAACCAGTTGAAGGCTGCAGTTCCGCAAAACCCTTTTCGCCGGTTAGGAAAAATTTATCCAGGTTGTTCATGGTATAAGTAGACAGGCAGGAAGCTACTGCACCACCCGGAAAACCCATTTGAAACTGGATCGTCTCGTCAACACCCGGCGCGAAGCGTTCGGGTTGGGTTTTTGTTTCCTGTGCTGTGACCCAGATCGGATCTTCCCCGATCATATATCTTGCACCATTGATCGAATAAACGCCAATATCCATCATGGAACCTCCACCCGCGAGTTGTTTATTCAGTCGCCATTGCTTTGGATCACCAATATTGAAGCCACTAAGCCCCTGGAAAAACATGACTTTTCCAAACTCACCAGCTTTTCTCATTCTAATCACTTCCAGCGTTTTGGGCTCGAAATGCATGCGGTATCCGACCAGTAATTTTACTCCTGCCTTTTTACATGCATCGACCATCTCCTGGCCTTCCTTCGCATTGATTGCCATTGGCTTCTCACAAATCACATGTTTTCCGGCTTTAGCAATACGGATGGCCTGATCGTGATGCAATCCGTTGGGGGTAGTAATATAAATGGCATCGATATCCGGGTTGTTCTTAACTGCGTCAAATGACTCGTAATTGTAACAATTCTTTTCAGGGATACCGTATTTAGATTGCCAATCCTTGATTTTGGCAGGCGTGCCGCTAACCACACCCACCAATTTGGCTTTTTTACAATCACGCATAGCATTGGCAACCATGCCTCCGTAACCGCCAAGCCCCATAATGGCTACCCTTAAAATGGGACCCTCATAATTTTCTTCCTTGATAGTCAGGTCATTCGCCAATCCCGATAGCGGAGTAAGCGGTAAAGTCACAGCAGACGCTGCAAGTAATTGCAAAAAATCACGGCGTGTATTCATTTTTGGTGGTTTTTAGTTATGTAGATTGGGTTTAGTAACCAGTGGGTTAACAATTTACAAGGTTTTTTATGAAATAACAAAGTGAACTGCGTTCTTGAGTTACTTTTTATCGAGGAGCAACTCCCGCTGCGACTTTGGAAGACTATTAAAAACAAGGTCGTATGAATGATCAATGATCTCGTGTATCAGATTCAATTTTAAGCTTCCATTGATGTAAACGGTATTCCAGTGTTTCTTATTCATATGGTATCCCGGTATAATTTCAGGATGATCTTCACGGAGTTCAATTGCACGCTCCGGGTTACATTTTGCATTAAAACTGTTTCCTTCCTCAAGCCCAGCCAGTAAAAATATTTTTCCGCCCACCTTGAAAACAAGCGTTTGGTCTCCAAAAGGAAATTCTTCAGTTGCCCCGTGTTTACTAAGGCAATAGGTATGCAGGTCTTCTATATTCATGTCCTAATTTATAATTTTTAAACAAATTATGCGCATCTATGTTACTCCTTAAACCGCATATAATCTTACTGAACATGGAATCATTTAATATCAAAATCTCGTATGGTACAAATGAAGTAACATTAACAATACTTCCAACTGATAACGACTACTATAAGGTAATTTATTATGGGGGCGTATTAGGAGCAGTATGTTTTGACGGTAATGACTGGGAAGCTGTTGCGCCTGAAAATCTGGAAGCCGGCGACCTGCCATTTTATGAGCCCGGCCGACCAGGTGAACGTATCGAAATTGAGCTGACAGACCATGTTATCGATCGCATCGGCTGGGAAATCCGCCTTAGCCAAAGTTAATATTTACCTGCCGTTCAAACATTCTCATAGGTTGTGTTGTTAATAATATTAAATATAAAGTAAGCCTAATTTCCCGCATATGGTTTGTCTTCCTGGCAACATATGACTCTGTAAAATTTTGACGTGAATACTTGTTGCATTAGGCTAATAGTTTTGTATGTTTGAATACAGCCCAAAATGAGGAAACTATTACCCATATGCTTCACGTTAGTGTTCTTGTTTCTGACAGGTTCTGCTAACGCACAGGTCGCAATAGGAACAGTAGATGTTGGCCCATATGGCCTTGGTGGCAGCATTTCTGTACCTATTTCAATGCCATCCAACGTTTCATGTCTTTCACCTGACAATGCATTTCAGCTCTATATCTCTGATGAAAATGGAAATTTCAACAGCGAAATAAAAATTGGGGAAATTAGTGGCTTTTATTCCACATATATAAACGGCATTATACCTTCGGGTTTGGTCGCTGGAAACGGCTATAAATTGCGGGTAAAAACAACCAGTCCACAGCAGGTCATTCTTTATTCTGGAAGCATCAGTATTGTGCCTGCCCAGGGACAACCGATCGATCTCGCGCCAAGTAACCAAAACCAGGTCCTTTCTAGTGAAACATACGGTTGGTGTGGTAGTGCGGTTGGTGACAACAAGGCCATTGTACTACGAGCAGTGAACAGTTCGATTGTGCAGAACCTGACTTTAAAAAATCTGATAACTGGCACAAGCACAACCTACACGCCAACTGCAGCCGGATTCAGCCTTGATAATATTGCAGTAGGTTATTATGCAGTCATTGCCAACGCAACGACCCCATCTGGCGCTTCAAATGTGCTTTCTGTTAAAACCTACTTACTTCTGAATGTACCTTCGAAGGTGAATATTCAATCTGGTGGTACAGATTTTGGCTGCATTGATCCTGAGACCGGTACCGGAGCTGACATCACCTATTCTGTTAACATCACAGGTGAATCTGGTATTCAAAACAACTATCCTGGTTCTACCTATCTCATTACATGGGGTGATGGGAGAGAAGACCGGTTTACCCATTGTGAATTGATGGCTAATTCCGGTGCACTGAATCACAATTACCAGAAAACTTCGTGTGGACAACCACCCATTAATCTCGGAAACGGAACGACCATTCAGAATGCCTTCCGCGTATCTGTTACGACCATCAATCCATTCTGCAGCAATGATCCGGTATCTGCCACTACTTATCCAAAGATCTTCTCCAAACCTGTGGCGCACATAGACCCTGCTACGGCAACTGCAGTGTGCATCAATACACCGGTGACTTTCAGCAATTCCTCGACAAAAGGAAACAATTCAAATTGCTCGTTGACGATGCAGTGGAAATGGTATGTAGATGACGTTCTGATCAGTACTGATGAGGTTTTTGTTTATGATGGATTTACCACGCCAGGAATACACACGGTTAAATTGGTCGCAAACAACGATGTAGGGATATGTCGTCCCAGTGAAGACGTACGGTCAGTTTGTGTGCAATTCCCGCCGAAACCAGAGTTTAACTTTAACGGCGCACAAGGTGCCTCAGGATGTGCGCCTCTGTCATTGAAGCCAACAAATACTTCTGTTATAGACGCGAATTGTAATGCGGAAAATACTTATCTGTGGAACGTGACTGGCGGTACAGTGGCCTACCTTAACGGCACCAATGAAAATAGCAGGGAGCCTGAATTCAATTTTCTGACGGCAGGTATTTATAAAATTTCGTTATCAATCACTACCGCATCTTGTGGATTGGTTACTTCCACTGAACAAACTGTCTTGATCAGCGCTGCACCAACAGCTGTTTTATCAGCGGATGCTACAGTTTGTAACCTGACAAGTTACGACTTTAACAACACAACGAATGGTCCGACCAGAACGGAATTTACCGGTACAGAGGATGCGCAACCTGACACTTACACCTGGACTGTCAGCGGAGGTGATTATGCCTTTGTGGGAGGTACGGATCTACACTCACAATATCCTAAAATAGACTTCAGGGCTTATGCCAAGTATACGGTTACCGTGGTACATAAAAACAATTGTGGTACTGCTACAGACACACAGTCTATCACGTTTAAACCCTCACCAATAGTCAATGCAGGTAGCTATCCGGATGTTTGCTATGATGCGCCGATAAGTCTTAAAGGGGAAATTACCGGCAGTGTCAATTCTTTTGAATGGGTAGGAGGTACAGGCATATTTTCGCCTGGACGGAATGACTTGAATGCAGTTTATGCGCCTTCAGACGCAGAGCGTGCGGCCGGCAAGGTCGACCTCACACTAAGAGCGCTGACTTCACTAACTGCGCCTTGTAATGTAATTGAAGGTTATGCAAGTATTGCGATCAAGGCACAAAATAGCATTACAAGTGCTTCAGAAAAAGAAATATGCCGGGGTACTTCTGTAGATTACACACCGGCTGCACTTTCAGGAAGCACATATAACTGGACCGTCGCCCGGTCTGTCAATGCCTCTGGATTTAACCCATCGGGCTCTGGCACACAGATTACGGATGTTTTGAGCAGCACCAATCCCGCTGTAGCCGGAACTGTTGTGTACAGCATTACTGCGATGCTGGACGGATGTGAAAGTACGGCACAGGAACTAACTGTAACGATTGCGCCTGAGCCAACAGCTACCGCCAGTGTAGTGGCGTCTGAAATTTGCAGCGGCACGGAATCTGGTATCCGCATCAGTTCAGCTCAGCCCGGCCTCGGGTATCTCTGGACCAGTAGTACTGCAGGTGGACAGATTACCGGAAATACATCCAATAATACCACGCCTAAGGCGATTACTGAGCTCAATGATTTGTTAATCAATGATGGGACGTCGACAGGCAATGTAACCTATACCATTACCCCGGTAAGCAGCAATGGTTGCCCGGGCAGGGTAATCACATTAACCATATCAGTAAAGGCTGCGCCCAAAGTGACCGGGAATACCATTACCGGCGACCAAACGTTATGCGAGGGGCAGCCAACAGCAATACTAACAGGGACGAGCCCGGCAGGCGGTCCTTATACTTACCAATGGCAGTCCAGTACGGATGGCACATTGTGGACAGATATTAGCGGAGCTACAGGGCTGAGTTATAATCCTGGATTACTTTCTGTTACAACGATGTACCGCAGGAAAGTAATTGTCCCCAACTGTAACGGAAAGTTGGATTTTCCAAGCAATACGGTTGTTGTTACCATTAATTATAGTGCGAAAGCTGAATTTACCATTGTGTCAGATCAGGGATGTACACCGTTTCAGATCGATGCAGGCAACATCAGTACAACAGCTTATCCCGATAGAAATGCGACCTATACCTGGTATGCTGACAATGTCTCGATAGGTACGGGTGTGACTTTTCCTGGTTACACCATCAGTACCGAAAGTCGTTCTGTCGTGATCAGACTTGTGGTAACAAGCAGCAAAGGATGCGCAAACGCAGAAATGAGTCACACCTTTAAGTCCCTGCAAGTAATTCAGGCTTCCTTTATAACTGATAAAACCCAAGGATGTGGCCCCTTGACAGTAAATTTTACCAACCGCTCAACTTCGCTGACCAACACGACATTTCAATGGGATTTTGGAAACGGACAGATATCCAGCGAAGTCAGTCCGGGCGGAATTGTTTTTCAGCCAGATCCTTCCGGCAAAGATAAGAATTACACGATCACCTTAACTGCCACAAGTAGTTGCGGTGTATCTGATCCTTTCACAGCCACTATTTTGGTAAGAGGCGCAGCAAAATCAGTATTTTCTCCTCAAAAAACAACGGGCTGCTCGCCCTTGACTGTGGCATTTACCAATACTTCGCCCGCAGCCAGCAATACCACCTACACCTATGATTTTGGAGATGGTTCAAGTCCGGTGACTACGACAGACAGAAGCAATGTCAACCATGTTTTTACAACCAATGTCACAAAAACTTTTACTGTAAAAATGACTGCATCCGGCGCTTGTGGCGAACACACCTCTGAGCATTTGATCACTGTATTACCGAGTACAGTTAAAGCAGAACTGGTGGTAAACGGACCGGACAAAAGAGGTTGTGCTCCTTTTACAGTGCCTTTTTACAACAACAGTACGGGGGCAGAAACCTTTATGTATGACTTTGGAGATGGCAGTACCGCTGCTACCATTACGGCGCCTGAAAAGGTGGAACATACCTTTACAAAGGCCGGGATTTATACCGTTACACTGACTGCAGTCGGTTGTTCTTCTGCTAGTACCACAGAAACCATTGTTGTTTTGGCACAACCGGAAGTCAGTTTTACAGCCCAAAGAAACGAAGATTGTACCTGTCTGGAAATGAGATTTATCAATACGACCAAAGATGGTGCGAGTTATCTTTGGGATTTTGGGGATGGAAGTACTTCTGTGGAAACCAATCCAGTTCATATATTTCCTGCTACAGGTACTTATAAAGTAACACTTACAGCATCCAATCTCAACGGATGTAAATCTACGGTAGTCAACAGCATTCCGGTTACCGGAATACCCGGGAACTTATTTGTACCCAATTCCTTTATTCCCGATGATCCAAATCCAGAGCTTCGTTTGTTTAGTGCTAAAGGGTCCGGATTGAAGTCCTGGAGGCTTAGTGTGTTTGATAAATGGGGGGAATTGATGTGGGAGACTGATCAACTGGCAGACGGAAAACCTGTGCAAGGATGGGATGGTACTTACCGGGGTCAGCCGATGCCACAGGGTGTTTATTTCTGGAAGGCTGAAGTTCAGTTTTTAAATGGCACACGATGGCGGGGCATGAGCTATAATGAGTCAGCGCCTAAACGTTCAGGAATAATTAATTTAATCAGGTAACAGACATGAGAAAGCCATTAGAAATTTGTTTACTGCTGCTATTGTCCTGCATTTGTGCACAGGCACAGGACCACATTTATTCTCAGTTTTTCAATGCCCCAATTTATTTGAACCCTGCACTTACGGGTCAGTTTGAAGGGGACATTAGAATGAACCTGATTTATAGAAATCAATGGACGGGTCTTAGCGGAGACTTGTCTTACATCAGTGCCTCGGCAGATCTGAACATTCCCAAGTTTGGCGGAGGTGTAGGTTTGATTTTTACCAGGAGCAGTGAAGGACAGGCTTACCTTAATAAAAATAACATAGCTGCTACCTATTCTTATAGTGTAGGCGGAGATGATCTGGTGGCTTCTTTCGGCATTCAGGCCGGAGCTACCAATAGAAGAATTGACTGGAGTAAGCTGGTGTTTGGAGATCAGATCGATATGCGGACCGGCTATATTCCAGGCAGCACTTCTTCTGCCCAGCTTCCGGATGTGTCCAGTAAATTCTATTTTGATGCCGCAGGCGGAATCAACGTTGTTTATCGTGAGTTTATGATCGGGGCGGCAGCCCATCACCTTAACCGGCCGGATGAGTCTTTTACAGGAACCCAGGCTAAATTACCGGTACGGATCGTTGCAAACGCGAGCTACCGCTTTCAAATTAGTGGCGGCTATAATTACAATGAGGACGATGGTGCTTATATTATACCATCTGTCGTCTATTATAAACAGTCAGTTGCGAGTTCCGTTAGTTTAGGTGCCCAATTCAAATACAGGGGTGTCAATACGGGGGTTTGGTACAGAACAAGCGGATCCGGAAGTCCGGATGCGGTAGTTTTTTCATTGATCTTTGATATTTTTACCAACAACAGCAACGGCGAAAAACTGAGGCTCGGCGCCAGTCATGATGCAACAACTTCTAAATTAAATTACACCAATACCAATGGGACTACAGAAGCCAGTATCGGATTTGAGAAGTATTTTCCCAATAGCTCTGGCTACAATAAATTTAACGGGCTACGCTGTTACGATTTTTATTAACTTAAGACCAACTGGATCAAAACACCCGTTAATGCCGAGGCCGCAAAACTGACGAGCGTTCCTACCAGTACATATTCTGTTTTCAGTTGTGTATTGGTTTCTTTCTCGCTAAATCTTAAAATTGATTTTGCAGTCATCAGGAAGCCAATAGCCGTGTACTGAGCCATCAGCACAAAAGTGAAGATCAGCATTCGTTCGCAGATTCCAATCCATTTACCTGCGCTTGCCAGCCCCAGTTCCTGTTCTTCATTGCTTGCCGGTGTCTGCTCATTGAGCAGGACGGCGTTTTGTTTTTCCTTACTGATCTGATCGCGCCATTTTTGGGTTGCTTTTCCGATGATGATCCCAAGTGGCCAGCTCACAAAAGTGTAGCCCAGGGCAATGATCCAAAACTTGTTGTTGTTCAACAGTACCTGTGACTCGTAGTAAATATTGCCCCATTGGTGTTTGCTGGCTAGCCAAAGCAGTACAATCACCATTATATGTGCAATCTGATCGATAATAAAATAGTTGAAATTGTCTTTACGGGCCTTGGATTTGGCATAGTCAATTGCCAGGTGTGTGCTGAAAATAACCAGGGGAATGAGCCAGTTTTCATATTCTCCCGATAAAATATAGGCAACAACTGCTGTTAGGGAAACGTGCAGGTAAAGTTTTCGTGATTTGCCTTTTTTTTCTGCCCTGTCCTTTACCCAGCTTTTTGGCTGTAGTACAAAATCGGTGAGCAAATGCGCAAGAAGCAGTCTGATCAGTAAGTTTATTTCCATTATTTCCGCTGTACTAATTTCGTCATATAAGTGATAGCCGGTTCAAACTCTTTCCATCCTGCAGATTTTAGTCTGCTGTTTACAGAAGGCTGGGTCAGGTTAAGCTGCTCCGCAATTTCCTGTTGGGTCTTACCTTCCAAAAGCAGGAAAATTACCTCTGCCTGTGCAATTGTCCAGTTGCCAAGATATTTGTTGACGAAGTTAAGTATAATTTCAATTCCCTCATTCTTTTCACTGTCGCCGGTATGAACTGATAGAAATTCTTCATTTTTCATGGTGTCAAAATTTCTGCCTGAAAGGTGGAATGCCTCTCCATCTGAATTTAACACATTTTTGCCCAGGTAAGCAACCTCGCCAACACCTACGGAAATCCGGGTACTGATGTGGATGTCATTTGACTCGTCTGAATGTTTTTTAAACCAGCAGACCAACTGCACGCTTCTTGAAATAGATTCCTTTGCCTGTTCAAAAAGAACCTGGTAGCTGTCCCCCCTGAATATTTCTGCATTGGTTTTTTCTTTGATCCATGTTTTTAGGAGATCGGACGTATCTTCAATCAGTTTTTTCCTTTTTGCCGGAGCCAGTTTAGTGAAGCCAATGATGTCTCCTGTTACTACAGCTTGTATTTTCATAATCTGCGCTTAATACTTTAAATATAGAGCATTTGTTCTATAAATACAAAATATAGAGTGTTTGTTCTATAAATTGTAATTATAGAGCTTTTGTTCTATAAAGTTGTCTTTGAGCGTCACACCTGAAAGCCGCTGCTGAAAAGATTCATGGATCAGGTAAAATATTTTAGCTGCTGCAGACTGGGCGTCGAGTCCCCCATGTCTGATATTAGAAATGCAATTTCTGGAATCGTCAGTTAAGCCCCTTTTCGGCTGGTAAGTTAAATAAGCACCCATGCTGTCAGATGCACTCAATCCCGGACGTTCACCAATAAGAATCAGGGTCAGTTTTGCTTTTAAGTTTTCACCAATATCATCTGCAATGGCTACACGACCTTGTTGCACTATACTGATGGGAGCAAGGCTAAAACCTGCCTGCAACAATGCAGGTAGCAATTGCTGCAGCAACGCAGTCACATTTTTAGAGATGGCAACTGCAGAAAGCCCGTCTGCTATGCAGATTGCAACGTCTTTGCCGGTAATCTGTGTGGATAAAATCTGCATGGAGTTGTCATTCAACTGGCGCCCAAAATCAGGGCGTTGCAAATATTGAATGCGGTCTGCGGCTTTACTATGCAGCGACAGAACCGGCAGGTTAAACTGTTTTAAATCTTCAACTATTGCATTAAGATCCAAAGATGAGTAGACGGCATCTCTCGCATGTGCATGTGCAAGTTTAAACTCTAGAGATTCCTGGACGGGGATACTTGTGCCAACCCTGCCGATAGCAATGCGTGCCGAAGTAAATGCTTTTAGAAAATCTAAATCTGCCATAAGTTTTCCAATTGCTTAAGAAGTGTGTCGTTCGGTGTCATCAGTGTTCCATAGGTATCCGTAATGCCTTGTTTGATCAGCCACAATTCAAACTCAGGTGCGGGCCGTAAATTCAGTACTTTTCTTAGATACAGGGTATCATGAAAGGAGGTCGACTGGTAATTCAGCATGATGTCATCAGAACCGGGAACCCCCATGATGAAGTTGCATCCGGCTACCCCAAGCAAGGTGACCAGATTGTCCATGTCATCCTGATCCGCTTCTGCATGGTTGGTGTAACAGACATCTATCCCCATAGGAAGCCCAAGCAGTTTGCCACAAAAATGATCTTCCAGGGCAGCCCTGGTGATCTGTTTTCCATCATATAAATATTCGGGGCCAATAAAGCCGACAACAGAATTGACCAGCATCGGCTTGAATTTTCTGGCTACAGCATAAGCCCTTGCCTCACATGTTTGCTGATCGATACCAAAATTGGCATTTGCAGATAAAGCACTTCCTTGTCCGGTTTCGAAATACATGACATTCTTTCCTACAGTACCACGGTCTAACGACAGCGTGGCTTGATAGGCTTCCTCAATAAGAGAGAGATTTATACCAAAGCTTTCGTTGGCACGCTGGGTTCCGGCTATGGACTGGAAACAGAGATCTACCGGGGCATTTTTATGGATCAGTTCTAGTGTGGTTGTCAGGTGGGTCAACACACAGGACTGGGTCGGAATGTCGAACTGGGAGCGCAGCCTGTCTAGCAACAAGAGCAGCTTCATAACTGAAGCAGGACTATCAGAAGCAGGGTTAATTCCAATTACTGCATCACCACTCCCATAAAATAGACCCTCTATTGTACTGGCCAGGATGCCCTTTGGATCATCGGTAGGATGATTTGGCTGCAGCCTGGAAGAAAAATGCCCTTTTAAGCCTATTGTATTTCTAAATCTGGTGATCACCTCACATTTTCTGGCTACAGCAATCAGATCCTGATTACGCATGATTTTAGATACCGCAGCCGCCATTTCAGGAGTTATTGCAACCGCAATATCAGACAAGACAAGGGTATCCGTTTCGTCGAGCAAAAGCCAGTCCCTGAATCCCCCCACGGTCAAATGGCCAATCCGTTTAAATTTGTTCAGATCGTGCTCATCAAAGATCAGTCTTGTGACTTCATCTGTTTCATAAGGGATCAGTGCCTCGTTCAGAAAAGTTTTTAGCGGCACATCCGCCAGTGCGATTTGGGCAGCGACCCGTTCCTCGTACGTCTCCGCACTTAACCCGGCCAAAGCATCGCCGGTACGGAATGGGCTTGCTTTTGCCAAAAGATCTTTCAGGTCATTAAAACGGTATACTTTTCCCTGTATCGTATGCTGGTAGGGCATGGTTTAATTGGTATAGATGTTTATATGAACCTTGTGCTTGCCAATTAGTACAAACAGCAACAACACAACGGCCAGTCCTGCGAAGAAAATCAGGCTCACCTGAAAATTATAATACATAATGGCAAACAGACAGATGATGGAAATCAGCAATGCTATTGCAGGAAATACCGGATAAAAAGGAGCGGCAAACGGACGTTCCATATCCGGTGCTTTAACCCTTAGCATAAACAAACTGATCATACTCATCATGTACATAACTATGGCGCCTAATACCGAAAGCACAATAATCTTACTGGTTGTTCCCGTAGCGAGGGCGATAAAAGACACCAGACCGCCGGCTATTAATGCCCAGTGTGGCGTTTTGAATCTTGAATTTACTTTAGCCAGGGGTGAAGGGAGGTATCCGCTTCTTGCCATGGCATATACCTGACGCGATGAAGCCAGTATGGTGCCGTGAAAAGAGGCAATCAGGCCAAAAAGGCCAATGCTGGCAAAAATCTTAGTCAGTCCGCTTGATTTCCCGAGAACCAATGAAATAGCTTCAGGCAGCGGATAATCAATGGCACTTAGTTTACGCCAGTCTGTTATGCCGCCGGTAAGTACCATGACACCCAATGCGAGAAATATCAGGGTGGCCAGGCTGGATAGGTATCCCCTCGGAATGTTTTTTTTAGGATCTTTAACTTCTTCAGCAACCATAGCCACGCCTTCAATAGCCAGATAAAACCAGACTGCAAAAGGCAGGGCTGCGAAAACACCGCTCCAGCCAAAAGGCATGGGTTCTGTCATAAAATTACTTAGTCTGAAGCTGGGTGCGACCACCCCCATAAACAGCAGCAATTCAGCAACAGCTAAAATGGTGATAAATACAGAGAAAGTAGCAGATTCCTTGACACCTGAAATGTTGAGTAATATAAAAACCACATTAAAAACGACCGCGGATGACAACACGGGAATTTCTGGATATAAAAAATGAAGATAACTTCCCAATGCGAAGCCAATTGCAGGTGTGGCGAATAGAAAATCGACCAGCGTGGCATACCCGGCGACCAATCCCCCAAAAGGGCCCATGGCCTTATAGGCATAGGCAAATGCTCCACCAGCATGAGGAATAGATGTAGTGAGTTCTGTATAACTAAAGATAAAGGTAATGTACATCAGGGTGACGATCAGTGTGGCGATCAGGAAGCCGATCGTCCCAGACACAGCCCAGCCAAAATTCCAGCCGAAGTATTCACCCGAGATGACGAGTCCAACCGCTATTGCCCAGAGATGAATGGGCATCAATACTTTTTTTAATGGGATGGTGGCCTGGTCTTTCAAATTATCAGGTTTTAAGAGCCATTAAGATAGCTATTTAATTGCTATTGATGCCGTTATCAGCCAGATAATTGGCAATTATTTTATTTACTGTCATTTGTGAATATTAAAAAAATAACATTATGTTTAATTAACACAAAAAGAACCAATTATATAACCTAAAAATGAACACCAACCTCAAAAAACTTGCTTTTTTCTTTTACTTTATCTGTTTTTGTCTGGGTGCCGGCGCACAAACAGCGATTACACCCGCTACGGCTCTGAAAAGTTACCTTAATAATGGTGACCAGACCTATAAATGGGAGGCTAAGGAATTCTATGAAACAAATGACGTAAAAGTTTATACCCTGTTGCTCACTTCGCAAAAGTGGCGTGAACACATCTGGACACACCAGCTGACCATCATTGTACCCAATCAAAATAAGCATGACGGTGCTTTGCTGTTCATCACAGGCGGCAGCATCGACAAAGAAGGGATACCAAACTGGACTGGGAAAAATAATGGCGAAATCCCGGCTTTTACTGAAATAGCCAAGCAAAATAATGCCATTACTGCGGTTCTAAGACAAACGCCCAATCAGCCTCTGTACAACGGGCTTACTGAGGATGCGCTTATCTCTTATACTTTGCACAACTTCAGAAAAGATGGGGATTACAGCTGGCCTTTGCTATTTCCAATGGTCAAATCTGCAAAAACAGCCATGGATGCGGTACAGGAATTTGCCCAGCAGAAACTCAATCATAAAGTTAGTCGTTTTGTGGTCTCAGGAGCCTCCAAGAGAGGCTGGACTACCTGGCTTACGGGCGCATCAGATAAACGGGTCACTGCCATCGCACCGATGGTTATTGACATGCTCAATATGCCGGTGAGCATGAACTACCAGATCAAGGTATGGAAGGATTACAGCATACAAATAGAAGATTATGTAAAATTGGGGTTGGTGCAGAACGTAGGAACTCCGGAAAGCAATACGTTGACTGCCATGATCGATCCATATGCTTACCGAAAAATGCTGACCATGCCTAAAATGATCATCATGGGCACGAACGATGAATACTGGCCTATAGATAACATCAAGAATTATTATGACAGCATACCTGGTCAGAACCTCATCCACTATGTGCCCAATGCTGGCCATGGGCTTGGTAATGGCGTAGAGGCCATGACAACATTGAGCTCCTTTTTTGGAAATACACTCACTAAAACACCGTATCCAGTCTGTACCTGGACAGCCGTATCAGGACAAAAGGCCGTGAAGCTAACCATAAAAGCTACAGCAGATAAGCTGACCGATGTCATTGTCTGGCAGGCCGATTCACCGGACATGGACTTTAGAAATGACAAATGGGAATCAAAAAGCCTGGGCATCAGTCGCAAGGCCACTGTCAACGTAGATGGTACATTTCCGCTATCGGGCTACAGGGCTTTTTACATCAATTTGAAATACAAGGATTCAAAAGGGGTGGAATACACCGAAAGTACGAGGGTATTTATGACAGATACCAAAGCACTGCTCTAAGTATTTTTAAAAGGTATTAAATATTTTATCGACTTGTGTATACAAGATAAGTATTTTGTTATATTTGGTTTAGGCTTGTAACCCAGGTCTCAACCAAATATAAATTAAGCTTGTATGACCACAAAGAACCAAACCGCTGAGGTTTCCCGGAGGAAATTTCTTCAATCGGCTGCTGTTGCCGCAATTGCACCTTCATTGTTATTGAACTCATTTGCGGCTTCTGCAAGGGTTCCGGGACAGAAACTCAGGCATGCCTGTATTGGTGTTGGTGGGATGGGTGGATACGACCTGTCTAATTTTAAATCACATCCTGATGTAGAGATCATTGCCATCTGTGACGTGGACAGCGACATCCTGAAAAATGCAGCCAATGGGTTGCCAGGAGTCAAAATCTATTCAGACTGGCGGGAATTGTTAAAAAAGGAAGCCAAAAACATTGATTCTGTAAATGTTTCTGTGCCTGATCACATGCACTTTTCGATTGCCTATCGCGCGATCAAGGCTGGGAAACATGTCTATTGTCAAAAGCCGCTGTGCCATGATGTGGCTGAAGTAAGGTCGCTCACGAAAGCTGCAATTAAAGCTGGGGTAACGACTCAGTTGGGTACACAGATCGCCTCATCAGCCTGCGACCGTACAGCAGTGCAACTGATTAAAGACGGTGTGATCGGGAAAATCAAACATGCTTATTTATGTTCAAACAGACCTGGAGCCATAGAATTCAGAATGGTAGAGCCTCAGCCAGCACAGGAACCGCCAGCAAATTTAAGTTGGGAGCTTTGGTTGGGGACAGCCCCGGTCAGACCGTATGCACCAGGGATTTACCACCAGGCCAAATGGAGATCATGGCAGGACTTTGGTACAGGATGGTCGGGAGATATAGGCTGCCATATTTTTGATGCAGTTTGGAAAGGATTGGGACTTAAGGCTCCAATATCTGTGCAAGCAGAAGTTATTCAATCCTGGAAGGATGTTCCTGAAAAAAGAAAAGAAAACTGGCCTCAGGGAGACCACATTACCTGGGTGTTTCCGGGAAATGCTTTCACTGAATCTGACAAACTGACTTTGGAATGGTTTGACGGTGAGATGTTTCCTCCCCAGGAGATCCGTAAGCTATATACACCGGGCGACTATCCGGGAGAATGTGCAATGCTGGTTGGTACAGAAGGTGCCCTGCTGATCCCGCACGGCGGAGAAAAGCCGGTATTGTTGCCGCAAGATAAATTCAAGGATAAGGAAGTACGTAAAATTGAAGCACGCAACCATTACCATCATTATGTAAATGCTTGCCTTGGTGGAGAAAAAACGGAATCGCATTTTGCACAGTCGGGTCCTATGACTGAAGCCATTCTGCTGGGAACAGTGGCCATCCGCGTTCCTGACCAGTTGCTGGAATGGGATGCGGCCAATATGAAGTTTCCAAATTATCCGCAAGCAAATAAATATCTAAGCAGGAAGTACCGGAAAGGATGGGAAATTGAAGGGGAATTTTGATGGTAATCAATGCAGGGAAGTAAGGAGATTCAAATAAAGGCATATATTTGAGGTTACAACAATCACAAATGCTTAGAACCACGCTACTTTCCTGCGTTCTTTTCGGAATTGCAGTCTTTGCCTCTGCCCAAAATAAAGTCATTCAACAATATGATTACAACCGGGCACCGCTTTCTGCCGACAGTTATGTGCAGCTTCCTCTGGGCAGTATCAAAGCGAAAGGCTGGCTACTAAAACAACTGGAACTGCAGAAAGATGGTGCGACCGGTCATGCAGAAGAATTGTATTCCGAAGATGATAATCTGGGAGCCGGTTCGGACTGGTTGGGCGGCAAAGGTTCTGGATGGGAGCGGGTACCTTATTATGTTAAGGGTTTAATCGTTTTGGCTTATACCTTAGACGATCCCACTTTGAAAACAAAATCATTGAAATGGATTAAGTGGTCGCTCGAAAACCAAAGGGCGGACGGTTCCTTCGGGCCTGCCAAAATGAACGACTGGTGGCCGAGAATGCCCATGATGTATGCCATTCAGAGTTATTATGAAGCAACGGGAGATGAAAAGGTAATTGGATTTTTCACGAAGTATTTTAAGTACCAACTGGCAAATCTGGACAAAATGCCACTTTATGAATGGAGCAAATCAAGAACTGGCGACAACATTGATATTGTATTGTGGCTGTACAACAAAACAGGGGATGCTTTTTTAATAACTCTGGCACAAAAACTAAATGCACAGGCCTATCCATGGGCAAATATTTATACCTACAATCAGTTCTACTACCTGGGCGATGATTTTCACACAAAGCACAGCGTGAGCGTGGGCCAGGCACTGAAACTACCTGTGCTTTTTTCACAAGTCAACCACAATCCATTTTATAAAAATGCAACTTCCATGGGGATCGAAAATTTAATCCGTGACCATGGGCAGTCGGGCGGTGTCGCATCGGGTACTGAATTCCTGTCGGGAAAAAGTTCCTTTCAGGGAACCGAAACCTGCACGGTAGTAGAGTGGATGCAGAGTCTGGAAACAGCGTCGCGAATTGTTCACGATGCAGCTATAGGCGATCGTCTTGAAAAGATTGCCTTCAACACCCTGCCTGCACAGTATAGCAGGGACATCAAATCGCACTTGTACTATACCCAACCCAACCAAATCTTTTGCAAACACGGGCAGAGCGGTTTTGATGAAGATTATGATGGTGGAATTTTATTAAGCCCTTATTCGGGAATGGGCTGCTGCCGTTACAATATGCATATGGGCTGGCCTTATTTTGTTAAAAATAGCTGGGCTGCTACGCCAGATAAGGGGCTGGCAGTAATTGCTTATGCGCCTGTAGAACTGAATGCAATAGTGGCCGGTAATGTTCCGGTAAAAGTTGTCGTAACAACCAACTATCCTTTTGAGGAGCAGATTAGCATGAAGCTTACATTACCTAAATCCGCAAGTTTTCCTTTAAAGCTGAGAATCCCGGCCTGGTGTAAGAATCCGAAAATCAGCGTAAATGGTCAGCAGGTAAAAGACGTCAAAGCCGGTAAGATCTTTAATTTAGCCAGAACATGGAAGAATAATGATCAGTTGATTTTACACTTCCCTATGACATTAAAACTATCAGACCAGGTTAACAATTCCGTATCTGTTGAGCGTGGACCGCTGGTATATGGTCTGAAGATGGATGCTAAATACAGCATTCGTAAAGAACATCCGGTAAAAGGTTTTTATGATTATGAGGTGGTGTCCGCATCTCCATGGAACTATGGACTGGTGCTCAATCGGTCTGATCTGGAAAGCAGCATAAAAGTGCAGAAAACTACAATGCCGGAGAATCCGTTTGAACAAGCTACAACTCCGGTTAGCCTTCGGGTACAGGCTAAAAAGATTCCTTCCTGGGGTGTATCAACCAACCAGATGCATGCAAATGAGGTGCCATTTGGGCCTGTTGCGTCGTCGGAACCTACAGAAGAGATTACGTTAACTCCTTATGGATCAGAGAACATCAGGATCAGTGATTTTCCCTTGATTGGTGTACCCAAGGTATTTCCAAAAGCATTTTCAGAAGATTTTAGTACAGCGACTCTAAAAAACTGGATCAATTATGGCCAGTGGTTTATCAAAGACGGCGCAATCCATGCGGCTTCCAATAAAGGCTCATGGGGTTATGGTATTCATGGTGTTAAATCCATCGAAAGCACTACAAATTTTTCAGATCTAAGTTACGCTGCTACAGTAAAATTAGGTTCTAAAGGGAATGCGGGACTGATCTTTAGGGTGTCTGAGCAGAACCTGGGTGCTGACGCCTACAATGGATATTATCTTGGACTCGATGCTGAAAATGGTATCGTCCAATTGGGCAAGTCTGCCTACCAGAAATGGACCTTACTAAAAGAATACCAGTGTAAACTGGAGATAGGTAAGAACTACCAGGTAAGGATCGAAGCAAAACAAGATCTGATCAGCGTCTATCTCGATAATGGATCTAAGCCAGTGATTGTGGCTAAAGACACAGCATTTAGGTCTGGTCCGATAGGAGTAAGATCATATGACTGTATGGCGACAATAGATAATATAGTAGTTAAAGCACTCTAAATTCTGATAATCTGTTGATTAGCTATTTTTAGACTAAAAAATGATTTTTAGCTGATATGCGAATCTCACCTTAAAACAACATTCCTTGAATTTGACTGTTATGGTATATACATTTACCGTACATATTATTCAAATGAAGAAAAAACTGAACCTGTTGGTGCTTGCGCTGGCGCTCTGCGTTAGTGCTTTTGCACAGCAGCCTGGATGGCTGCATAAAGATCTAAAAACTGACTCTGTATTCGGGATCAGTTCAGAGAAGGCTTATCAAGAATTGCTGAAAGGTAAAAAATCAAAGCCTGTGATTGTCGCTGTCATCGATGCCGGAGCGGATTACAAACACGAGGACCTCAAAAATGTAATCTGGAAGAACAAAAAGGAAAAAGCGGGCAATGGCAAGGATGATGATAAAAATGGCTACATCGATGATGTGAACGGATGGAATTTTCTCGGTTCTGCTAAAGGGAGTGTGGTTTATGATAACCTTGAGCTCACCCGGCTTGTGAAGAAAGACCCTGCATCACCGTTAAAAGCAGATTATGACAAGAAATTAGCTGAAGCGACGGCGAACCTAAACGGCACGAAACGCTTTCAGCAAGCATTGGCCGGATTTGTCACCAGAATGGGTGTTGCCAATCCTGACAGCGCTGCTTTTGCCAATGTAAATCCACTAAATACACAGGAAGAACGCATCAAAGGTGTGATGTTGGAAATAATGCGAGACGGGCTTGATTACGCCGGTGTGCAGAAACAGCTTGAGGGTGACATTAAACATTTTGAGGATGAACTAAAATACAACCTCAATATGGATTATAACTCAAGGGATACGGTAGGAGATAATCCGGATAATTTGGATGAGAAATTTTACGGAAATATATCTATTGACGCCTTTGACTGCGACCACGGTACGCACGTAGCCGGCATCATCGCTGCACAAAGAGGCAACAGCCTTGGTATCGATGGGGTGGCAGACAATGTTTGGATTTTACCTGTAAGAGCGGTGCCAAGCGGTGATGAGCGTGACAAAGACATCGCCAATGCCATTTATTATGCGGTAAACAATGGTGCAAAAGTGATCAATATGAGCTTTGGTAAAAGCTACTCGCCGAATAAAGAGTTAGTGGATAAAGCAGTAAAATACGCAGTAAGTAAGGATGTATTGCTTGTCCATGCCGCAGGAAATGATGGCAATGACCTCGACAAAGAAAAGAATTTTCCTAGTGTAAACTATCTTGATGGCGGCAATGCAGACAGCAACTGGATTGAAGTAGGCGCGTCGTCGTACAAAGATGATACAACACTGCCGGCTGTATTCTCTAACTATGGACTTAAATCTGTTGATCTTTTTGCACCGGGTGTAGAGATTTACTCAACAGTTCCCGGTTCTAAATATGAAAATCACCAGGGCACAAGTATGGCTGCACCTGTTGTTGCGGGAATTGCTGCATTGATCAGAGAGTATTATCCCAAACTGAAGGCCGCACAGATTAAGGAAATCTTAATGAAGTCAGTCGTCAAAGTGGAGCACGATGTGAACCTGCCGGGGGATAAAACAGGAACAAAAGTTCCTTTTTCCAACTTGTGTAAATCTGGTGGCGTAGTCAATGTTTATAATGCGCTGGTGCTTGCTGCATCGTACGCGAACGGCAGAGCAGCCAAATAAATAAACTACGACAACAAAAAATGGGACTTACATTATGAGTCCCATTTTTTTGTCATAGTTTATAATGATGGTTCAACAAATCGTTTAGGTCGGGCAAACATTATTGCTTAGTTTTTGTAGTTTTATTGTTGCACCACTTAAACCAGTTCCCATGAAATTTTTTCGTCTAATAGCTGTTTCTATCGCCTTAATTACATGCTTATACGCATGTTCAACACGGAGAAGTACTTCAAATGATGGATCGGCCAAAGGAAAGACAGATCTTACGAGTGTCAAACCCAATGTGAAAAATCCAAACCGGGCAGTGCTCAACGCAAGTGGGGACGGTCTTACACCGGGAATTGCGACAACTAATGGGGCCGGAAACAGGGAAAATGCAACCAATATCGTAAATGAGGCGATCTCACGAGCCAACACAGGCGTTAAGTTTGCGACCATGAACCTGGATTCTATTGGTGGCCCAGTGTTCTTAGGAAGAGGCTCTGTAGGAGACATGAAAGCGATAAGTCTCAGTCAGAATATTTTAAAGACAACCGGAAATGCTAGGATAAAAGCCTATGCTGCGACGATATTAAAAGATCACCAGCAGGTTCAGACTGAATTGAAAAAACTTGCAGCCGAAAAGAAAATAAACGTGCCGTCCAGTGAAGCTGATTATCCACCAGTAGCAAATAACCAGACCGACTTGAAATATGTTGAGTCCATGATTGAGGAGCAACAATATCATGTCAGGCTTTTTACAGCAGGCAGCAAATCTGGCGATCAGGCTATCCGCGATTTCTCATTAAAGTATCTGCCGCTGATGAAAAAGCATTTGGAAGGTGCTCAGGATTTGACAAAGGAGGTTTCTCCGGTAAAAAAGTAGATTTATAATTTACCTATACATACTTCGCATAAGAGATGCAAAATTATAAGAACCACGTCAGGTATTACATTCCACATCATTTTGTATTCTATCCAATAGTTCTGGCTCTAGTGGGTTTTTCGATCAGAAAAGCTATGTTAGACGAGGTAAACGCATCCCTTTGGATCATCATCACAGTGCTGTTTTTCATGTTGGGTTGGCTCTCGTTTATGCTTCGCCAACATTATGCGTTAAGCTTGCAAAATAGACTTGTAGTATTGGAAGTTCGTTATCGCTATCACGTGCTGACCCAGAAACGATTTGAATTATTAGAAGATGCACTGAACTTTGGACAAATTGCAGCACTTCGTTTTGCGTCAGATGCGGAATTACCTGCGTTGGTGGAAAGAACCCTGAGCGAAAGCCTATCGCCGGATTCCATAAAGAAGTCAATAATAAACTGGTGTCCAGATAATAAACGGGTTTAAAAGCAGGATTTAAACCAAATAATCAATTCACTTTCTCAAGAGTCGCTGCCCCTGATTTTTTTTCATTGACTTTTTTAGGATTGCCTTTATAGTGAATGTCACTGGCGCCCTCGGTTCTGACATTCAATTCGTTTAGTACATTGATGTTGGCCTTGGCATTGCCCGTAATTTCTATATTATAAATTCCTGTTATAAAATCAAAGGCATCGATATCTCCTGTGCCAGTAATACTGAGCTGGTGGGCACCGGCTTGTCCATAAAGTTTCATTTTACCCACTCCGTCAATTATGCTCGTTATTTTTGAAGCGTTGACATCCAGAACCGTTTCCGTTGACCCGGAAAGATTGAGCTTAAGGTCCCCGGTATTGATCCGGGCATTGCTTAATGTTCTTACTGCACCGGACGCAGTAATCTCAGTCAGTTTGCCAATCCCTGCTTCAACCACGATAGAGTCTGCTCCGCAGTAACTTGATTTCTTCATTGAAATATTGAGTTTCGAGCCCTTCTGCTCTACGGTCACATAGTCCATTAGGTTAGAATCAGTGGCAATTTTAACCACATAACTGCTGTCCTGTTTCAACACCAACTTAATGGCTCCTGATACCTCTATTTTTTCAAAAGCCGTAAAGCTGACTTTTTTTTCAATATGTTTTCCGGAATCCTCAATACATTTTGTGTTGCATGCGCTTAATAAAACCGGTATTATACAGAGAAACTGAACTATTTTTTTCATCGTGTGTGATTGAGATTAATGACCTCCTTAAAGATAAAATTATTATTTTAGGACTCAGTATGTTATTTAAGATGCAGGGACGGAATTTAAAAAACAGACATATATTTTTTTACAGCGCAGCACTTGCACTTGGATTGTGTCTTTTAAAATGGCTCGAATCCAGGTTTCTGATCATCGGGCATTCATTTGAAATTTACGCAGGCGGTATTGCGCTCATTTTCACCATGCTGGGGATATGGCTGGCTCTGCATTTGACTAAGCCGAAGATTGAAACCATAACCATCGAACGGGAGGTGATAAGAGAAGCTCCAACAGGACATGGCTTGCCTAAGGACGCTTTGTTGAGTTTGGGAATAAGTAGCAGGGAACTGGAGGTATTGCTATTAATGGCAGATGGGTTGAGCAATCAGGAAATTGCCGATCGCTTGTTTGTATCGCTAAATACAATCAAAACCCATTCTTCAAGAATATTTGAGAAGCTGGAAGTCAAAAGGAGGACCCAGGCTGTTGAAAAAGCCAGAAGCCTGAGCAGATAATTATTCATTTATTATCGTATATTTGCAGAATATTAAGATATAAGGACACTTAAAATATTCTATGGCAAAATCAAAAGCGAGTTTCATGAAAAACCAGTTGGAAAAGAACAGAAAGAAAAAATTAGAAGAAAAGCAGGATCGAAAGGACCAGCGAAAGCAGAATTCAACTGGGGGAGATCTCGAAAATATGATGGCTTACGTAAATGAGTTCGGAGAAATCACTTCGACACCTCCTGAAAAACGATAGCTTGATTTAAATCATAAAAAAAGCGGCTACTGCATCATGCAGTAGCCGCTTTTTTTATTAACAGTTTTGTATATACGTTACTCATCTTCCTGACGAATAAAATACCTATAGGACTTTTTTAATATCGGGTTGTCTATAATTAGAATAGCATTTTCATCAAAAAATTAGGAACTTAAAGAAGAAAAGCTATATATTTATTTTATTGTCATCGAATTATTACACAGATAATTTTGAAGACAGTAAATTGATGCTGTGTAACGGTGTCACAATAACCTGTTAGCCAAACTATAAACCAAATTAACCCATGAACCGACCTTTTTACTCAGGCTTGCCTTTTGCTGTCTATTCCCATAAGATTTTCCATATCACATTCGAGAACTTCTAATTTCAGCTATCACTCTTTTCTATCACTACCATACCATGGCAAAAATTTATTTATCTGCTATCTGCCTTGTTTTATTAGCCGGTTGCGGACAATCAGGTAAAAATGCTTCAGCAGTAATTGCTGAGAAACAGTTGTTCGAACTATTGGATTCTGCCCAGACCGGAATCACTTTCAATAATGTCATCAAAGAAGATTTTGATCAAAACATACTCAACTACCAAGCCTTTTATAATGGTGGAGGCGTGGCTGTCGGCGACCTCAATGGGGATGGTCTGGATGAAGTTTACTTTTCTGGAAATATCACCGGAAACAAACTTTATCTGAACCAGGGGGATATGAAGTTTACCGATATCACCGAGCTTGCAGGCGTTAACGGCAGGAGTGACGGATGGAAGAACGGTGTGAATATGGTAGATGTGAACGGCGACGGGAAAGTTGACATCTATGTATGCTACTCGGGTAAAGGAGATGCCAATAGCCGTAGGAACCAACTTTTTATCAATCAGGGCTTAAATAGCCAGGGATTGCCTACTTTTAAAGATGAAGCATCCGAATATGGATTGGCGGATACTTCTTATAGCACTCAGTCTCATTTCTTTGATTATGACCGTGATGGTGACCTTGATCTATTGCTGGTCAATGAGAACATCAAAGTATTGTCCAATCTGGACGATATAACGATACAAGAGCTTAGGAAACAAAATGATCCGCTTGCGGGCTCAAAGCTTTTTAAGAATGACAATGGTCATTTTAAAGATGTTACCAGGACTGCGGGCCTAAACATGTCGACTTTATCTTACGGGCTTAGCGCTGGCATTGCAGACCTCAACGGCGATGGACTTTCGGATATTTATCTATCAAACGACTATTCTGTGCCTGACTTTATGTACATCAACAATGGTGACGGCACTTTTACAGATCAGTTACGTAGCAATCTTGATCACATTACCTTGTTCTCTATGGGTAATAGCATTACAGACATTAACAATGACGGCTTACAGGATATTTATACCCTGGATATGCTTCCTGAAGACAACAAGAGACAGAAGTTGCTGGCAGGACTCGATAATTATGAGTCTTTTAACATCAACTTAAGGAACGGCTTTTATTATCAGTACATGCGCAACATGTTGCACATCAATAATGGTAATGGCACCTACAGTGAGATAGGTCAGCTGGCTGGTATTTCTAATACAGACTGGAGCTGGGCACCTCTTTTTGCCGACTATGATAACGATGGTTGGAAAGATTTATTTGTCACCAATGGCTATATGCGTGATTTCACCAACATGGACGCCATTAAATACAATGAGAATTATTTTAAGAGCATCGCTGGCCAGGTAGAGCCAAAACACGTGCTCGAAATGCTGAATAACATGCCATCTTCCGACGTTAAAAATTACATCTACAAGAACAACGGTGATCTTACTTTCACCAACAAAGGTGCCGCATGGGGAGTAAACACCCCGTCGAATAGCAATGGCGCAGTCTACAGTGATCTTGATAATGACGGAGATCTTGACCTGGTTGTCAATAACATCAACCGCTCAGCTTTTGTCTATCAAAATCGAGCCGATTCGACAAAACATTATCTGAAGGTGAAACTTGACGGGAGTGGTAAGAATACAGATGGTCTGGGTGCTTTGGTGACTATTTTTAATAAGGGAAAGCAACAATGTTTGGAGCAAATGCCTGCCAAAGGGTATTTGTCCGCCGTTTCATCCACATTACACTTTGGACTAGGCAAGGATAAGATCATTGATTCTATCCGCGTGGTTTGGTTGAGCGGCAGGAAACAGGTGCTTACTAAAGTTCTGGGCGACCGTTTAATGATATTAAAAGAAAGTGATGCGAAAGGAGGCTATGCTTATCCAAAGGCACTTCCGTCTATTTTTAATGAAATTTCTTCACCCATTGCGTCATCTCAGGTCAAGAATGACATCAATGATTATAAGCGCCAGCCTTTGCTCGTAAATGCACTTTCTTTTTCAGGTCCTTGTATGGCAAAAGCTGATGTGAATGGCGACGGACTGGAAGATGTTTTTGTCGGTGGCGACAGAAACGAAGCCGGGGCCTTGTTCCTGCAGCAAAAGGGAGGGCAGTTCAGCAAGATTCAGGAGCCATTTCTTGCAGATAAGCAAAGCGAAGACACAGACGCCTTATTCTTCGATGCCAACGGAGATGGCTTTATGGACCTTTATGTAACCAGTGGTGGTTATGGAACTTTCAAAGACGCTGATCCTTTATTTCAGGACAGGTTGTATATAAATAATGGCAAAGGAAAACTCACTAAATCTAACAATTCCCTGCCGCAGATGCTTGTAAGCAAAAGCTGTGTGGTGACGACAGATTTTAATGGCGACGGAAAACCTGACTTATTTGTTGGCGGCAGACAAACAGGATCACGGTATCCTGAATCTCCGAAAAGCTTTATACTCATTAACGATGGTAAAGGCCGCTTCACCGACCAGATCAAGAAAATCGCGCCTGATCTCGAGTATCTGGGAATGGTGACAGACGCTGTTTGTATTGATCTGAACAATGACAAAAAACAAGAGCTGGTTGTGGTGGGCGATTGGATGCCAATCACAGTGTATGCGAATGATGGAGGGAAACTCAAAAATAAAACCACCGATTACTTTGACAAACAGTACATCGGTTGGTGGAATAGCCTGAAGGCAGAAGACCTCAATGGTGATGGGCGTCCGGATCTGGTAGCAGGCAATCTGGGCTTAAACAGCCAATGTCAGGTTAGTGACGAGCAGCCAGCAGAACTATGTTACAAGGATTTTGACGACAATGGTGCAGTAGATCCAATCTTGTGCTTTTACATTATGGGTAAAAGTTATCCTTATTTAACCAGGGATGAAATGCTGGACCAGATGAGCATCATGCGTCCGCGTTTTCCTGACTACAAGAGTTATGCAGAGGCTACCTTAAAGGAAGTATTCACGGATGAAGAAAGAGAAGGAGCAAAAACTCTAAAGGCCAATTGCCTGAAAACTGCCTATTTTGAAAGTAAAGCAAATGGTAAATTTAAAGAAATGATTTTGCCTGCCCAGGCACAATTCTCCCCTGTATTTACCATCACACCGCTGGATTACAACGGCGACGGACATAAAGATCTGCTGCTATGTGGTAATATCTACCAGTCGCGCATACGCTTTGGCAGGTACGATGCCAACCATGGTGTATTGCTCAAAGGTGATGGTAAAGGTGGATTTACCTATATACCCGAACAACAAAGCGGACTCCGTCTTAAAGGTGACGTTAGGAGTGTCATTACTGTAGACAATATCCTCCTAGTAGGCATCAACCAACAAAAAATGAGGGCATTCCAATTCAACAAAAAATAAAAACAATCATCATAACTATTCACAACAAGTATATACGAATGAAACGACTGATAATTTGCTGCACGTTGCTGCTCTGTCTGATGGGCTGTAGGAAAGAGGGTGACTACCCGCAATTGACGAATAAGGATATCGAAAAGGTATTGGAACAAATGACACAGTTCATGATTCACGATGTGAGTAATCCGCCACTTGCTGCCCGGTTCTATTCTTATGCCTGCATATCGGGATATACAGTTGTTGCCTTGAACGATTCTAGTGTGGTGCCATTGAGAGGCTTTTTAAACGAATTTCCGGAGATCACCAAGCCACTAGATTCAGGACTGTATTCGTATCAGTTGAGCGCGATCCTGGCAATGACTGGTACGGCAAAGAAAATGCAACCTTCAGGCAAGCAGTTTAATGCTTTTGAGAAGCAATTTTTGGATTCATGCCGAAAGCTCGGTTTTTCCGATGAGATCATTGCGCGTTCCCAGTCTTACGCAAATCAGGTTGTCAAACAAATCATGCCCTATGCGAAGAAGGACCGTTACAACAGGATCAGTAATTATCCACGCTATACTCCACTCAACACGGAGGGCAGCTGGTATCCAACTCCTCCAGCATTTTTCGCACCTGTAGAGCCATATTTCAATACGGTACGTCCCTTTCTAATTGATTCGGCAGAAGCATTCAAATCCGTTGCCCCCATTCCTTACTCCAAGGATAAAAACTCTGCTTTTTATAAACTCTTGGTAGGAAACTACATTGATGGTGGTGCGGGACTAACCGCTGCACACCGGGAAATTGCTGCATTTTGGGACTGTAATCCTTTTGCACTTAAAAATGAAGGCCATTTATTGGTCGGTTTAAAAAAAATCTCTCCTGGAGCACATTGGATCGGTATCACAGGTATTGCTTGTCAGCAGTCCAAAGTTAATTTTTCAAAAACGCTGGAAATCTATACCGTGGTCGCCATGGGACTGACCGATAGTTTCATCAGTTGCTGGGATGAAAAATACAGAAGCAATCGGATCAGGCCGGAAACTGCAATTAGAAATCTGATTGATCCAAAATGGAAACCGATGCTGCAAACACCTCCTTTTCCGGAATATATGAGCGGTCATTCACACATATCTTCCACAACTTCATCCATTCTTACATATTATTTTGGTGACAATTTCACCTATACTGATAATGTTGAAGAAAAATATGGATTAAAATCAAGGAGGTATTCATCGTTCAATATCGCAGCCCAAGAGGCGGCAATGAGCCGGTATTGGGGTGGTATCCATTTCAAGGATGGAATTGTAAACGGGGTTAATGTGGGTAATAAAATCGGAAAGCACATCGTGGACGAACTGAAAACCAATCATATCAAGCCTGTAGATAAATCAAATATTACTAAATCATCTAAATAAATAAATCAGCAAATCATTAAAAATGAAGAAAATTTTATTAGCCCTATCCGTTGTATCTTTATTTGCAGCCAAAGCACATTCTCAAGGTTGTGTGGCCATCAGAAGTACTGGTGGAATTTGTTCCATGACAGACCACCCGGACAGCACCATGTCATCAGAGGGTAGTTGGGTGTTTAATGCCAATAATCGTTATTTTAAGTCTTTTCGTCATTTCAGAGGAAGTGAAGAGCAGAAAGAGCGGCTCGAAGCAAATACAGAAGTTATTAATCATCAATATGCCCTTGACCTTTCACTGATGAGGGTATTTAATAATAGGTGGTCCGCAATGATTGATATTCCCGTTCTGGCCAATGGAAGGTCTTCCTTATATGAGCACGGTGGAAAAGAACGTCATAAAATGCACTCTTTTGGTCTTGGAGACATTAGATTTGCGGTTTACCGATGGTTGTTAAATCCAGAAAAAAGCAGAAACTTCAATGCTCAATTGGGTTTGGGTCTGAAGCTGCCAACCGGTGACTTTGACTACCAGGATTACTATTATAACGTGGGAGTGGATGGTGCCAAGGAATTGCGAACGGTCGATCAATCTATTCAGTTAGGTGATGGTGGTACGGGCATTTCAGCTGAACTTAACCTGTTTGCAAACGTTGCTAAGAACACTGGAGTGTACGGTAATTTTTATTATTTAAGCAATCCACGTGGACACAACGGGGTAAAAACATTTAGATCGTCCAGCTATGAGGCAATTATGAGCGTTCCCGATCAATATATGGCTAGAGCGGGTGTAAACTATGCTGTTGGAAAGTTGATCGCTTCAGCTGGTGCACGTTTGGAAGGTATTCCTGTTTACGATCTTATAGGAGGAAGCGGCGCATTTCGTAGACCTGGATACATCTGGTCTGTAGAACCCGGGCTTACATACCAGTTTGGTAGAATGAATGTTTATGCAGCCGTCCCGGCCGCACTTTATCGCAAGCGGACCCAAAGTGTCCCTGATAAAGAACGTACAGAAGCATCTCCGACTAAGACTAGAGTAAACGGAGACGCCGCTTTTGCAGATTACTCTGTAAACATAGGTGTCTCATTCAAATTATAATCTTTGCAATGTTTTGATAAGGCAGATCCCAGGATCTGCCTTATTTTTGCCTGCTATTCCTCATTTGACTGTACAATTAACCTGTTGATAGATACTTCGCATATAAAGTAGCAAATCGTCTGCTATTTTTTGTAAATTAAGCGTCGGATTAAAACGGGTATGTCATTGCAAAAAAGTTCTGTTTCTCAGTTGCCTTCCGGAAAGTTATGGGCTTTCCTGATCCTGCTTTTTTTTGGGATCGCTGCTCAGGCCCAAACTTTAAGGATTCTGGAATACGGTTCCAATCATATAGCGGGTACTTCAGTGCCTGGCTCCACAGTCAAGCTTTATTATTCTACAGTGGTCAATGATGTATGTACACCAAACGCAGAATTTGCTTCTGTTTTAGCCGATAGAAATGGAAATTGGACTTACGATGGCCCTTCTAATGGTACTTTTATAGCTGCTTATGTTCTAGGACCTGACCCCCCTGTATATGAATCTAAAACCATTCTTCTGAATGAAATAGAAATTACCGGTTATAGTTGTAATGAACTGGGAACTATCAAATTCAAAAGACCACATCTCGGATTTGACGTGGTATGGAAAAATGCAAGTGGCAGCACTATAGCTTTGGGTGGCCAGGGAGTTGATAACCTGCAACCGGGAATGTATAGCATAGAATACCGGGTGGCAGGCAGTTGTGTTTTTAAGTCAGAGCCTATAATTGTTGGAAACAGAATACCACAGGTACAAACACAGGAGTTCACTCTTGGTTGCAATGAAACCGAAGTCCAAGTTTATGGCAATTATACTCCCGGTGGTTCATTGGAAAAATATTACCGTTGGGAACGGCAAAGTGATGGCGCCGAAGTTGGCGACTATAGCCCCATTAGGCTGACAGCTGGAAAATACTATCTTTCTATAAAAGATGATTCCGGCTGCTGGTCCGAAAAAGCAGAAATCATCGTCAATCCGCCCGCCTCAATACCTGTGATCAGGACATCCTATACAGTAAATGATGCGAGCTGCAACCAGAGTAATGGTTCTATCACCGGGATTATCGCTACAACGACCAATAACGAAGTACTAACTTATAAATGGACGGACATTGCTGGTAAAAATTACTTCATGAAAGATCTGATCAATGTACCTTCAGGTTTGTATACCCTTGCAGTTTCTGCAGGTCCTGGCTCTTGTCCGGCCTACCTTCCGGCCATCAATATTGGGGAGAAAAATGCGATTGCGATAAATACGTCTTTGGCCGTACCGCGTCATACCAGTTGTGGTCTCAACAATGGACAAATAACAGGGATTGTAACCAATGCGACGAAATTTAAATGGGTCAATGACCTCAATCCTGAAGTGACAATTTCAACAACCAAAGACCTCACCAATGCTTCCCCAGGATATTATACGCTAATCTTGGGCAACGATTTTGACTGCATTAAATCCTATGGACCTTTTCACATCAAAGAAAGTGATCCGGTAATTTATATAACCGGTCAGCCCCTGATCAAAAATGACAACTGCGGTCTTAAGATAGGCAGCATCACAGGAATTAAATTTAGTTCCGCTGTGAAAAGTTACGTGTGGCTCAACGCCAGCAATACCGAGATAGGAAAAAATGGCGACTTGCTCAACGTTCCTGCGGGGGAATATACACTCATTGTCAGAAATGACCAGTGTGAGAGCAGATTTAACTATACTGTTGAAAATGAGGAAACAGACATTGATGCTCCAATTATGGACGATATCCTCGTTTGCGATGCCACAACAGTTTTGGGTAGTTTTAATGATAATGCAGACCTATACAGAATCTATGATGAAAGTGGTGTATTGCTAAACGAAAGTACCGGTAAGGATTTCAAAATCAAGGTGGCTAGTCAGGGTATTTATTATGCCGCGCTGGCGAGGGGTACTTGCGAAAGTTCCAGAACCGCCTTCAAAATTAAATTCGGATCTTCCGGATTGGACATTCCATCGGCTTTTAGTCCGAACGGTGATGGACAAAATGACAAATGGATCATCAAAGGCATTGATGTGTACACCTCACCTGAAATCAGAATATTCAATCGACAAGGGATGCTAGTGTTCCATTCTTATGGTAAAAGTCAGCCTTTTGAGGGCAAAGAAAAGGGCGTCGACCTTCCGGTCGGCGTGTATTATTACCTGGTCAAGGCGAGTACAGAGTGCCCTGCAACCAGCGGCAGCTTGACATTGATCCGGTAGGACAGTATTTGCTTAATTAATCGATACAATTTTCCCGTTCATCGACATAGGTGCAGAGACTAGCACGGGTGGTACTTGACTGATTGCCACTAATACGACAAACACAATCACAGATGGTACAAGCTACGTCACTTCTACTGAAGACCAAAAAGGTACGATATTAAGCGAAGGTCAAATGGTCATCAGCGGAGCAGGCACGTTCAACGTAATTGTAGCCATTGGGTTAGGATCTCCTGAAGAGAGTATCGATTGTGATGTACGCACGTTAAAAATCACATTAGGCATCGTGGTCGGCATAGCCGGTGCCACAAGTGGACCTACAGCATCAGTTTCTACAGTAGGATCGGTGGTGATGGGTTTAGAAAGCGCTCAGCTCATTCACATAGAGACAGCAGACGGAACCGAAGCCATGACATTTCAGGATCCTGTCGTTTACAGTACGCTTGTATTTGCCAGTGCAAAACTTAAAGCTGCTACAACGTACAACGTTTATTACCGGTAGTAGCTAATGGCACCAATTTCAATGGCTTTTAATATTATCTAATTGCTGCTCCATTTTAAACAATTGTTTCTCCATCTGACGGTTTTCTAAATAGTAGTAAATGGCAAAGCCAAGAAAGATCTTTCCAAGAACAAAAACAGCAGCAAAAACCCATCTCCACGCCTTATGAAGACGCATGTGACTGGAGCTTCCTTCTACTTCTATAAACTGACCAGCTTTTTGTCCGTTACTGCTGTGTCCATGTTCGCGGGCTTTCCTGGTGTCGGGCAATTGCTTTAATTGCGGATTCTGCATCAGTTCACTAATGTGGTCCTCTATTTTTTCCAGCGTTCCGGGAGGTGGTGCAATGGCCATGTGCTGGGCGATACGTTCAAGATCTGACTCCAGTTCTGCCAAGGCGTCCTGAATCTGTGGGTATTGTTTTTTTAACTGCAGGAGTTCTCTCTCTTCTGCTTCGGAAGCCGAGCCTAATACATAGGCTTCCAGAATTCCGCTTTCTATGTAGTCTTTAATTTTCACGGTTTCCTCTCATGATATTGAAGGCCTCTTTCAAAGTCCTGCGGATAAAATCTTCGGGTTGATTTAGATGTGCAGCTATAGCTGCTGTAGAGATACCCTGATAATAAACAGCCTGAAAAATCTGCTGCTGACTATCAGAAAGCTTATTAAGCAAAGTCAGGCCTGCAGTCTGCTCGTCGTTGGCAAGTGCTTTAGACACAGGGAGTATATTTAAAGCAAACCTGCGGAGTTGATTCCAGGAGGTCAACTCCTGTAAATCTCCGTTATATTGGGCTTTAGCAACTTCCAAAAATACTTTTATCAGGTACTCTTCGGCTTGTTTGTGGTCTTTTACAATCTCTGTAATATAGCCCAGTAACATCCCGGAATATTTGTTGTAGATGAACTTAATGTCAGAACTTCTACTGGTTAAATTAGCTTCTTGTTGTATTTTCAGCATTCGCTTATAAATGGTATGGGCAAAATTACATAGAAATCATCTGATTTCTTGTATGTACAATTATGTTAAGATATGTAATTCCAATATTTTTAACAAGCTCAATAAAATTTATTACAAAATACCAAATTACAAGTCGATTAGGCAATCGATTTCATTATTCTTCTTGTGCTGCGATATTTTTTGTATTTTCAGCTTTACAACACCAAATGTAAACCGGCCTTCAAAGGCCATCATGGAGAAGATTACGCTATATATATGAAATTAGAAAGGTTTAGATCTAAGTTAGGTATGCTTTGTTTTTTGTTGCTAGCAGGCCTCGGATGTAACGTCTCAAAAAAAAACAACCGGACTTCAGCCGGTTTAACTGCGCTTAGTCCAAAGCCTTATCCCGGACCTGAGAAATTTGCAGATCACATCCGTAGTACTGAATTTCAAACACCAGCACAGGAACAGGCGGGTTTTAAGCTGCCACCGGGATTTGAAATTACATTGTACGCATCGGAACCAGATATCGGTAAGCCAATCAATATGGATTTTGATGAAAAGGGCAGGTTATGGGTCACGCAATCTTCTGAATATCCAATGGCGGCTGCGCCTGCTAAAGGGCACGATAAGATTACGATTTTAGAGGATACAGATGGGGACGGCAAGGCAGATAAATTTACACCGTTTGCGACCGGGTTAAATATCCCGATCGGAATTCTTCCGGTGCAGAAGGGGGCAATTGCGTTCAGCGTTCCAAATATTTATAAGTTTGAGGATGCCGATGACAATGGCATCTCAGAAGACAAGAAACTGTTATTTGGCGAATTCGGACATCAGGATACGCATGGTATGGTCAACAATTTTGTGCGTGGATTTGATGGCTGGATTTATGCCTGCCATGGTTTTACGAATACATCTACGGTGGCGGGGACCGACAGGGATTCGATTAAAATGGTCTCCGGGAATACATTTAGATTCAGAGAGGATGGCAGCAGGGTGGAGCAGACTTCTTACGGCAGGGTCAACCCTTTTGGTTATACCTTTGATGAACTTGGGTATTTGTATTCTGTGGATTGCCACAGCAAGCCGATTTACCAGCTAATCAAAGGTGGGGAGTATCCACATTTTGGTAAGAAGACACCTGCGATGGGCTATGCACCGGAGATGATGAGCTACGAACTGGGTTCTACGGCTTTGTCCGGTCTGGATTATTATTTGGGCGAGCAATTTCCGGAAACCTATAGGAATAGTTTTTATAATGGGGATGTGGTCACTTGCCGCATCAACCGAAATATCATGACGTATAGCGGTTCCTCGCCGGAGGCTGTACGCAAGGAGGATTTCCTGATTAGTGCTGATCCCTGGTTCAGACCGGTGGCGGTAAAAGAGGGGCCGGATGGGGCTTTGTACGTGGCTGATTTTTACAACAGGATTATTGGTCATTATGAGGTGCCGTTGGACCATCCCCTGAGGGATAGGCAAAGTGGAAGGATCTGGAAGATTACGTATGTGGGGGATGAGCCACACGTAAACCATAAAGTTCGTGACTGGAGCAAAGCAAGTCTGGCTGATTTGATTAAGAACCTCAATTATCCGCAGTTGAACATCAGGATGGCTATTGCGAACCAGCTGGTGCAGCGTTTCGGAACTTCGGCCGTTGGGCCATTGCAGAAAGTAGCGCTGGAGGATAAGGCTGGTAGCAAAGCCAAAGTTCAGGCGATATGGGCGCTGTTCAGGTTGAACGCGCTGGGCGATGCGCTTGATAAAGCTTTGCAGCATACAGATCCTATTGTAAGGGTTCATGCATTAAGAATTTTGACCGAGCATCAATCGGTAAGCTCCGCCCAGAGGGCTCTTGCATTAAAATCTTTGGGTGATGCGGATGTACATGTGCAGCGAACTGCTGCTGAGGTTTTGGCTAAACTTGCCGATCCCGCGACCATTCCGCCGATGCTTTCATTATACCTGAATGCTGCTGAAAAAGACACCCATTTGAAATATACGGTGTTGCTGTCCTTGCGTAATAACCTGAGGAATAAAGCGGTAATGCAAAATGTGGCTTCGGGAAGCTGGAATTCACAACAGATGTCGGTGCTGATCAAGGTAGTGAAAGATATAGCATCAAAAGAAGGCGCTTTGTTGGCAATGAAATATCTCGAAGGCAATGAAGTGCCACATGATGAACTGCTCAGTAGTCTGGAGTACATCGGACGTTACCTCGTCCCTGAGGAACTGCATCAACCAATTGCCTATATTCAAAAAAGATTCACCGATGATCTCAATGCGCAATATTTGCTGTACACAATGATACAGCAGGGTTTGCAGCAGAGTGGTAATGTTGCGGTACCGGCGATGAAAGGCTGGGGAATTAGTCTGGCAGAAAAAGCATTGGATGGGTTGTCAAAAGAAAGATTTATCGGTGCATCGCAGGACTGGAGCAACAGGCCCTTGTTAGATACTGGTGATCCGGAGAATCCATGGGCTATGATTGACCAGGCAATTGTAGGCGAGATCCCGAGGGTGAAGTTACTCTGGAGTGAGTTTAACTGGTATCCGCCTACGGGCGTGCTCGTTTCTCCAACCTTCAAACTGCCTACTGCTTTGGAAATGAGCGTATTTGATAACGATGTGCACAATTCCGAAGCAAAAACGGGAATTTCTAAGAATACGGTCCGGATCAGACTAGCTGGTTCGAAAAGGGTCATTGCAGAATATCGTTCAGCTTTTACAGTCCCGATGCAAAATAAAGACCTGATGAAGCAGGTGCCTTTTGATTTATCAAAGTACGCCGGTCAGATGGGCTATGTAGAGGTTGCAGACAGTACAAAAACAGGATCTATTGGTGTGGGTGGTTTTAAACCAGCTGTATTAACAATACCCGATCTGGGCTTGGCGGAATCTGCCGCACGTTATACCAGGGCAGCTGAACTTGTGGCGACTTATAAATTAAGTGCACAGGAGCCTGCGATGACAGTGTTGTTATTAAACAGGAGGACAGACTATAAAATACGCACAGCAGCGGCCAATGCTTTATTGGCGATTGATCCTTTGAAAAACAGTAAAATGGTGGAGAATGTGTTTCTGGATCTGGATGAGAGTCAGCTGATCAAAGAAAAAATGGCCCAGGTATTGGGACAAAGCAGTGCGATAACCCGGTTTTCGGTGCTTAGAAAAGGACTGTCAGGAAGTCAGCGCAATCTGCAGTTGAGCATTGCTTCGATATTGGTGAATGCTGAGGCTGGTATTAGTCAGTTATTGGATGCCGTTCGCCAAAACGATGTGCCTTATAATCTGCTTTCAGAAGTGGCGATCAAAGAAAGGCTGGCTGCGAACATGAATCCGGCGCAGCAAAAAGAACTTCAAAAACTGTCTGTGGGTCAGGCTTCTGAAACAGAGGCGCGTAAGGCTTTGATAGCATCAAGGTTGGCTTCTTTTGATCCTGCGGCTGTTTCGGTGGAGCAGGGCAGAGCGATGTTCATTCAGAACTGCAGCATGTGCCATCAGATTAAGGGTACAGGGGGTATGATTGGCCCGCAGCTGGATGGTATCGGCAATTGGGGTCAGAAGGCGCTGACGGAAAAGGTTTTGGACCCTAACCGCAACATATCTCAGTCCTTCAGGACGTATAACATCACTTTAAAAAACGGTAAAGTGCTGACTGGTTTGTATCGTCGCGAGGAAGGTGCGTTATTGGTTTTTGCAAATCCGGGCGGACAGGAATTCTCTGTCGCGAAAGCGGATATTAAAGACAGGGTGGCTTCGAAGTATACCTTAATGCCCGATCAGTTTAGAAACACGATAATAAAGAAAGATTTTGATGCGCTGCTGAAGTTTTTATTGGCGACGAAAGAATGAGGTATCCGTTGCTAATGATAAGGGGTAGTGGACATCGGTTGGAATAGGGGATGTAATGGTGGGTATTTTCGTCATCTCGACGGCAGGAGAGATCTCTTGAACGATATCCAAGCGAGAGCTCTCAGACTTCGAGACAACGGGTGATTAATAAAAAATAAATGTAAATTGAACTTATAAAAGAGTAAAACACAAGATGAACAGGATAAATTATAAAATGATTGCCGCTGGGCTGCTGGCCGTTTCGGCGCTTTATGGTGGTTTTGCCACGGCTCAAAAGTCAAATGAACTGAAGTTTAAGAAAACTGTAATCAGTACTGATTTCTTTTCTGAGGGCGCGGGCGTTGGTGACCTGAACAAAGATGGCAAAATGGATATTGTTGCAGGTGCCTTTTGGTATGAGGCTCCCAACTGGACAAAACATGAAGTCTATCAACCAGGAAAATTTGATTTCAATACTGGCTATAGTGATTCTTTTTTAAATCATGTCATGGATGTGGACCAGGATGGCTGGTTGGATTATATCCGTGTAGATTTCCCAGGTGAGGCGGCGGTTTGGTATCAAAATCCAAAGAATTCGGGTGGGCACTGGAAAGCATTTCCCTTGTATGCCTCGGTTGGAAATGAGTCACCACGTTTTGTCGATGTAGACGGTGACGGGCGCATCGATCTGTTGTGCAATGACTCCAAAGGCAATAAAATGGTGTGGCTGGAATCGCCAAAGAAAAAAGGGGATACCGAATGGACAGCCCATGTAATTAGTGATGTAAAAGATCGTGGTACCCATCAATTTACCCATGGTCTGGGTTTCGGGGATATGAATAAAGATGGGCGTAAGGATGTGGTGATCAGAAATGGCTGGTGGGAATCGCCTGCAGACCCTAAGCAAAGTAACTGGACCTGGCACGAGGCAGATCTGGGTGAAGATGCGTCGCAAATGTATGTCATGGATCTGGATCAGGATGGAGATATGGATGTAATCAGTTCGTCGGCCCATGCTTACGGCATTTGGTGGCATGAGCAGGTAGTGGATGCCGCTGGTGCGGTAAGCTGGAAACATCATGAGATCTTAAAGTCCTTCTCGCAGACACATGGTCTGGGGCTGGTTGACATGAACAAAGACGGAAAGCCTGATTTGGTAACAGGTAAAAGGTTTTGGGCACACCAGGGGCACGATCCGGGCGAACGTGAGCCTGCAGTTTTGTATTGGTTTGAATATAAGCCCGGTAAAGTACCGAGCTGGACACCGCACCTGATCGATTCAGATTCAGGTAATGGGTTGCAGACCAATGCTGTTGACATGAATAAAGATAAATTGATTGATATTGTAGTAGCCAATAAAAAAGGCGTATTTTATTTTGAGCAATTAAAGAAATAAAATGTTATAAATAATAAAAGCGACGCTTAACATTGGGTCAGGCTATGAACTTGGTCTGACGAATTTGATCAAACCGTCCAGCTCAGGAACGAGAAGAACCAGTACATTGACTTTTGGGCTGGGCTACCTGTTCTAAAAATTGCTTTATGGAGTTCAGTAATTGTTATTTCTTTTTGGCTGTTAAACTAAGGCTTCTAAACTGGATGCCACAGTCAAATGTCCCGGGTATTTCCCAACCTAAGTTTGTGCTTTCGATCGCTATGTCTTCAAAGTTGGTGGTCTTTAGGTAGCCGTTGTCTTTGGCTTTTAGAAATGCCTTCTTGATCAATGGGTAAATGTCTTTCCTGATGTTTACCCATTTCATCTGATGCAGGCTACCATTGAACAGTTCTTTTGAAGCCACATTCAGTATAAACTTTTTGGTGGCATCTTCTTTTCCAAGATCCTGGGCAGCGTATTCTTCCAATATGGGATGCCGTGAATCATATAATGGCAAACCAAACCAAAAATAATCTCCTAAACCTGCAGATGATTTGTTTACATTTTGGACAAGTAGATAAAAAGTGACCTGCGCAGCATGCAAACCAGGATCGTAAGCTGCTCCGGTGCTATTGTAGCTGTACATCAGCTTTGCACTAATCTGGAAGTCGAGTGCCTGCATCTGACTGATCTTGGTCTGGTTGGTGCGCTGTTCCAGCAGCAGATGCGGCCATGCTTCACCCGACATTCTGGGTTTTAAGTACTCTTTAGATCCAAACACCTCCAGTCCCAATAAACTGGTGTTTCCAGTCTTTAAGAAAGATACTTTCTTTCCTTCGTTTTGATAAATGATCGTATCCTTATGTTTTACAGGTCTCAATCCCTTTAGATTATACCTGGTTGCCCATTGCGGCATCTTCCAGGCAGGCTGCTGTTTTGAACTTCCAAAAGGCCTCAGGGTATCGATGGTGTCTGGATGTGCTGAACTTGGCCCAATAAGACCTATTCCTTTTTTAAACTGGGTATCTGTGATGACTTCTATATCCGCTCTGTTGGTTTGACCATTTGCAGATACCACGTAAAAAAACAAAAAAAGGCTGGTCAACCCCCAGTTATAATTTATGCATATATTCATATTACAATTGACTTTGCCTTAAGCTGTAAGCCAGTTTTTTAAAGTTTGAAGGTCTTTTCGCATGTGACCGATGACTTCCTCTTTCGGAGTGCTGAGCACCCGTGCACCGGACTCTGCTCCGCCCAGCGGATACTCAAAATGTTGGGATATGGGCTTGTCGAAACCCTGTTTTTTAAGTAATTTGAAATATTGTTTAAAATCGACCATGCCCTGTCCCAGGGGGACGTTCTGTACCGACCATTTGTTGTTTTTCTTTTCCCATTGAAAGTCCTTGATTGTAATAGAACCAAGATAACTTTGAACCAATTCGAGATTTTTAGACCAGGCTTCAGCGCCATCTACTGTCGCGTGCCTGATGTCGAACTGACAGCCCGTCCACAGGGGATTTAGGTCCTTCAGGGTCAGCCAAAGATCCCAGATCGCCCCACCGAAGCGGCCTGTATGATTTTCGTAGTCGCCATGAATTTGGTACTGTTCATTAAGAACAGCCAGGCCCTTCAATTGCTTATTAAAATTAGCCAAATCGGTCGGCATATCATTCCCAGTATAGGCGTACCATCCCATTCGGTAATTTTTAATGCCTAAGGCAGCGGCGGTTTTCAAAATACTTTTTGTATGCGGTTCTTCAGACGTTCTGATATCTGTGGTAATTGTATAAACTTCCAGACCTGCCGCCCTAATGATCTCAACAGCTTTTGGCAAGTCCGTTGAAACCTTTTCTGGCGAAACATGTCCATCTTTACGGACAGTCAGATCGATGCCATCGTAGCCAAGGTCTTTTGCAAGTTTAGCCATCTCGGTATAGTCCAACCAATGCAGGTGTTTAGAAAATATGCTGATGCTCGGTTTTTGTGTTATAGTCTCTCCCAATGGATCCGCCATCAGGTCTGAAAATTTGAAGGAGGCCATTGCCGCAGCAATGGCGCTGCTTGTTATAAATTGTTTTCGGGAAATATTCATCGGTGAATTCAGATTGTTTTAGCTGCCCCAGGCGGTAATCATTAGGTTTCGTTCGCCACCACGGTTACGGTGTTCGCAAAGGTAAATGCCTTGCCACATGCCTAGTGCCAAGCGACCATTGCGGATGGGGATCAGGACTGACGTTCCCAGGATTGCTGCTTTGAGGTGGGCAGGCATGTCATCCGACCCTTCATAATCATGTACATAATCCGGGTCATTTTCCTTTACCGCCTTGTTGAAATACATTTCAAAATCCTTTCTTACCGTGGGATCCGCATTTTCATTAATGGTAAGTGAAGCAGAGGTGTGTTGTATAAAAACCTGGCAGATTCCGGTTTGGATCTCGCCTATCTGAGGCATGGACTGGCGTATTTCTTCCGTAATAAGATGAAAGCCCCTTCGTCGTTCGCCGAGGGCGAGCATTTTTTGAAATATTTTCATTTGGTTAGTTTTTCCTGGCGTTATGATTCCAAGTTACTGAAAAATGGAGAGTTTTTATCTACAGATAGTTGATAAAAATCCTCATAATTCAGCAGTCATAAAATTGCGCCAAACTTAGCTCATATAAAATAGTGTTTTATTTCCAAATCGGAACGATAAATCTACAAATAGATACTTTTGGTACAATAGATGTATGTATATTAGCGAAACCTTATATACATATCCAAAACATTATGTGTTTTTGATAGTTAAACGTTCGATAAATCAAAGAACTATATGCAAGAGCTACAAAAGTCAATGGATATGGCCCAAGCCATCAAAAACGTACTTAAGGACCGCAACATCAGTAAATCTGAATTCGCTGAATTGATGGAAAAAGACTACGACGTCGTAAAAGAGTGGTTGAGCGGAGAACATACTTTCAATTTACCGACTTTGTTTGAGATCAGCGTTAGACTAAAGCTGATTTAATCGTTAAATTAGATGTTTCTAACCTTCCTGTTATGAAACATTTGATACTACTGCTTTTTTCCTGTTTCTCTATTTTACCGCTTGCCGCCCAACAAACGCAGAAACCTGTTCTGCATGGCAGCAACTGGATGGCCATTACCGGGAAGCCGTTGGCCGCCACCGCTGGAGCAATGATTTTTCAGCAGGGTGGAAATGCTGTCGATGCCGCCTGTGCTATGCTGGCCGCTACATGCACCATGTGGGATACCCTAAGCTGGGGTGGCGAGACACAGGTCCTCATTTACAATCCTAAAACGAAAAAGGTAATTGCAATAAACGCGATGGGCTTTGCGCCAACGGGCGCCACTCCGGAATTTTTCAAGAACAAAGGATATGATTTTCCACCAGAATATGGGCCACTGGCAGCTACGACGCCGGGCACACCTGGCGGACTCATATACATGCTGGCCAATTATGGCACCATGAGTCTGGAGCAGGTGCTTGCCCCGGCCATGAAAATGGCCGAAGGATATGCAATTGAAAGCCAGGCCGCAAATATCATGGAGCGTCAAAAAGCACTGATCAAACAATGGCCATATAGCGCAAAGGTATTTCTGCCCCATGAAGGTGAAAAAAGAGAAGCTCCTGAAGGAGGCGAACTTTTCCGGCAAAAAGATTTGCTGGAGACCCTCACAAAAATGGTCGCTTCAGAAAAATCAGCTTTAAAACTTGGCAAAAGCAGGAAGGATGCACTTATGGCAGCTTACGACCGATTCTATAAAGGTGATATTGCACAAGAATTTGTAAGGGGCTGCCAGGAGCAGGGCGGGCTGATCACTATGGCAGACCTGGCAAAATGGAGGCCTATTGAAGAGGCGCCATTATCCGTCAATTATAAAGGTATCGAGGTTTATAAACTACAACAATGGACTCAGGGACCAGCAATGCTTCAGGCACTGAATATCCTGGAAAATTTCGATTTGAAATCTATGGGCTACAACAGCAGCAGATACATTCATATTGTATATCAGGCGATGAACCTGGCATTTGCCGACCGTGATTTCTATTATGGTGACCCATACTTTTCACCAAATTGCCCCATCAAAGGTTTACTGAGTAAGGAATATGCCAGGCAACGAGCTGGTTTGATTCAGTTTACCAGGAATGATTCAACAATTGGCCCGGGTAATCCCTACTCCTTTGAGGGAAAAATAAATCCTTACACAGATTTACTCAGAAAGAGGGGCTATGAGTTGGACACCAGTAAACGGAATTTTGCGCCCAAGCATGATATGGGCAACAATACGCCACAAGACTTGTATCAGGACCGTATGTGGCGGGGCACGACTTCTGTTGAGGCCGCGGACAAAGAAGGCTGGGTAGTATCCATCACCCCCAGTGGTGGCTGGCTGCCAGCATGTATAGCCGGAAAAACAGGAGTAGGGATGAGTCAGCGCATGCAAAGTTTCGTGTTGGATTCTGCGTTGAATCCTTTCAATGTGGTCGCGCCCGGAAAGAGACCGAGGGTGACCTTATCGCCTACGCTTGCCATGAAAGATGGCAGACCTTATCTTGCTTCGGCCGTGCAGGGAGGTGATACCCAGGATCAAAATCTGCTGCAGTTTTTCTTAAACATTACTGAATTTGGGATGAATGTCCAACAATCTGCTGAAGCAGCCAATATCAATAGCAATCAACTTTGGCTCTCACTGGGTGGCACAAAGACAGCAGACAGGGCACCCAAGCCAGGACAGATTTTACTAAACAGCAATACATCTGATTCGGTACGGAACGAACTCAGGAAAATGGGTTATACACTGAGCTTTAGCGAACGCACCAGCGGTCCGATTAACGCCATTTACTTCGATTGGCAGCATGGCACACTCTGGGGCGGCTCCAGCAATCATGGCGAAGATTATGGTATTGGCTGGTAATGCGTACTTGCTGATCTAGCAATATTTCTGTTTCATATAGGCAACAGAGGCATTGATCATTTGTTTGAAAATTTCAGGATCTATATCCACGAGCTTGTTGATGTAAATGCAAGCCTTGCCGGTTTTATGTTTACCGAAATTTTTGAGTAAATCCTCCTTACCGGGGAAGTCCGATGCAAGGTACAAGCTTATCGCATTCTTCCTCGGGGAAAGTCCGATCAGGGGTGCGTCACCGCTATGACCGCTTTCATACTGATAATGGTAGCTGCCAAACCCAACAATTGCTGTTCCCCACATTCTGGGTTCCAGTCCGGTTTCTCTAGTGATCATTGCGGTGATTTTCAAACAATCCTCACGCTTTGAGGGGTTTTCTACCGCATTCAAAAAATCAACGACGCTGTGGGGAGTCTCCACCGTTATGTTCTTCGTAGCCATACCTAAATCTATAAATTATACGTTAGTTTTCCGATAGTCTAGTAACAATGTGTAAAAAATCGGGAACAATCAGCTGACACAGAACAAAACACCCTTGTTTGTGTTGTAATTGTACAACAATTCCTACATTTTATGACAGAGCGACATACCTATCAGACGGGTATAATTGGAAACTGTGCATACCTGGCACACATTAATAAGAACACGAATATTGATTGGCTTTGCTGGCCAAGATTTGACAGCAGTTTTGTTTTCGGCGGATTACTCGACGAGGAAAATGGAGGGGAGTTTTCCATCCGTCCGCATGGCGAGTTTACGTCCAGACAATATTATCTTGAAAACACAAATATCATTTGTACAGAAATAACAAATCCCGAGGGAAAATATAGAATTACCGATTACGCGCCACGGTTTTACCACCATGAAAGGTATTATAAACCACTCATGCTGATCAGGAAAATTGAACCGCTGGAAGGAAACCCAAGGATCAGGGTAAAATGCAAGCCCGTGTACGATTATGGAGAGACACAGCAAACAGGGCATAGGGCCAGTAACCACATTTTGTTTACCGGTGGGGCAGAACAGATGCAACTCAGTACCAATATATCGTTAAGCTACATAGAGGATGAGCATTATTTTGCATTGGGTGAACCAAAGTACCTAATATTGACCTACGGTCACGAACTCAATGCGCCAATTGTAAGTACGGCAGAACGTTTCCTCACTGAAACAGTTAATTATTGGAGACGTTGGATTAAACACTCCAAAATTGCCGGATTTTATCAGCACCTCGTCATCCGATCGGCATTGGTACTCAAGATTCATCAGTTTGAAGATACGGGCGCTATCATTGCAGCAAGCACTACGAGTTTACCGGAATCGCCCGGAAGCACGCGCAACTGGGATTATCGCTATTGCTGGATGCGCGATACTTATTATGTCATTACGGCATTGAACCACATCGGTCATTTCGAAGAAATGGAGAAGTACTTCGGCTACGTCACCGATATTTCTTTCAGAGACGACAAACGGTACCAGCCGCTTTTCGGTATTGCCGGTGAACGGGTATTAACAGAGCGAATTCTGGAGAATCTGGATGGGTACAAAGGCAATAAGCCCGTCCGGATCGGTAACCAGGCTTATGAGCACATTCAGAACGACATTTATGGCCAAGTTTTGGTTTCGATGCTGCCCTTGTATACTGACCATCGTTTTATATTCAGAGAACGGCAGGATTCGGCAGGCTGGCTGGACTATCTGCTGAGCAAAATAGAACGTACTATAGATGAAAAAGACGCTGGTTTATGGGAGTTCAGAAACATAGCACACGTTCACTGTTATACCAATTTGTTTCAATGGGCCGGAGCCAATGCCGCGCTGAAAATGGCCAAAACGATTGGCAATGCCATCTATGAAGAAAGAGCGCAGGTGATGATCGATAAAGCAGCCCAGCACATTGAGGATTGTTATGATCCGGTGCGTAAAGTATATACCCACGCAGCCGGAAGTCCGCATTTAGATGCCAGTACCTTGCAACTGATTCTGATGAACTATTTGGACCCAGCCTCTGAGCGTGCCAAGGACCATCTGCTTGGACTAGAAAAAGAATTAAAAGCTACGAATGGTTTGTTTTACAGGTATCTCCATAGCGATGATTTTGGCAAACCGAAAACAACCTTCCTCATTTGTGCTTTCTGGTATATCGAGGCTTTGGCTTGTGTGGGCAGATTGGATGACGCCATAAGAGAGTTCGAATCAATTATCAAGTATGCCAACCACTTGCTTTTATTTAGTGAAGATGTAGACGAAAGTGACGGCAGTCAATGGGGAAATTTCCCGCAGGCCTACAGCCACGTGGGTTTGATGAATGCGGCCCATCGCATTGCCATTAAGCTCGACAGGCCGATATTTCTTTAATAACCTATTTTTTAACGGTCAGCGACTTAAAGATTCTTTGCAGAATTGAAGGTCGCTGACTTGCTTTCCCTGCCGAACGGTTCTGAATTTTCTCCTGATTGGCCAGGTTTTTTGCTTGTGAAAGGCTAAGCGTTTTGAGGAGTTCGCGCACCTCTTTATAATCTCTCAGATAATATTTCGCAGCTGATATATTACTGCCCACTTTAATGGTATAGGCATTTTCAGGCAAGGCTTTAAAAATGTCCTCATCGGTATGGTCGTCACCTAAGGCGATTACAAAATCCGGATTGTTGTTGTGCAGCCAGGTCAGCGCCGCTTTACCTTTGTTGACTTCTATATTCTTAAATTCAATGACCTTATTGCCTTCCATCATCTGCAAACCCTTATCGGCAATGAATACACGCAGATGATTTACAATTTCATTCGCTCTTAATTCTCCCAAGCCTTTCTCTGCTTTGCGGTAATGCCACACGAGAGAATAGCTTTTTTCTTCTACAAATGAACCGGGCGTACGGTCTGTATAGGTATCTAATACCGACTTCAATTCCTGCTTCCATTTATCGGTGAGTAGTGGCAATGAGCTCCACTCTTCATTCAATTTCTTTTGCCAGGCACCATGCTCAGCAATCATATCGAGGTTCAGGTGACCAAACCAATTTTGCAGAGTTTCGTAGCGCCGCCCGCTGATGATGATGACCCGGTTGGCCGTATCGGCGGTAAGCCTTTCCAGGATAGCGTAGAGTTCAGGATTCGGAGATGCTTTGTCTATATCTGCATGAAAGCCCACCAGCGTGCCATCATAATCTAAAAATATAAATCTTTCTGTAGCTGTCACATATGCTCTGGCTATTTTTTCCTTGACCGACTGCACTGCATGTTTCGTCAGCAACGACTGTTGTATTTGTTTTACTTCCACTAGTTTGTCCATGAAGTTTTTAACCCATAAATGAATGTCAAATTTTTTAACGATGCGCCGCATGCTGCTCATGCGGGCATGTTGTTCCTCGGCCGACATGTTAATCGCCTGTAGCATCGCCCGCATCATATCACCTATGTTATTGGGATTTACGATCAAGGCATCATTCAGTTCCTTCGATGCTCCCGCCATCTCACTCAAAATCAGGACGCCATCGTTATTTGTTCTGGAAGCTACATACTCTTTACTCACCAGGTTCATGCCGTCACGCATTGGCGTCACCAGACAGATGTCAGAAGTACTGTAAAGTGCGGAGAGGAACTCAACCGAAAATGATTTATAAAAATAATGGATAGGCACCCAGTTCATGGTCCGGAATCTCGAATTGATGTTTCCGACCAATTGGTCTATCCGGTCTCTAAGCTCCTTGTATTGCGGTACGGTGTCTCTGGAAGGAACTACTATCATGTAAAGCACCACTTGTTCAATATACTCAGGATGCAATTGTAAAAGTAACTCCAAAGCCTGTAGTCGCTGGATGATGCCCTTGCTGTAGTCCAACCGGTCGATGGTCAGAATAATTTTCCGTTCTTGCTGACTATCTTTAAAAGCACTGGAATACCGTGCTACTTTAGGGTGCTGGGTAAGTTCTTCAAATTTGTCATTGTCGATCCCCATAGGAAAAGCTTCTACAACGATATGACGGTTTTTGTGCAGCACTACATTGTCGGTTTGTTTTCCATTAGACAATCTTGAGGCTGCACTCAAAAAATGCCGCACATCATCAAAAGTATGAAAGCCAAGCAAGTCGGCACCCAACATACCTGTGATCAGTTCCTCCCTCCAGGGGATCAATCTGAATATCTCGTAAGAAGGAAATGGAATGTGTTGGAAGAAGCCGATGGTAACAGCTGGTTTTACCGTGCGGATGAGGCAGGGCAGGAGCAATAACTGATAGTCCTGAACCCATACGGTGTCTCCGTCTCTAAGGTGCTGAACAACCACGTCCTTGAACTTGTCGTTCACCTGCTGGTAAAAATCCCAATAGGTTTGTTCAAAATTAGCATAAGTAACCAGGTAATGAAATACCGGCCATAAAATCTCATTAGAAAAGCCTTCGTAATAAAGGTTGATCTCTTCATTCGTTAGAAAAACGGGAATAAGATTGAGTGCTGCAAGTTTTCTTGCGACCTCCTTTTGTCTTTCAGGTGGTACTTCGATGCCGGGCCAGCCGATCCAGACGTTATTGCCATTTTTATAAACGGATCCAAGTCCCGTCGCCAGTCCACCCTCGCTGGGTCTTAAAATATACTCCCCGTTTTGTTCAGTGATTTTTACAGGGAGACGATTGGATACAATAATTGTTTTGTTTTTTGACATATCTCTCTAAAACAACCCATTTTAGCCCTTAATTGTTTTAAAATAGCCAATATTGCAGGGTTTTCAAATCAAAAAAATACGCTAATAACGTGAGAATCTGTCTTTAAAAAGCGAACTTGGCGTCAAATTTGTTCAGCCTGACCAAGTTATAATTAATCCCCTTATATGCTAAAAAGCCGATTCCCAGCCCTTATTCTGTCTGCCCTTTTTTTAAGTTCCTGCTCTTCCATGTACATGCCCAACGTTCCGAATACGCCAATGCTCAGTCAGCAGGGTGAGTTTAGTGGTGGCGGACACATCTCTTTAAGTGGGAATGCCAGCTTAAATGGAGCATACGCCGTATCAGATCATTTTGGTGTTCTGTTAAGCGGCTCAATGATCAATAGAGAAGGCGAGCGAAAAGATTACAAAAACAGGCTTATTGAAATAGGTGGTGGGTATTTTAATACATTCGGACCGGATGACAACAGGATCATAGAGGTATACGCCGGCTATGGCGGCGGAAGCACAGATCGGACTTACCGGCGATACAATGATCAGGATGTGCTAACCGCAACAGATGTGGAAGAAACGACTTTCAGCAAGACATTTTTTCAGGTCAATTATAGTTCTAGAAAATCGGACAATCTCAAGCTTTTTGGAAAGGACTTTCCAATTAATTATGGGACGGCATTACGCATCAGTTCGGTAGAGATGAAAACCTTCATGATCAATGGCATTGGTCAGAAACGGGAAGGTAACTTGTTTCTGGAACCGATCTTTTTTACGAGAATGAGGCTTAATGATGAGATTCAACTGCAATATACAACCAGCGCAAATTTTGGTCTCAACAGCAGAAAGTACATGAATGCAGGAAGTTCCATTTTTACAATAGGGCTTGTTGTAAACCTGGGCGGTAAAAAGAGCCAGAAATAATAAAGCCGGGCAATGGAATACTGCCCGGCTTTATTATTTGATGATCTTGCTTTTATTTCGAATTGACCGTTATGGTTTTCAACGACGGTCTGTCTTTTACATTGTCTGTGGTATTTTTCACCAGTATATAGACATCATGGAATTTACCATCTGTAACTGCTTCGATAGGAACGTTCAGATTTCCGCTGTTTGATGAGGCAAGTACCTTACCATCTTTATTGTCCAGTCTGATTTCAATCACATAGCTTAAGTCAGCACTGCTCGCACCCAACTGAAACGACGCTACATCGGTCAGATCAATTGCATTTAATTTTATCCATCCTGCTTTCTGAGGGAAGATCAGCAATTGATTTCCGTCTGCATCGCGGCGACCAAATTCAGAGATGTCCTTGATGTCTTTGGCATCAATTGCATTGGCTCTTAAATTAATGGCATCAGTTGAAGATAAAGATTTCAGGCCTTTGGCACCCATATCTGAATAGGTCGCTTTTAATGACAACACCGATTGTTTTTTATTGATGTCTGCCGGCGGAACGATTTTACCAGTTGTTGGCAACGAAGGTGTTGTAGAGGCTTTCGCACTCAGACTCATGATCCAGTCAGTAATCTGCTTTACATCAGATTCTTTCATTGTCGCGTGTGAAGGCATGGATACTTCACCCCAAACACCTGTACTTCCTTTAATAACTTTACCTGCAAGGTATTCAGATGCGTTGGCCTTAGTTTGATATTTAGTAGAAACAGCTGTAAACATTGGGCCTATCGATTTCTGATCGATTTTGTGACAAGCAATACAGTCACTTTTCAGCATGATTGCTTTACCAGCCAATGTTTGTGCAGCTTCCTGATGTCCCAGTTTGGCACCTGCCATATCAAGACCTTCTATATAGCTATTAGAAACATAGATTTTATTTTTATTTACAACAGCACCTTTGTCTGCTACCTGAACCTGGTAAGCTACCGGTTTGCCAGGAAAATAAAAGGACTTGTTACCAGTCAGTACAATGTTCACAGTTGGCTGTGCATTACCAGCAGAAACTGTAGTTACCTGGCTTTTTGAAGAGGCCCTGTTTTTATCCAGTACCTGAACACTGATGGCATAATTTCCTGCAGTTGTAAAAGTGTGCGTTAGTTGAGGAACGGTAGTCGTTTTCTTCAAACCGCTGCCCAGGCTCCAGATATAAGTCAATGCATCTCCGTCAGGATCTTTGGCATCAACTTTCGCAGTCATTTTATAAGGGAGAAGTCCGCTTGTGTTTTCAACAGTCAGACTTTTTACTTCAGGAGGTCTGTTGCCTTCCAGGTAGTCAATTCTCACAATACCTGCATCAGGATTTTTTGAGAACCAGCCTTTACCATATTCAAGGATGTACAGTTTGCCGTCAGGACCTTGCTCCATATCAATAGGAGCAGCCAAAGGAACATTCGCCATAAATGGCTCCATGCTTTTGTATTCGCCTTTAGGGCCCATAGTTACTGCTTTAACCCAGCCACGAATCCATTCGTAGATCAGTAATTTGCCATTGTAATAGGCAGGATATGGGGAAGCACCCGGTTTTGTGTAATAAACAGGACCAGCCATTGCGGTACGACCTCCTTCACCAACTTCTGGAAATTCTGCAGAAGGGCCATAAGGATACCAGATAAAAGCTGGATTCGCTGGAGGAAGGGTGCTTAAACCTGTATTGTTTGGAGAATTATTGATCGGTGCAGCAGGATTGAAAGCATCACCACTGGTTCCGGTCTTGTAATCATAAGCTTTGTAAGGATAATTGTTACCTATAAATAGAGGCCAGCCAAAATACCCTGCTTTTTGTGCCTGATTGACCTCGTCATAACCTCTCGGCCCTCTGCTGGCATCATCGCCCTGTGCATCCGGGCCAACTTCTCCCCAATAAAGGAAACCAGTTTTCTGATCTACCGAAATACGATATGGGTTTCTGTTTCCCATTACATAAATCTCAGGTTTGGTCTTAGCCGTGCCTTTTGGAAATAAGTTGCCATCAGGAATGCTGTAAGTACCATCTTCGTTTACTTTTATCCTTAGAATTTTTCCCCTGAGGTCGTTGGTATTACCGGCAGACCTTCTTGCGTCATATTGATGCAAACCTTCACGGTTGTCCATTGGCGCATACCCTTTATTTACATATTGTTGATTAGGTGCATCAAAAGGGGTGGAGTTGTCACCCGCAGACACATAAAGCATACCGCCCGGACCGAAAGCAATCGATCCACCGGTGTGACAGCAAATCTCCCTTTGAGAATAAAACTCGAGGATCATTTTTTCAGAAGCAAGATTGACTTTGTCGTTGATCAGTTTGAAACGCGACAGACGGTTTACAGATTTGTCAATCGGACTGTAGAAGGCATATACATATTGGTTTTTCGCAAAGTTGGGATCAAGGGCAAGGCCCAGCAATCCCTCTTCTGCGTTTACCCCAGGCGTATTGGTTTTGGAATATACATCCAGTTTACCAGCGTCAACCACAGTCTTGGTACTGTTTTTATATAGCAGGAATTCGCCGCGTCGCTGTGACACCAGGATATCAAGATTAGGCAGGACAGCAAGTTCAGTAGGCTCAGTAAATTCACCATGAACCAGATTTACTTTAACAAATCTGTCCTGATCTGGCGTATCTGCCCTTAAAATGTTTTGTTGATTGTGAACCGGATAACCAGGTTTAATAAGTGTGTTTGCTTTTTTATTTTTAGAAAAGGGAATTGCGGCGCTAAGCGCTATACCCGAAAGCAATAGTACAAAAGAAGTCTTCATTTAGGAGTTTTTGGTTTTTTGCGTGCAGTGGTATTGGTTTTAAAATGTATGTCTAAAATCAAAAATACACGTTTGCAATCGATTTTCTAGTATTATTTTAAATACTTTGAGAATATTTTCAGGAGGAAAGATGGCACTAATTAAATCTCTTTTTTCAGAGCCATTCAGGTCCTTGAAAATTACAGGATCTTACAGTTCGAAGATAAAGCTGATAAATAGTTTTAGCAGTTCATCAAACCTTATTAGTTCATTTACAGAACTTATTGTTTATTGTAACAAAATCATTATTTTGCGATTCTTTTAATCAAACAGGAAATTGTTACTTTTATTTTTTTTAAAACCAAAAAACCACAACATGAAACTTAATTACTTAAGGTTTGGAACAACAGCATTTGTCTGGCTGTTGGGAACTACACTTGTGGCTGGTCAGCAGCTAACTGACAAGTCAGAGATTGGCCTGAACGACCTGTCGTCATTTAAAGACGCAGGAAAAACATGGTCAATTGCCGGTGGTGTAACGGCAAATTTGAACGAGCAAAATGTACTGAACGTCGCTAAGGGCAGCGGAATTCTGGTAAATTTGCCAACCAAAAAAACACATGGTCAGGATTTATTGACGCTGGCTGAGCATGGCGACATCATCCTTGAACTGGATTACCTGATGGCAAAAGGAGCCAATTCAGGAATTTACCTGCAAGGTGTCTATGAAATCCAATTGGAAGATTCATGGGGAAACACTGCACCTACCTCGGCCAACAATGGCGGAATTTACGCACGTTGGGACGATACAAAACCAGAGGGCCAACAAGGCTACCAGGGATATGCTCCACGTCAGAATGCTTCAAAAGCACCCGGATTATGGCAACACATCAAGATCGCTTTTAAAGCGCCTAAGTTTGACGGTTCAGGCAAAAAAACTGAAAACGCCATTATTGTAGGTATTGAATTGAATGGTGTGCTGATCCATGACAACATCGAATTGTTTGGTGCTACAAGAGGCGCTAATGGTCCTGAGAAAGCTTTGGCTCCATTGCGTTTGCAGGGCGACCATGGTGCAGTTGCATTTAAAAACATTAAAATCTCAAAACTTCCTGATACTGAAGTTGCGGCTAACAGACAGCGTGGCGGTGGTGCAGATCCGATCTATATCGATCAGGCATCTACTCCAAACATCCGTAGCTTTGTAGACATTCAGGGCGGCGCTAAAGTTGTTCACGCAATTTCAGTAGCAAGTCCGCAACAAGTACATTACAGCTATGATCTGGATAACGGAACGCTGTTCCAGGTATGGCATGGCGATTTCGTTGACGCTACCGCAATGTGGGACGGTAGGGGTAATGGTACTTCAAGACCTCGCGGAAGTGTAACAACTTTAACAAAAAAACCGGTCCCTACCTTAGCTAAATTGGCTGATGCGCAAGGAGCATGGTTGACAGACACAACTGGTACAGGTTTTAAAACTAAAGGATATACTTTGGATGCTCAGGATCGTCCTGCTTTCAACTATAATGTATACGGTACGAAAGTTACTGATGCAATTAGCGTGATTGCTGGCGGACAAGGCTTTAGCAGAGAGATCAGTTTGGAAAAACCAGTAGAAAACATTTATGCCTTTCTAGCTAGCGGAGCTGACATCACTGAAGTTTCAAAAGGATTGTACACTGTAGATGGTCAATCTTTCTATTTGAAATTTGATGATGTGAAAGATAAACCAGTAATCAGAGATGCCAATGGAAAAAAAGAATTGGTAGTTCTTGTACGCGGAAAGCTGAATTATTCTATTTTATTTTAAGAAGGGTTAGACAATGAAATATACTTTTAAAACGCTGGCAATGCTGGCTTTAAGCTTTAGTTTTTCTGTTGGCTTTGCTCAGGAAACACCTAAAGAAGAAGATTTTTATAAAATAAACAAGGTAAGAACACCTGAAGGCACCATATTAGAGGTGGGTGGATTGTGCACACTGCCAAACGGAGATCTTGGAATCTCAACCAGAAGGGGTGAGGTTTTTATCGTAGAAAACCCGACCAGTAACAGACCTTACTTCCGTAAGTTTGCATCCGGTCTCCACGAGATCTTGGGACTTGCCTATAAAGACGGTGCATTGTATTGTGCGCAAAGAGGCGAGTTGACCAAACTGATCGACAGAAATCAGGATGGTAAAGCTGATGTATACGAAACCGTATACGCATGGCCTTTAAGTGGTCACTATCACGAGTATAGTTTCGGTCCAAAAATCGCTAAAGACGGTTCGTTCTTCGTAACAGGCAACGTGGCTTTTGGTGATGAAATGTGGTACCGTGGTGAAAGTCGTGTACCAATGCGCGGATGGGCCATGAACATCACCGAGGATGGTGTGATGAAGCCTTGGGCAACTGGTATGCGTTCTCCGGCTGGACCAGCAGTAATTGACGGTCAATTGTACTATACAGATAACCAGGGCGACTGGGTAGGTTCAGGTGCCATCTGGCAAGTGAATAAAGGTGACTTTATTGGTCACCCTGCAGGTCTTCGCTGGACTGGCAGAGCAGATTCTCCTGTTAAAATGACTGAAGAATATTTCCGTTCTAAAATCAACGAAAGAAGAGATGTTGATGCAAACGGAAGAGCGATCAAACCTGAAAACAGGGTAAACGAGGAATTCAAAACTTTGTTCCAAATGAAGAAAGATTTCCCTGAATTGAGATTGCCTTCAGTTTGGTTGCCATATGGTATTTTAGGTATTTCTACTTCAGAACCAACTAAGATTCCAAAAGGTGCTTTTGGTCCTTTTGAAGGACAAATCCTGGTGGGTGATCAAGGTATGAGTATCATCTCAAGGATCTTTTTTGAAACCGTTAACGGTGTAGAACAAGGTGCTTCATTTATGTTCAGAAGTGGCTTCAAATCGGGTGTTTTGAGATTAGATTGGGGTAATGATGGTTCCTTATTCGTTGGTGAAACCAATCGTGGATGGGGATCTGCAGGTGATGCGAACGAAGGTATCGACCGTCTGACTTATACCACTGGTAAAACACCATTCGAAATGAAAGCTGTTAGAGCAATGCCTGACGGATTTGAAATTGAATTTACCGTACCGGTAGATCAGAAATCAGCTGAAGATCTGGCATCTTACTCTGTAGAAAGTTACATTTATAAATACCACCCGGTTTACGGTTCTCCGCCAGTGAATTTGGAGCAACTGAAGGTAAAAGGTGTTAAAGTTTCTGCTGATGGATTGAGAGCTAGAATTATTGTCGACAATTTGCGTCAGTATTACATCCATACCATTAAGGTAGAAGGTGTACATGAAAAAGGCACTGCAGGTTCTTTGTTGCACCCAATAGCTTATTACACCTTAAACAGCATTCCAACAGGAGCAAAATTGTCACTTAGCGAAGTAAGCACTAAAAATTCTGGTGTTGCGCCTAAAACTACTGCTGTGCCTGCAAAAAAAGCGACAGCTGCTAAAGCTAATGCCGATGATCCAAACGCTGGAACTGAAGCTCCTGCTGCAAAAGAAATCGCTACTGCTGCACCAACTTATGCTCAGGTTAAAGGCTTGCTGACTACCTACACTTGTGTAGCTTGTCACAACGCTGATAAAAAGCAGATCGGCCCTGCGTTTCGCGACGTAGCTAAACGTAAATATTCTGCTGAAAAAATTGTGTCATTAATTCACAATCCGCAACCACAAAACTGGCCTGGCTATTCTACTGAAATGCCACCTATGCCACAGGTTACGAAAGCTGATGGTTTGAAAATAGCAGCCTGGATCAACTCCCTGGCTAAATAAAACAATTCTTGTTTTGACAACTGAAATTATTTGGGATAATCTGTTACTGATTATCCCAAATAATTTTTTTACTTTACGCCCCTCATTCAAAACTTAACAAACAAACCTAAACTTAACCAATGAGCACACTCCACAATTACGATTACATTGTATTCTTTGTCTACTTTATAATCGTATCCTCCTATGGTTTTTGGATTTACTACAAAAAGAAATCCGCAACCACTGATTCAAAAGACTATTTTCTCGCAGAAGGCTCCCTTACCTGGTGGGCTATCGGTGCCTCCCTGATTGCCTCAAACATTTCAGCCGAACAAATGATCGGAATGAGTGGATCGGGCTTTAAACTCGGACTGGCCATCTCTGCTTATGAATGGATGGCGGCAGCCACACTGATCATCGTAGCCGTATTTTTTATGCCGGTTTACCTGAAGAACAAGATCTTTACGATGCCACAGTTTCTAAACCAGCGTTACAACTCTACAGTGGCCATGATCATGGCGGTGTTTTGGCTGATGCTTTATATTGTGGTCAACCTGATGTCGATCTTGTATCTGGGTGCTTTAGCGATTAGCGGCATCTCTGGTCTGGACATTACATTCTGTATCTTTGCGCTGGCGATCTTTGCGATTTTGATCACGCTGGGAGGTATGAAAGTAATTGGTTATACTGACGTGATCCAGGTATTCTTCCTGGTATTGGGTGGATTGGTTGCATCCTATATTGCATTGAACATCATTTCCGGACAACAAGGCATCGTAAAAGGATTTGCTATCCTGACCGACGGCGCTTCTGAGCATTTCCACCTGATCTTCAAAAAAGACAATCCAAATTACATGGACCTTCCTGGACTAAGCGTATTGATCGGTGGTATGTGGATTGCAAACCTGAGCTATTGGGGCTGTAATCAGTACATCACGCAAAGGGCACTTGGTGCTTCATTGCCTGTGGCCAGATCCGGACTATTGTTCGCGGCTTTCCTTAAAATGCTGATGCCGGTCATTGTCGTGATCCCTGGTATTGCGGTTTATTACATCATTAAAGAAAAAATTCCAGCCATCAGTGCTGATAGTCTCTTGACTTCAACGGGTGTTCAGGATCCTAACAAAGCCTATCCGGCACTGCTTGGTTTGTTGCCTATCGGTCTTAAAGGTCTTTCTTTTGCTGCATTGACAGCTGCTATTGTAGCTTCCCTTGCTGGTAAAGCAAATAGTATCGCAACGATCTTCACACTGGATATCTATAAGAAAGCCTTTAACGTTGGAGCAAGCGAAAAGAACCTCGTTAACGTAGGTAAAATCGCCGTAGTGGTCTCCATGCTGCTTGCGGTATTATTGTCCCTTGTCGTGGGTGATGCGCTCATGGGCGAAGGTAAACAAGGCTTCCAATACATTCAGGAATATACAGGTTTTGTATCTCCTGGTATTTTTGCAATGTTTATTCTCGGTTTCTTCTGGAAAAAAACAACTTCAAATGCGGCCTTATTTGCCACAATAGGTGGTTTTATTGCATCAGTAGTGCTTAAATTCCTACCAGGATGGGTAGATCTTTCATTCTTACACGATTATGGATGGGCAATTGCCAATTCAAGTGGTGTGTTTGAAATGCCATTCATGGACAGGATGTTAATCGTCTTTGCGATCTGTATAATTGGTATGTACATCATCAGTACTGTTGAAACCAAACGTGGCGTAGTGGCCAATGGCCTTGAAGTAGATGCTTCTATGTTCAAAGTATCTAACTCATTCCTGGTGGGCTCTTTGCTGATCGCTGCAATGCTCGTCGCATTGTATACGGCGTTCTGGTAGCAGCCAGCCAACATAAACACACAAAAAGGCCGGTCAGATATTATTCTGACCGGCCTTTTTGTTGTTAAACAATCAGGTTCTCAATCGTTCTTAATATTTAAATACCTTACCACCCACCATTACTTCCTGCGTCTTCTCATCAAAAGTAGCTTTCATACCAGTTTTGATTGAAGCGGTTGTCATGATATTCGCGATAGAGTGGTAGTATCCCACTTCAACAGGCGCATTGGTTTCTTTCCTGCTACGGATACATTCCATCCAGTTGCGCATGTGTGCAGAAGTCAATTTATCACCCCCGGTATTTGCTGAGGCCACCACTTTTTCTACGTTTTCAGTTAGCTTCAACTCAGGCAGCAAATTAGGCTGCATGTTCATCGCTTTAGCGGCACCAGCACCCAATCCTCCTTTAGGAGATACGGTATTGGTATTGAGGTTCATTTCGCCACCATTTGAGTAATAGATCTCCGTTGGGTTCTCATCTCCGTTGTGCATTCTTGACGAGAACACAACTTGAAAGCCATTTGTAGGATCGTTTTCTTTTCCATAATCAAATGCAGCGGTCAGCGTATCCCAGTTTCTTCTGCCATCTTTCCATTGATAGATTCCTCCATTGGCGACTACGCTTCTCGGGTGTTTTAAGCCGCTAAACCAGTGAACCGTATCGATCTGGTGCGACATCCATTGTCCTGGCAATCCGGATGAGAAGGGCCAAAACAACCTGAACTCTAAATATTTGCGTGGGTCCCATTCCTCTGCGGGACGGTTGAGCAAAAAGCGTTTCCAATCGGTATCTTCTTGTTTCAGTTTAGCAACAAGGTCAGGTCTGCGCCATCTTCCAGGCTGGTTTACATTCCAGTTCAGCTCCACCATGGTGATGTTGCCAAATTTGCCGTCTTTAACAAACTGTGAGGCCGCCTGGTAGTTGCCCCCACTTCTGCGCTGCGAGCCGATCTGAACGAGTTGCTTAGAGGCTTTAACGGCCTTCAATGCCATGCGTGCATCTGCCATGGTCTCTGCAAATGGTTTTTCACAATAAACGTCGCACTTATTGCCAACAGCTTCAGCGGCATGTGTGGCATGTGCGAAATCGGGTGTGCTGATAATCACTGCATCGATATCCTTCGTAGCATACAGTTCGTCATTGTTTCTGCAGGCCTTGATGTCATGGCCAAACTTAGCCTTAAGGGCCTCTACACCCTGATTTCTACGGTAGTTCCAGAGATCTGAAACAGCAACCATATCAAAATTCAGTTCTTTATTGTGATTTAAAAAACTGGGCAGCAGTGCACCCTGAAAACGGTCTGAGAAACCAATCACGCCGACCCTTACGCGGTCATTGGCACCAATGATGTTCCCATAACTTTTCGCACTCATACCCATTGTTCCCAAATAGGTGCCGGAAGCTGCTATAGCTGCCTGCTTGATAAATTTTCTTCTTGAATCCAACATGATTTATATAAGGTTAAGATTTTTTAAATTCTTTGATCTTCAGGCTTCTGAATGAAACATTGTCGCCATGATCCTGTAACAAAATGTGTCCTTTTGGTGCCATACCGAAGTCTTTCCAGTCTTTGTATTTACTTCCTGCCACGAGCTCAAGAAATTCTTTTGATCCCCTGGTGTATTCAACTACTTTAAAACCATTAAGCCAGTATTCGACTTTATTGTCCGGATATACCCTGATCAGGCCTCTGTTCCATTCACCGATCTTTCTTTGTGCATTGGCTATTTTTTTACTGGTAATCAAATCATACAATGAGCCTAGCGTGCGGTTGCCATTTTTACCTAATTTCGCGTCCGGATGTCTTTCATCATCCAAAATTTGATACTCGGGACCGATAGCCGATCCTTTGTTTCCTTCAGAAAGGGTAACAAAATATTTCACACCACTATTGGCACCTTCGGTCAACTTAAAATCGAACTTCATTTCAAATGCGCTGTACTCTTTAACCGTTACAATGTCTCCGCCATTGGTTGACTCAGCACCATTTGATTTTTCAACACTCAGTTCGCCGTTCTTGATCGACCAGCCGTTTGCAGGAAAAGCCTTTTTGTAAGCGCCAATCCAGCCATTGGTTGTTTTTGCATCCCATAACAAAGAATATCCTTCGGCTTTTTCTTGTTTTGACAGGTCATTTGGCACTAAATTGACCACAAAAACATCGTCTATCTTGGTCGGTTTCAGATTCTCCGTCTGGATGCGTATATTTTTCCAGCGGATCTGTTTACCTGGCTGGTCATTGTTGCCAATGGCATGAACCTGTAGCGCAATAAAACCAGATGCGGTCATGTTATCGACTACATTGGCACAAGGAATGCCGTTCAACCAGGTCCTTATGGAAGTGCCGATACACTCAATATGGTATTTATTCCATTCTCCTTTTTTGAAAGCTGCCTGTCCTTTCGGATTGATGTCCAGCGGATAAAGCCAACCCCTGCGGGCTTCATCATATAAGCCACCGCTCCATTTTCTGTCAGAGGGATCAACTTCCACCTGGTAACCATGGACACGGCCTTTTTGAAATTCAGGTGAACTTTCGCTCCTGATCTGAATGCCGGAGTTCATTGAATTGTCTACCAACAGGTCAACTTCCAGAATAAAGTCGCCATAGTTTTTTTCAGTTGTCAGGAAAGAGTTAGGCGTATTGGACACTGTAGTCCCCACAATCTCTCCGTTTACCACGTCATATTTGGCTTGTCCGTTTAACTGTTTCCATCCTTGGAGATCCTTTCCGTTAAATAGATTTTGCCATTTTCCGCTCTGGGCATGTGTCGCAATTGGAGCTGTTCCAATCAAGACGGCCAAGGCTAATAATTTTGTTGTTTTCATTTCTGTGTTCTTGTTACAATTTAATTAAGATGATTTGATTTATTTAGCAAAGCTCAAAGCCTGTTTCTCCAACGTCTCCGATGTTATTTTCTCTCCTGATGTAATGATGATGCGGTAACGGAATGTGGTCGATTGGCCAGGAGCCAGCTTAAAGTCTAATACCTCTTTGCCATTGCTGAAAACCTTTTGTCCCAAAGGATTTGCAGCAAACAGTCCGTAGTCGCGTGCATGCCAGTAAGTTGGGTAACCTGGATTTTTTGGATGGTCAACTATGGCTACAGATACGGGCTGGCCTTCTTTCACAGCGGATAAAACGCACCAGTTGCCGCGTGTACCCCAGGCATCGTTACCAACCTTGCCTTCACTGGTCAGGTAACTACCGTTTGCACCATTATTTGAAGCAGATACCTTAGTGATAATACCCTGACTATCTGTAAATTCTTCTACTTTATCGGAATGCATTTCCAGTTCCTTGGTAACCCTTAGTCCGAGCATACCATCCTTGATATCTTTGAAAAATACAGAATCCTTCTGGGCGGTTAGTGTTGTAATCCTGTCAATCGTCCTGCTGTTATCTGAACCGCTAAAAACAAAAGTAGTCTGCTCTTTCAGCAGTACAGTTTTGGCCTGATTTTCCCAGTTGGCACTATAACTCAGTTTTCCGCTTTTCGAACCAGCTTGTGTACCTTCTACCTTTACATTCCTGATCCATCCGTATTTTACTTTGTTGGCAGCAGGGATGGCAAACGAATTATTCCAGAAATCTAGTCCGTTGACACTCTCGTAGTTGAGCCACAGTCCAATGTGATGCGGGTGGTCATTTCTTTCTCCATCACGGGTGGCCAATGGAAATCCCCTGGTAATTGTCGTTCCGTTGGCAGCGCTGATCGGAAAAAGAACTGGCTTTTCGAGGTTATCGGGATAAATAAAACTGGTAAATGCTTTTCCGTCGATCATTACATCAACTTTTTTCTCAGTTTTACTGGCAACAAAACTGACTTTTTTGGTTTGTGCTTGTACAGACAAATTCACACAGCAGCAGGCAAGAATTAAAAACTTGTTCATAATATTTGGTTAAAACCAGATCGTCCTTATAGATCGAACCAATAGTTAAATATACTTTTCTTACTATACAATCTGCTCAGAATCGACGCTTTGCTACTGAAAAAATACGAAAACGATTGCGGTGAAGCAGCCTGATTTAATGGATTAACCTTATTATTGTAATGCTAAATGTCAATACGGATGAACCGCAAACAATTTCTTGCTTTTTTTGCGACAACGGGCCTCTTAATGCCTCTAAGGGGCCTGGGAAATATTGCAGAAACTGAATCTGGTAAAGCGGTAAAAATACCAGCTTTTCTCAGTCCCGGCGACACCATCGGGATAACGAGTCCGGCGAGCTACATCACCCTGGAAGAAATACAACCCGCTGTGCAATTGCTCGAAAGCTGGGGCTTCAAAACAGCGGTTGGCAGTACAATCGGTACGAGGGATTTTACCTTAGGGGGTACAGATGAAATGAGGGCAGCCGACTTCCAGCAAATGCTGGACCGACCGGATATCAAAGCGGTTATGTGTGCCAGAGGTGGCTATGGCGTCGTGAGGATGATCGACCAGCTCGACTTTACGAAATTTAAAAAGCAGCCCAAGTGGATTATCGGATTTAGCGATATTACCGCACTCCACGCGCATATCAACAGCAACTTCGGAATTGCCAGCATACATTCCAAAATGTGCAATAGTTTTCCTTCCGACTGGACAAAGGCTTCTCCAATGCAGATCGAAACGATTTTGTCGATCAGACAGGTGCTCAGCGGACAGCCTACAAAATATACAGCAGCCTATAATGCAAATAATCGTTTAGGGGCAACCGAAGGGATACTGGTAGGAGGGAATCTTAGTATGATTGAGACGCTTGCCGGAAGTAAGTCTGATTTGACTACCGATCACAAAATCCTCTTTATAGAAGATACCCGCGAACAGTTATATAGCATTGACAGGATGTTGTGGAACTTAAAACGTAGCGGCAAGCTGAATAAACTTAAAGCACTGATCATTGGGGGCTTTAAAGTCAAGGAAGACGATCCGGGCGAAGAGTTTGGAAGAACGGTGTACCAGCTGGTCATGGAAAAAGTCCGGGAATTTAATTATCCGGTATGTTTCGATTTTCCGGTGGGACACCAGGTTACCAATTATGCCCTAAAATGTGGCTCTAAATACAAGCTAGAGGTTGGCGCTCAGGAAAGTTCCCTTGTGTCTATCTAACCTGCCAAACCGATTATAAACCTATAACCAATTGTTTTCTTTATACCATTTAACGGTATCCTTTATACCGCTCTCCAGGTTAAATTTCGGCGAATAGGCCAGGTCACGCTTGGCATGTTCAATACTGCAAGCCCAATTTACCGCCGTCAGCTCTGCCATCTTCTCTTTATTCAGTGTTGGGGTACTTTTGCTCCTGGAATAGAGCAGATCCATTCCTGCAGCCATTAATCGTACGATACCAATCGGAATGTGAAACATAAAAGTCTTTTTGTTCAGCGCTTTTTTTACCTCTTTGGCAAGTACGTAACGATCGTAAGCCTGCCCATCAGATACATTATAAGATTTGCCAGTCTCTGCACTGAACAGCGCCTGAATGATCACCGCAGCCAGGTCTTTGACGTAAATAAAACTCAACTGTTGTTTGAAGCTGCCGATATACGGCTCCAGTCCACCATTGATGCTTTTAAACAAGATAAAGATGTCCTTTTCTCTCGGGCCATAAACCGCAGTAGGGCGGATCACGATAAGGGGCAATTCTTTGACCTCCAACAAATACTGTTCCGCCAGCAATTTACTCGCTCCGTAATTCGTGACTGGATGTCCTGGCTTATCGTCTTGGATCTCCAGCGACAGATCCGATAGTGGTCCGAGTGCCGCCAAACTGCTTACAAATACAAATTTTTCGAGCTTGATTTTCGCCTGAACCGCCGCTAAAGCCAGGTTTTGGGTATACCCTGCATTGATGCTGTTGTAGTCTTCAGCCGTTTTGGCCTTTGTCGTTCCCGCTGCATGGATGATGTAACTGAACTGATGTTCCTCCAGTACAGTAATGAGTTGATCCCTGTCACGATAATTGAGATCTAGATATTGAATGCTAAAATCTGATAAATGCGAAGTATCACTGCTTGCACGTACTGCACAGTAAACTTCCAATCCTGCAGCCAGTGCCTTTTCTATCAAATGATACCCTACAAAGCCTGTGGCACCGGTAATCAGTACCTTTTTGCTCATATGGCCTTCTCGTAGATCCGGTATTTTTTATAAGGATCACCTTTGATGGCAAGAATGGCATTGTTGACCAGGTCATTGTGTTCTAATGTCCAGCCAGCTTCTGCATATTCAAACCCTTTAGCCCTGTACGATTTAATGATATTGGCATAAATACAAGCCTCAATGCCCAGTTTACGGTAGCCATCTATCACACCCAGTAATAAAATCCGGATACCTTTCACTTTCTTCTTACCAAACAAGAGTTTAAAGATGCCTGTAGGCAATAATCTTCCTTTTTTAATTTTGATCTGAATCTGGTTCATGTCCGGAATAGCAGCACCAAAACCGACCAACTGCCCATCTTTTTCTGCTACAAAGCAAAAATCCGGATCTAAAACCAATTTAAGGTCTTTTGCTTGATAGTCAAATTCTTCATCATTCAGCGGTACAAAGCCGGCGTTTTTATCCCATGCCTTGTTGTAGACTTCACGCAACTTCGCCGATTCCTCTTTGAATTTCTTCATGTTGATCTTTCGGATGGTGATTTCACTGCGTTTCAGGCGGTCTTCCAGACGGTCCATCAGTTTCACAGATCTGTCATCATAGTTATCACCTGTAAATTTCCAGGCAATTAAATCAACTTTTTTATGCAGGTTCCATCCTTCCAGAAGGGCAGGGTAGTACGTTGCGTTATAAGGCATCATCACCACTGGCGGGGAATCAAAACCTTCAATCAGCAGTCCGCAGGACTCATTGGTAGAAAAGTTTACCGGTCCGATAATAGACCCGGTTACACCTTTGTCCTTAAGCCATTTTGTAGCCGTTTCGAACAACAGGTTGGCAGCATCCTGATCATTTATACAATCAAAAAAACCAAAGAAACCGTCATTTGCATCGTTAAACGTATTGTAGTTGTTGTTTAAAATAGCCGCTATGCGTCCTATTAAACGTTCGCCATCAAACAATAAAAAACACTGCAGCGAAGAATGCTTATGAAAAGGATGTGTAGTCAGCAGGTCTTTCTGAGCGATGAAGAGCTCCGGAACATAATTCGGATCTCCTTTATAAAGCTCATGCGGAAAATCAATAAATGTGGCTAATTCTCTCTTATTGCTGACTGCAACGATATTTCTCATGTATTTGGTTTGGCTTGTTGGTTAGTTTAAGATGGCTTATAAGACAGGTTGCGACTTGTGAACCTGAACCTGCTTAGCCGCAGAAGCAATCTTTTCGACAGCTTCTTCAATCTGGGCAAAAGTATGCGTCGCCATCAGCGAGAACCTGATCAGCGACGAATCAGACGGAACCGCAGGAGATACTACCGGGTTTACAAAAATGCCGTTGTTGCTCAGTATGTTGGTGATCAAAAAGGTCTTGTCATTGTCGCGGATGTACACCGGAATAATCGGACTGTCCGTATGACCAATGTCAAATCCTGCTTCCAGCAATAGTTTTTTTGCATAATTGGTATTGGCCCACAGTTGATCGATGCGCTCTGGCTCTGATTCAATGATATCCAGAGCAGCGATGACACTCGCTACTGCAGCCGGTGGCATACTGGCGCTAAACATTAGTGATCTTGCTCTATGCTTCACAAACTCAATGGTCTCTTCTGTACCGGCAATAAAGCCCCCCAGAGAAGCCAATGACTTACTGAAAGTACCCATAATCAGGTCCACTTTGTCTGTTAATCCAAAGTGTGAAGCCGTTCCTGCGCCGTTCAGACCGATAACCCCCAAACTATGGGCATCATCCATCATGATATTGGCACCAAATTCGTCTGCAATCTTCACGATCTCCGGGAGATTGACCAAATCGCCTTCCATGCTGAAAATTCCGTCTGCCACGATCAGCTTTGCCGCATCTTCAGGTAATCTGCTCAATTTCTTGCGCAGATCATCCATGTCATTGTGGGCGTATTTTATAGAACGTGAAAAAGACAACCTGCTACCGTCGATAATCGAAGCATGGTCATATTCGTCCAGGATCAAATAATCATTTCTGTCCAGTAAACATGAAATTACACCAAGATTGACCTGAAAACCTGTACTAAAAAGGACAGCTGCTTCTTTGCCGACATAAGCCGCAAGACGTTTTTCAAGTTCAATATGTATATCCAGCGTCCCATTCAGAAATCTGGACCCTGCACAGCCGGTACCGTATTTGTCAACAGCAGCTTTTGCCGCTTCTTTAATTTTAGGGTGATTTGTTAAGCCAAGATAAGAGTTAGAACCAAACATGAGCACCTTTTTTCCGTTGATGATAACCTCAGTATCCTGTCCTGATTCTATTGCACGGAAGTATGGATAAAGTCCTCTTTCCTTGATTGCGGTAGCGTCCTTAAATGCTGCTATTCTATCTTGTAATTTTTTGCGCATGCTAGTACTATAATTTAGATGATTTTAAAAATCAACATCTATGCCAATAAATAAAACTCTTCAAATCTAGTATCCTTAACAGACAAAACAAAACTTGAAGGTATTTGAACTATCAATATATTAATTTTTAAAACAAAAATTACAATGATCTTATATTTATACAGCTCGAAGTATCATTAAGGTTACGATATGACCTCCCCAATACCGGGGCAAAAAAAACGGAGGCAAATTTTACAATCTACCCCCGCCTAAATTAACGCTCTCGGTTTGATAAACGAAAAATCATGCCAAAAGGTTTTAGAAATTTGAAATAAAAAAAAACAGGGTAAATCTGGCGATCTATCCCTGTTTTATATTGATGGCTGGCCCACCACAGACCAACCTAAACCAAACAAACTGATCCTATAACGAGTACACTTCATGGAATGTTTTCCTGTAAATAAATAAAAACATTTCTATGACAATTCACACTTATAGTCTAACGCAATTATTGCTTCTGTACATCATAAAGCTTATATTAGGTCAAAATATATTAAAACCGATTATCCCATGGACCAGAAGATCATTAACCTGTATGACGAGTATACCCACAGCAAGCTGAGCAGAAAAGATTTTATGAAGAAGCTGGCGCTGATTACCGGAAGCACCGCCCTTGCGCTTACTGTTTTACCCTTGCTGGAAAACAACTACGCCAGTGCATCGGGTTTCCAGGACGACTCCATTACTTCAGAAAACATCACTTATCCTGGAGTTGAAGGGGACATGAAAGCAGTTTTAGCAAAGCCCAAAGGAAAAAGCAAACTCGGTGCCGTGGTGGTAATCCATGAAAACAGGGGTCTGAACCCGCACATCATCGATGTCACCAAGAGAGTTGCAGCTGCAGGCTTTATTGCGCTGGGGATAGACGCGCTTTCGCCTTTTGGCGGTACACCGGCAGATGAGGATAAGGGCAGGGAGCTGATCGGCAAACTGGATCCGGATAAAAACCTGCAAAATTACCTGTTGGGACTGGAATACCTGAGGAAGCTGAAAGATGCCAATGGTAAAACAAGCTGTATCGGATTTTGCTGGGGCGGCGGGATGGCAAACAAGCTTGCTGTCAGTGATCCGAAATTACAGGCCGCAGTAGCCTATTATGGCAGTCAGGCCAAGGCAGAAGAGGTGCCCAAAATCAAAGCCAGCGTGATGCTGCATTATGGTTGTCTTGACGAGCGGATCAACGCTGGTATACCTGCCTATGAAGCCGCTTTAAAAGAAAACCACATCGATTACAAGGTGTATATTTACGAAGGTGTCAACCACGCGTTCAACAACGACACATCGCCAACAAGATACAATGAGGCTGCTGCCAAACTGGCCTGGCAGCGCAGCATCGATTTGTTCAAAATAAAGTTAAAATAGTCTGTGAAATTATACTTATAACTGACACTAGCCTTGTTAATTACGTAAAAATTCCTTAACTTTGTCCAAATTTTAAAGAAATTAATGAAGATATTTATTACAGGCCTTCCTTTAGAAGTAGGGGAAGATGAATTGACGGCCGTGTTTGGTGATTTCGGTCAAGTAAAATCACTTAGAATCATCAAAGATCGCGAGACTGGTCAAAGCCGTGGGTTTGGATTTGTTGAAATGCCGGTAGACGAAGAGGCAAGAGAAGCAATCAAACGCATGAACGGTGGTGATTACAATGGTAATCGCATCAAGGTTGCTGAAGCTCAGGAAAAACCAAATACCGGCGCAGGTAATGCCGGTGGTGGATTCAGACGCAACAACCGTACAGAAAAGAGTTATTAATACACTCTTTTTTTTCAGTTACTGATTCTATTTTAGAACATATTAAAAGCAGCATTGTTGACTTATGTCAAATAATGCTGCTTTTTTTATTAATTTGGTGGCACCAAATATCGTGTAGGTCCCAGATACTACAACACAAAACTAAACACCGATGCTCAAGAAACATACGAAGTTTAACTTACTTTTTGCCATCATCTTTTTTCTGCAGCTCCTGGCTGAATACCACCAACTGGTCCGCCTTAGGGCAGTCACCAAACCCATGATCGTCTTGTCGCTCATGCTTTTGCTCCGCGTAGTCACCAAACTCAAAGGACGTTTTCACAAGCGCATCTTCGCTGGTCTTGTTTTTGCCCTTGCGGGCGATGTCCTGCTGATGCAGGCCTCAGTAGCTCCGGTTTATTTTACGTACGGACTAGCGGCCTTCCTGGTTTGTCACCTTTGTTATATCAGTGCCTTTTACCTGGATTTCAGATCTGCACCTGAACTGGATAAAAAAGGAGCAAGACTGGCCATTGCACTCTGCGCAGTATTCAGCATCGGTTTCTATTTTTACATCAGACCACACCTTGGCTCCATGAGACTGCAGGTTCTGGCTTATACCATCGTGATCAGTTTAATGCTCATGATGGCTGCCTTTAGGAATATGCGGGTAAACAGGTCCAGTTTTTTATTGATCATGACCGGGGCCATTTTATTTTACTTGTCAGATTCATTGCTGGCCTTCAATAAGTTTGTACTGAGTTTCAATCATGCCGGTGTGCTGATCATGGCCACTTATATGGCTGCTCAATACCTAATTGTCATGGGGGCGGCCGACCGCAAACTAATTCATAAAAACTAGTTTTTCTCTTTATCCAGCACGGTAAAGGATTGTACAAGTCGCTGACCGTCTTCGTCTACCAATGTTAAGGTATGCCTGCCGGCTGTCGGACTCACGGCGATCTGGTGGTAATTTTCTGTTGTGCCGATGTATTCCTGGTCAATGTGCCAAAAGATTCTCGTACCGCTAATGCGATGCGTGGCATTCAGTACCACCTTGCCACGTTTCCCGTCCAGTTCTACAGGAATGTATATACTGGCATTGTGCTTCGGATAGATCATCTCCATCACGCCTGTATTTCCCGCTTCTGCGCAACCAGCTTGGTAGACCGGCAGCACTTTATAACCGCTGTTTTTAATCTTATAATAATACTCCATAGCGGGCGGCAACACAAACCAAGCCTGATGAAGCATCCTGTCCGGTGATTCACAGGCATCTGTTACCCTAAACCTACCAGTTGCATCCAAATGGACCAATTTATGGTAGGGGCAAAGCGTTGTTTTCTCTCCGGCAGGCGAAACCAGTTGAACTACCTGATCTGTACAATATTCCCCTGCTTTATAACCACTTTGGCGACATACCTTTAGCGGGATCAGCTTGTTTTTCGGTGTTTTAAACCATTTTCCGGCAGGCAGTTGTTTAAAAATATCAAACAGGACAGGAGCAGCGGCATCTATGCCCGTCAGACCCGGCCGTCCTTCGCCATCGGCATTGCCTACCCAAACGCAGACGACATATTCCGGCGTCACGCCAATTGCCCATGCATCCCTGAAACCAAAACTCGTCCCGGTTTTCCAGGCCAGCCGCTGAGAAGATGAAAATTGCTCCCACATGCCTTCCTCACCGGGCCGCATCAGTTCCTCCATGGCGTTAAAGGTATTCCAGATGGAACCATGATCGATCAGGGAAGTTTTTTTGGTTTGCGGCTTTCCTCCATAAGCTGCTGTAGAAGAAGCAGATGCCTGCCTGTAAGCCGGCGCATCATAATCATGCGGGTCATAGCTCCCCTGATAATCGTTAAAATGATTGAGCGTTCTCGCCATACCCATATATGCTTTCGCCAGGTCCCACATGGTCACCTCGCTGCCGCCGAGTATGAGCGACAAACCATAATGATCAGCGGGACGGTTTAAGGTCTTGAATCCAAATTGTTTCAGTTTATCATAGAAGCGCTGGTACTTGTAGTTCTGCAGCATCTTTACCGCCGGTATATTCAGCGAACGGCTTAGCGCCTGGTCGGCCGGAATGGCACCATCGTAACCCAAATCATAATTCTGAGGCGAGTAACCAGCAATTTGGGTTGGTATATCGGGAATGAGCGTCTTTGGTAAAATAAACCCGTCATTGAGCATACTGGCGTAAAGCAGGGGCTTCAAGGTGCTGCCCGGACTTCTTGGCGCATGAATCATATCAACATGGCTTTCCAGCTCTGCATTGTCGGGTTGGTAGATGTTGCCGGTATAGCTGACAACCGTTCCTTTCCGCACGTCGAGTACCAGGGCGGCGATGTTGTTGATGTCGTTGGACCTATAGCGGTTGTTGTACCGTTTTAACAGCTCATTTACACGCAGTTGGAGATCGTAATTTAAAGTTGTCCTGATCCTTGTTGCAGGTACTGAAGACAAGCTGTCCCGCAAACCGGAATAATCTGCTTTATATCTGTTCAATAAATGGGGGGCATATTGGGGCAGTTGCAGCGGCCGGCCCGGAATCGCTTCCAGCTTGGATAAATCAGCAGTCTGCCGGTCAATCAGCTTTAACCTCACCATTTTATCCAGCAGGTCATTCCTTTTCCTGATCAAACGTGGAGAATTCTTGCCCGGATGAACCAATGAAGGGCTATTCGGCAATACGGCCAGGGTAGCCATTTCCCCCCAGGACAAACTTTCTGCACTTCGGCCAAAGTAGCGCCAGGCGGCAGCATCCAATCCGACCACATTACTTCCAAAAGGCGCATTCCCCGCATAGAGTTGCAGAATCTCTTGCTTGGAATAACGAAGTTCCAGCCTGATGGCCAGCAATACCTCGATTACCTTCTGCCAGACCGATCGGCTCTCCCTGCGGGATAAGCGGATCACCTGCATACTGAGCGTACTTCCACCACTCACCACACCCTTTGCTTTCCAGTTTTGCCGCATCGCCCTGCTCATGGCCAGAAAATCCACACCAGGATGCGTATAAAACCGCTTATCTTCAAATGCGATGATGCATTTAGAGAACTTATCCGGCGTTAAGTCTGGAGCCGGGAAACGCCACTGTCCGTCTTTCGCAATCGCAGCGCTCAGCAACCGACCATCCTCAGCCTCCAAAACAAAGGAAGTAGGAGTACTGAACAGTTGCGCAGGAAGACAAAATAAGAAGACCAATAACAGAATGATACAAACCAAGTCCGTCATCCAGAGCGCAGCGAAGGATCTCTTGTCTTTGTAATTCAATCCCGATAAATCGGGACTTCGTCGAGATGACGGGGGCACACCATTATCTACTTGATCACCTGCACCCATTGTCCCGCTGAAGTCGCACTGATATTGTTGTTGTACATCGCTTCACACTGCACAGTAGACAAGTAATACCTGCCAATATAAGAGGCATTGAGCAATACTTTGTACACCACAGATTCATTCTCTCTCAGATTAAAATAAGTAAACACGCGGTCATCCCTGATGTCCCTGTAAGTATACGGAGATGAAGCCAATATGCTTTCATTGTCGTTAACCCTCGTGTTAATAATCTCCCAACCCGATGGGAAAATCTGTGTAAGCGCCATCTGCTCATAATAACCCATTTTACCCGGATTCCTGATCGTTACCTCGGCATAGAAATCTGTACCTTGCCTCAAAGTAGCAGGATCTAATGACTTACCATTCAGTAATTTATAGTCTACACTCATCACCAGCGCATCTGCATTTCCTGGAAGGAAAGTATTCTGCCCGGCAGCAGGTTGTCCCTGCAAAATCAACCTCGCAAACAACACCCGGTCGCTGGTATTGCTGACAGAAACAGTACCTGACGATACTCCTTTGAATACCAACGGCGTACTGGTGATGTACTGCGCTGAATTCACACTGCCTTTTTTGCCATCCAATACATACGTATATTTCAGGCTCGCAGCAGATGCATTTTGTCCGCAGAACTTAGCAATGGCCAGCAAACTGTAGGCAGTTGTTTGGGTGCTGTACCAATCGTCCTGACCCAATTTTGCTGCCAAAGATTGCAGCAGTTGCGCTGCATTTGAAGTGCGGCCCATTAAGGTCAGGGTTTCCAAAATCATCGCCTCATCGCGGACTTCAGAACCATAGGTACCGCCCAACTGTTTGTAGGGTTCTACTTCGGTGGCCAATCCATTGATCAATCCCGAAGCTGCATTGCGTTGTCCGGCAAGCTGATATGCTGCTGCCAAACGCCATTTTGCGGCTACTGAAAGGTATTGAAAACCCCTCAAGCGGTTCATTGCTGCCATATCTGCTCTTTTACCCAATGCCAATACATACAACCGGTAGGCTTGCGACAAATCGCCTCCATAAAAATTAGTACTGTTGGGCACCCATGCTGCTGCTTTGGTTTTTAGATAGCGCAACAATTCATCTGACATCCCCACAGGCAGGGTATAACCTGCATTTTGTGCTTCCATGAGGAAATGTCCGGCGTAATTGCTGCCCCATTCATCAGAACTGCCTTCGCCCGGCCAGTAACTCAGTCCGCCATCAGGTGTCTGGAAACCGCGCAAGCGGTTAATTCCGGCTTTGATATTTCTTTCTGTACCTGCTTTTTGTTGCTCTGAAAGCGCAGTGATTCTGCTCAGGAACAACTGCGGAAAGACCGAAGAAGTCGTCTGCTCTACACAACCATGCGGATATTGCATCAGGTAACCCAGGCGTTTCTTTAAATTAATAGGAGGGATGGCCGATACTTCCAAAGTACCTGAATTCGTTCCAGCCATACCAATTGCGGCATAGGCGGACGACCAGTTAGTCCCCGGCTGCACCACAGCTGAAACCACATTGGTCACATACGGATTCGGGTTCCGGATGTCCATTTCGACATCATACACCGCTTTTTCAGCACCACTCTGCGCAATTACACGCACCTTTGCAATACCCGTAACTTCCGGTGCCTTAATTTGGAAATACGCCATCTGCTCACCTGGCTGTTTAAACAGCAGCTGCTGTGTATTGCCACCCAGTACCTGCAGGTTCGTGGCCTGCAGCGTAAGGGAAACATTTTTCAAATGAGGTTCTGTGGCAAATACCGTAGCCGGCAAAGTAAAACTCTCGCCCGGACCGATCACCCTTGGCAGGGTGGCCAGCAACATCAATGGTTTTTTCACCTGCACGGACTTTTCTGAAGAACCGTATGCTGCATCCTGTCCAGCTACCACCATCACCCGTACCGCACCGATGTACTGCGGCAGTTTAAATTTATGCGTCTGTGAAGCACCTTTGCCCAAAGCAAAAGGACCCAGGTATTTGACTACCGGCACAAACCTGTTGGCTTTAGCCGGGTTTGCGTTCTTGTTGATCGAACCATCACCACCGATGCTCAGGATGCGTTCCAGGTTGCCGCCCCAGGCGCCCAGCACATAGTCAAATAAGTCCCAGGTTTTCACACCCAGACCTTCACGCGCATAAAATACACCATGAGGATCAGGCGTTTTAAACCGCGTCAGGTCAAGCAAACCTTCATCTACGATCGCAATGGTATAGGTCATTGCTTTACCATTCTGTTCCGCTATGGTCAGCGACGTTTCCGTTTCCGGTTTAATCTTGTCCGCCATTTTAATCACGGGCTTCAGGATCGTCTGCGGATCCTCGATCAGTAATGGAATGGCTCCGTACATCCGGATCGGCAAGTCATTTACGGTCTGGGCATGCGGCTGCAATAGACTCACGTTGGCAAATACATTCGGTGCCATGCCTGCCTCTGCTTTAAAGGTAAACTGGGTCTGTCCTGGTTTCGTATCTGTCCAGAAGGTCTTCAAAACCCTGCTGCCGTTTTCGATCGAAATCAAAGCCCTGCCGCCTTTTCCTGAAGGAATGGTCAGCACCACATCTTCGCCCACATTGTATTTGGTCTTGCTGGACGTAAAGGAAAGCATGGAAGCCTCAGTAGGATTGTTGGCCTGTTCACGCTGCGCCCATCCCGGCCAGTCCACATAGACCGATTTTCCGGTCACGTGCCCGCCATTCAAGTCCCTCACCAGAATCAGGTAGCGTCCCCATTCCGGTTCATCGATCCGCAGGTTCCAGTTGCCGCGACCGCTGTTCAAACTGACGATCTCCTTTTTAACCAGGTTGTTGTACGAATTCTGGGTGAAGTTGGCAAAGGAGTTTTCATCATCCTGTTCCCACCACCAGCGCCACTGTACTTTGTACAATTCCACCTGCACCGATTTGCTGCCGCTCAGCAGTTTCCCGTTGCGGTCCACATTTACGATAGCTACCGTATGGTCTTTTCCGGTGACGAGCATACCGCTCAGTTTATCTCCTTCCGGCGCCTTTATACCATAATAATCCGTATACACATGATACGGAATGCTGAAATTGTCAATACTGAAATTGCCGCCTGCCTCAAATACTTTCGTAGTAAAATTCGCTTTTAGCACACCGGGAGCCGTATGGTTTTCATTCAGACTGGTGCTCACCTGTGCAACGCCGTTGTCGTTCAGCTTCCCTTCAAAAACGGTCTTTACCTGCGAGGAGAATACCACGGTCGGATTGTCAAACTCGTAGGCTTCAAAGCCTTTAAACGTCGTTTTCATGGTATTCAGGTTCACATCTACCTTGGCTTTCAGGTTCTTGCCCGGCGAACCGAACAGCCAGTTGGCCGAGAAAGTCGCATAGGATGCGCCACCAATACCGAGGTAGGCCGCGTTTCCAATATTGAAATTGATCTTCAGTCGGTTGGGCATCACCGTTTCAATCTTGATCGTCTTTGTAAAAGTAGAACCACCCGCTTTTACTTTCGCCAGCCAGTTGCCGGTAGGTGCAGTGCTTTCTGTTGCCGTTTTAAAGCTATAGAATCCATTTAAAGGTTTCCCGTTAATCAATCGCTTCGACAACTGACCGCTTGGGTTATACAGTTCGAACGTAACCGGATAACCGCCCGGCAGTTTCTTCAGTTTATCTTCCAGTACAAATGAAAGGAATAAAGAATCTCCCGGCCGCCATACGCCACGCTCTCCGTAAATAAAACCCTTCAGACCGTTTTGTACCACATCACCACTCACGTCAAAACGGCTGAGTGGGAGGGAACTGCCATCATCCAGTTTCAAATAGGCCCGTTCCTTGCCATTTTTAGCGATGAGGAGGAAAGGTTTGCGTTTCAGGTCAAACACTGCCAGACCATCACCATCTGTTTTCAAAGTCGTGATCAGCTGGCGCTGATAATCCAGCAGGTCCAGCGACACGCCACTCATCGGTTGTGCCGTCAACAGGTCCGTAGCCACAATCAGCATGCTATTGTCATTGCCGCGTTTGGCAATCAGTCCGATATTTGAGGCAATTACATTCCTGCTGGCCCATTTTTCATTGGTATAATAGGATGGGGTACAAGGATTGTCCCGGTCTTCCCAACGGTAGCGGCTCGGATAAAAACTGCTGTAGCGCTCCCAAAACTCATCATCCTCATCAATTTTCTCCCCGTAACCGCCATAGTTTCCTTCTTCATCGCCTGCTTCATCTGAATCGCCTGAAACTGATGCATCCTCCTGCGTTTCTTCATTGCATTTAAACACATTATAACCCTGACGGAAACCGATGGTGATGCGGTACATGGCGCCCGGCTCGGTCTTGATCAGCTTGTCCAGGTCCAGCACAAAGCGGTTCTTCTTGTGCAAATCCAGCGCCCTGTCCTCATCCAGACGGATGGTTTTCTGGACTACCGGCTTGCCGACACGCCTCAGCTCATTGCCATCTTTATAATTGTTGTTCTGAAAGAACTGCGGAATGTTGTCCTCGTAAATTTTGATGATGGTCACATCCACCGCACTCAGGTTGACCGCCTCAAAAGGCATCACCAGTTTGCCGGAATTGGGCAGGATCGTACCCGTACCCGATATGACCACCGAAGGCCGCTTGTTCTCGAAACTGATTGCGGCCGTTTTTTCATTGGCCAGTTTAGCTCCATTGATGTTCTCGATCCCGGTATTGACACTCAGGGTATAATTGCCTTCCAGTTTCACGGCCGAGTAGACCTTGACCTGGCTGCCATCTATCGTAAACCGCAAGTCACTGGAACCCGCCATACTGATTAGTCCGGAGAGGTCCTGCGCCACGCCAACGGGCTCAGAAAACTGAACCAAAGCATAATCTTCCTGACCCTGCACCGAGCGGATGTCCAAAACCTTAAATACGCCCAAAGCAGGCAGCACAATTTTTGCCTCGCCCTTATTGTCCGCATCGATCGGATCTCCCGACCAATTTAACGTCAGTTCCTGCTCCGAATTAGTCTTTTTAATGCTGTCAATCGTGAACAAATAGCTGTTTTTCTCCGGATTGTGCTGCCATTTGACCTTCAGCTTCTGCGCAAAATCCAGCGCTAATGTTTTCTCTATGGCTTTCGGATCTTCCTGATCTGAAGTACTGATCTCGCCGGACAATTTCATATAGTCCAGCGAGGTGTTGTTTTGAGCAACCAAACCATCCTGTATCAGGCTCAGTCCGGGTTTAATGACTTTAAAATCAAATTCAAACTCCTCCAGATCTTTTTCTGTTTCAGTAACTTTGGCCAGATTAAAGGTCGCCTCATATTCCTGATCAGACTCCAGCGGGGCGTCCGGACGAAACTCTACGGTCTGGGCATCAAGCCAGTAAGTCTTGCCTTTTACAGCAGGAGAGAAGCTGAACAGGTCGCGGTTATCAGGCACACCCACATCGCTGACTGTTTTTACCTGACCGGTCAGATGTACCTTGATGAAGTTTTTTTTGGAGACCGTACCTGAAGTATAAGCCTCGATATACCTGGCGTATTTTTGATTGTAATCGGCAGGCCTGGTTTTTTTAAAGAAGAAAAAGGCAGCAACTGCAAGCAGCAGCAACACAAAGCCACCAATTATAAATGGTTTCTTGTTTGGGGATGATTCCATACGTATTTATTGAAGAATAAGATGCGTAGGAAAATTAAGTAAAAAGGATGATAATGTGTGGTTATTTCTTTTGATAAATATTGGGTGATAAATTATTGGGGCTTCAGGTCTTCAGGGCATCTGGCTTTCTGATCTCTTTAAAGGGATAGGTGATCGGCAATGAAATGCCTGTTTGTATTTAAAGATTCAAAGGGATCGTGATTTTAACTGCTTGGTTGATTGTCTTTCAAAGACATTATTGATTTGAGTGCCTAGCCGATCTATAATTTGATGCCCGACCTTTCTTTGATGGACCTGTTCCTGGCGTTTATTCTTACCGAATCATGACTCCCGGTTTATCAACCATAGGAATGTGAATCATGTTTTCATCAACAATACTCTCCGGCAGGAAAATAAACTTCTTGTCGTAAATCACGCCATTGATGTAATAACTGAGCCAGTATTCATTGGTCAGGCCGAAAACCTGCGGATCAATGGCCTCCACACCTTTAAATGACCTGGCTTTCAAATCCCCCAGCGAATGCCGCAACACAGAAGTCTTCACCAAACGCCCATCTTTTTCGCCATAACCTTTGGAACTAATCAGGACATTTTCAAGCGGTTCATTCTTTAGATTGATGAAATAGACAGTCCAGTCGCGCACCTCAGGTGTTTCACCCATCAGCACAACCGCCATGGCTACATCTTCAACTATATTTTCAGGCAAATCTTTTTTCATAGTTATGCATTTTTTATAGGTTCTGCATCCCCGCTTCCAATTACTTCTTTGCTACCGCCTTCTTTACCGGAGCCTTCTTCGCCACAACCTTCTTCGCAGTACCAGCCTTCGCCGCAGTACCCGTTTTTTTCGCTGCTGCTTTCTTCGTCTTAGGCTCAAAAGCATTCGGAACCTGCTCCACAATAAGCGCTTTTACCGCGTCCAGTGAAATTGAAGCCAGTTCTTCGGGCGTATACTTATCATTCGTAGCCGGGTTCTTTCTCAGTTTCAGCATTTCTTTACCGAAACGGATAAACGGTCCCCATCTGCCATTCTCTATCGCAATTTTGTCAGCAGACCAGGTCTGAATGAACCTGTTCGCTTCTTTATCTATTTTCTTAAGGATCAGCTCCTCAATGTCCTGCTCCCGAAGAAAATCAAAATTATAAGCCTTTGGCACATTGATAAACAAGTCGTTCCACTTGATAAACGGTCCGAACCTGCCTGTACCTTTCGTCACCGGCAAACCTTCATAATGTGCCACCGGCGCATCGGCTGTAACCTTCTCATCGATGATCTCTATCGCACGCGCATGGTCTATCGACAAAGGATCTTCGTTTTTAGGCACCGAAATATAGGCATCGCCCCATTTCACATAGGGTCCGAAGCGGCCTACGCCAACGGAAACCTCTTTATCCTGGTAATCTTCCAGTGTAAATGGCAGTTTGAATTGCTCTAAAGCCTGTTCCAGGCTCACTGTTCCGACCGATTGTGACTTGGCCAAACTTGCGTAGCGTGGTTTTTCAGCACCTTCGTCGTCACTTATTTCGCCGATCTGTACCAGCGGACCATAACGGCCTACTTTGGCATATACATTTTTTCCGCTCAGCGGATCTACACCCAGCAATCGCTCGCCATTTGCACGATCGGCTGTTTCCAGTGTCGTTTCAACTTCTATATGAAAAGGCTTGTAAAAGGAGTGGAGCATCTTCGTCCATTCCTGCAAACCCTGGGCAATCTCGTCAAATTCCTTTTCCACGTTAGCGGTAAAGTTGAAATCCACAATGCCCTTAAAGTGCTCAACCAGAAAATCATTGACCACCTCACCGATATCCGTAGGAAACAGTTTGCCTTTTTCCGCACCGGTAATCTCGGTTTTGGTTAGTTTTTTAATTTCGCCATTGCTCAGGGTAATCGTATTGAACGACCTCGAACGGCCGTCACGGTCTTCTTTTACCACATAACCGCGGTTTTGGATGGTTGAAATGGTTGGTGCATAGGTAGATGGTCGACCAATACCCAGTTCCTCCAGTTTCTTCACCAAAGCAGCCTCTGTATACCTGGCTGGCGGTCTCGAAAACCTTTCCGTAGCCTGCAGTTCATTGAGCGACAAGGCTTGTCCGCGTGAAAGCGGCGGCAACATGTTGTTGTTTTCCGAATCGTCAACATCCTCTTCATCAGATGATTCCAGGTAAACTTTAAGGAAGCCGTCGAACTTTAAGACTTCACCTTCGGCAACTAAATGTTCTTTGCGGGTACTGATGCCGATCTGCGCCGTTGTTTTTTCAAACAAAGCTTCGCTCATTTGCGAGGCGATCGAACGTTTCCAGATCAGTTCATACAAACGTTGCTCCGAACTATCGCCGGTTACGGTATGGTGGTTGAAATAAGTCGGACGAATGGCCTCGTGGGCCTCCTGCGCGCCGGCAGATTTCGTTTTATAGACTCTCAGTTGGTGGTATTTATCGCCATAGGCAGACTTGATTTCTGCCGCGGCACCTTGCAAGGCAGTTTCTGATAAATTCACAGAATCCGTCCTCATGTAGGTAATGCGACCACTTTCATACAACCTTTGCGCAATCTGCATCGTCCTGGAAACCGAATAACCCAGTTTCCGCGAAGCTTCCTGTTGCAGGGTAGAAGTTGTAAACGGCGCTGCCGGATTTCTTTTGGCGGGTTTGGTCTCCAATGAAGAAACCGAAAAGTCAGCACCCAGGCAATCCTTTACAAAAGTTTCCGCATCAGCTTCTTTTTCAAAACGGTGCGGTAACTCTGCCCGTACCAATTCTCTGCCTTTTCCGGTAGAAAAAACCGCAGTGATCTTGAATGCAGCAGTAGCATTAAATTTATTGACCTCACGCTCACGGTCCACAATGAGCCTCACGGCCACAGATTGTACCCGGCCGGCCGATAGGGAAGGCTTCACTTTTTTCCAAAGCACAGGCGATAACTCAAAACCCACCAATCTGTCCAGCACACGGCGTGCCTGCTGTGCATGCACCAAATTGTAATCTATCGTTCTCGGTGTTTCAATCGCTTTTAAGATCGCCGGCTTGGTAATCTCATGAAAAACAATCCGTTTGGTTTTGGCTTCTTTCAGGCCTAAAGTCTCAAACAAGTGCCATGAAATCGCTTCTCCCTCGCGGTCTTCATCGGATGCGAGCCAGACCATTTCGGCTTCCTTGGCTAGTTTTTTCAGTTCGGCTACGATCTTTTGCTTATCCGCCGGAACCTCGTAGGTCTGGGCGAAATTATTGGCAATATCAATCCCCATATCTCCTTTCACCAGGTCACGGATGTGTCCGTAACTCGACTTGACCAGGAAATCTTTACCTAAATAACCTTCTATGGTTTTAGCTTTTGCGGGGGACTCAACTATTAATAAATTCTTCGCCATTCAGACCGTTTTTCTGCAAATAAAGCTATAATAAAGCCTAATTTCAAAATACGATCTACATTTTATCGTGATTTTCTTTAAAGCGACTGCCTTCATTTACCCCAAAAAGAAGCCCTGTATGAACATACAAGGCCCTTTCAAATCAATAATAGGTGCTTATAAATCAGTACTATAAAATAATCTGACCAGTATAAACGCTATCCGAAACCTGCTGCCTGTCATTGCTGATAAAAGCGATATAGGTTTCTACTATAGTGTCCCGCTTCCTCCATTCTTCGGGACGCAGTTCAGGAGAAAATTCAAGTACAGCTGTACCTGTCGTCCTACTTAGGCCACCAGCTATAAAACTCGCTTCCATCGTATCCGGAAGGTAAGCCATCAGCATCACCTGGTCGGAATTGCGCTTGTAAGAAAGATTTGAATCCACGTCCCAGGTAAAGGTAAGCAGGTTTCCGTCACGCGTCACAGCAGCATTTTTGGGTTTGGGAAGGTCTCCTTTACTCATGATCACCTGGCTATAATCTACCCAATAATCAGGATATTCACCTTTGATGGCATGCTTTCTGAATAAAGAACTCGCTGCATTTTGCGGGATTTTGGGTTTACCTTTGGTTTCAGGATGGAAACTTAAGCCCACAAAAGCACCGATAGGGGCAACAAACTTCTGTGCCATGGTAAATTGTTTCCTTGAAGCCTTTTGTTTAAGGCTCGCAGGTTTTGTGGTTTTATGAGGAACTATGCGGTTCACATTCATACCACGCCAGATATAATTGACGACATTACCCAACTTGCCAATTAGAGGTCCGTAAGGACCGAATTTTAAACGTCCCATATTTTATTTATATTTGGTATCGCATCATGCCCAAGTCAGGCAATCCACATTTACAAATATAACGATTTCTCCCTTACTGCTAATAACCTGCGTTCAAAAATAAGACTGCTATAAGATTGATAGAAAACTCCTTTTGGACTGCTAAAACCAGTCCATGACCAGTCTAATACCAGACGAAAACCAGTCACATACCAGTCCAATTATTGAATGCACAGAGGGAGCACAGGGAGTCCTGCTTGTAAGGAGATCGATAAAAATTAATTTGAAATTGGTTCTGGGATATCGCCTGTTTCGGCTTTGCTGGAGGTGGTGTCACAAATATACGAGTTTGCTATAATATTACATACAGACAACTTTTTTGTGCTTAACTTCGTAGTTACTAGCAACACTGCAAACTCAAAATAAAACTCATACCATGAACACACTATTAATTTTATTGAGCCTGTTATTTACACCTCCGGCTAAAAGCGTTTATGATTTTTCTTTTAAAACCATAGATGGCAAAGAGATCAAACTTTCTAAGTTTAAAGGCAAAAAGATCCTGATCGTGAACACAGCTTCGAAATGCGGATTCACGCCTCAGTACGAAGATCTTGAAAAATTGCACAAGCAATATGGTAAAGATGTGGTATTGATCGGCTTTCCGGCAGCTAATTTTGGCGGACAGGAACTGGCGACCAACAGCGAGATCAAAGAATTCTGTACTGGAAAATACAATGTAACCTTCCTGCTTTCTGAGAAAACCAGTGTGAAAGGTGAGGACATCACACCTTTATTTAAATACCTGACTACTGCCGAAAATCCTGACTTTACGGGTGACATCAGCTGGAACTTTGAAAAATTCCTGATTGACGAAAAAGGACAATTGGTGCACCGTTTTAAATCTAAAACTACGCCTATGAGTGCCGACATTACCAAGAACCTGGCAAAATAAAGTAGGTTTAACGGGCTGTTTGGCTAATCTGCCATCGCCTGTTGGTCGTGTAAAAGCAATAATACATAAAAGAGAAGTCCTGTAGCGGGATTTCTCTTTTTTTTAACCTTATATTTTTATCGTATCGTGTATTTTTGCAATGCAAATGTTTATCGTTATTCAATTGCAACTAACTATTCGCCATTCTGCCTATGCTGTGCTTTAAAACATCCAGATTACATCTTATTGTTGTTGGTTTAGGTACGGCCTTTTTTCTAAGCGCCTGTAGTTCAGGTTATCAGCTCGTTAAATCGAACAGAAAGGAATACCCGATTAATCAGGAGGTGGCGGTGGACAGTTCTATTATCAGAACCTATCAGCCTTATAAGGTAAAGATGGATGCCGAAATGAACCTGGTTATTGCGCATTCGGAGGTGCTGATGTCTAAAAAAAGCAGCGATACACTGCCGGAAAGCTTGCTGAGCAATTTTTTTGCAGATGCGGTATTGCGACAGGCCATCAAAATTGATCCCGCCATCGATTTTGCGATTCCTTCTACTAAGGGCGGTCTGCGGGTAGATTTACCTAAGGGCGATGTGCGGGTCACGAATATATTTGAACTGATGCCTTTTGAGAACCAATTGGTGGTTTTTACGCTAAAGGGAACGGATGTGCAGCGCTTGCTGGATTTTATTGCGGCTTCCAACGGGCAACCGGTGGCCGGACTGCAGATGAAAATTGTAGCGAAAAAACCAACGGAGGTGCGGATCAATGGGAAGCCTTTTGATCCTGCTAAAACGTATAAGGTGCTGACGACGGATTACATCTCCGGTGGGGGCGATAAAACGCTTGGTTTTGAGCAACCGGTGGACAGTAAAGTACTGGGACTGAAGGTCCGCGATGCGCTGATGAATGATGTTAAGGAAATTGAGGCGACAGGAAAAACCATAAATTCTAAGTTGGATGGAAGAATTACAAAAGGTTAAAAGGAGAAGTTTCATCAAGGCCGGGGGACTGGTTGTCGGTGCTTTGTCGATCTCTGGTTTGGATGCTTTCGGGTCGGTCAATCGCGCTGCTTTAAACGCAATGGGGGTCAGTCCTAATGGATTGGCGCAGGGCGATGTGGTGAAACTGACCATTTTGCATACCAATGACGTGCACAGCAGGGTAGAGCCCTTTCCAATGGATGGTTCTAAGTATGCCGGCCTGGGTGGAACCGCCCGCAGGGCTGCTTTGATCAGTAAAATCCGTGCTGCTGAACCCAATGTATTGTTGCTGGATGCGGGTGATATTTTCCAGGGAACGCCTTATTTTAATTTGTATGGTGGGGAACTGGAGATGAAACTGATGACGGCAATGGGTTATGATGCGGCTACGATGGGTAACCATGATTTTGACAATGGTTTGGAAGGATTTCACAAGCAATTGCCGCATGCTAAATTTCCGATTATCAGCAGCAATTATGATTTTTCAAATACGTTGATGAGTAAGTCAACTGTGCCTTATCAGATTTTCCACAAAGGTGGAATTAAAATTGGGGTATTGGCAGTGGGGATTGAACTGAAGGGTCTGGTGGAACCTAAGAACTACGGTGATACGGTGTACCTGGAGCCGATTGCCAAAGCCAATGAAATGGCTTCTTTGCTTAAAAATGATTTGAAATGTGATTTGGTCATATGCCTATCGCACCTTGGTTATCAATATACTTCCAAAAAAGTATCTGACGAGGTCATGGCGCCGCTGGTTAGCAATATTGACCTGATCATTGGCGGTCATACGCATACTTTTATGGATGATCCGAAGGATGTGAAGAATCTTTCGGGCGGTGTGACGTCCATCAACCAGGTAGGTTTTGCTGGGATAAACCTGGGCCGGATCGATTACTATTTCGAACGGTATAAGGGGAAAAGGGTGCAGACGGCTGCGCCGTACCTGATAGGCAACGAGATCTGATTGTGAAGTATCGTTGCGATAAAAGGTTTGTATGTGGTGCAGACAATAGGTATGTTTGCCGGTACTAATTCACGTGATGCGTTTATGATTCCAGAATTGTCTATTATTTCGGATCGCTTGCTCGACGATTATTGCAGTCAGTTGCAGGTAGATTTACCGGCAAAATTTGCAGCCTTGCATGATGCGGAACTATCTACCAGCACGTTTAGTTTTTATACCTCTGTTGCCTCTATTTACTCCAGCAGGATTGAGGGTGAGGTAGTTGAGCTCGATTCCTATATTAAGCATAAGCGCGATGGGGTATTGTTTCAGCCGGATTACACACAAAAAATTGATGATCTTTATGAGGCCTATTCTTTTGCAAAAGAAAATGCACTTCATGAAGAAAATATCAGGAAAGCGCATCAGTTGCTGAGTAGAAATATCCTTTCTAAGCAGTTGCAAGGGACATTGCGTACGGGCAATATGTACGTTTCCACGCCAGACGGTCGGATCGAATATGTGGCCGCTTCACCTTATAAGGTTAAAGCTGAAATGGAAAAGTTTTATGCTGATCTTTCATTGCTGATCGAAACAGATCTGCCGGTTGAGTCGGTATTTTACTTTGCTTCGATGATCCATTTGTTATTTGTAAAGATCCACCCATGGAATGACGGTAACGGACGTTGTGCCAGGTTGATAGAAAAATGGTTTCTTGCTCAAAAACTGGGTGAAAAGGCCTGGTTCTTGTCCAGCGAAAAGCATTATTATGCTGAGCACACGACCTATTATGCCAATATCCGCAAATTGGGATTGGAATATCAGGAGCTGGATTACGATCAGGCGCTGCCTTTTTTGCTGATGTTGTCTCAGGCGCTTTAAAAGGGGTCTTTTTTGCTGATGTTGCCTAAGGCTTTTTAAACAGGGCCTTTGCTCATATATCAGTTTTATCAGCGTAATTAGCGTTTTATATTGGGTTTAAACCAGAAAACCGCCGCCTAATAAGTCATTGCCTTCGTAAAATACCGCCGATTGTCCGGGTGCGATGGCGGATACGTTATGGTCAAATACCACACGCATTTTGTCTTTTTCCTGCACGATGGTGCTGAGCATTCCGGCGTCTTTATACCTGATTTTGGTGATCACATTGTCCATCGGTTCGTGGATGCTTTCGTATTTAACGAGGTTGAGGTTGCGCACTAAGGCTTCTTTTCTTTCGAGTTCATCTGCCCGGCCAAGGACCACGGTATTGCTTTCTGGCAGGATTTGGGTTACGAACATGGGTTCGCCGAAGGCGACGCCCAGGCCTTTGCGCTGTCCGATCGTATAAAATGGATAGCCTTTATGCTGACCAATGATCATTCCGTCTTTATTAATAAAGTTACCTCCCGCTACGCGTTGCTCGAGGTCTTCGACTTTGTGTTTTAAGAACGCACGGTAGTCGTTATCGGGAACAAAGCAGATTTCATAGCTTTCGCTTTTTTTGGCGAGTTCTTCCTGGCCCATATCGAGTGCCATTTGTCTGATCTCTGATTTGGCGAAAGAGCCTAATGGAAATTGGGTACGCGCCAGGTTTTCCTGAGATACACCCCAGAGTACGTAGGATTGGTCCTTGTTTTCGTCTTTCCCTTTGGAAATTACATAGCGACCGCTATCTTGTTGACGGATGTTGGCGTAATGACCCGTTGCGATAAATTCGCAGTCGAGTTTATTGGCACGTTTTAGCAATGCTTCCCATTTGATGTGGGTATTGCAGAGGACGCATGGGTTTGGGGTACGGCCGGAAAGGTATTCGTCTACAAAATTGTCGATTACGAAATCGCCGAATTCGTCCCTGATGTCTAAGATATAATGAGGAAAGCCATAATTTACAGCGAGTGTACGTGCATCGTTGATGCTGTCCAAACTGCAGCATCCTGTTTCCTTGCTGCTGCTGCCTGATGTGGCGTAATCCCATGTTTTCATGGTCAAACCGATCACTTCATAACCTTGTTCGTGTAGCATGACTGCTGCTACTGAACTGTCTACTCCGCCGCTCATGGCGACTAATATCCTGCCTTTTTTACTCATTTTATTTAATACTGCCGCGGGTTCAAAGCCCGGTGATTAGAAGATATAAGTTGCAAAAGTAGGGGTTTTTGTTTGATTGGTAGCTATGTAGTGGTCAAAAGCGCGTCATTAGTAGTGGTTTGGCATTAAGGATTGTGACCTGTCTTAGCAAAAAAGGAGACACTCTTCGAAGACTGCATCCCTTGAAGCTGCGCAACAAGGGCGCTGATGTCTTCTCAGAGGTACTCCTTTTTTGCCTGACATAACGCATAATCATGGTGCAATGCATACAGATCGTTGATGTTTCAATGATATTATTTTCTGTATATCTGTATCGGGGCTAATAAAACCTCCTATAATGTGTTTAACTTATTCCTGACAAAATCAAGCAATAAACACCATACTTTCCATAAATTCAATGCTAAGAGCAAAAAAACTAGAGTCAAATGCCTTTGCACTAAACTTTCCACAAATTCAATGCTAAGAGGAAAAACTAGAGTCAAATGCCTTTGCACCAAACTTTCCACAAATTCAATGCTAAGAGGAAAAACTAGAGTCAAATGCCTTTGCGGTTTGCTTCCCAAAAGTCAATGTTAAATTGGAGTCACGAGTGCATTTGCGGTTCGCTTTCCATAAAATTCAGTGTCTTTGAGAGGACATAGCGTTCTTGGAGCTTCTTCAGCGACAAGGAATGCAGTCCGAAAAAAGATCACTTAATTTTGCTACTAGTGAATCGTATTAGCACACCAACAAACAATGATTTAATACAGATTTTTTTTACCTTAGGCGCTTGGCTGCTAGGCCCTGTCAAATAGACTTATCAACTTATTATATGAAGAAAATCTTAACTTCTTGTTTATTGCTTGCCTCGGGCTTTTGCGTGGTATCGCCGGATACGGCTCTTGCGCAACAGAGCCTGGTAAAGTATGTGAAACCGATCATCGGTACAGAAAAAATGGGACATACTTTTCCGGGGGCAACCGTGCCTTTTGGGGCGGTGCAACTGAGTCCGGAAACGGATACCATTCCTTATGAAATGGGCGGTAAATACAACGGGGATGTCTACAATTATTGCGCTGGTTATAAATATGAAGGAAAAACTATTGTAGGGTTTAGTCATACGCACTTTAGCGGCACGGGTCATTCCGATCTGGGCGATTTCCTGGTGATGCCTACTCAGGGGCCTTTGCAAATGAACCCGGGTACTGCTGCTGATCCTAAAAGCGGGTTCCGTTCTGCTTTCTCTCATGCCAATGAGGTTTCAGAAGCGGGTTATTATAAAGTGAAACTGGACGACAACAATATCCTGGCTGAATTGACGGCTACAAAAAGGGTAGGGATGCACCAGTATACGTTTCCAAAATCTGATCAATCGCACATCATACTGGATCTGATCTCAGGAATTTACAATTATGAGGGTAAAAACGTATGGACTTACGTGCGGGTGGTGAACGATACTTTGATCACTGGATATCGCCAGACCAATGGCTGGGCACGTACCCGTACGGTGTATTTTGCCATGTCTTTTTCTAAACCTTTTAAGGGTTACGGACAGAAGAATTTTGATGCGCCACAGGTTTACAGGGGCTTCTGGCGGAAATTTGACCAGACTAAGAACTTCCCGGAGATTGCGGGAAAGAACTTGAGAATGTATTTCGACTTCAACACGGAAGCTGATGAAAAGATTAAAGTAAAGATGGCCATTTCTCCTGTCAGTCAGGACAATGCGTTGTTGAACATGCGGACTGAGGTCCAGGGCTGGGATTTTGATAAAGTAAAAAAGCAAGCTCAGGATGACTGGGAAAAAGAGCTGCAGAAAATCAAAATCAATGCCTCTGAAGATGAGAAAATCAACTTCTATACTTCTATGTATCATGCTTTTATCAACCCGACTACTTATGCCGATGTAAACGGTGAATATAAAGGGCTGGACCAGGGCGTGCACAAGGCAGACGGTTTTACCAATTACACCACATTCTCGCTTTGGGATACTTACCGGGCACTGCATCCTTTTTTGAACATCATGCAGCCTTCTCGCAACAACGATATTGTGAAGTCGATGATGGCTCATTATGACCAAAGTGCACTGAAAATGTTGCCGATCTGGTCGCACTACGCCAACGACAACTGGTGCATGAGCGGTTACCACAGCGTTTCGGTTCTTGCTGACGCGATTGTGAAAGGGGTCTATACAGGTGATGCGAATAAAGCACTGGATGCCTGTATTGTAACAGCCAATCACCGTGATTATGAAGGTATTGGAGAGTACATTGACAAGGGATATATTTCTGCTGAAAAGAGCGGTACTTCGGTATCTAATACCCTGGAATATGCGTATGACGATTGGTGTATTGCGCAATTGGCTAAAAAATTGGGCCGTCAGGATGTCTATGATACCTTTATCAAGAGGTCTGGCAATTGGGTCAATAATTTTGATCCGCGGATTGGTTTTATGAGACCGAAAATGGCTGATGGTACCTTTAAGAAAGAATTTGATGCCTTGAGCACGCATGCGCAAGGGTTCATTGAAGGAAATACATGGAACTATAGCTTCTTTGTGCCGCATGATCCTAAGGCATTGATTGCCAAAATGGGCGGTGCTAAAAAAGTAGGGCTGCGTTTGGATTCTTTGTTTACCATGCACCTTCCAGATGAGTTTTTTGCTGAAACTGAAGACATTACCCGTGAGGGGATCATTGGGGGTTATGTTCATGGTAATGAACCCGCACATCATGTGGCTTACCTGTACAACTGGATCGGTCAGCCCGCCAAAACACAGGCCCGTGTGCGTATGATTTTGAAAATGCAATACAAACCGACTCCAGATGGTTTGGGTGGTAATGATGATTGCGGACAGATGAGCGCCTGGTATATGTTTTCTTCTCTGGGATTTTATCCGGTCGCACCGGGTTCTGACGTGTATTCAATCGGCAGTCCGTCTGTGAAATCTGCCGTGTTGAGCTTAGAAAACGGCAAGACTTTTTCTGTCGAGGCGATCAACCAGAGTGACAAGAATGTATATGTTTCAAAGGTTACTTTGAATGGTAAGGTATTGACGGATTGGACGATTAAGCATTCGGATATTACGGCTGGTGGGAAGTTGGTGTTTACTATGACAGCTAAAAAATAATGATCTTTTTTCGGACGCGATTTCTTAAAGCTTCGCAATAAGAAATCCATGTCCTCTCAAAGACACTATTTTTTAAGGGAAGCGAGGGGGATAGGGAAATTGTTGACAAATCTTCCTATGATAGTAATTTTTTAAGGGAAGCGAAGGGGATAGGGAAATTGTTGACAAATCTTCCTATGATGCTAATTTTTTAAGGGAAGCGAGGGGATAGGCAAAGTGTTTGAAAATTTTCTGTCACACTGAATTTTAAGGTAGCGAGGGGGATAGGCAAATAGGTAAGATGGGCTAAAAATAGAAAAGGCAGATGCTGATGGCATCTGCCTTTTATGCTTTAACGGGATGTGGTTCTCGAATATGCACTTCTTGTGGTCCTGAAAATTCAGTGTCTTTGAGAGGACATAGCGTTCTTGGAGCTTCTTCAGCGACAAGAAATGCAGTCCGAAAAAAGATCACTTAATTTTTCCTTTTAAACAAACGCCGGAACTTCAGTACGCGGGTCATTGCCCTGGATTTGGTTTTTACGGAAATCGGATGGATAGGCCGGTTTTCTAGTGATCTTTTTGTTCAATCCGCTGGCGGCACTGTAGAGCAGGATGGTTCCGAGGGCAATTTCTTCGAAGCCCGTGAATGGTCTTTTGGAAATAGATCTGATGCCTTTTTGCAGAATATAGGCCCCGGCAATGATGGAGATTAGTCTTTTTCCGGCATTCAGTTCTTCGGTTTCATAATTCTTGAGTAAGGAGCTGCCGAGGGCGATTGCTGCTTTATCTTTCAGTTTTGTGAACATAGTGGCTTCGTTTTTTTATTATATCTAAGTTTCATTTTTGAGTTTAGAACCATGATCTGAGGCAGGTCCTGGAACTTGATTATTGAACACCAACAGGTAGTTTTTTGTTTGGCGAAAATCCAGATATTTTGATTGCACAGGTAGCTAGTTTTATGATCTGGCTGATCCAAATTAGCCGTTCTTGTTAGTCGATATGTGTGCCTGTAACTTATTGGTTCCTATTCAGTAAAAAGATATTTTACAGCAACTGACTCCAGTTTGTCCAGTTTGCCGAGTACGGCATTGAGATTGGTCTTGCGGACTTCAAAACGCAGTGAACACTGGTTATCGAACTGCTGTGACAGTACATGAAGCTTTTCTTCTTTAACGAGTTTCATGACTTCGTTCATGGCCAGGTAATCGAACTGTAGTTCGTAATGGTCATTGACGGTCTTTTCTAAGATCTTCGATTCCTTAATCGCCTCGACAGCTGCTGTTTTATAAGCATTAATTAAACCCGGAACACCAAGTAAAGTACCACCGAAATAACGGACCACGACGATCAGTATATTGGTCAGATCTGCTGACAACAAGGTATTTAAAATGGGGTGTCCGGCGGTGCCAGACGGCTCTCCATCATCCTGGATCCTAAAAACATTGCGGTCAGGACTCAGCCTTAACGCCCAGCAATAATGCCGGGCTTTTGGGTGCTCAGATCTCAGCGCCTGCAACAAATCCTTGACTTCTTCCTCAGAACGAAGGGGATAGGCATAGGCGATGAACTTGCTTCCTTTGTCCCTGAACACGCCCTCTGAAGGTCTTTCTATGGTTTTGTAGGTGTCGTCAAATAGCATATTGCTGTGCTAAGGTGATCAGCAGGATGGCAAACAGTGCGAGGCCAAGTCCCCAATAATTGAGTTTGCTTAGTTTTTCTTTAAAGATGATCACGCCGACCAAAGTGCCCACCACAATTACCCCCATATTCATAGCTGCAAAAACTGTTGTAGGGTGGTCCGCCATCGCGCGGTGCGCTTTGAGATAAAACAGGATATTGAAAAAATTAAAGAAGCCCAATATGCATCCGCAGATGAAATTGATCATCTGGAGCTTCTTTTTCCTGACAACGGACTGAAAAGCAATGAAAGCCAGTGAAATAACAAAGGAAAGTACAAAGATCAAAACCAGTGAACTGGTATAAGGGATGGCTTTGAACTGGGCGATCTGCTTGAATAAAGTATCAATTAAGCCGAAGCCACAGAACACAAGCGCAGGATAAATCCAATTGGTGGATACACTGCTTTTTGTCTGCTTATAGAGTGTAAGGAAGATGGCTAGTAATCCTATACCTAAGCCAATTAACTTAACTGTAGTAAAGTCTTCCTTGAATAAAAAATAAGCAGCCAATAGGGGGATGCAGAGCGATAGACGTTGCGCGATGTCGGTTTTGACAATACCAATGTTCCTGACTGAGGCGGCCTGAAACCAAAAGATAAGGGGCAGTAAAATCCCCAATGCGATATGAATGCCAGTGGCATTTAAGGGGCTGATAACATCCAGCCCTGGCTTAAAAAAGAAAAAGCTAAGGGCAATGGCAAAAAGATAATTCCAGGTGACAGCCTGGGGAATGTTGATCTTATAACGTTTGGCGAGTTTTAGCATTACAGCTACAGTGACACTGCAGCAAATGCTGATGATCAGGTAAATCATTTAACTGTATTTTGATAGACACTCAGTTTATCCTTGCCAATCAGGAAGTTATCTCTGATTGCCCCGTTGATCTGAGGTGCAGGAATACCATCCTGCCAGGAATTGGCTGAGGTAAACACGCGTGCTTCATCCCATAAGTTTGCTGCCAGAAACTGGTTGAGCAAACTTGCTCCTCCTTCTATAATTACCGACTGGATGTCCATCAGATAGAGCTGAAAGGCGATCTTTTGAGGCAGGTAGTATTGCATGTCTTCCATCTGGATGAAATGGATATTGTCGACCACTTTTGTTTTTATTTCATTGAAGACCAAGGTTTTGGCGTCTTCATTGTAAATGTGACTGCTTAGGGGCACCTGTAACCGGCGGTCGATGAGCATCCGGATAGGGTTTTTGCCAGTCCACTCCCTTGAATTGAGCAGTGGATCATCGGCTATGGCAGTTTGTTTGCCAATCAGGATCGCATCTTCCTCCGTACGCCATTTATGGACTAGTTTTTTGGCGAGCGGTCCGCTGATCCATTGTTGGCCGGTAATCTTAGGCGCAAAATATCCGTTGGCCGTGGTGGCCCACTTGAGAATGATATAAGGCCGCTGCTCGTTGATGCGGGTGAGGAACCTCCGGTTCAGGAAGCTGCATTCTTCTTCCAGTACCCCGGTAACCACTTCAATGCCAGCATTCTTTAACTTCCCAATGCCCTTGCCGTTGACATCTGCAAAAGGATCTGTATTACCGATGACGACTTTTTTGACCTGATGTCTAACCAGCAGGTCGGCACAAGGCGGTGTTTTGCCATAATGCGCACAAGGCTCCAGACTTACATAAACAGTTGATTCAGTGAGCAATTGCGCAGCCTGTTCGCCATATTGGTTTAAAACACTATTGATGGCATTGACCTCCGCATGGGCGGCACCGAATTTAGCGTGATAACCCTCACCGATGATCCGGTCGCGGTGTACAATAACGCAGCCTACCATTGGGTTAGGACTTACATTCGCAATTCCAAGCTTTGCCAGTTCAAGGCAGCGCTGCATGTATATTTCGTCGCTCATTCTCACAAAAGTAAGGTATATTGTTTGATTTAATTACTTTTGCTGGGCATGAATTTTAAGGATTTAACACAACATTTTACTGCCGGACTGGTCGGGATTTACGACCCTGATGAAGCTATAGCTATTTTTAGTATGGCTGCGAGTCATGTAGTTGGATGGGACAGGGGCAGGTTGATGTTCAATGCTTTACAAGAAGTACCTGAAGCGGAGTACTTGTCGTTTTTAGAGATATTGGAGGAACTAAAAACCGGGAAGCCGATACAGTATGTTCTTGGCGAAACTGTTTTTTACGGTTTGAAGTTTAAGGTAAGTCCGGCGGTATTGATACCAAGACCTGAAACCGAAGAATTGGTGGAATGGGTGATACAGGAGGCTGGTTCTTCTGATGGGATGGCAGGTCGGTCTGTACAGCAAATGAGGATTCTGGACATTGGCACCGGTAGTGGCTGCATTGCCGTCAGCCTGAAAAAACAACTGCCGAAAGCTGAAGTTTCAGCATTGGATGTATCTGAATCTGCAATTCAAATTGCAAGCGCCAATGCATTTATTAATCAGGTAGTTGTTCACTTTATAGAAGCGGACATCAGGGAGTACAGCACGACTGGAAAGTTCGATATCATTGTGAGCAATCCACCCTACATTACCCAAAGGGAAAAGGAGGAAATGCAACTAAATGTGCTGGACCATGAGCCCCATTTGGCGCTGTTTGTAACAAACGAAGATCCGCTGGTATTTTATAAGGCAATCGCTGATTTTGCATTGTCTAACCTGGCTCCGGAAGGAAAACTATTTTTTGAAATTAATGAGTATTTGGGTCAGGAAATGATTGCAATGCTGCAAGATAAGTCGTTCAAAAACATCGTCTTAAGAAAAGACATGCAGGGAAAAGACCGGATGATAGGTTGTAGCCTGTAGCTCATTTAATTCACATTAACTTCTTGGGTGAAACTGTGTCACCACAGACTTGAGGTAATCGCGATCGGTGTGGGTATATATCTCGGTGGTGATGACGCTTGAATGTCCAAGCATTTCCTGTACAGCGATGAGATCTGCGCCGCCCTCAATGAGGTGGGTCGCAAATGAATGTCTAAAAGTATGCGGACTGATGCTCTTCTGGATGCCGGCCTTGACTGCAAGGTCTTTAATGAGTTTGAATACCGAAATCCTGGATAAGCCCGTTCCGGCAGGATTCAGGAAGATGTAATCTTCATATCCGGGTTTGATCCGGATGTGCACCCTGACCTGTTCCAGGTAAATCTGCAGGTATTTTAGCGCAGTTGCTCCGATTGGAATTAGCCGTTCTTTATTACCCTTGCCAGTCACCTTAATGAATTCGGCTTCGGCATGAACATTAGAAATCCGGAGGGTGATCAGTTCCGTGACCCTGAGTCCGCAACCATAAAGTATCTCGAGAATGGCTTTGTCCCGCATGCCATTGTTTTTGGAGGCGTCAATAACGTCAATTAAGCAGTTGATTTCGTGAATGTTGAGCGTGTCCGGCAGTTTTCTAGCCAGTCTGGGCATTTCGAGTGTATCTGTGGGATTGACGTCTATAATCTGCTCGAGCACTAAAAATCCGAAGAAAGATTTGATGCCAGAGATGACACGTGCCTGCGTGGTTGCCTGCATCCCAAGTTCATTGATCCAGGAAATGAAATTCTTTAAATCAGTAGCCTTAATCTCTTTAATACCAGTATTTTGCCCAGTCATTTCAAAGTAACTATACAACTTTTCTATGTCGCCCAAATAGGCATCTATTGAATTGCCTGCAAGCGATCGTTCCAGGAGGAGGTAGTTTTTAAAGGCTTTTAAATAGGGGATATTGCTCACAAAAATTTTCTACTGTAATATTTTAGTTTTAAGTTTGAATGGATGAAGATACAAATAATTAACGGCCCAAATTTGAACCTCTTAGGTGTTCGTGAACCAGGCATCTATGGAAATATGGGCTTTGACGTGTATATCGAAAAACTTCGTGAACTGTACAGCATTTTGGAGATAGACTACTTTCAGAGCAATGTGGAAGGGGAGCTGATCAACAAACTGCACGAAGTAGGCTTTACTTATGACGGCATTGTCATCAATGCAGGTGGTTATACCCATACTTCGGTTGCCCTTGCGGATGCAATTGCTGCAATCAATACACCTGTGGTAGAGGTACATATCTCCAACATCTATGCGAGAGAGGAGTACAGGCATGTATCGCTGACAGGCAAGAACTGCAGGGGCGTGCTGACTGGATTTGGCATGGACGGTTACCGGCTCGCTATTGAGAGTCTGCTGAAAAGCTAGTCTTTTAGTTGACTGAAAAACCTGATTTTCCGGATAAAATAATCGTAAACAATGCTGGACGGATACTGCCCGGTATGTTTTTGGAAACTAAGCTGCTGTGAGGTCCTTTTTTTGGCGTTGTGGCCCAATGCCATCAAAAAATGAACATGGGCTTTATTGATCGCAAAAGCAAAATCCGTTTTGCCCTGCATTAAAAAATGCAGCCAGGCAATGAAATCAATGCACATCCTGATGGAAATCCTGAAGACCGCATCTGCGAAAGGCAGGTTTTTTTGAAGGATGATGAGGTTGTTTCTGAAATTCAGGTAGGTCTTATACGGATTATTGGCATCAAGCGTACCACCGCCCACATGATAAACCTCTGCATCTGGGCAGTAAACTATTTTATAACCGAGGTTCTTTAACCGCCAGCACAAGTCAATTTCTTCCATATGTGCAAAGAAATCAGGATCTAGTCCGCCAATTTCTTTCCAGCATTTGCTTTTGATGAACAATGCTGCGCCACTGGCCCAGAATATTTCGGTCGACTCGTTGTATTGTCCGCTGTCGGCTTCTACTGTATCAAATAAGCGTCCGCGGCAAAAAGGGTAACCATGGAGGTCCAGATAGCCCCCGGCTGCACCTGCATATTCGAATTGCGACTTGTCTTTTTGCCATTTAATTTTTGGCTGGGCCGCTGCGATGGTTCTGTCGCGCTCCATGAGCGTTATGACCGGTTGGATCCAGTCTGCCGGAACCTCGACGTCAGAATTGAGCAGCACATAATAATCGGCCTCCACCTGTTCCAACAGTTTCCTATATCCTTCGGCGAAGCCGTAATTTTGATCGTTGCGTATGATCCTGATTTCGGGATAATTTGCCTCCACGAAAGCTAAAGAATGGTCTGTAGAGGCATTATCGCCCAGAACCAACTGGAGGTTGGGATACCTGGATTGCAGCACACTTGGCAGGAATTTTTCAAGCAGGGCTTGTCCGTTCCAGTTTAAAATTACTACGGCTACACTCGGTTCTGTCATTCTGCTTTATTGGGTTTATGTTTCCAGCGCCTGTGGCTCCAAAGCCAGTACGGGGGACTGTGTTGAATGACCTGCTCCAGAAAACCGAAGGTTTTTTCGGTAAGCTCATGCTCCCTGGTCTCTTTAGGTTTTTCGCTGATCAGCGTGCAATCTACTTCGTAGTAACCACGTTTTACAGGCTGCATGTTAAAATAAATAACGGGCCTGTTGGTCTGCAGGGCTATTTTCTCCAGTCCTTCCAGTACGGGAGTTGGCTGATTCAGAAACTGTAACCAGTGACTCGTGTCGCCACTCGCCGGAGTTTGGTCACCCGCAAAACAAAACATAGTCGTCTGGTTTCTGGTCGACGCAAGCGACCTTAACGTTTGACGCATGGGTACGAAAATATTTCCTGTTCTGGTTCTCCATTTGTAAAACCATTCGTCAAATATGGTATTGCTCAGGGGCTTATAGATAACAAAAGCTTTGCCGGGAATCTTTAATCCCAGTGCCATCATGCCCATTTCCCAATTGCCATAATGACCGGTACAGGCCAGGACATTTTCACCACGGTCGAAGTAGGCCTGCACCAGTTCCAGGTTGTTGAATTTTACGCGCTTCTCCAATTCTTTATTTGAAATGGAATGCAGCTTGATCACTTCAAAGATCAAGGAGGCCAGGTATTTAAAAAACGTCTTCTCGATTTGCAGGATTTCCTCTGGTGTTTTTTCAGGGAAAGAACTCGTGAGGTTTCTGCGGACGACCTGTTTGCGGTAACCAAAAATCCTGTACAATAAAAGATAGCCAAGTGTTGCAAATGAATGCAGTATGGAAAGGGGCAGGAGTGACAAAAAGTTCAAAAAAGATATTCCTATATAAGAAAAGCTTTTTTTTATCATTATTTTGGCGAATTGAGAATGCAAACATAAAATATCAGATGCAAAGTTCCGCTATATTCCCACTTTTTTATCTTCCCCCGGTTGGGTATTTTTCCAGCTTGAAGTTGCACGAAACAGACTATCTGATTGAAAAAGAAGAGCATTTCGTGAAACAGACTTATCGGAACAGGGCGATAGTGCATTCACCAAATGGCCCGCTTGATTTAATTGTACCCGTGATTAAAGGGTCAAAAGCACATACCAAAATGAAAGATGTAAAAATCAGTTACGATTTTGACTGGCAGCGCCTGCACTGGAAAAGTCTGGAAAGCTGCTACCGCAATTCAGCTTATTTTGAGTATTATGAAGATGAATTTTTTAGGTTCTATGAGCAGAAGTTCGACTACTTGCTGGATTATCATGTGGCGCAACTGCAATGGCTGCTAAAACAGTTGAAAAAAGACACTGAAATAAGGTTTACGAACGAATATGTGAAAGAGCTGGATCCGGATAAAGATTATAGAATGAAGTTTCATTTTAAAAATAAGGTTGTGGAAGATCAGTTTAGGCCTTATTTCCAGGTTTTTGACGATAGGAACGGCTTTCTGCCAAACTTAAGTATGGTGGACTTGTTATTCAACCAGGGGCCTCAGGCAAAACTTTACCTCTGATTTATGACTAAACAGGAAAAACGCAGACAGCGAAAACACAAGCATTATACTTTACCTGAGGCTGGATCTAGTCCGGGCCTGGTCTATATTGATGCAAATGCGCTGGATCCGGTCATTAAATTTTACAAGTACAATGCATCGGTTTATGAGGTTAGCGAACTTTCCGATATCAACCGGGTTCATGAGCTGATCTCGGACAAAGATTTCTCCTATTGGATTGAAATAAAAGGATTTAAATCAGCCGAACTATTTGACACCTTGAACACCCGTTTTGGGGTCAACAAGCTGGTACTGGAGGACATTACCAGAACTTACCAGCGTCCGAAGATCGAGGAATATGAGCATTATGACTACGCGGTGAGCCGCATGCTGCATTTTGATGAGAACGACGATCTGGATAACATGCAGGTTTCTTTTGTCCTGCTGGACAATGCTTTATTTACTTTTCAGGAGGGATATGGGGATTGCCTTGACCCAATAAGAGCCCGGCTTAAAATTGGCAAGGGAAACATCCGTACGGGGGGCGGCAGTTACCTTATGTATGCGCTGATGGACATCATCATCGACAAGTATTTTCAGATTTTAGGTAAATGGGGAGAAGACCTCGATGCCATAGAAGACCGTCTGTTTGAAAAACCTGACCGGACTGTAATGTATGATACACAGATGATTAAAAGAAGTCTGATCGGAATCAGACGGGTCCTGTGGCCGGAGCGTGACAAGCTGAATGACATTTTGAGAAGTGATAGTCCGAGGATTAGCGACCAGACTAAAATGTATGTCAAAGACGCCTACGATCATTGTATACAGATCATCGATATCGTTGAATCCCTGAAAGAAATATCGGTCACAAATATGGACATGTACCTGTCGATCATCAGCAACCGGATGAATGAAGTGATGAAAGTGCTGACTGTAATTTCTTCTATTTTTATCCCCTTGACCTTCATTGCCGGTATCTATGGGATGAATTTTAACAGGGTAGACCCCGACACCGGGAAGGTACTGCCTATGAATATGCCGGAACTTTATCAGGAGCATGGCTATTTGTACACGATGATCATAATGGGGCTCATTGCTTTCGTACAAATCCTATTTTTCTGGCGCAAGGGATGGTTCAAATAGAACCGATTATTCTTACCTTAGCTTCGTGCAATCTTTCGAACTGGATAAAACAGACATCTCTAAGATCAAAGTAGCCTTAAATGGTGATGATGAACAACTGAAAGTTATTCTGGAGGAGTATCATGCCTCGGAAATTGCCATACTTTTTGAAAGCATCACCAAAGAAGACCGGCAACGGATCATCAATCTGTTATCGGTTGAGATTGCTTCTGAGGTCATCTCAGAAATGCACGAGGAATCTCACCCTGAGGAGTTATTGCTCCAGCTGCATCCGGACAAGCGGACTGAAATTGTAGAGGAACTGGATTATGATGACGCTACGGACATCATTTCCCAGTTGGAGGAGCATGAGCAGGCTGAGATTCTCGAAGATCTGAGTGAAGATGATGCCTCAAATATCCGGAACTTGCTGAGTTACGATGAGGACACGGCTGGTGGTTTGATGAACACGGAGTTTATCCGGATCAATCTGGACCTTACCAAAAAGGATGCGATTGATGAAATCATCAGACAGAGTGAGGAAATAGAGGAGTTTTATACCATTTTCGTCATTAATGATGACAATGTATTTCAGGGAATTGTATCGCTGAAGGACATCATCAAGGCCAAGGGCAATGTAAAAATCACGGAACTGGTGAAGGCGGAAGTGGCCTGGGTCCATCCGGATACCGATCAGGAGGAAGTGGCAAGATTAATTTCCCAATATAACATCACCAGTATTCCAGTTCTGGATAACGACATGAAACTTCTTGGAAGGGTAACTTTTGATGACGTTATCGACGTTCTGGAAGATGAAAATACAGAGGATATCTTAAAGATTTCCGGGGTATCTGAAGATGAGGAGTTGAGCGGTAACTGGATCGAGGCCGTAAAATCACGTTTGCCTTGGTTAATTGTGAATTTAGGAACAGCTTTTCTCGCCTCCGGGGTGATCAGACATTACGAGCCTACATTAGACCGCATACCGGTACTTTCTGCCTATATGACCATAATCGCAGGGATGGGAGGGAACGCTGCCACACAAGCCCTAGCTGTTACGGTAAGGCGTATTTCATTGTACGATCTGACAGACAACCAGGCTTACAGGGCCGTGTTGAAGGAATTCACGGTAGGTTTGATCAACGGTGCCGTAACCGGGCTGATCGTCTTTAGTTTTGCTTTATATTTTGATGCAAATCCTTTGCTTGGCATTGTGATTTTTTCTGCCATGACAGGCAATCTGATCATTGCCGGGATTACCGGCGCAAGCATTCCTTTATTTTTAAAGCGTGTCGGGATTGATCCCGCCATTGCTTCTTCAATTATTATTACAACTTTTACAGATGTTTTCGGATTTTTGCTTTTGCTAGGTTTGGCAAGCAAACTTTTACTTTAAATTTTGATTCATATATGCAACCAACTAAACACAATTGGACGAAGGAAGAAATATCAGCTATATACCATAAACCATTCCTGGATTTAGTGTATGAAGCCGCGACGATACACCGCGAAAATAAAGATTATTCAGAAGTACAGATCAGTTCTTTGATCTCGATCAAAACTGGCGGCTGCGCCGAAGATTGTGCGTATTGTCCCCAAGCAGCCCGTTACCATACTGATCTTGAAGTACAAGCCCTGATGAAAGTGGACCAGGTGGTGAGTGCTGCCCAGAAAGCAAAAGCGGGCGGGGCATCCCGGCTTTGTATGGGTGCTGCCTGGAGAGAGGTGCGTGACAACCGGGATTTTGACCGTGTGATAGACATGGTTAGGGCTGTTAATGAACTGGATATGGAAGTGTGCTGCACATTGGGCATGCTGACTGAGCACCAGGCGCAAAGGCTGGCTGATGCTGGATTATATGCTTATAACCACAATCTGGATACTTCTGAAGATGATTATAAAAGAATCATTTCAACCCGAACCTATGATGACCGGTTGAATACTTTGCACAACGTCCGTAAAGCAAAATTGACAGTATGCAGTGGTGGGATTGTTGGCTTGGGTGAAACAGAAGAGGACCGCGTTTCTATGCTGCAGACCCTGGCCAATTTGCCGAAACACCCGGAATCTGTTCCAATTAATGCTTTGGTTCCGGTAAAAGGTACACCTTTGGAGAATCAACCAAGAGTTCCAATCTGGGATATGGTCAGGATGATTGCTACTGCCCGGATCATTATGCCTGGTTCTGTAGTGCGCTTATCTGCAGGAAGAAATGAGATGAGCACCGTAGAACAAGCTTTCTGCTTTATGGCAGGCGCCAATTCAATCTTTGCTGGTGATAAGCTGCTGACTACACCAAATCCGAACTTCAGTGACGACATGAAAATGTTTGAGATACTTGGATTGACAACTAGAGAAGCTTTTAAAAATGGCCGGCCTGCCAATACACTGGCTGTTAAGGCTGAAGTGCCTGCTTAGGAGATACATTACGTCTACAAATACTTGGCGACAGGCTTTGTAGACGTAATTTTATTATTTACAACCCTAGTTTCTGTGTCCATTTAACTTATATCTTAATCTTCTCTGTCAATTTAAAAATATCGTAGGCTACTTTTTGTATCAGATCAAATTGCTCTGATAAAATTGCTTCGGCAGATTGAAAATCAACATCTTCTTTTACAACTCTTCTGATCAATGGAACATTTTGTGCGCTGCCGGAATTACTGACCAGGGTGTCACCTCCAAGTTTTAGCAAATACGCTGTGTTCTGAATCATCGGCTTAAATTCTTCAATATTTGTGACGGTAAACAAATGTTCTTTGTTGTACAGGAATAAGGTAGCAATATAAGACGACAACTGGTGGTTCAATGCTGTAAACTGATGCAGTTCGGTCATTAAGATCTGCTTGCTTTTGGGTTCAGAAAACATCCTTTGGAATAGTGACGCCAAATTCGCTGAGGTAACGTATACTTCTTTTCTTGCAACCTTGTAATTTGTAAAGTCGCTAACAGGCTCTGTATAAAAAGAACTGACTTTTTCAAAATAATTGAGGTTTGCATTAAGTGCTTCAATCAGCGCTTCTTTGAGTTTTTCATGCTCCCAGTTTGGAAAAAGAGAATAACTGGCAATAAGTGCAATGCCAGATCCGATCAAAGTGTCGTAGATTCTCTCTCTCGCAATAGATAAACCACCAATACCAAGAAAATCAAATAGAATCAGTATGTATGGGGTCATAAACAGCACGCTGACTACATAGTTTTTCCTTTGAAAACTATAGCAGCCAATCATGCAGATCAGCAGGATGACAAACAAGGTATTTTTATCCTGAATGTAGACCAGAACGCCCATACCGATAAATGCACCGACGACCGTACCGATCAATCGCTGGTAGTTTCGCTCTTTAGCCAAGCTAAAACCTGGTTTTGAAATCACGAGGATGGTCAGCAAAATCCAGTAACTATGTGAAAAGTTTAGCAATTTAGCTACTACAAAACCAATGAGCATCACTATAGAGACACGCAGTGAGTGCCTAAAGGTAGATGAGCTGAAGGTCAAATTGTCCAGTAGCAGTTTGAAGTCTATATTTTGTCTGGTGACGAATTTGTCTACATCGACCTGACGCGGCTTCAGGTTTTTCTTTTCATTTTTGTTAAAATATCCATTTATCGTCTGGATCCTTGATAAAATGTTCTCAATATTTACTTCTATATTTTTAAGCGCAATGATTCCAAGGGTATTGTATCGCTCATTAGTATTGTCTTTTTCTAACTGTATGATTTCGGCCTTAAGTTTATTGACATCATTTGTTAAGGTAGATGGTAGGGTAGGGACACCGCCCGTTTTGAGTGAAAATGCAATATTATCGAGCTCATTGGCAATTTTAACTATTACCGATTCATAATGAGATAAAATTCCTGAGGGGTCGAATTGTTCATGAAGTTTTTCATAATTGTAGTAAGTTGACATGACCTGTTCAAATAAGTCCACCATGTCAACAAATACCAGCAATAAAAATCTTCCTTCCGGCGTAGATTCCCGTACAATTTCTCTTGTCTTGAATAATACTTCACGTACGGCATCTTGTTTTTCGTGAACCAGCACCTGCAACTGGAGCAGCTCCGCATAATTTTTATCATAGTCTGTGTTTTCATGATAAAATTTTGCCTTCGCCCGAAGAAAATCAGCTATTTCATGTATAGAATCACTAAGGGTTTGTTGCACGAGGCGATATGGCCGGAGTCTATAGAATATATAGCTTAATGCCGTGTACCAGAGACTGCCGGTTAAAATTAACAATGCATAGAAAAGGACTTCATTCCATGGGCGAATGTCATCAATACTCAAAACCATGACCAGGAGAGACGCTGTTCCAATAGATGCGGCCCTTAATCCATACAAGAAGAACATTGAAAACACAAAACTGCTGACGACCAAAACGACTGCAGTAAAGTAGATATTTGAATTTGTGATTCCAACGAGGATAGAAATTACGGTGATGAGCGCCGTAGTGATTAACATCGCATTTCTACGGTGAACAATCGGGCCGGGCGCATCTGTAACGCTAACGCAAAGTGCACCTAAAGAAAGTGTCATGCCATATTGAAGCATTCCATATTGAGCCAGGATCAGTGACGGACAAAGGACACCAAATGTGATCCGCAAACCATCTGCGAAATATGTACTCAATAAAAAGTCGTGTATATTTCTAACAGGATGATTAAACATGCTTAAAAAATCAGTTTGAATTCAACAGATAAAAATCTTATAATTGCAAAATAAACCCTCCAAATTCATCCCACTTTACCACAGTTATTAACTACATAATTAATATTATGTTAACCTATGCCTTCAACTGTCCTATTCTCAGACATTTTGAACCCTTTCTAAGAAGTTAAAACTCCTCAAGTTTAGATTTTAGTTCCTGCACTTTATCCAACTTATTTTTGCGGGTATAAATTTCGATCAAGAGCTGTACGGTTTGCTTATCATTCTGATTAATCTCATGAGCTTGAAGCAATGAAACTTCTGCGCGATTGATGAATGAGGTATATTTTTGGTTTTTGTCAGACGCTGCTGATTTTAACGCGTCATTCGCTGATCCAACATACGCAAGTCCCATCTGGTACAACGCATCAAAATAGTTTTCATCAATCGAAAGCGCCTTGTTGTAGGCTAATTCTGCTGTACTATAGTTTAGGTTGTTTTGGTGTAAATAACCGTACAAAAAATACAACAACTTATTTTTACCGTCTAATTTGATCGTACTCTCGATCACCTTGATCGCTGTGTCGTACTTCTCATTGTCTAAAAGCAGGTTAATATAATTGTTGATGAGATTGATATCATACGGATTCAATTTGAGACCGTCTTCTAAGGTCTTAATTGCAAGTTCATTTTCAAATTTGGAGGTATAGATACTTGCCAGGTTCTGGAAAAGAACTGGATTTTTAGCACCATTATCCTTTGCTCTTTTGAAATAGATCAAAGCGTTGTCATAACCCTGAATATTTTGAGCAGACAAAGCGGTGTTTATTGCCAGCGTAGTGTCTTTAGGAAAAAAATCGCTGACGTCTTTTAATAATTTAAAAGCATTGCCAAAGTCACTGTTGTTAAATGCCAGGTTTGCTTTGTTCTGCTTTCTGATGTTAACGTTGTAAATTGCCGCGTCAATCAGTCTGGAATTTGCCTGAAACTTATCCAGTCGTCTTGCGGAATCAATCGCGTCATTTGCCATGCCGTAATATCTGTCAGCGTTTCCTTCATCACCATCCAATATAGAAATGTAAGAACTCAAATAGGCTTTGATCGCCCATGTTTCAGGCCATTTCTTAGTTTTTTTATCAGCTTGGGCAGCTTCTATGGCCTTAATTCCTTCCCCTATCGTACCCATCTGTTTACCATTATCACCCTTAGCACTGATCACTACGTGAAGTTTGCCAATGCTATTTCTGGCGATTTGAACCTGACTTCTCTGAGAGAATGCCATAGTGGAAGTCATCAGCATTAATAGTGCGGTATTTAGAAATGATTTCTTGCTCATAATACAAATTTAAAAAAAAGGAGGGATAAAATTACCCCTCCTTTTCAATTCTATAATGTAAATACTATTTAGGCAGCGCGTCCAATTGTTTTTGGATAGCAGCTTCATTCACCTTGTCGTTCTTAAAATTATAGATCGACCTCAGTTTGTCAAGTGCATAACCATTTTTATTAGGCGTTAGCGCAGCTGCAGCTTTATAGTAAGGTATTGACTGGTCCAAAAGGCCTTTCATTTTTACACCAAGGTCGTCAAACGCTTTTTTCTTTTTTACGTCCACCTTAGTTTTGTTTGCTTCAAGCTCAGTTGCCAGTTTATTTCTGGAGTCTTGAAAATCATTGGCTTCTTTGAAATAGATATCGCCCATCGCGATTTGATAATCTGCATTATCAGGATTTTTTTCAATAAGCTTCAGGATCATTTCGCGAGACTTTGCTGGGTCACCTTTTTTCAACCAATAATTCGTCTCCATACCAAGCAAATCATTGTCACCAGGGAATTTGGCAGAGGCTTCCTGAATTAACGCAATCGCAGTAGTGCTATCTTTCACTTCCGTCATATAGATGTTGATCAGATCTTTGTAAAGCAAGGCTGCATCAGGATAATTAAGCGCAATCGCCGCTTTATAGTTTCTGCTGACTTCCGGATAATTCTTTAATTGTTTTGCCATCAATGCCGCATTCACAAACATGTTTGTATCTGTTGGGTTTTTGGCGGTATATTCATTAAAACCTTCCAGAGCTGTGGCATAGTCTTTTTTCTTATAAGCAAATACCCCTCTGTTTCTAACAGCATCTTCGATAAACTCCGTAGCTTGGGTAAGAAATTTTTTCTCTTCCTCTTTTGGGTTTAATGTATTTGCTTTTGCAATAGCCTCCTCACCTATCTTTTGTTTAGCCTTAGAATTAGCCAGGTCAAGTGAGTCAATTTGAGCTATCCTTGACGCAAACAACGCCCTATAGGCCCATGTCTCTGCCAATTTTGAAGTCTTTTCATCCGCTACCGCTTTATCAGTATGCGCCAAACCATCATTTAGCATTTTTAAATTATCCGGCAAAGTCTTTTGACCTGCATTTGAAATCAGGATCCATGCGGTCTTCGCTGCGGCAACTTCACTTCTTTGTGCATTTGCAAGGGATGCCACACCTACAAATAGTATACTTAAAAGTACTTTTTTCATTTTTTCTATTATTTGTTCAACAATTATATTTGATCTTATTTAGTGTCATCTTCAGGAGCAATCTCGCCGCCTTCCTCAGTAACCGCACCATCATCTTCTGTTGCTCCACCTTCTACTTCTTCGATTTCATCGTCCTCGTGTTGAATTTTAGCTACAGAGGCGATTTCGTCATTGCCTTTCAAATTGATCAGCTTCACTCCTTGCGTCGCTCTGCCCATCACCCTCAATTCACTCACTACAATTCTGATCACAATGCCAGATCTGTTAATGATCATCAGGTCATCTGCATCAGTAACGGCCTTGATAGCTACCAAGTTACCAGTTTTTTCTGTAATATTTATGGTCTTAACACCTTTTCCACCCCTATTGGTAACGCGATAATCATCAATATCGGTACGTTTGCCATAACCTTTTTCAGACACAACCAGTACAGTAGTCTCCGGATCATCTACAGCAATCATGCCAACTACCTCATCAGCCTCATTTGCAAGGGTCACGCCACGTACACCTGTGGCAGTTCTGCCCATCGGTCTTACCGTAGCCTCATTAAACCTGATCGCTCTGCCAGATTTTAGCGCCATCACTATTTCACTTGCACCTGTGGTCAAACTAGCCTCCAGCAATTGGTCACCTTCATTGATATTGATGGCATTGATACCATTAATACGAGGTCTTGAATAAGCTTCCAGAGAAGTCTTTTTGATCGTACCCTTCTTAGTACACATGATGATGTAATTGTTCTCCAGGTACTCCTGATCTTTCAGATTCTTCACTTTAATGAAGGCCTTGATCTTCTCTTCTTTAGGAATATTAATGATGTTCTGTATCGCTCTTCCTTTACTCAAACGGGTTCCTTCCGGAATTTCGTACACACGAAGCCAGAAACAACGGCCGGTCTCTGTAAAGAACAACATATAATTGTGATTAGAAGCAATCAGCAAGTGTTCAATAAAATCTTCATTTCTTGAATCACTTCCTTTAGATCCCTTTCCTCCGCGTCCCTGGGTACGGTATTCCGTAGCAGGTGTACGTTTGATATAACCTTCATGAGAAATGGTGATGACCACATCTTCGTCTTCGATGAAGTCTTCCATACTCATGTCTCCGGCAGCGTGGACGATCTGAGTTCTGCGCTCATCGCCGTATTTCTCCATCATTTCGGCCAACTCGTCCTTAATGATCTGCATACGTTTACCTTCGTCATCAAGGATCGACTGCAGGAATTCAATGGTTTTCATCAACTCATTGTACTCATCTTTGATCTTATCACGTTCCAGACCGGTCAACCTTCTTAAGGTCATGTCCAAAATCGCCCGCGCCTGGATGTCGCTAAGGCCAAATTTCTCCATCAAGCCAGTTCTCGCGTCTTCAGGCGTATCTGAACTACGGATGAGTTTAATGACTTCATCCAAATGATCCAGCGCAATCAGCAATCCCTCTAAAATATGGGCACGTTTTTTAGCTTCAGCCAGTTCAAATTTAGTACGGCGGATGACAACCTCATGCCTGTGTTCCACAAAATAACGGATCAGGTCTTTTAAGTTCAACATCTGCGGCCTGCCATTCACAAGGGCAATATTGTTGACACTGAACGAAGTTTGTAAAGCAGTCTGCTTGAACAGGTTATTTAATACGATAGAAGCATTCGCATCACGTTTTATTTCATAAACGATGCGGATACCATCCTTGTTCGACTCATCCTTGATGTTAGAAATACCTTCCAGCTTTTTCTCGCCTACCAATTCTGCGGTACGCTCGATCATCATCGCTTTATTGACCTGATACGGTATTTCGGTAACAATAATCACCTCACGGTCCTTAATCACTTCAATTTCCGCCTTGGCGCGCATCACAATACGTCCGCGACCCGTCTCAAAAGCTTCCTGAACACCAGTATAACCATAAATGATTGCACCTGTAGGAAAATCAGGAGCCTTGATGTGCTTCATTAAGTCGGCAATCGTGACCTCATTATCATCAATGTACGCGATCGTTGCGTTGATGACTTCTGTGATGTTGTGAGGCGGCATATTGGTTGCCATACCTACCGCAATACCAGAAGAACCGTTGATTAATAGATTTGGAACCTTAGAAGGCAACACTGTTGGCTCTTGCAGGGAATCATCAAAGTTCAATTGGAAATCAACTGTATCCTTATTGATGTCAGCAAGCATGTCCTCAGCAATCTTCTGAAAGCGGGCCTCCGTATAACGCATGGCTGCCGGAGAATCCCCGTCAATCGATCCGAAGTTTCCCTGGCCCTCTACCATTAAATACCTCAGGCTCCATTCCTGGGCCATCCTTACCATGGTATTGTAAACAGAAGCATCACCGTGCGGGTGGTACTTACCCAATACCTCTCCAACAATACGGGCTGATTTTTTATATGGTTTGTTGTTTGTTAATCCGAGGTCGAGCATCCCATACAATACACGTCTGTGTACCGGTTTCAATCCATCCCGCACATCAGGCAAAGCCCTTGATACGATTACAGACATTGAATAATCAATGTATGCGGATTTCATTTGCTCATCAATATCAATCCTGATTATTTTGTCGTTTTGTTGATTTTCTAAATCTTCTGCCATAAATATTAATGTTCCTTAAGAACGATTTAAATTTGGTATTCTTATAACCTTGCGAATCTAATAAAAAATGCACCATTAAGGTGCATTGTTGAAAAATTTTACCGCTTGAATTAACGGGAAATTAACAGGAAATTACGCCCAGTCGATCCCTTTTTTCAGCTTGCTCAATGTATCAGATTCAGGGCTGCCAGGAATGGTTTTGTGGTTATATACCCATTTTGCCATGGGAGGCAAACTCATTAAAATCGACTCAATCCTGCCATTTGTTTCCAGTCCGAATTTAGTACCCGCATCATAAACCAGGTTAAACTCTGCATAGCGGCTCCTGCGCAGGTATTGCCATTCCAGTTCTTTTTCGGTGAATTCTTTATCGCGGTTACGGTCAATCAGTTCAGTGTAGGCCGGTATAAAAGTATTGCCAACGGCAACTGAAAAATCAAGGATCTGATCAAAACTCAAACCCGAGCTCTCTGGTTTCAACCGGTCATAAAAGATACCGCCTACTCCCCTGGTCTCCTCCCGGTGTTTGATGTAAAAATAATTATCAGCATGTTCCTTAAACTTCGGATAAAATGAGGCATCAAACTCATCACAGGTCTGTTTCAATAGGTGGTGAAAATAACGGGCATCTGTATCGATGACATAATGCGGTGTCAGGTCGATCCCGCCGCCAAACCACCTCGTCTGTTCATCCATCTCAAAGTACCTGATGTTCATGTGTATAATCGGCACAAAAGGATTACTTGGATGCATCACAATAGAAACACCTGTTGCGAAGAAATCATCACTGTCGACATTAAATGCTTTTTTTACAGCCTCGGGCAATTTGCCATGCACCGCAGAAAAATTAACGCCCCCTTTTTCAATTACATGACCAAATTGCATAATCCGCGTGCGACCGCCGCCGCCGCCGTCACGCTCCCAAATCTCCTCTTCAAATTTGCCCTTACCATCTGTTTGCTCCAATTCAGCACAGATTTCATCCTGAATTTTTTGATACGCTTCAACAACTTGATCTCTAAACGCCATGTTCTTTTAAAACTAAACCCAAAGATAACCTTTAAAAAAAATCATCCTGCGCTGCGATGGCAGATAGTACAATCTTTTGACACTATTCCTCTGTAAAATTAAGGTCCCGGCCGTAGGTCTCGTCCAGGTTGTATAAAGCAATGAAAGCCAGGGAAACTGTCAAAACCGCAATGACCAGGGCGGCATTGATAATGCCCATTTTACCAAGCAGGAACTGAAACAGTAAAGTCACCAGGATCAAGGAGCCCCTTACCATATTCGGTACACTGGTCGTCACAGTAGCCCGTAAATTCGTACCAAATTGTTCTGCAGCTATGGTCACAAAAACAACCCAGTAACCCGTAAACAAACCAAAAAACACACAAAGAATATAAAACCCGGTTGAAGTCCAGCCCGTATTGAGCAGATACACCAGCATGGCACCAAAAGTCAGCGCCACAAAAACATACACAATCTTTTTCCTGGTTTTAAATACCTGGCTCAAGGCCCCACTTAAAAAATCGCCGAGAGAAATCCCGATGTAAGTAAACATCACACCCTTTCCATTGTCCAACACATCTTTCGCATGCAGTGCCTTGCCAAATTCAGGGGCAATCCCCACCAATATGCCTACCACAAACCAAAGCGGCACGGCAATCAATATGCAGTTCAGGTATTTAAAAAACCGTTTCTTATCGGTCAGCAACATCAGGAAATTGCCCTTTTCGACTGTCTTTTTGGACATGTTTTCAAACATGCCTGATTCAAATACACCGAAGCGCAGCAGCAATAAAATAATACCCAAACCACCACCAACAAAAAATGCCGTACGCCACTCAAATAGATCGCCGACGATATAAGCTGCAACAGCACCCATCAATCCAATTCCAGCCACCATCATGGTGCCGTAGCCCCGCTTTTCTTTACTCATGCTCTCGCTGACCAGGGTTATTCCTGCGCCCAGCTCGCCTGCCAAGCCTATCCCGGCGATAAACCGCAGTGCCGCATAAGCCGGTATGCTGGTCACAAAGCCATTGGCAATGTTGGCTATGGAATACATAATGATTGAGCCAAACAGGACAGAAAGACGGCCCTTTTTATCACCTACAATCCCCCAGAATATCCCACCGATCAACAGCCCGGCCATTTGCCAGTTCATGAGTCTCAGTCCCGTTTCCGTGATTTGATCCGGCGCGACCCCTAAGGCGGCCAGACTTTTATTCTTGATGATTAGAAATAAAAGCAGATCGTATATGTCTACAAAATAGCCTAATGCGGCTACCAGAATTAAAAGGGAAATGCTCCCTTTTTGTTTGTCGTTGGTCATACAGTGTTGGTTTGGTTGCTGAAAGTACAAACAAAATCACTGATCAAATAACATTAAATAAAAAAACCTGAGGCTGACGTAAAAAATACGCCAACCTCAGGCCTCTTATAAATAAGTTAAATTTATTGAACTGGCTTAACAGTGGTATCAGGCGGAACTGTTGTTGTGTCTACAGGTACAACTTTCGTGGTATCTATTGGCACCATTGCGGTGTCCACAGCAGTACTATCCGTAGTGTCTGATACATTCTTGGTCGAGTTGCATGCTGAAGCGGCAATCATTATTGAACCTGCAAAAGCAAGACTTAAAATTAATTTTTTCATGGGAGGATTATTTTTGTCTTGTGAAATACTAAACATTCGACAATAGAACACGCTCCCTGCTACAAAAGTTTTAAAAATAACACATAATGTTTAATTGTTCGATAAACTTTCTGATATTTAAACATCATGGTCGTATCAGAAAAAACCCTAAAATGGGGCTTGTGTTTATACCCTCCACTCCTGTTTCAGCGCATTTGGATCATGAAATTTCATAAAGGATTTCGCGGAGTAGATGTTAAAATCAATAAGAGCCTGTTCAATAAAAACTACAACGGATCCATCTTCGGGGGCACCATTTATGCTGCGACAGATCCATTCTATGCCATCTTGTTCGACCAACTGCTCCAGCGCAAAGGGTTTAAAGTACGGGTATGGCTTAAAAGTGCGTCTATTCAATATTTAAAACCTGGCAGAAGCCATCTTTATTTTACAATTACCATCACAGACGAGATGCTCGATGAAGCCATAGTTGAACTCCATAACACGGGCAAGTTTGTAAAAGCTTATCCAATGGAAGTCACGAATGCCAGCGGAGAACTCTGTGCCACAGTTATTAACGAAGTATATATCCGCAATTTGCACAGCGGTGAGCAACCACGTATCGCTTATTAAGGAAAGACTATGAATCTCAGGAAACTAATTTTGCAGGGCGAGGGAACTACACTGGATTTCAAAAAAACGATTACCAACAATGAAAAGATTGCGAAAAGCCTCGTTGCTTTTGCGAACAATAAAGGTGGTAAACTCCTGATCGGCGTGGCTGACGATGGCAGCATCAAGGGTGTCAAATCGGAAGATGAAGAACGATATATGATCACCAAATCTGCCCATCAGTTTTGCAAACCAGCTATAGAACCTGAGTTTGAAGAGGTGTATGTGGACGATAAACTTGTGTTGGTGGTGACCATCCCGCCCAGCGATATAAAACCACATTACGCACTGGATGAAAATAAAAAGTGGTGGGTCTATTTTAGGGTCAATGACAAGAGTGTTCTTGCCAGCAAGATTCTGGTCGATGTCATCAAAAAAGGCAACGACACAACTGATAATATCATCAGTTACACCGATCAGGAAAAAAAGCTTTTTGAATTTCTAAATGAGCAGGGAAGGATTACCTTAAAGCAGTTTAGCAAACTGACCAGAAGTTCTTACCGGCAGGCCCAAAAAGTATTGGTTAGCCTGATAATCAGCGGGGTAATCAGACCACACATCACCGAAAAAGAGGAATATTATACGACTGTTTAAAACAAAGAACCGAAAATCCTAAGTTCTAAACAGAAAATCCCGTGACATTTTTCAGCAAAAAATAACCGACTTTTGCCCCAATGCCTACCAAAATCTACGAGCGCTACAAACCTTATTATTCGGACAATCTTCGTTTGGCCATGCCAATTGTCGTTTCTCAATTGGGCCATACCCTGGTTCATTTGGCAGATAGCGTTATTGTAGGTCATTTTGCAGGCACCATCCAACTGGCGGCCGTCTCGCTGGTCAACAGTATTTTCATGCTCATCCTGGTTTTGGGTATTGGTATTGCGTACGGACTCACGCCTTTAATCGCCCAGGAGAACGGCAGAAAAAACTATGATGAGTGCGGTAAATTGCTGTCCAACAGTTTAATTATCAATGTGCTGACGGGTATTTTCCTGTATGCCTTTGTTCATTTCGGTACGCTGTTGTTTATCGACCACATCGGACAAACACCTGAAGTGGTGGCCTATGCAAAACCGTATCTGGGTTATCTTTCCGTGTCTATTATTCCGCTGATGATCTTTCAGACCTTCAAACAATTTTCAGAGGGACTCGGTTTTACAAAACAAGCTATGCTGATCACCATCTGGGGTAATATCATCAATGTCATCCTGGGTATTGTCTTTGTAAAAGGCATGTTCGGGATTGCCCCCATGGGTGTCAAAGGCGTTGGATTAAGCACCCTGATCGATCGTTTGCTGATGGCGGCAGTTATGTCAGTTTACGTCATGCGTTCTCATCATTTTAAGATCTACATCAGGAAATTTAAAGTGACATTTATGGATAAAGTCAGGGCTTTGCAGATCATTAAAATCGGCGCCCCTGTATCCATGCAGTATGCTTTTGAAATTAGTGCTTTCAGCGGTGCCGCCATCCTGATCGGTACGATTGGCGCCGTAGAACAAGCTGCCCATCAGGTTGCCATCAATCTTGCTGCCGTAACCTACATGATGGCCAGCGGCGTTGCATCTGCAGCTACAATCAAGACAGGAAACAATTTTGGCAAAGGCGACTTCACAGACCTCCGCAACTCTGCCATAGCCAGTTACCACATCATCCTGCTGTTCATGAGCATCACTGCCGGATTGTTCATTTGTGCCAATTCGATATTACCGTATATCTATACGGAAGATATGCAGGTGATCCGAATCGCTGCACAATTGTTGATCATTGCCGGCTTTTTCCAACTCTTTGATGGCACCCAGGTCGTCGGCCTTGGCATCCTGAGGGGCATGGGCGATGTCAACATTCCTACCATCATTACCTTCATCGCCTACTGGATCATCGGCATCCCGCTCGGTTATTTCCTGGGCATTAGCATGAACCTGGGCGTCAACGGCATTTGGTATGGCCTTACTTTCGGACTCCTCAGCGCTTCCCTGCTCCTGTTTGTGAGGTTTCAGTTCATTACTCGGATGAGAATCAAAGAACTTAAAGCGCAACTCCAAACTGCTGACCAGCGTAATGACGACTAAATCAGTATGTTTTTATACTACTGATAATCAAACTATTGCATCCTGACAATCAAATACATTTTGGTAAAGTCGAAAAATCATAATAATATTGCCTACTAATTCTGTAGTTTTTATATGCAGAGTAACATTTTGACGATCTGATGCAGCAAATCAACAACGCTTCGATGCTGCAGGATCATCAACCCGAAAGACTTACAGACAGAAACAATGAGTTTACAAGAAAATCAGATTGCAATAACTACGAATAACATCAGACAGGAGAAAAAATGGAAAAAGGTAGCTTATTATTGTCTGGCTTTGCTGACTGTCTTGTTCATCGGACTGGCCATCTACACCTACTTCACTTACGATGAAATCATCGCGTTTGGAAAAAGCACCTATGCACAAATAGACGATAAGTTTTACCTGATGCTACTCGTGGGCTTTGTCGCCCAGATGGTCGACGGTGCGCTCGGAATGGGTTATGGCGTCGTTTCAACTACGCTCCTTTTGTCTGGGGGACTAAACCCGGCCGTAATCTCCGGAAGTATCCATACCGCAGAGATGTTTTCCAGCGGTGCATCTGGTTTTAGCCATTACCGCTTCGGAAACGTCAATAAAAAACTATTTAAAACGCTTTTAATTCCCGGTGTACTAGGTGCTATAGCGGGCGCGCTACTATTGAGTTATGCCGGTGAAGAATTTTCCAAATACATCAGACCGGTTATCTCGGTATATACCTTACTACTCGGAATCCGCATTTTGATGAACGCATTTAAAGAAAAACAAAAACCACAAAAAGTAAAGCGCGCTGGCTGGTTGGCCGGGGCAGGTGGTTTTCTAGACTCATTTGGTGGTGGTGGATGGGGCCCATTGGTGACCTCTACCCTCATTTCCAAAGGCCGCACACCCAAGTACGTGATCGGATCTGTGAGTCTGACTGAGTTTTTCGTGACCATGGCAAGCGCGGTAACTTTCTTTTTTATCCTTGGAGTAAGCCACTGGCAATCCATCCTGGGACTGATTTTTGGCGGGGTACTGGCAGCGCCAATTGCAGCGAGACTGGTTGGCAAACTGCCCATTAAAAAGATGTTTATCGGTGTTGCAGCCATTGTCATCATTTCAAGTGTCCGCATCATCTGGATGACGGTTTCAAAAATGATTTAGTTTAATGCGCCTGAATTCTTTAAATTTCAAAATAATAAATAAATTCGCTGCCATCATCGCTCATGGCAAGATTCCAGTTCAAACAACAGCTAACAAATAGTTTCGGGCATTACAAGTGGTTGATCCACCTTGTATTCTGGATGCTGCTCCTTGGCATGTCTTTTATGCAGTTGCTGCAGACCATGAAAAGTGCAACTGAAGTCGTAAAGCAGGCTCAGATCTACGCTTTCTTCACCAAAACCGTGGTTTTGCTCAGCTTGAGCTACAGCTTTCAATTTCTCATCGTGCCCCTCTACAGCCACAAACGGAAGTATTTATTTTGGGTGATTTTCCTGGGCGCTGTTGCACTTGCTTTCATCATCAGAATATTGATCATCAAATGGCTGACGCATGACCTGCCTGGTGCTGAACTGGACCTGCTGCAGATCGCTTACAAAAGTGTATCTACGTTTTTATTTCCTTTCACATTTTTCATAGCCATGTATTATTTTCTGGATATCTATGATCAGCAAAAGGAAATACAGCGATTAATTCAATTCAAAACCCAAAAGATTGCCCTGGAAAGCAACTTCTTGAAATCGCAGGTCAATCCGCATTTCCTCTTCAATACGCTCAATAACATTTATGCCCTGAGCCTCAGGAAATCAGCGCAGACAGCAGTGATCATCGATAAACTCGAATCCTTGTTGCACTATATGTTGTACGACTGCAAGGCCGATCTGGTGCCCTTACAAAACGAGTTCACCTTCACCAACAGTTACATTGCCCTTGAAAAACTGCGGCACAAAGAGGACCAGTGTGTGGTCACCGTGACAACCAAAGGTGACATCAGCGGTAAGATGATTGCCCCGCTCCTGCTGATCAATTTTCTGGAGAATGCCTTTAAACATGGTACAAAGACCAGTTTCGGCAAATCCTGGATCAACCTGGATATTGAAGTAACGGACGACCTCATGCATTTCCGTCTGCAAAACAGCAAACCACTCAGTGCCATCGGGCAGTCGATCCAGGACTATCAGGGCGGTATCGGGCTAAAAAACGTAGAGCGACGCCTGCAAATCCTCTATCCGGAACGCCATTCCCTGCAAATGAACAGCCTCAAAGACAGATTTGAGATAGACCTCACCATAAATATTCAGTCATGAGTGATATTGTACAATTAGAGCTCGACAGAAAGAACCGCTGGGTATATTTTACACATTACCGTTGGGTAGCCCACCTGATTTATTGGATCTGGGTTTTCATCGTGGGTACACTGATGCATACCGAAGTACCTGTTACCCCTGCGGTGATTTACAACCATTTCTTTTTGGAAAATCTGCTCATAGGCGTCTTTTACTATGTGTACTGCCTGTTTCTCATCCCCTATTTTTTCAAGAGAAACCGGTATGTCATGTTCTGGGTGCTGACCATATTGAGTTACCTGTTTTTTACGGCTTTAGATACCTGGTTTACCCACCAGTTCGTTACGTTTTATACCGAGAGCCCCATGCATTCCGAACAAGGGTTTTTCGCAAGATATACCTACAGCCTGGGTGGTTTTCTCCTCAATTTTATGGTTTTTTCTATGATGCTTTTCTTTATGGAAAAGAATGAGGAAGGACGTACCATTTTGGAACTGGAGGATGAAAAAAAAGAAATAGAACTGGTCAAACTCGACCTGCTCAAAACCAATATCAGTCCGGATTTTTTGATGCGGTCACTGAAACAGCTCAAGCAGTCTGCCGCCGAACTGGAAGAAACCACTCCCGAGGCGATCCTTACTTTCTCAGATCTGTTGCGTTACCGTTTGTACTGGGGGCGTCAGCAACAGACGCCGCTTAGCGAGGAACTTCAGGCCCTGGGTAATTTCATCCATTTTATTGCCCTAAACCATTTCAAACATAGTCTGGATGTGAACCTGAGCCTACAAGGCGATGCATCAGACAAAAAGCTGGCGCCTTTGTCGCTGATCAATATATTGGAGCTTTTTTGTAAGGTACAGGCCGAAAAGCCGGTTCGACTTGATATCAGTATCCTGATCGAAGAAAACGAACTTTTACTGAACATGGAATACCATGACGAGGCACCTGAAACTCTGGTAAACGATCTGGACAGTTATGGTACGAATTACCAGCAACTCTTCGGCAGCAGTGTCAAATTCTATTTCGAGAACTGTCAGGACAAGCGTTGTACCATCAGTCTTTCGCTACCGCTTTGCTAAGATCTGCGCTGCGCTAAACGAATTTACTCTTGCCCCCGGGCTGTCAGACTTGCAAAAACGGGAGCATCAAAAAAAGATGCATTGTAGCGATGAGGGGTTTGCAGAAACTAGGTCCTCATAAAAGAAATGTCGCTGCATTAAAGCCGGCATTCCCTGTCACTACACTATTTGAGATCTAAATCTTCAACAAATCCTATTAATTTGTGTAACAATTTGATTAAAGTCACTATATTCAGGCAACCAAAATAAACCCACCCAATGCCTGTATTTCCTAAACTGTTAAACGCCTTGTGCTTATCCGGAATAGTTGTGCTCTATTCCTGCCAGAACAATACTAAAAACGACGAATCTGCACCACTATTTGAACTGCTCTCCGCTGAAAAGACCCATGTCAATTTCAACAACGAGATCATTGAAAATGCCAAAGCCAATATCATGTCCTATCAATATTTCTACAATGGCGGCGGGGTCTCTGTTGGCGATCTAAACGACGATGGGCTGGATGATATTTATTTTTCGGGCAACATGACTCCGGCTAAACTATACCTGAACAAGGGCAATATGGAGTTTGAGGATGTCAGCGAAAAAGCAGGTATTGTAGAAACCGGCTTCAGTTGGAAGACAGGCGTTACCTTTGCCGATGTCAACGGCGACGGGAAACTGGACATCTACCAATGCCGTTCTGGTGCCCTATCCCCAGAGAACAGGGAAAATAAACTGTTCATCAACCAGGGCAACAATGCACAGGGCATTCCTACCTTTACAGAGCAAAGTAAAGCCTACGGATTGGCAGATGATGCTTACAGCACCCAGGCTGTATTTTTCGATTACGATAAGGACAATGATCTGGATATGTTCCTGCTCAACCACAACCCCAAGGTTTTCACAACGCTTGATGAGCAATCTGCCGCTGTGGTACTCAAAGAACCTGCGCCGACCATCCGTATCAAATTGTATAAAAATACAGGCAATAAGTTTACAGATGCTTCAGACGCTGCCGGCATCTACAACTCTTCTTTCACTTACGGTCTGGGTGGCGGAATTGCCGATATTAACAACGATGGCTGGCCGGATATTTACATTTCCAACGATTATTCTTCGCCAGATTACCTGTACATCAACAATGGCGACGGTACTTTCACTGACCGGATTCAGGCGCATATTGGCCATACTTCCTTGTATTCCATGGGCAATGACGTGGCAGACATCAACAATGACGCCTTGCCGGATATCCTCACACTGGATATGTTGCCGGAGGACAACCACCGTCAGAAACAGCTTTTTATGCCGGATAACTATGAATACAACAACCTGCGCATCAAACTCGGCTTTCACCAGCAGGACATGCGCAACATGCTGCAGGTCAACAATGGCGACGGTACCTTTAGCGAAATTGGGCAGCTGAGCGGCATCTCCAACACCGACTGGAGCTGGGCGCCTTTGTTTGCGGACTTTGACAACGACGGATGGAAAGATCTCTTTGTTTCCAATGGCTACCTGCGCGACTATACCGATCAGGATTTTCTGAAGTTCAAAGGTGATTTCCTGCGTCAGACTGATCCCAACACGGTAAAGGCCAACATCCTCAACCTGATCGACAATATCCCCTCTTCCAATGTCAACAACTACGTTTTCCAAAACAATAAAGAACTGGGCTTTAGCAATAAAGGTGCAGCATGGGGTATCAATACGCCGTCCAACAGCAACGGCGCTGCCTATGCCGATCTGGACAATGACGGAGATTTGGACCTGATCATCAATAACATCAACCTGCCTGCTTTTATTTATCAGAACAAAGCTGCAGAACGGGGCGACTCCCAATATCTCAGGTTAAAACTAAAAGGCAATACGGGTAACACACAGGGCGTTGGCGCAAAAATCTGGTTGTACAGCAAAGGTGCCATGCAATACCTGGAACAAAATCCGTCCCGTGGTTACCAGTCCAGCGTCTCCCCGGTGCTGCATTTTGGCCTGGGCCAAACTCCACAGGTCGACTCCCTCCGCATCGTCTGGAATAGTGGCAAGCAAGAAGTTTTAAAAGCTGTAAAAGCCAATCAATTGCTTACTCTGGAGGAGAAAAATGCGACACAGAATTATATAAAACCAGTCGCTAAACCCGCGCTGTTCATCGAAGCAAATTCTCCTGTCGATTTTAACCAACTGAAAAACAACATCAACGACTTTAAGCGCCAACCACTGATCACCAATCCGTTATCCTTCAATGGGCCTTGCATGATACAAGGCGATGTAAACGGCGACGGACTGGAAGATGTTTTTGTGGGTGCAGGACAAGGGCAATCCAGTGCGCTCTACATTCAGCAAAAAGGGGGTACATTTACCTACAGACCTAGTCCCGCTTTTCAAAAAGATGCGCAGTCTGAAGATGTAGATGCTGTTTTCCTGGATGCCAATGGCGATGGCTATCAGGATTTGTATGTGGCCAGTGGCGGCTACGCCAATTACCTGGTCAACGATCCCTTGTTTCAGGACAGGCTGTACCTCAACGACGGCAAGGGCAATTTTCGAAAAAGCACGACTACCCTGCCGCAAATGCTGAGTAGCAAAAGCTGTGTCACAGCAGCGGATTTCAATGGTGACGGCCATCCTGACCTATTTGTGGGCAGCCGTGTCGTTCCGGGCCGTTATCCTGAAGCGCCCCAGTCGTATTTGCTGATCAACGATGGTAAGGGCAATTTTACAGACCAGATCGTTGGCATCGCGCCACAGTTGCAAAAAGCAGGCATGGTCACAGATGCGCAGTGGGTAGATCTCAATGGCGATCAAAAACAAGACCTAGTTGTGATTGGGGAATGGATGCCGGTGACTGCCATGATCAATGAAAACGGAAAACTAAAAGACCAGACCAAAACTTACTTCGGTAAAACATATACCGGCTGGTGGAACAAACTGCTGGTCGAAGACCTCAACGGCGACGGTTTTCCGGATCTGGTCATCGGTAATACGGGTCTCAATACGCAATGCAAAGCCAGCGATACCGAACCAGCGGAGCTGTATTACAAAGATTTCGATGACAACGGTGCGGTAGATCCGGTCTTGTGTTTTTACATCAAGGGCAAATCCTATCCCTATGTTAGCCGCGATGAATTGCTCGAACAGATCAGCATGATGCGCAACCGCTACGAGGACTATAAAAGCTACGCAGATGGAACCATTAAGGATATTTTCACTGCAGAGGAACTCAAAGATGCGGTAACTCTTAAAGCCAACTACCTAAAAACTGCCTTATTCCTAAACACCGGCAAAGGTTCATTTAAAGAAGTGCAACTGCCGGTTCAGGCCCAATATGCACCTGTATACGCGATTAAGGCGATCGATGCGGATAAAGACGGACATAAAGATTTGTTGCTCTGTGGCAATGTGAACCACGCCCGTCTTAAGTTTGGCAACAACGATGCGAATTTTGGGGTACTCCTTAAGGTGGATAAAAAAGGCGGCTATAACTATGTGCCTCAGCTGCAATCGGGTTTTCACTTCAAAGGCGATGTCCGGAGTATCATTCAGGTCAACGACAAGCTGCTTTTTGGCATCAATCAAAGTAAGATAATCGCTTATCAGATGCAATAAAACCGCAAATTTTTTCTGGTTTCCCCATGTGCTTTTTCCGCTGAACTTTTCTTCGGCAGGAAATTGCATTGCATACACCTGCGGGTTCAAACAGTTGAATGCATCTTCGGGGTTAACAACTGCCAAGCTACTGCTGCATTACTTTATCAATAGATCATCCAGTAGTCATCCAATGATTGTCCATAGATTGTCCAATAAAATACGGATAATCAGTGGCTAAGACTTGTCTGAGTAACCAATAAATTTTTATTGGAGGGATATACCTGAATGAAATCTTGAGTATATTCGTGTCAGGAATTATTAAACAGGTATAAACCAGCTAATTAAACAAAATGTTATGGCAGTTGTAAAAAATGGTCCAAATGGACTTTACAGAGGAAAAATAGGAGCCAACTATGGTTATGTGATGCACAACAAGCAGATTGTACGCGCTGCCCCGCACATCACCAAACCGAGATCAGAAAAACAGATTGCCCAGCAAAGCAAAATGGCGGTGATGGGCAAGATGCTCAACCTGATTAAAGTGTACCTCCGGGTAGGATTTGCGCAGACTGCAGCTAAACGAGAAATCAATGCGGCCAGTGTAGCGAAATCTTACAATCTAAAACATGCGATCAAGGGCGCTTATCCGGATTTTGAAATCGATTATCCGGCTGTGAAGCTGACCGAAGGTAACCTTGCGGTTGCACTCATGCCTGAAGTAGCAACCGTGGCGGAGGGCTTTAAATTTACCTGGGCTTATGATGTGCACAACACGATGGGCACTCAATTTGACCGGACAATGCTAATGGCTTATTTCCCTGAAAGAGATCAGTTTATCCAAATGATTGCCGGCCTTGAAAGGAAGGCCTGCGTAGAAACACTGTTGATACCCGATACCTTCAAAGGCCATGAAGCTGAAACCTATATTTCGTTTGTGACCAGCGACCATGCAGTGATTTCGAACAGCGTGTATACGGGCAGGGTTACTTTCTAAACCGAAATTACAGCGCTATAATCTCAACATGCCTTTTTACTGGCTTGTTGACCTTGTAAATTTGATTGGTAAACGCGTCCATTGCGGCCTGTACACCCGCTTCGTCTTTGGCAACGGACTCGTAGTCGCCTTTTTTGGCATTGAGCCAGCCGTTCTTTGGCGCGTTGCTGTTGATGGTGTCCAATGCCACCTGTGTACGGTTGAACAACAGGCCTTTATCTTTTAGGAAGTCATACTCCACCCAGTAATAGTTGCGGAATTTACTTTCTACATCACGGCGCTTGTAATTCAGATCCATGATCTGTTTTGCTTGTTCATACTGTGGCGTATTTCTGAGCAGTGCCAGGTTAATGCCCTGTTCAAAGTCTGCAGCAGTATATTTACCGATACTTTTGCCATCTATTTTTAATTGATACGTTTTGGTGGCGAGGCCTTTTACGGTCAACATTTCTTCATTAAATTCCTTATTAAATGGAATGACGGGCAAGGCTTCGGCCTGTACCTGAAAATTCATCCAGATCCGGGCCTGACTGTCTACCGGAAATGGCAGTGATTTGGCCAGGTAATCGTAGCTCAGTCTTTCTCTGCTCGCTTTTAGTGCGGTTATTGACGCGTTGGTCGTTTTGAGTACTTTCCTCTGACTGGCATCAATCTGTACGTCGGCTACTTTCTGGTTGGCCAGTCCCTGTGCCTTTAGAAAAATATAAGCCATGATAAAATGGCCCGCACCGCCCGGATGAATGCGGTCGGTTCCGGTATTGGTATAGGCCGGATTCTTTTTCTGTTCCCGCTGGTTGATTTCCGTCATCGGATGAAAGAAATCCACATAGCCCCAATTGTTGGTTTTGGCACTGGCCAACTGGAAATCGATGATTTTTTCCATGGTTATTGCCTTGCCCGTAAAAAGACTGCCTTCTTGTTTGACAGTTTCATCATAGGGTGAGGATGCCATGAGGATGGGCTGGATTTGGGTTTGCCTTTTGAGGCGACCTTCTATTTTGGCGTAACTATCGAAAGATTCCTTCACAATCGCAGCCCTTTTTTCTTCCGTCATCGGCTTGTTTTTGTCGACATATTCAAAATATCTGCTGTCGTTCATCCCGAAGGTAACCGCCAGAATGTTAGGCTTTTTCTTGAGCAGGTCGCCATTCAGGCGATCATAGATTTGTCCGGCTACATCTCCCCCGACGCCGCCATTGATGATCTCAATCCTCCGATCCGGGTAATGGAGCATGTAATACAGCCAAATGAATGATTCGTAAAGTCCGGCTTCAGTGATGCTGTTGCCCGCAAAAACTACGCGGTCGCCTTTTTTAAACGGCTCGAGTTTGCGCTGAGCAAGGGCCGAGCTGCTCAGTAGACTGCAAATGCTGAGGCTGAGGAGGATGTCTTTGAATTTCATTTGGTTCTATGGAATATTAATTTGTCCGGCGATCTGTTATTTATTGTGCTGATGCCAACGTCAGGAATTCTTGTTCGTTAAATATTACAGTTGCAATTTAATGGTTCTTAGGCCAAATTCAGGAATGGTCAGCGTAAAATTTTGTTTTCCTGCAGGTTGTTTAGTTAATGTAATGCGTTGAACTGCTGTTCCGTCTAACTCCATCAACTGGGCGGAGCTGGAGGCAGGTAAGTCTACTGTGATGGTAATTGGTGCATGCTGACCGGAGGCATTAAATATCCTGAATGTTAACTCTTTACCTGTCTTCTGCACAGCAGATACTTCATATCCTTTTTTGGACAAACTGATCAGGGAAGTGCTGGCAGGGACACTACGTTCAGGGGCGCTACCGTCAGCATGCTGCGTCAGCGTCAGTTTTAAAGGCTCGTTCCATTTTAGACTCTGCGTCCATAGGTCGGCCTGGTCCCAGCGCTTTGCATGCGGCAAGAGGGAGTATTTTATTTCAGATGGTCCATTGATGCTGTAATTCCTGCCCCATAAACCCATACCGGAATATTGCAGGGTCAGGCCCAATGTACCATCTTCGCCATGCGAATAACTGGTGGTATGATCGGTCAGCAAAGCCATACCAATCTGGTCATCCTGTTGCGCAACATCTACCCAGTTGACAATGATGTTGTTCTTGATGCTGTCCCATGTGTTGAACACTGTGTTTTGTAACTTACTCTGCAACACATCAAAAGCAGCGTTCTTATAAAGTTTTTGTTGTTTGAAGTTTAAGGGAAAAAAAGCGCTGAGTTTATAGCTGTGGTTGTAGAAAGCCTTCTTCAAGTTCTCCGCCTTCCAGGGGCCGGTCTGGTTGTAATCCTGACCGATGCCAGGATTGCCCTGCCAGTCTATTTTAGTCTGAATATCAATCCTTTCCTCGCCCTGCGTCAGGGTCAGGTATTGCGTAAAGGGATGTACATCGATCTTACCTTCTATTTTAAGTTTGATTCTCAAAGGGCCATCTTCGACAATGCTGACCTTTGCAGCAGTGCCGGCACTTGAATGATAAGCACTGTCTTTATAAAAATAGCCTTTCATTTCATTGAAAAGATGTTTGCTGCCAGGCTGTACAAGCTGTTTATTGCCTATTTTTCTGGCAATTAAGCTTGTGATGACCCCTCCTTTTGATGGATCGATCAGCAGGTCGTACTGGTCGGTCAGGATGCGGTAATTGCCATTTTTTACACTTATTCGTGACGCATATTGGGCTTTGCCGGTCAGATTGTCCTTGTCTATTTTATAACTCGAAAAGCCCATAGAAGGTACGTCTGCTATAAACAACAAGGCTTTATTTCCATTGCTATCGGTTATTCGTTGTGACAAAACGGTTAAGCCTTTGGCGTCAGAGATCCGGGGATTTTGAAGTTTAGTGGAGTCATAACTAACCTGCACGACTTCCCGCCTCGCTTGTGCAACCGTATTGTAGATCCTGAGGGCAGTAGGTTTATTGGCTACGTGGGTAGTGTCGATCAGGTTGCTTGCACACAATACACTGTCTGACAAACGATTGGCATTGCCTGTCCAGATCTTTACCTGATCTGCCCAGTTCAATCTTTTTGCCCGGTTCACAATGTTATAGGGAACAATCCAGGAATCATGATGCTGCGCCAGCAGCAAGTTCTCCCAGGCGGATTTGAATTGATCCGCGGTGCCAACTGTCTTTAGGTAAACAGATTGTAAGGCACTGATTTTCTCTGCCATGATCAGCTGGTTTTCGCTGTGGCGGACATTCTGGGCCAGTTTCTGCAGAATCTGGGCACCCCAGACCAGGCTCACCTGTACATTTTCCTGCGTAAAATTCCAGCTTTGGACATTTGTTTTATCGGCAATATTTGCAATGTATGCTTTCCAGGTCTGGTATTCGAAGTTCTTTGGCTGTCCCAGCCATGGCCCGTTTTTCCATCCTGCATCCTGCAAACACATGCCGATCGGATTTTGAATCCCGTAGTTGCGTGCCGATTGGAGGTAATCTTTCGCATTATTCCATGCCGTAGTCTGCCAGGTAGAGCCTTCAAGAAGACGTTCTGTTTGATACCTGGGTACTGTCAGTAAGGAGCTGCCATCAGGCCCGGTCCAGTTGATTAGTTCACCGCCAAAAGCACTGGTATATCCTGCCCAGCAAGTATTTGGGTTTTTTAACGAAGCATATTTGTAGCCAAATGATTTGAGTATTTGCGGCAAGGCACTGGTGAAACAAGGTTCTTCAGTAGAATAGGTAGTAAATGTGGCTTCAGGAAAATGCTCCCTGATCTTGAGCATACCCAGTTCGAACTGCCTGATAACTGATTCGCCCTGGATGTTGAACAAATAACTCTGACCATAGCCAGGGTTCACAAATTCGATTCGTCCGCTGAGCGACTGATCCTTAACCAATTGCTGAAACCGTGCATAATTCTCTGGCTCTGTTGCCCTTACATTGTCCCAGGTCACTGGCTCAATCTCCAGGTTGATCTTCCAGTAGGGATTTTTAGCCATCATATCACTGATAAAACCAGTATAACCGGCTGGATAGTGTCCCCATACACCGCCATGATAACCATCTATAAAATAATTGTTTTGAGATTTGGCTGTAAACAGCGTAAAGTAGCAGCAAAAAGCGATGAGCATAGTGATATGCTTTTTCATGGACCTGTCTGGTTAAAATTAGGTAAGATTTTAGGCTGAATATAAACTATTAGCGGGATTAAATTGAAAAGTCGTGAACAACTTTATTTTATTTTTTTTACCTTCATAAAAAAATTGAACCAATGGAACATCATCAATCACCTGAGGGTTTTCAAACTCTTGTAGCACTGTTAACCGTCGTACTAATTGTAGTCGTCACGGCATTTTATTTGTCTTTCATTAAGAAACGTAAGTCTGAAGGCTCAAATCACCACTAAGACTAATAAATATCTTTTACAAAAGCCTAAAACAGTTGATCTGTTTTAGGCTTTTGTTTTTTTATAGTGCACCATGTTTTATGAGCAATAAAAATGATGATCGAACCTAAAAACACAATAAGCTAAAAACTAGATACACTACAAGTGAGGGTACTTTAATAATTGTTGCCAATGTGGCCCGTCTAAAAACGCAACCCTTTGTGAATCCCGTAGTTCAACTCCTACAGCAAAGCATTCAATTGTCTGTTCTTCATCTTGAGCCCCAACCCTCTTTTTACAAAGACATCAAAATCTTTGCGCTGCCTGATAGACCTTACTGCATCATATCCTGCTGGTGTACTTCTGATTTTATTCAATACATAAGTGTCGTCCTTCATCAGGTCTTCAGTTGTGAGTTCTCCTTTCGTCAAACTCAGTTTGATCAGTTCCGTCAATTTACGGTTTGCATATACATGCAACGGTAGGTTAAAGACTTCTTCGATCAATTGCTGGTATAATTGATTGATCCATAACGCTTTGTCAGGATCAGTGACTGTGATCATCCCATTTTCCAGGGAGAGGCAATTTATAAATGCTTTCACTGAAGCAGCGCTGACCAGCCCGGCATGGTAGGAATCCCGGAGTGTATAATCCAGCCGATCCGCACACAGCCCCGGTAAAGGCTGTTCGAGGATCTTAAAATCTCCTTCAATGATTTGAGACAGAGAGTAACCATGCCAGGAAAGAATTTCAGGAATGTCTGAAGACAGCAACACCTGTTCAAAAATCTGTTCATGGTAGTCTTCCTCATGGTTGTCAAATACATAATCGCCCACATGTGAAAAAGCGGTATGCGAAATGTCGTGCAATAAACCTGCAACTTGTTCCAGTTCGGTACCGCCTAATTTCCGGATCAACAGCATTACACCTATAGAATGTTCCAGTCTGCTGTGACAGATCTCGGGATTAACCAGGAATATCGCCCCGCTTTGATGAACCCGTGCCAGACGTTTCAAAGCTTTAGTATTTAACAGATCTTCAAATAAACCAGGCAATTCCGTTGTGCCAAAAAATGGGTCATTGATCAGGGTCATAGCAGCAATAAATTAGACTCAAAAATACTAATATTATTAGTTTAAACCAGTATTATTAGCAATTATTTTATTTTCATTTCTTACAAAATACTAACTACATTAGTTCCATTGTTTTAACTCCAGTATTTGATCAGAAAAATTATCCATATCGACATGGACGCCTTTTATGCTTCCGTTGAACAGCGTGATTTTCCCGAGCTGCGCGGAAAAGCCATTGCCGTTGGCGGTTCGCCCGATGGACGGGGCGTGGTGGCAACAGCGAGTTACGAGGCGCGTAAGTTTGGTGTAAAATCTGCCATGCCATCCAGACAAGCCCTGCAACTTTGCCCGCAAATCATATTCGTAAGACCAAGGTTTGATGCCTACAAAGCTGTTTCTGCGCACATCAGAGAAATCTTTAGCCGTTATACGGATCTGATAGAACCTTTGTCTCTCGACGAGGCCTACCTTGATGTCTCCTCTGATAAGTTGAATATTGGTTCGGCGCTTGAGATTGCAGCCCAAATCAAACAGGCCATTAAAACCGAACTGAACCTCACTGCTTCTGCAGGAGTATCCTCCAGTAAATTCGTTGCAAAAATCGCTTCCGACATGAACAAGCCGGACGGATTGACCTTTATTGGTCCCTCTAAAATTGAGTCTTTTATGGAGCAACTCCCTGTAGAGCGCTTTTTTGGCGTTGGCAAGGTAACGGCTAAAAAAATGAAAAGCATGCACCTGCATACTGGTGCTGATCTCAAAAAATTGTCGGAACAGGACCTGTTGAAATACTTCGGGAAATCAGGAAAATTCTATTACAAAATAGTCCGTGGGATAGATGATCGTATGGTACAATCCGAACGGGAAACGAAATCACTTGCTGTAGAAGATACTTTTGAACATGACCTGATTACGATCGAAGAAATGCATACGGAATTGAGTAAGCTGGCTGACAAAATCAGTTTTCGGCTGCAAAAAAACCAGTTGAAGGGGCGGACAGTTACCCTGAAACTTAAATACCACGATTTCAAGCAGATCACCAGAAACCAGTCCTTTCCAGAGCCGGTTTCCGACTACGACACCATCCTGGATATCGTAAAAGAATTACTCCATCATGTAGACGTGCAGGACAAACAAGTGCGCCTGCTTGGGATCTCTCTGTCCAACTTCGGACCACAATCTACCCCGCCGCGGCCGGGCGACCCCTACCAGCTGGAACTGTTTGATTTTTAGCTTTTTTCTATTTTCAACCCCTCTAACTGCGTATTTTCTCAGTTGATGTCAACAGGATTACCTGCTATTTTAGATCTTAATTTTCCAACATAGGGTTATGTATCACAAACAGAAAAATAAGAGATCAACGCAAGTTTTTCTATATAGTGCTTTAAGGTTTCTTGCTTTTATACTTTTCGTTTTTTGCTTTTATCAGGCTTGTAAAATTACCAATCCTTAGGCTATCTTTCTGGTTTTAGAAAATTCCAGGACAACTTAGGTTTGTGGTGTTTTTGCTCCTCTACCAGGAATTTGGCAATCTCGTTCAAGGTTGCTTCATTTTCACTTACCGTGCGGTCACCAAGCGCGACCAGCTTCTCAATATTAGACGGACTGGCAGCATCCAATCCTTCTTTGATGCTCTCCAGGCTTCCAGGTTCTATGCGGATATAGTTTTTTTCCTTACCAGCCGAACGGAATAGCTGATGGAGGAAAAAGTCGCTCGTTTCAGCCACGCCACTCATCATGATGTCGATCAGCGCAGGAACAATCGCCATGGCACTGCTTTTTTTGAAATGCTCGTAGTCATACGATCGTTTCGACTGACCCGTGCCCAATGAAAAGAGGTATATGTCATTGATCCGCGTTTGGTTGAAAGCTTTCGTTACCTCAATCAGGCCGCTCAATGCAGGGTTGGTCGCAAATACTCCGCCATCCAGTAAGGGATACCGGACATTGGCCAGTGAACGGATTTCGGCAACGCTAAAATACGTTGGTGCAGCTGAAGTAGCACGACATACATCTTTGAGGTAGAAATCACGGATTGGTCCCCTGGCAATGGCATTTTGTTGCCTGAAAAAATGAGTTTTGCGCAGCTCAATGTTATACGCACTAATGATACAGGGCTTGATCAGCTGGCTCAGTTTGGTTTCTCCAAAATACTTCTCCAAAACTCCTTCAAAGACTGCACTGTTGTAACGCTCCCCCGCCAGACCCAGCTTGGCACGCATTCGTTTAAAAAAGCTCATCTTAAAAATCTCATTCCCATGTTCCAGGTACAGGTCGAGCGCAGCCTTTGCTGAGAACCTCGGTCTGGTAGGATGATCCTCTGAGGGACAAAGCAATAAAGTCACCAAAATGCCGCCTGTACTTGTTCCGGCGAAGAAATCGAAGTAGTCTACAATTGCCGCATCGGGGTTTTTACTTTCTTTTTTGAGTTTCTCTTCCAGTGCCACAAGAAACATCCCCGGAATAATTCCCCGTATGCCGCCGCCATCAATAGAAAGTATCTTCTTCATTATGCAATATCGCTTATGCTAAATATAAAGCAATTTTTATTTGAAAATAAAACTGCGTCTTTACACAGTTGACCGGTCTTTGCAATACCATTACATTTGCTTTCAGACTTCTACACCTATCCCTATGAATGCAAGAAGTTTGACCCGGCATTTTAGTACTTTGTCCCCGGGTCTTAATGCTCAGGTTAGATTAATATTATATCAAGCGCTCTCTACAACAAAAAAGCCGAATGTGAATTCGGCTTTTATCATTTACTGGAAAGCTGCTTTCCCGAGCTGTTCATCCCCCAGAAAGAGCCAGATCGCCCCCTTCGCGTAGTTATTGAACGCCTTGTTCATGGCATCCAATGTGACCTTATTGATGTTGTCCACTTTATCTTCTTCCAATTTATAGCTGCCCAGTACTTCCGCTTCTCCAAGATCCCTTACAATAGAACTTGAGCTTTCCTGATGGCGGTAGTAACGCAGCTTGTGGTCCTTCTTTACGCCCTCCAGGAAATTCTCGCTGATCCGGCCTGCTTTGATATTGGTAAATACACCCACCATGGCCTGAAAGGACTTTTTAGGTTGAGTGGTGCTCACATACATCGACATGTAGGGCAATTGTTGCATGTTGACCGTCGCACCAGGTGCATAAGACAAGCCCTGCTTGGTACGTATTTCATAGTGCAGGTTGCCACTCAAGGCATTGACAACCAAAACAAAAGGTGCATAATCCGGACTACTCATCACCGGTGCATTCATTACACAGTTCATATAGTTTGTGGCTATGTCACGCTGCTCCGTTCTCAAATGTTCGCCCTTCAGCAAAGTCTGGGTATATACCGGCGGTGTATAAGGTTTGGCTGGTAATGTTTTAAATGCATCCCGCAGTCGTTTCTCCAGGTCTTCTTTGGTGATTTTACCCGCTACGACCAGGAACATCCTGTTTTTATTCAGCAAGACCTGGTGGTAATAATTTGCCACACTGTCCGCCGTAAATCCGCTTACCGATTTCTCTGTTCCTTTTGGATCGGTGGCATAAGGTGTACCGATAAACATCGATTCCATCGACATCTGGTCGATCCGGGTCTCCGGATCTGAAAAGCGCTGATACACATCAGCTATAGCCTTGTCTTTTACACTTCTGAATTCTGTTTTATCAAATGACGGATTGAGCACCGCGTCTGAAAACAACTTCCAGCCCTGGTCAAAATACTGGGCAATACAGTTCATGCTGATGGCACCGTAGTCCGTCGTTGACGAGCCACCCAGGTCAATACCATATTCATCTGCCAGTTCTTTATAATCTTCTACCGAGTAATTCTTGGTACCGCAGGTTGTTGCTGCAGAAAGTGCCAGGTGCTCAATGCCCGATTGCGCCGGACTATAATTCATGACGCCGCCCCGGTAATACATACTCAGGCTAAAAGTTTCTTTTTGTGTAGGTCTTAGAATCACCTTAAGTCCATCAACATCAAATGCAATGGCCTTGGTCTGCGCCTGGCTGCAGATTGCAAACAGCGCCAGTAAAATGGTTAAACTATATAATTTCATGAGCGTTAATTGCTTGCTTTAAAAAATTCCTGAGGCTGTACCGCCCCTACTATCGATTTGTTGATCATCATTCCTGCACAATACGGCTTCCCTTTAATGTATTTGCGGATATAATCTACCAGATCCTTGCGGGTGATTTTATCCAGGTTTTCCTGGTAGTGGGTGTAATAATCGATAGATGCAGATGCCCACCAAAAGGACAATAAATGGGCATAATCTGAGGTCACCTCCCTGCGTTTCACTTGTTCTATGGACAACAGTCGCTTTGCTCTTTCTATCTGAACATCAGAAAGATAGTTTTCGTCATCCCAAAGGGCGATTTGTTTCAGGATCTCGTTGTAACAGGCCTCTACCTTTGAAGGATCGGGACTGACCATGAGACTAATCGGGCCGGTGTATTTCTGGGTGTAGTAGTTCACACTCGCCTCGTGGGCCAGTCCGGAACTGACCAGCGCTTTCATCATCTTTGAGCCGTTCTGGTTCACAATAAACGAAAACACATCAGCTGCATAAGTGGCAGGAATGTCGTTTCTCGTATCCGGACCATGCCAACTGAACAGCATGTATGGCACCGGAATTCGGTCTGATTCGATGATGTAATAATCTTTTTTGGCCAGCGGTGCAAATTCCGGGATCGGCCATTCTTTAAATGGATCAAACCCTGAGGCTTTCCAGCTGCCGAATATGTCCTCGGCGCTTTTCATGGCTTCGTCAGGCTTCACATCACCGGCAATCACCAATACCGAATTGTTTGGCCAGTAATATTTCTCTTTAATGGCATTCATCTGCATCGGCGAGGCCGACAAAATCACGCCATGGTTGCCGATCACATTTTTCCGGGAATAATTGGCACCCCACATGTGTTTTTTATCTGCATCGATCAGTTCAAATAGCGGACTGGATTCATGTCTGGTAAACTCTGCATTTACAATACCATTTTCGAGCGCCATATCTTCCCGGTTGAAGATCGGGTAACGAATGGCAGAATTCATAAACTTCAGTCCCGGTTTCAAATTGGCCGAAGGCAGCGTAAAGAAGTAGTTTACTACCTCTTCTCTGGTCGTTGCATTGGAAGTGATTTCCAGATCGTTGCTTTTGCTGTTGAAACTTTCGAAGTTGGGATAGTCTTTGTTGGCCTTAAAAAACATGTGTTCATACAAATGACTTAGTCCGTTAAATTCATTGGACTCGGTAAATGAACCATTTCTGCAGGCAATTTCGATGGTGGTCAGCGGCACGGTGTTGTCTACCACGACGACCACTTCCAGTCCGTTGGACAATTTCTTGAAATACATGTTGTCGGCCAGTTTTTGCTGGCTGAATGCATAAGAACACCAGCTGCACAGGGCGATTAGCATTAAGGATTTAGAGCGCATATTTAAACAAAATTAGTGTTGGGTTATCAACAGGCAAATAAGCTTAAATCTTTTGACTAATCAAATAGATACCTACAATTATAATGTGGGATTTGATAAGGTGACTGTATAAACCAGGCCGGCATCCACCGGCCCTGGTTTACTATTAACTACCTAAATTGTTTTATTTTTTATGGAACTGGTCCAGTCCGCTCTGCAAATAGGCTGCGTAGTCTTTCGCTTCAAATATCGCACCCTGAGGTTTTACCAGCGGCACCAAATCATGACCCGTCAGCACATAAAAAGGCTGTGAGTTTGAATTGTACCGGCTCGCCTGGAAATCCCCGTTCCACTTACCCAGATCGTCTGTGTTTGTTCTTAATATCGTTGAGTAATGTACTTTCTCCTTTGGCATTTTTACACTGCGCTCGTCGACATATAGCTGGATCAAAACATATCCTTCTTTGATCAGTCTGCCAACCTCCGGGTCAATCCATACCTTATCTTCCATTTTGCGGCAGTTTACGCAGGCATGCCCGGTAAAATCGATCATGACTGGTTTGTTCACTTTTTTCGCATAGGCCAGTCCTTCATCCAGATCAAAGAAAGGTG
>JAZKCT010000035.1:0-48109 GCA_040387995.1 Bacteroidota bacterium | reverse complement strand
CTATAGACGAAAGACGAACGCCAAGGCGAAAACCCGGGCGTATATGTATAGCCCCATGGGGAGCGCTATACACGGCGATCCATGGTGCGTGGTGTGTGGCGCGGGGTGGCGGCTGTGGCAGCCGGCCTACTATGATTATGTTCTTATGATATAATATGCATGCTGGCGCAGGCACCTGGCAGCATGCATACTCATTATGAATAAGTGTTGTGATGTGAGAGACTGGTACTGTGTGGGAGGTGACAGGTGTACGGCTTAAGAGGTAACGAGGACCTTCAACAGGTAGCCTGCCCAGGGAGGGCATACCTACATCCCTATGATCATGCTTCCACTACTTGACTGTATTGTATAATCCAACTCTGATTCGAGCATTCCAAACACCATCATATCCAGTGCATCGCTATAGTGCGTACTCTCATCTGCAGGGAAATTGGTATCATGCTCACTCTTTTTATCCTTTCCAAATCCATCTTTCCTTTGCTCAGCTTCAGCCAGGCCAACACTTAGTATTAAACTACTGCAGTTCTCACGGTTCACCCTGAACACACGGTCATACTTACCATCCTCCTGCAGTACATGCCCCCACATACGATACTTAGTCTCATGGCCTGGTGCCTTGCCTATGTACATTGGTATAACTATCCAGTCTTCCTTCTCCAATGCATCTATCACATCCTGACACTTCTCTGTTTCATTCTCCCCACCAATAGCAGTATGATCATACCAGTAGTACACCAGCTTCTTCTTATGTGGCCTATAGTAATCAGTAAATAATTTCAGTGCCTCCTTAAGCTTACCCGGGTACAGTGCATGCAGGCCCTTGACAGCACGGATCTCCTTACCATTGTCCTGGCCAACAACTATCGGGTGGATCCGCCGGTTATAATCCAGCGCGATATGGAGAGGCGCGTCATTATCGCGATCGCTGTCCTTCCTGCAGTCCAGGACAGGATTAATCGGATCTATAATGGTGTTGTCAAAATATCTTCGGTCTTCTGCAAAATAGCCGTGAAATTGTTCATCGAAATCAGGATAAAAACCATCCTCCAGTCGTAATGGTCGAATGTTGAGGATCTGCGTGTCGAATTGAAAAGGAGAGGTATCCCGGATCTGCTGTTTTATAAAATCCAATCCCAAAGCATGAATATTGTCCAGGGTAGTGGCTTCGTGGTAATACAGTAATCCTTTACGCAAAGCGGCCAGTTCAGCATCCACAACTTCTATTTGCTTCGCAATTTCTTTTTTGCCTGCAGCTGAAGCTTTAGGAAGGTAGTAGTGGATCAGCTGGTACTTCGCGGCCTGCAGCTGCCAAATTTGATTGATGGCTTCCTTGTCCATCGCATTTACTTGCTCGAGGAGCCAGCGCCCACCGGTGCCCACCGGCATATCGGTTGTCAGCGTAATTCCATGATGGTAGGGATTGTCTTTAAATGCAGGGATAATACCACGATTTGCAGGAAGTAATTCTGTCTTATACTTTTCTTCATTAAGCAACTTTGCCTCATCACCGGCGATCCAATCAATACTGATACCGTTAGAAGATCCAATGCGCTCCTGGCTCACTATCTGCGCCACAGCTCCATTATACCAGGAAACAAAATATTTAAAATCAAGGGGAGGAGCGTAAGGGCCTTTCCAGTTCCATTTCTTTTTCCATTTCTCGGTTGGCTTGGATCCAACAATGAAATGATGATCCATTTGATAACCCAGCATTTGCCAGCCTCGAATCAGCTCTTTTAATGTGCGGGTGAATGCTTGTGTGAAGGTTGCGTTTAAGAGAACACCGGTGCCCCTGGGCATGGTCTTAAAATAACACTGGGCTGTTTTAGGAGACAGGATCCCCACAGTCTTGCCAGTGGCACGCCCGGCGATAACAACTTCACTACTGGCGCCAATCACCATACTGCGCAGCTGTGGCTTATTATAGTGCTGCTGCTTCTTCATTGGAGCTTTGATCAATTATAGCTTCTTCAAATTTCTCTGGATTCAAATGCAGGAACATGTCCGTTTTGATCGGTACTTTTCTTTTTGCATTGATGGCCTTTAAAACTTCATCCATATCAATTTCGCCAGCACCTAGTAACTGCGGATCAAATACAGCTTCAATTGTATGTCCTTCGAAGTCTTCACCAGGTGAATTCTCTTCGTCAGGAAGAAGAGCAATCAACTGAATAATATTTTTTTGAACACGGGCTGCAGTTTGGATATCATTTACCTCGATGCATTTTCTTTTCATCGCCCGGGCGCTCTCCAGCTCCAGCTGCAGTTCAAACTGTTTATTGATATTGACAACTGCAGCAAAGATCTCCTGCGAATGATTGATGTCTTCGTATGCCTGGGATGTGCCCACATGGAACAGCTTCTTTAGCAAATTAACCACCTCGGGTTTTGTATACTTTCCGGAGACGAGTTGATTGTAAACAAACTGGTATCGTTCCAGTTTGCTCTGCTGATCACCGGTCAGCTCCATCTCATTCAACCGGTTTGATAAATATTGTTTGATTACCTGCCAATCCCTGGTCTTACCCACGAGCAACGCAGCTCCTGCCCGGACCTGCTCCGATTTTTTTACCAACAGTGATGTTACATTTTCATTCTCTCTCATCGATCAGCGTTATTTGGTCGGTTTTAAAGAGAGCCATCGGGCTTCCAATGTGATGATATCAGCCTGGTGGCGTTGGATCAATGCCAAGCGATCGGAAGTGAGCTCACGACCTTTTATTTTATTCAGGTTCTTTCGAAGATTATCAAGCTTATTCTTTACCAGGTGATCAGCGATCGCGGAAAGATCTTCACCTGCAGGTTCATCAGGTAGTTTGCCATTGATACGCACGAAGTCCGCACGATCATAAAGCCTCGAGGCCTCAACACTTAAAGAAACAACCTGCAGTGCCAGGTCTTTTCTTGCAGCAACAAGATCCTGTCGGTTGGGATCTTCAAACTGGTTGGCAGGCACCATCGCAAACAGCACTGCCCTGGCATTCATCGCTTCTTTGTAAACGTGATCAGCTTCTAGTTTACAGGTCTTAAACAATTCGGGATTAGCGTTGTCAGGAGCTTGCGCAGGCGCTGGTGCACTGACGGCCGCAACCTGATCAGCCCGCTGAGGTCTGTTTCCCTGCTTCTTTTTTTGGGCTGTCCCTTCCTGGGTGGAGGTGGAGGCGTTTGCATTACTGGCATTCCCATGGAGTGTAGATTTTAAGTGATTGCATACAGACATTAATTCTACCTGCAGACGCTTATTACAATAATCGGTTTTACCCTTAGCAAACAAAGCTTTGAGATCTTCATTGTCGCCAAGTTCATCGTAAAGCAGAATACCCTGGTAGTAATCCCGGGAACCGTTTAGCCATGCACGTAATTCATCCAGCATGCATGCAATGTAAAGTGAGGCGTTCGCCATAGAAAGGACAAAGTAAACCGCCCAATTAGGCACACAAAAAAACCTCCGCAAGTCGCACGGAGGTTTTTATTATTTACTACCACTAAAGGGATTAGTCGCCTAAGATCTCAGGACCACCCGCAACATCATACAACAGGATGTAGCCGTTCTGGTAAGTCACCGAAATTTTATATCCTTTCACGCCATCCTTCGTCGTTCCGGTGCTGAAATCCCATTTCAAATTTGCAAACACGCAATCACAGCCCAGCTGGTACCATTGGTTTGCTCCACAGTTACTATCCTTCACCAACGCGATCAGCGGGCGGTTCAGGTATTCTCCCATGGCCTCATGCAATTCTGCATAGCTACCAGGCACAAACATCTCCAGGTTGAAGTCACCCTTGGTAAAACCAGTGTCACCGATCGAACCCACATTCAGCTGGTTCTTTTCCGGAGCACAGATGATTTTTGCAAAAGCCTTGTCAGTTTTGAAAACGTGCGGCGAGGTGATCTTTACCTTATCACCGGGAGTAGCGAATGGAGCTTCAGGGCATTTGATTCCATCAGCTTCGAAATCGGCTACTGCAGCAAGGAGGATAAAATCCGAGATACCGCTTGCGGTGTTCTGCGGATCCATCAGGTTTGTGAAAGTGTATACAGCCATGATTGAAAAAAGATTTAATGGGGTTGTTATTTATTTATGATAGAAGAAGTTTCTTATTCCAGGTACCAGACCGTCTTTCGTTTCGTGATACTCGTCCAGGTAATATTCGTGGCTGCTTGCCCGGTGACTCGTAAATAAATCTTACCATTAGCAGCAACATAAGTGAACGTGGACGAACCCAGTGGCGCATCCGTGACTACAGGAATACTGAAAGCAGGCGTCCCCATGGTGAGCGTGTCCCGGTGAACGTTGAAGCGCACATACACGCGACCGGTGACCACATGAGCAGTGTCTTTACCATAGCCAACAACCGTACTTTCAAAAATTCCTCCTTCATTTTTGTGAAATGAAAAGGAATCGATGTATTTGGCAGTTGCATCGGTAGTGGTGACATTGTACCCAAACTTCTCATCACCATTCCGGTTGACGAGCGTCGTACGCTGTGCAGTAACAAGAGAGCTCATGCCAATCGAGAGCGTAACGGCTATTAAAAGAAAACGGAACTTCTTCATTGCAGCTAAAATTTTGATCAGGTGATAAAACAATTAAATTACTAAACCACTTCGGTCAACAGCCCCTGTCCTTCAATCTTCAGGATCTCCGCAATCATTTCCTTGTCCGTACTGGCTTCTTCCGCAGTCACCTTTGCAGTGCTGCCTGGCATTTGAAATACAGCCAGGTTCCACTTGTATTTTTTTTCGCCAACGGAAACGGGCTTAGAAGGGACCTTTGGAGGCTCGGGCGCCTTGTCACTGATCTCAGTGCCTTTAGGCTGTGCAAGCTTCTTAGTCAAAGCATCAATCTGTTTGCTTTGCTTATCCACTGTGGCCTTCAGGTCTGCAAGTGGATCCGGGGTTTTGTTTTGTTCTGACACGATATAAAAATTTGATGTTATGAAAATCGGTTACTGGAAAACTATGCGGCTAGGTTATTAAGCCGGAAGATCCTGGTCGTTGGTAAATACCAGGGCATCATTGATGAAGCCCATACCGAACCAGAAGTCAGTGTACACCTTTACCTGCCTGTCCACTTTCTCCACCTCAACAATCTGCTTGTTGCTGCCACCTTTGAACGCCATGATCGCATTCATTTTTGGTGTAGCCCAGATCTTCGATACACCTACCAGGCTGCCACGACCCACCACACTATTTTGCTCAAAATCCTGCACAGCCATTTGCTCTGCTACCTGCAGGTAGTTACTGTTGTATTTCGTGCGGCGTCCTTCCTTGTAGCGCAATGCCAGGGCACGGCTCATCTGGATGCCCATCGGCTTATCCCAGTACAACTCAGGAATTCCCTTGTTAAAGGTTTCCACCTGGGTAGCCCAGGTTGATGCAGTGGCACTTGGCGCACCAGTCACGATCGGCGTGATCGTAGTCGCAGTGATCCCGGCGTTGATGATCTTTTTCAAACCATCGAAGGATGCACTTGCAGCACCTGCAGTGCCTGATGTTGGCGCCACGTAGATGGCTCCATAAAGATTTTTCACCAGGTCAGCCATGATCTGGCCCATCACATATTTTTCAATGAAGAAACGCACGAACGGCCAGGTGGTCCTGTCCAGGTTGTTGCTGGTAAGGAAGCTGATCCACATGCTCTTCAAAGCATCGGGATAAAACGACTCATCCACTTTCACGTTGAAAAGCGGAATTGCTTTTGGCGTGAAGGTGATGCCTCCTTTAGGAGTGAAGGCAGTTTGGAACGCCTGGATAACTTCAGTGTAGGCGGTATTCACTTCCCTCAAAACTGTGTCCTCAGTTTCTACCACAGTGAAATCATTGAGGTCATCAAAAGATTCACGGAGGGTATCGTGAATATTTGTTTCATTCTGACCGGCGTCGATGTAGAATGCACCGAAATCGGTTACCACCTGGGAAGCAGTTATTGTAGTTGCCATTTTAAAAAGAAATTAATGGGGTTGTTATAAAATGAAAATCAGTTCAATTATTTTTTCTTAATCCGCTTGTCAGCGAATTGATTAGCCGGGTTGTTGTCATCCATCCAGCTTGGAACACCTTTGTCATCAGTATTTTGTTCATCTGCTTTGCTGGTGATCACTGTTCCTTTGCCGCTCGACTCTGCGCCCAACGCAGCTACCTGGCTCTGCAATTCAGAAATGCGGGTACTGTTCACAGATAGTTCATCATTGGCCGTGTCCCTTTCACTTGTCAACGTTTCAATTTGCTCATTCAAAGCAGCGATGTGTGCACCGGATTCCAGCTGCGCAGCAATCGCTAGTTCACCATTGGCCACAACAGCTTCAACATTATTAAGCTGCTCTTCAGATAATACAAAACCGTCGTCCGTAACCGCAAATTCAGTTGCCTTTGCAGCTACCAATGTTTTTTCAAATGCCATAGCACTGTTGGTTGATTTTTGTTTTTGTGAGAGAAGAGAATTGATGCGATCCACAACCTGGCCCAATGACTTGATACCATCAATCAAACCGATCTTCTTTGCATCTGCTGCAAAAAACATTTTACCGGTCTTCCAGGAATCACCCTTGATTTTTCCGGCCCTGTTGGTGGCTACGGTATTTATAAATTGATCGGCGAGAACCGAAAGGCCTTCTTTGATAAGTGAGTCATCACCGCCAAGCGCATCATAATAGCCCTTGTTCTTATCGGTGCTTTGTGGAGCGTAAATGTCTTTGGTCTTAAGCCCCATGCTTTCATAATAACCTGCCCAATCAGCAATGGTGGTATAAACGCCAATGCTGCCGAACTCATCAGTCGGTTGAGAAGCATAGATCTCATTTGCTGCAGATGCAATCCACATCGCGGCACTGGCTGCCATCCCATCATTGATGTGGCTGATCACCGGCTTCCTGGCACCTGCTTCTTTAATGGCGCCGGCGAGAAGAGCTGTTCCATCCGCCTGGCCACCCGGAGAATCGATATCGACGATAATGCCAGCAATATTATTTGCTGCAGCAAGGCGGTTTATCAATTGTGCCTGGTCAACCATGCCATAACTACAAGCGCCCCCGTTCTTGATCATGGGGCCGCTTAGTGAGACTACAGCAATACTGCCAAATTCGAGTTGATTGAGATTACTGTAGGGACGCACACCGTAAACATTTCGCGGGGTGGATCCCATTGAAGCGATTAGGACGGTTACATTGTCTGTAGCTTTTAAGGGTTCACCGAAATTGAAAGATTCTCCTTTAATGATACCACCTACAATTGGCAAATGATCAGTAGCCCACTGTTTGTTCAGGAGCCACTCACTTCTTAAAATGGTAGAGATAATATTAAAGCTCATTCAGTTCGTAGTTCTTTAGGTTACGAAAATGAATTGCTTTCCATCCCTGCAAAAGGACAGAAAATCAGTTATTCGCCTACTAATGAATGGTTTTGAAGAAAAATCCAGCTTATGGGAGTTCGTAAAATGGCGCAGGATCCTGCAGGTCCATGTTGAGGTCTATTAATATGATCTGCGTGCCTCCCTTGTCGTTAGCTTCTTTGTTGCTGAATTGAAAAAGCATTCCCTCATGCTGGTTGCCAATTAATTTTTCACGATGTTGGGCATCTTTTACCAGGGCAATGAAAAGATGATTGCGGAAGGTGTTTAAAACTTGCAGGGTTTCAGGAGTGATATCGTTGCTTGTACCAGAGATTGATACTTCAAAGAAGGATCCTGGCTTTGATTGCTTTGGTTTTTCAATAAATTCAAAAGTCTCCTGCAGCAGCTCCAGGTTGATCCACGACTTCCCATCAATGAATTCAACCGCGGTTATGATCTTATCGGTTTTGAAATCTTTTTCGACCGGTGCCTCCAGCCATTCGATCGGTACAATTTTTATGTTGCATATGCCCGCTATGTGAGGACCGTAAGTTGGAGAAATGGTGTTGTACACATTCAGCATTTCACAAAAGTACAGGGCAATTATGCTAAAAATTTTTGGGGGACACTTGGCGAAAAGGTTTTATTGTAGAGGAGTTTGGTTCCGGAGCGTTTCCGTTTTCGGTAATAATCTTTCTTCATGCTGTCATCACTCCAGGCTTCAATATCTATGCCTAGTTTTCTGCGTACATGCGGCAGGTTATTTTCAAAGGATGGTAGGTGCTCCATTGCATCATCCATCAGCGTATGAAAACGCAGCTTCACTTCCCGCTCAATAAAGAGATTGAAATTCTTCAGGTTGTTTTCATTCAGATTGCCACCCCGCTTTTTAAATGTATTAATGGGGATGTATATACGCAGAACAGCCTTGTACATTGCGTTATCGTACCGTTGCGCCCGTTCGTTTGTTTTATGCTGAAGAAGATCGTATAACTTATTTCCGATGGTGTCGCTGTCAGTGGTCATGCGGGGCAGGGGCCCCAGCTTAGAAATAACGTAAGCTTTGATGTAGGTTTTTGTTGGGATATCAACAGGAATAAAGCCTTGCATTAATGATTTAGGGTTTTGCTAAAATACATTTATTTTTTTACACGATAACAGTATGCAGCCATCACGGTTTCGTTTTGTGTCTCCGGGTGTTTCTTCAACCAATCTACTGCCCACTCGCAGGCCTCCTGGCCGGTAGCAGCGATGGTGAAAACGCCAGGTGTTTTAATGAAGGGGAAAACAGCATAGTCGAGCAGCTGAACGAAAATACTTTTGTCTCCATCCTGGATCACATAGATCTTCTCAAAGTCTTCATCACGGATCACCTTACCTGCAGGTGGCGCAAAGTGGATCTCGACGAAGGCGTCGCACTGGAATTTATTGTTCAGGTTTTTCATAACGAGCGGTTTTGCTGTTGATGTGTTTTGCATGGTGAATCTTTTTTACGGTTGATAATGTGGTCATGAACATTTTTGTCAATCTTCTTAATGGCTTGGTGTGCCAGGTATTTGCCAATAGTCGCAAACACCAGCAAGGTCCAGCTGATGCCGACCAGGATCCCACCTGGGAATCCCTTGAGCCAGAAACCAAACACGGCGAAGGCGATCAAAAAGGCAAAGGAGAAGTAGTCGGATTTTTTCATCGAAAATTTTTGAAATGGTGTTTTCTGAGTTTCAGTTTTTTGGAGGCGATTTGTTACAAATCTTATAAAAGAATGATCTTCATTGATTTAGGTCTGTAACAAGTTTGTAACAATAGTTGTAACAATTTGTAACAGGAGTGTAACAAATTTGTAACAAATTTTGGGGGTGCCCGACCACTTGTTACAACCTCAAATCCTTTACTATCCTTACTTTCATTTGAAAAATCAAAATATTGTAACAATTGTAACAGGCTTTTGAGGTTTACAAAACAGCACTTTCCACCCCTCCCGGCCTTCCTTTTGGCCCAAATTTCGAATTTTGCTCCTGCTACTACTACCACTACCGCTAATGCGAAAGTTCCGGAAGTCAATACAGATAAGGATGTAACAGCTTGTAACATGGCTAAAAGTTGAGTGGTTTGTCTGTTATTTCAAAGGAGATCACCCATACCCAGGGGTTTTCATTCCAGCTTTCCTCGCCGTTGATCTTTTTCCATAGAGACTTGAATCCGTGGTACGGGGTAGTCATCAAGTTGTAGCCGCCATGTAAATAGTTGTAGCCGCAATAGCCTGTTATTTTATCGATAACATGGGCCACCCCTTCTGCCTTTGCGTCGGAGGTACTTATTTCATGTAACTTTTCAACGCGAACATTAGTGACCTTAAGAAATAGACGACATGCTTCTTTAGGCATGTGGATGGATGGCTTCCATTTTGGTTTGCCAATCTCGCGGCATTCACATTGTTCAAACTGCTCACAACAGCTACCGTCGGCGAGGTAGATATAATCATTGCCATTTTTGAAAAAGGTTTCCCGTACCCATAATATATCTCCAATAGCTGCTCTGGCATGTTTGTTAATGCTCTCACCTTCTTCGGTTTCCCATTTAAACGGATACCATTCCCCGTTCCAATCGATCGGTTCATTTGGCATATATGATATGTGTGTGCCTTCCCCTGGCTGCGGCGTTACTTCACGCCGGGTCATTGTTTTTCTGCCTTCGATAATGGCCTGCACCATCGGCGTAGAAAAAAGTATAGGATGTGAGTTATTCATGTTCGATTTATTTAACTGATCTAACAATAAGTCCCCAGTACTTTGTCTTATCATTCTTCACAATTGTAGGTTTGCCAGCAATTAGGAAGCTGTGCGTGCTGTCTTCCGGTAATTCAAAATGTGCCACAACCTCTTTCACCAGGCTGGAGTGATTGAACAGGCACCCTTTTTTATCATAGCCCGTACGAACATCAAACCCTGCTTCAGCATCGATGTAGAAGTACCAGTTGTCTTTTTCTTCCTCATCCTGTGACAGGGAGACCTTGGTTTCTTTGCCTAGCCCTACTAAGGTGCAGGCTGTTTCGTTGAATGATATGGTACCCGATTTATTAAAGGATACTCGCGCTACTTTTCCGCCGCCAGCTGCTGCCTTTGGCATTGTGTGTTGGTTGAAAGTTTTAAGTTTCATTTTTGAATGCTACTGTGGAGCGTAGCCCGGTTTAGTAAATAATATTTTTATCCAAATGGTAATTCAGCATCAGGGCGTGGAGCAGTTTCAGGCTCGGTGTTGGCCAATGTTTCTTTCAATTGCTCATTCTCTGCGCCCAGGTCAATGGAGGCGCTTTCAGCATCGGTAACAAAGTCGTTGCGCTTGATCAGGAAGGGGCGGCCCGGTGGTTCTGAAACTTCTACACGTTCACGCTGCTTTACACCGCCTTCTGTAATTTTCTCCTGGTAAGAAGGATAGCTGTAGCGCATCACTTTGCCCTTCGCCTGGATCTTGCCCATCACCATATAGCCCTTCAGCTCTGGCCAACGGATTTCGGCTGCTGCTACTGCTTCTTCTTCTGTCTTATATTTCTTGTCGATCCCATCCACCAGGTAATCACAAACGGGTTTTAGTTTCAACCGGTCGGTTAATACATTGCTGAGATAATTGCGCTCGTATTTTTTATTGAAGACTTCTTTATGGATCACGTCCTGTGTCATCAGGATCTGGTCGAGTCCTGTTACGAGGAACAATTCTTTGAAGAACGATCGCAATTCCTTTTCGATCGTTGGCTGGCTGTAAGCAACCACTCTCCGGAAGGCGTCGGTGATCAGCAGCTGCGGGTGAAACCACATGCGACTTTTTTCTTCTGTGGCCAGGGTGCGCCTGTTCAGGAAAGAAAGGAACGCCGGGATCTCGTCAACCAGTTTGTCAAGTATGCGTGGATCCTCCGTTTTTAATACCGGGACCTTAATCACCCAGTAGCGAATGTCTTCCTCGCTGGCATAAATGAAAGTCTCTTCGTTGTTGGTGATCAGCAGGAATTTAATGAAGCAATCCAGTTCCACCTGGCCACGGCCTTTGGCATTCATGAATATTTTCTTGGCGGTGCTGAGGGCCTTGATCTTCTCAATTACATGCTGCTTATCGATCTTGGCTTCATCGCAGATCACCACGCTCTTGCCTGCCCAGTGGGCGTTGAAATCTCCCGCGAGATCTGCATTGCCAACTATTGCAACGTTAGCACCCAGCATGTTCCGGAGAAAGAAGCCCAAGGTACTTTTACCGGTGCTGTTTTCTTTACTCACCAAACAAAGGATGGGTAATTTCTGTGCCGGCTTTTGGTAAAGGATCTGCAGGTAATCAAGCCCGAGCTCCACGGTTTTATATTCTTTCTTTTCACCCGTCTCTTTATCGCGAAAGGAAACAATGCGATCGCCAAAAATGTGCTGGATCAAATTCATGATCGCGGGAAAGTCTTCTACAAAACATTCGTCTTCATCCGGGTGATGATCAAGCGGGCTGTAAATGTTGAAGCAGTTGTAAAGGACCTGCTTGAAGTTGTTGTGATCTGGAACATTGCAAAACGCTTCATACTTGGGTACGTGCTTGCAGAAATTCTTTCCATGATCATCTGTAAGTGTGCTTTTCTTACGCTCGGTAATTACCTTTTCCTTGTCGCCATGCTGGTTGGGCTTCTCGATGTATTTGTAATAATCATCTCCCACACGGAAGTAAAGGTTTGCTTCACCAGGTGTTTGAATTTTACACTTGCCTTCTTCTTCGCTGTACAGGTATTTCGTGCCGACAAATTTGAATTCCTTGCTCTTCAGCTCCGGACGCCTGGCTAAATGGAAAAGAAAGAAATCATCTACGGTACCGATGTGGAAATGCTGCTTTACCTGGTACGTGCTATGCGATATATTGAACTTCCGGAAGTAAAAGCCATTCTTGCTGATGCTGACCAGGTCATCAGTGATTTCAGTTTCCCTGCCTTTAAAGGTGATCAGCAGATCATCGAGGCCTTTCACCAGGTCACGCGTCATTCCTTTGTTGGCAGGATCCTGGATGATGTTGTCGATATCGATGTGCATGAACCATTTGTCAATGGTTTGATAATCGTCCAGTAGGTCCTTAAAACTGGTGATGCTCCGGAAGAATCCTGACGGCCGCGTGTATAGGTCCTTGTCTTCCGTAATTTCCTTTTGGGTAATGTCCAGGCAGTCACCATCAACGAGCCAAACGAAGCGTTCTACCAACCCGCTTTTGATCAGCTTGATAATATCTTCATGCAGTGCACCGGTGGCCTTGTCCTTCATGTGGGTGATGCTGGACAAGCCAATGATGTCAATGCCATGCATCGATGCCTTAAACGCCTTGAAATAGCCTTCTGTTAAGAAGACAGTTTTCATCGGGATCTTCTGTTCAAATTTCTCAATGAGCGCCGGCGGGAAAAACGGGTAGGTTCCACCTCCTTTGGGAATCCGGTACTTAATTACATCGTTGCCCTTTACGATCGGCTCCCGGAGACGGGTGATGTAGAAGTCTTTCTTCCAGCGACTGCCCCCGGTCTGGACCTCGTGACCGCTTTCTTTTATTTTGGTCTCCTGGTTGCTGAAGGTGATCCGGCTACGGTCCAGCGTGTAGACCATGATGCGGATCCCTTCTTCCACTTCCTGGAATATCGGGCTATCCTCGAGCACGTTCTTCTGTGTGGCTGCATCGTATTTGTAAAGCGCAATCTTGTTGATCTCAGGAGTTACTCCGAGCAGCTTCATCCGCTGATCGAAGTAGGACAAATCTTTTTCTTCCTGTATGGGTTCTGTTAGGTCTTTCTTACTTTTTGCCATGGGTTAGCAGCGAACGTTGTTTTAGTATTCGATTTGTTCCTGGATAATTGTTACTGCAGTCTGCAGTTGGGCCTTGTTTAATTGCAATCGCTCTTCGATGGCGCTCGTAGCTGCCGTGGATGAAATTTTCTCCGACCATAGATGCTGCAGCTGACGCATGAGGCGGTAGAAGTCTTCATCGCAGCAATACTGCTCAATGAATTCGCCGACTGTCACGACGCGGAATGGTAAATATGGAAGTTGCAGATGGCACCGTTACTGAATCCAAGGATGTAATCCTGTTGATCATTGCCGCTCCACCAGTAGGGATCCACCGGGATGCAGCGAGGATGTTCCTTACAGAGAGCAACAATACTAGCGATTATGCCTTTTTTGAAGTTTTCAATGTCCGCTGCAGGGATGATCAATCGTTCCTGCAGTTTCAGAAACTGGTGGATTGCTTTCTGCAGGTTATTACTGCAGGCATATGAATTTGAGATGTATGTGAAGAAAAGCATGAGCGTAAAGTTTTACCCCACGATGGACCAGGGTGTTACTCCCGGCGACATCGAAGGTTCGACTCCCAACAAGATTTTACGCTACTTTGATAGACCTAATAAAGGAGAGGAGAGAGGTGAGGGGTTCGATAGAATTCCCTGTGGCTCCACCTTCAGGGATTATCATTCGATAATCCCTTTTTTCATCTATTTCCAGCAGCTGTTTTTGTTTGAGAATCTGTGTGTTATGAGAAAAGATTTCCATTAAGTAAGGGGTTCGATAAGTTGCATTTCTATAGTACAATTGATTATCGAACACCATTCGCAGGAGTTCCTGCTTATCATTAGTGCCTGCATTTGACCAGACATATTGCATGTCTGTCAGGCTGTAGAGGTTTTCTTGTAGCAATACAAATACTTCGCTTTCATCACGGCTCAATTTCTCGATAGTAGCGTTTAGGTATATGCGCTTTTGTACTGTGTCCTGGTACCACCGGTTGTATGTTTCAAAGCTGAGTTGATTCAGGATCCATTTCTCCTCGAGGCTGATCAGCTTCTTTGTTTCTTCATCCAGTGAACGCCTGGCGGTGGCCAGTGCTTTTTTGTTTTCCCGCAGCTGCTGCTCCAGCAACTTTTCACTATCAATTTTAACTGCATCAATGATGTAGGTCGGCACACTCAAATAGCCGAGCATTTCTTCCAGCTGCTTGTGTGCTTTTTTTGCACTGATGTTATTGTGCTGCGTGGTTGTGTTGCATTTATAATAATAGAAATAATTACCGTGGCGGCCGCGACTTGGCGCGCCTGTAAGCATTCTTCCACAATGACAATGTAATACCCCCCTTAGTGGTAACTCGTCCGATATACTCACTTTATTTTGTTTCTGGCCACCCTTCATTTGCCACTGAACCTGCTGCCAGGTAATTATATCTACTATCGCTTCCTGCATGCCCGGGAACAGGCCTCCGGGCATATCCTTCCAGGGCTTCACCTCTTGCTGACCACTGTAGATGGGGTTGCTAAGTATTTTCGGTATCACACTGTTTCCTCTCTTTTTCAATCCCATCTTCAGCGCCTGTTGGTATATTTCCATAATCGGCATTTGATGCTGATACGACTGGAATATAAACCTTACGATTGCTGCCTCTTCTTCCACCACTACTAATCGCCTGTCTTTACGCTGGCCCTCTTTCTTATAGCCATAAGGGGCATGTGCTCCAATATACCTGCCCTCCCTGGCTTTACTTGTGTAGATCCCGCTATTGATTTTTTGTGCACGGTTAATGTTATCATCTTCAGCAAGGAGCAGCTGAAGACCGGTGCGGAAGAAACTGCCAGGCGTGTGGTGATCATAGGTGATCCCCTCTGTAACGCTTACAATTTGCACGTTGTATTTTACCTGCAGCTTTTTGACCAGGCTCAAGGCTTCGCCGGCGTCCCGGCTAAAGCGATCCATCTGGTTTACTACCAGGTAGTCAATGTTCCTGAAGTGCGTGTGCACGAACTTTGAAAGCTTTTCAAAATCCGGCCGGTCGAAAGTTTTTGCGCTGAACCCTGCATCGGTAAATGTATCTGCTATATCCACGTTGTTTCTTTCACACCAATGCGCTGTGCTGGTGTCCTGCCACTCGATGGATGAATTGCTCTGTCCATCGCTGCTAAACCGCAGGTACCGTATGCATCTTTTGTTTTGCATCATTCAGGGTTTTGTTTACGAGTATTTTGGACAGGTAAGATACAAATGCTTTTTCTGCAGGTGTCAACAACCTTTTAACAGGTTTGTCAAAGGGCAATATGGTTGTTGCCTTGGTCATTAGTCTACCAGGGCACCGCTACCTTTATTCTCTACTACAGGTTCAGTCAATGGCTTTCCATCCACATCGACTTCAGTTACGTTGTACAGGAAGTACCGTGGTTTCTTCGTGAAGTTTTTGAAACGGATTACCACTTCACCTTCGCCGGTAATAAAGTTTTGGGCAAATTCATTCGTTGCCAGGGCAGGAATGACCTTTACATGTTGACTGACTAAATTGAGTGCTGATGCAGGAGCATCGCCGGTTTTTGTTTTTGCCATAATGGTTTTTTATGAATGAGAAACTTGGTTACTTTTTGATTGGTACTTCTTTTCCGGAATATATCCGAGGTTGAGCGTTAGACCTTTATCCCAGAGGCGGATCACCGTCGGTTGAGCAAGTGTATCATCCTGCACAAGTACACCGATGTTAGGATCCACACCGAACTGCTTCATTTGTGATCGGATGTTTTTGTAAACAGCCATTCTGCTTTCAAATCCCTGCCTGGTACCAGACAGATGGGCGCCGTTCTTAGCGATGGTTACGACATCGAATTTGCCTGCAGTGTTTTTGATGATGTGTATCATAGATTTTTGAATTTAAGCTTCCATCAATGCCCTGGCCATAGTCAGAGTATTGTCTAAACGATTAAGAATATCGATGCTCGCGCCAAGCTTTTGCCTCAATCCATTCCAATAACCTTTCTCCTGCTCAACCGCAACGTCCCGAAGGCGTTCAGCCTTGTCGTTTAATTTGTCGATGTCTTCAATGAGCGTTTGAATTTCTTGCCTGTAAGTCATTTCAATATTTTTTAGATGGAAGAACTGCAATAAGAAAAGTAAGTGGCCACACAATGCAGCTCGCTGCGTCGTTGATCAGTTCATCTGTTTCTTTCTCCAGGCTCATGTCGTAACACATCAGGAACATCAGAACGGCAATCAACAAGTAAAGGGTGGAGCAGATAATAAGGATCATGTTCGTTTAAAATAACCGGCACCTCTCAGACACACCGCTTAAATGGTTAATTAGTGCCGGTTACTTTTTTTATGGTGAGGAAATAGTTGCTTTGTTATTTGAAGAATGCTTTGATACCAACGCCTGCATAGAACATCCCGCAATAGTTTGCTGTGAGAGAAATTCTACTTATGCCGATGTCCTTACCCAGTTCCAGGCCAAAGAAAGGGAGTGTTTTATTCACCGTGATTATCTTGTATGCCGGCGCTATGTTGTATTCGCTGAAGTCTTTTTTTGTGCTATGGGCTATGCCGATCGAAGGCGTAAGTGACAGGTTGTTCTCGTCGTTAGTGGTTAATAACGTGCACCGACCAACGCTGAAGGAAGTGATAGTGGGAATGTATGTTTTACGGTAACTGATGTTGTGAACGAAACTGAAATCAAAACCGAAATTGTTTTCCATGTAGCCCACACCCAGTGCCGCGCCTTTGGTGGTGAAGCCAAGTGAAATGTAAGGTTGAGCATGTGCAATGCTGGTGAGTAGAATAAGAGCGAGCAATACCTTTTTCATGTCTGAGATTTTATGTGGTTTTGAAAATACAGGCTGTAGAAACAGCCCGCCTAAACCAGCATTTTTGTTAAGCAAGTTTTTAAAAGGCCAGGTAAGTAGAAACAAACCCGACTCCAACGATTGCTTGCTTAATTATGAAAATCTTTATAATTGGTTTTTCAATTTGTTGATAGCCGTATTTGGCAGGAGCACTCTCGCCCTCAGACATGCCACTACCATCCTTGCGAATACATCTGGCATGCGTTTGTCCGTTACTATTGCGACTTGGTAATTATTTTCAATGGAAAGAATAAACCCGGAATGATCTCGTGAAAGACAATAGTTTGGAAGAAGCAGATCAAGGTCGCCGATTTGAAAGGCTGGCCAGATCGCCCGCGGAGGATTCAACTGGTCTATGTTCTTCTCGTTATCGCGGTAATAATCTTCAAAATCAAAAAGGTAGCATCTTAGTACAGCACGATCGTAGAGGTTCCACTGACAGGACAAGTTTACCTGTAGCCCAAATTCGTGAAGGTCCTTACAGTGAGTTGGGGACACAAAATTTCTATAGAATGGCTGATTCATTACGTCGCTCATATAAAATCGGTTGATTCGTGCTGATGAAAGGATGTGAGGTTATGAGGATACTGATCACGTTTTGATTGCCACCAGTCGGCAATGAGCGCCTCCTGAAACTCCATGTACCGGGCAACCCATTTGAACACGATGTGCATTAACTGGCTATCGTCACCAAGGCCTTGATAATAATTCTTCAGCAGCTTAGCCTGGTATGCTGCTTCCCGGCCACAGTTCATGTGAGAAAGCGTATCGGTGAGACGGGTAAAGGCAAAGTCTTTGTAGCCGATCACCTGGGCTTTACCGATCACATCTTTCTTAAGCTTGATCTCGATGATATTGCCTGATTGAAATTTCTCATAATCGGCCAGCCGAATGTCGCCGAATATGTCGCCGAGCAATTTGCCGTTGGGATTAGAGGAGAATTTCAGTTGAAGCATGGCTTAGTATTAAAGAGGAACAGCAACCGATGCTTCCCGTTTTTGAATTCGTTCACGCATAAAAACCAATAGGTCATGAAGAATCTGAGTATCTGCTCCACGCCCGTTGAGGTAATTACTGAGGAACTGTTTCGTAATTTCTTTGGCTCCGTCGTAATCTTCCATGAACTTCCGGCGATCGCTCGTAGTAATTTTGTCTTTAATAAGCGAAATTTCCGAGTCTAATCGGTCTTTCAGTGGTATTGCTTGTTCTTTTCCTGGCATTTTTGCGTTCAATTTGTTAAATACTTCTTATAGGGTATTGTACTTTTGATATATTATCTTTTACTTTGTTGTACCCCGTAAAGATACGAGAACTACGATCGTAATTCCAAATATATTTTTGGAAATTTCGTAATTTTCTTCATCTGCAACTAGAATTAGATGAAAGTCAAAGACTTAAGAAAGCAGAATAATATGACCCAGGAGGAGTTCGCTTCCAGGATCAAGGAGAAAAGAACTACATATGCTACCTGGGAACAGGAAGCAATCTTCCCTACAACAGCATTAGAGAAAATAGCCCACGAGTTCGGAGTTTCATTCGATGAATTAGTTGAGGATAACTACCGTGAAGCGCAGAACCTAATCAATGAGACCCAGGTGCCATACGACAACATGTCGCAATCACTCATGAAGGCGCACGCCCAAACGCTGGAGGCGAAGGACAAATTGATTTCAGTGCTGGAAAACCTCGTTAATGACAAATCTGGAACAGAAAAGCAACTGTTGGAGCTAAAAGAAATGATGCATGCCGCTGAACAAAGGCATTTAATCGCTTCATCCAGAGCACGTGCGGTTCAGGAAGTTCTACTGGAGTACCTGGCAACTGCGAATAAAACAAGTTTCCAGGATGTCTACTCAACCGTTCGCAGTAAAGAAGCCGAGTATCTAAAGGGTGGTCGTTAAAATAATTGCATTCAAGCTGGTTAGGACAGCCATAGCAAGATGGGGTGTTCATGTGTTTGAGGGAATAGGGTAAGGGTTTACGAAAAAAATGGCAAGGCTCACGGTTCCGGTTTCAACATCCATTCATAGCGGAGTTCGCCATGGTTCAGGAACGTAAAGCCTTTTTCGTGCAGCCAGTTTGCAACATCCGCGGGGGAGTAGAGAATTTCATTAGGATAGAGGCGCTGCAGCATGGACCAGATGTCGCGGGTGGACATCAAAATAACACCTTCTTCAAACTTTTGGACGGGAAAATACTCGGAAAATAAAGTGTTTTTCAACTTCTCCAGAACTGGATCAGCAACGGCAGGTACTTTGCCGTCAACTATATTGCTTACTTCTGATTCTTCGTCTTTCATTTCCACTTATTTAAAACATGGTGATAGGTCACTGCAAAGACTCCATACAGAGCTGCCAAACTTGTATTGCTACGCATTGGCTTGCCTACCACCAATAAGGTGGAGGCTCTGTATGGATTTAGTCTTTGCGGGGCGAATATAATGCAAAGCCGATTAAGGCTGTTGTAGTAAAAGTTCTATTAGAATTATTTGAAATTCTTGACAAATTACAAAGCCACGACTTCCAGCTTAATAGTAGGGCCCGGCGGAATAGACCGCTCAATTTTCTTCAGGAAGAATAAAGTACCTGCAATTTGAAAACGATTGTAAGTCCGCAATGTCTGCAGCACCTTTGGAGAAGAGCGGGCAGATACTTTGATCAGTTCTGCATTCTCAATGATGTTCAGCCAGGGGATATGGAATGCTTCTGCAAGGCCGTCCGTCCCATTAATGCTTAGGGAATACCTGCAACGCCGCTGGTTCAATGCATTCCTGTTATGATTGTAACTAACGGGAACGATTACCGTACCAACCATCTCCTGCGAAATGTAAAAGACACGAAGCCCGAAACTGTTTTTCACCAGGGCCCCGGAATTATTGATGTAGGATCCAGGCTGCCTGCAGCCAACATAATTTTTTCGCACATACAGTTGTGTCGCCGGATCCAGCTCTACATAATGACACAGTGTGCTCATGCTGATATCAATTGTCTTCTCGCCTTCTCCCTTCAGGTATTCATCCAGGTTCTCACTCCATGCATCGTACAAAATAGGTGTGGTGGTCGCGTCAGCTACCTGGTAGAAAATGTTTTCGCTTTGCACCAAAACGATGTCATCTGTATTCATCGGTCTGCCAATATCGAGCGTCGCAAGGTCTCCATACACAGCTACCGTGGCCACCAATGTTTTGTCCTTCCTGTCTTTCACTCGTTCGCTGTAGTACTGGTCTGCGCTGTCCCAGGCAAAGGCAACCTTATAGCCGTTTTCGGTTGCAGTACCATCAAGTGTTTCACTTTCAAACTCACCGTCAATTTCATCATCCAGTGAAACGATTTTGTTTACAACGATATCGGTCTTGTGATACACCAGGCGCACTTTGTTGTTATCCTCAAATACAGGAAACATACTCGTCAATGAAAACATTGCTTTTAACCAGTCACTAATCAATACATCGGGCATGTGGTTCGATGGAATGATCCTGCGGTTGAAATCAATGAACGTCCGGGATAGGATTTCAATCCCGTAATTGTTGAACATACACAAGTCGAGAAATTCAGGATCCTCGAGCAGGTCCCCGCTCACGGTAAACCCAAATTCGGTAAAACACTTGCTGAAAACATTCTGAGTCTTAAAGAACGGTACGGTCCTGTAATCCTGGTAGCCATCTGTGCCAGATGGAACCGGTGTGGAGGGATCTGTGGTGGAAGGCCGGCCAAAGGTCCAGTCGTTGGTTCCAACGCCGGTGATCACCACGGTATTGACTGTGTCCTTTGCAAGGAACTCCCCTAAGAAGTCACGCCGGTCTTCCTGGAAGAATTGCTCAATAGCGACCGGTGCAAAGCTGATATACGGGTATTGCGGCTGCCCACCGGTGGCATGACTGTAAGCGAATTCACGGCTGTCCATTCCAGCCCATTCAATGATGCCTCCCAGGGAGAGATCTGTCATCTTCTTATTGCGAATGGCGCTGCCGTACAATCCTTTGCTGCCACTGATACTTGCTGTGAATTTCCCTTTGCGATAATTGAAATTCCCTTGCTTGCCAAGGATGGTGAATTTCGCTCTCACCAGTTCTGGAAAGTGCTGGTAATAAACAGTGCAAATAAAGAAGTTCTCCGCTCTCTTAAAATTCTCAACCCGTTCCGAAAAGTTGAACAGCCGGCGATTGTTGTCAGTCCACTCAACATCAATAGGAAGCGTGAACTCGCCGCTTGTAATGTCTTCGTCGAAACTCTCCTGGAGCGCTTCTACGTCGAGCACGGTTCCCGGGATGAGATCAAGAAAACCGCTTTCTAAATTGCCATGTATGTATATCTGCAGCATGATGAAAATTTATAAGCCACTCGCCTTTTTGGCCTGATCGTATAATAGTTTTTTCGCCTCATATTCTTTGATGCTCACTACAGCATGCAGCTTTTCATTCTTATCCCTGGTGACGCTGATCATCTCTTCCATCAGCTGATTGTTTCGGAGCAGTAAACCGGACAATTGATCATTACCAGTAGTGCCTTCTGCAGATTGAGTAAGCGGCCGAACAATGCCACCCTGCTCCATGATCCTCGGTAAGTTTGGATTAATGGTAGGTGCAGGATCCGTTCTCCACTTCGGCATTTGAATAACAGCACCGGGGCTCCAGCTCGCTCCACCTGCTCGGCTGTTTAATGCGCTGGTGATTTGTGCCGTAGTACCCGTTACGGTGTACACGTTTTTATCGGTCATAGCAGGGGCGCTGATGACAGCTTCGTCTCTTTCGATTTTTGCATTTATGCCACCGGAAGGAGCACTGTGTTTATCTCCGGTGCGTACCCAGTCACCTTTGCCTAATTCAGGAAGAGGAGAATTCGCGATCGCGGCAATTTCAAGCGCACCCAACACACCGGTGACGGCGGCCATGGCAATACCCACCGGTCCACCGTAAGCCAGGGAAGCAGCCACACCCTGGGCAACGCTGATGATAGCCTGGAAAAGGCGAAGCGCTTTTTCACGTTGTGCCTGTTTACGACGAAGCTCGCGTTCTTTTTTATCAAGTTCCTCGTCGGCCGCCTGTACCTTCTTATCGTATTGTTCTTTGCTGAGAAGTTTATTATCAAGTTGATCCTTGTAAGTTTTTTTCTTTGCAGTGTTCGCAGCTTTATCTTTCTGCAGCTGGTTGTTTTCTCTGTTGTTGATGAACTGATTAAGGCTATTCAATGCCTGCTGAAAATAGCCGACGTATTCACCAATCTTAGCGATCTGACCTTGGATATATTCCTGGTCCATCTCTTTTTGCCGCTCACCAAACTCAGCATTGATCCCAAGCAAAACTTCATTGCTCTCTTCGAGCATAATACCGAGGGCCGCATACTTGTCGCGGGCTGCCTGCAGCTCCAATTCTTTATCTGCATTCAGCTGGGCCTTCCGGGCGTCAAGGTTTGATTTTGATCCCGGGCGGGTAGTAAGCACATCGCGCTGCAGCTTCGAAGCTTTTTCCTGTGCAGTGAGTTCTTTGCGGGCTTCAATTTCATTAAGGAGATCCGCAGTCGTTTGCTCTTCCTGCGTTTTTTTGAAAGCAGTAACATCCTTCGCTGCTTTCTTTACAGTGGCACTGTAGTCCTGGGCAATGATGATGCGGTCTGCAGTTTCATCCTTCTCAATTTGACGCAGCTGCTGTTCGTATTCTACTTTGCTCAAACGGCCGGCAGCGTACTCCTGACCGACCGCGATCTTCAGTCTTTCTGAAAACTCATTTCGTGCTGCCAGGCTTTCGTCGTATTCTTTAGCGCTGCTATCTTCCAGGCGCTTGTTGTAATACTTGGTGAAGATGTTTTGCAGTTCCTGGGCCTGCGCCTCTGCGATCAATTTTTCATCGGCATTGAATGCCTTTTGATCAATAGCATGCTTCAGGTAAAACTCTTTAGCCCTTGCCGTTAGTTCGGCATACTTGGCGGTGACTGCATCGATTTCACCTTGTTCAGGAGTTTCGCCTTTGAATTGTGCCCGCTCTTTTAGTTTGCGAAGATCTTCTTCAAACTTGGCAGCTTCTTTTTTTAAACGTTCGTATTCTGATTCGCGTTGTTTTCGCGCTCTCTCTGCAGCTTTTTTCTGCTCATCAGTTAACCCAGCGGGAGCATCGCCTGCGCCTCCACCGGTAAGACCAGGTGCAACCGGATCCGGCAGCTTAAGGTTCTCACCCTTAAGCTCAGCAATGATTCCTTTAATACCAGAAATACGTTCCTGGTAACCGGCAAGCGTTTCTTGTGCCTTCCGGATCTCGTCATCGGTTAAACGCCTGATGATGTCGGTTCCGGCCCCACCGGTGCCACCGCCAACAGTTTGGCTAACTGTGCCTTTATTGAGCGTGCGTTGAAGCCGCTCAGCATCGCGTTCAAGAACCTTCAAAACATCCTGCTGATCTTTCACAGCATCACGGTTTTTCTCCTTCAAAATTGTTTTCTGCAGGTTGATAAATTCCCTGGCTTTATCCGCATTGATTCCCAGTGCGCGACCGTAAGCATCAAACTGCGTAATGGCGCCAGGGATCGTGTTGCCGATGGCAGTGATAGCCCTATTCAGTTCTATCTGTTCATCTTTATTGAGCGTCGATTTCTTTTTGAGTTCTTCGTATCGATTAATCAACGGCAGTGTGTCAGATTCCAACTTCTGAACGACTCTTTGCTGCTCTTTAAATTGGTCGGTCAAGGACTTTGATGGGAGAATGAGGGAAGTGATTCCTTGTACGATGGATTTTACAAACTCACTGAACCGGCTATTCGTAACAAGCTTGTTTAATTCTTTGCCAAGCTTATCAATGGATGCACCAAACGTTTCGTTCTTTAGTCTGAAAGCCTCCGTTATTGCTGTTGATTCCTGGAAAGACTTTTTACCTAAATCTATTTTAACACGCAAAGCGTCGGCACCAGTACCGAGCTTACTGATCGTTTCAATTGTGCGGGCGCCTTCTTCTCCTGCATCTTTGAATGAAGCTGTGACTTCAGCAAACGAGGATTTATTTTTAACCAGCCCTTCGCTGTATTTTAATAACGCTTCTGTCGCATCTTCTCTAAACAGCTTGGTGAATTCTGCAGTGGAAAGACCGGCAATTTTAGCCGCTTTCGGCAAGTCTTCCGAAATGCCGATAATGAGTTTTTGTACTGCAGTACTGGAGCTCTCAACCCGGGCACCCATTTCCTCGAGTCCCGCACCGAGTCCGCTCAATTCACCCAAGCCAATACCGGCACTTTTAGCGATACCAGAAAGACGTTGATCAAAGTCGGCGATGAATGCACCACTTGCAACACCCGCGTTGGCCAATTCAACAAATGAATTACCCAGGCGGGTAATATTATCACCGTTCACCTTGCCGTCGAAAACATTCAGGATCTTGCCCAGCTGCGTCGTGATCTGATCGGCATCACCGAGCTCATCACCAAGCGCAACTACCAGCTGATCAACAGCTGCAGTGAATTCAAATATTTCGTCCTTTGCCACACCAAGCTTTCCTGCAGTGATGGCGATGTTACGGAGGCCTTCTGTACTCGTTCGTGTATCGAGGTCCGTTAGCTGCTGATTGAGTTTTCCAGCCTCACCTGCAGTAAGACCGGTCACTCTCCGGAGATCTGCCAGTTGATCAGAAAGTTTACTGGCACCTTTGACGATATTCTGAAATTGTGTGGCAATGAATTGAAAGCCCAGGTAGGCACCGGCCACTACACCAAATTGCTTTACGCCGTCACTTAGTTTACCCAGGAAAGAAGAGAATCCCTGCGTGCCATTCTTTACATCTTTCAACCGTTTTTCAACTTGCCCAATGCTTTTACTCAGTTCATCATATTCTTTACTAAATGGCAATACGCTGCCCCGCAATGCTCTTAATTTGGCGAGTTCAGAAGTCAGTTCCTTTTGAGAGAGGGATGTAATGCCGATCTGCTTTTTGAGCGCATCCATTTCTTTGGTGACAGTGGATAGCTCTTTCCCTTTAGCAACGTATTCAGCTGTTCCTTTTACAAGGCCCTGCATTTCGAACTTGATGTCAGCAGCTTTTTTGCGGAGGTTGGTTAGGTTGTTTTGTGCGGTGTTCCCATTTACATTAACGATCAGGTTGACTGTGTCGGTGCGTACGCTCATATTACTGACACCATCCAATTAAGGACGGTGTGCAGTAAAATTGATTGAAGAAGAGCGCCGCAAAAAGGACACACTATATTCCGGTGTAGCCAGTGCCTGGTGTTATGGTAAACACAGTTATGATTGGATATGTAAGGCTGTAGTCGATGATGAGGCCGTCATAGATCTTAACCCTGAATCCTGTCCCGGCGATTGATCCCGGGTAGTCGGCAGAGTCTGCGCCGGTTGGATCGTAATACGTCGCAACATTTTTATTGTAGTTGATTGTAAGTCCAAATGCAGATATGTCGATCGGGATTGTACCTGCAGGATTGCTAAAGAAGTCAATCCAGATTTCACCAACGTCAGTATAACTCACATTGAAATTACGGCCAACAATCTTAGCATAGATCGAGGTAGAAACTGTACCTACATTGATGGTGACCGTTGCTGTCACCGGTGTGCCATCCGGGGTTTTACGGATCTCATAGGTGAAGGTATCAGCACCGGTGTAAATGCTGGAAGGAGGCGTGTAAATGATAAACCCATCAGAATCGATTTCGAAAGTTCCGCCAGCGGTTGTGGCGCCACTATTCTCAATTACTTCAATGGTTGCTCCCGATGGTGCATAGTCATTTGCCAGGACAGAGCCTACCAGGCTAACGCCGGTGATGTAACCTGCGGGAATGTTGTACACGTCGTTATTTGCGACCGGAAGTAAGGTGGCGAGCAAGAGAGCTGCAGGAATGGTAAAGTTTGGACCGTACGATGGTACCATATTGTACCTGTTACAGATAACATTTCCAACAACTACAATATTTACATCAACATCGACGGCGGAAGCCGGGCGGATGAAGCCGACCTTTTGGAGTCCGCTGTTACCAACCAGGAAATAATACTGCAATGGCTCGCCCGGAAACTCAATACTTATCCGGCCGTAGCTATGCCCGAAAGGAAAAGCCCAGTACACGGTTATTTCATCATCATTGTTTTGCCTCCAATGCAATTGGTTGATTGCAGGGCAGGCATCAGGTGGAAGATTTGTGTTGCTGTAATACTGATTCGTGAATGCGTGTTGCCATTCCACCTGCACGCTGATCAGGTTGTCCCTGTTGGTAAAGAACTTTACATTTTTGGCATTGAGAATGATCGGAATCAACCGGCCATCCTTTACTTCATACCGTTGTTTACTGAGGAAGAAATCTCTTAACCTGTCAACCTGGTACTTCGGCATGAACCCCGTTTCTCCCTTGAACTTCATATTCTCTTCCGAATACTGTTGATCACTGTCGCCAATCAGGTTACCATCAAGCAGGTAGGAGGGAGGCGGAATTCTGTTTACCAGCTGGTACTTGTATTCTCCTTCCGTGTCAATTTGCCCAAGCATACGGAGCGGTTGCAATCCACCCAGACTATTCCTGTATAGCAACTGGACAGCACCATATGATTTACGATGATCAATTTTGAATTGAATTGGAGCCAGGAATTCGACATCATCACCACCTAGTCCATCGTTGCTAAAAAATGAAATCTCGTAACTTATTGGGACAGCTCCTGCAGGCAGGTAGCTCTGTAAATTTAACTGGTTAAAGCCAGATGGCAGGCAAGCCATTACCGGGGAGAAGACAACAGTATTAGGTAGAACAGGGACACTATTTGTTATCTCCACGAATACGCTTGCCGTGGTGTTTACCAAAGTAGCTCCATTGTAAGATGCAAACCGTACTTCGTACACGTCAGGAAAGCTACTAAGGAATACAACTCCTCCAGCAGTGCCGCTGGTTGTTGCACTATCCCAGTACTCCGTTCCAAGTACCCTGTACTCAATCTTTACGCTGTCAATGCCAGGTAATGTAGGAAGCTGCCAAAAGAATGTCATGCTTTCGACTCCGGCATCCACAATCCAGGTTACATCGTATACCAGGTCAGTGTAACCTGCAGCCGGTTTGTTGATGATTCCTGCGATATCACCAGTAATGCTGCCGTAAGCTGCATCCAGTAAATAGTTGATGGTGTAGCGGGCGAAAATATTTTGAGCAGTCCCTGAAGAAAAACAAAAAAAGATAAAGAACACATCGGTCACACTAACCAGATCTTTTCCATCGGTAATGAAAAGAAGCATTTGTTCAGTTGAGCTGCCCATCCATGGGTAGCTATTATCAGTGTTGAAATACTCGTAGGACGCCCCGGCTTTAATGGCAGTGATGATCTGCGTTTGATCGGTGAGAAGAGCCAGGTCATCGTACAAGCTAAACTTCACTTTAAACCTTTTGCTTTGCCCGACAACTTCCATCAACCGGTCCAGGTTGGCTGGTGGTAAAAAGTAGTCCAGGTAAGCATGCACGATGCTCCCCACATCAATGGAAACCACCCCTAGGTCATTTGCAAATACCTTTTGCGATTTTACTTCCGTGAATACGGCGGATCCGGGTGCTACCTCCACAGCTATGGAAATGATTACAAAGATGGATTGCTTTTGAACCGTGGCATTGTATGGCGAAATGGCAACTTCAAAATCAATTGAATTGCCTGATAGCATGTTGACACCGGTTTTCGTAAATATTAGTTCACTCATGGTTGAAGTGGGGTTTGATTTGCTTGTTCTAGTTCTTTTTTCAGCATGTCGATCGTTTCCTGGGTAAAGCCGTATAGCAATCGATTATACATCGGCGTTAGTTTGCCATATACAACCCGAGCGTAGATCTTCCGTGGTTTAAACGTGTCATCCTTTACAAATTTATTTCCGCCGTTCTTTCTTGACTTTAGCTCTACCCGTACGGTTTTCAATCCACCGAGTGGGTGGCCACGGCCCACACCCATGTCTACGAACCGGAGGTATTCTTTGAAGGAAAGCTTCGCTTCAACGCCGGCGCCTTGTACCAGGCTGCTGTATGCGATCGAAGCTGCACCTTCACCGGTTTCTCCAACTTTCAGGCGATCCATACTAATAGTCATCACCTGCATCATTTCACGCATTGTGTCATTAACTGTCTTCTGTATGAAGGTTAATTTCAGATCCCCATTCATTCTGTTAATAGTAAAGTGTTGATTAAATCGTCTGCATCCAGGAAGCCCTCATCATCGCCCAGCGCAAATACTTCGTTATCGATGAAGGCACCGGGATCCGGTGGAGTCATTACGTTGTAAGCTCTCTGGAATTCAAAATAAAACTCGACGCGCCATCCCATTTCGTTCTCCAGGATTTTTCCAGTTGATACGATATCGAGGTTATTAAAACCGAATTGGTAGAATGGTGTCTTACAGCGATCCTTACTCGAACTGTAATGATCCTGCCACATCTGCTGGAGAATGTTATACATGATCGACTCTGCCAAAGCATACGCGGCTTCCTCACCGCGGAGGTCACCTTCCTTCACATGCTGCAGTATGGTGAAGGCACCGCGTGACCTGGGCTTAACATCATACACGGTTTCTGCATAGGGATCCGTTTCATATAGTTCCAGCAACATTCCAGGAAAACTGCATTTTGTTCTCAGGCCACCAACCAGTTCATTGGCGTTCCACTTGGTAAAATGGCCCTGGCTGGCTGGTGCATCGCCCGTTTCCGCTGCCTGATTATGGCGAAGCAAATAATGGCTGACGGCAAGCTGACGGAAATAATCTACATAAGCAGTGGCAAAAGCAACGTTTGTATAATCAGCAACAACGTAGTCTATGAAGGTCCCTGCTTCAGGTGGCCTTTTGATATCAATTGTGTTTTGAAACACAAAAGGAAATTCAACCCGCCAACCCATTTCGTTTTGAAACAGCTTGGGCGTAGGTGTTATGTGTAGGCCGTTATAGTCAAACTGGTAAAAGGGAGTTTCACAGCGATCGGCTGATGGTGCGTAGTGGTCCTGCCAGATCTGTTTGAGAAAGTCATACAGGATTTTCTCTGTAAGTGTGTAGGCTGCTTCCTCATCACGGATGCTGCCTTCCTTTACGTGTTGCAGGATTGTGAGCGCTCCTTTCGGTCGCTGTTTGATATTATAAATGGTAGAGCCGGCAGTTTGATTTTCGTACAGCTCCAGGAGCACTGCAGGGAATGAAAGTTTTGTACGCAGGGATCCTGTTATTTCATTCAGGTTCCATTTCGCAAAGTGCATCTCACTGGCAGGAGCATCTCCGGTTTCAGCTGCTTCATTATGGCGCAAATCTGAATGCCGCACAGCAAGCTGCCGGAAATAATCAACATACTCGACGAGGTTATTTTCTGCGGTCATATTCTGCTTGTAATTCTTTGGCTTTTTTTGCTTCCTGTTCCATTTCAAAAAATAAGGGCAGCAATCCCGAACGTCTTACCTGGTCGCGTGTCCCGTTTTTTGGCCCAGCTGCTGCGTGAATACATTTTGTAAATACCATTAAGTCCTTTGTCCCAGCATCCGATCCCTCATGTAGGGTTGGGAAAAAAACAGGTAGCATTGACCTGCATCCGTTGTACCACAAAAAAATGGTGAACAGAACATGATGATCCAGGCGAGCAAAATATTTAGTATAGGCTTCATGATCATAGGTGACATACGTTGATTTCCTGTAATTGTAACTGATGAATTCCTTCGCGTCCTTACGGTACAACACTGCAGCGAGGGAAGCGAGCAAACTAGCGTCATTCGATTCTTTGAATTGCAGGAAGATGATCTCCGCAGCTTCATATTCCCCACAGGTAAGGTTCTGAAAATCGTCCTTGGGCCCGATCATCCCGAAGCGCCGGTTCATGAAGGAAATATCTGCAGGCACTTTTATCGTCGTATACGGCTGCCTGGTGAGGCCATTGGAAGCATAGATAAAATCTACAAGTGGCAAACCCGATATGGTGAGGTCCTCCGGATCAATGCGCTGAATGACTTCTACCGGGATTTTCTTCTTTGCTGCCCGGTGCTTGATTAGTTCCAGGAGTATAATTGATTTCTGTGTTACTTCTTCCTGCAGGTCGCTGAGCATCACCCGGGAGATAGCATGCAGTTCAGTCAGATCTAATTCATTCCAGGTCTCTGCAAAGTCAATTCGCTCGTCGATGATGCCGGCCTGGTATAAATTGATTGATATCACCCGGCTAAGGTAGCAGGGTAGTGGAGGGGGTAAAAGGACAGATGCCCCCGTCCCCTAAAGGGGAACAAATAAAATATTAAACAAAGAGGGCCTTGAGTAGAAACTCAGGCCCTGTTTTTTTATCCAATATCCTATGAAAAACCTGCTGCAAAGGTAAACAACAAATGTCCCGGTTAAAACACCGAGACTAGAATATATGCGGCACATTATGCAGCTTATGTTTTTAGGCAGTTGGTATACCTACTTGGGCGTTGGTCTGAATGATACTAGTTTTCTTTTATCCAATAGACTCCCGTCCAATCAATCGGGATTATCTCAGCTGTTATCCCATGTTCTTTTCTATAATCGTTTACGGCTTTTTGACAACCTTTCACGGCTCCCCAATCGTCAATAATAATATAACCTCCTTTTGACAACTTTGGATACAAGTTTACTAAACCATCCATTGTAGATTCATACATATCGCCGTCGAGTCGCAATAATGAAATTTGTTGAATCGGCGCGGTTGGTAAAGTATCCTTAAACCAGCCCTTTAGGAATTTGACTTTTTCATCAAGTAGCCCATATTTCTCAAAATTTCTTTTTACTGTTTCTAAGCTAATCGCAAGCTGATCCTTATTAAAGTGCAAATCACCTTTATCCTCTTTATACTTAGATTCATCAGGTTTTGGCAGACCTTCAAATGAATCAGCAACCCAAACAGTTCGGTCGTTAATATTTGAAACTTTCAACAATGCTTTCATTAAAATAGTTGCACCTCCACGCCAAACACCTGTTTCGATAAAATCTCCAGGAATGTTGTTCTTTAATATTTCCCCCACACAGTATTGTATATTATCGAGACGTTTTAAACCAATCATAGTCTCTGAATAGTACGGCCAATCCAATCCCACAATTCGGCTCTCCACAGTACCACTGTTAAATTTGCACACCGCATAATCCTTTTTTCGCAATCTTTTATCCAGAAATCGGGCAATTGTGAATTTCAATCCAGTTTTGTGTTGATTCAAAGGCACATACTCCCCAAATTCGATACGGTGAAAATCTATGAGTACTTTTTTCAAAAGGTCGATATACATCGAATTATCCATTGATTATATATTTGTTTATAGGGAGCTAACTTAATTCAAAATCATACTATAGCCAAAGAGATTTTTTTTTAAGTCTCAAGGGTGGTTAAATCATCGATGCTACAATATAAAAAAAGCCCGGCTTGGGAACCAGGGCACAAGCATGAAACATATATGAGAAAAAAGATGTTTAAAGGAGAACATATTTCGAACCATTAATAAATCGATTATTCCTGTGCCTATCCAGGAGTTCTCTCCAGGTATATCCAAATGTTTTTTCCAAGTGCGGATTATCTGTTATGCTTTTGAAGTCGCCACCCCACACGAATGCAGCTGCTTTGAAACACAGGACAACTTCCATCCAGTCCTTCACCCCATCCTTGTCAAAATCGTAGTTGATATCCCAGCTGAGGTCATTGAACACGCCATCACCATTTTTGTCGTACAACATGGCGAAATCGATTGCCAAACCATAGTTATGAAAACTCTGGCCCGGCCGGGCGTTCGTGACAATCGTGCCGGGGGTAGTCCTTCCTTTATTGAACAGAATTTGCTGCTCCTCTATCGTGCGCATCCCCTGAACGATTCGCACGCGAGCAGAGGTTGGCAGGTTGCTTTCTGCCTTGTCGATCGTTTTTATTACTTCCTGCCTGATAGCGGGGTGCAATGCAGATGCACGTTGAAAGGATATAGGGTCTCTCATTTAAATTTGATTTTTGCGAAGTAAGAAATGCCATAATGCGCAGAACCATTTGCATGGCCAGCGGATAACTTTAGAAAGTTGTCGTTCTTTAACTGCAGCGCAATCGCGCCACCGGTGTAATTCATCGGGTAGAAATATTCGGCGCCGATGTAGCCCCTGATTTTCTTTTTCTGGTCAACAGTGTTTGTGGTTGTCACCGTGGGGTGAAATAATTTATAACTGAATGAACGTCCAAGGATCTTTCCTTGTACAGTGTCTTTCACAACTGCATAGCCGGAGGAATCAAGCTTTAACGTGTCGTTGTAAAGAGATATCTGAACAGGCTCTTTTTTCGCTGCTACTGGTACAGGGTATGGTTTAGGGACTTCTACCTCAACAGCAAATGACTCGATGAAACTATCATGAACTGCATACGGTTGTGGCACGTAAACGATTTCTCCTGGTATGGTGTCGATTGTGGTGATGGTTTCAGTTTTCACTGTCACCAGGCCGGGATCATTCTTGCATTTCTTAAAAAGCATGAAGGTGAGTATCACAATCACAAATGCCCATACAACCCGTTCGATATTTTTCATAACAATAATTTGAAGGGCGGGCAAATACCCGCCCTGGTAAAAGGGTTTTACTGCTGGGTAGTGCCACCAGTAACATTGCTGTCTTTGGCTGCAGCGAATCCGAAAGCACCCAGGGCCAACCCAATGGCAGTTGCCTGTTCTGCAGTGATCCAGTTAAGGCCTGCTGCAGCAGCCACGAGTGCAAGTGCGACCGCAGCTGCCGTGGTTTTCCAACTTTTAATTTTCATGTATTGTTTTTTTAAGTGAGGAATTATTTTGAATTTTTATACTCGTGGATTTCCGTGCGCAGATCTTCAATTGAATTTCCGACTGACTGAATCACTTCAGTATTTTTCATGATCACCGACATCATTTCCTTGCGATCCTCCTCGATGTATTTGTTTAGCTGAGTGCGCAAAGCTGCTACCTCACTGGTGTAATGAGCACCTTGCTTCTCAGACTGCCTGATAAAGAACCGGCTCATATAAATCAAGGCCACGATACACATGATCAGCATGGCTCCAACAGCTCCATAGTTCAGGATCACCGTAGTGGAAGATTCGATTACTTGTGCTTGCAGAAGGTTCATTTGATCACTTGTTGTTTTTACTGATGTTATAAAGGGTTCTTATAAAAGCGTCCTGCTGCAATACCAAATGTTTTTCCACTCATTGCGCCGCCCCACTTCACACTTGTGATCGTTACCTGTAATGAAGATGGTAGTAATGGATTGGCTGTTAAGTCTGCAAGTGCGGTAGTCACTGGGGGATAACTGGCATACCTAAACGTAACTGTACTACCGGCAGCATTGTAAGTGATTTCTAATGGCTGAAGTCTCCGGGAACTATCGAATAAATCTCCCCTTCGACCGCCTCCGATTAACTTCCCGTTCCCGTAATAGTTGGTTGTGTAAACTCCCCCGCTATATAGTTGGTTTTGGTAGAAACTGGCAAGAACTTTTCCCGTTGCGTCCTGTACTCTCAAAGAACCATACACATTGTTTGTATTTGCTTCCCCACCCATAGTAACCTGTGCTGAAATTTTCCAGCTTGAAGTAATACCGGTTGGATCTAATACCCGATTTATCGACCTGTTTCCGCTGTATGCTGATAAAGCATACTCCACATATACATCACCTGTTGTTGTAGGGTCATAAGTATTGGTTCTTGTTTTAACCACCCAATAATTATTGTACCTATCAGTTAAAGTATCATTGATTGGGTTTCTCGTCCATCCTGCTACGTTATTTCGCAACGGTTCATTAAAGGGAATGCCAGCCATAAGGTCTGTGTACCCAAGTGCAGAATCTGCATAAGCTGACGGGAATGCCATTGATACTGTCTGCTCTTGTATCGTTTCAAATCCTGTAATCTTCCATCTATGTATTGCATTATGATCACTCTCATCACCATGATACATGTAGACAGTATCACCGGTTCTAAAACCTACCGGACGCAACGCATTACCAGCCATTTCAGCTACAGCCCTTTGATTACCCGGGATGATTGATCTGTTTGTTCCAAATTGCCCCATAGGTAATCCATCATCATAGTGGTGATTGTATTGATTAGTTTGTCCATTTTTCCAGAACTCACCATGATAACTTGTGATTATATTCCTATCCAGCAGAATCATAGAACCACCTGCATAATCATTCACCATATTACCAATATCAAACCAAGTTGGTCCTGGATAAAGACCTCCGTATTGCCTGTGTGTTGACCACTCCGTTAGTGCCAGCGTTTGTTTGTTTGAACCTCTCGACACGATACCAAGATGTGCCCCTTTATGCCATTCAATTTCATCCGGTATAGGATCGTCATGTGCATCCAGATCAGCGGTTCCTTTGTTACTGAAGAACACCACCCGGTTAGTGGCTGAGGAAAAAACCTGTGATGTAAATCCTATAAATGGCGAACCAATTACGGAGTCACTACTATTAACAATAGCAAGTGTTTCGCCGGTTGTACTCCAAATAGGTGTACCAAGCGCATCATAAGATTGCAGCGGATATCTTTTTACGGTAGCGACATCTCCTGTTCTGATATATTCCTGTAAAGAATTATCATCGGCAATCATGCAAGAAAGGTTAGTTGTTCTGCGTCCTGTAGACCGGTAACCGGTGTCTGTTAGTTCCTTTATCTCATATTTATTGGTATAAGCCTGTCCCATACCGCGATGCAGGGTGAATGTCTTCCCGTTAGGAAATACTTTATGGAAACCTGGATAACGTTCATGCACAGTGACATTTGAATTATATCCATGATTGCGATACAGTGTCCAAGAAAGCGAATCGCTTAATGGCCGGCTGTAATCAATTTTATATTCAAAATGTTTTGAGAAAAGTCTTGTTGGGGCAACACGATCTATATACGCAAAATACATTGCACCATTCCATGCCATATTCTGCACATACACATCGGCACTATTAAAATGCTGAATGCGGTCATTCCCTGGATCTAGTACCCAGTAGGAATTGTCGGACTGAAATGCTATGGAGGAAGTCATAAGAAACTGACTTGCGTTCCTGCCATTTACATCGGTGAAGTAAAACTTATTGTCTGCAACCAAGGTGCTTCCGTTGTACCCGCCCAATACACCTACTGCCTTTATCAATGCGCCTGTACTGGTGTTAAAGAATTTCACCTGCTGGCTGCTGCCACCATCTGCAATTGCGATTTGAGTGCCGTCAGGACGAACCTGTAAGGCTTGCGGATCAGAAAGCCCGGAAAGGGTTAATATCGGTGCTGATAAAGTTCCGTTGGTTGGATCTACTGTGTGTTTTGTGACGGTATTCGTTCCCGTTACCATCCATAAAGCATTTGTTCCAGCTTCGCAAGCGAGAAACCTAACTGCTGTGTGTGTTGCTATTCCTGCAGCTACACCGGTCAATTTATTGAACCATGCAAGTTCATTCACACCACCACGAGCAAGGAACATATAGTTACCCGTTTTTTGTACCGCTATACCGGTAGCTTTTGATCCTGACCTGGCAGTTGTTATTCCAATGGCGTAAGGATAATCCCGGCCGTAGGTAGATTCAAATTTTGAACCTCCTGTAAATTGAACTTCAGTATTATCATCCGCCCTGATAGCAAAGACAAAAGTGTTGCCGCCTACTTTGGGATCAAAGCCAGTTACATAAATATATGTGCCATCTGATGCCAGGTAGTTCAAATCCCCTGTGTCCATCTTACCATAGATGTTCACCTTTTGATGTGGTTTTGACAGGTGCGCTTTTGCAAAGGATGGATAACCTTCGCTATACCCTGTAACATAATAAATGTAGTCACCTACCACCACGATATTTGAAGCTGTTCGGTAGTAGCCATGGTGCTTAGTGTCGCCAGTAAGGAAGTCTGCACGATTACCAATTGTACCTTGCCATTCGTAACGCAATTTGTGAAACCTGATCTTTATTTTATAGTTAGGATCAGGAAAGGCAATTGTGCCATTCAAGCGATCTTTTCCATTCCAAAAACGGCTATACGTTCCACTATTTAATACCTCCGGACCAAACAACACACGAACGAGAAAACTATCTTTTTCGAACACACCAGCACTCACCGTGTACGGTCCACCCGGAGGAATGGTAAAGGTGTATTTGCCGGAGAAAGTCGGATTGGAAACATTTGGATTGACTGTAATTTGAACCACATCATATCCTACTGCACCGGCATTATCAGTAACTCTTAATTGGAATTGATACACACCTTCCACCAGGTTGTTGACTACCGTTGAAACAAGTGTAGGACTGACGATTGTGAAAGTTGTTGGTCCTGATATTTTCGTCCACTGGTACCCGACAATGTTCCCATCAGTATCGATCCCGCTTCCTGTTAAAGAAACGCTGCTAACGGGTAATGTTATAGATTGATCAGTGCCGGCAGCTGCAGTAGGTGCTACGTTCGTTGCACCATTTACCGTGATGGTCATAACATCGACGTGGATCGCTCCATCATCATCCGTCACTCTCAATTGAAACTCATAAACACCTTGCACCAAACCGGTCACAGCAGTTGTTGCACTCGTTGATGAAGTGATGGATCCAGCTGCAGGACTATTGCCAATTTTCGTCCAAAGATATCCGACGATCGTACCATCTGCATCCAAACCGGATCCGGTTAATGTTGACGTGCTGGCTGGTAATGTAATAGTTTGGTTTGCTCCGGCATTTGCAATAGGCGCTTTGTTTGGAACTACTGCAGGATTTACCAGGATCTCTACCCTGTCGGTGCCTGTCGCACCATCAAGATCTGTCACAGTGACCTCGTAAACATACCGGCCTTCAAGCAGTCCGGTAATTAGTGTATTTGCCGCGGTTGGAGAAGAAATAGAACCTCCGGAAGGACCGCTTATTTTCGTCCAGGCATAAGTAATCGCGCCTTCTACATCCATACCAAAAGACGTAATAGTTGTGCTGTTTGTCGGCAGTGTAATTACCACATCATTTCCCGCAATTACCTGTGGTATCTGGTTTTGTAATGGATTCACAGTTACCCGCATTTCATCAAACACCACTGCGCTGGAATCATCGGTAGCAGTTAAACGAAACATATAGGTGCCCGCGGTTAAGCTGCTGATTATTGTCCTTCTCAATGTTGGAGTGGCGATTGTTCCACCTGTCGGCCCACTTATTTTCGTCCACAGCACAGATACAATGTTGCCACTGGAATCCGTTGCAAGTCCATCAACCGTGATCGTGCTTGTAGGAAGTGTAATTACCTGGTTTAATCCTGCATTCACTACCGGGATCTGATTGAACACCGGAGCTGCGTTTACTATCACCGTTACCTCATCGACATCCGTTGCGCCATCATCATCCGTGACAGTCAGTGAATATTTATATGTGCCGGCTGTCAATCCCTCGATAACGATTGAATCTAAAGTACTATCTACGATCGTTCCGCCACTAGGTCCTGATACTTTTGCCCATGCATAAGCTGCTATTGTTCCATCGGGGTCATAACTCAATGTTCCGGAGAGTGGAGCTTCATTTTCCGGCAGCGTTATTGTTACCAGGGATCCTGCTTTGGCCACTGGCTTTTCATTAGGTGCGGCCAAAACCGATACCTGCACATTACTGGTGCCCGTTCCTCCATCATCATCCGTCACCGTTAGTTGAAATTCATATATACCAGCCTGCAGGTTTCCAATAAGAGGATTTGCCAAAGTTGAGTCGCCTATGTTTCCACCATCCGGCCCACTGATCTTTACCCAGGCATAAGAAACAAGCGTTCCATCTGCGTCCGTTCCGCCACCTGTTAAAGTCGCAACAACTTGCGGAAGCTGCACCGAGACAGTTGATCCTGCATTAGCGATCGGTGGGATATTGGCTGGTGGGAGATCAACAAAAATATTTACGTAGTCAATGGCAATACCTCCGCGATCATCCGTAACGATGAGCTTAAATTGGTAAGTGCCATTGATCAGTGGAATAACAAAAGTGTTGGCTGAATCAGGTGTAGCCATTGCGACATTGGATGGACCGGAAACCAGCGACCAGGTGTAAGTGCTTATTGTGCCATCTACATCCGTTCCCGTACCATGCAATGTCATTGAACTTACCGGGAGGATTAGGGTAGTATCATTTCCGGCGAAGGCGACGGGTAACAAATTGATTGCAGGATTAACCGTGGCAATCATCGTGTCCTTATCAGTTGCGCCTTTATTATCCGTAACTGTGAGCACGAAACGATATTGACCTTGTACCAAACCCGTAACCGTTGTGCTTGCTGCTGATGGTGAGGCGATAGCGTAAGATACAGGCCCGCTCACCTTTGACCAGGAGTAGCTTAAACTGTTTCCATCAGGATCTGTACCACTACCGGCCAGTATTGTCGAACTGGTTGGTAACGTAATTGATTTATCAGATCCTGAGTTTGCTACTGGTGCAAGGTTTGCTGCTACAGGCGGATTTTTCCACCATGCTTTACCGGGCATTTTTACCTGGCAGGAGGAAGACGAAACGATTAACAGCAGAATTGGTAAAAGAAAGTTTTTCATAAATAAAATTTAATTCGAATCGAAGGTGTCACTCATGATTATTTCGCGGCCATTCTTCCTGATCACGGTTGCCTGTGCTGCCCTGGCTGCATCCATTGTGGCAAGCTGTGTGGTGATATAAGTATCTCCGACGACCGCTAATCCTGCAGCTCTGATCGCAGCAATAATTCTGCGGAAGGGATCTGTATTTCCTGTATCGGAGGAGATATAATTCAAAGCGTTTGTTCCCCACACAAATTGAAATAAAGCAACCACTACACTCTCCTTGGTCGTGATTGGCACAGGCGTGGTGCCCTGTGGGTTAGCATTAGCCGCATAATAGTTGATCAGGTTATTTTTCAATCTCCTGAGATCATTTAGTGGGCTGTTGTCGATGATGCTCATAATAGTCTCCCAATCCCGCGCCTGGAAGGAAATAGTGATTGCTGTATTCTGTGCCATAATTAAATATTTAAAGGTTTCGTATCCCCGTTGGTGATAGTTGATATTGATCCTGTTGATACTGTATTGCTCATAGATATTACGTTCGGGTAAACCCGTTTAAGTCAAGTGTTGCCGGTGCCGATAGTGTGTAAAGCGTTGCAACAACTACGTTGCCTTGTAATGTTTTCACGCCGCTTCCCGCCAGTGTGAGCGTTCTGTAAGTACCTCCTTTAACATCCTGATTGCCTGCGAGGTTATAGACCCATGTGTTAGCAGCTGCATTTGCTTGTAGTACACCCAAAGCCATTGGCTGTGCTGCGTTTTTATAGAGCGTATTACCCCTGTTATCGAAAGTGCTCAAGGCATTGTTTCCGTTTAACGTGCCTTCTATTGCCAGCCCACCTGAAGGTGTGCTTGACGTTACGGTTATTGCTCCAGAGATGAGAATATTATACGGGAACGCCCACGCGCCGGCGGCCGTCGATATATTTTGATTATTGGTCGTAAATGTGAAAGTAACAGCCCCGTTGAAAGTCCCGATTGTTGGGAAAAAGCTCATTCCACCTCTTAACTCGACCGACGGATTGCCAGTAAGATCAAGCGTTACATATGACCCTGAGACCGTGAGACCACCAATAAACAACATGCTCCCTGCCCCGCTCTTTGCCAATGTTGTCCTGTTTAATGCATCGGATGATCCGGTTATAACAGCCGCCCCAGCTACAGAAAGATCGTAAGTTCCGAATTGTAAATACCCCGAGGAAAGTAATGCAAACGAACCTGGTAAGGCCATACTACCCGCTGCAGTTTTAACACCTGTCCCTAAAACATCTAATCCATAATAGTTCGTGTATGGGAGGGTGTAACTGCCATTGAAGTTATATCCGAGTACATTGGCATTTGTCGTGTAGTTAAATATGCCGGTAGTCATAGAGGTGGCGCTGGTAGTGAAGTACAATTTTGGTGTACCAGTACCCATCAATAAAGTGCTTGACCCTGTGGTGCCGTTTATAAAAGGAACTGACATAGGCCCACCGCTGTTAGTGACAATACTTAACGTGATCGCGCCCACAATGGAAATATTCGCATCCCACGGTTGTCCATAGCCAGTAATACTTTGGTTGTTTGTTGTAAACGACCAAAGTCCTGTACCGGTTTTAAGGGTATTTGGATTAAAACTTACCTGCATTCCGCCCCTTAGCTCTACTGTCGGATTTCCTAAACTAAAGTCCAGGAATACAATGTTTCCCAAAGTCAGGTCAAGCTGACCAATAAATAAGACGCTTCCAGGTCCTGATTTCCGAAATGTCGTTAAGGCTGATGACCCCGGGGTAAGTGCAGTTGTACCCGCAGCTGAATAATTGTAATCGCCTGCTTCAAAAACAGCTCCGTTAGTTATAGAAACATTTCCAGTAGTTAACAAATTGCCTTGCAGGTATTTGATTCCTATATTGGCGGCAGTTAAATTCCTATACCCTAAATCCATTATTGGTTGATCTCCTATCCTTGCATAAGTAATAGTGGAAGCAGTACCGGATGTGAAACTCGTTACATAGTTATTTACTCCAAATAGAAAAATGTTTAAGTTAGAAGAGGTAAGGTCTACAGAACCTGTCACTTGTATGTCTCCGCGAATATGCATTGTCCTTGAACTATTATCTGCCTTAAATGTGCCGGCTACATACAGATTATTTACAACTAATGGGATAGTAAATGTTCCGGCATTGAGTGTCACTGTATGCCCGAGCCCTATGTATACGTCGTCACCAATTTGTGGGAATACAGGGGATGTTATATTAAGCCCAGGATAACTCCATCTCTTAGTAGCATTGCTCATCCACACAGTTGGATCAGTCCAGTTGCCATCCTTTACAGAATACCATGTGTTCTTACGCCTCTTTACAGAAGCGTGAATAAACGCAGGTGCTATTGCAACGCTGTTCATTAGTAATCCCTTGCTTTACAGGTGATGTAGTTATAGCCAGCGGAAGTGGCATTATTCTTTAAGTAAATGCTTTGTCCAGCTTCGAGCTGTATCACCCTGTTGCCTGCCAAATCGATATCGAAAAGAGAAGGCACAAGACTTGCTAGCGATGCAATAGCGGTGGAACCATTATTACCACTACTTGCAGGAATGGAAACCATTACCCTGGCATTTTCCGCGGTCGCATGGGAACCAGTTGCACAAATTATGATGTCCCAAGTTCGTGCGGCTCCATCTGCAGTTCTCCAGAGAATGTCTGTTACAATGGTACCTGCGGATGCGGCCGTAATAAGTAAGGTGGTCGTACTTGCCGTTGCAGTTGGGACGTTAATTACCGGGTACCTTGCTTCTTTCGTTGCATATAGAATTACGTTCGATGATGTATTAGGCATGAGTTTAAATTATCGTTTGTGAAAAATTTGAGGCTGCTGAATTTATTCTCTGATTGATGAAGGCGAAGATGATTCCACCACCTACCGCTTGGAAGTTTGTTCCATCATATACTACCTCTACAATATTATTGGCTGGAAGATCCCCAGCCGCCACTGGCTGATTACCAAACTTGTAAATGTTACCAGCCCCGACGCCATCAATATTTAAAGTGCTTGCTCCGGTGTTAGTGCTTCCGATCAACAAATAAAATGATCGACGTGCGCTGTAGGATTTTACCTTTGGAAATGACGCCGACGATGTGCCGACATAGGTATTTGTACCAGTCACAGGAAAAAATCTTCCCTTTTCAATTGCTCTTAATATTTCGTCTTGTGTCATGATGATTAATTTCTATACCAAAGTGAATTCGTTGCATCCCATCTATATCTTAAATGGCCTCCTGCTGTGATCAAATCAGGTGTACTCTCATCAACAACTGCCGTGACTAACGTTAAAGCAGAAACGACCTCATTTCCTGCCGTGATTGTTCCTCCAAAATCAATATCCACAATCTGATCATCGATTGGACTTGAGGGGAATGTAATTGCCAGCGATGCCAATGTTGTAGCCGGATTAACCATTAACCGAATATTCGGGTTTGCTGAATTGCTTATGGTAACTGTAGCACCGGCTGTATGAAACTGTTTTGTTACAGCATACCCGCCACCAAGCCCTGCAACTGCTGTATCAACCCAATGCGGGATAGAGCCACCAACAAGATGCTGCGATGTTGTACCTACGCCAAGATTCACCCAGGCACTACCATTCCAGTAGATTAAATCACCCATAGCCTTCGCGGTGATGGTAACATTGCTGAGGCCATCGAAGGTGTGATTGTGAGAAAGGAGCGAGTAAGTTGCTGCAGCAGATGAAATGGTTAAGTATGCAGAAAGAGCTGCATACATATTTGCCCTGGCTGTGTCTGCTGAATATTTGGTGGTATACTTTGTTAAGCTATCGGCAATGAGCATGTATCGGTTAGCTGGCAAACTACCCAAACTATCAGCATTGCCAGTGCTTCCGCTGCCTCCTACTGAATTTATCACCGGTGCCCTCGGATTAGTAAAGTCGATGGTAATGCCAGTGCCTGCTATCAGCGTATCATACTTGTTTTTGCAATAAGGATTTTGTGCAAGCGTGTAATTCTTTGCATCTACCTTGACAATTATTAAGCACGTATCAATCGATTGGATATAGGTAAGAAATGTTTGTGCGCTACCCAGCACCCTGCCTGTTCTTTTGTGAATGAGTTTGATATTGGAAGAGTCGAGGTCTGTAGTTAAAGTGTCACCATACTCCAGGTAAAGATGATCACCATACATATCATTGATACTCTTTATCCCGCTGGTAGTTGATCCGCCGCCATTGGCCCCACCATTTTGGATTCTGATATCATCAATGTAAACTGAGATTGCAGCACTGCTGATGTTTGTGATTCTTATCTTATTAAATAAAGTGCCACCAGGGAAACTCCATTCACTCCAAGGAATGATGATGCTTCTATAAGATCCGGCTACTGATCGGGAATATCCATAACTACCATCCTGCAAAACCACTGCGCTGGAAACGGGCACCAGGTCATTGTAAAAAACAATGTTCCATTTCACTGCTTTTGGTAAGGCTGCTACCAACTGTAATTGCAGATCAAGAAAGGTCGGTCCAACTGTTGAAAGCGTTGATCCCAACAACTTTTCAAAGTACTGCCCGTTCGAGATTGCGGGAATGCGAATATGCATCGAGTCGCTGAAAGGTACCACTCTAGATGAATCAGAAAATCCTGTTATGGTAGTAGTGGTAACCGGCCAGCTGTTCGTTGGATTCCGGTAGATCCATCTTTCTGAAATCCCTACAGGAAAGGGCGCATTTGCCCGTATGTCATACATCACAAACTCAATCTGGCTTGAGGGCTTAACAGCTGGTGGCTGCACTGGCTGTGCAGATATCGGTCCTTCGATGAAAGAAACATTGCCCAGTGTGTCGCCAAATATTAAGGTCTTCTTGTCACCCGACATTTCCGCAGGTGGAATTTGAACTTGTCCGGCTTCTGCAGTATAAACCCTGCCCAAAACTTGATACACCAGGTCACTCCAGCGAACCATGTAGGTGCTGTCGATCACGATATTCCCGCTGATCAACCTGGTAGTGCTGTCAATACCATTGTATTGGTTGTTAGTCGTTATGGATTGATCAATGTATTGCTGGATCAGCTGAGAGATGTACTCGTTATTGTTAAACGTGTTGGTCGCTGTATAGACGATGGTTGTGTCCGGAAAGTAGTGGTACACCTTATCTCCAATTACCCGCACGCTGTCGAGGCCTGTTGAGGATGCAGGCGCATCACCCACAATTGTGAAGCAGTTTGTAATAGCAAAAGACGTGACACACATCCTGTGCAAAACAGAATCGTAGCTAACGCCTGTAACCCCATTAAAAGTTGTACCGCCTCCCCACGAGATACGGATGTATGCTTTAATCGCCTGTTCAGTCATCAGCTTGGCCGCGCTCTTGGAGGCATCCGTGCTGTCTTCACTGATTTCAGTGACCGTTTTACTTCTCAGCTGCAGGTTTTCTGTAGCCCATACCCGCTTACCCCAGATCAGGTTGTTTTGAGCAAAGCTGTTGGCAGTGATCAGCAGGGATAGTATGACCAATAATTTTTTCACTATGCTATTTTTATTTTGACCTTTGTACCCGCGAGTACACCGGTGAGGTAAATAATTTCATCAGTCTTTGCGTAACGCATGATCGCGATTGGTTGTCCGGTGGTGATGGAATCTCCGTTGATGAAACTTAGGATGTCATTTGCACCTGGTGCAGTTCCTATCAGGATGTCCATGCTGTTGTCATTATCCAGGCAGATGTACTCGAGACACTGACCTGCTTTTAATGCGATCGCGAAATCTGCATTTTTAATGACCGGCAAAACCAGCTGAACCGTAGCTGCAGTCGTTTGGTATAACTTTCCCGCAGCATCCGATACAACAACAATGGTGGAAGGAAGAAGAGCAGGAAGGACCGGCCGTTCATTCGCTTTCACTAATACTACTGATGTGGTTGTTGTTGCCATAATTACATTAAGCCAAAGGATCCTGTTAATTCATCATTGATAGAGCAACTGTTATCCACCGGCGTTGCTGGAAATCCTTTCCAGTCAGAAAATTCATCCGGGTTAGCCGTAATAAAATTCACTGCGTTGTTGATCCAGACCTGGCCACTTGCATTGCACGCCCGGATCAGTTCTGTCCGGGCATTATCATCGGCACCGCTACGGGTATTATCTTTTTCGTTTGTAGAGAAGCTTGAGAAGGCAACAACAGAAAGCCCGTTGCTCTCAATGCGGACATTTAGCATCGGGATTGCAAAGGCAACAGTGAGGTAAGCAATCGCTTTTTTTATCCGCGTAACCAGTTTTGCTTCTATTTCGGTCCACTCATAATCATCGTCGCGATCCTTCACCTTCATGGCGTCGTACATTGTATCACCAAGCAGCTCACGGATGTTGTTTTCTTCCACATCAAACATTTTCGCACGAATCGCCCAATAATTACGGTACGGGGTATGCGAAGTATATAACTCGTCGAACTCTTTACCTGTTTTGATAAAGAGGCTCCGGTATTTTTCAAATGCTTTGCTGTCGCGCCATTGAGGAAAACTATCACGATGATCTTCCAGGTATTCAATAAGAAGTTCTGTGCACGCCTCACCTTCCCGGAGATTAGCCTGGGCGAAATTGGTGTTCTGGTATTGGAAGGCAGTTTTGTTAGTGGTAGTTTCAATGCGTTGCACGCCGCTATCACTTATTTGAATATCAACTTTTGGAGCGTAGTAATAACAAAGCATTGGCCCGATTACCTTGCGACATTGTTCCAGAAGATCTGTTAATTCAGGAGAAACCAAATCAGCATCTGTGGCAGCATCGGCATAAGCTTCCTTGAGGCTGGTGTACAGCTCTTTTCCCAGGATAGATTGAATATGCTGGTCCTCCACGAAATTGATGGTGGCCCGCATAGCGGTTAAATCAACTGTGCCGCTGATTTGCGCATATTCTTTAACGGTATCGCTGTTTTTGAATAGCATTAGCTTACTACTTTTTCGGTGCCCTTATTTTTGTCTAAAGTGGTTAACTGAGTGTCGCGGATGCGGAAGACAATATCATCACCCCATTGATTGTAGTCGCGTGCCAAGTACAATGGCTCCAGTGCAACCTGTCTTTCCAGGTTAAGCATGGCATTGTAGATCAGGAACGCTTCCCGCTGATCGCTTCCGCCGGTTCTCTGTGAACCGGTACCGATCGTGCCGGCACCAAACAACGTAGGATGTACCTGCATTGCCGCCAAGATCTGCAGATCGGCCGCGGAAGTGGTGATCAGTTCTTTATCGACCGCGTATTTGCTTTCGATTGGAGTTATTTTGATCCGATTGTATTCGGCTTTGTTATGGTTGTCGTAATCGAAGAAGGAGATGAAAGTTGAGAAGGTTGCTTTGTCGCTGGTGAGAAAGTCATCCATTTCTTTTAGCAATGCTTTTTTCGCAACTAATTTCTCGTCATCAGTTTTTCCCTTCCAGTTTTCCTTACCATACTTTTCTTCGAAGTATGATTTTGGAATCTCGATGTGGTTCTGAACTTTAAGTCCTTTTTTGAGGAAAGCTTTAATGATCGACGGGATCTTACAGGCAATCTCTACCCATCCACCCAAGCGAGCGCCATCCCAGTATGGTACCTGGTAGTATGTTTTGTTTGTCGATGGATAGTTAACAGGAAGAATGGCGGATTTTAAAGAACCTTCTGCACGGCTATTCACCAGCTTTTCAGCAATTTTTTTAAGGCTTTTGACTTGATCATACATATCAATGCAGTCAAGGACCTTCAAAAATTTGTTGTCTTTTTCGGTGAGCTGTTGAGGGTTTTCAAACAGGCCTAAGACTTTTTTATCAGGATCGAACCGCGCAAATTGATTCGCAGCTGCTCCCCACATTTTTGACAGGTAAACTTTGGTAATCTCTCCGGAGTCATTCATTTGTTTGAACCTGCAGTCGCAGCTCTCCTGGTGAACGAACCCGGTGATCTTAGTGCCATCCTTACTTAGAATTGCTTCAGGGAAATTGTTGAAGTACCAGGTCCAGTCCTGGAAGTACTCCAGCATGAAGCGAAACATGCTGCGCTGTTCAATGAAGGCATAAATGGCTTTGCCTTCAGCTCGGGTCAATGGCTTAAAGATTTCGGTTTTGCCGTCATCTTCATAATCCATGATTTTGCCGGGGATAATGCCACCTCCGTACAGGGCCCTGGCTTTCCAGTCGAGAGCGCTTTTACCAATGCCGCAATAAGCCATTTGGTTTTCGATGTTCTGTGGAAAACGGTTGTCTTCGCCCCAATAAGCAACTTCAAGTGCAGCCTGGGCTTTCTTGATTTGGGTGCTTGTGCCTTTCTGCGTTTGAAATGTTCCGGCGTTGTTACTGGCCTTGCTGAAATACACAGCAGATCCGCTGGCTTCCATGAACCCTATAGGCCCGGATATGTGGATCCCATCACTCATAATACTTTCTGATTGTTTAGTTCGAAAATGAGCGATGGATGCACCTTCCTGATCTGGTTGTTTTCCAGTTCCAGGTTGACAGTAAAATTGTAGTTGTGATTAGCTGATTTTGCGAAACCGTTAATACCCTCAGTTTGAGAGTTATTTTCCTGCATCAGCTTAAGCCTCGCAATGCGGCACTTGGTGAAGGTGATTATTCTGCCGCCTGTATTTTTGACCAGGTCAGCAGTGAAGCAACGGAGAGACATCCATTCGCCGCTCCTGATGATTTCCATTGCTTGCCGTAGATCAATAGCCATGAAGCTAAAGTAGAATGGAAGGCGGAGCGCAAAAAGGACAGATTAACGCTTCAGTTGAACATTGACTTTGGCGGCGAGGTTTTCTGGCCGAACCGCTAATATGATAGATTCTCCCATGGCAGCACTTAATATTCCACCAAAAAAGATTTTAGAATTTACAACAAAGAATATCGGAGCGCCAGAAAAGCCAGGGCTCATAGGCGGTTTATTGGCGATGGTGTAATTGATAGTGTCTACCGCCTTTGTTTCCGGCCACTGCAGAGCATAGCAAAAATCATTTGCAACGTTACTGGTAGCTGGAACTGGGTTTTGAACAATAAATTGCGTTTTACTGAGCCTGTTAGATCCTGGATATCCGTACACCACGACGTTTTTAATGGCATGACAATCCGGAACAGGCTTGTAAAACTTCTCTATAGAGAACACCTGAATATCCCCAGGTATTGTAACTTCTACAGCATTCATGTCGGCGTCAGATTCGCTACGTAAAACTGTTTTATCTTTTTTGAATTTCACGATGTCAATTGGTATAAACACAGCTTCCCCATTTTCATTTTTTACCCGCAAATGTAATGTGTCAGGATAGTTGGGGTGCCTTGACCCATCATCATTTTGGCCTGTGAGCGTGTGTAATGCGGTAATAAGAAATATTTTCTTGTTAATTCTAAAAAATGAGCAGGTGCCTAAAGCGTAGCCGTTGGCGTTAACCTCCCCATAAATTAAATAGCTGTATTTTTTTAAACTATCGTAGCTAGAACTTTCTTGACTAAATAAGTGAATGGAGATGAACATAACCCCAAGTGCAAGACATAATTTGATTCGAATCATAAAGTTTTTATCGGCTGATTATTTCAAAAGAAACTAAAATATCGAAATAAAACCATACACCTTCTCCTTTCGCGGTGGCAGCCTGTATTTTCCACCAATTTTTACTGTTTTTTCATGACAACCAACCTTTTAATTTTTAAATAATTTATAACACCCAAAGTCGCACGCCGAGAC
>JAZKCT010000034.1:0-20504 GCA_040387995.1 Bacteroidota bacterium | reverse complement strand
AACTACATATCAAGACTTATTGGATGCAGGTGTACACTTTGGTCACCTTACCCGTAAATGGAACCCAAAAATGGCACCATATATTTTTATGGAACGCAATGGTATCCACATTATAGATTTAAATAAAACTTTAACTAAAACTGAAGAAGCTGCTTCAGCGATCAAACAGATCGTGAAATCAGGTCGTAAGATCTTATTTGTAGCGACTAAGAAACAAGCTAAAGAAATCGTTGCTGAGCAAGCTAAAAAAGTAAACATGCCTTTCGTAACCGAGCGTTGGTTGGGTGGTATGTTGACCAACTTTGCTACTGTTCGCAAGTCGATCAAGAAGATGGTTACCATCGACAAGATGACTAAAGACGGAACTTATTCGATCCTTTCTAAAAAGGAGCGTTTGATGATCCAGCGTGAGCGTATCAAATTGGAAAGCTTATTGGGCGGTATTGCGGACTTGAACCGTTTACCAGCTGCGATCTTTTTAATTGACGTTAAAAAAGAACACATCGCTGTTAGCGAAGCGTTGAAATTGAACATTCCAACTTTTGCAATGGTTGATACCAACTCTGATCCTTCAAACATCGATTTCCCGATCCCTGCGAATGATGATGCAACTAAATCGATCTCTTTAATCTGTGATGTAATCATCAAAGCGATTGAAGAAGGTTTGGATGAGCGTAAACGTGAAAAAGACGAGGAAACTGAAAAAGAAGCTGTAGCCGCTAAAGCTGCTGCTGATGCTCCGGAAGCTACGGCTCCTGGCGCAAGAAGGAAAAAAGTTGAGGCTGATACCACAGAAGAAGGTACAAGCGAAGAAGCTTAAATCGTAAAATAATTTGGGTTGTGTGGTGCGTTGCAGGTTTACTTTCAACAATACCATACAACCCATAATTTTTAAATCATAACTTAAAAAAGGAAAATTAAGATGTCAGTACAAATTACTGCTGCAGATGTAAATAAATTACGCCAACAAACCGGTGCCGGTATGATGGACTGCAAAAAAGCATTGGTAGAAGCAAACGGAGATTTTGAAGCAGCCGTTGATTTATTGCGTAAAAAAGGTCAAAAGGTATCTGCCGCTCGTTCTGGTAATGCTACTTCTGAAGGTCTGGTATCAATCCATGTTTCAGCGGATGGTACAAATGGTAAATTAGTGGCTTTAGCTTGTGAAACTGAGCCAGTTTCTAAAGTTGAAGATTTCCGTAATCTAGCTCAGTCTGTTTTGGCAGCAGCAGTTGCCAACAATTCTGCATCTGTTGAAGAATTATCAGCAATTACTTTGGAAGATGGACGTACAGTTGCCGAAACGATTACTGAACTAACCGGTAAAATCGGAGAGAAAATCGTTATTCAGGAGTATGCAAATGTATCTGGTGAAAAAATCGTTTCTTATATCCACTCTAATGGTAAAATGGGTGTTTTAGTGGTATTTGAAGGCGCTAACGGCGTAGATATTACTGAAGCTGGTAAGGATGTTGCCATGCAGATTGCTGCAATGAACCCGGTTGCTGTTGATAAAGACGGTGTTGATCCTGCTACTATTGAACGCGAAATTGAAATTGCTAAAGATGTAATCCGTCAAGAAGGCAAACCAGAAGAAATGGTTGAAAAAATTGCTGCAGGTAAATTGAATAAATTCTACAAGGACAGTACTTTATTAAACCAGGAGTTTGTAAAAGACGGTTCAGTAGATGTTCGTAAATTCTTAGATAATACGGTTAAAGGTTTAACTGTTACTTCATTTAAGCGTGTACAATTGGGTTCGTAGTTTATAAAGGCCTTTTTAAATAGAGAAGACCTTCGCTGATGCGGGGGTCTTTTTTTTGTTTTATATTCGTTCTATGATCGCTATTGGCAACTGCAAATATTTTATAGGAAATGAGCTGGCTGAAGGCCGGACCATACTGGTGGAAGACGGTAAGATTACCAGCCTGGATGCTTTAGCAATCCCCCAGGGTTATGAACGGTTTGATGGCGATGGCGCTTACGTGAGCCCGGGTTTTGTGGACCTGCAAATTTATGGAAGCGGGGGCAACCTATTTTCCGCTTACCCTTTTGCAGAGACCCTCAGGCAGATGGACCATGACCTGATCGGTAAAGGAACAACTGGCTTTCTGGTTTGTGTGGCGACCAATACCGACGAGATTGTCAGGGACGCTATTGCTGCTGCAAAGGAGTACCGGCAAGATGCTGTCGGATTTTTGGGGCTGCATCTGGAAGGACCTTTTCTTAACGCCAAACGCAGGGGTGCGCATGTCGCGGCCTATATTCGCAAAGCCAGCCTAGATGAAGTGAAGCAATTGGTGGAAGAGGCGGATGGTGTGGTGAAAATGATGACCCTCGCAGCCGAACTACAGGACGATGCGGTCATCCATTATTTGCTGGATCAGGGGATCGTACTTTCACTGGGACACAGCGATGCCAGTTATGCGGAAGCAAACGCAGCCTATGACAAAGGGTTTAAGACGACGACACACCTTTTTAATGCCATGCCCTCCATACACCACAGGGCGCCGAACCTGCCTGCCGCCGTGTATACACATCCTACAGCAATGGCCAGCATCATCGCCGATGGCCGGCATGTTGATTTTGCGATGGTAAGTATCAGTCAGCGGCTCATGGGCGACCGCCTGTTCCTGATCACCGATGCCGTAACAGAATGCAACATCGGGCCATACCAACACCAGTTGTCGGGCGATAAATTTATAACACCCGATGGCACCCTGTCGGGCTCCAACATCACTTTGCTGGATGCCGTGCGGAACTGTGTGCTGCATTGCGGTGTTTCATTGCCTAACGCATTAAAAATGGCATCTGAATACCCGGCAAGACTCGTTGATTTTCCCGGTCTCAGTGCTAGACTCGATGTAGGAAACAGTGCAGATCTGGTGTTGATTTCGGAGGAACTGCAGCTGAAAAAAGTGATGATTAAGGGATCATTTCGTTAGCGCCGCAAGAAGGAAGTAGTGAACAGAACATTAAATTGCATTTATTTGCAATTTTCTCTAAGTTTGGGTTTATGAAATATAAACGGATCCTGCTCAAATTAAGTGGCGAATCGCTCATGGGCGAAAAGCAATATGGTATTGATAATGAGGTAGTAAGGAAGTATGCCGAGGACATCAAGGCGGTACATGACAAAGGGCTTCAAATTGCAATTGTAATAGGCGGTGGGAATATTTTTAGAGGTTTGAGTGCTGAGAAATCTGGTATGGACCGTGCTCAGGCCGATTATATGGGTATGCTGGCGACAGTAATTAACAGTATGGCCCTGCAGGATGCGCTGGAAAAAGTAGGCTTGAAAACCAGGCTGCTTACCGCTATCAAAATGGAACAGATCTGTGAACCTTTCATCAGAAGAAGGGCTGTTCGGCACCTGGAGAAAAACCGTGTGGTGATCTTTGGCGCAGGTACTGGTAATCCTTATTTCACGACCGATTCTGCAGCGGCATTGCGGGCGATCGAAATCAAGGCTGATGTGGTTCTGAAAGGTACAAGGGTGGACGGCATCTATACTGCTGATCCTGAAAAAGACCCTACTGCAACAAAATATAAGGAGATCTCGTTTAAGGAAGTGTACGCTAAAGGCCTAAATGTAATGGACATGACCGCTTTTACGCTTTGTGAGGAGAACAAGTTACCGATTATCGTGTTTGATATGAACAAATCCGGAAACTTCATGAAGATTGCAAGCGGCGAGGAGATCGGAACGGTGGTGAGATAATAAAGATTCTTAAATTATATTTGCTGTAAAATTTTTACATATTATGAATGACCTCATAAAGAAACAACTACAAGATGCACAGGCATCCATGGATAAAGCTATTTTGCACTGTGAGTCTGAACTGACTAAGATCCGTGCGGGAAAAGCTTCGGCCGGCATGCTTGATGGAATTATGGTTGATTATTATGGAAGCGCTACTGCCCTGAGCCAGGTGGCCAGTATCAATACACCAGATGCCCGTACCCTTATTATACAGCCTTGGGAAAAGACTTTGCTGGTGCCGATAGAACGTGCCATTATGGAAGCGAATATTGGGATCAATCCTCAAAATGATGGTATCATGATCCGGCTGGTTGTGCCTCCACTGACTGAAGAGCGCAGGAAAGATCTTGTAAAAAAAGTGAAAGAGGAAGCAGAAAGGGGCCGTGTTACGGTGCGTAACATCCGCAAGGATGCCAATGAAAAGATCAAGAAACTGAAAGGCGAAAGTGTTTCTGATGACGAGATCAAAACAGGCGAGGGAGAGGTTCAGAAGATCACTGATGCTTATATCATCAAAGTGGATAAACATGCCGAAGCCAAAGAAAAAGACATTATGACGGTATAAGCCGGGTTTATAATCTACAAGTAATATAAAGGGAATGAGCTGAATGGGTCATTCCCTTTATTTATTTTTGCAACCCAAACATTTAAAAATGAATTTACTGCTCCAGTATTTAAAAGCATATAAGTGGACTGTCGTATTGGCATTGGTCCTGGCCGGGTTTAACATTGGCTTCTCGCTGATGGATCCTTATTTTACGGGCCGCATTGTGGATGGTTTTATCGAGAAGAAAGATCACCTGAACAGATCTGAGTTTGTGTGGGGTGTGCTTGGTCTTGTGGGCCTTGCCATTGGCGCAGCTATGGTATCGCGGATTGCGAAGAACTTTCAGGATTACTTTACCAACATCATCGTACAGAAGGTCGGTGCCAAAATGTACTCCGACGGATTAAAGCACTCTCTGGAACTGCCTTACCAGGTTTTTGAGGACCAGCGAAGCGGGGAGACCTTAGGAATCTTGCAGAAAGTGCGGACTGACAGCGAAAAGTTCATCACCTCTTTCATCAGCATTCTTTTTGTAAGCCTGATCGGGATGGTATTTGTGATTGTTTATTCCCTTGCGGTCAGTTACAAAGTGACGCTGATCTACGCAGCCTCTATCCCGATCATCAGTTTTTTGAGCTGGTTCCTGAGCCGCAAGATCAAGACGATACAAAAATCTATCGTAGCAGAAACCACTGCGCTTGCAGGGTCGACTACCGAATCGCTGCGCAATATTGAACTGGTAAAAAGCCTGGGCCTGGCCAGTCAGGAGATAGAGCGGTTGAACAAAACCACTTATAAGATCCTGGGACTTGAACTCCGGAAGGTGAAGTATGTACGCAGTATGAGTTTTGTACAGGGAACCACGGTAAACCTGGTACGAAGTACGATGGTGGTGGTGCTGCTGATCCTGATCTTTGAAAACACAATATCGCCGGGACAATATTTTTCGTTCTTGTTTTACTCTTTCTTCTTGTTCGGGCCGCTTCAGGAACTGGGCAATGTGATCCTGACCTGGCGTGAGGCAGAGGTTTCATTGGGTAATTTTAAGAATATTTTGAATACGCCGGTAGACAAAAAGCCTGAAAACCCGGTGAGACTGGAAAGCATTGAAACGCTCGCCTTTTCTAATGTGAGTTTTAAGCACCTGAGCGGAAAAACGAATGCATTGAACAACGTTAACTTTGCTGCGAATACCGGGGAGACGATCGCTTTTGTAGGACCATCTGGTTCCGGAAAAACCACACTGGTAAAACTGCTCGTTGGCCTCTACCAGCCGATCGAAGGGGAAGTATTGTACAACCGGACTTCAGGAAAGGAAATAGACCTCGATCAGTTGCGCGAGAAAATCGGCTTTGTGACCCAGGATACCCAGCTCTTTTCAGGAACCATCCGGGAGAACCTGCAGTTTGTAAAACCAGGTGCCAGTGATGAAGACTGTATGCGCGTATTGCAGCAGGCGGCTTGTCAGAATTTATTGGCCCGGGCCGATAACGGTTTGGATACAGTGATCGGTGAAGGCGGTGTGAAAGTGTCAGGTGGTGAGAAGCAAAGATTGTCCATTGCCCGGGCTTTATTGCGGAAACCGGATATCCTGGTATTCGATGAGGCGACCTCTTCTCTGGATTCACTAACAGAAGAAGAAATCACAGCGACCATCCGTGACGTATCTGTATTAACCAATCATGTGACGATCCTGATCGCTCACCGCTTGTCCACCATTCGCCATGCCGACCGCATTTATGTTTTAGAAAAGGGACACATTATAGAGCAGGGTAAACATGCAGATTTGCTGGAAGAGAAAGGTTTGTATTATGCCATGTGGAGACAGCAGGTTGGTGAAAGGTAGTCTTTTTATTGCCTTACTATTTTGCATTAGCAGTGTCTTTGCCCAGGATATCCGGAAGGACATCTCTGTTCACGATCCGGTCATGACCAAAGCGGGAGATACCTATTACTTATTTGGCACAGGCAGGGGCATCAATGTCTGGAGCTCCAAAGACCGGATATCCTGGAAGCAGGAACAGCCAGTCTTTTCTGCAGGGCCGCAATGGGCGGTTGATGCCGTAAAAGGTTTTAAGGACTTTATTTGGGCACCTGATATCCACCATGCCAATGGGCAATATTATTTATATTATTGTGTTTCCACGTTTGGGAAAAATAACTCAGCTATAGGTGTAGCTACCAATAAAACGCTTGATCCGGGATCAGTGGATTATAAATGGACAGACCATGGCATGATTCTGCAATCTATACCCGGAAAAACAAATTGGAATGCCATTGATCCGAATGTGGTGATCGATGACAAAAACAATGCATGGCTTTTTTTCGGTTCCTTTTGGGAGGGGCTCAAAATGGTGCAGCTCAACTCCGATCTCCTGGGCGTTTCGGCAGGGAACCTCGCAAAAATAGAAACCATAGCCAGTTACCGGGGCGACAAGAACAAGATTGCTGAAAGTGACGAGCTGCGTGCCAATGCAATCGAAGCCCCTTTTATCTTTAAAAGATCCGGTTATTATTATTTGTTTGCCTCTATAGGATATTGCTGCAGAGGAAGTAAAAGCACCTACAGAATGATTGTTGGCCGTTCAAAAACAGCAACAGGGCCATATATGGATGCTGAGGGTAAGCCGATGGCTACGGGTGGCGGTACGCTGGTCTTGCAGGGAGACGCCGACTGGTATGGCGTAGGCCATAATTCGGCTTATACTTTTGAAGGCAAAGATTACCTCGTTTTTCATGGTTATGACGCCAGGGATAACGCGAAACCTAAACTCCGCATGGAGCAATTATACTGGCGTAAGGGCTGGCCTTTGATCAAGCCAAAACAGAATTAAGCTTTTTGCTCGTTGATTTCCTGCAGACTGAGCTTCATCAGTCCCTTTGTTTTGAGATAGGTCACACCGGCAACCAGAATGGTCATTGTGCCACCAAATACCACAGCCGGCACTGTTCTCATCAGTTTTGCAGTAAGCCCGGATTCAAAGGCCCCAATTTCATTAGAAGAACCGATAAACATACTGTTTACTGCAGATACCCTGCCCCGCATCTCATCGGGTGTGAGCAGTTGCATAATGGTGGAACGGATGATGACGCTGACACTGTCAAAGGCACCCTCGGCGAACAGGAAGAACAAGGTGAGGTAGAAATTGGTGGACAAGCCGTAGCAGATGATACTGGTTCCGAAACCTGTGACCGCGATGAGCAAATTCCTCCAGGGCTTGTTCATTGGCGAGAAGACGGTCATGCTGAGCATGGTCAGCACCGAGCCGAGTGAAGCGGCACCACGCATGATGCCCAGTCCCTCAGGGCCTACCTTCAGAATATCGTTGGCGAATACAGGAAGCAATGCCACCGCTCCGCCAAAGAATACGGAAAACAAATCAAGGCTCATGGCCCAGAGCATCATTTTCGTTTTGAAAACAAAAGCAACACCTGCAGTGAGACTTTTCACGATGCTTTCTTTAGGGATGAAAGTCGGGGGATGGGATTTTAAGAAAAAAATGCAGACCAAAGAGATAAACACGAAGGTGATGATCACATAATAGGTAACCGTAATGCCGTAGTAACCATATATCAGTCCGCCCGCTGCCGGACCCAGAATCGAGGCTGCCTGCCAGCTTGAACTGTTCCATGTGCTGGAATTTGGATAAAGCTTTTTGGGGATGATCTGTGCCATCAGTGAAAACACTGCGGGGCTGAAAAAACCACGTGCGATGCCTATTCCGAAGATCATGAGGTACATGATGGGAATGATGTAACTGGTGGGAACATAACTATGCATTTGTGGCGTGGTGACGATGAGCATGATCAGGGTACACAAAAAGACACCAGAGAAAATCTTCAGCAGGAGTCCCCGCTTTTCTGATTTGTCGGCCACGTAACCGCCATAAAGCGCGACTGTGATGGCAGGTATCGCTTCGCAAAGGCCTACAAAGCCAAGGGCGAGCGGATCTTTGGTGAGGTGATAAATGTGAAAACCGATGATAACGGCCTGCATCTGGTAGGCAAAAGTGAAAAAGAAACGCATGCCCAGGTAGGATCTGAACTCACGAAAGCGCAGCGCAGCGAAGGGATCCGGTTTCTCTATGGGGTCAATGTTGTCCAAAGGATGATGAATTTTGAACAAAGGTAGGGTTTTTGACCTGAAAATGTTAACGAGCTACAGGCCCTGAATTACATGATCTTGTCATAAAACGACAGGTAGGCGGTCCGCATGTCGGCCGACTGGTTGATCGCTGAGGAAGCAGCAATACCGAAAATCCCTGTGGCCATAAGCGGCTCAACATCTTCTGATGTGACACCGCCAACTGCAAGAATTGGCAGGTCTATTTTCTTTTCATCGAGCTGCTGAACTGCAAGCCGGTAGCCATCAAGTCGGATATGAGGGAACTCGTTAGGTTTTGTGCTGGTGTCGGCAAAAGGCCCAAAACCCGCATAATCCGCACGTTCCTGTGCGAGTCTTAGGAGATTTTGTATAGTGTTAGCAGAGCCACCGATCGTAACGGCTTCCCCGAGTTGCTCCCTGAGCTGGACAAAATTTGCCTCCATGTCTTCGATGTGAAAACCCTGGATATCTGCCTTTCCGTTTAGATGTACATGATCTGTGACGATGAGGGTAGCGCCCCAATCGTCACAGATCTCTGCAATCTGGTGAATATCTGTCAAAAGCTCGTCGTCACCTTTCGTTAAGCACCGGTACTGTATCCATTTGGCCCCGGCTTCGCAGGCAATCTGCGCCTGTTGCACATGGGTCAACTGGTCAATGTCGTGTGTTATGAACTGAAGTTTTTCGATGAACTTTTTCATGGTTTAGAATTTCAGGTTCAGTGAAAGTAAGAAATTTGTTCCCGCTTGTGTAAAATAAAAATTCTCGGTGGTGGTAGCGCCCTGATAAATAGAACTATACGTATAGCCATTGCTTTCGTATTTTTCGTCCAACAGGTTGTTGACCAACAGACCAATATTGATATTGCGGATTCCTGCCAGGGTAAAGTCATAACCTAATCGGAGGTTGTGTACTAAATAAGCATCCAGTTTCCGCTGGTCATTTTGGGTATTGTCCATATACTGTGTGCCGACATACTTGCTCTGCCATGCGGCAGCTATGCCCTTGAAGGGTTTGTAAACCAGTTCCCCAAACAATACAGAATTTGGAGAAAAGGCAATATCCGGACGCGCGTAGGTGGTGGTTACGAGTCTTGCGATGTCAAAGTTGTCATCATACTCAGGCACATAATCCACATAATTTTTGATTTTGTTTTTACTAAAAGCAGCGTTGGCATTGATCGCAAATTTGGAACTGATGACATAAGAAGCATCAATCTCCAATCCCAAACGATAACTCTTGTCCACATTCTGACGGTAAGCATCTGAAAATTCATTGATCTCGCCGGTAAAGATCAGCTGGTCCTGGTAGAACATGCCATACACATTGGCGCCGGCGCTGAAGCGGTCGCTCTTGAAACGATAGCCTGCTTCGATATCGTTTAGTTTCTCTGCTTTTGGAACAGGGAGACCGGTTTTTAAATTGGTAAAATCATCGCGGTTTGGCTCCTTATTGGCCCTGCTATAAGATGCGTAAAGGTTACTTTGGGCATCCAGGAATAAAGTAGCCCCCATTTTAGGATTAAAGAAATTGTATTGGTTGTCAAAATTCAGGGGTTTCAGGTTTTTATCCGCGCCGCTGATTTTGTAACCCACATTGCGGTACTGAAGATCCGCGAACAAACTCAGCTTTTCTGCGGGACTGTAGTTTACCTTGCCAAATACATTGAAGTCATCTTTATTTCCCTTTCCATCATAATAATGGAAGTCATCGGTTATAGAAGAAGCAAATTGTGCCCAGGTGATTTCACCGAAATGTTTTCCACGGTATTCATTGTAGGCCCCGCCAAGTGTAAAATTAAGATTTGATTGCGGCTGGTAATTGAAAGCATAGGTAACACCATAAAAATCATTGTCCAACCAGCGGCGGCGAACAAGATCAGTTGTTTTGACGTCAGTTCCGTTAACATTTACATTTGGCAATCCATATTTCGAGAACTTTTGTTCTGCCTTAAATTCTTCGAAATAGCCCTTTCCATCGGTATAGTGGAGAGCAGCGTTGAAAGACAACTGATCCGTAAGCTGCCTGGCATACAAAGCCTGGTAGTGATTTTGCCAGTAATTGTCTGTCTGGTCTTTATAGGTGAAAGAATTGTAGGTGCGGCTATCAGAGTTCAACAGATTGGCAGCATCAGCGTCACCCAGGTAATTGCGGTCAATATACGCCTGCATGCCCGCTACATCACCATTGAGCCGTGATTCAGGGATACCATTCCAGGCCTGGTAGGTTTTTTCTGTACCGGCAAAAACATTCAGTCGCAATAAGTCCTTCTTGCCATAATAGGCCCCGGACAGGAAATAAGATTTTAAGTCAGTAGCCGAACGGTCGATAAACCCGTCAGATTTGATTCTGGACAAACGTCCGTCGAAGCTCCATTTGTTGTCGATGAGGCCTGTACCCACCTTTACAGTATTCTTTAAGGTATTGAAGGAACCAAACGTGTTGTTGACTTCTGCATAGGCGTTTTCAGCAGGAGCAGAGGTCTGGATATTCAGACTTCCGCCAAATGCGCCGGCACCATTGGTTGAGGTTCCAACACCGCGCTGGATCTGGATGTTGTCTGTCGAAGAAGCAAAATCAGGCATGTTTACCCAAAAAGTGCCCTGACTTTCACTGTCGTTATAAGGAATGCCATTGATGGTTACATTTACACGGCTCGCATCGCTGCCCCTGATCCGGATTCCTGTATAACCGACACCGATACCTGCATCTGAGGTGACAACCACGCCTGGGGTGTTGTTGAGGATAAAAGGAAGGTCTTGTCCGAAGTTATTGGCCTCGATCTCTGCCTTGCTGATATTTTTGTAAGTCGTTGCCGATCGCTCAGTTGCGCGTGTAGCGTTGACGATCACCTCTTCGGTTACTAGTGTAGCCTGGTTCAGTTTAAAATTAAGTGTTTGATCGCCATCTAAATTGATTGTTTTTTCCGTGGTACGGTATCCGACGAAACTGACAGAAATGGTGTAGGCCCCTTTTTTTAACCCGCTGATCTGGTACCTGCCCCGGGCATCGGTCGTTGTACCGCTGCTCTGGTTTCTAATCTTAATTGTTGCACCTGGTAAGGGTTTTCCTTGATTTTCTGAGATGGTACCGGAAATGGTAAACTGGGCCATTGATAGCAATGGCAATAGCAGCACAGCTAAAACTGTGGCAATTGATCTTTTCAATTTGTGTCTTTTTAAATAAACTTCCATAACATTTAATCCCTCCGCCGGCATTATCCGGATCAGGTGTTTGCAACTACATGTAGTCACAATGGGTATACTCTCAGCCTGTTTTTGTGTTTTTTGAAAAAACAAGGCACCCCTTTTATTGATGAAACAAAGGTATTTAAAAAAAATGGAATGTTGGCAGTATTAATGTTTTGCAGAATTTAAGAATCCATCTACAGTGGCGATGGCATTTCTAAGCCGGTTTTCTGCTGTGCCCCCCACGATCTCATAGGATGCATCTAATGATTTGAGTTCCCGGTGCCAGACCTCCATGAAGTATTCCCGCTTGTGGGGGAAATCACGCAATGGGTCTTCCTGCCAGGGAAGGTCGATGTCCATCAGTAAATAGAAATCATAATTGTAGCGTGGCAGGGCTTCGAGCACAACAGCAGGGGTTTCTCCGAATACTTCATCGCTCCATATTTTTACGGTGATGAAGGTGGTATCACAAAAGATCAGGTCTTTATCAGCTATAGCCAAAATAGATGCTTCAAGCGCTACCTGTCCGTGAAACATGTTGACTTCGTCCTGCAGGTTGCATGGTTCTGTGAGCGCCGCACAGTAATACCGTGCATACTCAGGCACCCAAAGGGTTTCGTAGTGCTTAGCGAGTTGAGCCGTGATGGTTGACTTTCCTGTGCTTTCGGGTCCGACAATTGCGATTCTTTTAATTGGTTTGCGCACGGTATGTTTTCCTCCAGTCCAGATAGCCCATAAAAGCAATAATAATTAAAAATCCGTAAAACACGGCACTCAGGTTCAGATGCTTGTAGATATAAAGAGGCACATAACAAATATCCACGATGATCCATAAGATCCAGTTTTCAAGTACTTTCCTGGTCAGCAGGATCTGGGCAGCGAAACTCAACGCAGTACAAAATCCGTCGGCATAAGGAACATCTGTATTGGTATAGTGATCCAAAAACAAGCCCAGTAATCCGGACAGAACGGCAACGGCAACAACAATGAACCACCAATCACGCCCTTTTAAAATTGTCACAGGCCTATGGTCGGTATTGTCTTTCTTTTGGATCCAATAATACCAGCCGTAGAAGGCCGTAAAAAGAAAATAAAATTGAAGGGCCATATCTCCGTACATAGTCGCATCAAAAAATACCCAGGCATAGGCGACAACGCTTATGATAGATATCGGCCAGTTCCAGACATTTTCTTTGGCCGCAAGGTAAATGCATATAAAACCACTGATCACGCCGACCCATTCGGGCCAGGTGGTGTGCACAAACTGGTCTGCCAACAGATCAGTGAAAGAGGTCAACGTGATTTGCATGCCTCAAAAGTAAAAAAATTACTGGGTGTTTGGCGTAGAAGTAAAACTCAGGGCGGCACGGATACTTACATCACTGCTGTTTGCATTTCTAAGGGTATATTCCAATCTCACTTTAAGACTGGTGCCTTTAATGTAATTGTCCAGGAATTTAGAGTTGTCGATGTCAAGAACAAGACTAGAACCGATATTTTCCTGTACGTCAGTTCTGGAGGCGACCATGATCTCGCCGCTGTTGCCGTTAGAAATGAAGAGTTTGACAGATTTGAACATGCCCAGCCCTTTGTCAACCGGATTGCTGGCCGTCAGTTTGGCGGAAGCAATCCTTACTTCCTTGATGTAACTGGTACCAGCTTGGTTGCCAAAGATTTCATCAAAACTGGAAGCGGCGGAGGTGGCCGATGATGTGGTGTTGGCCTTGGCAGATGCCGGGATCATCAACGTGGAGGTATAAGGAAAAGTAGACTTAATGATCGATTGAACGGTGGCGCAACCGGCCAGGATGATTGTGGCTGCAAATAAAAATACAAATGATTTTTTCATGTTTTAAAGGCTGCAAATCTTGTTCCAGAAACAGCGCTTATTCGGCTACCAAAAACAATCGGGCTGTAGGATTGTCTATAATATAGGGAATACAACAATCAGTCATCAACAGGTTGTATGAATTAAAAACAAAATCTTATGAAAAAGCTAAGTTTAAATTTTTTAGCGGCAGCAGGATTGTCATTGGGTTTACTGGGATTCACTTCGATGAGAGAAGGCGGTATTAAAGGTACCGTTTCCCCGGTTGAGGGCGCTACACAAATCGTGGCCATAGCAGGAACAGATACGCTGAAAGCAGAGATTGTTAGTGGAAGTTTCAGCCTGAGCAACGTAAAAAAAGGAACATATACCATTTGGGTAAAAGCAAAAGCGCCATATAAAGACACTTCTGTGGAAAATGTAGCGGTTATCGACAGCGCAATAACAGACGTTGGCGAAATCAAATTACAGTAAAAATGTGCATTATAATTATACAAAGCGGGATTAAAAGTCCCGCTTTCTCATTTAAAACGGTTTTTGAAAAAATAACTGAACTTATTGCTTAAAAGCGTAACTTTGCATCCCGACAGAATAGTCGGGGATCTGGTATGTGTATCACACACAAAATCTCAAGACTATTCCGGTCTGTAGTAATTGCAATTTTCACCAATATAACTTTAGACTTTTTTAAGCCTTATGCCTAAAGACACCTCCATACGCTCAGTACTAATTATTGGATCAGGACCTATCATCATTGGCCAAGCTTGTGAGTTTGATTATTCCGGGTCCCAGGCCGCTCTTTCTTTAAAGGAAGAGGGTATTGAAGTATCCATTATCAACTCCAATCCTGCAACGATCATGACCGATAAGGTCATCGGCGACCATGTTTACCTTTGGCCGTTAACGGTAGACTCGATTGAGCAGATCTTAATTGAAAGAAAGATTGATGCTGTGTTGCCTACTATGGGCGGACAAACAGCATTAAATCTATGTATCGAAGCATCTGAACGTGGGATTTGGGATAAATATGGCGTGCGGGTCATCGGCGTTGATGTTGCTGCCATTGAGAAAACTGAAAACCGTGAAGCTTTTCGCCAGTTGATGGTTGATATCGGTGTGGGTGTGGCTACATCAAAAATTGCCAACTCCTTCCTTGAAGGTAAAGAAGCCGCTCAGGAAATTGGTTATCCATTGGTTATCCGTCCTTCCTATACGTTGGGTGGTTATGGCGGTGGTTTCGTACACAAGAAAGAGGAATTTGATCAGGCTTTAAAGCGCGGGTTGGAGGCTTCTCCAACGCATGAGGTTTTAGTGGAGCAAGCTGTATTAGGCTGGAAGGAGTACGAATTGGAATTGTTGAGGGATAGTAATGATAATGTGATTATCATCTGCTCTATTGAGAATTTCGATCCAATGGGTATACATACAGGAGATTCAATCACTGTGGCGCCCGCAATGACATTATCTGACCGTTGTTACCAGGATATGCGTAACCAGGCGATCAAAATGATGCGTGCAATAGGAAACTTCGCTGGTGGTTGTAATGTCCAGTTTTCAGTGAACCCTGATAATGACGAGATCATCGCAATCGAGATTAATCCAAGGGTTTCCCGTTCATCGGCTCTGGCAAGTAAAGCCACAGGCTATCCAATTGCTAAAATAGCCGCCAAACTGGCTATCGGATATAACCTGGACGAAATAGAAAATCAGATTACCAAAACTACCTCAGCCTATTTTGAGCCTACGCTGGACTATGTGATTGTGAAAGTTCCCCGCTGGAACTTCGATAAATTTAAAGGTGCAAATACTGAACTGGGTTTACAGATGAAATCTGTAGGCGAAGTGATGGCGATTGGCCGTACGTTCATAGAAGCTTTGCAAAAGGCTTGTCAGAGTTTGGAAATCGGCAGAGCCGGATTAGGTGCTGATGGTAAACATAGCCGGAGCATTGAAGAGATCATGTCTGGCCTGGAACACGCAAGCTGGAATCGTTTATTCCTGATCAAAGATGCGATGAGCATGGGCGTTCCACTTGAATCGATCCGTAAAGTTACACGTATCGATAAATGGTTCCTTTCTCAGATCCATGAACTGGTGCAACTGGAAGTGGAATTGAAACGTTATTCTTTAAATAACGTTCCGAAGGACTTCTTCTTTACGCTGAAACAAAAAGGCTTCTCAGATATTCAGATCGCTTATTTATTGGGTAATGTCACTGAAGACGAGGTTTACGAACGCAGAAAATCTTTAGGGATCAGACGTGTATATAAAATGGTAGACACCTGCGCTGCTGAGTTTGCCGCGCAAACACCGTATTACTACTCTACTTTTGAAGAGGAGAATGAATCAATTCCTTCTGATAAAAAGAAAATAATTGTACTTGGATCTGGGCCTAACCGCATTGGACAAGGAATCGAATTTGATTATTCTTGTGTTCACGGTCTGCTTGCCGCTAAGGAGACAGGTTTTGAGGCCATCATGATCAATTGTAATCCTGAAACGGTGTCAACAGATTTCAACATGGCGGATAAACTGTACTTTGAGCCGGTGTTCTGGGAGCATGTCAGGGAGATCATCGAACTGGAAAACCCGATAGGAGTTATTGTTCAGCTTGGCGGACAAACTGCCCTCAAAATGGCTGAAAAGCTACATGAGAACGGAATCAAGATTATCGGTACTTCCTACAACGACATGGATGTTGCTGAAGACAGGGGCCGTTTTTCTGATCTCTTGAAAGAACTTGAAATTCCTTATCCTAAATATGGTGTTGCTGAAAATGCAGAAGAAGCGATCGTTGTAGCCAATGAAGTAGGCTATCCGGTATTGGTGAGACCTAGTTATGTACTGGGCGGACAGGGGATGAGCATCGTGATCAATGATGAGGATCTGGAGAAAGCCGTTGTTAAACTTCTTGGGGATCTTCCGGGAAACCGGGTATTGATCGATCACTTCCTGGACAGGGCTGAAGAGACAGAGTCAGACTCCATCTGTGATGGCGAGGATGTACATATTGTAGGATTGATGGAACACATAGAGCCTGCTGGAATACACTCTGGAGACTCCTTTGCTGTACTCCCACCGTTTAGCTTGTCTGCAAAGGTCATCCAGGACATGGAGGATTATTCTAAGAAAATCGCAAGAGCCTTGAATGTAATTGGCTTATTGAATATCCAGTTTGCCGTTAAGAATGAAAAGGTATATGTAATCGAAGCGAATCCAAGAGCTTCAAGGACAGTTCCTTTTATTGCAAAGGCATATGACGTGCCTTACATTAACATCGCCGCTAAAGTAATGTTAGGGGTGAACAAACTGAAAGATTTCACGATAGAGCGCAAACTGGTAGGTTATGCGATTAAAGAACCGGTGTTCTCTTTCTATAAGTTCCCTGAGGTGACTAAAGAATTGGGCCCGGAAATGAAGTCGACAGGTGAGTCAATCAGATTTATTAAAGATACCGAAGATCCTTATTTTAGAAAGCTGGTTAAGGACAAATCAATGTATTTATCAAAATAAAATTAGAAAGTCCCGAAAGGGACTTTTTAGTATATCAAAAAAAATCCTCGTTACCTATCGATAACGAGGATAATCATCCCTATTGTTTGTCATCAGACATAAATGCATGATGACGATAAATGTAGTGCAATTGCCAGGCCAAACGAAAATGCTGAGTTTAATCACTTAATAATCAAATGAATGACTGGTTTTGATTGGTAGGGGTCTTGCGATTACTGTAGATGAGGCTCCACAATGTGTAGAAAATACCTCCTTTTATTACACGCCACAGGAATATTATTCCTGTGGCGTTTATCCGAATAATATGGAGAAGACGTCCTCGATCTTGCTCACTGGAACCAGTTCAATCTTATACTTGCTGATCACCAGACCTTTCATGTTATAGTTAGAGATGAAGATTTTTTCGAAACCCAGTTTCTCTGCCTCAGAGATCCGCTGCTCAATGCGGTTCACCGCCCTGATTTCACCTGAAAGACCAACCTCTGCAGCAAAACATAATTTGGAAGATATGAAAATATCTTCATGAGAGGAGATGACAGCCACTACAATAGCAAGGTCTATAGCCGGGTCTTCTACTTTAATTCCGCCCGCAATATTTAGAAAAACATCTTTTAAACTTAGTTTAAAACCGCATCTTTTTTCAAGCACCGCCAGTAGCATGTTCATTCTTTTGGTGTCAAAGCCATTGGCGGACCGCTGAGGCGTTCCGTATGCTGCGGCGCTCACAAGTGCCTGGGTCTCGATGAGCATCGGTCTGGCGCCCTCTAAGGTTGCTGATATTGCAATTCCGCTCAGGTCTTCTGCCCTTTGCAACAGCAGGATTTCGGAAGGATTGGAAACTTGTCTCAGGCCATTGCCGTGCATGGCATAAATGCCCATTTCTGCTGCTGCGCCGAACCTGTTTTTAATAGACCTCAAGATTCTGTAAACATGGTGCCTGTCGCCCTCAAATTGTAAAACGGTGTCTACCATATGTTCCAGTATTTTTGGTCCTGCGATGGTGCCGTCTTTGGTGATGTGACCGATCAGGAATACTGGTGTATCGGTTTCCTTTGCGAACTTCAGCAATTCTGCAGTGCACTCTCTTACTTGTGACACGCTTCCTGGTGTTGCGTCAATTTGCGCAGAATGAAGGGTTTGTATGGAATCTACAATGAGAATATCCGGGTTTAATAGCTCAATTTGCTTGAAGATATTTTGAGTAGAGGTTTCGGTTAGGATGTAACAATCTGCTGTGGGCTGATTCGTGATCCTTTCTGCTCTCATCTTGATCTGTTGTTCGCTTTCTTCTCCGGAGATGTACAGGATTTTTTTTCCGGAGATATTTAGGGCCAGCTGCAACATCAATGTCGACTTGCCTATGCCGGGTTCACCGCCAATCAGGATCACAGAACCTGCCACAAGTCCACCACCCAGTACGCGATCCAGTTCCTGGTCACCGGTATAGGTTCTTTCGTCACTGATGCTTTGAATTTCACTGACTTTAGTGGGAGTGTTTTGCCGTTGGGCACCGGAAACTGTTTTCCAGGATGGAACTTTTGACCCTGATTTTTCGATGATTTCCTCAACAAATGTATTCCATTCATTACAGGAAGGACATTTGCCCAGCCATTTTGCCGATTCATATCCGCAGTTCTGGCAGAAATATGCTGATTTAGTTTTAGCCAATGGGTGATAAGATTATTTATGCTGCGAATTTAATGGAAATCTCAGTTAAACGAGCATGTTAATGAAGTTGACTTTGTAAACAGGCTCAAGCGCTTTATTAAAAAGGCCGGGCATTTATCACAAATGCCCGGCCTTATTTTGAAGGATCAGATTGGTCCGCTACAATTTGATTTCCTCATCCTTTGATGAGATGAAATGGAATTCTGTAAGGTTATAAGAGGGAACCGCTTTAATCTTTATTCTTTGCCCGAATTTAAAGAACCATTTCCATTGCAGGGAAACAAATCCTTTTTTGATGAACGCTTCGATGTAAGGGTGTACATTGAGCGTAATATTTTTTTCATTTTGCTCCTGCAAAATATAGGTCAGGTTATTTTCGATGTCATCCATCAAAACAATACTGGCCTTAATTTCTCCCGTGCCGTCGCAAGTAGGACATTTTTCACTGGTGACGATGTTCATTTCAGGTCTTACCCGCTGACGGGTGATCTGAACCAGACCAAATTTACTAGGTGGAAGGATGGTATGCTTAGCCCTGTCGAGCAGCATCAGGTCTTTCAGGTAGTCAAAAAGAACCTTTCGGTTAGCCGGTTTGTGCATGTCGATGAAATCGATCACGACAATACCGCCCATATCCCTCAGGCGCAATTGCCTGGCGATTTCTTTCGCGGCCTCCTTATTTACCTGCGTAGCATTATCTTCCTGATTTTCCTTACTTGCTGTCCTGTTACCGCTGTTTACGTCGATTACATGCAGCGCCTCAGTATGCTCCACCACAAGGTAGGCGCCACCGGCTAAGTTCACGGTCTTACCAAACGAATTCTTGATCTGTTTTTCAATGCCGAAATGCTCGAAAATTGGCTCCTTATGACGATATAGCTTAACGATTTTCTCCATTTCAGGTGAAATCTCGTGCACATAAGAGCGGATATCTTCAAACAAGTTGTTGTCATTGACATACACATTTGTAAAGTCGGTGCTCAGGATGTCGCGGATCAGGGTTGAGGTTCTATCCATTTCACCCCAAACGCGCTTGGATGGTTCAGCCTCAGGAAGTTTCTTTATGAAATTTTCCCATTTGGCTACAGAATCCAATAAGTCCTTTTGCAGTTCAGCAACACCTTTGCTCTCTGAGACTGTCCGGATAATTACACCAAAATTCTTTGGCTTAATACTTTCAATGATCTTCTTCAGGCGATTTCTTTCCGTGTTGCTTTTGATTTTTTTAGAAATCGAAATGACATTGGAAAAAGGCACCAAAACAATATACCTGCCTGCTATAGACAGATCAGAGCTCAGGCGCGGACCTTTAGTTGAGATCGGCTCTTTGGCAATCTGAACAGGAAGAACAAGATTTTTGCTAACCACTTCAGAGATCTTGCCGGCCTTATTAATATCCCCTTCAAGTTTGAAATTATCGAGCAAGGTTCCACCAGCAGAGCCATTACGTTTGATTTTAGTAAGCTTAATTAAAGATTGTACTTGAGGACCCAGATCAAAATAATGCAGAAACGCATCTTTTTCGTAACCTACATCTACGAACGCAGCATTTAGGCCGGGCATTATTTTTTTAATGCGGCCTAAATAAATATCGCCTACAGCGTAGTTGTTATTGATCTGTTCTTTATGAAGTTCTACAAGTTGCTTGTCTTCAACTAAAGCTATGGTTACTCCCAGCGGAGAGGAATCTATGATTAATTCTTTTACCAAAAGCTACAGATTTTAAAACCCTTAGGGTTTTATAAAACAAATGGACCATAAAAAACTATGCAACCAACAAATTAGGCTATGATCAGATCGTAGCCTAATTTGTTGTGCAAAACGTAAAGAAAATTATTTTTTCTTATGTCTGTTTTTTCTTAAACGTTTTTTACGTTTGTGCGTAGCCA
>JAZKCT010000033.1:30942-104435 GCA_040387995.1 Bacteroidota bacterium | reverse complement strand
TTTTTTTTTGTTTCTTTGTAGTCGCATTTTTCAGGAAATAACATGGCTTGGTTTAAGAGAGAAAAAAAAGGGATTAGTACCCTAACAGAAGAAAAAAAAGAAGCACCAGACGGTTTATGGAACAAATGTCCGAATTGTAAAAAGGCATTACATACCGCTGATCTTGTAGAAAATAAATACGTTTGTCAATATTGTGATTATCACCTTAGAGTAGGCTCTAAGGAGTATTTTCAAGTACTGTTTGACGACAATCAATTCACTGAGCTGTTTGCCGATTTAAGATCAGGCGATCCGTTAAACTTTACAGATACCAAACCTTATGCAGACAGGCTGGTGGAAAGTGCCGCGAAAACGGGCTTAAAAGATGCCATCAGGGCCGGACACGGAAAGATTGAAGGTGAAGACCTGGTGGTCGCCTGTATGGATTTTGCTTTTATCGGCGGTTCAATGGGCTCTGTAGTAGGCGAAAAAATTGCCCGGAGCATTGACTATTCGATCAAACATAAGATCCCTTTCTTAATGATTTCAAAATCAGGCGGCGCCAGAATGATGGAAGCCGCTTTTTCTTTGATGCAAATGGCCAAAACCTCAGCTAAATTAGCTTTGCTGAGCCAGGCAAAAATCCCTTACATCTCCTTGCTTACCGACCCGACAACCGGTGGTGTAACGGCGTCTTACGCCATGCTGGGAGACATCAATATCGCCGAACCCGGTGCGTTGATCGGTTTTGCGGGACCAAGGGTAATCAAGGAAACGATTAAAAAAGACTTGCCTAAGGGCTTCCAGACTGCTGAATTTGTTCTGGAGCACGGATTCCTTGATTTCATCGTGGACCGCAGGCAAATGAAAGCAAAACTGGCTTCGTTCTTAAAAATGATGAAGAACTAACAAGCTTTACCTCCATATACAATTTGCTTTCCATAAATTTAGTGTCTTTGAGAGACACTAAATTTTACTACTTCTCAGTCGACAATGAATACGGGAATGCCGCCTCATTAGTTCCCCTTGTCATATTCGGTTTGGCAGACATGTCAAAATCAAGTACGGCACCCTTCAATAAAGTAGAGTGGCTCAGCCAGTTTTTAGTATGTTCGGTTCCGTTGAATTTCAGGCCATTCACATATTTATTTGCATCGCTGTTATTAGGTGCGTTGATCACGACCTGTTTGCCATTTTCCAGGTTCAATGTTACCTTTTTGAAATAAGGCGTACCCAATACATATTGGTCGACAGTTGGCGTAACCGGATAAAAACCTAAAGCAGAAAACACGTACCAGGCAGAAGTCTGTCCGTTGTCTTCATCACCGCAATAGCCATCAGGAGTCGCTTTATACATTCTGTCCATGGTCTCACGTACCCAATACTGGGTTTTCCAAGGCGCACCGCCGTAGTTGTACAGATAAATCATGTGCTGGATAGGCTGGTTTCCGTGTGCATACTGGCCCATATTGGCAATTTGCATCTCACGGATCTCATGGATCACACCACCGTAATAACTATCGTCAAATATTGGTGGAAGTGTAAATACTGAATCCAGTTTCTGAACAAATTTCTCTTTGCCACCCATTAGTTTAGACAATCCGTCAATATCCTGGAATACTGACCAGGAATAATGCCAACTGTTACCTTCTGTGAAAGCATCACCCCATTTGAAAGGATTAAATGGCGACTGGAATTTGCCATTCTCATTTTTGCCGCGCATCAGACCACTTGCAGGATCGAACAGGTTTTTATAGTTCATTGCACGTTTTTTATAGATCTCGATCTCAGAAGCTGGTTTGCCCAAAGCCCTTCCCAGTTGGTAAATCGCGAAATCATCGTATGAATACTCCAAAGTTCTGGCTGCATTCTCATTGATCTTTACATCATAAGGTACATAGCCCAATTTATTGTAATAAGCTACACCAGTTCGGCCAGTTCCTTCTGGTCCTTCGCCATTAGCCCCATGTTTTAGCGCATCCCAAAGCGTGTTGATGTCATATCCTCTCATTCCTTTAATGTACGCATCAGAAACCACAGAAGCAGAGTTGTTGCCGATCATGATGTTGGAATAACCAGGGCTTGACCATTCAGGCAGCCATCCGCCTTCTTTATAGTCATTGATCAGACCTTCCTGCATCTCTTTATTGATCGATGGATACATCAGGTTTAAGAAAGGATATAAAGCACGGAAAGTATCCCAGAAACCTGTACCGCCAAACATGTAACCTGGCAGGGTTTTACCATTGTATGGACTCCAGTGCACGATTTTATTGCTGGCATCGATCTCGTATAACTTGTTCGGGAAGAACAAAGTACGGTACAGGCTGGAATAGAATGTACGCACCTGGTCAATGGTTCCTCCTTCTACGCTGATGCGGCTCAAAGTTTTGTTCCAAACTGCTTTCGCTTTGTCTTTCGTTGCCTCAAAGCTATCGTTAGCCAACTCTCTTTTCAAAGAAATGTCTGCCTGCTCAATGCTGATGAAAGAAGAAGCGACTTTCATACCGATCTGCTCACCTTTTGTGGTTTTAAAGCCTACAATTGCACCAGAGTGGTTGGAAGTCAGTTCCAATGTATCCTTTACTAAATCGCCTGCTCTCCAGGAGTTCACAGAAGTAAAGGGCTTGTCAAAATAGATGACAAAATAGTTCTTAAAGTTCTGAGGGACTTTATGCGCATGCTTGGTGCTATAACCCACAATTTTCCGTTCAGATGGAATAATTTTAATGTAAGAACCTTTATCAAGCGCGTCTACCACCACATAAGAATCGTCAGATTTCGGGAAGGTAAAACGAAATTGAGCTGCTCTTTCAGTTGGCGCAATCTCGGTAGTCACGTCCATATCTGCCAGATAAACGCTATAATAATAAGGCTTTACAATTTCAGCTTTATGCGAAAACCAGCTTTGTCTGTCGTCTTCTTTGAAGCGTTTTTTACCAGTTACAGGCATCACGGCAAACTGGCCATAATCATTCATCCAAGGAGATGGCTGGTGCGTTTGTTTGAAGCCCCTGATCTTATCGGCATCGTAAGTATATGCCCATCCGTCACCCATTTTACCCGTCTGCGGCGTCCAGAAGTTCATTCCCCATGGCACTGCGATAGAGGGGTAGGTATTTCCATTGGATAAAGAAGGTTTACTGGCGGTACCCATCAATGGATTGATCCATTCAACGGGGTCAGTCACCTTTCCAACTGTTTGTGCAAATGCACCAAACGACGCCACAACAAGTGAGGCGGTTAAAATTTGTTTAATCATATTATTAAGGTTCATCTTTGTATTGCAATGTCTGGTTTCTGAATCATCAGCCTTAGGTTGTACGCAACAATCTCAAGGTTTTAAAACGGTTTAGCACACAAATAAACATATTAAAAAGGGAATAATTCAGTCTTGCCCGTAAAAATTATACAGCAATATAAAGTTTTAATGCTATTTAATAAAACAAAAAAACACAGCCCTGTTTCATGACTGTGTTTTCGGTGATCTGTAAAGATCAATGCTTATTCTGTTCCCGGTGCAGTGCCTGGTTCGTGACTGGCGCCCAGCGGGGTATTCTTACGTTGGGGATGTTTCGTAAAGCCGGACCTGTCGAGGTCTGCAACAGAAGAGGTCTCGCCGCTGGTCTGTTCCTGGTTGTCATTCTGACTATCGCTTTCGTCGTATCCGGGATTTCTTTTTTCTGTGTCTTTTTGATCTGGAGTGCTCATCATTTCATAGGTTTAGTTAGCATTGGACTGTATTCTGTCTCAATAACAACCGCTGAACTGATATTGTTTACCTAAATTTATCAGCGCTGCTTAGGCGATCACATTCTGGCTCACAATCTGCTTCACTTTCTCCACCACTACATCCAGCTCTGCCTTTGTATTGTATTTGCTAAATGAAAACCTGACCGAAGGGCGGTTGGGATCAGCACCGATACCGGTCAGCACATGCGAACCGATGTTGGAACCTGAAGAACAGGCGCTTCCTCCAGAAGCAGAAATGCCGCTGATATCGAGGTTAAACAACAACATGTCCGACAAATCCATAGCCGGGAATGACACATTCAAAACGGTATACAAACTCTTTTCAGGTGCGGTCTCCCCGTTGAAAAACAGATCAGGCACTTCATTGCTCAACCGCTCTTTGAGATAAGATTTGAGCCCTTGAATATACTCCTTGTGTTCCTGCATGTTTGCGTAAGAGAGTTGCAGGGCCTTGGCCAGACCCACTATCCCGTATACATTTTCAGTCCCGCCCCGCATATTACGTTCCTGTGCACCGCCATAGATCATCGGACTGATCTTGATATTATGGTTGACATATAAAAAGCCTACTCCTTTGGGGCCGTGTAGTTTGTGCGCCGCGCAGACCATGAAGTGTGCTTTAACTTTTCTCACGTCATGAACATAATGGCCCATCGTCTGCACCGTATCGCAGTGGTAAATGGCCTGGTACTGCTCACAGATCTCCCCCACTCTTTCCATATCCGTCAGTGTCGCCAGTTCATTATTGGCCTGCATCAGGGAAACAAAAGACCGTTCATTGCTTTTCAACAGCTCTTCTAAATGGTCATAATCGACATTCCCCTTGTCGTCTACGTTGACAAAGCTCAGCTTATCAATCACGCCCTGTTGTAAAAGCATCGTTAAAGTATGTTCTACCGCATGGTGCTCAATTTTGGAAGTAATGGCATGCCTGATGTTGAACGCCGCAATGCCACAGCGAATGGCCGTATTATCGGCCTCTGTACCTCCTGAAGTAAAAAAGATCTCTGCAGGAGTGGCGTTCAGCAGGCCGGCAACCGTCTTTCTTGCCTTTTCGATCAGGGTCCTGACCTCACGTCCCTGGGCATGAATGGACGAGGGGTTTCCATAAGCGCTTTGCATCACGCCCACCATCTCTGCAATGACCTCAGGATCTAAAGGTGTAGTGGCGGCATTGTCCAAATAAATTCTTTCCATAGCTTAACCCAGCTTTAGTATTTCTTTAATGTCTGAGATGATCTTTGCAGCTAGGTTTTCGGCAACCGTTTCCGTGCCTGCTTCACTGTAGATCCGGATGATCGGCTCGGTGTTCGACCGTCTCAGGTGCACCCATTCTTTATCAAATTCGATTTTCAATCCGTCTATGGTCGAATTTGGCTGATTTTTATAACGTTCCTGTACTTTCAGCAACAGTGCGTCAATGTCCATTTCAGGCGTCAGCGTGATTTTGTTTTTAGAAATATGATAGGCTGGGTAACTGCTGCGCAATAGTGAAATTGACTTTCCGAATTTAGCGAGGTGCGTCAAAAACAACGCAATACCCACCAGGGCATCACGGCCATAGTGCGATTCAGGATAAATGATCCCGCCGTTTCCTTCTCCACCGATTACCGCATTGGTTTCCTTCATTTTGTTGACCACGTTGACCTCACCAACAGCCGAAGCATGGTATTGTCCACCGGCTTTTTCGGTGACATCCCTAAGTGCCCTGGTCGAAGAAAGATTTGATACTGCATTGCCAGGGTTGTTTTTCAGGATGTAATCTGCTACAGCTACCAGTGTATATTCTTCGCCAAACATGCTGCCATCTTCGTTCACAAAACAAAGACGGTCCACATCCGGGTCGACCACAATACCCAAATCCGCGTTTTTACTTTGCACCACCTTCGCAATCTCCGTCAGGTTCTCCGGAAGGGGTTCCGGATTGTGCGGAAAGTGGCCATTAGGCTCACAGTATAATTCATGGATTGTTTCAACACCTAAAGCCTTCAACAAGGCCGGCACAAATATCCCTCCTGTAGAATTGACACAATCGATGACAATCTTAAAGTTCGCCGCCTTGATAGCCGCTACATCTACCAGCGGTAAAGCCAGGATACTGTCAATATGTTTTTGAAGATACGTATCATTGCGGGTCACTTTTCCAAGTTCATCTACCTCTGCAAATGCAAAAGCAGCCTGCTCAGCAATGTCAAGCACCTCTTTTCCGTCCGCATCGCTGATAAATTCTCCCCGCTCGTTGAGCAGTTTCAATGCATTCCATTGTTTGGGGTTGTGACTGGCCGTTAAAATAATACCGCCACCTGCCTGCTCCATGGTTACCGCAATTTCTACCGTAGGTGTGGTTGACAGTCCTAGATCGATCACTTCGATACCAAGGCCCTGCAAGGTTCCGGTCACGAGATTATTGACCATCTCACCTGAGATACGGGCGTCTCTGCCCAGCACAATTTTCTTGTTGTTTGTCTTGCTTACCACCCATGAACCATATGCGGCAGTAAATTTTACGATGTCAATTGGGGTTAAACCATTACCTGCGACGCCGCCGATGGTTCCCCTGATACCAGAGATAGATTTTATAAGTGTCAAAGTATGAGTTATTTTTTCCAAAAGTAACAAAAAAACGGCAAACGCTTTATTTCAGGAAATCCGATCGGTTAATTTTACACCGTTAAAACTTTCGCCCCAAACCAAATAATCGTGCCGCATGCGCGCCAAAATACTATCTTTGTATTTTTCTAAATCATACAAAAGTATAGCTCTATGCAGCGCAAATGGTTTCAGTTCTGGTTCAACTCTCCCTTCTACCACATCTTATACAGTCAGCGCAACGACGCAGAGGCAGAGTTTTTAATTGACAACCTTTCTGCCTATCTAAAACCTGCCGCCGATTCCCGCATTCTCGATATTGCCTGTGGCAGGGGGCGCCACGCGGTATACCTGAATAAAAAAGGATATGACGTTACAGGGATAGATCTTTCGGAACAGAGCATCAAATACGCACAGCAGTTCGAACAAAAGAACCTGCATTTCTTTGTCCACGATATGAGGCGACTCGCCTTCATCAATTATTTTGACATCGCCCTGAACATGTTCACCAGTTTCGGTTATTTTGAAACTGAAAAGGACCATGTCAACGCGCTGAAGTCTTTCAGAAAGGGCCTCAAAGCTGATGGTACTCTGGTGATTGATTATTTCAACACCCAGAAGATCCTGAAAAACCTGACCAACCAGGAGATTAAAACCCTGGAGGGGATCGAGTTTCACCTGCATAAATTTGTATCAGACGGCAAGATCATCAAACACATCAATTTTGAGCACAGGAGCAAGGCCTATGCTTTTGAAGAGCGGGTTCAGGCTTTTACACTGGCAGATTTTGAACGCATGTTTGAAAAAAGCGGGTTAAAGATCTCCGCTACTTTCGGCAGTTATGCGTTGGACCCTTACGATGCCGTGCAGTCCGACCGACTGATCTTAATCTGCAAAAAGGCATGATAGAGAGCCTGATGCAATGGGACACGGATCTTTTTTTAAGGATCCACAGGGGCTTGAGCAATCCGGTTTTTGACTGGTTGCTGCCGCTGATGCGCAACCGTTTTACCTGGGCTCCGCTTTACCTGTTCATCATCGTTTTTTGCTTTCGGGAATACAAAAAGAGGGCCTGGTACATCATCGGGATGCTCCTGTTTACTTTTGCCCTTGGCGACATGCTGGCTTCGCGGCTGATTAAGCCTTTTGTGGACAGGCTTCGTCCCTGCAATGAACCAGACCTGGTCGGTGACATTATCCACCGTGTGCCCTGCGGCAGCGGCTACAGCTTTCCTTCTGCGCATGCAACGAACCATTTTGCCATCGCGGTTTTCCTGATCGTGGTATTTTACATCCGCTGGAAGCCAATTTTGCCCATCGGACTCCTCTGGGCTTTCATCATTTCGTTTTCACAGATCTATGTAGGTGTACATTACCCCATAGACACCATGGCGGGAGCCTTGCTCGGTACATTTATCGGACTGGCTACCTCAAAACTATATAAAACAATACAACCGAATTACAATGGAAATCTGGAAAATAGTCATCTTATTTCTTAGTGCTTTTTTAGGTGGGATCGCCATTTTTATGGTCAGGAGCGATAAGTCCCAGTTGCTGAAACTGATCCTGTCGTTCAGCGGGGCCTATTTGTTTGCCATTACAGTTTTGCACCTGATCCCCGATGCCTACAGCGGCACGGATCATGAAGAAATCGGGATCTATATCCTGATCGGGTTTTTGCTGCAAATATTCCTGGAGCAATTTTCTGAAGGAGTAGAACATGGCCACATTCATAAGCACCATGACGGCCATGCTTTTCCGTACGGAATTATGATCAGCTTATGCCTGCACGCCTTTCTGGAAGGCATGCCAATGGCCAAAGACCAGCACAACGCGTTGATATTCGGTATCGCCCTGCACCACATTCCGGCTGCTTTCGCATTGGCCAGTATCTTAATGCAGAACCATTTCGGCCGTAAGGAAATTGTGATCTGTATTTCTGTCTTTGCTTTGATGGCACCACTGGGTTTTTATTTCAGCTACGGACTCAGCAACGGCAGTATTGGCGGACTCGAAGATTATTTCAACAAAATCATGGGTATTGTGATCGGTATCTTCCTGCATATCTCTACAACGATCTTGTTTGAATCCAGCGTAGATCACAAGGTGACCAAAAGAAAGATGATCGCCGTACTTTGCGGAATTGGCATCGCCCTGATCGGGTATTTTTCTTCCGGTCACAGCCACTAGCTAGCTACTTATCTTCTGGCGCTTTGGGCTTTTCTTTTCCGTAGCCCCAGGGACAATGCCGGCATTTGTTTTTACAGCAATACCCGCGTTTCAGGTGATAGGCTTCTGTAAAGACCATAAACCCGTTCTCATTGAAGTAAAAGTCAAGCCCTTCCTGCATCAGTTCAGAGTTTTTACGACCAGCGTCTGATCAAAGTGCTTTTTCAGTTGGGCTCCGTCGCCATGATTGGTCCATACCTGGCTGGGCTTCACGGCTTCAATGGTGCTGATGATGTCGTTCCAGTCGGCATGATCGGAGACGTACAACTGGATCTCGTTACCCGTTTGCAGGTGCTTCCAGCCTGTTGCAAAGACCCGGACCACATTGATCGCCTTAAAGTAACTTTTAAACACCATTGGGGGCACCATATACACCATACCCGTCTGGTTGTTTTTCATCACCTTTCGGTCATACACTTCGTAATTGCCAACAGACACGCCCATTTGTTCGTAGATCCTGACAAAAGGCATCATGCTATGGTGCAACAGGATCCGTTTATCCGGACAATAGTCATTGATCAAACTGATCAGCCGCTGGCATTTTCCCAAAGCGTAGGCGCCCAGCATAATGTTACTTTTCGTCGTGTTGAGTTTCAGGATTTCATCTTCTGCCCCCGGATGTTGGGTGTCCGGATTGGCAAAGGTCGTTTCCGTGATCAGTACATCAGCGGTGGTAAAGACAATGGGTTCACAGGTTTTATCGGGCTGCAATTTATAGTCGCCCGTATACAGGTACCTGGTATCCTGGTATTCCATCAGGACCATGGCAGAGCCCAGCATGTGCCCGGCAGGTAGAAAAGTAATCCTCACGCCATTGAGCTCAAAGGCTTGCTGGTAAGTTCTGATGTGAAAGTTTTCTCCGGCGAACTTCCTGTAACGGTGCTTCATAAATAAGGCTGTAGCTTCGGTACAGTGCACCTCGATATTCCCCCCTACCGCATGATCTCCATGTGCGTGAGAGATCACCGCACATTTGACAGGCTCTTTAGGGTCCAGGTAAAACTCGCCATAACGGCAATAAAGACCGACCTTGTCGATCACTATAAAATCATCCAGTATCATGATGATGCCTTTGCGGTTAGAAACTGTTTGTGCAGCATCAATACCTGTTCTATTAACGATTCTGTTTCATTGTTGCGGATCAGATGATCCGACAGTTTTAACTTCTGACGATCGGTCATTTGTTTATCCATCCTTGCTTTTATGGCCTCCGGACTCAATCTGTCCCTTTGCATCACCCGGTCCATTTTCAGTTGATCCGGGGCGGTCACCAATACATTCAGGTCACACATCTCGTAGGATCCGCTTTCAAACAACAGGGCTGCTTCTTTAAGGATATAAGGTGTGCTGACAGGCAGCGCTTCCAGCCAGGAATCAAACGCCCTGAATACAGCAGGATGCACCAGTGCATTCAGCTTCGCCAGTTCTGCAGCATTGTTAAATACAATACCTGCAATGTGTTTGTTGTTAAGTACGCCGCCCGATGAATAGCTCTCTTCACCGAAACTGGCCTTTATGCCCCTGATCAGGATTTCATCCTGTACCATAATCTGTTTGGCCACTACATCCGCGTAGAATACCGGGATGCCCAATGTCTCAAAAATCCTGCAAACTGTAGTTTTTCCACTACCTATTCCTCCTGTAATTCCTACTTTAAGCATTATTTTTCTATCATAAAATCTATTTTTTCCGGACTGATGCTCACGAGCTTACAGTAGTCGGGAAAACGGTTCAGCTTTACGCGTAACTGGCTATGGTGCGATACCTTCCATTCGTTCACATCCACTACCGCATCAATAAAATCCTCGTTGATCTCCTGATATTTCGAAAGCGCCACCAGAAAAGTCACTTTTACTTTTTTTGGAAAGAGCTTGATGGAAAGGTAATCCTGGTTATTGATGATGGTCAGCGGAAGGTCAATGCTCTTCTCGGTAAATTCATCTACTGGAACTTTAACCTCCGTATTTGCCGGAAAAATATTGACATTCTTCATCTTGTTTCTCGCCATAGCGATCCTGGCCGATGCCGTATTGTGCAACTTACTAAGTTTTAAAGTATCAGTAGGCCAGCTCTTAATCTTGCTCAATTCCTCTGCAGGTCCCAGCAGCGTCACATAGTCGGGCGTGAGCTGGATGTCGTCAGAAATGCCATACTGGTTTTCAAAACCAAAATCAGATATCAGTTTTACCGGTACCCGCTTCACAGTCCGCTGGGAAAAGTCAAAATAAAGGGTATCAGGTCTTACAGAAATGATCTTTTGCCGCGACTCCAGTTGACCGTTGACCAGATCCAGTTGCTCGGACAACAGGATATAGTTTCTCCTGTTGAGGTTATTGAGACTGATGGCTATCGACTGGGGCTTGATCCGTAGCCTGGCAAACAGCAGTTGCCAGCCAGTACCTTCTACCTCAAGATCTACGGTATCAGACTGCAGGGCATGAAAGGCTCTTTTCTGAGGGAAATCTTTGTAGACCAAAACTGTTTTAGCGGGATATTTATAAGTGTTGCTCAGCGAGAGGAACAACCATGCAGCAATTGCCATCAACAAACAAGTGACCATCGTAAGGATACGCTTTCGTTCTATCTTTGTGAGTTTTATAAACGGCATGGCTGTAAAATAAACAAAAATAATGGATCACTGAATGTAGTAAAACAAAAAAGCCGCTCCAAATATAGAGGCGGCTTTTAAATTGTCTTTTAAAATTTATGCTTTGATCTCTGCTTTAGCAAGATCAACCTTAGGAGCTGCAGCTTTCGTAGCATCCAGGGAAACCGCTGATTTGTCAAAACGGATTTTGGTACCGCCTTCTACTTCAATCAAAAAAGTGGTTTCATTCATGTCTGTAATCCTACCGTGAATGCCGGCTGTAGTCACAATTTTATCTCCTTTTTTAAGATCCTCGATTAATTTCTTGTGGTCTTTCGCTTTTTTCATTTGCGGTCTGATCATAAAGAAATAAAATACGACCATGATCAAAACCATCGGTACCAGGGTACTGATCATACTGCTTCCACCTGCGGCCTGTAATATTACTGTTGATATCATATGCTGTTTTTTATCTATTTATTTTTCTGTTATCTCACCTACCAGGCGCAGTTGCACCGGGTTGTTGAGTGCGTTTGAGTTCACTGTTACCACTTTTTCTATCGCACCAACCGGTTTTCCAGCACTGTTGAATACAACTTTGATTTCGTTTTCCGCTCCAGGCTGAATTGGCTTGGTCGGAGGTTCCGGTACAGTACAGCCACAAGTTGCAATCGCGTCTTTGATAATCAGGGGAATCCTGCCTGTGTTTTTAAATTTAAAGGAATAAGTGACTACCTCACCTTTACTGATTTTACCAAAATTATAGGTATCAGTAACCAGGTTCAGCACCGGGCCACCCTGGTGCAGCGATGTGTCCACCGTCGCAGATTTTGTAGTGTCTGTTGTAGCAACAACACTGCTGTCTGCAGCTGTTGCTGTCGTGCTTCCGGTTTTTTGCTGACATGAAGCAAATGTCAAAGCAGTGAATGCTACTAATAAAATTCTTTTCATAATTATTCTTCTATTAATCCGCGACCAATTTTCTTAATGCTGTTGGTTCTTTTTAGGTCGCCCATAATTTTGTCCAAGATACCGTTAATAAACGAATTACTTTTCGGTGTACTGTAATCTTTTGATAGATCCAGATACTCGTTTATAGTCACTTTAACAGGGATAGACGGAAAATTCAGGAGTTCACAGATCGCCATTTTCATCAGGATCGTGTCCATCAGCGCAATCCGTTCAGATTCCCAGTTCTTGGTCCGTTCCGCAATCAGCGCCTGGTAGTCTTTGTCGTTTCTGAGGGTATAGGCAAACAAATCTTCTACAAACTTGCCATCCTCTTCCCAATCCTGACTGATCGGTGTCAGTTTATTGGCGAAAGGATCATCTGATGTAAAGTTTTTAATGGTTTTTGCCACCATACCCTGCATCACTTCCTTGTCCACAGACCAGTTGATAAATTTATCTTCAAAAGCCTGGATAATATTGTGACTTTTTAGGATTACCTTTCTGAAAATGAATTTGATAATGGTTTTGGATTCCTCCAGACTGTTGTCCGGATCGGCCAGATAAGCCGCATAGTCCGGTGTAACTTTAAGTGTATTGAAGATCGTTTTCACAAATTCCGGATCTGCCATCCAGTTGATCTTGTACTTTTTTACAGCTGAGATAAAGTCAGGATTGTCTTTCAGGACAACCGCAAATTTATTGTTCAGGAGTTTGAGGTTCGGATTCAGGTCCTCTTCGGTAGGCAAATGCTTGTTGGCCCTTTCTGTGGCATCAATACCGGTATACTCCGTTACTTCTACCAATAAAGTGAGCATCCAGATGTACATTTCATATACATTGTCAATGCTAAGCATCAGCCCCTTCTTTGCAGCGGCCAAATCCTTTTTGTCTGTCATGTGCCAAGCAAATATATTTTGCAAAGCTTTAATTCTTAAGTGCCTTCTATTTAACATGAATGTAAGAACGAGTGGTAAATTACCTGTTTATTAAAATGATGATTTTATTTTTTTGATGTCGATGATTCTTTGTTCTGCAATGCGGTTTGCTGCCCATATGGTCGGGATATTGTCTTTTTTAGACATCTTGATCACATCCCTGGTCGCATTGTATATATTTTCTGTCAGCTGAATGGTCCTTTTCTTGCCGTAACCTGTCAATTCTGAATAACAGCTGATCAGTCCGCCGGCATTGATCAGATAGTCAGGCGCAAACAAAATCCCTTTATCCAACAGCATTTTACCATGCACCTGCTCGTCTGCCAGCTGGTTATTGGCCGATCCGGCAATAATGGCAAACTTCATTTTATCGATGGTCCGGTCATTCACCGTAGCGCCAAGGGCACATGGTGCGTAGATGTCCGCATTCAAAGTAAATATTTTATCGGCTGCAACCGGTTTGGCTTTATAGGTCCGCGCCACATGCTGCAAACGTTCTTCGTTGATGTCACTGATGTAAACCTCTACATTCTCTGCCCTGAGCAGCTCCACCAGGTGTTCGCCCACATTTCCGATTCCCTGTACCACAACCGAGCGTCCGGCCAGCATGTCTGTTCCAAAAACCTCTTTCACACAAGCTTTTATGCCCAGGTAAACGCCTTTTGCCGTAGTTGGAGCAGGATCTCCAGCACCCCCCAATGACTCCGGTACCCCGGTCACATGTGTAGTTTCCATACGGATGTACTCCATATCCTTGGTGTTCGTACCTACGTCCTCCGCAGTGATGAATTCTCCGTTCAGATTTTTAATAAAGCGTCCATAGCTCCGCATCATGGCCTCAGATTTTTCCTTGCGGGAATCACCGATGATAACCGCATTTCCGCCACCCAGGTTGATCCCGGTAATGGCCGACTTATACGTCATTGCCCTGCTCAGTCTGAGTACATCTTCAAGCGCCTCAGCCTCAGTACCATAGTTCCACATGCGGGTACCACCTATTGCCGGGCCAAGTGTTGTATCATGAATCGCGATAATTGCCCTCAAGCCTGTATCAGGATCGTTGCAGAAAACGACCTTTTTATGCCCGGAGGCACCAATTTGATCTAAAACTGAATTCACAACAGGGCTATTATCAGACATATAATTTTGTTTATCGGATATGGCGCAAAACTAGTATAAAAAAAGGATTATTTACATTGTTTTAACCAAAGAGTTTAAAAAAACTCCGCATTTGACTTAACTTTACCCAGCCATGAAACACCTGCGTTTTTTAAACAAGTACTTTTATAAATACAAATGGTGGGTTATTCCAGGGATTTTCTTTGTCGTCATTTCCAATATCTTCGGTGTGATCCCTGCCCAGGTCATCGGACATGCCTTTAATCTCATCACGGACAACATCCAGCTTTACGGATTATTTGAAGGATTTGATCGCAGGGAACTGGTTTACAGCATCTTCAGTTACAGTTTACTTTACCTGGCCGCTATTATCCTGGTGCTTTACCTGCTTCGGGGACTCTTCCTGTTTTTTATGCGGCAGACGATCATTTTGATGTCCCGGCACATCGAGTTTGACATGAAGAACGAGATTTATGCCCATTACCAGAAATTAAGCCTCGGTTTTTACCGCCGCAACAATACCGGCGACCTGATGAACCGGGCCACAGAAGATGTCAACCGGGTCCGTATGTATGTTGGCCCGGCCATCATGTATGCTGTCAACACTGCAGTGCTGTTTGTGCTGGTTATTTATGCCATGTTTTCGGTCAACGCCACCCTGGCCATTTTTTGCCTCCTGCCTTTGCCCCTGCTCGTGGTGATCATTTATTTCGTGAACACCATGATCAATAACAAAAGTGAACAGATCCAGGAACAACTGTCGCAGCTCTCCAGCTTTGTGCAGGAACGTTTTTCCGGCATCCGGGTCATCAAATCCTATGTCCGGGAGGCCCATACGCAGGAAGTATTTGCCGCTGAAAGTCAGGGTTACAAGAACAATGCGATGAGCCTGGTCAAAGTGCAGGCTCTTTTTTATCCTACCATGATCCTGCTGGTCGGACTCAGCACCATTCTTACTGTATATATTGGTGGTACCCAGGTCATCAACGGATCCATTACAGCGGGAAACATTGCCGAGTTCATTGTATATGTCAACCAGCTTACCTTTCCGGTCTCCATGCTCGGCTGGGTTACCACACTCATCCAGCGTGCTTCGGCATCACAAAAGCGGATCAATGAATTTCTGCAGCTGCAACCGGATATTACATCCGGAGGCCTGGATTATCCCGACCTGAAAGGCAATATCAAATTCGAAAATGTTAGCTTCCGTTACCCCGATACCGGCATCGAGGCACTCAAAGAGGTCAGCTTCGAAATTGAAAGCGGCCAGTTTGTCGCCATCATCGGGCGTACCGGATCCGGCAAATCAACTCTGGCCAATTTGATTATGCGCATGTATGATGCAGATAGTGGTGTTGTTAAAATTGACGGCAATCCGGTGGGCGACCTCAACCTGCAACAATACCGCAACCAGCTGGGTTTTGTACCGCAGGAAGTTTTCCTTTTTTCTGACACCATCAAAAACAACATTGCTTTTGGCCTGGACCAGGTAACGGACCTTGAAATAGTAACCGCCTCAAAAAATGCGGCAGTGTACCAAAACATCATCGATTTTGAACTCCGGTTTGAAACCATGCTCGGTGAAAGGGGCATCACCCTGTCGGGCGGACAAAAACAGCGTGTGTCCATTGCCAGGGCGCTGATCAAATCACCAAAAGTCCTGCTGTTTGACGACTGTCTCTCTGCTGTTGACACCCGCACAGAAGAAGAAATACTCAGCAACCTCGGCAGACTAATGCATGAAAAAACAAGTATTCTGATCGCCCATCGCATATCTACCATTAAAAATGCCGACAAAATCCTGGTTCTGGACGAGGGTCGTATCATAGAACAAGGCACTCACCATCAGCTGATTGAGCTCGGGGGTACCTATACCGAAATGTACCAGAACCAATTACTCGAAGAAGAAAGCCAATCTGTTTAATTTCTATTTTGAAGTTTAACAATTATTGCTTTATATTTACCACAAACAACCAAAACCAAGAGCTAAAGCAACCATGGGAGAATTTGACAACAAAGAGAGAGAAGAGGTTTTTTCAAAGAAAGTAAGGGCTGGAAAGAGGACTTATTTTTTTGACGTGAAGGCCACCAGGTCAGGAGATTATTACCTAACCCTAACCGAAAGTAAAAAAAGACTTGAAGACGGCGTTTTTGTGAAGCACAAGATCTTTTTATACAAAGAGGACTTTGAGAAATTTGCTGAAGGCCTGAACGAAACAGTTGACTACATTAAAAATCACCAGGAAGTAATAGAAAAGCGCTACGAGTACTCAGAGAACCACGACGGAGTACCGAGCAGAGTTCAAAGCGACGACTTTTCATTCTAAATCTCCAAAAGCATACCATCCCCCTTTTCTCAACAAGAAGGGGGATTTTTTATGCATTCAATTCCTGCCCGCCATTTCGGTATTTGTGCCTTCAGTTTTTCTTGTTTAGAAACGCAGCCAGTTCTTTAAGCTGATCTGTATTGATAAAGTCCATTTTGTAGTCCAGCATTTTCTTCCAGACCAGTTCGTTGTCGGGGATCGCCCATATCCGGCATTTTTTTCCGTCCCCATGTACCGCAGCAATAAAATCTGCTACTTTCTTCCATTGTGCATCTGAAATGGCGTCCCTGGTGTTCCAACCTGTAATGTTGACAAAAGACTCACTGACGACCGGCATTTCATCAGCAGTATAGCCCCGCCCGATGTCCTTTGGCCTGCCGTCTACTGCCAAAATCCTCCCAGGCGATTTAAGGGTTTGCAACAAATCCTTACCGCTCAGGTAGATCTTAAATTTGGGGTTATTGACGAACTGGGGATATTTAGCAATCTCCTCATGCAGTTTCTGGTAAGTAGTTTCCCCGTCGCTCTTCAGATCAATCATCAGATAAAAAACACCATCGTAATCCGGATATACCTTATTGCCGTTTACTTTCATGATTTGCTGCAAAGGATCCAGGTAAAGTTCTTTTAATGTGATTCCTTTCAGCTCCTTCGGATAATTGTGTGAAACGTACAATACGTTGTCAATGAGGTACACATCTGCTTCTACACTGGTAAAACCGAAACTTAAGGCATCTTTCAGCGGATGCTCGTGTTCATAGTCGTTGTGTGCATGCGCATTAACCAGTGGCTTCACTTGGGCGAACAAGCTGTTACCCAGCAGACAGGCAATTGTCAGGATCAGTAGAGACCGCATAAAGTTTAAGTTTTGTGAATACAAACATAACGGTATTCTTTCGTTCAGCAAATAATAGGTTACAGTACTGCTACTTTATCCATAGCGGAACCATAACAGGTTCATAACGGCTCCATAACGGGTTCGCCTCGGCTAAATCTGTTTAAAAGCTATGATGAACTCGCAATGAACACACGATGAAGCTGCGATGGGAAAGTGAGCAGAAAGGAACTAGTGATACACCGCAATACGGTGGGTATGCAATTTATAGGGGCTGACTTCTTTACTGCCTGCCTGCTTGAAGCTGATGACTTTTGAGGACTGCAGCGGCATATGACAACTGATGCAATCGGTTTTAACCATGGCATTGGCCAGGGTCTTTTCCGAATGTTTGATGGTGGCATGACAGGAGATACATTTTTTTGAAAATGCGGTCATGGCCACCGGCTGCGATTCATGCGGATTGTGGCAGGTTCCGCAGTCCATCGTACTTTTAATGTAGCATTTACTTAAGGAAAGCATCTGGAGCTGATTGCCATGCACATCAGGCTCGCCTTCCTGAAACGTACCAGGCGCCTGGACAAAATAATCGCTCAGGTTATCGCCTGGCTTAAAGGCAAAGGTTGATTTGATCTGGTCCTGGTTGGCACCAGAATGGCAGACCCCGCAGGCATCCATCTTTTGCTTACGGGTCAGTGTTTTATACAGCGCAATGTATTTGGCTATTTTCTCTTCGGGGTACTTCAGGTGAAATTCGGCATGCATACCCGCAGGGCCATGGCAACGTTCGCAGTCAATACCGTAGATAAGCGAGTTTTTTTCCAGTTTATCTTCTACGTTGAGCGCCCCGCTCTGTTCAGTGGAATGTTCAATATAAGAACTGTGGCATTCCAGGCATTTTACGTCCATTTTACGGGTGAAATAGACCTGATCTGCCGGGAAACCGGGACTGTTGGCCCAGTTGTCGATGACCCTGAAATAAGAAAGTGGCATCTGGTTGAGCTTTGTCCCCTTCCAGGAGCCATAGGTATGTGCATTCTTTCCAGAGCCGATGACCAGATCAAAACGCCGGGCCATGCCTTCCTGTCCGTCGAAATAAGCGACCTGGTACATCCCGTCCTTTCTCTTCTCCACCACCACTTTTAAGTGCTTGTCGAACTGGTAAACGTTGGAAGCCGGATTGCCGCCGCCTACCAGTTCATCGCCTTTAACCGGGCTTGAGGTATGCGTATGCGGATCTTTGAGGTAGTTGTCGTAAATCTTTTGGTGGCACTGTATACAGGTTTTCGCACCCGCCACCGTCGCTTCATTTGCTTTCAGTTCCTTTCCCGTGTCTGTGCACTGCGAAAAGATGAAAACAAAAACCGTGATGATACCTAATGTGAGGAATAAACGTCCCTTACCTTTCATGGATTCAATATAGATTTATTCAGTGAACTGAATATAACTAAAATTGAAATATCCTGCATCGGCAATTATTTTTAGGGCCTGTTTGCCTGGGCTTAGCCCAACATTCTTAACCTCAATGGTTTTAAAAGTTTTTAGCGAACCAGTATTGGGCACCTGTATTCCGGTGGCTACCGTTTTGCCATTGATCTGCACCGAGATTTTGCCTGTATCCTTATCTGAGGCAACACTCAGGTGCAGGGTATAGGTTCCTTTTTTAGAAGATTCAGCTGTGTACTGCAACCATTCGCCGGACTCGATGCTACTTACATAATAAGTCTCATACTTTACAGAATCCCTGCTAATGTCGACCCCATCATTGCGGTAAGTCCTGCCCTTATTGCCTGAGCCATAATTGCCGGTCGACACATGATAATCGGCCGTATCTTTGTCAAAATAAGCGATGCCATTTCTGCCAAGGTCATAATCGACAGCCCTGATGATGGTATTGTTCCGGATGATATGTTTTTTAAAAGGCCTGGTTTCCGCAGAAAAAGGCTGGCGCATCATCGCGTCGATGACATCCTTGTGGATGATCGTGCTCTCCAGTTTGGTATAAGCAGCCAGTTCCATCAATCCACTGTAAGCGTTGCTCTCTTTGGGCTTGCTGCCACGCCCATTGATGTAGCGGGCCACGTCATTGTAGTTTGGATTGGACCTGATCTCCATCGGATTATTGGCACCAATCTTTTTTAGCGGCCACCATGCCCAGCCGATGTTGTTGGTCTCAAACAAGCGTATGGCCTCGGTAAACCAGACATTGGAGTTTTCCCCGGTCTCACCCAGCCATACCGGAATGTTGTACTGGTCCCGCATTTTCACCATATTTCCTGCCGATGCAGGATCGTTGTGGCTCCAGTATTTATGAAAACTCAGCACCATGTTGTTGTCCCATTGCGGAAGAATGCCATTGTAGTTGTTGCCCCAGCCATTGCCTTCAATGATGATAATGTGCTTTTGATCCACCTGCCTGATTGCTTTGGTAATCTCCACCATCAGCTTTTTTAAGGGGGCATTTAGTTTTTCTTTTGTCCCGTTTTTATCTCCGGCCAGGTCCTGAAAGCCCCAGTTGGGTTCATTGATAATGTCATAACCGCCAATCCAGGGTTCATTGGCATATCTTTTTGCCAGTTGTTGCCACAGGGCGATGGTCTTTTGCTGATTGGCTTCGCTCTCCCACAGCGAAGGTTTAGCAGGATCACGGTCTGAAATATTCAGGTCATTGCCCTGTCCGCCCGGAGCGGCATGCAGGTCCAGGATCAGGTACATCTGGTTGGCCTTGCACCAGTTCAGCAGACTGTCCGTCAGCGCAAAGCCCTTTTCCAGCCAGGTGTTCTGACCTGCAACAGGCTCTTTGTCGACCGGCAGGGTATACAGGTTAAAATGCATCGGCAGACGGATCGAGTTAAAGCCCCAGCGTTTCAGCGAGTCCACATCGATCTTGCGGGTATGATTGGCCAGCCAGGCATCGTAAAACTCCTGGGTCTGCCTTGCACCCATCAGTTCTTCGATTTTTTCCCGGATTTTGTATTGCTGCCCTTCTTTGTTGATGCCCAGCATATAGCCTTCCTGGAGCATCCAGCCACCGAGGCCCATGCCCCGGAGCAACACGTTTTCATTTTTTTCGTTGACGATCCTTTTCCCGTCAGCACGCAGGAAACCCTGGGCCTGGGTGCTTGCAGCTGATAATAATATAAAAGGCAAAAGGAGTGCTATTTTAGTGAGTTTGGAACGCATGATTGGTGTTTGTTAGGGTATTAAGATTTAACCGCTCAGTCTTTAAAAAATGTAAGTAGCCACAGCACCTTTATCCAGCGTGGCGGTAATTGTTTTGCCATTCACACTCACATTAAAAGCCTGTACCTCTTTTGTACTGTTTGCCACAATCAAGACTGTTTTCCCCTCAGGGGTTTTAAAAGCGACGTTGTCCAGATTTGGCAGTTCGGTCGAAGCGATCCTGAACGAACCTGGTCTTACAAATTTGGACGCATGAGCGATGGAATAATAGGCAAGGTTGCGGGTGTAATTGTCTTTGTCGATGGTCACGGCACCCTGACACATCGGGCAACCGCCCCTGTCGGTAAAGGGTTTGTTTTCCGGATCGGCAGCGAGGTTCCATTCCAGTACATTGCGGCTCCAGTTGCGCGTGGCGCCAATGATCAGTCGCCTGACCGGATTGGTGATGTTGATCTTCGTATCGTCCGGGTTTTCAATGACCATCTGCTCTGTAAAATAAATGTGCTTGTCCGGATGCGCGTTGTGCACGTCCGTCAGCGCCTCTATCCTTCCCCCGTAGAGGTGAAAACCAGAGCCGTCAATGAATATATTGGCCTCCGGATCATCGAGAATACTGATTGGATAATCCGGTCTGTCGGCATTGTGGTCGTACAAAATAATCTTCGTATCGATCTTTGCCTGCTGGAATGCCGGTCCGAGGTGTTTTTTGATAAACAAAGCCTGATCGGGTGCCACCATGAGCAAGCTCGGATTATTGCCCGGATGCAAAGGCTCATTCTGGATCGTAATGGCATCGATGCGGATGCCTTCTTTTTTCATTTGCTGGATATATTTTACAAAATACAAAGCATAAGAGGCATAGTATTCAGGCTTCAGCTGACCGCCCCTGGCGTCATAAGCGGTTTTCATCCAGAGGGGTGGCGACCAGGGCGAACCCAGGATCTTGATCTTCGGGTTGATCTTCAGGATCTCTTTCATCACAGGAATCACGTCCGCACGATCAGGCCCGAGGTCAAACTTGTTTTGTTCGACATCCTTTTCCCCTTCCGGAAGGTCATTGTAAGAAAATACTTTTTCGTTGAGGTCAGAGGCCCCGATGCTGAGTCTGATATAACTTACTCCAATGTCCTTGCCTTCAGTGGCAAACAGTTCCTTTAATAAAGCTGCCCTGGCTTTGGCGCTCATCCTGATGATGTGCTGCGCACTACCGCCGGTTAGCGAGTAGCCGAAGCCATCCATCGACTGAAAAGTCTCCTTTTCATTGATTTGTATCGTCGGATACGCATTGGTCTCCTTGCCATATGGAATAGTTGATTGCTGCGAAAACAAGGCAGAACGGTCTTGTTTGGTGAGCCAGAAGGCTGCACCGCTTTGTGCCCTGACGAGGCTTGCCGACATCAGGGCGAGAATGCCTAGCAATGCCGTTGTCTTTTTTAACTTCATGAGCGCTTATTTATTCGATGATAAAGGTTGAAATAGAATGCGGCAGGCTCTTGGTTTCAGCCGCCTCCCCGTTTATCCAAATATAATAAGGAATTTCATCTTTTGTCTTATTCATGACGATAATGGCCAGTTTGCCGTCCTTATTCAAAAAGGCGGTCGACAGCAATTTGTCCCTGTTGGACGAACTCGCAATCCTTTGCGCACCAGGACGAACAAACTTGGAGAAATGGCCCAGGTAATAATAAGAATTGGTGTAGATCAGTTTGCCGGTTTTAGAATCAGAATGGATGGGCGCAAAACAGAAGTTGCCCACATGGTTTGGCCCTCCCTTATCGTCCAGCAGCATATTCCAGTCTGTCCAGGCCGTTACACCACTGTTAAAATCATTAATGAGGGAGTAGCCGTAGCGCTCACCGAGCGACCAGTTGGCCACACTGTCTCTATTGAACTTCTCGACGCAGCCTTCCGTTAGCATCAGGTTTTTCTCCGGAAAAGCTTCGTGCACAAGTTTGACGTTGTTGAACAACATATCGCTGCCTGTCCAGGTTTCGTACCAGTGGTAACCGATACCCCATACATATTTAGCGGCCTCTTTGTCTTTCAGTATCGTGCTGGCGCGCTGGAAGATCTGGTCCCGGTTGTGGTCCCATGCTATCAGTTTCTTATCGGCCAAGCCGCTTTTGTGCAGAGTCGGGCCAAGGTATGTTTTGATAAAATCACGTTCCTCTTCGGCAGTGAAAATACAGGACTCCCACCTTTGGGTAGCCATTGGCTCGTTCTGCACGGTAAGGCCCCAGATCGGGATGCCCATGCCTTCATAGGTTTTAATGAAACGCACATAATAATCTGCCCAGGCTTGTCTGAATTCCGGCAACAACTTGCCGCCATGCAGCATTTCTTTGTTGGTCTTCATGAAGGCTGGAGGGCTCCATGGACTGACAAACAGCGGCAGTGAACCACCTGCCGCTGAAATTGCCTTTTTGATGAGCGGTATTCTAAAGGTAAGGTCATGCGCCACATCAAATGTCTTTAATGCGGCATCGTTTTCTTTGATATAAGTATAGCTTTCGCTTGAAAAATCACTGCTGTGGATGGTGGTACGGCCGAGGGAATAGCCGATTCCATTTTGTTTGTCGTAATAGCCCTTCAGGAATTCTTCCTGTGCGGCGACAGGCATTTTGGCAAAGGTTTCGGCTGTGGCGTCTGTTATTGTGCCGCCAATGCCTGTTACAGATTGAAATTTAATTTGCGGATCTACGAAAATGCAGACCTGGGTTTCAAGTGGTTGTTTTAAGGGTTTGAATGTCAATGTTCCTGACTTGCTCAGGCGTAGTTCCGAATTGGCTGCTGTGGTATAAATGGTACTGGTCTTGCCGGACTGGGCAAAAATTGAGCTTTGGCTCAGCGAGAATAGGGTAAGCCATGCTGCTGTTCGTGTAAATTTTGAAATGGGTTTGATATTAAACATATGTGCGTTGTGTGGTTGGTTCGATTGTTTGTGGTTATGCGTACTGATGTTGCTGAAATTTGGTGTTTTCACAAGAGTCTGCATTGCAGAATGTGAATCTCCCTGGCAATTTTGTGTTAAAATAATTATCATGAAAAGAGGCGGATGCGGTATGATCCGCCTCTTAAAGGGATGTAGAATTATTTGGTACCGCCCCACTCTTTATTTTGCTCAATTTTTGTATTGTTCAGCTCATTCTGCGGAATCGGGAAGACCTCATGTTTGCCTGCCACAAAACCTTTCGGACCCAGTACGGCTGCTGCCCTGCCCCATCGGACAAGATCCAGCCACCTGTGGCCCTCACCAGCCAGTTCCAGCCTTCTCTCTTTTTCCAGATTGGCCTGTGTCACATCCACAGGATTCAATCCCACACGAGCCCTAACTGCATTCAGCAATTGATAAGCTCTTGAACCTGCACCAACACCTGCATTTGAATTCATCAGCGCCTCTGCCTCCAGCAGGTAAGTATCTGCAAGACGGATCTCGTAAATATCCTGTGAGAAGTTAAGGTCGTAATTTGTTCCCACTGTTGTTTTATTGGACACACGTGCGGCAAATTTTTCTAAAAAGAAACCTGTGTTGTTATATCCAGCGGTATAGGTTGCAATGTTATTGTTCTTCAAGCTATCTAAATTTGCTACAGTAGACTTATTACGCGGATCAAAATGAATGAAATCAAAAAATGCCTGGGTAAATACAAGAAAGCTGTATCCTGAATAATAATCCGGGGCCGTCGCCGTTTTCGGGCTGTAAGCACGAGGGCCTGAAATGATACAAAGTAAGTTACCTTCAGTCAGGCCGGCATTGTTCCAGCCCCCGTTAGAAGCGCCGGTATGGACGATTTCCAATATCGACTCCGTATTAAATTTATTGCTTATTTTCCAGAGATCTGCAAAATTTGTCAGCAGTTTATAGCCATAAGTAGGATTAGCCTGACCAGGTGTCGGGCCGTTTACGATCGCAAACTGTTCAGCAGCAGGCTGGTATTTTTTCTGCCAGAGATAAACTTTACCCAGTAATGCCTGTGCCGCACCTTTTGTTAACCGCCCACCTTCGCTAGCTGCCGGAACGGTATTTGGTAAACCAGGGATTGCTTCCGTCAGGTCTTTTTCTATAAAGGCCCACACTTCCGCTGGAGGCGCCTGTACAACCTCGTACATTTTTGAAACCTCAACCTCAGCAGTAATCAGTGGGATGTTTTTGAAAAAGCGCAGCAGGTCGAAATAAAACAATGCACGAAGCGCCTTCGCCTCAGAAATATAACGGCTTTTGGTGTTAGCATCCATATTGATCGCCTCAATTTTTGACAACAATATGTTCGCCCTGTAAATTCCTGCATAACCTTTGTTCCAAAGGTAGCTCTGCGGACCAATGGTGGAGCTCAGCGTATAATTTGAAACGACCTGCAAGGCGTTGATATCCGTTGCATTTCCTCCTCCGGCAAGCTGGTCGTCGCTCGCGACGTCCATGATGGCTACTTTGTCGTATAGACCGCCATCCTGAAATGCAAACCTGTCATATACAGATACCAATGCAGCCAGGGCATCAGCTGGTGTCTTATAATAATTTCCAGTGAGTATCCTGTTTTGAAAACTTACTTCAAGGTCTTTCTTGCAAGAATTCAGCAACGAAAAACTCAGCGCAAGCGCAGCTATGTACTTTATTTTAGTGTTCATCTTTACAATATTAAAATCCAACATTTAAACCAAAAAGGAATGAGCGGGCCTGCGGATAGGCACCACGGTCAATGCTAAATACAGCACCGCCGCCTGCATCACTTGTTACACCCAGTTCCGGATCATAGCCCGAATACTTGGTAACAGTAAAGAGGTTTTCACTCAGGACATATACACGCAGCTTTTGCATTTTAAGTTTCGAAGTGATCGATTTCGGAAATGAATAGCCAACCTGCATGGTTCTGAGCCTGAAGAAGTCTCCCTTCTCCAGATAAACCGAGTTGAATAACGAGTAATTCTTGTTCGGGTCTCCCTCAACAAGCCTTGGAAGTTTGGCCCCCGTATTGGTCGGTGACCAGCTGTCAAGAATTTTTGTTTGCCAGTTGGCAAGTGTCCCTATATCCAGGCGGCGTAATCCCTGAAAAATAGTGTTACCGGCAACACCGCTTCCAAATGCAGAGAAATCAAAGTTCTTATATCCAAAATTTAACGTAAAACCATAGTTCATCTTAGGCGCAGGATTTCCCAAATAGGTCCTGTCATCGGCATTGATGGCATTATCTCCGTTTAAATTGGCAAACTTAATGTCACCAGGTTTTGCGGAAGGCTGCAATTTCTGTCCATTGGGTCCGACATAGCTGTCAATTTCTTCCTGGGTCTGGAACAGTCCTAAATTCTGGTAACCGTAGAATTCATTGTAAGATCTCCCCAAAGCAGTCCGGGTGATGGCACCCAATGTTTGAAAACTAGCGGTATTGTCCTCGATAAATGTCACACTAGGCAATAACTTGGTGACCTTGTTTTTGAAAAACGACGCGTTTCCGCTAATACCAAAATTAAAATCACCGATATGTTTTTTATATCCCAGTTCAAACTCAACACCGGTATTCTGCATATCCGCCACATTGGCTGCAAAAGAACCGCTGCCGGTATAGCCGGGTACAGGTGGGTTTTGCAGGATGCCAATGGTTTTTTTCTTATACCAGTCAAAAGTAAAAGAAAGGTTGCCCAGGAAAACAGCATCAAAACCTATATCTGTTTGTCTCGTTTCTTCCCATTTAAGGTCAGGATTTGCGGGCGCATTGGGACTATAACCTACATAGATGGTTTCAGTCGTCCCAAAAGTATAATTACGTCCCGGATCAACCGTTGGCACATACAAAAAGTCAGAGCTGGTATTGTTATTCAGAATATCGTTACCAGTTACACCGTAGCTACCCCTGATTTTCAGGAACGTCAGCACTTTGTTTTCAGGAAAAAAATCTTCCAGTGTCGGTACCCAGCCCACTGATGCGGAAGGGAAATAACCAAATTTGTTATTGTCCCCAAATCTGGAAGAACCGTCCCTCCTAATGAGTATCGTCGCCAGGTATTTCTCTGCATAGTTATATTGTAACCTTGAGAAAAGTGAATTGACATGGTGGTCGGTTCCATCAGAACCGCTGGAGTTCCTGTTTGCCGCAAGGGCATCATATCTGAAAGAGGCCTCGTCAAAGGTTTTGGCTGGTATATTCAGATAAGTAGTGGTGGCGCCACGCGGGTTATTGTCTTTATAAAAACCTTGGCCGACTAATAACGTAAGGTCATGTTTGCCGAATAACTTGTTATAAGACAAGGTGTTTTCAAAGTTGTAATTGATCACATTATTCAAATTTCTGGAAAGAGAAGAAACAATGTTACCGCCTGGTCCATTGCCGAAGAAAGTGGCCGGAGTAAATGTTTCACTGCCCCAAAATCCAAGCTTTGTACCCAATGTAGACCTTAAATGCAATCCTTCAACGGGCTCAACATCCACAAATGCGTTACCGACAATATTGTGGTCATAGCCGTAGTTGCCCAATCTGGTCTTGGCAAAGGCCAATGGGTTTTTCATTTCCTGAAACCCTCCGGCTGGTATGCTGTAAAAATTCCCGTTTGCATCTTGCACACCCAATGCATTCTTAGGATTGTAGACAGATTCTAAGGCTGGGTCTAGTATGCTGACAGGCATGATCGGGTCAAGATTCACGGAGGAACTCAGCACACCGCCGTATTCCCTGTTTGTCTCTCCGATACCACTGTTTACTCCATGACTGTAGCCCAGGTTTTCGCCGATAGTAATCCACTTGGCCGGGGAATATGTAGCATTTAAACGAATGTTAGCCCGGTTGAACTTGGATATATCGCTAGCTACAATACCTCTGATATCGGTGTAGCCAAAAGAACTGTAAAAAGTTGATTTGTCACTGCCACCGCTGATGCTCAGCTCATGATTTTGTCTGGGAGCGCTTTGGTTGAAAATCTGAGACTGCCAATCCGTACCTTCACCCAGAGATGCCGCATTTGGATAGGGCAGTGCTTTCCCTGCATTGGCAGGGACAGCGGCAAAAGATTCATTCCGTACATTGGCATACTCAGTTGCATTGAGCATATCCAGTTTCTTAGCGGGAGCTTGTGTACCATAATATCCGCTATAGTTGATTTGCAGGGTACCTAGTTTTCCCTTTTTAGTAGTGACTAGAATTACACCGGACGCCGCCCTGGCTCCGTAAATGGCAGCTGACGCGGCATCCTTCAATACCTCTATGGACTCGATATCTGCCTGGTTCAAATAGCCGATCCCACCATTGTCAATTACCACGCCGTCTACTACCCAAAGTGGGTTATTTTTGTCGTTACCAAAAGAGGTAAAACCACGTAAACGCACAGTTGCACTTGATCCAGGTTGCCCGGATGTAGCGGCAATAGTCAGACCTGATGTTCTTCCCTGCAAGGACTGCTCTAATCTTACTACCGGCTGATTTTCCAGATCCGAAGCTTTGACGCTCGAAATGGCTCCGGTAACCACACTTTTCTTTTGGGTACCATAACCCACCACCACAACTTCTCCCAATGCCTTACTGTCCTCTGCCATTTGGATGTTAAGGGGATCAGTGGATGTTACTGTAATCGTTTGCGGAATCATTCCAAGTGAGGTAATGATCAGCTTAGCACCCGAAGGGGCAGCAATGGTAAAATTTCCGGCAGCATCAGTTGATGTCCCTGTGGTTGTGCCCTGCACTTTGATGTTCACTCCGGGTAGTGGAGTGCCACTGGTTTGATCTGTGATCTTTCCCTTTACATTGATGTTCTGCGCCATTAAGGCTGCAGGTAAAATCAGTAAAAAAGAGATCAGAAAAATAAACGTAATTCTTTGGCTCATACGATTTTTTTTTGGTTTATACATTTGGTTAGCTCACTGAGACCAGGTGGTTTCAGTAAGGTCAAATCTATATGAGCATTGTTAAATTGTAACATTTGGGCACCACTACACAGCCCCTACAACAGGCAGGAATAGGTTATAATCTGGCCGTAAATGTCCCTACATCACCACTACAGTTGAGAAGCAACAATTTGATTATCAATGAAATGAAAATACTTAACCTACTCAGCAAACCTTGACACCTGCATCAGGAAATCGTACAGGTTTGTTTCTGGCTGCAACTGAAGCTTTTTTCTAAGCCGGTACCGGCCTACTTCTACTGCCTTGATGGTAATGTTCATGAGCTGGGCAATTTCCTTGCTGGAAAGGTTCATTTTGAGATAGGCGCAAAGCTTGAGTTCGTTGGGCGTCAGGTCTGGGTAACGGTCCTTCAACTTATTGAAAAAATCGGCATTTACGGTGTTGAAATGCATGGCGAAATTCTCCCAGTCCTGGTCGCTCTTCTCCACATCGCGGATGAGCCGGATCAGGTGCCTGAAACTCGGGGAACTGTCGTTGATGTCATGATTCTTGATGATCATGGAGATCACATCTTTTATTTTAGCCAGTACCTTGCCCCTTTGTACCAGGTGCATGGTCATTGTAGAAAGTTCCCTGTTTTTATAATCCACATCGGCTTCCAGTTTCTCGTACTTAAGGCGTACGATTTCCTTTTCAGAACGGTCAATTTCAAGTTGATGCAGGTAGCTAAGCCTGTTCTGGGCGATAAGGTGCTTTTTCTTTTGCCATTTGAAGAACTGGTTGATCACCACCCCGATCACCAAAAGGTAGAACAGGTACATCCAAATGGTCTGGTACCAGGCTGGCAGCACCTCAAAAGAATAACTCTTCAGGGCAGATTCATTGCCGGCACGGTTCCTTGCCTTGACTTCAAACCGGTACCTGCCTGCAGGGAGATTGGTGTAGTCCTTCTCACTTTTATTACTCCAGACCGACCATCCTTTGTCAAAGTCAACTAGCTGGTAACTGAACTGGGTATTCGTCTGCTGCTCAAAAAGTGTAGAAGCATATTCAAAATGAAGCGAATTCAGGCCATTATCCAGTCGCAACAGGTTGTCCGGGTCCTGCTGGGCCGCCACCTCCGGGCCTTTCATAAAATATCCGCCAAAAATGGTGCTGTCTGCCCTACCAAACAATTTGATTTCCCCGATCAAAACGGTGGGTCTGGACATATTGCCCAGGTACTTGCTGTAGTTGAGGTGATAGGCCCCTTTATTGGCCCCTATAAAAACGTTTTCATTATCCAGAGAATAAATACTTTCAAACCCGCCAACTACCTTACCATCGAGCTGAGGAAAAAAACGGACAGCATAGGGCTGTTGTTTTCCAGGTTTGCTAAAGTCAAGCACACCGACGCGTTTGTCAGACACAAACCAGATGTTCCCCCGGTTGTCTTCCTTCAGGTATTGGATGCTCTTATTTTTAAACTCCTTATCCAGCAGCCCAAAGACTTTAAACCTGTTGGATTTTGCGTCATATTCATACACACTGTTTGTCGTGGCCACCACAATCCGGTCCCTCACTTTAAAAACATAATTGTACAAATGGGAAGGAAGGCCGTCTTTGTTGGTATAGAGCAGGTACTTCTCTATTTTCTTCAGGTCGGCCGACAGCGAGATCTTATACACCCCATGATAAGGATGGGAAGCCCAGAGGTTGTTCTCGTTGTCAAAAGCGATAAATCTGAGTGACTCCGTATGCCCTAAAATATTACCGGCATTGCTAAAGCCATTGCCGTTGTAGCTGATCTTTTGCAGGCCAAGATAAGTACCGGCAATGATGTCCCGGGTTGGCGCAACCCGCGAAACGGGCTCGAAAAGCCAGGTGCCGGGCAGACTATAAATCTGGCGGGCCGTATTGCCCTCCACCACAAAGCAACCGTCCTCGTGGCCCATCAGCAGTTGGCCGTTTACCTCGTCCAGGTTCCAGACCTGCCCTTTAGAGTTGGCAACTTCAGAGAAAATACCTCTGGACAAGCTCAGGTCCTTGAGTGCCGGATCGACATTGGTAACGTACAAACCATTTGAAGTGCCCAGATACAGTTTGTTTTTGAACACCCTCAGGGCATAACTCGTGATCTGTTTGTTCTTATCCGGAAAGATGTTCTTAATGGCGCTATTGATGGCGATATAATCGATCCCATCGTCCAGTGCCATCCAGAGGTTGTGGTTCTGATCAGTGATAAAAGCCCTGACATTGTTGTTTTGCAGCCCGTCCTTGTAGGTATATTTTTGATTGAGCTGTCCGGCCTTGTTGATCATCACCACGCCGGCAGAAGTGGTACCAATGACATAATTATTGGAGTCGATCTGCCTGGCGCTATAGATCCGGTCACTGGCAAACAACTGGTCAAGATCCGTACGCATGGGCGTCAGTTTCCCTTCATGCATCAGAAATAAACCGCTTTTTAGTGTAGACACCAGCAAGGTGTCTTTATGATAAGGCATCACAGCCGTAACCGCCGATTTATTGAACACCGGGTCCTTGCAATAGCTTTTCCAGGTTCCATTGTCGTATACCATCAGACCATTGTGCCTGGATTCGGCATAGAGCCTGTTGTTGGCCACACCTGCAAATTTCCAGGAGAACTCTGGCTTGTATACCTTCACAACACCGTCCTTATAATACAGGATCGCATTGGTTGACCTGAAGAATACCGCGTCATTGAGAATACAAACATTCCAGATGTCTGCAAATTTACGGTGCTGCTCCGGGATGAGTGGGACAATAGAATGGTATTCCAGAACACCATTTTTACCAGGAAAGAAATATCCGGCTTCATCCTGTCCGCCTACAAAAATCCTGTTCCTGGAGTCAATCTCAACGGAACGGACAGCAGTTAGGTTAGGCAGCCTGAGCAGGTTCCAAAACTTGCCGTTAAAAGTCAGCAGTCCTTCGTTGTTACCAAAATACAGAATGCCATTGCTGTCCTGCGCGGCATCCCAGTTCTGTATCCCAGCCTTGTACTGGTCATTGTTATAGTTGATGATCTGGGGGGTTGCGATCTGGGCCCACCCCTGGCAAAGGCTAAGGCTGAATACCACAAACAACAATAGGGCTCTTCTCATATTTGGCTAAAAGCAAAAATCCCGCATTTGCAGGACATGCAAAATACGGGATTTTTTAACAATAAAAAGTATCGGCCTTCAGGCCTGGTCTAGTTCATGAAACTACCATCGCCCCTGCGCATTGGCGATCTGCCGTTACGTCCTTGTGCGCCAGTCCATTTTTGGAGGTTCATGCTCAACCTAAGCATAAAATAACGGCTGTTTGGATTGGTTTTGGTGTTGATATAACCCCCATTTACCGGTTGTTCCTGGATCAGGAAGTTGTTCTGGTTCAGGATATCATAGGCCAGCAAAGTAATTTTTCCCCTGCGCTCAAACAATTCTTTTTCTACATAGAAGTTGATGACGAAAGGGTTTTTGGTTACGTTCTGACCAATACCGCTCACGAAGTTTTTACTGGCATTGTAACCAAAGATGTTGGTTTCCCAAAGGAAAAATCTGCCCTCAATGTTCAGCGCCACTGTCTTGGTGGTATAACCGCGGAAATCTGCAATAGAGTTGCTGGATGTTGTGTGGTTGTAAGAAATACTTGGTTCCACTTCCAGCCAATCATTTGGTGTGATCCTTGGGCCCAATCTTTCATAGAAAGTCTTTAGTGTATTGATATTCAGTTGTTGTCTGTTTAAAGACAGTCTGTGACCGTAGTCTACCCTGCCGCGGAAAGCCAGATTATATTTTCTATTGTCCAGTTGTTTACTGATGTTGTAGTTACCGCCAAAATTGTAGGCACCATTCATATTGACAAAACGTGTCTCGGTAATGTAAACCGGTTTATCACCAGGTTTGAGCACCACACCGGGATCCTGGATCTCTACATTGTTTTGGATCACCGCATTGTCGGTAAAGTTGGCATTCACATTCACATTAAAAGTGAGCTTTGAATTGGCGATGTAATTGTTGTAATCTGCCCGTATGGTATGGGTGAAAGAGGCCGCCAGATCCGGATTACCAATAACCGGATTCTGTGGGTTCGTTACATCCCTGACAGGCTGTATCTGGTCAAACGTAGGCTCGTTTGCATTACCGGAGTAATTCATGGAGATCTTTTGCTGCCTCGACCACAAGTATTCCAGTCTTGCTATCGGAATCACGTTAAAGCTATTTCTGTTGATGGTGGTCCCCAGGCTAACCTTGGTGCCGGACAGCACAGCAGGCACACCGGTAACACCGGCAGAAAACCTGATTTTGGAACTGCTGCTCATGCCATATCTGAAATTTAAAGCCAAACGTCCCTGTGTAAATGAATATTTGTAAATGTTGCTGAGCGAGTCAATGACCTGTGACAAACCGCCTGGCGTGACATTTCTGGTGGTCGCCGTATTGTCATAACCATTGTAATTGATCTGACCGTTAAATTCAAGCTGTGTATTTGTTCCTAATGGTTCTACATAGGTTAAACTTCCGCGGTAATTGTTTCTTAGGTTTTTACGTGCTACAATCCTGTTCACAATCGAATCCAGGGTCGATTGATTGGCATCATTCAGATAGGCGATCTTTTGCAACTGTTCCTGTTCCGCTTCATAATCGTTATTATTTGCATCTCCCTGCAGGGAAAGGTTCCGCCTTCTGTTGCCGGTAAACGTATGCTGATAAAATATTGACGCACCAAACTCAGGTGTATTGTTGGTGTTGTTATTGTCACTAACCCTGTTCTGGTGACGTAATCCTGTTTGGAAAGTCTCAGAATGTCGGATATTAGATGAAGAGTTGTATTTGAAGGTTGGAATTACCCGCAAAAAGTTATTCGTATCCAGGGGTGCCTCAATTTCCAGTCTCAGGTTGTGAGAAGTGGTATTGTTGTCCCCATTACTGGAACTCAGCGTATAAGTCGAAGCCGTTTCCTGGTTGCTGATCGTACTGTAAAGCAATGATTCAGATTCATTTAATGAATTGGTGCCCCTGGCATTGGCGCTGTAATTGAAGTTGTATTCTATTTTTTTACCGATCTTGTCACGGATGCTCACGGAACCGCCGCCATTCTTGGTCGTTCCGTTTCCGCCACCACCGCCTTCAGAGCCTGCAATACCATTTACTGTATTTTCAAAATTACCCCGCACCCCGATCTGCTGGTTGCCGTTCAGGCGTGTGCCAAAAAGGCCAGCCTCAAAACGGTCGCTATTGCCCGCAGAACTGTTCATTCGCAGCATATTGCCGACCGACTTGTCGGTCCGGGTGGTAATGTTCAATATTTTAGAAGGATCGCCATCTTTCACACCCGTCCTCGCAGCCTGGTCGCCATAGTCGTCTACGATCTGAATCTTATCCACAATTTCAGCAGGCAGGTTTTTAATGGCGTTGGCAATGTCACCGCCCAAAAACTCCTTACCGTTTACTTTGGCCTTTACTACAGCCTCACCCATGTGTACCAGCGTTCCGTCTGTACCTACTTCCATGCCCTCCATTTTCTTCAGCAACTCATCTACAGTAGCATTTTTTCGAACCACATAGTCGCTCGCCTTATATTCTACTGTATCCGTTTTGTAAGTAATCGAAGGTGTACCGTTGATGACGACCTCGTTAAGTGTATTTTTTTGCTCTTTCAGCAAAATAGGATCCATTACAATCCTGGGCAACAGGTCGTTCTGTTTGAAACGCATCGGCGGACTATTCGCATAGCCGATACTCTGGATCAGAATGGTATAGGTGGCCGACTTTACATTTTTGAAGATGAAAATACCGTCACTATTGGTGCTGGTTTTAAGTGTGTCTTTATCAGAAGTAAGACTCACGGTCGCCCCGATCACGCCGAGGTCTGTGCTGTCTTTTACAATACCGCTGATCTCTCTGACAGGCAGCGGTGGAGGCGGAGTCTGGGTTTTAGTTCCTTCCTGGGCATTTAACTGCGAAAAACTCAGGATAAAAAGGCATACGAGGGCAACCTTTTTTAAGGCCTCCTGATAAGGGTTATTCATTTGTATGTGTGGTTAATTTGTGTGTGTCTATGTGTTTAATTGCTTATTTTTTGATGGTGTATTTTCCCCAGAAATCAGTAGGACTGATCATGGCCTGAAAATCAAAACCACCACGGCCACCGCCGCCGCCGCCAGGACCACGACCGCCACCGCCGCCACCTCCACCGGGACCACGGCCACCGCCGCCACCGCCACCAAATCCACCACCTCCGGGACCGTCCAGACCTGGCAATTGCAATCCGTTCAACTTGATGTTGTAAGCAAACTCTTTATCAGCCGTAATGCCCAGCGATTCCAATGGGATCTGCAGTTCATAAAAGAAAGCATTGTCCTTTTCTATGTTTGCGAATGCTTTGATGCTGTATTCGTTATAAATCGAAACAAGCGTATCGGTTGTATTCTTAAACCCCTTGATCTTGATCTCTTTTGCTTGTGCCAACTGGGTTTTCTGCATCGCAGCCATTGCAGAGTCACGCTGTGCAGCATTGGGCTGCTGACCGCCACCACCGCCACCGAATCCACCGCCAAATCCACCTATTCTGCGTGCGCCACCGGCTCCACCCCTCATATTTGCCCTATTGATGACCGGGTAGGTCAACGTAATGCTCTCTTTTTCTTTTTTCTTGCCATCAGCATTTACCGATAAGGTAATTCCTCCTGCCAGGATTTTCATGTTGTTCTGGACGTCTGTGGACTTGATCACTAAATAAAGGTTCTTTTCGTCATTGGCCATGATGTAAGAGATCGATGTACGCTTGTTGACCGAAAAATCAGCTGCGTTCCATTCGAAGTTCTTGCCGTCTATTTTGATGGCATGCGGGGCCAGAATGCTTACCTCCTGCAATTCAGTTACTTTTTGCGCGTTCACCGTTTGTGTAAAACTGGCCAGGCCAAGTACGGCTATCGTAATTTTGAAGAATTCCTTGTTCATATTCAGTGTAAATATTTTCTTTTGCCTTGTTTTTGGTATTATGACTTGGCAAACCATTATAGGTTTAATGGCTCCCGTCATTTTCATTTGGTTAATCGGTTGCGAATTAACTACAAAAAATAATCTTCAGGTGCTGATGATGGTATTTTGTTACACGGAAAGCTCAAAAAGCCCCTTTTTTGAGCTTAAGAAGCCTTATTAAGGCAATAAGGAGTTCCGAACAGCAGCAAATTTGTTACACGGTCAGTGCCCTTCCTGCGCATCTTTCTTCACCTGAAAAATATAGATCAGGTAAACCAGGGCAGGCAAAATGAAGATACTTCCAATAATCAGCGCGTAACCAAGCGATTCGATGGCTTTGGATTGCCCCTGGTGTCCGAGTAAGGAAAGGTTCGCACCATTCTTGATTAAAACGATGTTGGGGAAATGGGTATAGGTGGCGGCGAACAGGATCATAGTCACCTGAAAACCTGCAAGCAGGCGGATCAAAATCGGTTTGTCCTGCTTCAAGGCATAAAATAAAACGACCAGAGAAATGCTGGCTGCAACAATCGCAATCAGGCCCGGCAAATCACCAAAAATCCAGTTGCTCAGGGGAATGTTTTCATGATATGCCGCCAGGAAAACCAGCATACCGCAAAGCATCACAGCAAAAATCGTATGCCTGGCCTTCCTGATAAAATGCCTGCGGTTTTCCTCATTATCGGTTTGTCCGATGATGAAAATCGTGGCCAGGTAGCCGCAAATACTCACGGTAAAAATCCCAACCGAGACGGAGAACCAGCTCAGCCAGCTGAACACATAGGCAGAAAGAAAGTCTTTTGCCTGGACATCAATTTGTCCGGACACCGTACTCGCAGCGATGATCCCCAGAAACAAGGGGGTAATGAGACTGGAATACATAAATATAGGCGTATAGATTTTCTGCATGTCATCTTTAACGGCATCGTAGTTTCTGAATACAAAGGCCGTTCCCCGGGCAATGATGCCCAGCAGCATACAAACCAGCGGAATGTGCAGGTGAATGGAAACCGTGGTGTAGATTTTCGGAAAACCCACAAATAAGATCACCACCGCAATGATCAGCCACATGTGATTGGCCTCCCAGATCGGGCCGATTGCATTGTACATCGTTCTGCGGGTTTTGGACTGGTTGGATTTGGAGGTAAAAAGCTCAATGATCCCTGCCCCGAAATCGGCCCCGCCCAGCAGAATATACAGCCAGATAGAGGTCCACAAAAACACAATTACAACATAGATCATAAGGACTGGGATTTAGCGGGCTTAACAGAAGAATCGTACAACCTGCCCACCATGGTGATCTGTCTGTACAATAAAAAAGTAACAATTACGGAAAGGGAGATATACACGGCGGTAAACAGGTAAAACGACCAGGCGATCCCCGGCATAGGCGTCACTGCATCAGCTGTGCGCATCACCCCATAGATGATCCAGGGCTGCCGGCCCACCTCGGTAACCGTCCAGCCCGCCTCCAGCGCAATAAAGCCCAGAGGGGTTGCAATAATAAAGAGCCGCAACAGCCATTTGCTGTTGAGCCATTGTTTCTTTTTGAACAACGCTATGAAATAAAGCAGGGCGAGCAAGACCATAGCCATACCCAGTCCGACCATGACCTGAAAGGCATAATGGGTGACCGCTATGGGCGGCTGCTCATCCTTAGGAATCTGGTCAAGTCCTTTCACCTCTTTGTTGAAATCTCCGGTAGCCATAAAGCTCAGCAGACCTGGAATCTTAATGGCGTAATCCACCTTTTTATTGGCCGTATCCGGAATGCCGCCTATGATCAGGGAAGCAGATTTTTCAGTGTAAAAATGCGCTTCCATTGCAGCCAGTTTGGCAGGCTGCCGCTGGGCAACATCCTTTGCGGAAATGTCGCCGCTAAGGGGCTGTAAACAGGCCGCAACAGTGCCAAATACGGCAGCGATCTTGAAAGCCTTATGGTGAAAAGCGATGTTATTGCCCCGCAGGATCATTAGCGCATGTACACCGGCTACGGCGAAACCGGTAGACACAAATGCGGCAAGACACATGTGTAGTGCCTGGGAAAACCAGGCGGCATTGAACATCGCAGCAATGGGGTCTATATTCAGGTATTGTCCGTTTACATAATCAAATCCTGCTGGACTGTTCATCCAGGCATTGGCGGCAACCACGAGTATTCCCGAAAGCAGTCCGCTGATGCCGACAATCACCCCGGTGACCCAATGGAACCAACGGTTCAGTTTACCCCAGCCATAGAGGTAAAAACCGAGGGCAATCGCCTCTATAAAAAATGCCGTCCCCTCCAAAGAAAACGGCATTCCAAAAATCGGGCCTGCATGCTCCATAAAAGTGGGCCACAGGAGTCCGAGTTCGAAGGACAGCACCGTACCGGAAACCGCCCCGGTGGCAAAAAAAATCGCCACCCCCTTGCTCCAGGCTTTAGTGACATCCTTATATACTTCCTTTCTAGTTTTGAGCCAGTAAAAATGTGCTACGGACATAAAAAAAGGCATTACCATTCCGATACAGGCAAATACAATATGAAAGCCCAGTGAAAAGGCCATTTGAAGGCGGGCGGCTAAAAAATCATCCATAGGAGGGTAAGATTGGGAGTCACAAAAATAATACTTTTTTAACAAATCAGCCCTCCTTTTCATGTTCATAAGTTGGTTTTATACAAGCTTGCGGTATTCACATTAATTGTTATTCATGAAAGCTTTTATGCCATTTACAACAAAAGTAATCCTGTTCCTGCTGCTGCTCACAGGAATCTCCTGTAGTAAGAAAAAAACTGCCAAAGAACCGGAACCCGGACCCAAAACCGAGGTTCTGGAAAAAAAACAATGGTTGCCCGTCAAACTGGAATCCAGTCAGCTGGTCATTACCCTCAAATACGCGGGAGACAACAACCAGCTTACGGACATTTTCGGCACGGATGGATACTCGACCTCAATCACTTACAAGAACAACCTGCCCTATGAGATCGTTAAATCAAGGAACCAGGTGCCTTTTCAACTGGTTGATTATGCAACTACAAAAGCCAATGAGCTCAGAGCGCGGTCATTTGACAAAAATGGCGCAGTATCCATCCCTACTGGTTTCTATGTTCTTATTTACGATGGACAGGGGCAGTTGACCGGGCTTAAAAACCATCAGGACAACGGCGATCCTTTAAGTGAAACGGTTATGACTTACGTAGCCGGAAATGTCAGTAGTCTGACTCTTATTAGTAATGCGCAAACACAGAAAACCGAAAATTATACCTCCGATCTCAAAAACGGCATTTTTAAACACGTCAATTCGGCCGAACGCTTGTTGCTGGAGAGCAGGTACTTCTATTTCAAACCAGGCCCAAACAATGTCACACGCATTAGCAATCCGAAATCGGCTGCCGACGAGGTCAGTTTTGCCTATGTGTACAATGCGGAAGATTATCCCTCGCAGATGACGGTGACGAAAAACGGAACGAAACAGGTATTTAGCATCAGTTATGCAGCACTCAAATGAGGCTACTTTTTTAACAGTTGCTCGGCTTTGAATGCGTTGTCAGCCGCCTGAAGAATCTTGGCCTTTAGTTTCGGATTGTAATCTGGTCTGGTCTGTAAAAAATCACGGACGATGCGGGCTGCCTCCGGACTGCTGTAATAGCTAAAGATAGATTGCAGCCAGTTTTGGGGAAAGAAGATGTCGCCCGTAGTCTGGATCTCCTCCAGGAGCTCCAGACTTTTCGTCAGGTACTTCACAGAGGCCGACTGGCGAAGCGGGTGGTGCAGGTAGTACAGCGCTGCGCCAACATTTGCTTCTTTCTCCCGGTTGGATTTCTGTTCGAGCCGCTTAAAAAAGGCATTTCTCTCCGCTACGTCTGGTGAAAGTGCCGGCAAGATAAATTCAAATCTTTTGCGGCGGTCAGGATTGCTGATCCTGACCAGTTGCTTTTGTAAAATATCGCTCGACTGCTGGTCCCGCAGTGCCAGCGCAAAGGCAAGGGCGGTGTAATCGTCCTCGGTCAACTTCAGTCCCTCAGGGGTCTTTTGGCTGTTCCAGATCTGGTAGAGCCTTTCCCGGCCCTGCGCAGATAAAAACACATCCTGATAGGTCTTAAAAATCAGCTTCTTGTTGTTGGACAGGCTTTGTTTTTCAAAAGCAGTCCAAAGTGACTTTTCCAAAGCGTCCGATAAAGCCAGTCGCGATACTTCAGGTATAAATTCCCAGTAGATCGTATTCAGATAGCCCAAGAGCAGTTTTACATTCAGTTCCTCCTGCTCCTTTTCCAGGCCCTGTATAAAAAGATTCAACAACTGCTCCGGTTTGATAAACCTGCCGTTCAGCATGTTTTCATAAAGGGAGATGTAGGCAGATGCCCTGTTCAGCGGATCGGCTATGCTATAGAGCTGGGCGAACATCCGGGTATCCAGCGGCCACAGGCCATAGCCCTGTCCGGAAGAATTGAACAGTACGTAAGACGGGGCCTCCAGCCCGATCGCTTCGCTGACCTCCACTTCTGCCTTGTTCAGATCTACGCTGATCTCTTTGTTGTGTCCGGGATAAAAGAGTTTCAGTTCAAACAACTGGGGCCACAGCCGGCTGGCGCCGTATTCTGCCTGTTGTCTGAGTGTAAACCTGGTAATCTTGCCACCGTTCACTTCCATCACATAATCCACTACAGGCCTGCCGGTATCGTTCACCCAGACCTTATTCCATTGCTGCAGATCTGCATCTGCATATTTATCGAGAATCCCGATCAGATCCGGCCAGGAAGCATTGCCATTTGCAAATTTCTGCAGGTATTCCCGCACGCCCTGCTGGAATTTCTGCTTACCCATCAGCCGTTCCAGCTGCCGCATCATGATGGGCGCTTTGTGGTAAATGATGTTGCCATACAAAGTACCGGCGTCTTTCAGGTTGTCCAGGTCCTGCCTGATGGGGTTTGAACCGGTGGTCCGGTCGATACCATAGGCGGCCGGGAAGTGGTCTACCAGAAATTTCAGGTCAAAAACGGCCTTACCCGTCAGGGCCTCGGTACTTTTATCTGCCATAAAATTGGCAAACACTTCTTTCATCCACACATCCGTAAACCAGTTCATGGTCACCAGATCGCCAAACCACATGTGTGCCGTTTCATGGGCAATTACATTGGTACGGGCGTTCAACTGGTCTTTCGTTGCCCCGGCATCCAGAAACATGGCCGAAGCTTTATACTGGATCGCCCCTGGATGCTCCATGCCGCCAAACTGAAAATCTGGTATGGCAACCATGCCAAACTTCTGAAAAGGAAACTGGATTGCTGTCCATTCTTCCATGAACTTCAAAGAAGCATCGTGAATGGCAAAGGTCTCTTTTACACTTTGTTTTATTTTGAGGGTATCGGTTTCCCTGTACAGGTACTCGGCTTCGCCCCTGGCCAGATCGCCGGTAGCGCGGTCAAACCTGCCAGCAGCGAAGGCAAACAGATAAGTGCTCATCCGGTCGGAAGGCAGGTATCGATATGTTTTTTTACCTCCGAGCAGCACAGAATCCTTTAATGCCGCATTGGCGATTGCTTTCCAGTCGGCCGGCAACTTCAAAGTCAGCGTATAGGTCGCTTTCAAATCCGGCTGGTCAAAACAAGGAAATACAGTTCTTGCCCGGTCTGGCACAAACAAGGTATACAGGTAATCTGCATTGCGGTTCAATGCTCCTTCACCGGCCTCAAAGATTAATTTAACTTCATTAACGCCCGTTTTCAACCATTGCTTGTCTAGCACCAGGTGCTCCAGGTTATGTTTTACCGGGACGACTTGCGAATTGACCTCAAGAGATTTTATCTTAGCGGGATCCTCTTTAAAGTCCAGTTGCAGGTCCTGTTTGTTGGAACGCAAATCGAAAGACAGCAGTTCTTCTGCCTGGATCCGGCCCGACCGTTCTCCCGGTATATCAAACACAAGCTGATAGCTGATCGCCGTTACGGCAGATTTCCGGTATTCGGCCAGTTTCTTTGAAACACCACTTTCGATTGCGGGTCCGGGAAGGTATTTTATTCCGGAACAGGAAAGTAAACACAAGCTGAGCGCATAAAAACCAACACGAAGTCTGACCATAGGGCCTAAAATAGGTAATTCACCGGTCAAGTTTCAGAGATGTAACAAAATTTTAGCTCAGTACAGCGCATTAACCTTATTTTAGCCGGACAAAACTCAAATCTGTTTATTCAAATGAAAACAACGATTAAAACACTGGTGCTATCGGCACTGGCGCTATCCCTTCATGCCGAGATCAAGGCACAGGGTGTACAAATACCTCAGGCGAGCACGGCTCAAACGATCACTCAGGCTTTCGGATTGGGCAAAATTACCATCAACTACTCCAGACCCAATACCAAGGGCCGCAAGATCTTCGGTGCGCTGGAGCCTTATGATGCGGTATGGCGTACAGGAGCCAATTCAGCTACGACCATCTCTTTTAGCGAAGCGGTAAAAATTGAAGGCCAGGATTTGGCGGCAGGTGAATATGGGCTGTTTACGATTCCGGGTGCCAATGAATGGACCATTATCATCAACAAAGGTGCGAAACAATGGGGTGCCTATGAATACAAAGCTGCTGATGATGTTTTGCGGGTTAAGGTTAAGGCCGGCAAACTGAAAGACAAGGTAGAGACTTTTACCATTCAGTTGACCGATGTATACCCGACCAGCGCCAAACTGCAGTTGCAATGGGAAAACACTTCACTGGCGGTAAACCTGACTACCGATGTAGACACCAAAGTGATGGCCAGCATCGATGAAGCGATGAAAGGAGATAAAAAGCCTTATTTCCAGGCAGCACAGTACTACCTGGAAAATGGAAAGGACTTGAACAAAGCGCTGGAATGGATGAACATCGCCGATACCGACAACACCAAAGCACCATGGGTGAAACTGTGGAAAGGTCGTGTACAACTAAAAATGGGTGATAAAAAAGGAGCTGCACAAACCGCAGAACAAGGCCTGAAAATCGCCACCGAAATCAAAAATCCGGAATACATCAGACTGAATACTGCGCTGATAGCGGAAGCCAAAAAGTAAGCCGCCATCGGTTATGCTAAATTAGAAAAGCGGTCGCTGTGTTGATAAAACCAGTGGCCGCTTTTTTATTATGGCAAAAAAGCATCGCAAAGATTGTTAAACAGACAGCCTGGCAGGGAGGATTTTTCGAATGATCAGCGAAAGGACGACTACAAGCAGGCAGCCGATCATGTTCAACCACAAATAGGCCACCACTTCGTTCCATCCAAGCAGGGTCACGATAATCTCAGTAAGCACGGCCGCAAAGAACACCGCCTTTCCGTTGACCTGCTTCACGTAAAAAGCGACCAGGAAAACCCCGAGGATCGTACCATAGATATAGGAACCGAGGATGTTCACCGCTTCCAGCAAATTACCGATCTTACTCGCGAACAGCGCCATAATGATACAAATGACACCCCAAAATACTGTTGCCAGTCTGGAGGCCTGCAGGTATTCCCGGTCCGTCGCATCCCTTCTGATCAGGCGTTTATAAATGTCAATTACCGTGGTAGAAGCCAAAGAATTTAAAGCGCTAGCTGTGGAACCCATAGAGGCTAAAAATATGATGGCGATCAGCAGTCCGATCAAACCCTTAGGCAGGTACTGGGTGACAAAACTCAGGAAAATATAGTTGTTGTCGTCGGTGTTGGCATGCGCATCATTCTTTACCATCAAGTCGGTAACCTGCTTTTTAACGGCCTTTTCCTGTGCATCCGCTTCCTGCAAAACCTTTCGCTGGGAATCAACCAGTGCAGCATTGCCGGCATCCAGTGCCGAATTCATGGTATTTACCGCGGCTTCTTTCTGTTCATGGACCTGGTTATACGACACTTTGATCTTGTCCAGCTCGGGTTTGTACTTGCTCTTCTCCAGTTTGTTCAGTTCAAAACTATTGAAAAATACAGGCGGCTTGTTGTACTGGTAAAAGGTGAAGACCAGGATACCGATCAGCAGGATCATGAACTGCATCGGAATCTTGACCAGCCCGTTCATGAGCAGACCAAGCCTGCTCTGGCTTATGGAGGCGCCCGATAAATAGCGGCCGACCTGGCTCTGATCGGTTCCGAAATAGGACAATTGCAGGAAAAAACCACCCAGCAGACCAGTCCACAAGGTATAGCGGTTGTTGGGGTCAAAGGTCAGGTCTATGGCATTGGTCCTGCCCATTTTTCCGGCAATACTAATCGCTTTCACAAAGCCCACATTGGCAGGCAATAAATGCACGACCATCGCACCGGCGGCGAAAAGTCCACAGAAGATGATGCTCATCTGCAGCATTTGGGTATAAGATACGGCTTTGGTACCGCCATAAACGGTATAGAAAATGACCAGTCCACCGATGAACAAAGTCGTATACGTCGTATTGATGTCAAGGATGGTCGACAAAATGATGGAGGGCGCATAGATCGTGATCCCGGTAGAAAGCCCTCTTTGCACCAGAAACAGGAATGCGGTCAATGCCCTGGTGTTGAGATCAAAGCGTTGCTCCAGGTACTCATAGGCAGTGTAAACCTTCAACCGGTGAAAAATCGGCACAAAGGTAATACAGAGCACGATCATCGCCAGCGGTACACCCAGGTAGAACTGGATGAAACTCATGCCCGAAGAGTAGGCCAGGCCGGGCGCCGACAAAAACGTAATGGCACTGGCTTGAGTGGCCATGACCGACAAACAGACATGGTACCAGGGCAGGGACTGGTTGCCCAGCAAATACCCGTGGATGTTCTGCTCTCCCCGGCTCTTGTAAATACCGTAGACGACAATGACCACCAGGGTCAGGATCAATACCGACCAGTCTATACCACTCATGCGAAATAGCTGGTAAAAAGATAAAAAGCGAGGATCAGCAACACCAGCCAGGCGATCAGAAGCCTGTAAAACTGTCGCCAGGTTTTCACAAAAGGCGGCAGTTCCTGTGCTTTCAGTTCTTTATGTTCAGTTTCCATTATTTCTTTTTCGCAGAGATCAGGTTGACAAATAAGCGATAGGCACCTGGTACACCAGCAGGCAGTTGCCTGAAAAACGACAGACCAGTATACACATACCGCCCTTTACCATAGTCTGCCACCAGGAGCGAACCATCGCGCTGCGGTTCGCCGCTGTCATTCATTCCGAGTATCGGGACATAATGCGCATCCATGTCGCTCACGAAGTACAGGCCACGCTCCTGCACCCATCCCTCAAAATCCTTGTCACTGATTTTATTCGGATAGTTCAGCACCGGGTGTTCCGGCTTCAGTAAAGTCACTTTCGCATCCTCCTCTGTAACCCTGTCCCTGGTCAGCCCAAAAGGATAGGGACCCAGGTTTTCAATCCTTAAAGGCGAATTCACATTATATTGTACCAGCAGTGTTCCGCCGTTTTCTATATACTTCATCAGTTTCGGCTGGATGCTCCTCAACTGCTCGTTCACATTGTACAGGCGTACACCGGTTACAATGGCGTCAAAACCGGAAAGGTCTCCGCTGATTACCTGGGCTGGGCTCAGGTTTACTACCTCATAGCCCACTTGTTTCAGCGATTCGGCCACAAGGTCTCCCGCACCGGCAAGGTAACCGATCCGTTTACCGGCAAACTGCAGGTCTACCCTGCTCACTTTAGCCTGGGCCAGTGGAAACAAAGTCTGCACCGGAATGTGCTCGTAGTCGATCACGTGCAGTCCCTGGTGATAGGTCTTATTGTCGACCATAACATTCAGCGCAAACACACCCGAAGCCGTATTTCCGGCAGGAGTTACGGTAAATTCAACTTGCTGTTCCTCTCCTTTCCTGCCCATTTTGAAATCAATGTTTTCAGGTGCTACTTTCCAACCGGCCGGAACGACCGGTGTCAATACCCCTGTCGCATTTTCTTTGAAGGACTTCAGGGAAATCTGGATCTTCTTGGCCGTATTGCCATTAAAGACAAAAGAATGGTCCAGAATCGTAGCCGTTACCGCCGGGGCAATGACCAGTGGCTGGTATAGTTCACCACGCACCTGATCGGTATATTTATACACCACCGGCAGTGTTTTTTCAATCTCCTGATCGCCAATCTTCACTTTGAAGACTGCAGTCAAACCCGCCGGATTTTCAGCCAGGCCAATTTTGGATAAAGAATCTACGGTGTAAGATCCGATCCCGTGTTCTTTGTCAAGCCAGTAGGGTTGTGTGATGCGGGCGTTTGCCGCAGATAGTTTTTTATCCTGTGACACAAACTGGTTTGGTTTTAGTTCAAATGAAGCGCCAGTATTGCTTTCCGTCACGCTGACCGGAAAGGGAAAAGTAGTTTTCACGCGGGAGATGCCCTGGACCCTGACGTTCACGTCTTCGCCAACCGCATATGACGGACTGCCCGCGGCGCTTTCCAGCCAGAGGCCGGCACAGGCGAGGATCAGGTCATTGAGCAAGACCTGTTTGAAAGGTTTGTTTTTCACCAGGGTTTTCAATTTCAATAACTTGGGTATAGATTTAGAAGGGTCCGACACGTCATATTCCTGATTGATCTCAGCTAGCAGTTGTTTGATGGCCGCTCCGCCTGAAATCCGGTCAATGGTAAAATCAACTCCTTCAAAGACATCGGTCTTTGCAGCAGCTCCGGCTACAGGTGTAAAAAACTCCAAGCCTGCGCCTCTTTGCCTTCCCGAGCCAAAGCCCTGGCTCCGGTGGTTGGACCTGCTTTCTGCCGCGATCTCTCCATAACTCTTGCCCAACAGGGCGTTATAACCACCCACATCGATTTTCATCTGGTCGTCGGATGTGGTATTATTGCCCCCAAAATTAAAGGTATTCCAGACAATCCTTTTCGCCTGCCAGGTCTTCACAAAGGCCAGCTGTTCCGGAAAACGCTTAGGATCAGCCGCAGCCACAAATGCTTCCCGCGCCAAAATACCGGAACCGGCATGGTGACCATGTCCGGCGCGGGCATCTTCCGGAAAACGGGTAATGATCACATCCGGCTGAAACTTGCGGATCACCCAGACCACATCGCCCAGGATTTTCTCCTTGCCCCATATCTTGAAACTTTCGTCTGAATTTTTAGAAAAACCGAAGTCGTTAGCCCTTGTAAAAAATTGCTCTGCACCATCGGTACGACGGGCTGCCAGCAGTTCCTGTGTGCGGATCAGGCCCAGAAGTTCAGCTTGTTCATTGCCGATCAGGTTTTGTCCGCCATCACCCCGTGTGAGTGATAAATACCCTGTCCGTACCTTCTTTTCTTTCGCCAAATAGGCCAAAAGCCGGGTGTTTTCATCATCAGGGTGCGCGGCGATATACAGCACACTTCCAGTTACATTCAGTGCTTCCAGGCCCTGTTTGATCTCCGCAGCATTGAGTTGCGGCATGTTCTGGGCGTTAACGGTAAGGGAACCAACTAAAATAAAAAGGAAAAAATACAGAGGTTTCATATTCGGGTCTTGATCACCGAAATTAATTAAAAATCCTCAATGTGCTGTTGATTACCTCCCAAACTCCGTAACAATCCTGCAAAAGTACGACAGTTCTTATAGGAGAATCTTGCTGCTCACTTCCTTGTCAATGGTGATAAAACCCGGGTATTTCACCAGCGAACCGCCTACTTTGATACTGGGCTTGATTTTAAGAGTCAGCATGCCTTTCTTTTCCGGACCGCCATTTTTGCCGCTTTTCATGAATTCGGCAATTTCGCCCATCACTTTGCTGTTGGACACAAAAGGATAGATGTTCACTTCCGTACTGACCGGCACAATGGTAGAGCCGCCTGCCTTTACGTTAACTTCCTGGTTCACCAGTCCGTTGGCCAGTTCCTGGTTGTTGATCAGGATCTTATATTCAAATTCATTGATAGAGGCATCATTTCCGGATGGGTTGGTAATTTCGAGATTAAGTCTCGCTTTTAACGGGACATCTTGCCGGAGCAGGCCAAAAGCCAGGCCGGGCAAAGCGGCCAGATTCAGGTCACCATCCTTTAACATCTGCCTTACATCCACCCCTGCTACCGTAATCTGGTCTGCAGAAGTCACCCGGTATTTACACTTTTCCAACGCTTTGATCTGCTGTGCCTGCCTGTTGATGCCACATCCGGCCACAGCGACGGTCATCAGACACATCCATAAAATCCTTTTCATAAACCTATAACGGAATTATCTGTAATAAATGATACCGGCTTCAAATTAACGCCTGCGCTTGCTCGAACTTGGACTGATCAAACGGTCGATGCTGTATTTTCCAGGGCCCACTACCAGCAGCAATAGATAAACCACTAAATAATGCAGGCCCAGTTCCTTTTTGTCAAAGCCGTCCGGGGCATGTACAATAAAGACCGCAACCAGCATCGTAATGATCAGGGGGATAACTGCCAACCTGGTCGCAAAGCCAAATATTAAGGCAATGGAACAAAAGAACTCTGCAAACACAGTCAGGTAAAAAGAAAGGTCCACGCCCAATCCGATCGGATCGCCAAACTGAATGTCAGTGTCTCCCAGCAGAACGGCAAATTTCTGGTAGCCATGCACCAGCATAAATGCACCAATAGCCAGGCGAATGATCAACAACATAAAATGAACGCCCTCATTGTTAAAATGGGTGTTAAACAGTCTTTTTGTACCAGAATTTTGAGCCATTTGTTCTTTTATTAATCTAAAATCTATTTTTGAATTGGAAATATAACCAATTTCAAAACTAAATGGCAACAAGTGCCGTGATAAATCCTGAAATCGCATCCTGGAGGATTATTTTCTTTTCGGCGGAAGGCTTGCCTGCTTTCTCGATCATTTGTATCGACACCAGTCCGTGAAGGATGGAAAAATAGGTATGGTATTTCAAAAAGTAATCGGCGTCTTTGTTCTTGCTTTGCGCGATCGCTTCTTTGATGGTAGAGATCATGACCATGCTCATCACCTTCATTTCAATCACCTGGTTTACCCGGTCGCACGCCGGTATGCCTAACCCGAACATCAGCTGGTAAAACTCCTTATTGTCAAATGCAAAATCCCAGTAGGCATAGGCCATCGCCTCCAATTGTCCTGCGGGACCAGTATGCTTATTTTTGGCCTGTTCCAGGGCATCGGCCAACTTCTGAAAGCCCTCTTTGGTAAATTCCAGCAGAATAGCTTCTTTGTTCTCGAAGTGGTTATAGATCACCGGGATGCTGTATTCGATGGCGTCGGCAATTTTACGGATAGAGAGTGACTGCCAGCCATCGGTCAGCACCTGAACCCAGGCGGCCGACAAAATACTTGCCCTGAACTCTTCTTTTTGTCTGATTTTACGCTCCGCGATGCCCATACCTTCAATTTAATTAACAGTGTTAACAAAAGTAATGGTATTAAAAGCAAAATAAAAGGCTTTGCTTCTTTCTGACTGAAATCCAACAATCTTAAGAAACGATAGCCCGGATGATTTTACCGGGATGCTCCCTTGAATTTTCAATGAACCAGAGGTGGGTATCCATGCCGCCGCAGACCACACCGGCCAAATAAATCCCCTTTTGATTGGTCTCCATCGTCTCCAGATCATGTTGCGGCAACCACTTTTCATCTTCAGAAAGGACTACGCCAAACTTGCGCAGCAAATCAAAGTCAGGTTGATATCCGGTTAGCGCCAGCACAAAATCATTGGGAATGACAACGAGCCCCTCAGGCGTCCTGATCGTTGCCGTTTTCTGGTCAACCGCCACCAGTGTTGAGTTAAAGTAGGCTTTGATACTTCCTTCTTCGATGCGGTTGACCACATCCGGTCGCACCCAGTACTTCACCCGTTTGCTGATCGCAGTGTCGCGCACCACCATTGTCACCCTTGCCCCTTTCCTGTACGTTTCCAGTGCGGCATCTACCGAAGAGTTACTCGCACCCACCACTAGGACGTCCTGCATGGCGTAATAATGCGGGTCTTTATAGTAATGGGTCACCTTGCCCAGTTCTTCACCGGGAATGCCCAACTGCGTTGGGATGTCGTAAAAGCCTGTCGAAATGACAATATTTTTTGCTTTATAAGTGGATTTTATGGTCTGCACCCTAAAGAGTTCCCCTGTTTTCTCTACAGCTTCTACGGCTTCGAAAAGTTTCAGGTTCAGTTCAAATTTCAGTGCCACCCTGCGGTAATATTCCAGAGCTTCTGAGCGTACCGGTTTGGGATTGATGGATACAAAAGGTACCCCGCCGATCTCCAATTTTTCTGAGGTGGAAAAGAAGGTCATGTTTTGCGGGTAATTGTAGAGTGAATTGACCAGGCAGCCCTTTTCTACCATTACATAAGACAAACCCGCTTCCTGCGCAGCGATTCCGCAAGCCAGGCCAATGGGCCCCGCACCGATAATTAATACGTCAAAAACATCCATCGCGGCTAATTTAGCAAAAAAGGAAACCGCTTGGGACTAAGCCCTGAAAAAGATACGTTTCTGATACAAAAAGTAACAAAGTCCCCACTCCAGTGCAAAGAGGCACAGACAGGAAAGAATCTCCTGTATCGCAACCGGGATGCACGTAAATTGCATCAGTCCGAGGGTGACGTCAAACACATAGCCGTTGAACCACCTGGAGCCTACAATCTCGAAAAACAGGTAGAGAAAAATCGAATTCATACCCACAATGGTAAAGAACAGCAAGTACTTCTGGTGCCGGAGCACGTCGATCCACCAATACAAAAAAGCCAGCAGCAAGAGGCACCAGCCGCCTGATACAAATACAAATGAACTGGTTGCTATCTTTTTGATAATGGGTGTCAAGCCTGAAAGGTCCATCCCATATCCGGCCAGCAGACACAACAATCCGCCGGCAAGCAGCAGCATTAATTTATACGCCGCAGGCCTGGCCTCCAGCAATACCTTTCCGGCCATCATACCCCAGATCGTATGGGCAGAGGTGGAAATACAATTGATCGCAACCCACCCCCCCTTGTTGATTTTGTTCATCAGCAAGAGGTCCACATAATTGCCAAAGTTCTGCTGATCGGTAAACGGCTGGTCAAAACCGCTGACATGCGTACAGCGGTAAAGCAGTTCCGCGAGCAACAATAAACCCAGACTAAACCCGAATTGGCCCAACAGTGACCAGCGGCTCAGCAAAAAAGCGACTAATAAAGTGAAGGACAATTGGGTGAGCACATCCCACAATTCAAAAGAGAGACCAGTTTTGCGTACCGCATAGTCCAGCACGCCCCAAAAGAACAACCAGCCGCTGCGTTTCAGCGCTTTCTGAAAAGAGGCCGTCCAACTCAATCCCTGTTGCGCCTGTTTAGCCAGAGAAAAGGCCAGCGCTGTTCCGGCGATGAACATAAAGCCAGGCTGTATCAAATCCCAGAAATGAAGGCCATGCCATTCATGGTGTTCAAACTGGACCATAAAACCTTGTAAAAATGACCCCTCTGCCTGATCGCTCAAACGCCAGTACAGACCCGTACTTTCAAGGGCCAGCAGCACCATGATCAGTCCGCGCATAAAATCGAGCGACAACAGCCGCGTGGTGGGTTCGTTTTTCATTCTAATCCAAAATAACACATTTGCGACAAACATTAAAGCGATTTGATTATCTTGTTGACACAAACCCATAAAAGACCATGAAAGTCAAAGCTCTTCTGATATTGTTCCTGCTGGCAAGTAGTGTAAGTACACAGGCTCAGGAATTTACACTGCCCGTATTTCCGGATACACAAGTCGAGGTAGATGTGCATATGGACATGCTGGACAGTCAGATCGACTGGATCGTGAGCAATAAAAAAACCGCTGTAATTCCTTTTGTACTTGGTGTGGGCGACATTGTGAATTACAACAACAACATCCATTGGGACAGGGCCAGTCAGGCTTTCGAGCGGCTGGACAACAGTTTCATCCCCTACGCACTGGCCAATGGCAACCATGATGGCGGTGCTGTGGGTGAATTTACCGGAAGTGCGGCACCGGGCAACACGAAAATCAACGTAAGACAAACCGAAAAATACAACCGTTACTTTCCATCCTCCCGTTACCGCAACCTGAGGGGTGTCTTCGAAAAAGACAAAAACGAAAACTCTTTCTATACATTCAGAGCCGCTGAGCTCAACTGGCTGGTCGTCAACCTGGAGTTTTGTCCGCGTAAATCGGCGGTGCTTTGGGCCGACAGTGTCGTCAAACAACACCCTTATTACAATACGATCGTCATCACACACAATTACCTGACCAGCGACGGCAAGATCTGCCAGAACAACCAGGGCTATGGTGCCACAACCTCCCAGGAAGTCTACGACCTGTTTGTGAAAAAAAACAAAAACATCCTGATGGTACTGAGCGGGCACGTGTGCTCCAGTGCATCGCTGGTCAGCACCGGCGATAACGGCAACAAGATCTACCAAATTTTGCAGGACTATCAATGTGAAGACGCAGGGGGCGGGTACCTGCGACTGCTGAAGATCGATCCGAAAAAAGGAACCATCTCCGCCAAAATGTATTCACCGTTTTATAAGAAATTCCGGACAGACAATTCCAGTATGGAGTTTACCGGAGTTCAGTTTATCAAGGATTACAACTGATTTATTTTTTTGCTGCCATACCCGGAAGCGCCAGACCGGAGGACTTTAAGTTGTCCAGCAGGTTTTCCTGGAAAAGCAGTTTCGCATCATTAAATCCATGTGAGGGAAACCAGACATTGATCAGCACTTTATAACCGCTTTCTTCCAGCAGAGACACCCCAATCCGTTTTTCAGGTGTCTTGAGGATAGACTTAGATTCCGAAATCGTCTCATCGATCACCTTTTTCAGTTCCTGCAGGTCAATACCATAACTGAATTTCATTTCCAGGTCAAACCGCCTGCTGCCAATGGCGCTGATGTTGATGATCACCTCATTGGACAATTTGCTGTTCGGAATGATGACTTTGCGGTTATCGAAAGTCGTCACTACTGTAAAAAACAATTGTATCGAGGTCACGGTTCCTTCCTGCCCCTGGGCGATGATGTTGTCGGAAACTTTAAACGGTTTGAGCAGCAGGATGAGCACCCCGCTGGCGAAATTCTGCATGGTTCCCGACAGCGCAAGTCCGGCCGCCACACCGATGGCACCAACCAGGGCCGCAAATATGGTCAGCTGAATGCCCAGGATCTGCATCACCAAAAAGATGAGCAGCACACGTAGCACCACCACCGAAACGCTCAGAAAGAAAGGTTTTAGTGAACTGTTTACTTTCTTATGCTGCAGGCGCTTTTCCATCCAGTGTGAAAAAACACGGATCAGCCAGAAGCCGACAAACAAGACTGCGATGCCCAATAAAATGGACGGTCCTTTTTCAATGACCCAGGCGTAAAATTTGTCAATATTGATCTCCTTCATGCCTTCATTAACACAAGAAACGTGTTTAGTGTTTTTGTATCGAATAAAAATCAGGCCTGAGAAGCTAAAAAACCCTGTTCAAAACTGAGATCAAACATCAGTTTCAAACAGGGTTTTGTCCAATGGGGGGCTTAGGATTAAGCCAGTTTTACGTTTACAGCGTTCAAACCTTTTTTACCTTCCTGCACATCAAATACTACGCGATCGTTTTCACGAACTTCATCTTTTAGTCCGGAAACGTGAACGAAGATTTCATTTCCGTTGTCCTCTTTTATAAAACCAAATCCCTTTTCAGTGTTAAAAAATTTTACTGTACCGTTTTTCATAAAAATAATAATGTTTTTAAAATAAAATATCTTTGCCGAGGTCATTAACAATGTAAAAAACATTATGTTTTTGATTACTCAAATGCGACAGCAATATAATAAATAAACGGTTCTAAAAAAATCTAAGTGCAGATAGAAAAAATATTTGCTGACTAGCGCTCACGGTGCAGTACGGGCACTTTCGCGGCGGTGATGTTGTTGCCAAGCAAAACTATATTAAAGGGCGAAACATCTTGTTGTGTTGGAGAGGGATATTTTTTTGTATCAAACTTTCCCTTCCAGTCCGCGTCTTTGCCGTCACCGATCAAAATCCCTGTTTCCACGCTGTCTATGCGGTTGTTTTTAATCAGGCAGTCGCTCGCCGCAACATAAAACCCAATCGCATCCTTTCCGCTCGCCATCCCGTACATCAATCTGATTCCTGTCCGCACACCGCTGATCGAGTTGTTGCTCAGCACATGGTGACTGCCATTAACCCGTATCCCGCCGCTGCCTCCCTTGAAGACATTGCTGTCAATCAGGCAATCATGCCCGCCTCGCATCACCAGTTCGCCCTGGCAATCTTCAAAATAATTACCGATATACTGGTTGCCGGAACTTTTATTGCTGATCACCTCCGCTTCTCCATTGCAGCGAATGAAGCGGTTGGCCCGGACAATTGCCTTCGCTTCTTTAGTGCCTAACAACACTGGGTCCTGACCCACCTGTACGCACTCCCCTCCATTTCCGCCCTTCCAGCTCACCATTTTTTTATCCTGAAATACATTGTGGTCAATCAGCGTGTAGAGCGGCGCGACGCTTTCTGTCACTTTGATCTGAATTTCCTGGTTGTCCACATTCTCAGCAAATAAACAGTGGTCCACCCGGTTGTGTTCCCCTTTTCCTATGACTACCACAATCGGCATGTACTGCGTCCCTACTTTGTTCCTGGAAAAAAAACAGTCCCGGATCCGGCAGTACTTGCTGTCTTTCAGTTCAATTAAAACCCCGGCAGCATTCGTCGCTCTCAGGAGTTCACAATCCACAAAAGCCAGCCCCGCAATCTCGGTATAACTGCCGGTCAGCTTGAACATGGAACGGCTGACCGTTCCGCTAAACGTTACCTTTCCCGTTGTTTCTGCCCGAATGGTGATCGGTTGCCCGGCCGAGCCGTTCGTATTTACGGTCATTTCCCAGCCGCTATACCGTCCATTGGCGATGACGATCTGGTCGCCCGGTACCGCCTTTTCCAGGGCTTTGTTAAATGTCTCCGGATTGTTGACTTGATAGACCGTTTCCGTCCTACCGGCAAAGGCAGAGAGCAGAAGCCCGATCATTAGCATGATATTCCTCATCCCTAAAGATAATTATTATTGCGATGCCATTACAGGGTTATCCAAAATCGGCAGTTTGGCGAAGCGGCTCACCTCGACACTTGGGTACCCAAAATCGGCAACCACCCTGCCCAAAATCAGGTAGCAACCAGCGCCCCTGAATGGATAAGCCGGTGTACTGCCTGGAAAATGCGTGGTATCAAAGAAATTTCCTTCCGCATCCAGGAAAGTGCCGAACCACATCTTTTTGTTGTTTTTCATCCGCACCGTCTTTTCGCAAACATACAGACCCACCATTTTTACGGTCTGTCCAATGCGCGACCTCAGCCCTCCGGCCATCACATCACCGCGGTAAGCGGTCCTGAGCAGATCAAATCTGCTCAGGCTCAGCGGAAAACCGAGCAGTTCCAGCTCATGATAAGCATCCTCCAATGCGGTCACGTCCATTACGGGCAATACACAAGGCTGGCTTTCGAGCTTAAACAGTTCCGGGGAAGGGGCAGCTGGAACCTTACTCCCCAAATAATTGTAAATCTCCCAGAGCAGTGCTTTTTTGCTGAAGCCGGTAAATCGCAAGGCCCCGATACGGATCAGCAAAATGGCCTGTTCCAGCGTAATTCCTGTCCTGCGCACAAAGTTTTCAAGCCCTGTATACAAGCCATTCGCCTTGCGCTCCCGCGGGATTAATTCGATAAACCGGCTTTCCAGCCCCTGTATTCCAATTAGACCGAGATAAGCATCTGAGCAGCTGATCGACACCACCGGCTCACTCCGGTTTACACAAGGCAAATGCACTTTTGCGCCTACCTTTTGCAGCTCATGCACGTACAACCAGCGCGGATAAAAGCCCCCATAGTTGTTCAGCACCGCCACCATAAATTCCTTTGGATAATACGTTTTCAGAAAAAGACTCTGGTAACTCTCCACCGCGAAACTCGCCGAATGCGCTTTTGAAAAACTATATCCGGCAAAAGAAGCCACTTGTCGCCAGATTTCCTGTGTCACCGCCTCATCCCTGCCCTGCTCCCGTGCATGGGCAAAAAAACTCTCCACCAGCCGGTCAAATTCCTTCTTGGAACGGTACTTTCCACTCATCCCCCTGCGCAGAATATCTGCATCAGCCAGGTCTAAACCGCCATAATGGTAGCAAATCTTGATCACATCTTCCTGGTACACCATCACCCCGTAGGTTTCCTTCAGGTGTGTTTCCATGATCGGGTGCAGGTAGTTGACCGCATCAGGATGGTGGTAATTGTGAATATAAGTTTTCATCATGCCCGACTGCGCCACTCCCGGTCGGATGATCGAACTCGCTGCCACTAAAGTCAGGTAATCTTCGCAGCCCAGTTTCGCGAGCAACTGCCGCATCGCCGGCGATTCAATATAAAAACAACCGATGCTGTCCCCCACTTTCAACAGCGCATTCAGTTCGGGATTTTTCAGCAAACTCGCCACATCATGCACATCCACCAGCTCCCCTGTATTCTGAAGGATGAGCTGCACCGCTTCCTTGATGTGGCCAATCCCACGCTGGCTCAGAATATCAAACTTATCCAGGCCAATCGCCTCCGCTTCGTACATGTCCCACTGCACCGTAGGAAAACCCTTTGGCGGGAGGTCCAGCGCAGTATAATACGTAATCGGTTGCTCAGAGATCAGGATCCCGCCCGCATGGATAGACCGCTGGTTGGGCATGTCCTTCATCACGTCGTATGCCGCCATGATCCTTTTGTAAACCGTGTTCTCCCGGTGCGATTCCTGCTTCGCCAGATCCAGAAAATCATCAATTTCTGCTTTCGGCAAGCCCATTACCTTGCCGATTTCCCGCACCACAGATCGGTCACGAAACGTACTCATCGTACCCAGCAAAGCTGTATGCTGTGGCCCATACTTCTCAAAAATATACCGCTGCACATCCTCCCGTTCATCCCAGGAATAATCAATGTCAAAATCCGGAGGAGAACTGCGGTGCTTGTTCAGGAACCGCTCAAAATAAAGGTCCAGTGCGATGGGGTCCACATCCGTTATGTACAGGCAATACGCCACGATGCTATTGGCCCCCGAACCACGGCCAACATGGTAATAACCTTTGCTTTTTGAATAACGGATGATGTCCCAGGTAATCAGGAAATAAGCATAAAAATCGAGGTCATCAATCACGTCAAGCTCTTTTTGCACCCGGTCTTTGGCTGGTTGGTGGTCAGCACCATACCTTTTTATCATGCCCGCCCAGGCCAGGCTTTCAAGCAAACTCCGGTCTTCCTCCCTGCCGCAACCAAAAGTTCTTTTGTTCCTCCGTTCTTTATCTACATAATCCAGCTGACAATTTACCACCAGCTTTTCTGTATTTTCTAAGATAAAAGGATATCCGGCATATAAAGCTTTCAAATCAGCAACAGGAATCAAACATTCATTGGCCGCACACCTGTCCTGGGGACCAATCCTGGTCAATACCCTATTCAGGTCAATCGCCCGCAAGTACTCGTGCAGACGATAACTGATCCGGTCGGCCACCGTCACCGGATGCCATACAATCAGCTTATCCTTCAACGGTTCCAGGTCCAGCTTGTACAACAAGTGCAGCTCTGCCGATTTTATTCCAATAAATTCATTGCGGTCGACAACCAAACCAGATCCGTAGGGATAAATCACAAACGCATGGTCAAATGTACACGCCTTTTCCGGAAGCGGAGTTCCACTCAGGTTGTGGTGACTCAGGAAATCATTCAGTTCCCGCATGCCTTCTTTATTCCTGGCGATTCCGGTATACAGCAGCAGGTTATCCTTTCTAAACTCGATGCCGCCCATCGCCTTGATTCCATGCGTCCTGCATTCCCGCATAAATTCCATCACCCCTGTCGAGTTGTTGATGTCGGTCAAAGCCATTTCCCGGATCCCCAGCGCAACAGCATTGGCCACCAGTTTTTCCACAGACATCGTCCCATACCGCAGACTATAAGAAGAGTGGACATTCAGAAACATGACCTTATAATTTAAGTTTCAGTGTCGAGGCCATCGAAATCGCCTTTTCACCATACTTATTCCTAATTTTATCCATCGCCTGGTACAGGTTGTATTTTTCTTCAGAAGCCGCATACATCCCGATCTGCTCATAGCCGTTGACCAGCGACGACAACTTGACACCGACCAGCCTGATCAGCATCCTTTTGGCATAAGCGCGTTCAAAAAGTTCCTTTGCTTTATTAATCAGCGTATCGTCCAGGGCGGTATAGGGAATTTTGCACTGCTGCGTTACCGTCTCGAAATTAGAATAACGGATGATGATGGTCACACAGGAAGTCAGTTTCTGTTGCTTGCGCAGGTCATAAGCCAGTTCAATCACCATCCCGGTAATGAGTTGCCTGATCTGCGTAAAATCCATGCTGTCGCTATCAAAAGTCTGCTGCTTGCTGATGGATTTTTGCTCCCGGTACGGGACCACCGGCGAATGGTCGATCCCATGCGCTTTTTGCCATAGCGAAAGGCCGTTGTTGCCCAACACTTTATACACCTGCTGCTGAGGAATCTGCACAAAAGTCTGGATTTTTTTCACCCCCATCTCGCTCAGCTTCATAAAAGTAGCGGTGCCCAGTCCGGGAATCTTTTTGATCGAAAGGGGATTCAGAAACCCGGGAATGTTCAGCTGCTCCACCTGCAACTCCCCGTTGGGTTTGCACTCATTGGTTGCGATCTTGGAAACCGTTTTGTTGACCGACAAACCAAAAGAAATCGGCAACCCGCTTTCTTTGACCACCAATTGCTTCAGTTCATGGGCAAATTTCATGCAACCATAAAAGCGTTCCATACCCGTCATGTCGATGTAGTGCTCATCGATCGAGGCCTTTTCCAGCAAAGGCACCTTTTGCATCAGGATCTCGGTCACCATCCGCGAATGCGCACTGTAATCCTCCATATTGCCCCTTACAAACTCGGCATGCGGACAAAGCTGCCTGGCCATGCGCGAAGGCATGGCCGAGTGAATGCCATACTTTCTAGCTTCATAACTACAGGAAGCCACCACACCCCGGTCAGACAAACCACCGATGATTACCGGCTTGCCTGCCAGCCTGCTGTCCTTTTTGATCTCTACCGAAACGAAAAAAGAGTCCAGATCCATATGAATGATGTGCTTGTCTTCCCTCATGATACCAATTATTAGGCAAGCAAAAATAAGCTAATATTTTTAGTAATTAAAATAATATTACTAATAATAAAGGCCTCCCGGAAATATCCGGAAGGCCTTCAATATCAATTCAGTAAACGCTAACTATGCCGTAGCCAGTTTCGCGATATTCCGGTATGGAAACTCATTAAAGATGTGTCTGCGTGCAAACCTGCCCGGAGAATCGGCATTTACCAGTTTCACATAAACTGCTTTAGGAACACCAAAATACTCATACGCGCTACCATCCAGGAAATGAACGGTAAGCACCAATCCGGCCCAGTTGTAATCCGCGATACCGCAGCTGCCAGTAGTTTGGTCGTACTCCTCTTTAGAAAGCGCCAGTGTTTCAGGGGCAATACTCACCAGGAAGTGATAAGCCTCAATAATCTCCTTACTTTTGGTTTCCGCTTCTGCTTTAGCCTCCTCGCTGTCCTGAAATTTATCAGGATGCCAGTCTTTCATCAAATTCCGGTAAATGGTTTTCAATTCTTTCAATTCGGCATCTTTCTGCACACCCAATAACCTTCTGTAGTCTAGTATCTTTTTCATAAAATTTGCGCAAAGGTAGACCAAATTTTGCTCTAAACCTATATGATTCAATTAATTAATTTAAAACAATATGTAAACTCTGTGGTTATCTACCAACAAAATCCGGGGAAATGAATTTCAAGACAACTTATCTATACATCGCATTATCGTTTATATGGCTTGCCACAATGCCGGCAATCAGTTTTGGAAGGGAAGCATCCCCATCAAAACCGCCTTACAGGAACATGGGCTTAGGCCTGCCGGGCGATTGTCGCGATACAACCGTAGTGCATACCGAGAAAGTTGCTTTCCTGATGGTCGTCAACTTCAACGCCAGCACCTTCCGTTGGCGCACTGGTTACCGCAAATGGTCTACTGTAGAAAAAGTTGGAGACTGCCGTTCCGTACCCAACCCTCCAGTACGTCCCACACCCAGCTACACTTATTTTTTCTCAAACAACAAAACCCAGGTCAAGCAGGACATCGTCGACTTCAGGGTGCTAAAACCTTAACCTCAAACTGTCCCAAATACTGACTGGTACTCACCTATTATCCAATAAATCTATAACTTGACATTGGAAAATCAAACATAGGAGATCCCCTGAACCATTCCTAACCAAGAGATCTCTCATACTTCGAGATGACGGTAAGAGTCGATGAAAACTGTGGAAGAAACACAACTCTGATTATAAAACCAGACGCTTGTTAGAATTTTTCTTATTTTCGTTTAACTCAGCCTTATTTCTGGATAATTGAACTACATGGATCACCGCAATCACAGTATTTTAAAGAACTGGAAGCTACTGGCCGAAGGGGAAGAGCAAGGCTTATACGCTTGCTTTTCTCTTTTCTACGACGACCTGTACCGGTTTGGGATCTCACTTTACCATGATCCCGAACTGATCAAAGAAAGCATCCAGAACCTCTTTATCGAACTTTGGCAGATCAGGCATAAACTGTCCGATGTGGAAAATATCCAGCAGTACGTGCTCACGATCTACAAACGCATCATCTACAAAACCAACCAGAAATCAAGCCTTAAAAACATCAGTCAGGACATCCCGCTGGAAGAACTCAAATTTGAATCCGTCACCGTTGGCTCCTACGAGAGCATACTCATCGCCAGTCAGGAAGACGAGCATTTAAAAAAGCGCTTGTTTCAGGCCATGGCCAAACTCACGCCCCGCCAAAAGGAGATCGTGCAAATGCGTTATTTTGACTGCCGCTCTTTCAAAGAGATTGCGGAAATAACGCAACTCACCGAGCGGACGATTTACAATACGCTGCACACTGCGGTCAATGTCTTAAGGGAAACACTGATCGCAATCGCCTGCCTCGTCTGCCCGGTGCTCGCTGCTTTTATTTAAGGATCCCGCTCAGGGTGCCCATCAATGAATTTGTTCCCGTCGCATCATAATCTCCTGCCCACAGGTAAGCGCCTTTAAAACCATTTGTCTTGATGTAATTGGCTTTTTGTGTCACCAGTGGCACGCCGTTAAAATAAACACCTTTGCCCAGACTTGCGGTATATTCTTTTTGTGCAGCTGTCGCATCAGCAGCCAGGATATCTTTAAAGGACACGTAATTGTAAGATCCCCAGCTCAGGTTATTGCCACTGGCATCCAGTTCCAGGTACCTGATCCCAAAAGCGGGGATACCCAGGACAATCTTGGTTTTCGGATAGCCTTTGTTGACCCAGATCGTGGCGGCGTCAACCATAAAGTTAAAGGGAGATTGTTGTGCGGGAGGGGTACCGGGACCAATTGCGCCATTTTCAAACGCATGGACATTTACCCAGTCCGCAGACAGCAAACTGGTGTATTCCCAGTGCATATAGTTGACCGTCACCGTGGCTGTAACCAAAGATTTTGCCGGCAATACGGCTTTAAGTTCTGAAATAAACGGCCCAACTGCCTGCGCATGAGCAGCGGAGAGGTCGTAACTGTCGTTGCTCAGATCGGTCATCATGATGTCGATCCCGTCCAGTTTCCGGGCAACCACATAGGCAGCAAGGGTCTGCACCAACACCGCACGCTTCGCAGCATCCTTGATCACCGTACCAAAATCCACACTGTTGTAGAGCGACCAGCCATCTATGCCCGAAAGGGTACCGGTGATGCCCAGCAGGACCGGAACTCCGGCAATATGACCACGGGCCACCAGTTCATCGATGTTCTGGTTCTGGTTACCTTTTGAAAAATCAATGCCCCCGCTCGGAAGTACCCGTGCCCCGCTGAAGGCAAGGTGGGTAACTTTCGTCCAGTCCACATTGGCCGATACACCGTTTTCACTGAGGTACATCATGTTCACAAATGGCGCTGCTTTTGGCGTGTAGGTGGCCGGACTCACCAGCACTTTCGAAATGCGGGTAGAGGTCTGCCCGTTATAGGTCGCCTCTACTTTGATCTCAAACTCGCCCCCGCCTGCCGGGGTAAAGGTATAGGCGGTATCTGTAGATACTTCTGTCCCGTTTACCTTCCAGGAAATCTTGGTTTTCTCTACCGGTTTTGGCGAAAAGGTCAGCCCGGAGTAAATGGCCGACTGCCCTGCATTGATGATCCTGCTGGGTACAGTGAATACCCCGCCATTGTCAAAGATCCGTGGATGGAAATTCTCATCCACATCGGCCTCCTGCCCTTTTTTGCAGCCGGTCGCGATCACGCCGATACAAAGGCAGAGCATTAAATATTGTATAGTTTTCATGAGCATATCTTCTTTAAAATCTATTTTTAATTCTTTATTTTTTTGCAACCTCGTTGATGGCCTTCAGCAGGGACATGTCGCCCTTTGCATCGCCCAGCAATTGCCAGATCATTACACCCGCCGCTTTTTTATCCATGGCATAGGCCACCTTCTTTTTGATCGTAGGCAGGCCGTTGTAGTAAAACGTGCCTTTGCCCGGAAGGCCCCAGACATCCACCTTTTCTGAACCGGGGTAAGCGGTTACCAGGTCAGCAAAATTGATGCTTTCCAGAATGTCCGGTCCAAAGCCGTATCCATAAAAAGGAAGGCCCAGCAGGAGCTTGTCCGCAGCGATTCCCCGGTTGACGTTCCAGTGCACAAAATCCTGCTCCGCAGCTTCGTAGGTCGAATGCGGACCCGGATCGTTTTTGCGCCAGGGACCGGTATGGTCGTACGACATGATGTTGATCAGGTCAAACAAGACAATGGCTTTATTGGTGTAAGCGGCCGAATTCCAGGTGGCTACAGCGGCGGTCATCAATTTACTTTTGGCTTTCACGGCTGCAGAAAGGTCTACCACGAAGGCTTCGTAATCGGCAGTGATAAAATCGCCCTCCAGGTCCACGTCTATTCCGTCCAGGTCATAGGTACTGACCAGCCCCATCATTCCGTCAATCAGCACTTTTTTGTTGGCCGGCTTGACCAGCTCTTTTAGGTGCTGTGGCGGACCGCCTCCTCCAAATGCAGAAAGTACTTTTACACCCTGCTCATGTGCTTTTTTGACCAGTTCTTTCAATCCCGTCACCGGGGCAAAAACGCCTGATGCATCCGGATTGATGAACGCAATGTTCAGGTGCGTAATCTGGCTAAAGTCCAGCCTGTCGGACACGGCCAGCAGATCGCTGTTGGCAAACAGATAACCTACGACCTTAAAATCGCTTTTCGTCACCGGTGCTGGTTCTGGAACAGCCACTGTAGCTTTGGATTTGCTGCAGCCGGAAACGATGGCCCCGAATAAAAGTAGCTTGATGAATATCTTTTTCATAATCTGGCTCCGATCTGATTATTGTTTATCCCACCAAACACGCTTGTTCCAGCTATCCAGACCACCAAGGCCGGTTAATGCGGACTGAAAATTCACGTTGTTCTGTTCTTCTTCAGTAAAAGGATATTCAAACCTTCTTGGAATGGTCAGGCTCTCGCTGGTTTCATCCACACCCGCTCCTGGCGTTAGCGCCGGGAAACCGGATCTTCTCCAGTTGGCATAAGCCTCTGGTCCGTTTAGAAACAGCGTTATCCACAATTGCCTGTTGATCAGTTCAATTTCCCTTCCGGCCAACAAAGCATTGCCTGTTGTAAAGGTGTTGATCTCTGACTCAGGAACGGCAGGGCCGCCCGGAAATAAGCTCAGTTGCTCGATGCCGGCCTTGATTCCTTTTCGGTAATGCTCGGCTGCACTGCCACCAAAGGAAGCACCAAACCGTACACTCGCTTCAGCCAGCAACAATTCTACTTCTGAATAGGTCAGGTGCAGGAAAGGTGCGTTAAATCGCAACAGGAAATTGGCGGGTTGTGCTTTCTGGTCGTTGTTGCCCACCGTGATGGCACCAACACCGGGAACTGTGATCGCAAAACTATTTGCCCAGTCGTTCCAGATGTAGTGACCGGGAATCACGCCGAAATAGCCGATTTGCGCCACTACCTGATCGGTGATGTCCACCCTTGCAGTTGGTACCCCGCCCGGAACGTCGATGTAATATTTGACCATGTATTTCATCCTCGGGTCATTGGTACTCCTCAACTGGTCCAGGAATGGTACAGTGAAACGGCCCGGAGTTGCGCCACCATTAAAGAAGGCTGACGAAACTGCATTTCCCTTGATGTATCCTTTTCCGGCTTCCTCATATTGACTGCGGATGTCTTCATGGACGGTCTTGCAGAGTTCGCTGTTAGCAGTAAACACACCTGCATTGTACGCAGCCTGTGCTTCCGTTTTTGCTTTGGCCAGGTCAATCTTCACCAGGCGCATGGCCAGTCTCAGGCGCAATGAGTTCGCAAATTTCTTCCAGAGCGCGATGTCCCCGTTGTAAAAAACATCGCCCTTTACCACATCCTTACCGGCTTCCAATTGTGCAGAAGCCTCTGTCAGCTCTTTAAAGAAATCATTGTAAATCTCCTGCTGGGTATTGAACTTCGGTTTGATGCCCTGACCGGCTTCTGTATACGGAATGTCTCCGTACAGATCGGTGATTCTTGCAAAAATGTAGACTTTCACGATCCGGCAGACGGCATTCAGGTTTGACTTCTCAGGGATGCCTGTAGTACGCTTCACGGCATCGATGATGTTCACTACATCATTACCATAAGAATCTTCCCACAAAATGCCCATGATGTTGGGATCGTTGTAATAACCCCCGCCCCATCTGTTGCTGTACGAACCTGCGATATGCTGTACCAATGGCATGGTCATCATAAAACTGGTTCTTTCATTGACGTTCAGATCGCCCGAAAACCGCAGTTGTGCTGTGGTCAGCTGCACCGACGGATCCATATTGGACGACCGGGTCGGGTCTACGTTGGTATCGCCAAACTTCTTACATGAGCTGAGCAGCAGTGCCCCTCCCAGTGTTAGTATGCTCAGTTTATATAGTATCTTTTTCATTGTCTTTCTCTCTTAGCTGTCCGTATTAAAATCTAAAGTTCAGGTTAAAGCCATAACTGCGTCTTCCTGGCAAGGATCCGTATTCAATGCCCTGACCGTTTCCATTGCTGTAATTCGAGTCGGGATCTACATTGGGAACATGCTTTGAAATGATGAATGGATTTCTGGCCACCAGTGCAACCTGGATATCCCTGACACCCAATCGCGCAGATGCCGAGGCCGGAATGCGGTAACTCAGCGTCAACTGGCGCATTTTCACATAAGAGCCATCATACAGGAATGGCCTGGCAACTGAATTGGCCACATCGCCCAGTCCGCCCCAGTAAACTGAAGGATCAACTGCTCGTGTGTTTTTGGTATAGATCGGATCGCCGTTCGCAGCAGTTCCGGTCTGCACCACACCTTGTGGCACCAGACCTCTTACCATTCCAGAAGTGGTCCATTCTGCGATCGTCTTACCTGCAGCTTGTCTGTCTTCTTCTGATTTGATCCATTCTGCACGGCCTTCCAGCGTGGTGTTTAATGCTCCGCTGGCGGCGGCCGACCAGTTCGTCAGCGAAAGCAGGTCTGCTCCGACTTTAACGTCCAGCACCGCACCCAAACTGAAGTTTTTATAGCTCATCGTACTGCTCAGTCCGCCTGTCCAGTCGAAAATTCCTTTTCCCAAGACCTGACGGGTGGTACTGATCGTCGGTTGCAGATCGGTAGCGTTCAAAATCATATTGCCTTCCGGATCTCTCTGGTAGTCATATCCGAGTATCGCACCATAACTGGCACCGGGCATGGCCACTACGGATACACCCATCCACCTGGCATCTGATAACACCAGGAAAGGTGTTCCTTCTGCAAGCGATTCTACCTTGTTGATGTTCCGGGCAAAGGACACATTTAAATCCCAGCTGAAATCTTTACCGGCAATCGGCGTCGCATTCAGCGCAATCTCCAGTCCTTTGTTTGAAATCACACCGGCATTCAGGATCGTGGTTTTGTATCCTGATGAAACCGGGGCTGGCAGGATGTTCAGCTGATCCTTAGATTTCGAGTTGTAATAGGTAATGTCAATTCCGATCCTGTTGTTCAGGAATTTGAGATCTGCCCCAAACTCATACGAGCGGGTCGTGGTCGGTTTCAAACCTTCCATCTTTGCCTGTACGTCTGTAGAGAGTCCTCCTGTCGGCAAACCATTATAAGGCAGTGAATTGCTCTTGTAATATTGTGCGGTCAGGAAAGGATCGGTATCTGAAGCCACCTGTGCAATTGAAGCCCGCAGACGACCTGTACTCAGGTATTTTTTATCGATTTTAAAGGCATCTGAAAACACAAAACTTCCGTTCAGTGAAGGATAGGCTTTATAATTGTCACCCTCCAGCAAAGTAGAGAATGCATCCTGACGCAAAGTGGCGTCAAAATACAGGAAGCCTTTGTAGGCGGCAGTAATCAGTCCGTATACCGAATTGATGCTTCTTTTTCTGGCCAGCGGCGATACCGATTGCACGGTATAACTGGTCGGGATCACCACGTCTAAAATGGCCTGATCTGTAAATTGCATCACAGTACCCTTCATCTTGTTGCGGGTAATACTCGTACCTAACCTGGCCGAAAGGTTCCAGTTCTTGCTCACCTGTCTTTGTGCAGTCAGCAAGGCGTCTGCCTCAATCGTACTGTACTTGCTGTTGTTCTGGTCCAGCGTACCGGTTAGGGCACCAGGGGTTGTCCGCGGACTAAATTTCTCATAGTCCACATAAGTCTGGTCGGATGAGCCGCGTGCTTGTAGCGACAACCAGCTCAGGATGTTGTAGTTCAATTGCAGGGAGGCGAGCAGGCGGTCTTTCTTGGTCTGGTTGCGCATCTCGTTGATCACCCAGTATGGGTTCAGTCTGTATTGGTTGCCGTTGTTCCAGTCCAGGTAACTGCCGTCTGAATTCTTATATTCATTCTTGAACCTGGCCTGGTCTACCGTATTGGCCAGGGACAGGAAACTGTTCCCGATATTGGCCGGATCATCTGCCAGCGATGGCCTGTTCTCCACATCCTCGTTCATGTAAAACGCGCGGGCTTCCAGTGTGATCTTCGGACCGAACTTCGAACTTCCATTAAAAGTAAAGGAGTTTCTCGTGATCCCGCTTTCCGGGATAATATCCTTGTTGCTCAGGTTGGAGGCAGAAAACCGGAAGGTCGAATTATCGGTCGAGTTCGTTGCCGAAACAGTATTCGTAAATGTTGAACCGGTCCTGAAAAACCCGTCAATGTTATTTTTTACATAGGCATAAGGCACCCTCGCCCCTGTTCCCGTAATCACGGTCAGGTCAGGATCGATCCTTGCCCCGAAACTTTTGTTCAAAGTATTGTAATCCTGGATGGCCTGGGTGTTCAACTGTTGTTTCACACCTTGCCCGTATAGCGATTGGTAGCCGTCGTAACTGGTCAACTGCTGCTCCAAAGAGGAAGTGCTGTTGAACTCGATACCCAGTTCCTTGTTTTTCGTTCCTTTTTTTGTAGTGATGAGAATAACCCCATTTCCCGCCCTTGAGCCATATAAGGCCGAAGCGGAAGCACCTTTCAGCACGCTGATCTTATCAATGTCATCCGGGTTGATCGCAGAAATTGCATCGCCCATATCTACACCTGAAGCATACATACCGCCTCCGGTACCTCCGTAGTTCGAATTGTCGATCGGTATCCCGTCCACCACATATAAAGGCTGGTTATTGCCCGTCACCATGGTATTGCCACGAATAATGACCCTCGATGATCCGGCAGGGCCACCGGCCGTGCTGTTGATCACAAGTCCCGGTACTTTACCGGCCAGGGAATTGATCACGTTGACTTCCCGCGCCTTTTTCATCCCTTCACCGTCCACTTCTGAAACTGCATAACCCAGCGATCTTTCCTCACGCTTGATGCCCAGGGCAGTCACCACCGTATTTTCGAGTTGAAGTGCGGCTTCTACCATCACTACGACTAGGTTGGCTTGTTCGTTGGCAATCACCGAGCGCTCGGCAAAGCCCAGCATTTTGAAAGTGATCACATCGCCTTTGTCGGCACTGATGTTGAACACCCCGGCTTCGTTGGTAGACACGGCCTTTTTCTGGGTCACGTTGGTCACCGTTACGCCCGGCATCGCTACGCCTTTTTCATCGTTCACTTTACCGGTCAGGTTAAATGCACGTCTGACAACCGGAACTGCAACCGGTGTGTAAGACTGCACCATCACAATTTTTCCGTTGATCTGGTACCGCATGTTTACCTTTTTCGAGATTGCGTTCAAAACCTCTTCAATTTTAGTGGCTTCGATGCTGAGGTCGATCTTCGCACGCACATCCAGGTCTAGCGGGTTATAAGAAAAATTAACCTGCGCCTTTTGCTCAATCTGTTTGAACGCACTCAGAAGCGGCGTATTTTTCCATTTGAAGGAATAGACTTTTGCCTTGGACTGGGCAAGTACCGGCAGGGTCAGGAGCAGGAGCAGACAGATGCATCCTTTGCCTAGCAATCCATAAAAGAAATAATAGGTTGGTAAGTTTTTTTTCATATTGTTTGGTTGGTTTAGGTACGTTGAGCGCATTAAAGCACTCGCTTAGGTGTTGTTCTGGTTGGTTGGCTATTTCTTAAATTCCAGCATAATTTTATTGTGGTTTATGGTGTATGAAAAATGATTGGTGAATCCGATGGCATCCAAAACCTCGGTGAGGCCCTGGTTGGTAAACTGTCCGGTAAATGCAATGGGCTTGTTCGGCTGGTTGGCCGTATCAATATCCACTCCGTAAACGGCTTTGAGCGTTTGTTTGATCTCCCGCAGCGAAGCCATGGCAAAGGTCAGCCTGCGGTTGTTCCAGTTGTCAACCTCAGTAAGCTCAAATGTTGATTTGACAAAACTATCGGCAGATGCAGTCATCTCGGCTTTTTCTCCCGGCAGCAATTCAAGATGATTGTCTATTTTTTGCCCGGCTACGGTACCCAGGCTTACTTTTCCGGTGGTCAGCATCACCGAAACCGGTTCTTCTGCTTTATAATTGTTGATTTTGAACGAGGTTCCCAATGCGGTGGTCGCTGTTTTGCCAGAGATGACGATAAATGGCTTGTCCTTATTTTTAGCGACGCTAAAAAAAGCTTCTCCCTTCAACCACAACACGCGGTTTTCTTTGTTGTAGTTCGCATCAATCTTCAACTCGGTAAGTCCGTTTAGGGTCACCGTGCTTCCATCCGGCAGACTGACCGTACGGCGTTCGTTAAATTCTGTTTTTAAGGTTTGGGCCTTACTGAATTCCTGCTGACTGGGAATGGCGTTTCTGCCGTCCTTCCTGCTGAAAACGGCAAACATGCCCACACAGATCAGTATCGCGGCAGCCGCCGAGATCCAGGTACGAAGTGCAGAACCGCGCCGTAATGTGCTTTCTTCTTCGCCCTGTTCAATGCTGTATTTTAACTTCGAGAGTTCCTTTGCTTTTTCATCCGGAGTAAGTTTTACCGACAGGAGAAAGAAAAGCTGTTCTGCTTCGGCAGATTTGGATGCCAGTGCAGGGTTTTGTTTGAGTATATTTTTCCAGAATGCAACAGCTTCGGGTGTTTCCTGCAGACAATAGCTGATGAAATGCTCATCGGTCAAAAGGTCTTCTACAGTAGCTTGGGTATAGTCCATCAGGCTTTATTATTGAGTTATACCCAACAAGTGCAAAGTGATCCTGATTTTTACCAAAGAAATGTGAAATATTTTATCCGGTATGTGCGATGATGTATCGTCTAGCATCCTTCGACTACCTTCATCAAGGCCAGAAACGTGACAGAAACATAAAAGAAACGCAAAAGGTTCGGATAAAGGTACCTGTTATCCGAACCTCTTACGTTATTGACCCGAAGCCTTTACGTTACTGACCTTGACCAGCACACTACTTGTCTGGTCTCAGCAAACGCTTGACAGAAACACAGGTTGAAAGAAAAAATGATTAAAGTGCAGGTGCTTTGTAAATGCCAATTTCAGCAAGTATGGGATCTGCTTTGGGCTCATGAATTACGATCCGGATCTTGCTACTAGTAATGGTTGGAAAAACTAGGATCCGCTTGTGGCCGATAGTGGTCTGTGCGTCCAAAGGCTTATACTCCTTACCGTCCCAGTATGATGCCGTAAACGTACGTACGCGCTGTCCGAGTTTGATGTATTCCTGCAAAACAATCCTGTTGAAAGCCACTGCCTTGCCCAGGTCAACCGTAATGGTTGCATTTTTGACCATGCCCCCTGTTGTCCAGTACGTCTCCGGATTTCCATCGGTCAGGTTCCCGGGGGCAAACTGTTTACCGGATGCCGCGGCACTTACCGTCACCTTTTTGCCTTTGGCCAGATTTGTTTTGTAGGTCGCATCCAGGTACCGCCTCAATTCCATCAACCTGGTAGAATCAGCCGGGTGGATCAATCCATCCCGGTCTACCGGCACATTGAGCAACAGGTTTGCATTCCGGCCTACAGAAGTATTGTAAATCGATTCCAGTTGTTGCAGCGTTTTCACTTTATCGTCTGTACTGGCGCTGTAAAACCAGCCCGGTCTGATGGATACGTCGACTTCGGCTGGAATCCAGTATTTGCCGCCTTCATCGCCGGTGTTGAGTACTTTGGCAGCGGGTGCCTTGGCACCTACCCCAAAACCATCGGTATTGAGGGTAGACCAGTTGGTTTCCCCGGCAATGCCGCTTTCATTGCCCATCCAGCGGGCACCGGGACCGATGTCGCTAAAAATAATGGCTTGTGGGTTGTTTTTATAAACGACCTCATAGAATTTAGGGAAATCATATTCCTGGTTTTTCTCGTTCTCGCCTTTGGCGCCGTCAAACCATTGTTCGAATATAGGCCCGTATTGGGTGTGGACTTCATTCAGCGTTTTGGCAAAAATATCGTTGTATTTATCGGTGCCGTAATCGGGATGGTTGCGGTCCCAAGGCGAAAGGTAAACGCCGAATTTCAGACCGTATTCCTTGCAGGCAGCAGAAAGTTCTTTCAGTACATCGCCCTTTCCGTCTTTCCAGGCACTTTCCCTCACGGTATGCGTGCTGAATTTACTCGGAAAAAGACAGAAGCCGTCGTGGTGTTTAGCCGTAATGATGATGGCTTTCATTCCAGCGGCTTTTGCAGTGCGGGCCCATTGCCTGGCATCCAGTTTTTTGGGGTTAAAGATTTTTGGGTCTTCATCGCCATGGCCCCATTCTTTATCGGTAAAGGTATTAGGCCCGAAATGGATAAACATATAGTACTCCATATTCTGCCAGTCTGACTGGTATTTGCTGGGCACCGGGCCATAAGGCGCTGGCGGCTTCAGGGGAGATTGCGCAAAGTTTTGGGTAGCTGAAAGCAACAGGCACATTGCTGCTGCTGAAATATTCCGGCCTAATGTCATAGTTTTGGTCTACTGATAAGCGTTCAAGATAGCTATTTTTCGCTCTTCTTCTAAATTAGATTGAAAATCAAGCAGCTCTTTTTTTGCTTTCTGACAGCAGTCCTGGATCGCATTCCCGCTTCGAAGCGCGAGATCCTGGCAGCTCTTGTAGTAGTGCAGGTATTTTTCTTTCAGCAGGTCCAGCTTGTCCCTGCGTGCCGCGACGAAATGGAAATATTTGAAAATATCGAGATCCCTGGTTTCCAACGTCACAGCCAGTTGTTTTGCTTTTCTTTCCCGCTCCTGGATCAGTACCGGGACCTGCTCCTTCGCATAGGCCTGCCCACAATGCTCGATCGTACCCGAGTCCTGTGCAGCTACACAAACCTGTTTCAAGTAGTCAAGTTCCTCCTGTATGGCCTGAAACTGAACCTGTTCCTGAAGCGAATGGTCATTAAAAAGCTCTTCTAATCCACAACATGGGATCGGCAAAGGCTTCTGATAAATTTCTTCGAGATTTTTGATGTAGGGCTCTCTGGCATCAAAATAACCTTTATAAAGGTCAGAATAGGGAGAATTATTCTTAGGCATTTTGGCGGGTTAGGTTGTGTTTGCAAAATAAGCAAATTACCTAGCTTAACGAAACAATTTTACATGCGTAAAACGAAATTATTACAATAAAATAAAACCTGAAGGAATAAACTAGCCCGCCATGCCCGCTGATCGGCCAATTATCGCCAGAAATACAATTAATCCATAAGAAACGACCACAGCCAGGGTCACAATCCCTATAAATTTGAAAAAAGATTTCAATGCGGACATTCCTGCAATCAGATTATCCTGATCTCCATACAAGACACCTGATTTTGATAAATTACTGAACCTGAACAGCATTAAACTTGGATAGAAATACAGCAATGCAAAAAGCAGGATTGCAATCATCATTCCTGTACTGCCAATTGCAGCGTATGGATTGTTTTTTTCGCCCATGGTCTGGCTTACAGAATCAATAATGGCCGGAGCACTGAAAGAGGCCAGTACCATAAAACCAGAAAAAACAAATCCGACAATCGCGAGTATCCTTGCCCATCTCGCCATTTCATAAATGTGACTACGGAGGTCTTCCGATACCAGCAGTGGCGCTGCTTCCTGCTCCTGCCCAAACTCCCCGTTTTCTTCTGGTTTTACTTCTTCAAAATTGTCCATATTCTCCTGCGTTAATTTTTAAGGCTTTAGCAGGGTTAAACATAAAGATTATTTTTAAAAAATTGATACCTTTGCGGGCTAATCCAAAAAAAACAATACATGGCATTACAATGTGGTATAGTTGGTTTACCAAACGTGGGGAAATCTACTTTATTTAACTGTCTATCTAACGCAAAAGCTCAGGCGGCAAACTTTCCTTTCTGTACCATCGAACCGAATATCGGTGTGATTACAGTACCTGACGACAGGCTGACCAAACTGGAAGAACTCGTAAAACCAAACAAGGTAGTTCCGAATACAATTGAGATTGTGGACATCGCCGGCCTGGTAAAAGGGGCATCACAGGGTGAAGGTCTGGGCAACCAGTTTCTGGGCAACATCAGGGCCACCAATGCAATTATCCATGTATTGCGCTGCTTTGATGATGGCAATGTCATTCACGTTGATGGTTCGGTAGATCCGATCCGTGACAAGGAGATCATTGATACTGAACTGCAGTTGAAGGATCTGGACACGGTCAGCAAACGCATCCAGAAGGTCGAGAAAATGGCGAAAACAGATAAAGATGCAAAAAGAACATTCGATATCCTGTCTGTGATCAAAACCCATTTGGAGAGTGGCAGATCGGTTAGGTCGGCAACAGTAGACGCTGAAGATTTCGAATTCATACAGGATCTGGGCTTATTGACTCAAAAACCGGTGATGTATGTCTGCAATGTAGATGAAGGTTCTGTGATTGATGGCAATGCCTACGTGGACCGTGTAAAAGAATCTGTGAAAGATGAGAATGCGGAAGTGCTGGTCATTTCGGCTAAAATAGAGTCAGAGATTGCGGAACTGGAAAGTTATGAGGAACGTCAGGAGTTTCTGGCTGACCTGGGTTTAACGGAATCTGGTGTAAACAAACTGATCCGCGCGGCTTACCGCTTGCTGGATTTGTATACTTATTTCACCGCAGGTGTGCAGGAAGTAAGGGCTTGGACGATTACCAAAGGTTTTACCGCACCACAGGCTGCAGGTGTCATCCATACGGATTTTGAGAAAGGCTTTATCCGTGCAGAGGTGATTAAATATGTGGATTTTGTTGCACTGGGATCTGAAGCAGCTTGTAAAGATGCCGGGAAACTGGGTGTTGAAGGCAAGACTTATGTTGTGGAGGATGGGGACATCATGCATTTCCGTTTTAACGTATAGCTATTGAAAATAAAGCATTACTCTTCGAAGACTGCGTGATCAGGCGCTTCGCGCAGATTCCGCTATGTCTTCTCTGAGAACGCATTATTTTCTTTGCACTAAACTCGGGCGCTCTATCCGGCCCTGGACTACAGGACAGTTTCCAAGGTCTTGCCTGTATATTTAATTTCTGCACCATACTTATCCCCTTAACTTTCTATAATGATAAGGGGATATTTGCACCATACCTAACCACACAACATTCCCTTATCCCCCATTAAAAGTGTATATTTTTAATTTCTGCGCCTTGCTCAGCAAAATTTGGTGTTCTCAGAGAAGGCCTTAGCGCTTTTTGCTCCCCCTTCAGGGAGCCTAAAAGATGCAGCCTTCGAAGAATTTGCATTAATATTGCGCCATACCCAGCAATCCAAACTTATCTACGATGGGAAACGCGTATTTGTACCATACCTAACCACCCAACATTCCCTTATCCCCCATTAAAAGTGTATATTTTTAATTTCTGCGCCTTGCT
>JAZKCT010000033.1:0-30842 GCA_040387995.1 Bacteroidota bacterium | reverse complement strand
CCTTAGCGCTTTTTGCTCCCCCTTCAGGGAGCCTAAAAGATGCAGCCTTCGAAGAGAATACCAAATTTTGCAAAAAAAACCAGAAATTAAAGCAATACGCCTTTTAAAAACAACACCGCCATAGAAAAGTAAATAATCAGCCCCGTCACATCTACCAATGTAGCTACAAAGGGTGTTGAGGAAACTGCAGGGTCGGCCCCCAGTTTCTTTAGCAACAGCGGGAGCATTGAGCCCATCAGTGTGCCCCAGAGTACAACGCCGATCAGCGAACAGCCCACTACCAGGCCAATCAACACTGGTTCCTGTAAGCTCCCGGTCAGTAGTTGCCAGGTCAGGATCACCGAAAAACTCAGCAGGCAAAGTGTACTGCCCAGGAAAATTCCTGAAAAAATTTCGCGCTTCATCACCCGCCACCAGTCTTTGATGGTGACCTCGCCAAGCGCCATAGCCTGAATGATCAGGGTCGCTGCCTGCGAACCGCTGTTACCCCCACTGGAAATGATCAGGGGCACAAAGGTGGCCAGCATGACCACTTTTTTAATCTGGTCTTCGAAGTTTGACATGGCAAAAATGGTCAGCAGTTCACCAAAAAAGAGTACAATGAGCCAGACCACCCGTTTTTTATAGAGTTCAAATACCGGTACATCCAAATAGGGTTCATCAAGGGCCTGTGTACCCCCGATCTTATGGATGTCTTCGGTGTATTCTTCATTAGCGATCCAGAGGATATCATCAACAGTGACGATGCCCAGGAGTACATTGTTGTCATCCACTACCGGCAGGGCTACCCGGTTGTTCATCCGGAACACATTGATCGCCTCTTCCTGCGGATCATTCGCTTTTAAGGCAATCAGCCGGTGGTCGGTCAAATCCCCGATCCTGGCTTCGGGATCTGCCAGCAGGATTTCCCGGATCCGCATATCGTCCAGCAGGATACCTCCTTTGTCGATCACATAGATCACATCAATGGTTTCAGAATTTTTGCCATGGCGACGGATGTGCGCGAGGACCCTGCTGACCGTCCAGTCTTTTTTGACCGCCACGTAATCGGGCGTCATCAACCGGCCGACGCTGTCTTCTTTATAACCCAGCAGCGAAAGGGCCTCTATCCTGTCGTTTGCGGGCAACAACTGGATCAGTTTCGCTACAGCATCCCCTTTCAGTTCACTGAACAGCGAGGTACGGTCATCGGGAGGCAACAAATTAATGAGCACAGCGAGTTTGTTGCCCGGCAGTTTTTTAATGAGTTTTTCCTGGGTCGGGAAGTCAAGGATGCGGAATACGTTGACTGCTCTTTTGACCGATAGGGTATCGATAAATTTTACCGCATGTTGGGGAAGTTCGTCGATCAGGTGCTCGACATCAGAAATGTTGAGGTCATCCAGATAAACCTTTAATTGTGCATCGTCCTCAAGCTCAATGAGCTTCACGATTTCGTCAACAATTACATCTTCCATATCCAACTTGGTTTACATCGTCCTTAGTTTTACGGGCGCAAATTGCCTTTTTATTTTCAAAAACCCCTGCTTTAACTGCATTATTATTGGGATTAATTCAATTTTAAAGGGGAGTTTAATTAAGTTTGGTAAACAACTCCTAACCAACAGCAAATGTTTAGCCCATGCGTTTTTTATTAATTTCCTGCCGGCTGATGATGCCGTTTATCTGCATCGCTGGCCTGGCTTTCAGTGGTCTTGCACAGACAAACCAGGGCACTAAAACTGTACAGATCAGGTTAAAGCTTCAGTCAGACGCAGCCATAAGCATCAACAAAGCGGCATTTAAGTACAACAAACACACCGCCTTTAGTTTCACGCTGGACGACGGCTACCGCTCCGCTTTTTTATGTGGTTATCCGCTCTTAAACGGCGGTAAGATCAGTCCCCCTTTCACAGAAGAATGGGGACACGATGAAGGTGGGGACGGCAGCAGTTCAAAAGGCCTGTACTATTCAGACGGGTGTGGAAAGCCCATTGCCTATAAAATGGCTGTGGCGATCAACGGCGCCAGTTTAAAGCAGATACCGGCCAACCGTGGCAACCTCTCCTGGGCGGAAGTGCATACCTTATACCAGTCGGGCTGGGACATTCTGAACCACAGTTACCGGCATTCGACCAAACACGGCACGGACTATGAAGACGAAGTGGTACAAAACAATGCCATAGTAACAGAAAAGCTGGGTTTCCACATGACACAGTTCGTGGTACCGGGAGGCGAATCTGATCCGGGTTATGATATGGAATATGCAAAAGCGGCCTTTAAAAACGGGATCAGGGCAGTCGCCACCACCAGCGGCGCTGGGCCGGCCATTGATGTCAGTCAACCGCTTAACCTGGATGCCATGATTTACAACCGCTCTTTTATCAAAAGCGAGGCCGGTAAAGGTCAGGAAGTGATCGACCAAAGCCTGCAAAACATCCAGGCTCTGACAAAAAAAGCGGAACCAATCTGGTACAACCAGTTCAGCCACGGTGTCGGCAATACCAATCTTTGGGGGATCAGCCTGGTTTTTAAAGATTTTAAATATTACATGACAACGCTCGCCAAAACGCATGGAATTGAAGGCGCAGACGACCTCTGGATGGCGCCCTGGCAGGAGGTTTACGAATACCTTTGGCTGCGTGACCGCATCCAGGTCAAAACCCGGAAAAAGGGGCTTGAGGTGTTTATAGAATTGAGCATACCAGCCATTCCAGACAATTTCCGGTACCGGTCAATCTCGCTGGCGGTCGGCACACCATCCAAATTCAGCATCATAACCGGTAACAAAAATTTGAAAATAAACGCCAACGGATCAGGCAAACATGACTTAATCAACATAGATTTGCGCTAACCAATATGAAACGACTTATCGCTCTCCTCTCCCTGCTCCTGGCTACGCATGTCTTAATTGCACAAAATAAAGCATCCATCAAGGGTACCGTTGCAGATTCCCTGACAAAAGCACCATTGGAATACGCTACCGTTGCGGTGGTAAGCGCCAAAGACACAGCTCTGATCGCCTATACCATTACCGAAAAGAACGGCAGCTTTAAGTTGACCGGACTACCCGCCGGGAAGCCTGCGAAAATGATCATTTCCTATATCGGGTACCATACCTACAGGCAGGTGCTGGACTTCAAACCGGGCGAGACCATAGATCTGGGTCAGGTCAGCCTCTCTGTCAAAAGCCTGAACGAGGTCACGATAAAAGGTGAAAGATCACCCATTGTGATGCGGAAAGATACCATTGAATTTAATGCAGAAGCTTTCAAGACCAGGCCTAATGCGACCGTAGAGGAACTGCTGATACTCCTGCCCGGTGTACAGGTGAATATGGACGGCAGCATCGTGATCAACGGAACTGGCAGCAGTAAAGTGCTGGTCAACGGCAAAGCATTTTTCGGCGCCAATGGCACGGTTGCAATTAAAAACCTGGATGCCGATATGATCGACAAGATCCAGGTGTATGATGACCGGGATGAAGATCCCATGCACAAGACGAGCCAGATCGACGTTAAAAAGATTGTGAACTTAAAACTGAAAAGTGCCATTAAGAAAAGTACCATCGCCAAGATCTACGCCGGCGCCGGTACGAGGGAGCGGTATACGGCAGGCGGCATTTTCAGCACTTTCAGGGATACGCTTCAGATCAGCGTGGTGAGTACCGCTGGAAATACCAATGCCCTGGGTTATAGTTTTGGCGACCTGAATGAAATGGGCGGCTTTCAAAGATCGGGAAGCAGTCGGGTTAACCAGCAGAATTTTGCCGGAGAGTATATAGAAGGCTTTGTCAATAATTTTAAAAATGCGGTCAACATTAATAACGACTACGGGACGAAGCTAAAGCTCAATCTGGCTTATTACAACCTGAACAGCAGTTCCAGAATGCTGGGCAAATCGCTAACGGAACAATCCATTGACAGTACATTGCTGACTTCCGCAGCGGCCAACGGCACCAGGAAACGCAGGAACACCAATATTGTAGAGGGGCTTTTCGAATATAAACCCGACACAGTGAATAGTTTCAAGTACCAGCCAGTTCTTGAATATACGCCCCAGCGCAATACGGACTTTACGGACGCCGGCAGGTTCAACACACAGAACCCGATGCTCAGCAATTCGACCATCGACAACAGCGAAAAGGTGCTGACCAAGAGCTTTTACCATTGGTTCAATTACTTCCATAACTTCAAAAAGAAGGGAGAAATGATGTATATCGGCCATTCCCTGAGCCTGAACCGCGGCACGGCGGACCGCTTTAATTACGATAACCTGGAGTCTTTTGTCGCAGCCCAGCCTTCCAGGTTGTTTGACCGCTATACGGACTACAGCAGCCGGAAAAATGAAGTAGCCCTGGAGGCCAGTTATGTCTATCCTTTTACGAAAAAGCTGACGGTAGATGTATTCTCCTTTAGCCGCTATTTTGATGTTTCAGACCAGAACTTATTGTACGATAAAAACTTGTCCACGGGCCGGTATGAAGACTTTGTGGCCGGACAAAGCACGGATCTGACCCGGTATACCTATATCCAGAACATCAAGCCGCAACTCATTTACCAGCTCAATCCCAGTCTCAACATCAGATTTGGACTGGACGGCGAATTCCAGCATCTGATCAACCAGTTTAACAACAACGTCAGCGACAGAAAGCAAAATTTCTTTGTCGTACTGCCCTCTTTAAAAATTGATGCAAGGAACTTTTACCTGGATTATTATGTTTGGTACCTCCAGCCTGAAATTGCTGATATGCAGCCGATAACCAGGGAGATCAACCCGCTATATAAAATTGTGGGCAACCCTGAACTGAAGCCAACCCGTTCGCACAACCTGTCCCTCAACTTCTCCAAATACATCACCAGCAAAAAGATCAACTTCAACGGTAACCTGCGGATGAACAGCAATACCAATAGCTTTGTGCAGGAAAATGTACTGGATGGGAACGGTGGTACTACCGTAAGGACCATTAATGGCAATGCAAGCACCGCTGTCTATGGATCGCTGGGCATGGGCAAGCAAGTGGGCGACCCGCAAAAGATCGGCGCGAATTTCTCTCTCAACCTGAACCCCAACCTGAACAGCATGCCGTTTTATTTAAACGGCGCTAAGGGGACTCAGCATACGTACAGCCTGTCTACGTTTTTGGGAGGCTCTGTAAATTATAAAACAGCACTGAGGTTTAACCTCAACTATTATTTCAGCCGCAGCCTGACGGAATACGAAGATCTCGACTACCCTGCGGTTAAAACCTATTCGCATACCATTTACGATGGAATGACGATCAGGCCCACCAATAAACTCAGTTTCCAGGTCAACCATTCTTTTACCTACAATCCGAATGTACAACCAGGCTTTCAAAAGACTTCAAACATCGTTTCCATGAACACGACGCTAAGCCTGTTAAAAAAAGACCGTGCACAGGTCAGGCTGTCTGTTTCCGACCTGCTGAACCAGAGTATTTCTGTCAGACGCTATGCAGGCCCGAACTCCATTGTGACCAATGAACAGGAGATCTTAAAGCGCTACTTTATGCTGAATCTGCAGTACAAGATCAATGTGCTGAAAAAATAAGCTTCCCCTCTGAAACCGTCCTTTCTTTAACCTGCGGATGGTAAAGCCTGGCGATTTGTGCCACTGTATAATCGATCTCTTCCAGGGTATTGTACCTACTGAAGGACAAGCGTAAAGCATCCCTTCCCTGACCGGTACCAAGCGCGTTAAGCACATGAGAGCCGCCCGAACTGTGGCTATTGCAGGCACTGCCGCCCGAGGCGCAGATGTTCCCGCGGTCCAGCAGGTCCAGCGCGGAGAGCGGCTGAACGCTTTGGGGAAGCGAAAGGTTCAAGATGGCATTCAGACTGCCCTGGCGGCTTCCGGAATTGCCATTAAACTGAACACCAGGGACACTTTTCAGCAAGCCCTCAATGGCCCGTTGCTTTAACCCTGAGATGTGCCGGTCCAGGAAATGCCGGTCACGGCAGGCAATTTCCAAAGCTTTGGCCAGGCCAACAATCCCCGCCACGTTTTCCGTTCCACCGCGCTGACCGCCCTCCTGGGCACCGCCCTGCAAAAAAGGGATCAGTGCCGCTTTTTCCCGTTTGTATAAAAAGCCAATGCCTTTTGGGCCATGAAACTTATGGGCCGAGCCGATCAGAAAGTCGGCCTTTAGTTGCCTCGTATCGTATTTGATATGGCCAATGGTCTGAACCGTATCAGAATGAAAAATAGCGCCGTAGCGACAACAAATTTCATCAATCGCCTCAATGTCGTTCAGGTTTCCGATCTCGTTGTTACCATGCATCAGGGAAACCAAAGCACGTTCGTTTTCTGCCAGCAGTTGTTGCAGGTGCGTAAGCGAAAGGTTGCCATTGCTGTCATGATCCAGGTAAAGGATGCTGATCTCCCCATTTCTTTCCAGCGCTTTTAAGGTATTCAGCACAGCATGGTGCTCCAGTTTGCTGGTAATGGCAAGCCGGATGCGGTTATTCCTGATCGCTGAAAGGATGGCGGTATTGTCTGACTCCGTACCGCCCGACGTGAAAATGATGTTTTCAGGCGCAGCGTTCAGCAGATCAGCAATGACCTGCCGGGCGTTTTCGATGGCCGCTTTAGCAGTTCTGCCGTAGCTATGTGCCGAAGAGGCATTGCCAAAATGTTCGAATAAGTACGGCTCCATGGCCGAAAAAACTGTTCTGCTTAAAGGAGTTGTCGCTGCATTGTCAAGATAAACTTTCATATCCGTTTCAGGTTTTAAAATAAAAAATAAAGCTTATCCGGATAGCGTTGAGCTGATCAGCGATCTTATCTATCTGTCGCGGGGACAGAAGGAATTAGCACCTTGTACAATACAGGTTGCTAAGACTTCACAGGGCCTTTTCCCTCAGTCTTTCTGGATAAGTATTAATGTTAAAGAACTAACTGATGCAAATATAAGAAGCTTAAAATAAAATCTACTAAATAAGTAGATTTTATTTTAAGCTTCTTTGCTCAACTACGGGTATTTATGTTTAGGAGGCGGCGAAGCGCTTTGCAGCGATTTCCCAATTGACGACATTCCACCAACCGGCGATGTAATCTGCCCTTTTGTTCTGGTATTTCAGGTAATAGGCATGTTCCCAAACATCGAGTGCCAGGATTGGAGTGCCTTTCACTTCCGCAGTGTCCAACAGCGGATTGTCCTGGTTTGCTGTCGAACTGATTTTCAGCGTGCCATGGTCGTTGACCAGCCAGGCCCAGCCTGAGCCGAAACGTGCGGTTGCCGCGGCGGCAAACTGTGTTTTAAACTGATTCAGAGAGCCAAATGATTTTTCAATGGCTGCAAGCAGTTCCCCATCTGGTCCGGCCGCACTGCCGTTTTTCAGGCCTTCAAAGAAAAAATTGTGGTTCCATGCCCCACCAGCATTGTTGCGGGCTTTGGGCGACAAACGGGATGCGTTCAAAAAGAAAGCTTTGGCATCCGCATAGTTCAGGTTTTCAGCCTTGATGGCGTCGTTTACGTTTTTCACATACGCCGCATGGTGTTTCGTATAGTGGATCTCTGTGGTCAGCGCATCGATGTGTGGTTCCAGTGCATCATAATTATATGGCAAGGGAATCTGAGAAAAGACGAAAGGCGCAACAGAAGACGGCGCTTCCGCCGCTGCCAATGCGCTGATCGGATTTAATGCAGGCAGCAAAGCTGCCCCTAAAGAAAGTTTGATGGAGTTTTTTAAAAAGTTACGGCGTTTATCGTCTTTCATGATGTTAAGCTTTGATCAAATGTATTTTATTTAGAATGATTACACATAGCATACCACAGTACTGACATTAGTTTTACAATAGTCGCCTAGTTCTGCAGGATTACGGTCGCCTGTAGCGGACTATCGGCAGCTTCTGTCGTGCTCGTGATAAAAATGGTATAGATTTTTCCTGCTTCCAGATCCAGTGCCGTGAGACCTGACACGGGCAGTACGGTACCGCTGACCGCATTTTTCACAAGCAGGCTTTGGTTTGCCCCGGCAGTCAGTTCCTTAAATGGACCCAGGGTTTTCCAGCTCAGTCCGGCAATGGTTTCCGGTGATTTCCCACTGGTATACGGGATCAGGGTCTGGTTGCCGAAATTGCCATAAGCGACCCCGGCAAACACGCCCGTTCCATCGGCGTAGGTCAGGTCGACCAAACGCGCGCTGTTGGCAAAATTCGCAAAACGTACCTTGGCTTTACCTGCAGCAGGTGCAGTAAGGTCGTCATATACCAGCACCAGGCTGTCCGTATTGCCAGGGTTCAGCGTACTGGCCCTGAGTTTCCTGACGGCAAACAGGGTATGGTAATACGTGGCGATCGGGCCATTCGGGCCGGAAAAAGAAGCGGTGTTGGTTTCCTGAACAAAGTTGGCGCTTCCGCCAAACACATAAGAAGCCTTATAGGTTGTGCCTGTTCCTTCCGTGAGGTTATACTGCACCTTACCATACTGCGTATCCAGATAGTCTGCTGTGGCAGTATTTCTGGCCAGGGCAGTATTCGTCACCCGCCGGGTAAAATCCCAGAACTGCACAGGCGCTGCTGAAAGACGCGCGTTCACGAATTTCACTTTTGCGCTGAGCGCGGGACGTTCTGAAGCGTCTATATCCAGGTAATCGTTTTTGCCGCAGGCAGAAAACAAAAGCAGGGGAATGAACGATAGTAAAGCGCATTTTATAGTCTTAGATTTCATGTTGCTTTTTCTTTAGGTTTAAAATTTAGCGGAAACCCGCACAAAAGGTTGAATACCGGTTGTTGTTCCCGCTTGTGCACCGCCTGGTCCAGGATTTCTGGTGATGTTGCTGCCCGGGGCAGGAATAGAATAGTCGCCAAGCACATTGAAGAGGTTATTGGCACCGATGGTAGCCTGAAACTGGGCGGAGATTTTGTAACCCGCTGAAATATCCGTAACCCAGATCGGACTAAAGGTCTGGAAGTAATAATCGGGCTGTGGAAACTTGGCATTGAGCTGGGAAACCGAGGTGGTCTTGCCAAAATAAACCGTACGCAACAGGGCATTGAACTTTTTGTAGTTGTAAGTTCCCTGCAGGGTGATCTTTTGCGCAGGAATGTTGCTGGTCACCCGCGCTTTTTCCGACTCATCAAAAATAATATAGCGGTAAGCTTCCAGTCCTTTTGGCGTGTTCACTTTTGTGAGCTTGCTTTCCTGGAAATTGGCCCCGGCTAAAAAGGCCGCATTAGCACCATTGGCAAAGAGAAATTTATAACTGCCGGTCAGCTCGATCCCCCTGGTACTGGTGCTGAATGAATTGTAAAAAAATTTTGCCTGTACGGTGCCGGTCTGCACAAACAAGGCCCGGACGTCTGCCGGTAAGTTGGTGTCCGTTGCTGAAAACCTGCCTGTATTTCCTACGCGGTCTGCCACGTCAATTTTATATGCATCAGCCGTAAATTCCACATTCGGGATCGGCTGGGAAGTGATGCCTGCCGTATAGCCTTTGGACTTTTCAGGAGTCAGACTCGGGATACCCAAAGCCCTTGTGGCCGGGTTTACGTTATTGGCCGTCACCTGGTCGATCGCTACCCCATTTTGGAAGGTGGTAGAGGTCTCGGTATAGTAAAACTGCGCCAGATCGGGCGCCCTGAAACCGGTGTTCACCGAACCCCTTAGCGCAAGCCAATTGGCCACCGAATACCGGGTTGCTCCTTTATAGGTCGTCACGTTGCCGAAGTCGGAATAGTTTTCAATCCGCACTGCACCGGAAAGCAGCCATTTGCTGGTCACGTTGAGTTCTGCATCTACATAGCCCGCAGAAATAGAACGGTTTACGTTCACTTCATTGCCCGGCCTGAAGCCGGCATGGACCTGTGAACCCGGCGACAACCCGTTGAGCGGTGTACTGCCCAGATTGGTCAGGTAATCGATCCCACCGGTGGTCTGGTCCACCGCATAGATCGGCCTGAGGTCACCCTTGGCATACGAACCTTCTTCGCCGGCAATGATCTGATAGGTCTCCACGCGGTATTGTCCGCCAAAGGCCACGTTGAGGCCTTTTAGCACTTTGTCAAAATAACGGCTGAAATCGATACTGGCAGTGTTCTGACTGGCGTTGTAACTTCCGGCATCAAACTTTCTGGGGGTTTTTAACCCGAGACTCGCATTAAGGGAATTGCTGATCACATTGCCGAAGTCATTTTTACCATATACATTGGAGAAGTCAGCATTCCAGTTCTTTATTTTCCCTTTAATACCTACCGCGAGGGACTGGTCAGAAATGATGTTGTCCATAGCCGGCAAAAACCCATCGGGATAGATAAAAGTATTGTTGCGCTCCGTCCAGCCCGGCAGGCGGTATACGGCGGTGAACTGCGAATTGCGGTGACTGATGCCACCAAAGGCATACAGTTCCACATCTTCTTTTAGTGGAACCGAAGCGTTGAAGAACAGCAGACCGTCTATCGCCTTATTGGTACTTCCCCGCTGATCAAAGAAATGGCGGTCGATCCCCCTGCCTGCGATGATCGCATCATCAATCTCTTTCGTATAAATCTGGTCAAAGCCCCTCGTATTGGCGCCACCTCCATAGGCAGGGCCAATGTAGAGTCCAGCTTCATCATTGCCCACCGGTTGAGAAACCGCCTGGGTGGCAAACTCTCCGGTGATGTTGAAATAGCCGCCTTTATTGCCCAGCTTGACGCCATAATTGCTGCTGGTCCTTGTCGTTGTCCCGTCCCCGCGGCGCCGGGTACTGGCAGTGCTGCTAAAGGCCAGTTGCTCCGTGGTCTTTTTTAAGACGATATTGATAACCCCGGCAATCGCATCAGAACCATATTGCGCCGCAGCGCCATCCCTCAAAATTTCAATCCGGTCGATCGAGCCGGTCGGAATTGAATTGAGATCATATCCCGTCGCCCCGTTTCCGAGTCCGCCCCAACTGATGTTGGAACTCTTGTGGCGCCTTTTTCCGTTGATGAGCACCAGCACCTGGTCCACACCCAATCCTTTCAACTGCACGGTTGAGGTTGCCGAAGCAGCATCTCCACCGCCGGAAACAGAAGAGTGAAAAGAAGGAGAAACGTATTGCAGCAATTGCGTCACGCTCACCTGTGGTGCCGATTCCTGAAGCCCTTTGATGTCGATCACGTCGACCGGAACAGGAGAGTTTAACTGGGTGCGGCTGGCACTTCTGGAGCCGACGATCTGCACCTCGTCCAGTTCGCTGTCTACCGCCTTCAGGCGCACCTGAAAGTCGGAAGCCGTGCCGATTTCGACCTCTTGGGTCTGGTAACTGAGAAAAGAGAAGATGAGGATTTTGGCATTGCGGACAGAAAGTTTGAAGGTACCGTCAGATTTGGTGGTGGTACCAGCGCCCAGGCCTTTAACGATGACCGAGACCCCAGGAATGGGTTTCCCGTCCTCTGCGGAAGTCACGGTTCCGCTGATGCTGCGTTGCTGGGCAAATGAGCCGAGCGGTAGCCAGATGGCCAGAATAAAGAGCGCGCGTATAATTTGTTTCATTTAGATTTTATTTATGTTTTTCGAATGTTATCATCTCTGGTAAGGGCATAAGAATGGCCGTTACAGGTAGAAGTTGGTGGTCATAACAGTTTAGCTTTTTTGAATAAAACGGTCGTCTGTCAGCGTTTTAAGAAAGGCCTCCAGGTCGTTGATTTCTTGTTCGGACAGCTGTAGCGGCTTGCTCAGCGCCAAGTCACGGTTTTTTGCATTTTTAACAAACACATCCGGATTGTTGTAATACTGGATCACTTCCTTCAGCGTTTTGAACATTCCGTTGTGCATATAAGGCGCCGTAACACCCACGTTACGCAGTCCCGGAATTTTAAAATCCCCGATGTGCGTACTGTCTTTGGTGACCTTAAACCTACCGGGATCGTTCAGCTCTGTTCCGTTAAATAAGCCAATGCTTTTGAACCGGTCCGCCGTGAAATCCTCTCCGGAGTGACAGGTATTGCAGTTGGCCTTGCCAATAAAGAGCATCCTTCCCCGGATGGCAGCAGCCGATATTGCATTGTCATCGCCATTGATGTAACGGTCGTACGGACTATTCGAAGTCTCCATCGTCCGCTCAAAGGCGGCCAGGGCGGCAGAGAGGTTTTGTGCCGAAGCCGGTGCTTTATACAACCGCATAAAGGCTTCCGCATAAACCTGATCCTCATTCAGCCTCTTTACTGCCTCCTCGACCGGCAAAGCCATTTCTACCGGGTTCTGAATGGGCTGCAGGGCCTGATGCTCCAGTGAACCGGAGCGACCGTCCCAAAACAAATTGGGCCTGCCCGACAAGTTGGTGATTGTCGGCGTATTCCGTTCGCCCTTGCTCCCGCCCACGCCAAGACTCACAGCCGAACTGTCTGCAAAAGCAAATTCAGGTTTGTGGCAGGAGGCGCAACTGATGGTTCGGTCTTTGGATAAAATAGGATCAAAAAACAGCTTTTCCCCTAATTTCTCTTTCGTTGTCGGCTCGATGGGATCAGCGGCCTGGAAAGCTGCCAGAAACGTGACCAACAAGCCCAATAAAAGTACAACGGTCGTTTTTCTCTGTTTCATCGGTTTCAAAATAGGTGATGCTCAAAAAAGGCTGTCCGGCGATCGTTTGCCGAACAGCCCCTGTTCCTTATTGTTTGTTGGCGGTCAAAGCGACGTTGAGCTCAAAATCATCGGCGATGGTTTTGTCGCCCAGGTTTTCAAAGAAATTTTTTGACCTGAATTTGATGCCATATTTCGTACGGTCAACCGTAATCTTAGCATCAGCCTGAACCTTGTTGCCCTCTGTTTTTACAACAGCAGGAAAAGTAACCGGATTGGTGATCCCCTTGATGGTCAGCTTTCCGGTGACGTCATATTTGCCTGCGCCGGTGCTTTTTACCGAGGTGATTACAAAATTTGCAGCCGGGTATTTTTCAACGCCAAAAAAGTCATCGCTTTTCAAATGTCCCAATAGCTTTCCATTCGCCTCCGGATCTGTCAGGTCCGTCACCGAAATGGAACGCGTGTCTATCTGAAAACTCCCGCCTTTCAGGGCATTGTTGTCCAGGATGAGTGATCCGGCAGATACCTTGACATTTCCGGCATGCTCTCCGGTTACTTTTTTTGCCAGCCAGGTTACTTTACTGTTCTGCTCATCCACTTTGTACGTCACAGCCAGGGCCGAAAGGTGGGTCACGCGGACAGGTTTTGGGCTATTGTTGATTTTAAAGGCCGACAAGGAAGCGGCAAAAACCATAAGGATTAGAAATTGGTAACGGTTCATAATTTTTGTTTTTGGTGGTTAAAATTTGAGTTGTTTTTGTGTTTATCTGCCGGCCTGAGTACCCGATACTGTCGTGCTGGCCGGCACTGGCTCGGCAATCAGCTGATCCAGCAGTTTATTGAATTTTTGTTCGTATTCTTCGTAATACTTACCCGTTACTTTTCCGGTATAGCCAGTATAGATTTCCCGCACCTCGCCCTTGCGGTCGATGATGATCGTGGTCGGATAGGCAATGAATTTGTTCAGCGCTGGCAGTTTATCTGCCACCAGCCTTTTGTCGGCCAGACCGCCAAACAGGATATCATACTGAATGTCATACTTGTCACGCAGTTTGCCGAGCGTATATTTGCCATATTCCAGGTCGTCTTTCTGCTCAAAACCGATCGCAATCGCCTCTACCCCTCTTTGTTTGTTTTTGTTGTACCACGGCGACAGGAACACAGTCTGATCTGTGCAGTTCGGGCACCAGGTTCCTACCAGTTCCACAATCACCACTTTACCTTTGTACTTGTCATCGGTGAGGCTCACAGATTTGCCTGTTAGATCCGGAAAGGTAAAATCAAGTTTTTTGTAGCCCTCTTTCAGAAAGGTCAGCTTGTAAGGGTCAGGCAGTTCCGCATTTGGGTCCTTTACGCCGGTGAATTTTAAGTTGTCATAGATGCCCTGGCTGATCTCGCCCGATAAAGTCCCATCGTCATTGATCTTGCCCCTGTAAATTTTCGGACTAGGCCCGGTAAAGCCAGACAAGACAAACTCGTTGCCCTGCACCGTACCCTCCAGTTCCCTGCTGTCGCCGGTTACCTGCATAACCACACCGGTGAGCTTATTGCCTTTTTGTTTCAGTATCGCTACTTTGTTGGGCACGGCCTCTTTAGAAAAGCCTTTAAACTCCCATTTACCAGTCAGGTCGGCCGCTGGCGCAACATCCTTACCCGGCTCTACAAAACGATACGATTTGCCCTGTTCAGCCGTAAAAGGGAGCGCGTTGCCCCGCAGTCCCGGTACCAGGCTACGGTACTCTCCAGAGATGCTGCCATCATCCTCTATTTTAGCAACCAGGGCCGCATCATAGGTATTCATTTTGATGAACAGCGAATCTGCACCGAGCTTTTTGACATGAAAGTCATCCCGGCGGGTCCCGTTTAGCAAGGTAAACGTGGCGTGCTCTGCATCCTTGCCTTTGATCTCAAAGTTGAATGGCACCTCAAATTCGCTGACTTTAAAGACGCCCCGCCAAACGCCTTGTTTGATGAAGCCCGATTTGGCCGGTTTTAATTTTTTGACAGGATCAGTTGTTCCGGCTAAAGCGGAAACGGTGATCAGACTGGCCATGGCGATGCCAGACAATTTTAAAAATTGTGTTTTCATTTATAGGATTGTTTTAGGATTTATTTCAAATAGAGATTGCTTATTTGCCTTTGATCTGCGTTGGTTGTGCTGCCTGACCCGGTAAGGAAGTGATGCCTTCAGGAACCGGCTCGGCGATGAGCTCGTCCAGCACCTTGTTGAATTTCTTCTCATATTCGTCAAAATACTTTCCGGTTACCGTGCCGGTATAACCGGTATAGATTTCTCTCACATCCCCTTTGCGGTCGATGATGATCGTGGTCGGAAAGGCGATGAACTTATTGAGCGCAGGCAATTTCTCTGCCACCACTTTTTTATCGGCGATGCCGCCAAACAAAATGTCGTAACGGATGTCATATTTGTCTCGCAACTTGCCAAGGGTATATTTGGCGTATTCCAGGTCGTCTTTTTGCTCAAAGCCAATGGCGATAGCTTCAACGCCTCTTTTCTGGTTTTTCTTAAACCACGGCGCAAGAAATACCGTCTGGTCAGTACAGTTCGGGCACCAGGTGCCGATCGTTTCGATGATCACTACCTTGCCCTTGTACTTCTCGTCATTAAGCGAAACCGGCTTACCGTTCAGGTCAGGAAAGGTAAAATCGAATTTGGTATAACCCTCCTTCAGAAAAGTCAGTTTATACGGATCAGGGAGTTCTACATTTTCATTTTTGACGGCATCAAACTTCAGGTTCTTGTAGATCCCAAAACCCTGCTCACCCGAAATGCTGTTGTCGGCGTTGATCTTACCTTTCACAATGAAAGGACTAGGACCGGTAAAGCCCGACAACTGAAACTCATCTCCCTGTACAGTACCTTCCAGTTCACGGGTATCACCCACCACCGTCATGATTACCCCGGTGATCTTATTGCCGGTCTGTTTCAATAAGGCAATTGAGGCAGGAACCGCCTCTTTGGTATAGGTCTTGATCTCCCATTTGCCAGAGAGGTTGTACTTTGGTGCCACATCTTTGCCCGGTTCCACAAAACGGTAAGCTTTACCATATTCTGCTGTAAAAGGCAATGAGTTGCCCCGGAAACCAGGTACCAGACTCTTGTACTCACCCGTAAGTGATCCGTTGTCCTCGATTTTAGCGACCAGCGCTGCATCATAGGTATTCATTTTTACATAGATGGAATCCGTACCACGGCGTTCGACATGAAAATCATCTCTGCGGGAACCGTTCAGCAAAGTAAAAACTGCTGTTTTAGGATCCTTTCCCTTCAGTTCAAAATTAAAGGGCACCTGTGATTCGCTCACACTGAACACCCCGCGCCACACCCCCTGCTTAGGAAAAGGCTTAACCGTACCTGCCCAGGCAGATGTACCAAATACAAGCGCCGCTCCAGCGAGCGTGAACGCTTTTAAGTAATTTTTAGTTTTCATTTTTGATCATTGAATTAGGTAATTGATTGTAAAGTTTAATGATGAAAAAATGCCCTTTTGGTGGTCAATTGATCCGGGGTGGTTTGGGATCAGAGCATGTTACGCGGCCATGAACTGGCAACATCGTTGTGAACGAACGTTCTGGTAAAAATTGAAGATTTCTGAAGAATTAATCATCGCTCGCATTGTTGATATAGTTAATTTATAATTAAAGCAATATTCAATGCTGCGCCCTAAAACGCAGCCTTATCCTACTGTTATAAACTAACTAATTAATGGTGGTGATTAATTAGTTATATTTAGACTTTCCCGCATACCCCTGACACTGTCAGCTCATCGGATAAACGACCACCATAATATTCTTTGATCATAAGCATCAGGGGTATACGGGATTAATTTCTTATTCCTTATTGTTGTTTTTTGGCACAACAATCATATAAAATGCTCAGTTCACTATGGTGTATCGTCATTGTCTGGAGCAAACATAAATAAAATCTACTAATTTAGTAGTATTTATTTAAAATATATCTTAACCTTTTGATATACAGCCAAATATTCTTCAATCATAACAGCTACCGATTCTCATTCCGGGAAATGTTTATATTGCAGTATATCCAACCAACTCGCGCTCCCATGAAAAAAGCACTCCAAAAACTATCAATGATCCTAATTCTCTCACTCATCATTGGCCTTAGTGCAAAAGGACAGGCAACCAAAAAGCAAATCTATTTCCCGGCAGACACCATCAACGTCGAGAAAAGCAGCAGGATGGTTTTGATCGATATCGAAGGACCCTTCATTTGTTACGCACTCCTCTGCAATTGTGTTGCGCCATACCTGCGGTATCCGGCATTCGGATACAATAAGGAAAGAATCGAGGTCAAAATAGTGGCCACCAGGCCCAAAGTCCCTTTCATTGCGATTCCAGATCTGCTCGATCTGATCAAAAAACATGGAAACTCCTTCGATGACAACATTAGACTGCACATCGTAGAGCCCCTGCAAGGCGGAAAATTCAAGGTTATTGATAAGATCAAATACTTCAAGCAACAAATAGATACGGTCGTCAATTAGCCCTAAATTTTAACCAAATTCTAAGTCATTCCTACCATAGTCTAAGTGTGTATTGCCGGGGTGTTTTCTTAAATACATTTTTGTGTAGTATTTGAAAAACACGTAAACTTAAACACACCATGAAAACAAAAATCTTTCTCACGCTCATTTGGCTCCTGTGCGGGGCTGCTGGCTCAGATTGCTTTGCGCAGCACGGCAACTTTTATTTTGACATGACCAATGTTGAAAAAGCCAATAATTTGCGTCAACAAAGCTTTTACATGCAATCAGACACTGCTTTATATGGCATACTAAACTTAGGAAGCAACTATTATGTAAAAGAAACAAACACCTACGTTGTTGGCGACCAGGGCAATGGCAGGGATTATCAATTCAAAAGCCCAATGATGCTGGGTGTAAGGTTTGACGCTAAAGTTCAAAACCCATTTACGGCACCCGTAAAATCCTTCACCAAATCCTATACCAGCTATGTAATTAACGAAGGAACTGACGCCGTAATTGTAGCCATGGGTATTACAAAAGATAACGTGGCCGATTACCGTTACCATGTTGTAGAGAATGACAGCATTGAAACCAAATCCTGGACTCCTGTAAAACTGGAGCAAAAATATGGTGCACTGCAACCTTACGGCGCAATAGGCAGCTACCTATCTCCCGGGAAAATTGTTTTGGTAGAGGTGATCAACATTAAGGATTACAGTATTCGTGATGGAATTGTATTAGACTGGCGCCCAAACACCAAACCCGTAGTTACACAGATAGAAGTTAACACCAGCAACAACTATTTCAACCTCAACTTCCTCAAAGCCAATAGAGGCTATGCTACCAGGTTTAAAGACATCAACATTCCGTTGGATTTTAAATTTCCGAAGGATAGCATTGAAAAAATACGCATCCACTTAAAGAATCATGAAAGTGTTCCGTATGTCATAAACATGGTTTATTGGGGACCAAAGAAAGATGAGAAGCCCGACATGAAAGGTTTAGCCTATTATTTTTTAAACGATTATTACGATGTTAAACCCGAATCTTACGCCGAGCCGGGCAAGTATCAGATCATTATACAACGCATAGGAAATTTACCCGAAGACCAGATACAACGCATAGATTTTGAGGTGCTGCCGCCGCCTCCCGTAACCGACAAAAAGGTCGCTCTCAAACAACTGATCCCTTATACTGTTGCAGCCCTAACCGGGGTTGCAATTTTGTTTTTGATATACCGTCGTCAAAGCCGCGCCAAACTGCACCGTGTAGCACAGCAAAAGGAACTTGCGGTGTTAAAACTACGTTCTATACGCGCACAGTTAAACCCACACTTTATGTTCAATGCGCTGACATCCATACAAAACCTGGTCAACAAAAACAGCCTCATCGAAGCCAATGAATACTTGTCTAAATTTGCCGCGCTTACCCGTCACGCACTGGATAGCAGCAATGAAGAAATGCTGAGTCTGGACGATGAATTGCAAGTACTGGACGATTATCTGCAGATGGAGCAGCTGAGGTTCAGTTTTAAGTACGAGATTGAAGTAAGTGAGGCCCTTAACCAGGCCAATATCGAAGTGCCTGCCATGCTGCTGCAGCCCTTTGTAGAGAACGCGATCAAACATGGTATTGCTACTTTAGGCAACAGTGGTAAAATCAGCATTGCCATATTCCCGGATAAAAACGATCTTGTGCTTTCCGTGACCGACGATGGTAAGGGTTTTGAAAATGGAGGCAAACATAACGGCTATGGTATCAAACTGAGCGAGGACCGCATTGCAATTTTAAACCAGCTCTATAAAGATCAGCCGGTCAGTTTGACCATAGCTCCGGCTCAACCTGGCACCGTGGTAACCATCCGCCTAAGTAATTGGATATAAATGAATATTAAAGCAATTATAATTGACGATGAGGCCAATAATATTGAAAACCTGCAGATCGTCATCCAAAAATATATCACCGGTGTCGAGGTGCTGGCCACTGCCCAAAGTGCTGATGCCGCTTTACCGCTCATCGAACTACATCAGCCAGATCTGTTGTTGCTGGATATACAAATGCCTGAAAAGTCGGGCTTCGACTTGCTGCGCGCCCTGAAACAAGTCAGTTTTGAGGTGATCTTTATCACCGCTTATGACAAATACGGCATACAGGCCATCAAGTTTTCCGCACTTGATTATTTATTGAAACCGATCAACATCAACGAATTCAAGCTGGCTATCGAAAAAGCGAAGGAAAAAATACACAACAAAAAACAGAACCTCAATATTGACAACCTGCTCCAGTATATCAAAGCTGGCAATAAGGAAGCACCCAAAATAGCCTTACCTACCACCAGGGAAATTTTATACATCAAAGTTACTGACATTGTGCGCTGTGAGGCGACCAACAACTACACCACTTTTCACCTGCAAAACCAGGAGCAGGTACTGGTCTGTAAAACACTAAAAGAATTTGCCGAACTGCTCAAGCCGCACAATTTCATCCGTACCCATCAATCACACCTGGTGAACATCAACAGCGTAAAAAGTTACTTAAAAGAAGACGGCGGTACGCTCTTGCTCGATAACCAGCAAAAAATACCGGTATCGAGGCAAAGCCGGGAGATGGTAAAAGCTGTGCTGGGCGGTGGATTATAAAGGTACCTGCTGTGCTAAAAGTACTTTTTAGCGCAGAAGGTATTGAAAGATATGCTCGAGGGTATAATTAGACCCGGTCAGTCAGTGTGGGCCTTAGTTCTGATGAACTGCCGACTCACCTGAATGGTGGGCCTGGTGTATAATTTCGCCGATATCAGACTTAGGTTTTTTCACATGCGCATGTGCCTGTGCTGTCCTGTCTTCGTTGTGGTCAACCTCAGCTTCTAAATCTTCTTCTTTTCCAAACTTCGCTTTTATCGCATCCATCAAATCTGTAAGCGTTCCGCCAAGTTGGCTTGTGGTTCCAGAAATGCCTTCACGTAGTTCTGACCCTTTTTTAGGAGCAAAAAGTACAGCAAGCGCAGCACCGATTGCAAGACCACTGATTAGTGCAACGCCTACCAGAGCAGTATTGTCGTCTTTTGCACTTAAAATTTTCTTGAATTGTTTTCCGTAGTTCATAGCTTTATTTTTCATTGTTAACAGCCTGAAACTAAAATTGTTCGACAAAACAAGATTTATTGAGAATTCAGCAGCAATTGAGTTATACAATTACAATGTATTTCCTGAGTTTTATCTGCTGGATTCCTACATTGTATCATTAAAACCATAGCTCATTTCAATAAAATGAATTTCTCCAAATTAGTCCCAAATGTTTTTTATGAGGATATCAATGAAGGATTGAGGCTGGGGAGCAAAAGAATTTGCTTTGATGGACAAACAGCTCGGTGTTATTATTCAACAATGGTAATCAGGCTTGCGGGATAAGTACTGTAAAAAAGGTGTGGTATACAAACATATAGCCCGCAACGTTGTATCTTACCTGACATTAACCCAAAACATTATGTTTTCTGAAATTTATAAACCCATCGCCCTTGGCATCATTCTCTTATCGGTAAATACAGCCAGCATGGCACAAACTGCTGAACCTGTAGAAAAAAACCAGGCGAATAGTAACTATAAACCTGCCTTTGAAGGTCAAACCCGCATCGGCAGTGTTAAAACTACAACTCCATATGTGGCAACGGTAATCAGCACAGAGCTGAAAGGCCCATGGGGCATGCATGTTTTACCTGATGGCCGTTTACTGATCAGCGGTAAGCCCGGCACCATGCAAATCCTGACTACTGCCGGAAAGATCGACAAGACCATTACCGGTTTCCCTGAAGTACAGTTTCAGGGTCAGGGAGGCTTGCTGGACGTAAACATCGATCCTGACTTTACAAAAAACCGCATGATTTATTGGACCTATGCGCAACCAGGATCCGATGGTGCTACCCTTGCCGTGGCCAAAGGCAAACTATCTGCCGATGAAACCAAGCTGGAAAACGTAAAGGTCATATTTGAAGCTGCACCACGGTTTAAAGGATCGGGCCAGTTTGGGTCTCGCCTGGTGTTCGACAAGCAAGGCAATATTTTCATCAGTTCGGGCGACCGTCAGTCCAACAACATCCGCGAAAAGGCGCAGGACCTGAACGCGACCACCGGCAAGATCATTCACATCACCAAAGAAGGAAAACCTGTTTCAGACAACCCTTACATTGGCAAAGCCGATGCTAAGCCCGAGATATATGCCTACGGCTTTCGTAACCCGGACGGTTTGGCCATTGACCCTGTTAGCGGTAACCTTTGGGAGACAGAATTTGGTCCCCGGGGCGGCGATGAGATCAATTTAATTAAACCAGGCGGCAATTATGGCTGGCCATATGTGACTTACGGCATCGAATATGGCGGTTCGAAAGTATACGAAGGCATCCAGCAAAAAGAAGGTACCGTACAACCGGTCTACTACTGGGATCCGGTGATCTCACCAGGCTGCATGATGTTTTACACCGGCAACATCGCCGAGTGGAAAAACAACCTGTTTGTAGGTGCCTTGAGTGGCTCGCACATCATCCGTTTGGTGCTTAAAAATGACAAAGTAGTGGGTGAAGAGCGCTTGCTTGCCGATAAAAACGAACGCTGGCGTTGTATAGCTACCGGTAAAGACGGTGCTATTTATGCCGGAACGGACAGTGGTAAATTGTATAAGATTGCAAAGCAATAAAACCCCTATAGAAAAAATAATTGCGCCGGTCAGCAGATTTATCCACCTGGAGTATACCAGTGGCATTATTCTGCTGATCAGCGTCATTGTTGCCATCATTTGGGCAAACTCTGGCTGGCACGACCTGTACCACCACATCTGGGAGATCAATTTTTCTGTTGGTTTTGACAATCACGTACTGAACCATCCGCTCCACATCTGGATCAACGACGGACTGATGGCGATCTTCTTTTTCGTGATCGGACTGGAACTCAAAAGGGAATTTATGGACGGTGAACTTTCTTCATTTAGAAAGGCCGTACTGCCCATGAGCGCTGCTTTGGGCGGAATGATCGTACCAGCCCTGATTTATTTTGCAATCAACAAAGGCAGCGATGCCGATCATGGCTGGGGGATACCGATGGCTACGGATATTGCTTTTGCACTGGCCCTGCTGTCGATGGCCGGTAAACACATCCCTCCTTCCGTAAAGGTCTTTTTGTCGGCACTGGCCGTTGCCGATGACCTTGGCGCCGTATTGGTCATCGCATTTTTCTACACCTCGGGAGTGGATTTCGCCGCGCTGGGCGTTGCCGCAATCTTTCTCGCGGTACTGATTGCCGGCAATATGCTGGGCGTAAGAAGCAGTATTTTTTATCTCCTTATAGGCATTGGTGTGTGGATCGGATTTTTGCTCTCCGGCGTACATGCTACCATTGCAGGTGTATTGGTAGCTTTCACCATTCCGGCGGTCACCAGGATTGATGAATTGGTTTATTCCAGTAACCTCCGGATACTGACCCACGAATTTGAACAGGAAATCCCCAGCAACAGTACATTGACTACACCCCAGCAGCATAGGACGATACAACACGTAAAAGATTTGAGCCTCGCTGCAGAGACCCCATTACAAAAAATCGAACATGCCCTGCATCCCTGGGTGGCCTTTGGCATCATGCCCCTCTTCGCGCTGGCGAATTCCGGAATTGTAATTGGCGCTGACATCCTGACTGCAGTGATCAACCCGGTATCTATCGGCGTTACGGCAGGATTGATCGTAGGTAAGTTTGCCGGTATTTTGTTTTTTACCTGGCTGATGGTCAGGACAGGCGTCGGGGCATTGCCTCAGGGAGCCAATTGGCGGCACATTACCGGAGTAGCCCTGCTTGGCGGAATTGGGTTCACCATGTCCCTGTTTATCAGCGGACTTGCCTTTAAAAATCCGGATTTTGTGGAGCAAGCTAAATATGGGATTTTGATTGCTTCCGTCATTGCTGGCATTCTGGGAACACTGGTGTTGCGTAAAAGATAGGTGTTTTTACCTCTTCCCCTTCATCATATACACCTCCCGCAACACCCGCAACATCTCCTCCAATATACCTTCAATCGCATCACAGACCTTCGGCTCCGCCTTCTTCCGCACTTTGTACAAGCTCTCCGCGCTCATATCCGTAGTCCCCGCCGTAGTCACATTGGCCGCAAAGAACTTCATGATCGTCATGATCTGCCCCTGCTCGGTAATGAATACTTTTGCATCGATAAACAACTGCGAGATCAAACCCAGTTCAGGAACCGAAAGGCTCAAAGGCAGTTTAAACGCAAAATGATCCGCCCGTTCGCTAAAACTTTTTACTGGCTCTGCCGCCAGCCCTTTGCTCCGCTCGGTCAGATAAGCCCTTTCCGTATTGATATAACCCGTCAACAGCTCCACCAAACCAGCACGCCCCATCCGGTTGTAGCCCACATTCGGTTTCACCTGAAGCTTACGGATCTCCTTCATGTACCAGGCAAACTTCTGCCTTTGGCTTTTCAGTTCCCGCTGCTCATCCACAGCTGCGGCAATCTGCTTGCGGCAATAGGTAAAAAAGCTGCTCTTGTTGAAGTTCAGGTACAGCAGTTCCAGCATCAGCTTCTTGTTCCAGTCCTTTTCCCCGTTTACACTCAGCAGCCGCAGCAGGCTGGATACCATTAGTTTCACATACATCAGTTCCTGATAACTGCAGCTATCCAAGGCGCAATGCTCGCGCAGGAAGTCCAGCACGATCAGCTGCAAAGCCGGGTCTACGCCCTTGCCCTTCATCTTACCACTAATCACCAAAGCCTGTTTGTCCAATTGCTCTGCCGACAGGCAGCGGTAAGTATCCGGCACCGCCAGGCTCCGGTCAAAGTAACGGTCCAGGTCCGTCTCCAAATAGCCCAGCAAACTTTCCTGCGCCCGGATCACCGCCTGGTATACCGCAACCGCTTTCGGGCAGAGCTCAGCGGCAGCCTGCTCAGCTAAATAACCGCTGGCCTTGTTCATCAGCTTAATCATCCCCTGCTGGTGCATCCGGATATAACGCTCCATATGAAATTCCTCATACTGCCGGCACAGCACGTTTTTAAACTCCAGGATGATCCGTTCGGCTTCATCATCAATCTCCAGGATCAGGGCATAATGGTCTTTTTCAGCCAGCGTTTGTTCAATATTTTCAATGGTCAGCGATGAAGAGAGCATTTTTTCAAATACAGTCATCTCAAATTTGGTTTGGTAGGGCATTAATTAACAATGGGTTTTTGTTCAGCATCAATTTTCTTGCTTGCTGGTAAATAATACGTTAGTTGCCAGCAAAAGTATTCTAAAAACCAATACAACTTACACTACTAAATCCATTCATTTTGTTCATTAATTTATTGTATATCAAATAATTACATACAAAAAGGCATAACAATCCCTTGCCACACCTCATCCTGTACATCATACCTCTTACGCTCCCAATCCTCTCTCCCTTTTTACGCTCCCAATCCTCTCTCCCCTTGAGGGAGAGATGCCCGAAGGGCAGAGAGGGGTCTAAATTAACGCCATCCCAATCTTTATCCCCTCGCCACTCTCCAAACTTTTCAATGTCCGTACTATTTCTTTCAGGCCTTGCCTGACCGTCTTGCACAACTCTTCCCTAAAAGCAAGATCGCCTTCAGCTTCTGCACACTGAGGCAAAGCCTTGCTCAATTTATGCAGCTCCCGCTGCAACCTTGTGCCCTCACTGATGTGAAACTGCAAAAAGTACCCCAGGCCTACCCTATTTTCTTTCCAGTGGCCCAGAGCCTCCAGGCCGATCTGCAAAAACTCAGCCCTCAGCAAAAAGATCTGCTCATAGTCCTGCACCAGGGCCTGCTCCCGTTTGATGTCCGAGATCATCACCCCAATCCTGAACAGCTGGTTGCTCTCTATCCTGGATTCGTACCCTTTATACAGCACCGACCCGCTTCCCTGGTCTACTGCCAGATGAATCTTTTGCAGGTTATTCCGCACATATTCCCGAAAAGGGTCTATAGTATCCCATACCTCATCTACCTGGTCTGCGTATGATTTATCAAGAGATAAGATCTGTGTCATCCCTCCGGATACAGAGAATCCCAGCGAAGTATGAACCACTTCATCCATATCAACCCAAATGCAGCCATCGCCGGCTAAATAGTGCTGCCATAGCTGGGCTTCATCAATTCTGTCAATGTCTGCTTCCGAACGCAGGTTCAGCTTTCTACACATGTCCGCATCCCCTTCTTCAAATTCCGCATAGATAGTAAACAGCCCGGGTTCTGCTGTCCAGATGCAAATGGAGGCACAGAAATTATCATTCATTTCTATTTCCACACCATTGGGGTTCAGGTAGGAATAACCTTTGTTCTCAAAAAAAAGCTCCAGTTCCGGGAGCGTAAGGAAGTTTTTGTTCATGAATTTATATAAGTTAGTATTGTTGGTATTTTATTTTTGAATAATCTCCATTGCTATGGTATCCATTATGCCCAGCGCTTCTTCAAGCTGCAGGATCATATAAGCCGCGAGTGCTGCCAGGTACGGGCTTTGTTCTTCAAATTTCTTGCTGTTTTTAGATCTGGACTCCAATGCGGTTACTTGAGCAAGTAATTCTTCAACCCTGGCTTTAGCGGTATTATACCGGTTAGGATGATAACAGTCTCCTTCAAATAGATAGGCCTCGAGTTCTTCCATTAGCGTCTTATAAGCAAAACCATTGTGCTCCGTAAACCATTCTGGCTTTACCAAATCCTTATTGGTGTCGCCTACCCGGCTGATTAGCGCGCTGTAGAGTCTTATTGATTGATTGATGTTTGGCTCGTTTGTTTCTTTCATTTCTCTTTTATTTGTTTTCTCTTGATTTTTTATCCCCTACCTCCATACCTGTTAAGATGTCTTCACAGAATAGCCTGATGAGGCCTTCTATTTTCCACTGTTGTCAATACGGTCATAAAATGGAGATTTCAGAGATAGTGTTCAGTCCTTTTCAGACCAAAGTGTCCACTTCAACTTTGCCACACAGCTGCCGTAGTGTTTGGAACTTTCACTACCCTTATTTAGTCAGATCCGACAGGTCAAATTAACGTTCTCAATTGCTCATCAGGATCATTCTCTACAAGTGCCTTTCCAAATCATAAATCCTTGACCTTAGCGCTTCGCTAAGCCATTAAAATCTGAATCAGGACTAACTGGATCAAACAGCAAAAGAACATCTGTAATGTGCTTAAAATCAGTCAAATGGACAGTTTACATGGTAATTACTGCACACTTTGAAGCGAAAGGAATGGACAGCGGGTTTCAGAATTACTTGTCTACTATTGCCGAAACCTCCAGCATAGTAGAAAAGCCACCAAACCACTTAGGATTCGGATCAATCAGTTCAGTTCTATCATCTAAAAAGCCGGGTGAAGATGTTTTCTCTCCTTTGCTGTTGAAGAACTCATAAATACCTGTTGTAGGATTAACCCCAGCAAATTTATATGCCTGAATGACGTTGACAGGCTCGCCAATGAAATAAGTTCTTGAATTCGTACTTGTCGCCAAACCGGGATAGGAAACAAGTTTGTTTTTTGCGCTCGTGAAGTTGATGGCCGACAGCCAGCTGAAATTTTTACTTTGTATTGGCTTTACGCTTAGCAAAATCTCTATCCCAGTATTCTGAATAGTAGCATCAAAATTTTCAGTAAGCCCACTAAATCCTGTGATAATTGGTAAAGAATTTACAACTAGTTGATTGGATGATATGTTCCGGTAATAATTAACACTTAATTCAATAGCATTTTTTAAAAAACCAAAATCTGCTCCCAGATTAAGTTTGCGTGTTTCTTCCCATTGAAGATAGGGATTAGATATTCTCGTTGGCGCAAGTGCAACAATCCCTTGATATGCCTGATCTGCCGCATATGTACTCAACAAACTTTCGTAAAGGTAATCTTCAATCTGGTCATTCCCGGTTGTTCCATAACTTACACGGAACTTACCTAAACTCAACCAAGGGAGTTTACGCTTAATTACATCTTCATCTCCAAATAACCAGGCACCGGCCACCGCATAAAACGTATGCAATTTATTTTCATCACCAAAGCGGCTGCTACCGTCTCTCCTAGCTGTTAGATTCAAAATATACTTATCAAACAGACGGTAATTTAAGCGTCCAAAAATAGCATTATACTTATAGAGTGTAAGGATTGACAAATCCCTCACTACGTTCGGCGCTGATAGTATGTCCTTCAATTGTTTGTCATTGGTATATCCTGATCCAGCTTGCCTGAAAACGTTAGTTTTCGTCTGTTGCAAAGTACCTCCAACCAAAGCGTCTATTGTACCCCAAAGGGCAGATTTTGTATATGTAAGCTGTGGTTCCACGATCCAGGATTTAATTGATTTATTAAGAAACCGGGCGGCGCGCACTCTGCTGAATGCATCAGGTTTGATAGAAGATATTGGCGTAAGGGCGGTCTCGTCGGATTCTAATCTGTTATAACCAGCTGTTGCCTTTAGCTGCAAACCAGTTAAAATTTCATAACTGATGTTATTGTTGCCCGTCAGGTTGCTTGTATTTCCGGTAAATGGACGGGAGGCAACAGCAAGGGGATTATCAAAGCTGAATTTAAGTGGATTGTTCGGAAAAACTTCAAAATTCAGTGAGCCATCAGCTTTGTATAATGACGGTGCGTTGGGAGCCAGTTTCAAAGCAGCAGCCATCAGATCGGTACCATTTAATTCGTTTTTATCGAGCAAGTAAGTTCCAGAAAGGAGATATTTGAATCGGTTATCTTTTGAACTATGGCTCAACGTCAAATGAAGATTACCTTTTACATCCGCAAGGCTATTTGGATAAACACTTGTTTGTTTGTTGTAACCATATCCTGCCAGGAACTGAGTATTAACGCTGCCGCCTGATACAGATGCCTGGACATCTGTAAAGTGCGCTGTCCCTCCAACTAGAACTTTTTGCCAGTCTGTATATCTGTTCTGATCCCACACAGTGAGGTCATAGTTTGAACTTGCTGGCGGTGTGCTGGCATCAGGAATAGCCTGCCCGGCATTTTTAAATGCTTCCTTACGCATCTGCAGATATTCCGGTGTTTTTAAAAGATCAACCGCACGCGTGATCTTGCCCCATCCCTGCTGGACATTCAGGTCTACCTCAGTTTTCCCCGCTTTACCTTTTTTGGTAGTGATCAAGATCGCACCATTAGCACCTCGTGATCCGTAAATAGCTGTAGCGTCCGCATCTTTTAATATGCTGATACTTTCTATGTCTGCTGGATTTATAAAATTAAATGTACTGCCTCCAATCCCTCGCCTTCCATCTGCTAAAGAAAAATTTGTAAACTGCGGAGCATAAGGAACACCATCGATTACGTAAAATGGGGCTTGTCCCTCCGGACGCAAACTGTTTAGCCCCTGCACTGTCACATCGACGTTGCCACCTGGTACGCCTGTGGATTCTGCAATGAATAATCCCGGCACTCGTCCAGCAAGTGCAAGTAACGGATTATTAACTGGCTGTTTGGCGATGGCATCTGCCTTTATACTTCCAATGTTACTCGTAGAATATTTCCTTTCCACCTGACCGTATGCAATTATCTGAACTTCATCTAGTTTTGAATTACCTAGTTCAAGCTTAATGCTAGACAGATCAGAAGTGGCTTTAATCTCCTTGGTTACATATCCAATAAATGAAATTTGTAACATCGCATCATTATTTATTTTAGATAACGAGAATTCTCCATTAGCATTGGTAGTGGTACTTTTACCTCCACCTTTCAAACTTACCGTTGCACCAACCAAAGCAAATCCATTCTCATCTACCACACGGCCTGAAACATCAATCGCCTGAAATCGCGCAATGATGTTATCAATGAAAGATGGCTCCTTCTCTTTAATGACTACTGTTTTGTCAGTAATTGTATAATCTAAATTTTGGTTTTTAAGGACGGCGTCCAGCACTTCCGGCAATTCTGCTTCTTTGAACTTGGTGCTTACATTTTTTGAATCTTTAAGCAATTCAGAATCGCAGACTACATTGTAGCCGGTTTGGGTCTTTATTGCGGTAAAGACTTCTTTTAAACTAACGTTCTTTTTTACCAGCATTAGTCTCTGGGCGAAGCTGGCTGCGCTGACCTGCATCAGGCCCACCAGTAGAAGTATTGCTGTTATTCGCATAACACGTAACAGTTGCGGCAGCAGGCCATGCTTGGGCATAGCTGCCTTGTGAAAAGGATATAATTCCATTATCTTTGTATTCGTTTGGGTTAATACTGATCTCTAATCCGATTTTATACCGATCCTCGTGTTCGGTAAGGGTTAATCCAGACATCGACGTGGAAGTGGTTGCACACTTCCGCGTTTTTGCTTTTCCAGGATTCCCCGTGTCGCTATTAACTTGCCGTTCGTAAATGTCTTGTCATCTTCTTTTTTCGTTTAGTTTGATTGATATTTATGTTGATTACAGGATTGGTTAGATCCATCTTTGATGATTATTGACTAACATACACCTTCCTTCCTTCTACTTTGAAATGTATCGTTCCGGTCAGCTCCAGCTTCTCTAGCACTTTAGAGATGTTCTCAAATCTCGATATGGTGCCCCAAAATGGCTTGTCAGGGTTGATGTCTTTATAAATGACTTCTACGTTGTACCAGCGCGCTACTTTGCGCATGATGCTGCCGAGGGGTTCGTCATTAAATTGGAATTCGCCGTTTTTCCAGTCCAGGACTTCGTTAGGGTTTACCTGGGTTACTTTGATATTGTTTACCCCTCTCTGCCCTGCGGGCATCTCTCCCTCAAGGGGAGAGAGGGTAGCTTGTTGGTTAGGCCTAAGGGTTATACTCCCCCCTTGTGGGGAGAGAGGGGTCACTTTAGCCATCCCCTCCACCAACGTGGTTTTCACACTTACCTCATCATCATACGCATTAATGTTAAACTCCGTGCCTATATCTTCTACAACCTGCCCATTACTCTCTACCCTAAATGGTTGTTTCGCATTGTGCGCCACTGCAAAGTACGCCTCACCGCTCAGCAATATTTTGCGTTCTTTTCCAATAAACTGATTAGGAAAACTAATCTTTGAATCTGCGTTCAACCAAACCTTAGTCCGATCCGGCAATACAAACTCATACGTCTGCCCCCTCGCTGTTTGTGCGATCAGCATCACGCTCCTCTCTCCCCCTGAGGGAGAGATGTCGCTCCGCGACAGAGAGGGGTCTGTACTTCCATCACTATATTTCAACTCATCCCCAATCACCACCCCCTTCTTATCACTACTCAATTCAATCACCTTCCCATTACCCAATGTAATCGTCGCTCCGCTCCTACCAGGGGCAATGTCGTTCACCAAGAGATCTCTCGTCGCTGCGCTTCCCTCGAGATGACGAGAAGTATAAAACCAAACCCCAAATACAACCGCTGCTACCGCAGCGGCAGCCACGGCAATTCCTGGCCAGAGCCTTAGCTTCTTAACGCCTTCCTGCCCCACAGGTTGTTCTTCTCCTATATACGCCGCCAGGTGGCCCCAGATCTCCTGATGGTCCGCCAGTAGGCGATCTGCCTCAGGGAGCTGCTCCGCAGTCTGCAGGTATTTTAAAAAATACGTCTCCACCACACGCTTTTCATCCGGCGTACAGTTTCCTTCCGTATATTTCAAAATCAGTGCTTCTGCTTCTTGTCTTTCCATGTATCCTTAATGGGTTTTTAACCCTCATTTAATACATGTCCGCCAAGTCTCCATAAAGTCCCGAAATATTTTAAAATAAATTAATAGATAGCGCTTTTCATCTTAATACTTGAAAATTTCATAAAAAAGTTTATTCGATGCAAATTTGCGTAAATAAGCAGATCATAAACAATCTAATTTAGTAATTATCGTAATATTAAGCGAAA
>JAZKCT010000032.1:0-52303 GCA_040387995.1 Bacteroidota bacterium | reverse complement strand
TAAACCAAGCCATGTTATTTCCTGAAAAATGCGACTACAAAGAAACAAAAAAAAACGGGAACAGTTTAAGGTAGTTTTTAATGGCTGTTTATTATTCAAAAATCTGGATTTTGCAGTTTAGCGCCCAGCTTGTTCTATTGATCCGCTATCTCAATTTCTCCGGTCGCAGATACCGGCACCGGGAGAATACCGCTGAAAATTCCGCAAAGCGGTAGGATTCAAAGTGCTAGAGGTGGAATCAACCACATTTAAACGCAAAATAATGCGCATTGGCTTGTCCTAAACTGATATTTTTCCTAACTTCGGCATACATTAAAATATTAAAGATGAGTTTAAAAGGTTACAAGGGCGTAATTTACGGAGATGCCGTTCAGGAATTGTTTGAGCAGGCTAAAAAGCATCAGTTTGCATTACCAGCAGTGAATGTTACCGGTACAAATACAATAAATGCAGTGATGGAAACGGCAAAGGCTGTTAACTCACCGGTAATTATTCAGCTGTCTAACGGTGGAGCCCAATTTTATGCAGGTAAAACGTTGAACAACGACGGTTTAAAAGCGTGCATACTGGGTGCTGTATCTGCGGCTAAACACGTTCATTTACTGGCAGAACATTATGGTGTTGCAGTGGTATTGCACACAGATCATGCTGCTAAAAAATTGCTTCCATGGATTGACGGATTGCTGGATCACGGTGAGCAGTTCTTTGCTGAACATGGAAAACCATTGTTTTCTTCGCACATGCTGGACCTTTCTGAAGAGCCTATTGAAGAAAATATGGAGATCTCTGCTAAATATCTGGAGCGTATGTCCAAATTGGGTATGACCATCGAGATTGAGCTGGGTGTAACCGGTGGCGAAGAAGATGGCGTAGACAATAGCGATGTAGATAGTTCTAAATTATATACACAACCTTCTGAAGTAGCTTACGCTTATGAAGAGTTGAGCAAAATCAGCGATAAATTTACTGTTGCTGCCGCATTTGGTAACGTACATGGTGTGTACAAACCAGGTAACGTAAAATTACAGCCTGTGATCCTTAAAAATTCCCAGGATTTCATCAAAGAAAAATACGCGCTGACTGCTGAGAAACCGATTAATTTCGTATTCCACGGTGGTTCTGGTTCTTCACAGGAAGAAATCAGAGAAGCCATTTCTTATGGTGCGATCAAAATGAATATCGATACCGATATGCAATGGGCTTATTGGGAAGGTATCCTGGAATATTATAAAGCAAATGAAGCTTATCTTCAGGGCCAGATCGGTAACCCGGATGGTGAAGATAAACCAAACAAAAAATATTATGATCCGCGCGTTTGGTTGCGTAAAGGCGAAGAGCAGTTCGTGGCCCGTCTGAAACAAGCATTTGAAGATCTGAACTGTAAAGATGCAAGTGATAAATTGTAATCTTGGATCAGTTTAATAATAAAAGCGTCATAGGGATTTACTTATGGCGCTTTTTTTGTGCATCCCCTAATTATTTAACGTAAATCATATCAGACAATGGAAACACTTCAGGTAAACAAAGTACACAGCAAAGAGGATTTGGAAAAAGCATTTGCAATAAGAAAGATCGTTTTTGTAGACGAGCAAAACTGCCCGCCTGAACTGGAGTGGGAGCATGAGGAAGAATCTGTGCATTTTCTTGCTTTATTAAACAATGAGCCTTGCGGAGCCTGCCGCTGGCGCAAAACAGACAAGGGTTATAAACTGGAGCGTTTTGCTGTATTGAAAGAACACCGCGGGAAAAGGATAGGACAGGCACTTGTTGCTGCTGCCTTATCTGATCTGCCAAGTGATGCTGGTTATGTGTATCTCAACGCCCAGCTTGATGCAATGCGTACCTATTCCAGGTTTGGTTTTGTTGCAGAGGGTGAACAGTTTGAGGAGGCTGGTATCCAGCACATGAAAATGGTCAAGAAGGTTTGATCAGACTATAGAAATACCTTCCAGGAAAACCGCATTGCTACCTGCCACTTGGCCAGGTCAAGGCCGTGTGGTATATTTTGCTCATCCAGGTAAGCAATCAGATCCTCGGTTGCTAGATTGCCGGTCAGGTCATCTGCAGCCATTGGGCAACCACCGAAACCCTTTAAGGCACTATCAAATCTTCTGCAGCCACTTTCGTAGGCTGCACTGATTTTTTCCATCCGTGTATCGGGTGTACTGTGCAGGTGCAGCCCAATCTCGGTGCTGCTGAACTTCTTTAGCAGGCCTGGCAGGATGGCCTTTATTTTTTCCGGACTGGAAACCCCGGTTGTATCTGACAATGAGAGGATTTTTACACCGCTCGCGATCAGTTCAGCTGCCCATTGTTCGACAATCTCCGCATTCCATGGATCACCATATGGATTTCCAAAGCCCATAGATAAGTAAACTACGGCCTGTTTGCCGGACCTATCACACAATTCCAGCATTTGTTTTACGGTATCCAGGGATTGTGCGATGCTGGAATTGGTATTCCTTTGCTGGAAGGTTTCTGAGATCGAAAAAGGAAAACCCAGGTACTTGATCTCCTCAAATGAAACGGCTGCTTCAGCGCCTCTTAAATTGGCAACAATGGCAAGCAGCGAAGAGGTGGTAGCCGATAAGTCCAGCAATGAAAGTACTTCCTTTGTATCGCGCAGCTGTGGAATTGCTTTGGGCGACACAAAACTGCCAAAATCTATGGTATCAAACCCGACCTGAAGTAAGAGGTTGATGTATTCGGCTTTCAATGAGGTAGGAATAAAGTCGTGGATGCCTTGCATGGCATCTCTTGGACATTCCACTAGTTTCACTGGTTTTTGCTGCATATCTTGCGGGCAATGTTAAGCAATGGGATTGACTTCCGCAACTTTAGCAGGGCTGCTTGTCGGATCGTTGGGTTTATCGTGTGTATCCAGGTCTTTCCGGATACTGTTCTCTTTAAAAAATGGCCGGATGATCAGTCTGGTACCCCGGTCGTAGCTGAAATAACTCCAAACCCAGTTTACAAACACCACCAGTTTATTCCGAAAGCCAACCAGCGTCATCAAGTGTACAAACATCCAGGTAAACCAGGCAAAGACGCCTTGAAACCGGATCTTGTGCAGATCTACGACTGCTTTATTACGCCCTACGGTAGCCATAGAGCCTTTGTCAAAATATTTGAAGGCCTTAGTTGGTTTGCCATGAATGAGGTTCAATAAATTTTCAGCCAGGAGCTTTCCCTGTTGTATTGCAGCCGGTGCAACGCCGGGATGTCCGTTTGGAAATTTATCACTGACCATGGCTGCCACATCGCCAATGGCAAAAATGTTCTCATAACCCGCTACGCAGTTGATTTCATTGACTTTCAGCCGGTTTCCACGTACAAGGCTGTCCTGACTTAACCCATCCAATACAGCGCCCTTTACACCAGCCGACCAGATCACCGTGGAAGTAGAGATGGTTTGACCGTCAAGCAGGCTAAGCAGTCTGCCGTCATACGCTTTTACGCGTGAATTGACCATCACAGTGACACCCATTTCTTTCAGGAATTCCTGTGATTTCTGCTGAGCCTGGACAGACATGACCCCGAGCAGTTCGGGCGAACCCTCGATCAGGTAAATATTAACCTTATTGAGATCCAGGTCAGGATAGTCTGCATTCAGTACGTGTCTTTTTAGTTCAGCAATGGCACCCGCAGTTTCCACACCGGTCGGCCCGCCTCCAACCACAACAAAATTAAGTAACTCCGCTTCTAAAACCGGATCAGTTACAATCTGAGCAGCCTCCAGGTTTTGCAGCAGCAAACTCCTCAGGTTTAACGCCTCGGGGATCGACTTCATCGGCATCGCATTTTGCTCAATTTCAGTCTGGCCGAAAAAATTGCTGGTAGAACCGGTAGCGATGACCAGGTAATCATATTCAATGGTGCCTATGGAAGTGTCCAGAATATTTTCAGCAGGAAGCACACGTTCCGCATCAGTGACCCTGAATGTCAGGTTCTTTTGGCCTTTAAAGATCTTTCGCAATGGAAAAGCAATGGAATCAGCCTCTAATCCGCCAGTAGCTACCTGATACAGCAGTGGCTGGAAGGTATGATAATTGTGCTTGTCGATCATTAAAACTTCTACATCCTTGTTTTTTAACCGCTTTGCCAATTCTATCCCGCCAAATCCACCACCTACAATGACAATCCTGGTTTTACTGGTTTTTGGAAAATGCTGTTCCATAACATCGATTTTAGTAAAATATAGATTACAACAAAAAGGCACCCAAAAAGGGTGCCTTTAATACAAACTAATATCGTTTATAAGTAATATTATTTTTTGTTGCCCAGATCGATTACGATCGGAGTAGAAATGCACAATGAAGAGTAAGTACCGATGATACGACCGATCAACAAGGCAAAGATAAAGCCACGGATACTGTCGCCACCAAAGATAAAGATCACCAATAATACGAAGAATACCGTTAATGAAGTCAGGATGGTACGACTCAAAGTACTGTTCAGCGCGAAGTTGATCAGTGTGTTTCTTTCCTCGCCATGCAGGTCAGCTTTGCCACTTTCATTCAGCTTCTCACGGATCCTGTCAAACACAACTACAGTTTCTGTCATGGTATAACCCATTACTGTCAGGATTGCTGCAATGAAGTCCTGACCGATTTCCAGAGAGAAAGGCATTACACCATCCAGGATGGTATAAAAGGATAGTACCAGCAATACGTCGTGGAATAAAGCGATTACCGCACCTAAACCATAGTTCAGTTTCTTAAACCTTACCACGATGTAGAAGAACATCACCAAACATGAGAATAAGATTGCACCATATGCACCGTATACAATATCACTTGCGATGATTGGACCTACCTTTTCATTACTTTCAATGGTATATTTAGCACCAGTCTGGTCCAGGCCTTTGATCAGGGAAGTTTCAACCAGTTTATCAGCACCGTTGTCCTGATCGGTGATGTGGAAAGTAGTTGTAATTTTCAACTGGCTTTCTCCGCCGGCAGTTTTAACGATTGTTTCTGATTCAGGGAATACTGCGTTTAGTTTAGCTTTAACGTCTTCCGTATCCATTGACTTATCGAAGTGAACGATATATGTTCTACCACCTTTAAAGTCAATACCCAGGTTCAATCCGCCATTTTTGAAGTAAAAGATGAAACCAAGAACGATGATTACAGAAGAAATGATGTAATAGATTTTTCTACGGCCTACGAAGTCAAAAGCAATGTTTTTGAAGGCGTGGATCGTCATGCTGTTGCCAAAAGTGATGTTTGATTTTTTCTCGATCAGGTATTCAAATACCAGACGTGATAGTAGAACCGCACAGAACAAGGAAGAAAGGATACCGATACATAAGGTAGTTGCAAAGCCCTGAACAGGTCCCGTACCGAAGATGTAAAGGATCACACCCAATACCAATACCGTTACGTTGGAGTCAATGATAGAGGACATGGCGTGTTTGAAACCTTCTCTGATCGCAAGTGGCGTAGATTTTCCTGCATTCAGTTCCTCCCGTACACGTTCAAAGATCAGGATGTTCGCATCTACCGATAAACCGATTACCAATACGATACCTGCGATACCTGGTAAGGTTAGTACAGCACCGAGTGATACCAGGATACCCATGATGAAGAATAAGTTGATCACCAATGCCAGGTTGGCTACCCAGCCAGCTTTGTTGTAATACAAAGCCATAAAGATCAGGATCACAATAAAGGCCAGTACAAAGGACAGTAAACCGTTGTGGATCGCTGCCTCACCTAATGAAGGACCTACAACGAATTCACCTACAATCCTTGCCGGGGCTGGAAGTTTACCTGCTTTCAGTATGTTCGCCAAATCCTGCGTATCATTCGCAGTAAAGTTACCAGTGATCTGGGAAATACCGTTAGGGATCTCATTTTGCACCGTAGGAGCAGAGTAAACCTGGTTGTCCAGTACAATAGCGATAGCTTGTTTTACTTTACCTGAAGATGCATCAGCAGTAATTTTTTTCCATTTCTGCGCACCCTCACCAGTCATGTACATGGTTACTTCAGGCTGGCCTTTCTGGTCAAAGTCACTGCGTGCCTCGCTGATGGCATCGCCACCAAGATCAGGTTTGCCATCAGTAGAGGTTACTTTGATCGCATACAGTTCAAATATTTTTGGTCCGCCCGCAGGAGCACCCAGGTCAGCAGCTTTAACGCTCCACATGAACTTGTAGCTCTGCGGAATGATGGCTGCGATTTCAGGACGTTTAAAGAAGGCGTTTACTTTTGCAGTATCTTTTTGTGCAGTCCAGCCCACTACAGGGCCCGGACGCAATGCCGGTTGTCCGTTTTCCGAAGTATAGGAAGGCGGGGTCATGATTGCAAACAAAGGATTTGATTTTGCTGCTTCCAGATTTTTTGCCACACCAGTGGTGTCTTTAGGATCTTTGTTTTTTGCGAGTCCGGCCAGTTTACTGCCAGATGCGGCAGCGGTAGTGTCACCTGCAACCTTAGCAACGGTATCGGTAGTTTTCAAAGACACAGCAAGCGTTTTGTTGATGTTCTCCATGACCGGATAAACCTCTTCGTTGCTGTAAACCTGCCAGAACTGAAGTTCAGCAGAACCCTGCAATAATTTGTGGACCCTGTCTTTATCCTGCACACCCGGCATCTCGATCAGGATGCGGTTGGTACCTTCCTGTTTTTGCATGTTCGGGCTCACCACACCAAATCCGTCGATACGGCTTCTGATGATAATAAACGAACGGTCGATTGCGCTGGTAGCTTCTTTTGATAAATAATTTTTAACGTCTGAATTGCTTGCATCAGGTTTTAACGTCGTAGCGTTGTCCTGGTTAGAAAAGAAATCAGCAAGCTTAACATTCGGAGAAAGCTTTTCAAATTCATTTACAAACAAACTGATAAAGTCTTTACCACCTTCATTCAATTTCGTTTGGGCGGTAGACAAAGCCTGGTTGAAATTGGCATCATCCGTATTACCGGCTAAAGATTTAACCAGTTCGGCCAGGGAAATCTCCATGGTCACGTTCATACCACCTTTCAGGTCAAGCCCAAGGTTGATCTCTTTGTTTTTACAAAACTGGTAAGTAAATCCTAAACCAGGATAAACCGGCACAGTTGCCATAGAATCCAAATAAGCTTTTTCCTTATTTATATCACCTTTGGCAAAATCTTTTGCGTCACTTTCGACCTTAGAGGTAACAAAGTTGAACGAGAGAGAATACACACAGACAATACCCAATAGTATTGCCATAAATTTAATAAAACTTTTACCCAGCATTTGTTTGTAATTATTAATCTATATCAGCTATATCATTTTTTAACAAGTCGGCAAATCTAATTATTTTTTTAAATAATAGACCACGTTGTGAATTTTTTATTATAGGGGGCAAAACTATTTGCTGCCATCGAATGTTTAGCGGTACCAATGCCCGTTCTAAACCCGCTCCAATGTAGCGAACGTAAAGTCGATGTTGTTCTTTTCATCGGCTTCGTACTTTTCCTCAGCCACCACTTTCCATAGATCCATGTTGATCTCCGGAAAGTAGGCATCGCCTTCGAAAGAACGGTGTACTGTAGTCAGATAAATGCGGTCGGTAGCCGGCATGGCGATTTTGTAAATCTCTGCTCCCCCCACTATGAATACTTCTTCTTCATCACTGCAAAGTTCCAGTGCCTGGTCTACGGTATTTACCACTTCTGCTCCCTCAATCTCCAGGCCTTCGGTTCTGGTGATCACAATGTTGCGCCGGTGGGGCAGGGCTTTGCCGATTGAATCAAAGGTCTTGCGGCCCATGATGATGGTATGCCCTTTTGTAATGCTTTTGAAATGTTTTAAATCGGTTGGCAGGTACCACAACAGTTCATTGTCCTTGCCAATGGCATTGTTTTCGGCGATCGCCACTACTGCAGATACAATCATACTGCAACTGCTCCTTTAATATGCGGATGTGGGTCGTAGTTCTCCAGCGTGAAGTCTTCGTATTTGAAATCAAAGATGTCTTTCACCTCCGGATTGATTTTCATGACGGGCAACGGACGCGTCTCCCTGCTCAGTTGCAGTTTCGCCTGCTCAATGTGGTTATTATACAAATGCGCATCACCAAGGGTGTGAACGAAATCGCCATAAGCCAGTCCGCAAACCTGTGCGACCATCATGGTCAGCAATGCATAAGAAGCAATATTAAAAGGTACACCCAAAAAGATATCCGCACTGCGCTGATACAATTGGCAGCTCAACCGGCCGTCGGCCACATAAAACTGGAAAAAGGCATGACAAGGCGGCAAGGCCATATTGTCCACTTCAGCAACGTTCCATGCAGATACGATGATCCTGCGGGAGTCCGGATTATTTTTGATAGTATCTATAATTTTAGCAATCTGATCAATGTGCCCACCATCAGGTTTTGGCCAGGAGCGCCATTGAGAGCCGTACACCGGACCCAGGTTGCCGTCCGCATCTGCCCACTCATCCCATATCCTGACCCCATTTTCCTTCAGGTACTTAATATTGGTGTCCCCGCTCAAAAACCAGATCAGTTCATGTATAATCGATTTTAGGTGCAGCTTTTTGGTCGTCACCATTGGGAAACCCTCCTGCAGGTTAAAACGCATCTGGTAGCCAAATACGCTAATGGTACCAGTACCGGTTCGGTCGTGTTTCTGTGTGCCCTCATCCAGCACATGCTGCATTAAATCCAAGTATTGTTTCATCCATACGCCCTTTATCGGTTGGGCTGCTGCGAAGATACTCAGCATCAATAAATAATCCCATAAATGTTTAAAATTAGACAGATTAATGTCTAATTAATCTATTATTAATAGTTTAGGTTTTATTTGTTCCTAAGAATCGTTTGTCATTAGTTATCCCTAATTTACAATGCGGAATTGGGCAATAAGTCCGACAGCCGGCAAAGGAATCGCACAACACATGAACCAACCAAATATTTAAACAATGACCAGTTTTATGAATTTTTCTCCCAAGCGGACGGGCAATGTTGCAAGACTTGTTCTCGCATTGTCTTTAATGATCTCATTCGCTTCCTATGGACAACCCAACACAGCAAATTCACGCCAGGATGTGAAGCTATGGTATAAACAAGCCGCAGATCAATGGATGAAAGCCTTGCCTGTCGGCAACGGCAGATTAGGTGCGATGATTTTCGGAGGTATAAAGAAAGAGCAGCTACAATTAAATGAAGAAAGCGTGTGGGCGGGTAAAAAATCGAACAATAACAATCCTGATGCGCTTAAAAACCTGCCACAAATCAGGAAGCTCATTTTTGACGGTAAAGCCGACGAGGCAATGGACTTGGCCAACAAGTCCTTAAACGGGAATCCCGGCGGTGTAAAGTCTTACCAGCCGCTCGGCGATCTGATACTGGATTTTGACCATGCGACTGAAGCGACAAATTATAAAAGGGAACTGGATCTGCGTACTGGTATCCACCGTGTGCAGTATGAAATAGGTGGACAAACCTATACCCGTGAATTATTTGCTTCTGCTCCGGCCAATGCGATTGTGCTGCGTCTGGAGACGAAAGCCCCGCAGGGCATTACGACTACAATTAGTATGACAAGGGATAAAGATGCTGTGGCACGGACAACTAAAAACCAGTTGATCTTTGGTGGAAATGTTGATGGCAACGGGATGAAGTTTGAAACTGTAGTTCAGGTCATCAATGAAGGTGGGACGTTAACAAACCAGCAAGAAACCTTGAAAATAGCGGGTGCGAAAGCTGTAACCATTCTGATTACAGCTGCTACCGATTACAATGCAGATAAAATGGATGTCGATGCCTCCAAAGACCCGGATGTCATTAGTCAAAATATACTGAAAGCACTGGCAGGAAAATCTTACGCTGCCCTTAAAGCCACACACGTTGCAGATCACCAGTCCATGATGGACCGTGTGGAGCTTTCGTTGGGCAACAATGCCCAAAGCAGTTTGCCAACAGACGAACGTCTGGCGGCGTTGAAAGCAAATACCTACGATCCCGGACTGGAGACCATTTTATTCCAGTATGGCAGGTACCTCCTGATGGGCAGTTCAAGAGCGCCGGGCGTGTTGCCTGCCAACCTCCAGGGCATCTGGAACAAGGAGTTGAACGCGCCATGGAACGCCGATTTTCATACCAACATCAATTTGCAGATGAACTACTGGCCTGCGGAAGTCACTAATCTTTCGGAAACAACCAAACCACTAATTCATTTTATGGAGGCACTGGAGGTTCCCGGCCGACAAACCGCCAAACAGATGTATGGTGCAAGGGGCTGGACGGTACACCACCTGACCGACGCTTTCGGGCATACTGCTGTACACGATGGGGTAACTAATGGCATGTTTCCAATGGGCGGTCCATGGATGACCCAGCCTATTTTTGAACACTATGAATTTAACGGGGATCAGACTTTTTTAAAGAACGTAGCCTACCCGATGATGAAGGAGTCCTCACAGTTTGTATTGGATATCCTGATCCGTGATAAGCAGAACCGACTGGTCACCTCGCCTTCTTATAGCCCGGAAAATAATTATGTTGATCCTTTCACAGGTAAAGGTTCTAAGCTGACCTATGCGCCGACTATGGATTTGGAGATCATCAATGACTTGTTCATCAGAACCAGGGCTGCTGGTAAGATCCTGCACCAGGACACAAAATTTAGCGACACGCTTGCTAATACCATGAAACAATTGGTACCCCTGCAACTGGCTAAGGACGGTTCCTTACAGGAGTGGGTGGAAGATTATAAGGAAACGGAACCCGGCCACCGCCATGTGTCCCACTTGTTTGCTTTACATCCCAGCGACCAGATCACGCCGATCAAAACGCCAGAACTATTTGAAGGCGCGAAAAAGACCTTAGCCAAACGATTGAAAAATGGTGGTGCCGGTACGGGATGGAGCCGCGCCTGGACGATTAATTTCTTCGCACGTTTTAAAGACGGCAACTCTGCTCATGAGCACATTACGGCTTTGTTCCAAAAAAGCATTGCACAAAATCTGTTCGATCTGCACCCACCATTCCAGATCGACGGCAACTTCGGTTATACTGCCGGTGTTGCGGAAATGCTGGTCCAAAGTCAGGAGGGAGAGATTGGCAGCCGCCTCATCCAGCTTTTGCCCGCGCTACCTGATGCATGGGCCAACGGAAGTGTTTCCGGTCTCAAGACCCGTGGCAATTTTGAAGTTTCCATGACCTGGGCGATTGGTAAACTAACTGCCAGTACAATAAAATCATTAGGAGGAAACACCTGTAAGCTAAACTATCCTGGTATCGGAAAAGTAAGCCTGAGCAGTGCCGGGAAAAAGATTGCCTTCAAGAAAATCTCTGACAATGAGATAGAATTCAGTACCCTGAAAGATAAAGTATATAGCATCGGAACCTTCTAGCCGATTAAAATAGCTCAAAATAAGCATAACGCCCCTGAATGAAAGTTCAGGGGCTTGATAACTTCTAACAAGGTTAATGATGGCTTAATACGCCATCTCTACTTTTGTCCAGATCATAATCATGAGGGACAAATCTGACAAAGAACTTTTTCAAGCAATGCGTTCAGGTGACGAATCTGCGTTTCAACACGTATTTAACCGGCACTGGAAACAGTTATTTGCGTATACCTGCAAACTGATCAATGACGAAGACCAGGCCAAAGACATTCTGCAAAATGCATTTATAGAAATCTGGACAAAAAGAGACACCCTGATAGTTGAGGGCTCTATCATGCCTTATCTGATTAGCATCACTAAAAACGAGGTGATGTCCCTGTATCGAAAAAATAAGGTGCGCCTCGCCGGTGATGATGTGCTGATTGCTAGTCTGCAACGTGTAAACCATCCCGATGAGTACCTGATCGCCGGTGAGCTCCAGTCGGCCATTGAAATTGAACTTGTCAACATGCCGTCCAATATGAGGCAGTGTTTCCAATTGAGTAGGTACGAAGAGAAATCCATCCGTGACATCGCGGCGGAGCTGATGTTGTCGGAGCAGACCGTGAAAAATAACATTTCTGAAGCGCTCAGGCGGTTGCGCAACCGTTTATCGCGCTATGATTCGGGCCACCTAGCGCTGGTACTTTTGGTTCTGTTAAACTTAACCTAAGCTTAACGGCAATTTAAAGTACTTTTTAGGTTTTCAGACGCTATTGAGCAGATGAGTGCCAAGAAGAAACTTTTAATCAAGAAATTTAGAGATTACCAGAAAGGACGATTAAGCGAGGCTGAAACCGAAGTTATAAACGAATGGTTTGACGCCAAGCCGGAAGAAGGACAAATCGAACCTGATCATAATTTAAATACGGCAAGGCTGCAGCAGGAACTTTTTGCCAATATACAACTTGCCATTAAGCCTCCTGCCGGTAATGCCTGGTATAGGACCATATGGTTCAATGCGGCCTGCCTGATCCTTGTCATCTCTGTCGTGTCGTTATTTATGACTAAAAGTCCGGCAGATCTTAAAGGGGAGCAAACAACCTGGCAGATCTACAGTACTTCAAAGGCTGAAGTAAAGCAAATTGTTCTTGCAGACGGTACCTCGGTATGGATGAACGCGGGAACAAAAATCCGCTTGAACTCAGATTTTAATACATCAAAGTCAAGGAGGCTTAAGCTTGATTATGGAGAGGCCTTCTTTAAAGTAAAGCGGGATACGCTGCGTCCTTTTAGCATTGCTACAGGCCGTCTTGTCACAACTGTGCTGGGAACTTCTTTCAACATCAGGTCTTATCCTGAAATGAATGCCTATAAAATAACCGTGGCCACCGGTAAGGTAAAAGTGGCCCATCTTGAAAACGGTAAAATAGAGATGTTGAGCAGCGGGCTCGTCAGGGACCAGGCTTTGACTTATGATCTTAACAAAAAACAAACACGCATTTCCAATCAGGACGCCTCGCTCGTCAGCAACTGGAAAACGAACAGATCGCTATACTTTGACAACCTAACGCTTAGTCAAATAGGCGCAGAACTTTCCAGACAATACAACATACCAGTGAAAGTAACGGGACCCGAAAAACGGGAAAAGACTTATACCATGCATTTCCAGCACCATGATCTACGCGTCGTACTTCAGCAATTGGTGTCAAAAACAGGCATAAATTACCAGTTAACCAATAAAAAGCTAATCCTCAACCCAGGCCCATGACGTAAAGCACATCAACAAAAACCGGATCCCGATAGCCGTCGGAACCCGGTTTCGACCGGACTGAAGCAGTCCCGTCAGATTTAATTAATTCCGAAAAACCAATCAAAGCAATTAAATATGCAATATTATTACCAGTATTTAAAAATTACAAACAGAAATATTCTGTTTTTTATCAAACAAAGCGTTATTCCCGCTTTCATCTTCTTGTTACTGATGACCGGCAAATCCTATGGGCAATCTACAGATGCCTCTGTAACCGGTAAAGTCACCGACGATAAGGGTGTGGCCATTCCCGGTGCTTCTGTCGTGCTGCGCAACGAGTCCAACGGTTTTCGTGCCGTTACCGCCACCAATAAAGATGGTGCTTATTCATTGATCCAGCTGCCACTTGGCCGGCCGTACACGATAACGGTAACTTATGTTGGTTATCCCAAACAAGTTAAAACAGACTTTGCGCTGAACCAGGGTGATAATATTATTGCCAACTTTCGTCTGACCGAAAGCAGCAACGACCTAAAAGAAGTGCAGGTGAATGCCAATTCCCTAACCAAGCGTATTGACAGGCTGGGTTCCAGTACTGCGATCACTGCACAAAACATCCAGCAGTTGCCTACGCAAAACAGGAATTTCAACAACCTTTCCGCTCTGGCACCGACCACCAACGGTACAAGTGTCAGCGGTCAGCGTGCTTCATCAACCAATTACCTGATCGACGGGGCGAGTGCAAGAAATAACCTGACTTCAGGTGCGATCGGCAGTGGTCCATACTCGTTGTCACTAGAAGCCATCCGTGAATTTGAAGTTGCCACCAACGTTTATGATGTATATAAAGGTCGTGAGGGTGGAGGTACTGTCAGTGCGGTTACCAAATCTGGTACAAACACATTGACCGGTTCTGTTTTTGATTACTATCGTTCAGATTTTCTGGCCAGTCCGTATGATATCCGTGGTAACAAACGCGAACAGAAGTTCACCACCAACCAATATGGGTTTAGTTTGGGCGGTGCCATCATCAAAGACAAACTGCACTTCTTTACCGCATTGGACCGTCAGGATGAAAGCATGCCTTTCTTTATTGCCGACATCCGTGATAAAGATGATGAGATCAGTTTGGGTATCAGTAAAGGTGCGCTGGATAGCGTGGTAAACATTGGCCGTGCCAAATACGGATTGGGTAGCGGTCCGCAGGTGGGTGAATTCAAAAGAAAAACGCTTGCCAATACCTTCTTTGCCCGTTTAGACTGGCAGATCAATGACAAACACAGGCTGACGCTGAGAAATAACTACAGCGACTGGGATAATCCTGTCAGCAACAGTGACAACTCGAACATCAACCTTTTCGAGGTCTATGGAGATTTCAAGTCCAGAGAAAACAGTACCCTGCTTTCGCTTCGTTCACAGTTTAAACCGAACTTCCTGAATGAGTTTAAAATGCAGTTTCAGTCGGCCACCAGGAATTATGTACCCAACAGCGAACTGCCTGCGGCAAATATTCCAAGAGCAATTGTAACGGTAAGGTCTACATTGCCAAATGGTACACTGGGCAGCAAGACCGTCCAGCTTGGCGGTCAGCGTTTCTTCCCGGAAAACAACCTGGAAAACCAGTTCCAATTGGTGAATACCTCGTATTATACAGCTGACAAGTATAAGTTCACTTTTGGTACGGACAATACCCTGACCTATATGGATACCTATATTTCCAGTGAGCAGAACGGCCGTTTTATCTTCAACAGCCTTGCAGATTTCAACAACCTGAATGCTTCAAGGTATGCCAGGGAAGCCCCGATCAACGGAGAGCCTTCTGTGCAGCAGTACATTTTGAATGCATCGCTCTTCGGACAGGTTGAATTTGACATCATGCCCAATCTGAACGCGATGTTCGGTGTGCGTTATGACGTGACGAGTTTTCTTACACAAGCAGATTACAACCCCGTTGTGGAGCGTACTTTGGGACTGAGAACAGACAGCAAAATTACGGATGCGGGCAAGATACAGCCCCGCATGCAGTTGACCTGGGACATTAAAGGGGAGAAAAAAGACATCATCCGTTTAGGTGGTGGTTTGTTTAGCGCCTACCCGGTAAACTACGCACAGGTAAACAACATCCAGAACAGCGGAACCAAAGTAGCTTCCATAGATGTATCACGTCCTGCTATAGGAACCAGCCTGGTACCGATCCCTGATTTTCCTTCCTATAGAAGAGACCCATCTACAGCTCCGGGCATCATAGCCGGTGTGCCTTATGTGTCTACGATCAACCTGAACGATCCAAACCTGAAAATGCCTTCCATCTTTAAGGCAAACCTAAGCTATAACAAGATCATCGGCGACAGGTTAAGACTGGGCGTCAACTTCCTATACAGTTACACGACAAACAACTATGTATACCTGGACCGCAACCTGGTTGACAATCCTTACTTCAGATTGGCCAATGAAGAAAACAGGGGTGTGTTCGTCCCTGCAAATACCATTACCGCTTCCGGAATTACCAACAACGTATTGGGCAGAAAAACCCAGGAAGTGGGCCGTGTGTTGATGCTGACCAACGGTGCAAATCTGGAGCAAAAAGCGGTGATCCTGGATGCCAGTTTCCGCTACCTGAAAGATGGCTACCTGAATGTAAGCTATACTTTAAACGATGCAAGAGACAATTCATCGTACAATGGTAACGTAGCAAATACCTCGACTTTCAGACCGGTAAAATCTGATCCGAGAGATCTTTCTCAGATGGTTTATTCAGATAACCAATACAGCGATAAGTTAGTGATATACGGAACCACACCAACCTGGAAAGGCTTCTCCTTAAGCGGAACTTTCAGGGGAATTGGCGGTTCACGTTATTCACTGATTGTTGATGCCGATCTGAACGGTGATTTTGTGGGCGGTCCTGGTGACGACAACGATCTTGCCTTTGTGTATGATCCCAACAATGCAGCAACCAGTGCCACAGTGAAAGCTTCGATGGAAAAAGTGCTGAACAATCCTGACAATAAAGCAAAAGACTACATCCGCAAGAGCCTTGGCAAGATTGCAGACCGTAATGGTGGTGAAAATCCTTTTTCAGGAACCTTTGACATCAGGTTGATGAAAGAATTCAAAACCTATAAATCACAAAGGCTGACTGTCAGCTGTGATGTTTTCAACTTTGCCAACCTGTTGAACAAGAAGAAAGGTGTCAACTATAACCTGGGCAACCAGACCTTATTGCTGGTTACCAAATTTGACCAGGCAAAACAACAATATGAATACCGTGTGAATGAGAATGTTGGTGTAACACAGGCAGGCGGAACGCCTTACCAGATCCAGCTTGGCGCAAGATATTCCTTTTAATTTTTATCAATGAAACTGATCTGATCTATGGATTCACGCAGAGATTTTATAAAAAAAGCAGCCCTCCTTTCCGGAGGTGCTGCTTTCATCAATACCTTGCCACCGGTTATTCAAAAGGCGCTTGCCATTGATCCGGCACTTGGCAGTACTTTTTACGACGCTGAACACGTCGTCTTCCTGATGCAGGAAAACCGGTCTTTCGACCATGTTTTTGGAACTTTACAAGGCGTGCGTGGTTTCAATGATCCGCGGGCAATTGAGCTGCCTAACAAAAATAAAGTCTGGCTGCAGTCCAACAAGGACGGCGAAACCTACGCACCCTTCCACCTCGACATCAAAGAAACCAAAGTTGCCTGGATGGGTTCTACGCCCCACAACTGGACAGACCAGACCGATGCCAGGAATGAAGGCAAGTATGACAAATGGCTGGATGTAAAAAAGGCCTACAAAGTTACCTATGCGCACATTCCGCTCACGATTGGCTATTGCAAGCGTGAGGATTTCCCTTTCTATTACTCCCTTGCCGATGCCTTTACGGTATGCGATCAGAACTTCTGCTCCGTCATTGCGGGCACGCACCCGAACCGTTATTACTGGATGACCGGTACCAACAGGGAAAAGAATACGGAAGAAGGAGTGGCGCATGTGTGGAACATCAGCAATTATGACAAACCAACCTTAAGCTGGAAGACTTTTCCTGAGCGTCTCGAAGAAAATGGTGTGCCCTGGAAGATTTACCAGAATGAACTGACCATGGGATTTGGCCTGAACGGCGAAGCCAGTTCCTGGCTGAGTAACTTCGGTACCAATGTGATTGAGTATTTTGAGCAGTACAATGTTCGTCTCCATCCCGGAGCGATCGCCAACCTGCAGGAAAAGAAAAAGGTATTGCTGGACCAAATCGCGGCAGCGCCTAAGGAAAACTTGACTGCTGAAGAACAGACGAAGGTAGAGGCCATAAAGAAACTCCTGATTAAAACAGAAGAAGAGGAGAAGAAATACACCATGGAAGCGCACAATGGGTTATCTGAATTTTCCAAAGCCTTAAACGCTAAAGCATTCGGTACCAATGTCAACGATCCAGATTTCCACAAACTTGTCCCTTTCAAGTACAACGAAAAGGGCACCGACCGGGAACTGAACATTCCGAAAGGAGATATCCTGCATCAGTTCAGAAAGGATGTAGATGAAGGCACCTTACCAATGGTTTCCTGGCTGATGACACCGGCTAATTTCTCTGACCATCCGGGATCACCATGGTTCGGCTCCTGGTTTGTCAATGAAGTGATCGAGATCCTGACCAAGAACCCTGAAGTGTGGAAGAAGACGGTTTTCGTCCTGACCTACGACGAGAATGATGGCTATTTTGACCATGTGCCTCCATTTGTGTCACCGCATCCTTTTAAAGAGCACGCAGGTAAAGTTTCTGAAGGCTTGGATACCAAACTGGATTTCGCCACTAAAGACCAGCAGACCAACCCTTCTATGAAGGAAAGCAATTATCGTGAGGCCCAGATCGGCTTGGGCTATCGGGTACCGATGGTGATTGTTTCCCCATGGACACGCGGCGGATACGTCTGTTCCGAGGTATTTGACCATACTTCTTCCTTGCAGTTCCTGGAAACATTTTTAGAAAAGAAGCTAGGCAAAAAGATTGTTGAAGAGAACATCACGCCATGGAGAAGAACGGTAAGCGGTGACCTGACTTCTGCGTTCAGACCGTACAATGGTGAAAAAGTTGAACAACCGCAATTCCTCGAGAAAGCGCCTTTCCTTGAAAAAATCTATTCTGCTAAATTTAAAGAAGCACCAGATAATTACAGGAAATTAAATGCGGATGAGATTGCGCAGATCAATGAAAACCACCTCGCTTCACCTTATTTTCCGCAACAGGAAAAGGGCATCAGGTCTTCCTGCGCTTTGCCTTATGAACTATATGTAAACGGTGAATTTAAAAAAGACAGGTTCAGCATCAGCTTTAATGCCGCCAATAAAGCTTTCGGCAAAAAAGCTGCTGGATCTCCGTTTACCGTTTATGCCATGAACCCTTTTAAAGAGGAGGTACTCCGCAGTTGGAACTATACCGTAAAGGCAGGGGATACCCTACAGGATGAGTGGCTGCTGAACGATTTCGCGGACGGCAAATACCATTTGAGGGTTTATGGTCCGAATGGTTTTTTCAGGGAGTTTGAGGGAGATCAAAATGATCCTGCACTCCGGGTAGCATGCAGCTATGAAAAGGATGCTAAGAACCCCTTAAAACTGAGTGGTCATGTGATCTTCACTGTTACCAACCAGTCCGCAATTGCGAAAGAGGTAGTATTCAGTGACGAAAGTTATAAAACCGGTAGCAAAACCCTAAAGGTTCCTGCAAAAAGTAAATCCAGTATCGTGTTTGATCTCGGCAAAAATTACAACTGGTACGATCTCAGTGTGAAGATTGCAGATAATTTCGGATTTAAGCAGCGCTTTTCGGGGCGTGTGGAAACAGGTTCCGTTACCAAAACAGATCCGTTAATGGGCAGGCTTATTTAATCCTCATACTCTTGAAATACTGGTTTTGTCTTCTTTTATTTGTTTTACTGCGGTTTTTTACTGCAGCTGGGCAAACAACGAAAACAAGTTTGTCAGGAAGGGTGACCAATGCGTATGAAACAGCAATTACAGGGGCTTATTTTACTGTGACCCATCTGCCAACCGAAACTGTATACGGTTGCAATACCAATATCACCGGCAATTATTTTCTTCCTGATCTGAAGCCGGGAGGCCCCTATCAAATTGAAATCACTTATTCAGGCTTTAAAAAATACCAGGTTTCTGGTATTTTTTTTAAGCTTGGTGAGCCCGTAATCTTAAACATCAGCCTCGAAAGCCTCATCAATGAACTGCCGGAAATAAAAATTATTGCTTTAAAATCAGGGAAACTACCGCATCCGGGAAAAAGCGGGCCTTTGTTCAACATTGACCAACAGGAAATTAATCTGCTGCCAACTGTAAAACGTGGCATCGCAGATTTCGTAAAACTAAGTCCGCTGGCCTTTGGCGCAGCTATAGCCGGAGGTAACTACCGTCAAAATTTCATTACCATAGACGGCTCTGAATTTAACAACAACTTTGGGGTGGGAGATAACCTGCCCGGAAATGGTGCTCAGCCAATTGCTTTGGATGCTATTGCACAGATATCCGTAAATGTCGCCCCTTATCAGTCTCTTTGGGAATCTGGGTTCATAGGCAGTGCCATCAATATCATCAGCCGTTCAGGCAGCAACAATACGGAAGGTTCTGTTTACAGCTATTTTAGAAACCAGGATACCTATGGTTATCTGGCGGGTGATCAGCAGATTGAAAAAAGACCACTTCAGTACCATTTGGAAGGTTTAAGACTGGGCGGGCCACTCATTAAAGACAAACTCTTTTATTTCCTGAGTTTTGAGCAGGAGACGGAACAGGTTCAGCCACAGCCTTTCCAGGCAGCGACTCCTTTAGTTCTTTACGGTGCGTCTCCCAATGTCGCCAGGCCAATTGCAACGGAGTTAAATACCATCAGAGCATACCTGCTGAATACGTATGGGTATGATCCCGGGGCCTATCAGGGCTATGATTTTAAGAGTAAAAGCAACAAGGTGTTGCTGCGGCTGGACTGGAATATTGCCCGAAATAATACCTTCAGCATTCGTTACAACCAATTGCATGGCAGCAAACCGGAACTGGTCAACGGATCCAGAAGTCCGCTTATACCTTACTCTGCCAGTTTCGGCCGCAGGACTGCCAATTCACTTCCCTTCAGCAATTCCAACTTCAGTACTTTGTCCGACTTCTATTCACTGGCTGCAGAATGGAACAAGCGGTTCAACAAGGAACTGACCAATACCATGCGTGCTTCTTATACCCGGCAATATGAACCCAGGGTTTCAGATAGCCGCTTTTTTCCCTTTGTAGATATTTTAAAAGACGGTATACCCTTTACTTCCTTTGGTTATGAACCATTTACTTATGGAAACAGCAGGGATGTCTATGTGTTGTCTTTTGCAGACCACATGCAGTGGACACGAGGCAAGAGCACCTGGACAGCCGGCTTGCAGACAGACTACAGCAATACTAAAAACAGTTATATGCCTTTTGGTACGGGTTACTATACCTATGCCTCATGGGAAGACTTTACTTTGGGTAAAAAACCACAGGATTATGCAGTAACCTACACAGCTGACGGAAAAGGGGCTCCACCACAATATAGTTTTGACTACCTCGATCTCTCAGGCTTTGTTCAATATAATATCGCGCTGAATGACAGGCTGAGCCTCAGTGCAGGACTACGGACTGATTTGCCGTTGTTTCCAAAATCACTTCCTGAAAATAAACTGCTGGCTACACTCGATTTTGCAGATGGTCAGCACTTCCATACCGCTCAGTTGCCGAAACCAGCCCTGCTGTTTTCACCAAGAGCTGCTTTCAGTTACGATTTAATGGGTGATAAACGACTGATTTTAAGAGGTGGTACAGGAATCTTTACCGGTAGGATCCCTTTTGTATGGATCATCAGTCAGGCCCGTTATTCTGGTGTCAGCCAGCTCACACAAACCTGGCAGGGTCAGCAAAATACCCCTGCAACGTTTAACCCGGATTACCGGCAGCAGTTTTCACCCCAACAAGGCAATGCATTGCCATCGGTAACGAGCGTTTTGTCCAGGGATTTTAAGATGCCCCAGAGCTGGAAGTCGAGTATCGGTATGGACATCAGTTTGCCAGCAGGATTTAAAGGTACTGCAGAGGCCATTTATAACCGGGATATTAAAGGAATTTGGTTTAGAGATGTTAATCTTACTACCCCCGTTGCGCTGAATATTCCTGGTTACCCGGACCACAGAATGGTTTATCCGGCAGGTAACAATCAGAAATTTATCAATCCGTTGAATGCATCAGGCCAGTATGATGCGGAAGGCAACTCGCCATTGAATGCGGTTGTGATTTCCAATTCATCCAAAGGTTATTATTTTTCAGCCATCGCACAAATTGAAAAACGCATTCGCAATGAGTTTAACTTTTCACTCGCTTACAGTCGTAGTATAGCCAAAAACTACAATGACGGCGATGGCGACCAAACGCTTTCTGCGCTCAATGCGACTCCCAGTGTAAATGGCATTAATCAACCCGCGATGGGCTATGCAGGGTATGTGCCACCAAACAGGATTGTATCCTCGATCAGTTGGACGAAACAATATGCAAGGCATTTAAAATTTGCCATTGGTCTTATTTATCAGGGTGCCAGTGAAGGCCGGTTTTCTTATACCTACACAAAAGATTTTATTGGAGATGGTACGAACCGTTCACTGATTTATGTACCCAAGGATCCATCCGAAATCAAATTTGTGCCCTTAAATACTAACACCGGAGGTAAGGCAGTTAGTTATTCCGCTGAACAGCAACTTACTGCTTTTTTTAATTATGTTGAACAGGATGATTACCTGAAACGACGCAAAGGGAAATATGCCGAAAGAAATGCCGCACTGCTACCCTGGCGGCATCAGGTGGATTTACGCCTGAGTCATGACCTTTTACTACGAAACAAAGAAAAAAGACATACCCTGCAACTGAGCATCGACTTTATTAACATCGGGAATCTGATTAATTCCAACTGGGGTTTGAAAAAGCAGGTCAACGCAGCTTCGATCCTCGTGCCTGCCAATCTGGATCAGGTAAAGCCTGATGGAAGTACGATGCCTGTTTTTCAAATGGCAACTAATGGGGGTAAGCTGCTGACCGAGACGTTCAGGACTGATTACAGCACCAATTCTACTTATGTCATGCAATTCGGTGTGAGGTACTTGTTTGAGTAAACTGCGTCTATACTGCGTCTGTTTGTCGTCAATCTTTAGAGTGAAGTTCAAACGATCTTATAGCCTGGTTGAAGCGTCAATTGGACGGTGCAAGGACGTTCCAACCATGCTCCAACCACGCTCCAAGGTCGTTGGAAATATTGGTCCATAACGTTATGTCATCAATGCCTGAGACTTATGGTGATTTTCGTAACTTCGGCTGCTGAACCAGAAACCAGTACATTCATGCTAGCATTTGCCAACGCCAAGATCAATCTTGGTCTTTACGTTACTGAAAAGAGACCCGACGGATACCATAACCTGGAGACAGTCTTTTATCCGGTCAAGATTTATGATGTAATTGAGTTGACCGATGCTGCGGAGAGCTCCTGCAACATTAAAGGTATAGATATTCCAGGAAATCCGGCAGATAACATTTGTTTAAAAGCCTTTCACGCATTGCAAAAAGACTTTGACCTGCCTGAACAGCAGATCACCTTGCTGAAAAATATTCCGGTAGGTGCAGGACTGGGCGGGGGTTCGTCAGATGCTGCTATTCTGGTAAAACTGGCTAATGACAAGTTTAGTTTGGGGCTTTCTGCCGAACAGATGGAAGACTATGTCCGGCCGCTGGGTGCCGACTGCGCCTTCTTCATTCAAAACAAGCCTGTTTTGGCTTTTGGCAAGGGCGATGAGTTTGAGCCTGCAAACATAGATTTGTCAAATTATTACCTCGTGTTGGTCAAACCCCCTGTTCATGTGTCTACTGTAGATGCTTACAGCGGAATTATGCCCGCCATCCCTAGTACTTCGCTGAAAGATTTAATACATTTGCCACTGGAAAATTGGAAAGCGGTTTTGAAGAATGATTTTGAAGAAACGGTTTTTGTAAAATATCCTGAAATAGAACAGATCAAAACCAAATTATACAATGCGGGTGCGCTTTATGCAGCGATGAGCGGCAGTGGTTCATCGGTCTTCGGTATTTTTAGTTCGGCAGTACGGCTGCCAGATCTCGAACAGGATAACCAGGTTTTCTATGGTGTGTGAGAGCGGGTTTGTTACAGAACAATTAATATTGAACGAGCAGTAATGGAAATCAACTTAGTACGTAAAAGCGGTAAATTTAATTTTGAGGCAGAAAACTCATCGGGTTTTAAGGTGGAACTTGATGCGAAAGAGGCTATAGGAGGAACAGGTTTGGGATTCAGGCCAATGGAAATGCTTCTTGTCGGTTTGGGTGGCTGCAGTGGTATTGATATGGTCAATGTACTGACCAAACAAAAAGAACCGCTGGATGACCTGAAGATCAACATCAAGGCGACGAGAAAGGATGAAGAAATGCCACCGATTTTTGATGTCATTGACATACACTTCGACCTATATGGTGAATTGAGCGTGCCTAAAGTGGAACGTGCACTGGCCCTTACTTTCGATAAGTATTGCTCCGTATCCAATATCCTTGGGCGCTCGGCACAGTTGAATTTTACTTATACAATTAACCAGAGTAGCAAATAACACCCGCTGTTCTTTGCTGCCTGATACATATATTTTGATACTAAATAAAAATGCAGGAAGATAATTTTGAGACCCTAGCCATACGTTTACAAGCAGAAAGAAGCCAATACAAAGAGCATTCTGTGCCCTTGTACCTGACTTCCAGTTACAAATTTGATGACGCTGAGGAAATGCGTGCGCTGTTTGCCAATGAGAAAGAAGGCAACGTATACAGCCGTTACGCCAATCCGAATACCGATGAACTGATCGAAAAAATGTCGGTTTTGGAAGGTGCGGAAACAGGTTGGGCTACTGCCAGCGGGATGGCGGCGATCTTTACAACTTTCGCTGCGTTTTTGAAATCTGGTGATCATGTATTGTCTAGCCGCTCCGTTTTTGGATCTACCCACCAGTTGCTGAACAATGTTTTTTCTAAATGGGGGATTACGTATACCTACGCGGATCTTGATAAACTGGATCAATGGGAAAACGGCATTCAACCAAATACCAAAATGATCTTTGTGGAGACGCCTTCTAATCCGGGTATCGATATCATTGACCTGGAATGGCTGGGCCAACTGGCTAAAAAACATGGTGTACTGCTGGTGATTGACAATTGTTTTGCTACGCCATATTTACAGCAGCCTATTAAATTGGGTGCTGACATTTCCATTCACTCGGCTACGAAGTTTATTGACGGCCAGGGACGTACTTTAGGCGGGATTATTTTAGGATCAGCAGTTCTGATCAAAGAAATTGAAGGTTTTGCGAGACATAGCGGGCCGGCGATGTCGCCGTTTAATGCCTGGGTGTTGTCCAAAAGCCTGGAGACTTTAGCTGTTCGTATGGACAGACATTGCGAGAATGCTTTGAAAGTGGCTGAGTTTTTAGAAAGTCACCCAAAGGTTCAAAGGGTGATGTATCCGTTTTTACCTTCTCATCCACAATATGCGATTGCTAAAAAGCAAATGAAGCAGGGTGGTGGCATCGTGACCTTAGTGATTGATGGCGGGGTTGCTGCTGCGAGTACATTTATGGATAAGTTGAAAATGTTCTCTATTTCTGCCAATTTAGGAGATACCAGATCGATTGCGACACATCCGGCTACCAGTACACACTCTAAGTTAACGGAAGAGCAAAGGCTTGAAGTAGGGATAGAGCAGGGTACGGTTCGTTTGTCGATCGGACTGGAGCATATCGATGATATCTTAGGTGATATTCGTCAGGCTTTGAACTGAGCATTTACATTCGTCATTTCGAACGAAGAGAGAAATCTCTTGAACAGGCAAATTATGCCAGAACAAGAGATCTCTCCTTTGTCGCGATAACGAGCGCTTTTTTACTGTTTGTTCCAGAAAGTCAGTTCACTGATGTTGCTATAGGCAGAGCCGGTCGTGGTATGGAGTACCCTGATCCGGATGTACCTCACCGGTGGGGGATTACTGATCAGATCGACCTTAAAGGCGGCTTTGCCGTCATCGGAACGGGTTACTTCTTTCAATAGCGTCCATCCTTTAGCAATAGCTTCGGCTTTCCAGCCGGAGTTATCTGCCCTTAGGGTAGTGGTTGCGTTGGTCAAATCTGCAATACCCCAAACCTCAAACTTGTCCGGATTGTTGCAGCAATCGCGTCCGGTTTCTTCGATCTTGCTCAGGTTGTCATAGACTTTGCCCATATCAAATGTAAGTACATGCGCGATATAACTGCCGTCACTGTGGAAAATGTTTGGATAGCCTTGCGGACCGACGCTGCCATCCCACAATTTACTGATGCTGGTTCCTGATTCATAGGTAGATACATCGTTCGATAGTTTTACTTCTTTGAACAGGGACTTATCGCATGCGACCAACTGGAATATAGGCGGGTATTCGTCGGCTTTGTTGGTGGTAAAAGCGTCAATAGAATTCCGCTCGGGCTTATAAGACGATTGGTAGAGAACTTTGGTGCCGGACTTGTAGCTTGGCAATACCACCACACTGTCTAGTCCCAATAATGAAGCTTGTGCCTCGACGCCAGCCGCAGTGGTGTAGCTGACGGTTGTTTTTACATGAATGGTATCCGGGGTGGTAAAATTCAGGGTAACAGAGCCATTGTCGTTTACGATGTAAGGATTTTTTGCATTGTAGGCCCTGTTTAACAACGTGCCCTGGTAAGTAGGGCCGTATACCTTAACATTGTTGACCTCCCGGGCAATTGATTTGTTGCCCTTACCATCGTAAGAGAAAATGGTGAAACTGTATACAAATTCCTTCAAACCGGCAATAATCGTTTTTACGCTGTCGGTTTTGGTACTGATGTTCACCACTTGAGAGTCGACTTTATTGTTCCAGTAAACTACATACCGTGTGATACTTGGGTCGGTACTCGATTTCCATTTGAGCTCCACACGCAGATTACCCGGCTGCGTACGCACATCGCCGACAGCACCGGTATAGGTAACCTCGCGTTTGTCCAGGAAATCCCTGAACGCAGTTTCATTCTTACTGCAGCCGTACACTACTGCAAATAGTGCGAGAAGGAGTGACGTATATATGATATTTTTCATGTTTTTAATTTTTATCAGTGATTAAATTAATCCGGCTTACCAAAAAAGGACAATTCTAAAATGTGGGCAAAGGAGCCCCCTGACCAGGTCTTGGCTACAGAGACCCGCAGAAACTTAATTGACGGCGCATTAAAGGGTACATTAAATCCAACACCAGCTTTGATAAATTCATTATCAGCAGAGTTGCCCGGAGGGGCCATGCCTGAGGGTGGTGGCGGGAAGTTGTAGTTTCCAAGATTTGTCCAGTCACCGATGACCGTTCCTGCAGCAGCCTGGAGCGGAAGTTTTGCATCTTTTGGCGAATCCGAATTAGATCCCCAAATGCTAAAGTCGCGCGGGTTACCATGTCCATAGGCCCAGCTGTCTGGTCTTTGCCACAAGGTAAACCTGCTCAATTTGAAGGTCTTGCCAATGCTGAAAGTACAGACAAAAGGCGCGACGCCGCTGGAGCCCGTATGCCAGCCCGGTTCGCCTTTGTTGTTGTCCCACAGTTTTGAGACAGTCCAGTTGCCATCATAAACCGGTGCATCACTGGCCAGCGTAAACGGACTGAATTTGCTTTTGTCCAGCTGCTCTTCGTAAAGCGGACTCAACTTTAGCTTCAGCGTATCTGAAACATTGCCCCACTGGTCCGTCACATAGACACCAAAATCCCTTGCATCCGTTTTATAGCCTCTTATGGAATAATCGATCAGGTCTGTTTTGGTGAAAAACTGGTCCTGTACTTCCATGGTGCGGGTTACGTCGTCGTAAGCCAGGAGGATCAGACCTACTTCTTTCTTTAGGGGGTTCTGCGACTTGACATTTACCCCTCCAAAATCCGGGGACATGGTTATGGTTGGCCTGACCAGCTGGTACACGGGAGTTTTAGGATTTACCTTTACGGTAACCGGATCCGACATTACATTGGCGCGTGTAACGGTATATAAGGTCACCTCATATTCCTGGGCTTTGGCAAATCCCTCAACCTTGATGGTATCGGTATAATAAGATGATTTTGTTTCCCGTGCCACTTTGTCCCGGATGTTGTACTTCGCGAGCACGTATAGGATATTGTCAGATTTGGGCAGATTGTAGGTGATGTAGGCGCCACCGTTAAAATTGTCGATTTTAAGGTTGGTCACCGCCTGCGGTTTCGTTTTGTCGGTAGACACCGGCTCGGTATTGTATCCATTGTTCTTTTTGCAGGAGGTAATTCCTATGGCCAGCAACAAAGTCAACAGCATTAATAAATTATATCTTGTATGTTTCATAATTGTTCTCATTTGATTACCAGTTTGGATTTTGTACGAGGTTGCTGTTGACGATCAGGTTGTCGTTTTTGATCGGCCACAGGTAATTGCGCTCATTGAAAACAGGTGAGATCAGGGTGCGAGGGCGGTAGTAGTTGATGGCCGATTCCTCGTAAATGTTCCAGCCTTGCAAAGGTCTGCTCATGACATCCTGCAATTCCTTCCAGCGGCGCAATGCCCATCCCGCTTGTCCTTCAAAGGCGAGTTCAATGCGGGTTTCCTGGTGAATGATCTGGCGGAGGCCGTCTTTGGTATTGTATTTTCCTGGATTTTTTGAATAGGTTGTCCAGGCTTCAGCAACGCCGGGGAGACCAGCTCTTTTTCTCACTTTATCGATATATGGGAGTGCGGAAGCACCTTTATCCTGCTCATTCAGTACTTCAGCATACATCAGGTACAGGCCTGAAAGGCGCATCAACGGGTAGTGGAAATCTTCCCAGGTCAGGGTTTTATCGTAAACGGTCAGGTAGTTGACCAGTTTCTTTGGCCAGTACCCTGAAAAGTTCAACCGGATATTGTCCTTAGGTCCGGCATAAGAGGCGCTGCCCCGCGCCTGAACATATAAGGCATTTTCAGGGTCCAGTTTCCCGTTACCGTACCATATACCGCCATCAAAGGCGACATTGGCGTAAAACCTGGGTTCCCGGTTGAAATGCGCTTTTACAGTTTCATAACCGCTGCGGATGTAAAACCTGTCGTTTTCCTGGGCGGTTTGAAGGTTGTTCCTGCCGGTATAATCCCATGCTTTATCCTCATTAATCGGCACACCTTTGTTGGTGTAGTAGAGTTCCTGCTGACCGATCGGCACGGCAAAAGTACCCTGTGCGATCAGGTTAGCAGCAGCGTCGGGTGTGAGCCTCGGCATGCAATACTCTTGTTTGCCGAATCCGAATACCGGATTCAATGCCCAGATCAACTCCGGATTGGCTTCCCATTTGTCGGTAATGGTTGTCTGCAGGTTCAATACCGTTTTGAGGGAATCTGTAAGTTTTGCCGGCAGACTCGCAGTTGGGTTGAAGGTATGTAACGAATAGCCGTTTTCTTCGCACAAATTGACAGCAGCGGCGCAGGCTAGAGCAGCCCTGTCCCATTTTTTGGCATCGTAAGTCAGACTGAACAAGTTCTGTCCACTCTTGTCTTTAAAGCCTGCGTAGGCCGGATTGCCGTTAAACAGCGGACTGGCAGCGGTAGTGAGTACATCTGCTTTGACGGCAAGCGCAATCGGCCTGGTTATTCTTCCCAGCTCCTCGGTCAGGTTGCTGATCTTTAATGGCAGGTCGGGAGCAGATTCGTCTAATAACCTCACGATATAATTCACCACCGAATCGGCTGGTGCCCGTTTTACCTTTACGTCTTCAGGTGAACTGTTGATCGGAAGGTTGACGTCGGTGACGGGGATTGGCCCATACATCCGGAACAGATAGTAATGGTAGTAGGCCTTAAGAAACTTGACTTCGGAAATCCACCTTACTTTCTCTCCCGGACTAAGGTCGATTGGTTTGTCTATGTTCTCGAGCATGGTGTTGCACCTTCTGATGGCACGAAAGATGGCCTGACCACCATTTTCACCGTCCCAATAGTTCAGCCCCGGATTATTGGTGTTCTGCGTGCCTCTGACCAGATTAAAGCCGGTCGGATCGATGCTCTGGTTGTCGGTCAGGTTATTGGGAAAGATCACTTCACCTGAAGTTGTAAAGCCCGCATTGTTTTGTGGGTATTGCAATTGCTGCAGCGTAGCATAGCAGCTAAAAAGGTAATTTTCGGCTTCATTGCGGTTCCTGAACGCATAATCTATGGTGCCCACATTTTCAGGTGTCACGTCGAGGTACTTTTTACAGGACAGGCTGGTCACCGCAATGGCGATCAGGTAGAAATATTTGTAGTATGATTTCATGTTTTGATCAGTTGATGTTATAGATTGACATTTAGGCCAACATTGAATACTTTCTGGATCGGATAGTTAAAGCCTCTGCCGCCCAGTTCAGGATCCCACATTTTGAAAGGACTCCAGGTGAACAGGTTAAGACCGTTAAAGTACAGGCGGGCGTTTCTAAGTCCGATGTGCTTTGCGAAGTTTGCCGGTATAGTGTAGCCCACTTCAACAGATTTTAACCGCAGGAAACTGCCGTCGCGCATCCACCAGGTACTTTGTTGTCTGTTGTTTTCAATCTGGGCACCGTTGGCACCCAATCTTGGATACAAAGCATACATGTTTTGGTTCTCTTCAGACCAGTGGTTTTCGGCATAGTCAGTGAGTAGTTGTGTGTTGCCGGTAAACTGGGTATCCGGACTTTTAATAAATGGACTGGTTCTGGCCGGGTCGATAAAGAAAGATACCCTGGCTTGTCCCTGGAAAAATGCGGAAAGATCGAATCCTTTGAAGCCCGATGATACCCCAAAACCGTAGACCATTTGCGGTATATTCGGATCACCCAGGAAGGTCTGGTCGGCGCCGTCGATCTTGCCGTCATTGTTTAAATCCCGGTACTTGATGTCGCCACCCATAGGCCCGAATCCATTTGTACTGAATACCTGTGTAGGCGAGTTTCTGGCTTCGTTGTCATCGACAAACAAACGCTCAGCGATGTAGCCAAAGTTGCGGTTAAGCGGCTGACCGGTAAGTAAGCGGTAAGACTCACTGTAATCAGGCTCCTCATATTGTACATATTTGTTTTCACTGTACGTGAAGTTGGCCATAGCCGAAAGCCATGCAGTGCCACCTAAACTCTTCTTTCCGTTGATGTTCAGATCTATCCCTTTAGACCGCACTTTACCGATATTGGCGGCAATGTTTGCCTCAAGTCCCATGGTTGAGGGTATGGAGCTGCGGTTTTGCAGGACGTCAAACTTGTCATTCTGATAGGCATCAACGATCAGGTTGAAGTCTTTAAGAAAAGTAAACTCCAGTCCGAGGTTGGTCTGTCTCGACTTTTCCCAGGTGACGTCATCGTTCTGGTAGTTCCGGATGCTGACTCCATTCCGGCCATAGCCATTGTTGGATCCAAACACGGCAGAATTACCACCGTTCAGGTTTACATCAGACAAATAGAAAAACCTTCTGTTGCTGATGGCATCGTTGCCGACCAGTCCGTAGCTGGCCCGTAACTTCATACGGCTGAAAACGTTGCTGAGATTGCCATAAAATTTTTCCTGTGAGACAATCCAGGATCCGCCAACGGTTGGGAAAAATCCGAAACGGTGTGACTCAGAAAAGCGCTCTGAACCGTTGTAGCCAAAGTTGAACTCCAGAAAGTACTTGCTTTTATAGGCGTAGGTGGCCCTTCCTGCCAGTGTGACGTTGCGGAAAGGGAGTGCATAAGCCAATGTGCGTGCGTAACCCTGGTCAGGATCTTTTGCATTGGAAAAAAGTGTTTGTTGACGTGTACCGATTAATGCGCCACTAAGGTTGTGGTTCTCACCAAAAGTTTTGTTGTAGTCCATTACCCCCTGGAAATAGATGTAGGTGCTCAGTGAGCTTTCTCCGGGATAGTAGGACAGGTATTCCTGCGCCTGACCGGGCTGATTGTTTAACCAGTTCAATGTGTAAGAATTTGCCTGTTTGTTATAAGATCCTATGCTGTAATAAAAAGGATTGTACTGCATAGAAGAGTCAAAGCTACCGTACCGGTTGGTACTAAAGATGCCATGAAATCCAAGGCCCTCTGTCAGGAAATCCAGTTTTTGGTTCAGTTCCAGTTGTGCCAGCATTCTGGATTCTGAAAATGTGCGGTGACCTTTCAGCAGATAAGCATAGGGGTTGATGTCGTTATAAGAGCCCTGACCGGTACCAGGAGTATTGCCAAACAAAATGTGTTGTACGTTGGCATTCGCCGGATCGGATTCATAAAAAGCCGGAAAAAGCACCGGACTGGAGTGTGTCGCCAAGTTATAAATATCTGTAGAGAAAGAGCCGTCGCTGGTGAGCGGACCATTGTACTCATTGAATGAACCTGACAAGCGGACGATGAGTTCGGTTTTTTTAGTCAGGTCGATATTTACATTCGAACGCAGCTGATAGTTTTGAAATTTTACGTTGTTGTTGTTATTGTTCCTGATGTCGGTTTTTAAAATACCATTGTCGTTGTTGTAGGAACCTGCAACATAATAACGGGCAACGCCGCCGCCGCCCTGTACGCTTAAATTTGCGCGCTGGGTATTGGTCCTGTCTTTAAACAACATGTCCATCCAGTCCACCGCCGGGTAAACATATGGATTGCTGCCAGCTTCCTTTGCCAAAGTAGCCTGGGTATTCAGGATTTTATTTTCGCTGAAAGGACGGTCGGCCAGAGGGTCACGGGTTACTGTTGCCTCATTAAAAAGCCGCATGTAGGTAATTGGATCTGCAAATTCAAGCGATTTGACCGATTGTGAGATGGAGTTTTCTACCCGCACATTGATCTGGGCTTTCCCCATCTTGCCTTCTTTTGTTTTGACCAGGATAACCCCATTACCTCCACGGGCACCATATAGGGCCGTTGCACTGGCGTCTTTCAGGATAGAAAAACTTTCAATGTCGTCTACTTGCAACCTGGCCAGATCAGAAGAGGTCAGTTCGACGTTGTCGATAAGGATCAGCGGATCCTGTTTATAACCAAAGGTAGTTACCCCACGGATGAAGAAGCTGGCATTGTCCTGCCCAGGTTGACCGCTAGGCTGGTAGGCGATGATACCGGCCACCTGTCCGGCTAAAGCATTGGTCAGGTTACTTGCCGGTATTTTTAAGGCGCCGGGTTTGACCGTGGTGACGGCCCCCACAAGTGCTTCCCGTGCTTCCTTCCGCCCATAAGCAGTAATGACTACTTCCTGTGCCTGAATGTTGCTCTCAGAAAGTTTAACATTGATGACCGTGCTAAGCTCCGTTACATTGACCCGCTTTTCCAGGTAGCCAACAAACGAAAACCTGATGGTAGCGCCCGGTTCAATATCCAGTACGAATTTTCCATTGTTATCGGTTTGCGTACCGATTTTTGGATTGTTGACATCGGCAACAACGACACCAGGAATACTGATCCCAAGGGTATCCGTGACTTTACCGGTAATTGTTTTTTTGAGTTGTGTCTGAGAAAATGCTGTACTGTGGCCCACAATAAGCAAAAAAAGCATCAGACACCAAGTTGTAGAAGTTTTGTGCTCCATAATTTGGTTTATACTTGGTTTATGTTTGGTCGATGCACATATACACTGTGCATATCAATCAAACATAGGAGCTTACAAGAATCGTGAAAATAGCTAATGCATTTTTTTTAATGGATTATCGTATTATCTGTCCGGGAGGGCTGATCAGGTTTTGTGATCGTTGAGTGGTTTAAGGTTAGGTGTGGGTATGTTAGTAATGGATTATCCATTAGTATTGTTGGATAATCCATTGAGCTTAAACTAAAGATGGGAGCGTTGATAGGTGGTTTATCGATTGTAATAATAGCATGGTGGGTTTGCTGTTATTTTTTAACAGGTTTATCAAAATTGATTTTAAACACATAGGATTCCGAGACATTGCCGCCGTGCATGTTTACACCTCCGACAGCATACAGGTATGCGGGACGGCCGTTTTTGAACAAAATTGCCGGCCTTTCCAGTTTGCCACTTGGATCCCTGACAAAACGGCCCATAATAGCGGCAAGCCGCTGGTGATCTTCAGTTGTTCCCCAGTAGTCATATAGATTGCCCATAGCAATTTGTGCGTCCGAAAGCTTGAAATCCAAACCTGTTTTAGATTTACAGAGTATCAGATCGCCATATATGCCTGTATTCCCACCCAGGTTATCCGTGATCAGCAAATAATGGTAGCCCTTGTAACTAAAAGCCTGCGCATCCTCAATGTATGAAACGTTGTCTGTGATTGGTGCGTCGCACATGGTGTAAGGTCCCTCCAGTTTATCGGAAACCGCATAACCATATTTTGCTTTCATGTGCTCGGGTGTTCCGCATTTGTAATAGATGTAATATTTCTTGCCGATTTTTAAAAAGGCGGGATTGTCCGCGCCTATGGCTGCTTTGTAGGTCCAGTGCTTCGGATCGTCGGACCGGGTAACCATAATGCCATTGTTTTTTCCGGCAAATCTCCATGGGCCTTCGAGTTTATCTGCGATCATCATACCGGTACGCTGCGCATATTTGCCGGACGGATCCTGGCAGATGTACAATAAAATATATTTGCCGTCCACATATTCCAGTCTTGGGTTGTGAGGTCCTGCCATGGTTTTAGGATCCGGAAACATCGCTGTCTTCATAATCGTGCTGACAAACTTAAACGGCCCCTCTGGGTTATCACCAACAAAATGTGCGATTTCTGCATTCGGACCTGTCCAGCCTTCCATGCCATCTGCGGCCGGCCACCTGCTGCCGAAAAGATGAACCTTTCCATCCTTGCCCCATATTGGAGAAATGCACCAGTTAAACCAGTTGGGGTCTGCCAGGGCAGTTCCAATAAACTTCGCGCTGGTGGCCATGTTAGAATAAGGCAATTTCCTTTCTTTGCCTGCTGCTGTTGGTAGGTTTTTGCCGTCGTTTAAAGTTGGGCGGTCTTGCCGACTGTAGGCTGTGATTTGAGTAAGGAGGAAAGCAACCGTCAATAGTAGTCTTACGTTCTTTGTTTTCATTTTGTGCGTTGATATTTGGTTATCTTATTGAGTAGCCAAACTAGCGCTTAGTTTGTACAAAAAAAATAGATTATATTCCGGATCTAATGGATTATTTAATCAAAAAGCTCCGGGTGCCAAACCCGGAGCTTTTTGAAATATTAGGTCACCTGAAATTTGCCCGATTTCGCCGCGTTATTTGATGTAATCGCGGTCTTCGTCACTGAGCGTGTCTTTAATACCCTTGCGATTGTACTCTTCTACTTCCGGATCATAACTGCTTACCGTTGTTTTAGGTCGCCCAGCCCAATAGCCCAGGATAAATCCGAATAGCGTGCATACCCCGACAACGACCAGTTTGGAAATTGGCTTTTCTACGAAAATAAAATTGAAGTCTACTGCATCGGTATTGATCATCAGAAACACGGTAATCAGTGCGGTGAAAAGGACGATGAAAATGGTTTTTGCGCTCATGTTCTGAATATTTTTCTGTTAAAGTCTAAAAGCTATAGTTGAAAATTAACTCCAAGATAGGATTTTGGTTGTACACTTTGTTTACAAACACAAATCTTGCGCCAACATCGACGAGTGGCTGGTAACGGAGCAGGTGCATGCTGCTGCGCAGTTCAAATCCATAAGTTTTCGGTTCGGAGAGATTGGTCTTTGTACCGATGTTCTCATAGTGCAAAAATAGGCTCGCCCTTAAATTTTTCACGTAGGCCAGGGGACCAATTTCTGCATCGGGAAAAGCAAACGGAAAGCGGTAATTGAGCAATAGGGTGTTTTCCAGTGTACTGCTTGCTTTGATGTTGTTGTAGCCGTAAACGGTATTGATTTCCTGCTCGTACTTTCGGATGCCGCTGGCATTTTGGTAGTTGAAATTTGCCAGGAAGGAGTGGTTTCTGAAAAAACCCGGAAAATAGAGAAATCCTTCGGCTGCGAACAAGCTGCCGTCCAGGTTGCTGTCAAAAGGTTGGTGGGTATACACGACCCGCATGACTTGCGCCCATCTTGGTGCAACATCTCTTTCGGCCATCCGTGTGCTATGGGTAAAAGTGAAGTTGTACTCCATCGGAAATTTCACTGCTTTGATAAAATTGGAAGGCAGGTTTTCCGGCAGGTAGCGCCGGGTATAACTGGTCAGTGTATTTAGGGAGAAATTGTAGGAGTCTCCCAGTGAATTGAAGCTCAAAGGAAGTGAAGCCTGTAACTGCAGGTTGTTTTCTCTCCAGTCGCCCTGTTGCACGCCCGCCTTGCTGTTGTAAAACGTTCGGCGGGGTCTGTTCCTGTAGGTCGCCCGGATCACAGGATACAGGGCTTTATACGCGACTCCTGCATTGTATTCAAAACGGTTGAGGTCACGGTAATAATTTGCCCCTGTGAAAAAGTCAAGCGTATTGAGGAGGTTGTTGGATTTGAGCTGCAGTCCGGCATTGTATTCATTTTCGATAACTGGGGCAATGCTGTGAAAGTTGAACAGGTTGCCGAGCGTACGGTAAGGTTTGGAAGTATAGGTGCTGTCTGGAATGTCATTGAAAACGCTGCCGGTCTGTTTTTGTTTTTCGGCAGCTGCTGAAAAGTCCGCAAAATTGTTTTTTTCCAGTTGTGCATCCGCTGCTGCTGAAAAGTTCGTCTCTGCGATGTCGAATCCGGTAAGGGAATAGTCGCTGAAAAGGAATTGATCTGACCCGGAAGAAAAGCCTGGATTGAAAGCGCCGTATTTAGAGGCGCTCAGCGCGCTTATTTTATTGCCGGCGGTATCTGTGTAGTAAATGTTGTTAATTCCATTGTAGTGGGCATTAAAAGCTATTCCTTGCTGATAATAGATCGGTCTGCTTATCTGTTGCCGCGTTTCTTGTATGATTTGTCTGGAATTTCCCTTTGCATCGGTGGTCCACATGGCCTTTCCCTGTTCGCTTACGCTGATGAATGCGATCTGGGTTCCGTTGCTGCTGTACGCCGGGGTTTGCAGAATCAGGTTTTCCGGATTGGGAATGGTATTGAGTATCTGCCCAGTTTCAGCATCCATCTCCACCAGGTTGCATTTGTTGCTCAGGTCAAACTTTACAGCAATGATTTTTTTTCCGTCAGCCGAGAGCGAGGGTGAAAACAACCGGCTCCTGCTGCTCAGTTTTTTTACTTTGCCGTTGCTGAGATCATAACTGCAGATGACGCTGTAGTTGCGCTGCTTGTAACGAGGATCGTATCTGATCTCGTCCCAAACAATCCGGTTGGCTGCGTAACTGAACCAGGGCTGCTCCTGATAGGCGATGCTGCTGAGGTGCCGTTCTTTTTTTTCGCTGTCAATGATTACAAAATGATCGGCTTCGGATTTACTTTGTTTGAGAGCGAGGATTTTTTGGTCTGGAAGTCTGACGGGTAAAAAATAACTGGTGGCGATGCCTGCTTTTTTGTTGAGCACCGGGTAGGTGACCGATGTGGTTTTCTGGTCCTGTGCTTTCCATTCTTTTTTCAGATGTTCGGTTGTTTTGTTGTACCATGCTTTGGTGCCGCTGCCTGTATATTTTTTCAGACTGTTCGAAAACGGGTAGAGCCGGAGCGGCCGTTTCCGGATGTCATCGAGCACACTGTCAAAAATGAATTTTCCGTGTTGTGTCCGGATGTTGGAAGACATCAGATAACCGAGCTGGTAGTAGCCTGGAGTAACGTCTTTGTTGGACCCAAAATAGGCTTTGGAGTAGGAGATTTTTTTGCCCTCGAGAATGCTGGTCCGGTAGGGCATGATCCAGGCTGGCTGTCTTCCGCGACCGGCTTCAGTTAGGGCGGTTTCGATGCTCACCGCATCGCCTTCAAAAAACCAGATTGGGATGCTGACACCGAACCAGGCGAAGTAAACATCTTCGGGAAAAGGAGAGGCTTTTCCGCCGGTGAGTTTGTCGAACTGTGCGACGTGCCGGAGCTCATGAACTGCCAGGTTGTTGAGCCAGTCCTGGCTGTCGAACTGCTGTGGCGGGGTGGTGTAAAATTCAGACTTTTTCGGGGCCAGTTGCACAAAGCCGTTTGCGATCACTCCGCGGTTTTGGAGGAGCAGTGGGAGGGTCGTTTTTTGACGGTTCAGACTGCCACCCACAAGAGGATAAATGTGGGAGAGGGTATTGGCCATTCTTTGCGCTTCTTTTTCCAGTTCGTCCGGAAAGATGATCTTAAATCCGGAAGCGCTTATTTGTCTCCATTTTACACTAAGTGGGTTTTGTTCTGTGCTGAAAATCTGTGCAAAAAGTGTATGTGAAATTAAACTTAATATAATTGTTGTTAATAGTTTGATTTTCAATGTTTTTAATTGATTAAATGAAGTCATTGATGATGTATGCTAAGTTTATTAGTATTCAAAATTTCCAATTCCTGATTTTATATGATTTTAAAATTTACTATAGATAACATTATGTATTGATTTTAAGTTATTTATGTGTAATTCATAAAGTCATCTAATTTTGGAAAAACGTATTTTAAAATAGTTAAAACAAGCTTTTTTTAATTCAGAAAAACAAGACAGAACCTCCGGTTCTAATCTGTAATCAAGATACACTAATTATGCTGAATTAAAAGATAAACTTAGGCCTGGTAAATATTTGATGTATGCAAAATCAGCGTGCTGCGGTTTGATTTCCGTCTACTGATTAAGGTTAAATCAGACAGAAATTGCGTTGTAGATACTGGAAATCCAAAGCAGATATGCTACGTATAGTTTGACTAGCGAAGCTGGAAAACGTTAGTTTAGTGATCAGTTTTGGGTCTAAAAAAGGCGGACTTTCGCATCATTATTTGCTGTGCAAAAAGCATGTTTTTTTCGATTTATAGCGAGTGAGGGTAAGGAGAAATCAGGATAAATTCTTCCGTTTTTTATAGATGGGGTAGAGGAAAACAGCACCCAAAATAAGTGTAGCCCCTAAGTAAAATCCTGTCGACATGGCCTCTTTGGTGCCAAAGAAAATGAAGGCCAAAAGGATGCCGTATACCGGTTCGAGATTGGTGATCAGGGCAACCCGGAAAGCGGATAAAGTACGCATGACTGAGACCCCTGCGACATAGGCCAGGGCGGTACAGACCGTTCCTAAAATGCCCAGATAGAGCCAGTCTTTGACACTCAGATTGAAGGTTTCCTGAAGCAGGTCTTTGTCAAAAAAACGGTATAAAGTGATCCATACAAAGGCGCCTGTTATCTCATAAAATCCGATGATTTTAGGGTCACTTTTCTGCACCAAAGTCGAGTTTATAGTAGCAAATAAACTGGATGCAAGGGCTGAAGTAAGTCCGAAAATAATGCCCAAACTGTACTGCGATTCGAACTTAAAGATGAGGTATATGCCCAGAATGATGACCATGCCAATGATGACATCAGGGATTAAAATGCGCTGTTTTTTAATCAGCGGTTCGAGGATTGCGGTGAAAAGCGTGAAGGAAGAAAGGCACACCAGGGTCACTGAAACGGTAGAAACTTTGATGGCATGAAAGAATAGGATCCAGTGCAGGGCCACGATACTTCCGGTAAAAAAGAACTGCAGGAACTGCTTTTTCTTTACCCTGATGCTGGTTTTGGTGACCAGAAAATAGAGGAATAAAGTGATGCTGGCGATCATTACCCTGTACCAGACCATTTGTACCGCGTTAACTGAAATCAGCGCGCCCAGGATGCCTGTAAAGCCCCAGATGAATACCGTAAAATGAAGGATCAGTAAGTTTTTGGTAACGGAGGTTTGTGCTTGGGGCATTATTTTGGTGCTTTTTTGAGCAAATATAAGCCCAAAAGACCAAAGAAAAGTGTTGGAGCGATTACTGCAAAAAGTGGAGAGGTACCCCCTTTAAGGGAAAACATCTTGGCAAACTGGTTGAATACGATGTAGGCAAAACTCAATAAAATACCAATTCCCAGCGGTAAACCAACACCTCCGCGTACTTTCCGAGAGGAAAGCGCCACGCCAATCAATGTAAGTACGAAAGCTGAAAGGGGGTGTAAATAACGTTTGTAGCGCTCAAAAAGCAGGTCATTCATGATTCCCGAGCCCCGGATATTTTCCTTTCTGATCTTTTCAGAAAGCTCTTTGTTGCTCATGTTTTCAAAGATATTGTCATAGGCTGAGAAGTCGTCAGGACGCATGTCAAGGATGGTATCTTTTGTTTTTCCTGCACCAGAAATGAAGGTCTCTTTGAGGCCGTCAATGTTTCTGACGGAATAATTGGTGAGTTTCCATACCCGCTTCAGGGAATCCCATTTGATTTCTTCGGCAACCAGCTTTTTAGTCATAATGTCCCCTTTAAAATTGTCCAGGGAGAACTTTGTGCCAACTTTAGTCTTGTTGTCGAAGTTGTCCATATAGATATAGGTCTTCTCATCAAGCTTCATATGGATGTCCCGCTTGGTCGGCGAAGCGTTTTTATGCACATAATTGTTCTCAAAGCTGTTTTTAAGCTGATTGGTATAGGGCAGGATGTAAAGATTGGCGCCCAGGTTGGCTGCAAAAATGATAAAAGCAGATGCGAAATAAGGAGCTAAAAAGCGGTTAAAACTCACGCCGCCACTTAGAATGGGTACAATTTCCGTTTGATCGGCCATCTTTGCCGTGAAAAAAATCACGGCGATGAAGTTGATCAGCGGAGACAGCATGTTCACATAGAAAGGAATCGAACCTGCGTAATACAGGGTGATTACCTGCCAGAAGCTGAGGTTAGCACTCAGGAAATCATCCAGCTTTTCAGACAAATCAAATATGATGATGATGATCACAAACAGGGTCAGCGTATACAGGAATGTACCCAGATACTTGCTGATGATATACCAATCGATGATTTTGATTCTGCCTTTGAAGAAACTCATTTATAATTTATTCCCTAATATAGTCACCATTTTGTTTTTCCAGGCGTAAAACTCGCCACTAATGATCTTTTCCCTGGCCTCATTGACCAGCCAAAGGTAAAAATGCAGGTTGTGCAATGTGGCAATCTGTGCGCCCAGCATTTCTTTGGAGTGCATCAGATGTCTCAGGTAAGCTTTAGAGTAGACCTGATCGGCAAAAAGATCACTCTCCGCATCGATAGGGGAAAGATCATCTGCCCATTTCTTGTTGGTGATGTTGATCATGCCATTTCTGGTAAAGAGCATACCGTTTCTGGCGTTGCGGGTCGGCATGACGCAATCAAACATGTCGACACCTAAAGCAATGTTTTCCAGGATATTCACCGGTGTTCCTACGCCCATTAAATAACGTGGTTTGTCTTCAGGTAGTATGTCACATACCACTTCAGTCATGCCGTACATCTCCTCCGCTGGTTCGCCTACAGATAATCCGCCTATGGCATTGCCTTCGCGGCCCATAGATGCGATGAATTCGGCAGACTTTACCCGTAGATCTTTGTAAACAGAACCCTGAACAATAGGGAAAAGGGTCTGATCGAAGCCATATTTTGATTCAGTCGTATCAAATCTGTTGCAGCAGCGCTTTAACCAGCGGTGCGTCATATTGATGGAATTGGCAGCATATTTATAGTCACAAGGATAGGGCGTACACTCGTCAAAAGCCATGATGATGTCGGCCCCGATGGTGCGCTGTATGTCCATGGCGTACTCCGGGGTAAAAAGATGTTTTGAGCCATCGATATGTGAATGAAAAGTAACGCCTTCCTCCTTGATCTTGCGTACTTTACTTAGTGAATAAACCTGATAACCACCGCTATCGGTCAGAATAGGGCGGTCCCAGCCAATAAACTTATGCAAGCCGCCCGCCTGTTCCAGGATACCCAGTCCGGGCCTTAGGTAAAGATGGTAGGTGTTGCCCAGGATGATCTGGGCGTTGATGTCTTCTTTAAGTTCACGCTGGTGAACAGCCTTAACTGTTCCTGCGGTTCCTACCGGCATAAAAATCGGGGTCTGTATGTCGCCGTGATCGGTGCTTACTGTTCCTGCCCTGGCTTTGGAATGGATATCTTTTGCCTGTAAACTAAATTTCATATATGCGCTCCCTCAAAAAATCTGGCCAAAAGTAGCAAAAAACCAGCTATTTAACCGCTAATTTTTTTATCAACATAAATGGGCATTATAGATTTAAAATAGGAAATTTGCGCCCTACTAAACAACGTCGTGGAATTTACCTTAATAGAGAGCTGCCTGCTTGGCTGTTTCATTTTTTGTTGCCTGATACAGCTGTATTTCGGCCTTTTCGTTCACCTGAGACTGGCCCTGGTTAAAATAGAACCGCCGCACGATGCTGCGCTCAAGCCCCTTAGTGTCATTATTTGCGCCAGAAATGAAGTGTTGAACCTGAGAGAATACCTGGCAGATGTCCTGGAACAGGACTATCCGGTATTTGAAGTTGTTGTGGTGAATGACCGCTCCTGGGATGGTACTGAGGAGGTTTTAAAAGAATTTTCGGTAAAATATAAGCACCTGAAAATTGTGACGGTGGCAGAGGGAGAGAAATTCATTGCCGGAAAGAAATTTGCTGTGACGATGGGCATCAAGGCAGCTCAGTACGATTGGTTGGTGTTTACAGATGCCGACTGTGTGCCCGCTTCTGCGCAATGGCTGAAAGGCATGCAGCAGCCTGCAAATGAGCAGACCGAATTTGTCCTTGGATATTCTCCTTATCTGAAAAGCAAAGGCATTCTAAATGCATTGATTCGCTTCGAAACCTTTTTTACTGCTGTAAATTACCTCGCGTATGCGCTAAAAGGGATGCCTTATATGGGCGTGGGGCGCAATATGGCCTACAAAAAATCGTTGTTCTTCAAACACAAAGGTTTTGCTGCGCACATGCACATTCCTTCGGGAGATGACGACCTGTTTGTGAACGCCCATGCCACTCAAAACAATACAGAGATCAGGATTCATAAGGATACACAGGTTTGGAGCAAGCCGAATACAGACTTCTCAGGCTACCTGAGGCAGAAAAAAAGGCATTATGGTGCTGGCAAATTATATAAGAACAAACATCGGTTTATCTTGTCAGTACAGGTTATTTTTCAATTCCTTTTTTATGTGTTTTTTGCAGCGCTGCTCTTTTATGAACCGTTAAGATACATTGCTCTTGGAATATTGGCCTTTAGCATTCTTGTCAGAAGTTTCATTTATCCAAGACTGCTCAAAAGGTTAAATTATGCTGATTTGAGCCTTTGGTTTCCTTTATTGGATATCCTGTTGTTCATTTTTCTGCTGTTTAATAGCATAGTCGCTATATTTGTCAAAAAAGTACAGTGGAAATAAAATCAGATTTAATACAGAAATACTTTGAGGGGCTTACCGAGCTGCAGATTCGTCAATTTGATCAATTGTATGACCTGTATAGTTTCTGGAATGCGCAGATCAACGTCATTTCCCGGAAGGACATCGATGAGCTTTATGAACGTCATATCCTGCACTCATTGGGAATTGCCAAGTTTTGCAGTTTCAAACCAGAGACCAAAGTGCTGGATGTGGGTACAGGGGGCGGTTTTCCCGGCATTCCTTTGGCTATACTGTTTCCAGAGGTGAAGTTTCACCTGGTCGATTCGATCGGTAAAAAGATTAAAGTTGTGACAGAAGTAGCCGCTGCGCTTGGCCTCAGCAATGTAAAAGCCAGCCATTTGCGGGCAGAACAGGTAAATGAGCAGTTCGATTTTGTGATTTCCCGTGCGGTGACACGCTTGATCGATTTTTATCCATGGATCAAAGGAAAGTTCAAAAGAGATTCAAAACATGCGATCGCGAATGGGATCTTGTATCTCAAGGGAGGCGACCTGAAAGAAGAGATTGCTGAATCACGCCTAAAAGCGGAACTATATCCGCTTTCAGCCTACTTTACAGAAGAGTTTTTTGAAACGAAATACGTGGTTTATATTCCGCAGTAATTTTAGTCCTTTTTCTTTTGCTGAATAGCTCTTGCTTTTTCTATCTCTTTAGTGATATTTTTTTTAACCGCGATGTTTACCTCCGTTAGCGCCTCCTTTTTCGGTGCAGTTACGTTGATCTTGTTGAGTTCGTTACCGTTGCCCTCAGCCTTTTTAGGCTCCTCAATTCTAATTTGATTATCCTGCTGCTCTTCAGAAAGCCCGGCCTCCTTCAGCTGAATTTTATCCGTTACAAAGGATACTTCTGCCGGTTCCGCTACGCCTTTATCGCCCTTGTTATCCACGGCTTTAAAACTTATGGTCTTGGTTGCATCTGCTCTTTTTGGTGCTAATGGAGGAGCCAGTTCCACTTCAATTGACTTGAGACCTTTTGGGGCGAGGGGTGGTGGTGGAAGTTTCATTGCGCCTAATTTACGCCTTTTCGGAGGTGTAGGAGGCTTTGGCGGTCCTGGAGGCGGGAAAGTGATGGACATTTTGGTTTTTGCACCCTCAAATTCCAACGCTCCGCTTGCAGCCCGTTTCCCGTATTTTGCTGTGGCTTCAGTCCCATTGAGTTTTACCAGTTTGTCATAATCCTCCACGGCGAAAATATTTTGTGCCTTTGAAATCTTGCCGTTGATCACGATCAATTTAATGGGACGGTTGTTTCCCGTTTCTTTGTCATACACACTTTCGATGGCAAAACTATTTTTCTTTTCCTGTTTCGGTTCCTGGAGAATGACCCGAGTTACCGCGGGATTCTTTTTAGCATACAGATCAACGATCGCATAGTCTTTCGTAAACCCTAAGGTTGAAACGCAAAGCATCCCACCTGTCAGCGGAAGTACATACAGGAGCCGGAGCCTGGCCCGTCCTGCGGTTTTTGTTTTGTTTAACATACTGATTCTGTTTTTTAATATGGATTGGTTGAACATTTGGCTGGTGAGTGGGTTTGGAAATGATCCAAACGAGTTCCGGATGAGGAACAGTGCATAATCGTGCTTTGCTAATCCCTGATTGGTCGTGGCTTCGTCCGCAATGTACTCGTGAACGAGTTTGATGTCTTGTTTCATTAACCAGCAAAGCGGGTTGAACCAGTTACAAATCAACAATAGCTCAAAAAAGAGTATATCCAGGCTATGTTTTTCCCGGATGTGAATCATTTCATGTTTTACAATGATATTTTCCCTGTCAGTTCCGGGATTGATGAACAATAAGTTGAAGAAAGAAAAAGCTGTGCCGGACTGCCCTACATGCACCTGGATGAAGCCATTCTTCCGGGTTTTATCTGCCCTTATCGCCATCTGAACTATACGATAGAGGCTGGTGCCGAGGCGTAAGAGGAAAAATGCAACTACCAGCATGTAACCTACAAAGAGGACGTCTCCGGTGGCCATAGCAGGGGCGGCGGCAACTGTAGCGGCCGTTTCCCCTACATACTGGATCATCAGGCCTTCCGGATTCTGACTCGGATGAATCAGGCCGTTCAGGTAACCGATTTGAAAAACGGGTAACAAAAATGCAAGTACAGATGTGCCGAGCAGATAATACCTGTTGAGCTGATAAAAGGTTTCCCTATGTAAAAACAGCCGGTAGAATCCATAGAAGATGGCCAGGTAAAGATTGGCTTCCAATAAATAATATAACCAGTTCATTATTTCTTGCTTTTAAGTTTTTCAGCGAGTTTGATCAGTTCGTCCAGTTCGTCCATGTCCATATTCTTTTCTTTGACCAGAAAAGACACCAGGCTCTGGTAAGAGTTTTCGAAGTAATTGTTCATGACCTTGTCAAATGCAAAGTGTTTGTACTGCTCTTCGGTGATCATTGGAAAATAAATATGGGTATTGCCTACTGCTTTATGGTCAATAAAACCCTTACCTTCCAATACACGGATAACAGTAGATACAGTATTGTACGCAGGTTTTGGTGGCGTCATACGGTCAATAACCTCCTTGACCAGGCCCTCTTTGATCTCCCATAAAATTAACATCACCTGTTCTTCTGCTTTCGTAAGTTCTCTCATTGTGTTTGCTTATATAAAACGTTAATTAAAGTTACTACTATTTTTATAGTTTACAAACTATTTTTGTAGTTTGTTTTTATTGTTCTGATTATCAGTTATATAATTTAATGAGTCGTGTTGCTTGATCGAAATTGTACAATTTAGTTCATGAGCATAATTCACAAAATAGCCCTTACTTTCATTGATTCGGTAGGGCACATACACGCCAAAAACCTATTGGCACATTTCGGTACTGCAGAGGCAATTTTCTCAGCGAAGCTTAACGATTTAATGGAGGTGCCAGGTATAGGAAGGGTAATCGCCGGACAAATCGTAAGGAGCGATGCCTTGAAACTGGCTGAAGCGCAACTGAAGTTTATTGAAAAACATCAGGTTGATGTTTTGTTTTACACGGACGCAAGCTACCCTTACCGCTTAAGGAATTGTTTTGACGCACCTATATTGCTGTATTATAGGGGTACGGCGGACTTAAACCACCACAGGATCCTGAGTATAGTAGGAACCAGAAAAGCTACAGATTACGGACGGCAGCTGTGCAAGCAGCTTTGTGAAGCTCTGGCGGGCTATGATGTGGTCGTAGTAAGTGGGCTGGCCTATGGTATTGATGTGGCTGCACATAAGGAGAGCGTGTATCAGAATATCCCAACGGTGGGGGTGCTGGCTCATGGACTTGACAGAATTTATCCCCCTTTGCACCTGCCTGTAGCAAAAAAAATGGTGCTAAACGGGGGATTGCTCACAGAGTTTCCCCTGCATACCATACCTGAAAAAGAGAATTTTCCGAAACGTAACCGCATTATAGCGGGTTTGTCTGACGCAACTATTGTAGTGGAAGCCACTGGCAAAGGCGGTGCCCTGATTACAGCGGATATTGCCAATTCATACGACCGGGATGTCTATGCTTATCCGGGCAGGACAAATGACCTCAGCTCACAAGGCTGCAATTTTCTGATCAAAACAAATCGTGCCGGACTGATCAGTAACGCGAAAGATCTGCTGTATTGTCTAGGTTGGGAGCAAGCAGGGCCTGATAAGCCAGCTGTGCAGCTGCAAATGCCGCTCGGTTTGTCTGACAGTGAGCAATTGATTGTTGGTTTTTTAAAGGACTCACCTTTAAGAATTGATGAACTGGCGATCGCTTGCAGCATTCCACAAAGTCAGCTAGCAATGCCGTTGCTAAATCTCGAAATGCAGGGAATCCTGGTTGCCTTGCCAGGTAAGTTGTACAAATTGAACTAGAATATTCTTGGAAGACCTTTATAAATGATTGTTTGTAAGTCTATTGGAGTACTAGAATAAAATATAATATTGCCTTTTTTATTTCGGCAATATTATATTTTAATTTTTTATTTGTAAATAGAATTCCAATCTTCTATTTGTATTTTTGTGTCCATGTGGTACAATAACATTCTAGAAACCATTGGCAATACTCCACTGGTAAAATTGAACAACATCACTAAGGAAGTTTCCGCTACAGTGCTTGCGAAAATTGAAACTACCAATCCCGGTAATTCTATCAAAGACCGAATGGCGGTGAAGATGATCGAAGATGCGGAACTCAGTGGAAAGCTCAAGCCCGGAGGAACGATCATAGAAGGCACTTCAGGAAATACAGGAATGGGACTTGCTATGGCGGCAATCATCAAGGGCTATAAGTGTATATTTACAACTACTGACAAACAGTCTAAAGAGAAAGTCGATGCACTCCGTGCTTTTGGTGCCGAGGTTATTGTTTGCCCCACCAATGTTGAACCTGAAGATCCGCGGTCATATTACTCGGTATCCAGTCGTCTGGAGCGGGAAGTTCCGAACTCCTGGAAGCCCAACCAGTATGACAACCTGGCCAATTCTCAGGCGCACTACGAACAGACAGGTCCGGAGATCTGGGCGCAGACAGAAGGCAAAATCACGCATTTGGTAGCAGGAGTGGGAACCGGAGGTACTATATCTGGTGCTGGAAAATACCTTAAGGAGCAGAACCCAGACATCAAAATATGGGGAATTGACACTTACGGGTCAGTGTTTAAGAAATATAAGGAAACGGGTATTTTTGATAAGAATGAGATTTATCCCTACATCACAGAAGGTATAGGTGAAGATTTTTTGCCAAAAAACGTAGATTTCGATGTCATTGATCTTTTTGAGAAAGTAACGGATAAAGACGCTGCGCTGATGACACGTGACATCGCACGCAAGGAGGGTATTTTTGTAGGCAATTCGGCCGGATCGGCACTTGCAGGCTTGCTGCAATTGAAGGACCGGTTAAAACCTGAAGATGTGGTGGTCATTATTTTTCATGACCACGGTAGCAGGTATATGGGCAAAATGTACAATGAAGACTGGCTCCGGGAACGCGGCTTTCTGAAAGATGAAAAATTGACTGCACGGACGATCATTGCTAAAAAGGAAAGCACAGAGATTGTCACCATTGATTGTGAAAAATCAATCCTGGAAGCTATCAATACCATGCACATGTTGAATATCTCGCAAATTCCTGTGACCCAACAGGAGATGGTGATCGGTAAATTAGCCGAAGGAGATATTTTAAAAGCATTGATGGAAAATCCTTCTTTGAAATCCGCCAAAGTTCAGGAGATCATGACTGCGGGTTTTCCTTTTGTGGATTTAAATACCTCTATTGACCGGATTTCAGCATTGATCAATAAAGAAAATAGCGCCGTACTGGTGGAGGACGAGGCAGGTAAAATTGAAATCATTACTCAATATGATATCATCAATGCGATCTCCGGATAACAAATAAGAAATAAACCGAGACAATACCACTACCAACTGCAAAAGAAAAGCCCCTGAAAGGGGCTTTCTTAATTTTATAGATGTTTTGCAGCTGTTAATGGCTCGGGGCAGAAGCTTCTACGCGTTTGATCTGCGCACCCAATGCACGGAGACGTATGTCGATGTCCTGGTAACCACGTTCGATCTGTTCGATATTGAAAATAGTAGACTTTCCTTCAGCAGAAAGTGCTGCAATCAATAAGGATACTCCGGCGCGGATGTCCGGAGAGGTCATACTGATACCCCTTAATTTGTATTTTTTATCTATGCCATTTACGGTAGCACGGTGCGGGTCACAAAGAATGATCTGCGCGCCCATATCGATGAGTTTGTCAACAAAAAACAACCTGCTTTCGAACATTTTCTGGTGAATCAGTACATTCCCCCTGGCCTGAGTCGCAACAACCAATACGATACTCAACAAATCAGGGGTAAAACCTGGCCATGGTGAGTCAGCGATGGTGAGCATGGAACCGTCTATGAATGATTCGATGACATAGTGCTTCTGAGAAGGAATGTAAATGTCGTCACCTTTTAGTTCAAACTTAATTCCCAGTTTCTTAAAAACAGTAGGTATGATACCCAATTCATTATAACATACATTTTTGATGGTGATTTCAGACTCAGTCATCGCCGCAAGGCCGATGAAAGATCCGATTTCAATCATATCTGGAAGCATCCGGTGTTCAGTTCCACCCAGTTTTTCAACACCATCTATCGTGAGCAGGTTTGAGCCGATTCCGGATATTTTAGCACCCATGCGGTTCAACATTTTACACAATTGTTGCAGATAAGGTTCGCAAGCTGCATTATAAATGGTCGTGGTACCTTTTGCCAAGACAGCCGCCATCACGATATTGGCTGTGCCGGTTACCGATGCTTCGTCCAATAAGATATAGGTGCCCTTTAGATTTGTTGCATCTACATTGAAGAATTCCTTTTTAGAGTCGTAAATAAACTTGGCGCCTAATTTTTCGAATCCTAAAAAGTGGGTGTCTAACCTTCTTCTGCCTATTTTATCGCCGCCAGGTTTTGGGATCGCTGCAGTACCGAAACGGCCAAGCAGCGGGCCGACAATCATAATTGAACCTCTTAATCCGCCACCTTTTGCTTTAAAGGTATCGGACAAAAAGAATTTTAAGTCAATGTTTTTGGCTTCGAAGGTATAGGTGTCTTTGGACAAGCGTTCGATAGTAACGCCCATATCGCCCAAAAGTTCAATCAGTTTATTGACATCTTTAATGTCGGGGATGTTGCTGATGGTAATTTTTTGATCGGTCAGCAAAACTGCCGCTATGATCTGCAAAGCCTCATTCTTTGCACCCTGCGGCTGAATTTCACCTTTCAGCTTCTTTCCACCAATGATTTCAAATGCATTCATACGAATAATAATGGTTTAATAAATATTGGTGTTAGTATCTCTGTTTGCCACTACCGCCGCTGCCGCCGCTGCGCTGTTGTTTACCATTGTTGCTGCCTGGTCTGTTTTTACCGTTGTTATTACTCCGTCCACGGTTGTTATTGTTGTTTTGAGGACGGACTGGCACTGGTTTAAACTCGACTTTGTGCAGGTTTACGTTTTCGTCAAGCTTCAATTCGCCATTAGACAGCTCACCGAGGTTTTTGATTATGGTTTCATCTGCTACGCTGTCTTTATTCCAGGTAACATAGGACATCTTCATGAAGTTGGCAATGCCCTGCACCATGGCTGCACGACGTTCAGGCTCATCGACTTCCTTTGCTTTTTCGATCAGTACTTCGACAGTTTTGCCATAGTGTTTGTACTTGATTCTTTTCTGAGGATAACCAATATGCCCTGGTTTTACCAGTGCAGCTTCAGGAGTTGGTTTTGGATAAGGGCTGTCCACGTCGATCTGGTAGCCTGAAATGATGTGCAGGTGATCCCATAACTTGTGCTTGAAATCCGCTACATCACGCAGGTGTGGATTCAAAAAACCCATCAGGTCTATCACTGCCTGGGCGTATTTGTTGCGTTCCTCACGATCGGGCAGTTCGATAATGTACTTGACCATGTTTTGTACATTACGGCCGTATTCGGCAAGGATTAACTCGTTTCTTGTTGTATTATAATCGAAATTCATGCAAGTTATTTCTAGGATTGCTGTTCTTGAGCTTAAGCATTGCCGAAGCAATTAAAGCCAGTTTAAATATATAGACAGATTTGACAAATATATAGGTTATTTAACAATTCGCAACTTAGCAAATTTTAATAACAATTGCTTATTGCCAAGGCCCTGAAAAAATACGGTTGCTTTTACGTCCGGCAGTATGCCTTCCAGACTTACGATCTTACCAAAGCCGAATTTCTCGTGCTCCACATCCATGCCGTTTTGGAAAGCTGCGGCTGCATCAGGCGCAAAGCCTGGTGAGGGAACATGTGCTTTCGGTAGTAATGAAGTGGTTTTTGGACGAACAGGGGCTGTTCCAGCTCCGGCAGTTGTGGAAGAACCGGAAGACATCGCTGGTTTTGGTTTACTGAATGTATCTTTTTGTTGTGTCCAGCTTCTGCGTTCACCGTCAAAGCTATCGTCACCCAAAATGCTTTTGGTCGGCTTTGCAACTTCGATTTCCAGGTAACGGGCATTGATTTCGTTGATGAAACGGCTCGGTTCACAACTGGTCAGTGTACCCCACCTATATCTTGAAGTGGCATAAGTAAGTGTTAATTTTTTCTCGGCACGGGTGATGGCCACATAAAACAAGCGCCGTTCTTCTTCCAGATCAGTCCGGGAATTGAGGCTCATTTGAGAAGGGAACAGGTTTTCTTCAAGCCCTACGACGAAGACATTTTTAAATTCCAGTCCTTTGGCCGAGTGAATTGTCATCAGGGATACGGTATCTTTGTCCTTATCGTCACCACGGTCATCATTGGTTAGTAATGCAATATCCTGCATAAAGATAGCCAGACTGCGGTCTTCAATATCTTCTCTTTCGGCAAATTCCTTGATCCCGTTCAGTAATTCCTGGATGTTTTCATAACGGCTGCGGCCTTCAATACTGTCATCTGTATGCAGTTCTTTTAAAATTCCTGAATGCTGGGCAATGTATAAAGAGGTCTCATAGGCATCCAGTTTCTTGGATTCAGCTGCGAAGCTTTGGATAAGCATTGCAAAATCATTCAGTTGATTGGCAATACGCCCCTCTATGTATTGCTGCGGGTTGCAGATGACCTGCCACATGGTGATGTCGTGTTTGTCAGCGGCAACGATGATCTTCTCAACCGTCGTATCACCCAAACCTCTTCGGGGATAATTGATGACTCTTTTGATCGCCTCTTCGTCAGAGGGGTTAAACGTAAGGCGGAAATAAGCAATCAGATCTTTGATCTCTTTTCGCTGATAGAATGACAATCCCCCGTAAATTTTATAGGGGACGTTCAGCTTTCTCAGGCCTTCTTCCATGGCCCGGGACTGGGCATTGGTGCGATAAAGAATCGCGAAATCATGGTATTTATAGCCTTTGGACGTACGTTCCTGTATGATGGATTCTGCGACCAGCTTGCCCTCTTCGTTGTCTGTAAAAGCACGTTGTACCTTGATCCGGTCACCCGCCTCATTGTCAGAAAAAACATTCTTTTCCAGCTGGTTTTTATTGTTGGCAATAATGCTGTTGGCCACCTCTACGATATTTTGTGTAGATCGGTAGTTTTGTTCGAGTTTATAAACCTGAAGTTCGGGATAATCACGTTCAAAATTGAGGATGTTCTGAATATTGGCACCCCGGAAAGCATAAATACTTTGGGCATCATCACCTACCACACAGATGTTTTGATAGGCTGCGGCAAGTTTTTTCACAATGGTATATTGTGAAAAATTGGTATCCTGATACTCATCTACCATCAGATATTTGAATTTTTGCTGGTATTTGTTAAGTACATCAGGATGGGTTTTCAGTAATACATTGGTCTTGAACAAAAGATCGTCAAAATCCATTGCACCGGCTTTAAAGCAGCGTTTGGTATACGTTTCATAAATCACTCCTAGCAGCGGCCGTTTGTTACTTATGTCTTCAGATTGTATCTCAGCACTTTCGAGGTATTCTGTGTAAGAGATCAGGTTATTTTTAGCGGAAGAAATCCTGTTGTATACGAAATTGGCATTGTAGAGTTTGTCGTCCAGTTGCAGTTCTTTTAAGATAGAGCGGATCAGGCTCTTGCTGTCGTCCGTATCATAGATGGTGAAATTAGACGGATAGCCTATTTTTTCAGCTTCTACTCTCAATATTTTGGCAAATACAGAGTGAAAGGTACCCATCCAAATGTTTTTGGCCTCGGTGCCCACCACTTTCATGATCCGCTCGCGCATGTCTTTAGATGCTTTATTGGTAAAGGTCAGGACAAGTATGTTAAAGGCGTCAACACCCTTCTCAATCAGATGTGCCACCCTGTACGTAATGACCCTCGTTTTTCCTGAACCGGCACCGGCAACGATCATTGCGGGACCTTGTGTGTTCTCTACTGCTGCGCGTTGTTGGGGGTTTAAACCTGCTAAATAATCCAAAATCCGTT
>JAZKCT010000031.1:0-66674 GCA_040387995.1 Bacteroidota bacterium | reverse complement strand
GCAGGCCATGGAGCGTCTTCCAAATGCGATGCGAGTTCTAATGTCCAATACATATTTCTTATACTATTAAGTTATTCTAATCGATTCGCAAAAGTATATTAAAAAACCTGAGCGAAACAAAATTTTTTTCAACTATTTAGAGTTGTCAACAATCCCAAATTACAGCCTTGGCAGCCATATGTTTTCAGCTGATCCGGCATCTTTATTCAGTTTTCGTGCTAAAACAAACAAATAATCACTTAATCTGTTCAAATAGATCGTCATTTTTTCGTCAACAAAGCTCTCAGATGCCAATTGAACCATCAATCGCTCCGTACGCCTGCAAATACAGCGCGCGATATGACAATAAGACACGATTGTATTGCCTCCGGGAAGTATAAAATGGGTTAAATCAGGCAATGTTTCGTTTATTTGATCCATTTCTACTTCCAACAAAGTAATATCCCGCTCATGAAGATCAGGGATCTTCATTCTGGATTTTCCCGGATCAGATGCCAGAGCTGCTCCAATTGTAAATAAACGGTCTTGTATTTCTTTGAGAATGGTCTGATGATGGGAATCAATATCCTGGCAGGCAACGAGCCCAATGTAAGAATTGAGTTCATCTACTGTACCGTAACATTCTATCCGGAGGTGATGCTTAGGTACACGCGTCCCCCCGATCAATGAGGTTAGCCCTTTGTCCCCGGTCTTGGTGTATATCTTCATGCAGAAATTTAGACAATTTTCTCGAAATCGCCGCCCTTTTCTTTGAGGCTGGTTAATCTTGGGGAGACCATTTTGATATCTGTGTTCAGGTAATCTTTTTCGATCAGGCCGTCTCGCATACGGACAATGCGATGTGCGTGCTGCGCAATGTCCTCCTCGTGCGTAACCAGGATAATGGTATTGCCTTTACTATGGATCTCCTCAAGCAGACCCATGATTTCGATTGAGGTTTTGGTATCCAGGTTACCAGTTGGTTCATCAGCCAGTATAATAGATGGATTGTTGATCAGTGCCCTTGCCACAGCCACGCGCTGCCGCTGACCACCGGACAGCTCATTCGGTTTGTGCGTCACCCTATTACCCAGCCCCACGTTTTCCAATGCCTTTTGCGCCCTGGCGTCACGTTCCTTTTTGTTAGCTCCGGCATAAATCAGCGGAAGCGCGACATTATCAAGAGAAGTGGAGCGCGGCAAGAGATTAAAGGTTTGAAAAACGAAGCCTATCTCCTTATTACGAACTTCAGCAAGCTCGTTTTCTGACATCTGGCTTACGTTAATTCCGTTCAATACATAATCTCCTTTACTTGGGGTATCCAGGCATCCTAAAATATTCATCAAGGTAGACTTACCAGAACCCGATGGTCCCATGAGTGCTACGAATTCCCCCTTTTGAATGTCAAGTGACACAGATTTTAAAGCATGGATAACCTCCGAACCTATTACATATTTACGGCCAATATCTTTGATGTTGATTAACGTTTTCTCCATTACTTTTTGTTTTTTAGACGACGGTTGGTAGCCCGATGTTACATACAGGTTTATTTTTCTATGATCTTTGGCACAAAGAAGAAGCTCTCGTTATGCTTTGCTGCATTCTTTAAGCCATCAGCGACGGTGATTTCATGCTTCACTTTATCCTCACGCCAGATGTTTTCTTCATGGTTCATATAAACCAGCGGCTCAACCCCTGTTGTATCCAGTTCGTTTAGCTTTTCCATGAATGTAAGTATCTTGTTCATATCAGCAATCAATGCATCAGCCTCTTTATCTTCAATTGCTATCCTTGCCAGATCTGCTACTTTTGTGATGGTTTGCTTATCTATAATCATTGGTGAACCAGTTTACTGTTTATCAGTTCAAAAATACGGTCTTTTAACAAATCCGCATCATCAATATTTAAATCGTTGGTCCGAATCGGCTTATGCACGTAAATATTACAAAAGCCGGGTGCTGTTCCTTTCTTGCCACCATCATCCCACATCTTTTTCCAGACATCCGTCATGCTCACAGGTACAATCGGAATATTTTTTTCGATGGCCAAACGGAAAGGTCCATTTTTGAAAGGCTGTAACTGCGGCGGGTAGTGCGTTTCATCAATACGGCCCTCTGGAAAAATAATCAGACTCATGCCATTTTCAAGATTATCGCCAACCTTTTTAAATGCCCGGAAAGCGGAGATCTTGCTGTCACGGTTTACCGGAACATCAATCGTCTTAAAAAAGATCCCCAGTACGGGATTTTTCAATAGATCATCCTTCCCCATAAAGTGAAATCTGCCCCTGCCCAGAATACACATAATCATGATGTCAAAATTGGAAGTATGATTGGCGCAATAAATATAAGTCTGGCCTTTTTTTAAAGGCTCCTCATATTTAAATAAATAGAATACACCAATCAGCGTACTAACGATAAAGCTATTGGCCCTGCGCAACTGGTTTAAAAAACCATATCCCGCCGGCCTTCTCGAGGCCAGGTAATAAAATGGAAAGAATAAAAATGACATCACCAAAATAACGACAATTGAATAAGCGCGGTGAATGTGCCTTAAGCGTCTAATCATTGAATCAAAACTACAAAAATAGAATGCTTACTAATATATATGGCCGTAAATATAATTTTATTAATTTCGGCCTCATGAAAGAAACGGTAGTTAGCGGTATTCGTCCGACAGGACAATTACATCTGGGAAATTATTTTGGAGCAGTGACTAATTTTGTGAAGATGCAGTACGATTACAACTGTTTCTTTTTCATTGCCGACCTCCACTCGCTCACTACCCACCCTACCCCACAGGATCTTCATGGCTATGTGAGACACGTACTTGTAGAATATTTGGCCTGCGGCATTGACCCTGAAGAATCAACCATTTACATCCAGTCAGATGTACCGGAAGTAGCAGAGCTCTACCTTTATCTGAATATGAACGCTTATATGGGTGAACTTGAAAGAAGCACATCTTTCAAGGATAAGGTGCGCTCACAACCGGACAATATCAATGCCGGATTGCTGACTTATCCTTCGCTGATGGCTGCAGATATTTTAATCCACAAGGCAGTAAAAGTACCTGTAGGTAAAGATCAGGAACAACATCTAGAATTTACCAGAACTTTCGGAAACAGGTTCAACCGATTGTACAATTCGGACTACTTCCCCGAAGCATTTGCGTTCAATTACGCGGCCAACCTGGTAAAAGTACCAGGCCTGGATGGCAAAGGGAAGATGAGTAAATCAAGTGGAGAAGGCAGTTGCATCTACCTGGCGGATAGCCCTGAGGTCATCCGCAAAAAATTGTCACGGGCTGTGACTGACGGAGGTCCCGTAACGGAAAATCAGGTCAAGCCTGAAGCTATCCAAAATTTATTTGATTTAATGAAGATCGTATCTTCAGCAGATACGCTCACTCATTTTGATGAGCTTTACAACAAAATGGCCATCCGCTATGGCGATTTTAAAAAACAGCTTGCCGAAGACATGATCCTTTTCAATTCACCTATCCGTGAACGTATAGAAGAATTGTCGAAAGATTCAGATTATTTGAGAAAAGTGGCTGCGCAAGGTGCCGCAAAAGCCAGGGAAAGTGCGCAACAGACCATCAGGGACGTCAGATCATTGATCGGCTTCAAATCATTTTAAGTTTAAAAGCAAAAAAACACTACCTTAAGATCTTCAAATACACCATATGCACATAGCGATCGTTGGAAATATAGGAGCCGGAAAAACAACATTAACAGGCTTACTGGCAAAACATTATGGATGGGAAGCTTTGTATGAAGCGGTTGACAACAACCCTTATCTGGAAGATTTCTATAGTGACATGAAACGATGGAGCTTCAATCTGCAGATCTATTTTCTAAACAGCCGTTTTCAGCAAATTGTTGATATCGAGAATTTTAACCGAAACGTTATCCAGGACAGGACGATTTATGAGGATGCGCATATTTTTGCGGACAACCTACATGAAATGGGCCTGATGACAACACGGGATCACCAGAACTACAAAGCAATCTTCGCAAATATCACCTCATTTATTAAACCGCCCGACTTGCTGGTCTACCTGCGTGCATCCGTGCCTACATTGGTCAACAACATCCAGCGCCGTGGTCGCGAGTACGAAGCCAGCATCAGGCTTGATTATTTGTCGAAGCTCAATGAAAAATATGAAGTCTGGATCAAAGATTACCAGCTCGGTAAATTACTGATTTTGGATAAAGACAAACTTGATTTCACAAATAATCCTGAAGATTTAGGTGCCATTATACAAGCGATCGAGGCAGAAATAAACGGCCTGTTTTAACATGAAGATCCTGGGCATCATACCTGCAAGATACGCATCTACCCGTTTCCCTGGCAAGCCCTTGGTGCAGATCGATGGGAAAAGTATGATCAGACGGGTTTATGAACAGGCATCAAAAGCTTCATGCCTTACGCAAGTAGTGGTAGCTACAGATGATGAGCGTATTGCTCAGGAAGTCGAAAGCTTTAGAGGCAATTACGTAATCACCTCTTCTGAACACCAGAGTGGCACAGACCGTTGTGCGGAAGTTGCCCGTATTTTGCCTGAATTCGATGTTATCATCAACATACAAGGAGATGAACCTTATATAGACCCTACTCAAATCGAGCTTTTAGCTTCCTGCTTCGAAAATACAAATGCTCAACTTGCAACCCTAATCAAAGAGATCCATACTGAAACTGAACTTTTCAACTACAACATTCCTAAAGTAGTGATCAACTCAGTGGGCGAAGCCATTTATTTTAGCAGACAAACCATTCCCTTCATTAGAAATATAGACACTGAACACTGGTTGGATACTCACTTATTTTATAAACACGTTGGTATTTACGGCTATACAAGTGGGGCACTTTCAGAGATCACCAAGCTCCCACCTTCCTCATTAGAGCTGGCAGAAAGTCTGGAGCAGTTGCGCTGGATTCAAAACAACTATAATATTCAAACAAGGATTACTGATATCGAAACTATAGCCATTGATACACCTGAAGATCTCGAACGAATAAAAGAACGATTATGAAGTGTTTTTTAACCGGAATGTTGTTAATCGCTGGATTACTTGCTGCCTGCAGCGGTTCTGGTAAAAAAGAAACCATATCTGCGGAAGAAAATCAAACAACAATGGTGAAGACATTCAGTGATTCCTTGCAGGCCGATACGTTTAAAGTAAAAATAGAAGGCAACAATCCTAAAGAAATGCAAATGATTTTTACAATCACTTCATTTGAAGGCATACAAATATACCTTGCCAATATCAAGGCAACAGACCTCTTTAAGAGCTACGACGCAAAGATCAACCTTGAAAAAAAAAACAATCAAATCAAGTTCTTAAAAGAGGAATTGGCGATTTTCTTTGATGAAGAGAACTTTATGGAACCTGCCGTAACCGAACAGGAAACACCGGATCAGCATGTACCTGATAAGAATTTTTATGAAGAACTAAAAAGAAACCAATTGAATGGTTTTTCCTACCGTTTGGGTAAGGAAAAGAAGCTATATATCGCATGGTCTGACACAGAAAAAAAAGTAAAGCCATACTACATCTGTTGTAACTAGCCTAAATTTTAGTTTTTAAATCCGCCTGCTCTAATTCAATAATCAACATTTTTTTGGCCGCTAAATCGTATTATATCGGTTTTTTTAAAAAATGTTAATAATAATATTAGGTTATCAACAAACTTTATATTATGTTTATATACTGAAACAAAATGAAAGTTTTGATTTTTGCTTCAGAAAGACACTTAAATATTCTAACCAAATATACTTTCGAATAAAGCGCCCGGAGCTTCCGGGCCTTTTTTTATTCCTAAATTTTCTGGAGTACTTTTTACCCGATTCTAACGTTGTGCTAATGTTCAGTCCAGTATTAAGTTTTGAACAAATGCTACTTCCTTTAACAGATGCTTAAAAAATCTTATTTTAGCTAATCACAGTTGTGGTACGGTACATGTTGAAGAGATCTAATTTAATTATTATGCTGATGCTTTCCTTTTTTCTTGCATCTGCCCAAAAGGCGGTGATCAGAGGAACTGTAAGTGATCCAATTGAAAAAAAACAACTTCAATACGCATCCATTCTGCTCATAAAGGCTGCAGACTCATCGCTTATTCAAAGCACAAGAACCGGTCAGGACGGAAAATTTAACCTGCCCGGTCTTCCTGCTGGTGACTATAAGCTAATCATCACCTATCCTAAAATGGCAGACTACTTTACCAATTTAAGACTCAGTGATACCACACAGGTCAACCTCAATGGCGTTTATTTGGAATTAAAATCCACTGTGCTGAATGAAGTTGTAATCCAATCAAAGAATGCAGCCAGAATGCGTGGCGACACGCTGGTGTTTCAGGCCGATAGCTTTGCAGTAAAAGCCAATGCAAATGTCCAGGAACTACTGAAACGGCTGCCGGGTATTGTGGTCGACAAAAACGGTGCAATTAAAGCGCAGGGTAAAGAAGTAAGAACAGTTCTGGTAGATGGTGATGAATTTTTTGGTGACGATCCATTGCTCGCTACAAAATATCTTAAAGCGAATGCTGTCGAGGAAGTTCAGGTATATGACAAAAAAAGCAAGAACGCAGAACTTACCGGTATAGACGATGGAATAAAAAATAAAACCATTAACATTAAACTGAAAGAGGATGCAAAAAACGGTTATCTAACTGCGCTGGATGGCAATTATGGTACTAATCAATTTAGAGATTATGGAGGAATGCTGGGCTTGTTTAAAAACAAACTTAAGGCAGCTGTTTTTGGTACTTATTCTAACCTGGCCAATGAATCCAAGATCAACCGATCCATGCGAAAATTGAAAGGGGAAGATTATGACGTTATTGAAGTAGGCGACGACGGTAGTTCCGTCATGTATTCTTCTGGTGGTGATGATGATGACGATTACGGTTCACCTACCGGGGGACTCCCCAGCAACATTAATCTTGGTGCACACTTCTCGGAAAAACTCAATTCCAAAATGGGCCTGAAACTCAATTTAAAAAGTTTTGACTACAGAAGCACCAACCGAAAAACATCCAACAGCCAGGAACTCCTTCCAGGTGGTGCCTTATTCATTAGTTCTGGAAGAACTGATGACCACGCCAAAAGTACAGGCGAAAGTTTAAGAGGCAATTATAGTTATGCCATAGACTCACTCTCCAATCTTAAAATTTCTTTCGGTGCAAGACAAAGCAGAAACTACCTTGATGCCAACACCATTGATAATACCAGGAATGAACAAGGTCATTTTATCAGTCAGAACACACAACAAAACTCGGGTACAGGACATGCGGAAACCTTCAATGGAAACATCAATTGGTCTAAACGGTTCAATAAAAAAGGCCGGACTCTGTCCATAGATCTACAACCCGAGAGCCAGTCGGGCAGAAATCAAGAGAACAGCAACAACAAAACTTTCTACTTCAACGACGATGGAAATTTGAAACAGGCCGACAGCATTGATTTGGATAAGGATAACTTCAATAAACAAAATTCCTTTGGCGCCAGGCTCAGTTATACAGAGCCAATATCCAAACACTGGGCTATGGAGGCAGGATACAGCTTTAAAACGATTTCTTCCAGTAGCTACAGACTGGTCAATGATCAGGGAGCAAAAAAAATTGACTCCCTCAGCAATAATTTTGAGTTCATCAACTTTTCCAATGTAGGAAAAATGGTGATGCAATATAAAGTTGCGAATTTTTCAGTCTCAACAGGAATGGAAGCTACGCAAACGATATTCGAATTAAAGGATCTGGATCGAAAAACAGATTTCGACCGAAATTACCTGAACCTCTCTCCTGCTACTAATATTTATTATAAGATTGACAACAACAGTTCGTTTTCTGCCAATTACAATGGGTATATGCAACAGCCGGGAATCAATCAGCTCCAGCCAGTGAGCCAACTTAACAATCCGCTTTATCAGGTCGTGGGAAACTCCGGACTCAGGCCGTCCTTTACCAATAATTTTGGACTGTCTTTTAATAGTTTTCAGTTTAAAACCGATGAATATATATCGGCATATATGAGCTATGGCTTTACCACAAATGCCATCACAGAAACCGAAATCGTAGATGAATTTAACAAAAGGATTTCCAGTTTCACAAACCTCAACGGGATCAACTCAACCTCAGGCAATTTCTATTATTCAAAAGGATTTACAAAGCTCAACTTTAGAGTTGGATTGGATCTTGGATTCAATACATCCAACAATATTACCGTAATCAACTTTACTAAAAACAAAACACGCAACAACCAATATAACCTACGTACGACGTTTAACTACTACACAAGCAAACTGGATATCAGTTATGCCCCATCTGCCAATTTCATGTATGGAAAGTCCTCAATTGGCGATTTAAACGATGGCAAAAGCTTGAGTCACGACCACGAATTGTCGGGAACCGTACAACTACCTTACAAAATCGAATTTAATACCACATTATCTCTTTCATTTCGACCGCCCAATCTGTCATTTGAAAAGCATCTAAATGTTGCTATCCTGAACAGCTATATTGCAACTAAATTACTAAAAGATGAATCTTTGGAAATCAGGCTTACTGCTACAGACCTGCTCAACCAAAAAATTGGATACAGCCGTTTTGTGGGAGGAAATGTTAAAAGCGAAAACACGTATAGCTACATTCCAAGATATGCGCTAATAGGTGTAAATTGGAACTTAAGTGGCAATTTTATAAAAAAGCCCGCTAGAAAATAATGAGCATGAAAGTATGGATCCTTAGCTTGTTTTGCCTGGTTTACATCCGCAGCTCTGCCGGGGCACAGCAAATTTTTATTCCATACGGGAAGATCACATTTGAAAAGCGGTTGAACATGCAGCGCAGCGCGTCGGACTGGAATATTCCGGACGAAGCCAAAGAGAAGATGAAAAAATACCGGACCAGCGAATGGGAATTATATTTTGATCAGCATAAATCAATTTATAAGGCCAAAAAAAATGAAACAGAGGTCGACAATCAATTGATGTTCCTGTCATTAATTGAATATCACAACGAACTTTTTACGGATTACTCAAGCAAAAAACGCATCATCAAAAAAGATATCATGGGTGATGAATACCTGCTTGCGGACACCATACCCCAGGTACACTGGAAGATCATGCAGGAGTTGCGAATTATAGCCGGATACGAGTGCAGGAAAGCAATCGGAAAAATCAATGACACCATAACTGTTGTCGCGTTTTATACCGACGAAATCCTACTGAAAGGTGGACCGGAAGGTTTTAGCGGTCTGCCAGGCATGATATTGGGTATTGCCATCCCCAGACTCAATACGACCTGGTTTGCCACCAGAGTGGATGGATTTGCAAATCCTTCGGATCAGATTGCGGCCCCTTTAAAAGGAAAAAAAACAGAATCCGGAAAGGAACTTGACAAATTACTCGAAATATACAGTCGATATAGCGGCCGGCAAAAGGAAAAACCGGAGGATAGCAGGCGGCGCCTGTTTGGCTTTTTGCTGTAACAATTTCACACCTAATATTTTAGAGGGTGATGCCACCACTGATTATTATTTCAAAAAAGAGCCATATTGCTTTGGTTTTATTTGCTAACTTTGTATCCCGTACAAAAACAATAAGACAGCACTAAATTCTGTCTTAATATCCAGAAATCCATAAACATGACTAAGTATATTTTTGTTACGGGCGGTGTTACTTCCTCATTAGGAAAGGGCATCATCTCCGCTTCATTAGCCAAACTATTACAAGCACGCGGCTACAGTGTAACCATTCAAAAGTTCGATCCTTATATCAATATTGATCCGGGAACATTGAATCCTTATGAGCATGGAGAGTGTTATGTAACCGAAGATGGTGCAGAAACCGATCTTGACCTTGGTCACTATGAAAGGTTCCTGAATGTGCCTACCTCACAGGCAAACAACATCACTACCGGCCGGATTTATCAGAATGTCATCAACAAGGAAAGACAAGGTGAATTTCTTGGAAAAACAGTACAGGTAGTACCCCACATTACTGACGAGATCAAAAGGAACATGCGTATTCTTGGTGACAGTGGCAAGTATGACATTGTGATCACCGAGCTTGGTGGTACTGTAGGTGACATTGAATCATTACCTTTTATCGAGGCAGTTCGCCAGTTCAAATGGGAAGAAGGCGCAAACAATGCCATCGTAATACATCTGACACTGGTGCCTTATCTTGCCGCTGCCGGAGAATTGAAAACTAAACCAACACAACATTCTGTTAAAGCGTTACTAGAATATGGTATCCAGCCGGATATCCTGGTATGCCGCACCGAACACCACATCACTCCTGAAATCCGTAAAAAGATTGCCTTGTTCTGCAACGTAAATGTCAATGCAGTAATTGAATCTATCGATGCCTCATCAATTTATTCTGTACCGCTTTTGATGATGAAAGAGCAATTGGACAAAACAGTATTGAGTAAATTAAAACTTGCCCAAAAGAATGAGCCGGATATGGAAAGCTGGAAAGATTTTCTGGGGCGTCTCAAAAATCCGATATCAGAAGTAACCATTGGTGTAGTTGGTAAATATGTAGAACTTCCTGATGCGTATAAATCCATTACGGAGTCATTTGTACACGCTGGTGCCAGAAATGAATGTAAGGTGCGTGTACAGTACATCCATTCGGAAGAGATTTATCCGGATAATGCGAAGGAAAAACTATGTCATCTTGATGGATTACTCGTTGCACCGGGCTTCGGAAGCCGGGGTATTGAGGGTAAAATTGATGCCATCCGTTATGTGCGGGAAAACAATGTGCCTTTCTTTGGTATCTGTCTGGGCATGCAATGTGCTGTAATTGAATACGGACGAAATGTACTTGGTCTTAAAGATGCCAATACTACTGAAATCAATGATCAGGCCGAGCACCAGGTCATCAACATGATGGAGGATCAAAAAACAATTACTTCTAAAGGAGGCACCATGCGCCTTGGTTCTTATCCTTGTGACCTTAAAAAGGGAACCAAAGCTTATGCTGCTTATGGAAAAACCCACATCACTGAACGTCACAGACACCGCTATGAATTCAATAGTGCCTACCTGGAACAGTATGAAAATGCCGGAATGATCGCTTCAGGTATTAATCCTGAAAGCAATTTGGTAGAGATCGTTGAGTTGAAAAACCATCCTTTCTTTATCGGCGGACAGTTTCACCCTGAATTAAAATCAACAGTTGCGAATCCTCACCCTCTTTTTGTTAAATTTGTCGCCGCTGCGATGGAGTATGCTAAGAAGAAAACAAAATAATACGCGTTTTATACAACACTAATGGATAAAAATACATTTACAGGGTTATTCCTGATCATGATCGTTCTGGCAGGTTCGTTCTATTTTTTCAAGCCAAGCGAAGCTGATATCAAAAAAGAAAAAGAAAGAATTGCCATTGACTCGGCTAAAAAAGCCGGTGTAGTCGCTCCGGTAGCACAAACACCCGTTGCCGCCCCTGCTGTACCGGATTCAACCGCTCTTAAAGGACCTTTTGGAGGAAATATATCAGGTACAGCACAGGAAACTGTTATTGAGAATGAAAACCTTAAACTGACATTTTCAAATAAAGGTGGCAAGATCACTTCGGTAGAAGTTAAAGGTCAGCAAACCTATGAGGGTAGCCCGGTAATCCTTTTTAAAGGCGATCAAAATAAATTTGGACTGAACCTGAATGTGGGTGGCAAGGTGATCAACACCAATGAACTCTACTTCCGCGCTGCAAAAACGCCGACAGGTATCAGCATGCGTGCAGACTACGCTCCGGAAAAGTACATAGAATTTGTCTACGGATTGAAGCCATCCAGCAATAATGTAGATTTAAACATCAATCTGAATGGTCTGAACCAGGTGGTACAAGGAAATGGTATTACTTTAAACTGGGAAACAGTCCTATTGGAGCAGGAGAAATCAGTGGCCAATGAGCAAAGATATTCCGCTCCGTACTACAAATATGTAAATGAAAGCCCAAATCACCTAAACGTAGCAAAGGATGAGAAAGAGGAACTTAAAGAAGCCAAGATTGAATGGATTTCATTTAAACAACATTTCTTTTCTGCAGTTTTACTTCCTGCTGTTCCCTTTGAGTCAGCTGAACTGGAAGTAAAAGTAACTACTCAGCCTAACGAGGTAAAATGGTACGGTGCGAACTTGCACCTGGCTTTTAATCAGCAGGTTGCACAGAACTATGCTTTTAAGTTCTATTTCGGAACCAATAAATTTTCTACCCTGAAAGACCAGGGCCATGAGATTGAAAAGCAAGTAGATATGGGCTACTGGCCTTTAAAATACATCAACAGATTTGTGGTACTTCCGGTATTTAACTGGCTGGAGAGTTTTAATTGGAACTACGGACTGATCATATTGCTGCTTACCATCGCATTGAAAGTGGCCATGTCTCCGTTGACCTATAAATCGTATCTGTCCATGGCCAAAATGAGAATTTTGAAGCCTGAAATGGACGTGATTAAAGCCAAAGTTGGTGATGACAATCCGACCCTGTTACAACAGGAATACTTAAAGCTATATAAACAAGTGGGCGTGAATCCACTGGGTGGCTGTTTGCCTATGCTGCTCCAGTTACCCTTTGTAATGGCCTTTTTCTTTTTCTTTCCAAACTTGTTTGAGTTGCGCGGTCAAAGCTTCCTTTGGATGAAAGATCTTTCTACCTATGACGACTTTATCAAGTTTGGGTTTACCATTCCTTTCATTGGAGATCACTTGAGTTTAATGTGTATCCTGATGACGATCTCTACCTTGATTTACACTTATTTCAACAACCAGATCTCTGGAGCCAGTGGCCAGATGAAATATATCGGTTACATTATGCCAATTGTATTTTTGGGTGTACTGAACAGTTATCCTTCGGGTCTGAATTATTATTATTTTCTGGCCAACATGCTGACCTTCGCTCAACAGTTCATCATTAAATCAATGGTGGATGACGATAAAATCCATAAAACTTTGCAGGATAATAAAGCCAAGCCTGCAGAACAGAAAAAGAAAGGTAAGTTCCAGTCCAGATTGGACGACTACATGCGCCAGCAACAACAGGCACAGATTCAAAAAAAGAAAGACAAGTAGTCTTCCTGATATTTATAAAAAAGGCATTCTTCGGAGTGCCTTTTTTTGTTTAACCTGGGATGGAACTCCCATGATTCACTTCCATATGGAGTAATGATCCTCGCATCACATTGTAAAAAAAGCTGTACAATACCCTTTATCTTACATTTTTTTTATAATTTTTCCAGTTCTATACCACAAAGGGGTAATCACACAGTTCAAATTATGTTTAAATATCTAAGTCTCACACTTTTATTACTGACCAGCATTTGCTTTGCGCAGAAAAAACCACTAGATCATACTGTTTACGACACATGGGAGGCAATATCTTCAAAAAAATTATCCAATGATGGAATTTGGGCCGCTTATGGTATTGCCCAACAACAAGGAGATGCAACACTGTACCTCTCCAATATGACTACAAATGCTAAATTAAAAGTACCTAGAGCAGAAAATCTGTTTTTTAGTCCAGATTCCAAGTTTGCCGTCTTTAGCATCAAACCACTATATGCAGCGACACGAGAGGCCAAGATTAAAAAGAAGAAAGCCGAGGAAATGACCAAAGATTCTCTGGGAATAACGAACCTGAACACACTTGCCGTTATTAAAGTTCCTAGAGTAAAATCTTATAAGCTTCCTGAACTAGGTATGGCTTACCTGGCTTATCAACTGGAAAAACCAGCAGATACCGCTAAGAAACCGAAACCTGCAGGTAGTACCGACGCTAAAAAAGACTTTATGAATATTGATGGTTACTATGCCGATGAGGATGCCTCAAAGAATGACCAAAAGGATGGAACAGATCTTATATTTAGAAATCTACAAACTGGTGTTGACAGAACCTTTAAGTACGTTTCGGAATACAGTTTTAGCAAGGATGGTAAAAAACTGGCATTTGCAGTTACAGGATCTAAAAAAGACCTGACAGTTAAACCTGGTGTATTTTTGCTGAACACGGAGAAAGGAACAGTCAAAACTTTAGTAAATGCGAAAGGCACTTTCAAGAACTTCCAATTTGATGAAGAAAGTGAGTCTTTGGTATTCTTAGGAGAAACAAGTCCTGAGAAACAGGAAATTAAGGATTATTTCATTTACTTCAACTCACCATCATTAGATACGGCGCAAGTGTTGGTGGACAATGAAATAACGGGTTTACCGAAGAACTGGGCAGTAAGCGGAGATAGCAGACTAAACTTCAATAAAGAAGGTACCAGACTATTTTTTGGTATTGCCCCGGTAAAAAAACCAAAAGATACCACACTGGTCGACTTTGAGAATGCCAAACTGGACATATGGGGTTATAAAGACGACTACCTGCAAACGGTTCAGTTAAAAAATATGGAACAGGAGGCTAAACGAAGCTATCTGTCGACCATAGAAATCTTCAGCAGTGACGTAAAGATTGTGCAGCTCACAGATCTTAAATTGCCCGATGCGACTTTAATTGATGAAGGCAATTCAAACTTTGTACTGGCCTCTACAGATTATGGCAACAGGGTGCAGAGCCAATGGAGTGGTAGCTTAATCAGAGACTATTACCTGATAGACGTGAAAACTGGTGCCAGAAAAAAGATCATCAATGGGCTTGAAGGCGTAGCCACTCCGTCTCCGTCGGGAAAATATGTGCTTTATTTTGATAAGAAAACAGGAAATTGGTTTACCTACAATATTCTTACCGCCAAAATTACCCAGGTCAATACCGGCATCAATACCAGTATTGTGGATGAATTGAATGATGTTCCTGATGAACCAGATGCCTATGGTATTGCAGGCTGGACGGAAGACGATAAATCTGTCTTGATCTACGATAGATACGATATTTGGGACTGCTCTCCGGATGGTAAAACACCACCCAAAAATATTACCGGTGGATTCGGTTTACAAAACAAAATAACCTTCCGCTACAATAAGCTAGATCCGGAACAACGCTTTTTGGAAAAAAAGGCCATAGTTCTACTGGATGCTTTCAACAATACAACTAAGGAACAAGGGTTTTACCGCACCAACGTTGGAGACAGCAAAAGTCCCGAAGCAATGGTCATGGCTAAATTTAAGTATGCTGCATTGTTGAAAGCGAAAGATGCTGAACGCTACCTTTATGATAAAGCCAGTTATACTGCCTCACCCAATGTGTATGCATCCGTAGATCTCAAAACGGAAGTAAAGCTTAGCAACACAAACTTACAGCAACAAAATTACAACTGGGGCAGCGCCGAACTTGTCAGGTGGACCACTCCCAAGGGATTTAATTCAGAAGGAATTTTATACAAACCCGAAGATTTCGATCCGGCAAAAAAATATCCGATGATCGTGTATTTTTATGAGAAGTTATCCGATGGATTATACAATTACGTACCTCCTGCACCTACCCCATCCAGGTTGAACATTTCTTATTTTGTTAGCAATGGTTATTTGGTCTTCGCTCCTGACATTAGCTATGAAAAAGGCTACCCTGGAAGATCTGCAGAAGAATTTATCAATTCCGGAGTGGAGTCATTGAAAAAGAACAGTTGGGTAGACGGCACCAAGATCGGTATCCAGGGACAAAGCTGGGGTGGATATCAGGTTGCGCACCTCATAACACGTACCAATATGTATGCTGCAGCATGGGCGGGCGCACCGGTGGTCAACATGACCTCTGCCTATGGTGGCATCCGTTGGGAAAGCGGATTGAACAGACAGTTTCAATACGAAAAATCGCAGAGTAGAATTGGTGCGAGCCTCTGGGACAAACCAGAGCTCTATATCGAAAACTCTCCCCTGTTCTCTTTACCAAAGGTCAGTACACCAGTGGTGATCATGTCCAATGACGCAGATGGCGCAGTGCCATGGTACCAGGGACTGGAAATGTTCACCGCATTGCGAAGATTGAGTAAGCCGGCATGGCTGCTCAATTACAACAATGAGGCGCATAACCTGGTGCAACGGCAGAACCGCAAAGACATACAGATCCGTGAGCAGCAATTTTTTGATTATTACCTGAAAGGAGCTAAAGCCCCTGTTTGGATGGTCGGAGGAATTCCTGCAACTGAAAAGGGAAGAAACTGGGGATTTGACCTTACGGATGAGAAGCCTTAGGTTATATTTACATTAAAAACACTAAATTGAGGGCTTCAAATACCTAAAAAGCAAATGGCATTAAGCAGGATCTGGTCGGCTTTTATTATTGTTGCGATAACCGTAGCAAGTATCAAGTGTTTTTTCTTCGGACAAACGGACATCTTTAACTGGATGGTGATTGGCAAAGCAGATGATGCCGCCAATCCTCTGAAACTCGACGGAATTATTCAGACCTGCTGGGTATCTGTGGAGCTCTGTTTTAAATTGATTGGCATCCTGGCCCTATTTATGGGACTGATGAGCATTGCTGAAAAAGCAGGCGGCATTAGGCTCCTTTCCAGGATCGTCGGCCCCTTCTTTTCGAAATTGTTTCCCGATATTCCTAAAGGTCACCCATCTATGGGCCATATGATCATGAATTTCTCTGCCAATTTACTTGGTCTGGACAATGCAGCTACCCCTTTCGGCCTGAAAGCCATGGAAAGCCTGCAGGAGCTAAACCCGAGTAAGGATGTAGCGTCCAATGCACAGATCATGTTCCTTTGTCTGCATGCAGCCGGACTGAACCTGATTCCAGTCAGTGTAATCGCTATCCGTGCATCACAGAACGCCTCCAATCCTACCGACATTTTTATCCCATGCCTGATCGTAACTTTTGTAGGTACCATTGCTGCCATGATGATTGTATCATTCAAACAAAAAATCAATCTATTACAACCCGTAATCATTGGGTGGATTCTTAGCATATCTGTGGTAATCGCATTGCTGGTTCTGTATATCACTACATTGAATGCAGATGGTATCAAGTCCTTTTCCGGAATTCTGAGCAACGGATTAATTTTGCTGGTTTTCCTCTTGATTGTACTGGGCGCATTGTACAAAAAAATTGATGTTTTTGATGCCTTTATAGAAGGTGCGAAAAATGGCTTTGATACCGCAATTAAGATCGTACCCTATTTGGTTGGCATGTTGGTCGCCATCAGCTTGCTTCGCACAAGCGGAACATTCGACGTGGTCATCAGTGGAATAAAAAATCTATTTGCAGCACTTGGCGCCGATACGAGATTCGTAGAGGGTCTGCCGACAGCCCTGATCAGGCCATTGAGTGGTGGTGCGGCAAGGGGGATGATGGTAAGTACCATGGAAACACATGGTGCGGATTCATTTGCGAGTCGACTTTCGGGTATTTTTCAGGGCGCCTCCGATACTACCTTTTATGTAGTGGCTGTCTACTTTGGCGCAGTAAACATTAAGAACACCAGATATGCGATTGGTGCTATGCTCCTTGCAGATCTTGTCGGAGTCTGCACCGCAATAGGACTTTGCTACCTGTTTTTTGGATAGCAATAAAATTTAGTACGGTTATCTACTAATTAGTACGGTTTTTCTCACGCAACCAATTGGGCTTTTACAATTCTGATCAGGTTATCTATATCGAATGGTTTGGCAATAAAATCATTTGGGGCACTTGGGAGCTTCAGCAAACCTTGCAAATTATGGCTGGCAGAAATCATCACAACAGGAATGCTATGGAATACGGTATGGTTCTTAATTTGCGTGCAAATGTCCCTGCCATCGATTCCACCAAGCATCACATCCAGCAAAATCAGGTCTGGTCTTATCGTGGAGATCACATTGAGCACATCAACACCACTGGTTAATGTCGAAACTTCATAGCCTTCATCTTCTAATATAATCCTGATCACTTCGACGATATCCACATCGTCATCCACTACTAAAATCTTCATAATATCTGCATAGCGTTACTTTCTCTCTACCCCTATACCATTAGTATGCCATAGTTCATATTTTTTGAAAAGATCACTCATAATTTAACAATAGATGACAAAATACATTTGTAATTACTAAATTATTTAGCATATTTACATTTTAAAATTCATCGACCAGATCATGCTTTATGCAGTAGTAGATATAGAAACTACCGGAGGTTTTGCTTCGGGAAACGGTATTACAGAGATTTCCGTCTTGATACACGATGGAATAACTGTAATAGACAGTTTTGAAACGCTGATTAACCCACAGCAAGAGATCCCCGCCTACATCGAGACATTAACAGGCATTACCAATGAGATGGTGCAGGACGCGCCTTTATTTGAAGAAATAGCAGAAAAATTATATGGATTTCTGAGTGACAAAATATTTGTGGCCCACAATGTCAATTTTGACTACTCATTTGTCAGGCACCAATTGGATTTATGTGGCTTCCAGCTGCAAAGCAAAAAGCTATGTACCGTTAGGATGAGCCGTAAACTTCTGCCAGGACATGCCTCCTACAGTCTGGGGAAATTATGTAAGGTACTTGACATAGAAATTAACAACCGGCACCGTGCCGGTGGAGATGCAGCTGCAACTGCTATTCTGCTCGGCATGCTGATCGCTGCCGACTCAGAAGGCTTAATTCATCAAACGTTAAACCGTGGTTCAAAAGAACAGGCACTTCCACCTAACCTGCACCGGTCTGAAGTCGATAAACTCCCGCTCTGCCCGGGTGTTTATTATTTTAAAGATCAAAAAGGCAAGGTTATTTATGTTGGTAAGGCAAAGAGTTTAAAGAAAAGGGTATGCTCCCACTTTACGGGGAACAATACCAGCAGGCAACGACAGAATTTCCTAAAAGACATCCATCACATTGATTTCGAAGTCTGTGGCACTGAATTGATGGCTTTCATACTTGAAGCTGCAGAAATCAAGCGGCTGTGGCCAGAAAATAACCGGGCAATGAAGCGTTTTGAACAAAAATACGGTTTATACGCTTTTGAAGATCAGAAAGGCTATGTCCGGCTCGGCATTGACAAGTTTAAAAAGCACACACCAGCGCTTTATTGCTTTAACACTTTAATGGATGGACATAATCTGCTGAAAATTCTCATTAAAGATCATTTGCTTTGCGAAAAACTATGCAGCATCCAACGCAACCTGATCGCTTGTACGGGGCATGCAGCGGGAACTTGTGCAGGAGCTTGTACAGGCAAAGAATCCGCTGCTTCCTATAACGTTAGGGTAAAGTACGCAATGGCTCAATTAAAGGAAATGCTGCCTTCATTTGCCTTAATTGATCTGGGCAGGAATGAAGAGGAACAAAGTTGTCTTCTGGTTGAGCAGGGCAAATTTTATGGAATGGGCTATATCTCTCAGTATACCGACATTACAGAGCCCTCAATGTTAAAAGCAGCGCTACAACCCTACCCTTCTAATGACTACATTTTGCATATGATTGTTTCACATGCAGCTGAGTTCCCTCAAAAGAAGATTGCCATTTGACACTAATGGCTTTTCTTTTCAATTGTTTTATGGATTTTAGGAATCTCATTTAGCGCAGCTGAGCAATACCATGGAAAATAGTCAGCCTCCATAATTTTGCTTTTGATGACGGGGTCAGTTGCAACCAGAAGTTTTGCTGCTTCAACATTCTCTACATCAAATATGAAAATACCCCTGTAATTTTTATCATTTTTCCCCAAGGGTCCTGCAACAATCAGTTTCCCTTCACTGGCCAATCTGTTGATGTTTGCCATGTGACCAGTAAAGATGCTGTCCTGGGTTGCCTTAGACAGACCGGTTACCGGACCGGATTTTAAGATTACCATCACGTACATCTTCATTCCATAATCATCTGCCTTCAAATCTTTAGCCAGTTGTTCGTTATAGGTCTTATTGGTCTCTTGCGCATTGCAGACCACAGAAATACCAGTAGTACAGATCATTAGTAATACTGCAATTTTAAAAATCTTGCGCATAGCTGTAGTGGATTAATCTAATATTTTAAAATTAAAGATTATTTACCTTGATCGTATCCTCTGATAGATAAAATTATCAAATTAGATTTGTGCTTATTGACCTGTTTTTATATCTTTGGCGCTCCGAAAGGTAATGCCTTGGTAGCTCAGTTGGATAGAGCAACGGTTTTCTAAACCGTGGGTCAGGGGTTCGAATCCCTTCCAGGGTACAAGGATTTATCCTTAATTAAAGGCGACGTTGCTCCAGACGTCGTCTTTTTTTGTTTTAAGGGGGTTTGAATGTCTTTTACTCCTTGTGTAAAATCTGTTTGTTTTAACTTACTCTTCAATCGATTTGGCGCAGTTTACATCTTGTTAACTATTCAAATATAGTACTCTTTGTCATTACATTATCTGTCTATCATCCCAGCGCTCACCAACCTCTCGCAGCTAACTCGCACTGCCTTCGTACTGCGCTCGTATCAACTAGTGGTCACGAAGTAGTCACGAAGTGTACTCCTTCGGTACACGGTGTGTCTGAACACACCATGATCAGGCGTAGATCAGGTAATGATCAGCCGTTAATGCAAGTACAGCACTTGCCCATTTCAAATTCAGTCCATACGTAGGAAAAGAGCAGGGATTCTGCTGGGATAACTAAAAGAAAAGTTAATGATTGTTTTTATCCTAACATCAAACCGGAGGAATGAAGAGCAGTGAACTATTGAAATTGTTCCTGCAACCTTTCAAATTAGGAACCCTAAGCGTACTTAAAATTGAGGGGATATAGACGAACGTTGACCCCACAATAAACGGGCTGGGCCCATCAATATCCCTTCAATGTCCGAACAATGTCCGGCCATACAGCGACAATCCAAGATTGCTAAGACAAATTTCGATCACTAAAAAACAGTACGGTACCCTATAGTTTCTTAGTGATCAATTTCAGTCTAAAGCTGGCAGACTAGCTTAGCTTCCAGTCCGGCCGTTCATAATGACAGGTATAACCATTGGGATTTTTCTGTAAGTAATCCTGATGCTCCACTTCTGCATCCCAAAAATCACCAGCGGGTACAACTTCTGTGACTACCTTGCCTGGCCATATTCCTGATGCATCCATTTCGGCGATGAGGGTATGAGCAGTTTGCTGTTGTTCTTCATTCAGATAAAAAATTGCAGAGCGATAAGAAGTGCCTATGTCATTACCTTGCCTGTTACGGGTGGTAGGATCATGCAGCTGGAAGAAATACTCAAGCAATTTGCGATAAGACAACAGCTCCGGGTCAAATGTAACTGCTATTCCTTCAGCATGCGTTCCATGATTGCGATAGGTTGCATTAGGTACATCTCCACCGGTGTATCCCACTACAGTTGACAACACGCCAGGATAATGACGTATCAGTTCTTCTACTCCCCAAAAGCATCCGCCGGCTAATATGGCTTTTTCCTGATTCATATTATATTGTTTTTTGTTGATCTAAAGATACGACGACATCGTGTCTTTTGTAGCTGCATCATTTAATAATTAGCTTGCGATGACAGTATCAAATTATCCTGACACCGCTTTCTCCGGCAACAATGGCTTTAGTAGCCATATTATAAAAAAGCGAATGTTCAACAACTCCCGGGATCATTTTGACAAGTTTATTTAAATCTGCGGGGTCTGGTAGCTTTTTAAAATACACATCCACCAGAAAATTTCCATGATCAGAAATCAGCGCACCGTCTTTTTGAGAACTCATTCGCTGTGTAATGTTGGCGTCCGGAAAAAGAACGGCTAACCGGCTAAGGACAGACAAAAGTGCAACCGGCAGAATTTCAATGACCAAAGGATAGGTTGCGTCTAAAAACTCAACGCATTTACCCTCATCGCCCATTAATATAAACGCTGCAGCCATCGCAGCTAATATTTTTTCCGTAGTGTGGATTCCACCGCCGCTTTTGAGTGCATTCAATTGCGCGTCGAACTGGTCACAGCCGTCAAAATAAATGTTTATATGATGAATGAATGCAGGAGACTGTACTTTAAGGTCATTTTTTAACAAATAAGCATTCGTTTTAAAAGATGACGAGACAAAAGTGAGGGTTTTAGCAAGCGTTTCATTTTTCTTGATGATGTCTATCAAATGTGCCACGGTACTGCCCGCCCCTAATCCGATAAGTTGGCCTGCCTTGATGAATTTCGATGCCGCTTCGGCTGCTGCTAGTTTATAATCTGCCATGGCGCAATTTAAAAATTAAAATTACATATCTTGTGAACAGATATTGGAACAAGATGAAACTAAACCAACCTATAGGCAAACTCCTGATCATGCTATTGGTACTGTTCAATTTTGGGTGTGATCAACTAACGAAGGAGGTGGTTAGAACACACATCAGCGAATACGAGCGGATTTCCGTTGTCAAAGATCATTTTACACTACTCAAAGTGGAAAATACAGGGGCTTTTCTGAGTTCGGGAGAATCTCTGCCAGCCCCTGTGAAAACAATTTTATTGAACATTTTACCCTTGTCTGCGATTTTCTATGGGTTATACATGCTGATGAAGAAAAACGACTTTAATCTTCAAATGACCTTAGGGATCAGCCTGATTGTCAGCGGGGGGCTGGGCAATTTATATGACAGGATCAGGTACGGGTCAGTCACCGACTTTATGCACCTGGACTTCAACATCGTTCAGACCGGAGTGTTCAACGTGGCAGACCTCTTCATTACTGCTGGTGTAGGATTGATCCTGATCAGTATCTATAGCAAGAAGATAGCCGTTTAGTCTATTTATTGACACCTGAAAAAACAGCCTTGGTCAAAATAAGATCATCAGTATCGCCGCCGTATTCCCAATACATAGCACCAAGCATTCCCCTTTTTAATAAATATGCACACTTAATGGCAATAGATTCAGGGGTTTCGTAGGTGAGTACAAATTCACCTTTATCATTTTCCATATAGGGTACCTGAGCCTCCTCATCCCATTTCGTTGTATAACCGGTCAGATTTACGATTTCCCTGTAATCAATGAAGCCACCTACTCCATTACGGCCATGACCGTAAAATGGAATCCCCAGCACCAGTTTATTCAAGGGCATACCGGCATTTAAATGCGCGGTTACAGCCTCATCTACACTGATCCCGCCGGTATATTTAGACCTGTATAGGCCAGCGTGGTGATTAGGCGGATTGCCCATATCATAAGTCATGATGTTCACGAAGTTAACCGTCGGTTCTATCGCTTTAAAGTCGATGTATTTACCATCAGCCACAGAGGCAAGTGTCAGCAAACTCAATTTACCAATCTTGTTTCTGATCTCCTGCATCAGCAGGGTATAGTTTTTGGTGTCATCAGGAGAAGATGAGATCTTGGCTGCATTACTGGTCGGATATTCCCAGTCGATGTCTATGCCATCCAGTTTGAAGTCTTTTAGGACACGGAGACAATCCTCAGCGAATTTCTTTCTGTTTTCATCTGTACCGGCCATTTCACTAAACCTGCCACTGCCCCATCCGCCTATAGAAAGCATGACTTTTAAATGCGGGAAGTTCTTTTTCAATTCAACTATGCTCTTCAGTCTGGATTCGTTATCGATGCGTACCCCATTAAAAGTATTGTTCACATGACCGAAAGCGTAATTGATATGTGTGATATAAGATGGGTCAGGCATCACCTTCGTCCAGGAAGTCACATAAGCGACCACAACTCCTTTGGATTTAATAGCCTTTGGCTTAGCGCCGGACTGTGCTTTTGCGGTTGCCAGTGTTCCTGCCATCAGCAGACATAAAAGCGTTTGATAAAATTTCATAATTAAAGTTAAAGATTTAAAGTTTCAGACGTATTTTAATTTTTGAAAGCAGGATGGAGAAGCCGATCATTGCCGCAGCCCAAACCAGAGAACCGATTACAGCGAGTAACTGGTTGTGGTCCTGCTTGTACAGAAAAATATGGAATCCTGCACCCCAGCAAATGAAATAGATGACATCAGGAGCCAGATAAGTTGTCAGGGAATTTTTACCGGCGGCTTGAAACATGCCAGCCCAACGAATTTTTCCTTTAATGTCGACAAATACAAACAGCAACACATAGACCAGCATACTCAGGCCATTGCAGACCATGGCCCAGCTTGGGGTACCATAAATTTTTGACAGGATAAACCAATTGCGCAAAAAGAAACCAAGACCCAGGCTCACAACACCAAGCAAGGCGATAATGAAAGCCCTTTGCTTTAGGGTTTGTTCCTTTTGGGACAGGATCAAACTGACAGTTAAACCTGCCAGCACAATGGAAGGCACATTGCCGTCTAATATCACACCAAATACGGGATTCAAAAACCAGAGCCAACCGGTCATTCCCAATTGTGAAAGGATATTGAGACCAATAAATAACACCCAGAGGATCACTACCGGCCATAGTTTTGATTTTAAGAAAAGGCAGGCCGTAGCAGCCACAAAATAGCCCCAGCCAATCAAGCCAAGAATACCCCACCAACCGATCTCCAGCCATTCCGGATTTTCTGCTTCCCCTCTTTTAAAAATAGCGGCCAAAATAACCAGGCCAATTATTCCGGATAATTTCAGCACCAAATACAGGACCTTTAATTTGACATTTTCAGGATAGGCATTCCAGATCAGGAACACAGATACATAAAGCAAAATAGCCCATAGATTGCCGTCCATTCCGGTCAATTCTTCATTTAAGCTGCCTGAATTCATCATCAGCACACCGATCAGCAACAAACTCAAGGTTCTAAGAATGATGTGTCCGAAGATCCTGACAGTTGAATCCCCTGCTTTCCGGCGGGAAGCAATGGCATAGGGAATCGCCATACCCACCATAAACAAGAAGCCCGGGAATACCCAATCGGCCAGGCCCATGCCATCTACATTTCCTTCAGTATGCAGCAGCCATTTGGGAACACCGCCTTCATAAAGGTCATTTACAAAAAGCATCAGAAACAGGGTGAGGCCCCGCATGATGTCGATAGACTGGATTCTAATATTCGAAGACATTTCCTTTTTTATTGGTGGCAATTACCCATCTCAGGGCTGCTATGATCATTTTATTCTGTGTCGCATCTTCAAAAATATGTGGCCCGTGACCGATATTCAGGTAGATCATGCGGTAATCGGTATTGCTCCAGGCTACCGGAGTATCGCCATCCGGAATGATATCCTTCAGTCCGAAAGGGTAGTTGTCTGTCGACAAAGAGGCCAGAACTTTAACGTTCTTACGTTCACGCGGACTCGGCTTCCATTGATACCATTCATTGGTCGGCGCAATAAAAGTAGCAGGCAGCCCCTTAGTGACAGGATGCTGCTGGTCTTCAATCACCAGTTTGGCCGGCATGGGCGGCCAGTTGTTGCGATAAAAAACACCACCGCCCAGGAAGTCCACAAACCAAGGCCATTTGGTGTATTTATCGTTGTAAGCCGCCACATGAAAACCAAACCATCCGCCACCGTTTTCCATATACTTTTGGAAAGCCTGACGTTCCGCCGGGCTATGCGGAAAATCATTGATCATCATCAACAACTGATAGTCCTTTATTTTAGCTTCGTTCAGGTCAGACATGTTGCTGGTCGTATCAAATACAAAACCCTTCCCCACCGTCAGTTCCTTAAAGAATTTAATGGCGTCATTGGCAAAGTCAACATGGGCTGATTCCACATGCTTATTATAAAATGCCAGTACTTTGAAGCGGGGAAATTGTGCTTTTGAAACGGCGCTGGCCATAACGAGCACCATCAGCATCAGTAAAACCCTGCCGACCGGTTTATATTTTTCCATGATCTTATTTTTATTTTTTGTATTTATTGGCAGCTGCCCACAAGATGGCATTACCAAACATCATTTTAAATTCTTCAGACTTCAACAGATTTGCATGGTGCCCCATCAGAAAATAAACGTTCCTCGCCCTCATCTTTTCATTGCTCCAGATAACCGGATGATCACCCATCTTGATATCTGAAGCTGGCGTATAACTAGATTCATCCACATTTGCCAGCACTTTTACATTTGGTCTTGGATTTTTATCGAATGTATACCACTCGTCGTCAGGAATAACAAAGGAAGAGGGCAAGCCTTTCATTACAGGATGTTTCTTGTCTTCAATATGGACGGTACCAGATGCGCGGTCTGCGATATAAGTTTTGAAACGGATACCACCCATAAAGTTGGAGAACCAGGGCCACATCGGATAGCCATCAAATTCGCCCAACAAAGTAGCATGATGGAACCCTACCCATCCAATACGCCCTTCTTCTATAAACTTGGTAAAAGCCGCCTGTGATTTGTCACTCCAGGTATAAGGAGGAAAATTCAGCTGAATAAAAACCTGATAGTTGGATAAATAAGCTTCATCGAAATCCTTGGCATCATTAATTACCTTAATCTCGAAATTGTTTTTTAGCGCAAAGGCGTTGAGCCATTCCAGCGCGGCCACCACAAAACCTTCGTGATTGCCACCACGCTCGGTGAGTACCAGTGCTTTGAACCTTGGCGCAGGCGCAGCGCCTTTTGCAATTGCTGCTGATACGGTAAATACCAGTATCAACAGCAAAATTTTACTTATTACTTTATGTTTCATGCCTTATTTTATTCTTCGTTTAATGTACCAACATAATCGCTAAAAAACCAGAGATTTCATTCTGACACCAGAGATTTTTAAGTACTGATTGGTTGTCGTATTTCCGGTAAGCGTGGCCACAAAGCCGAAGGACACCGTAGTTGGCTGTTGCAAAGTGAAACTGATCGCGATGTTATAGCCTTGGGCAGAGGTCACAATCTGCATATAGGATGCATCATTAGCAGCAGAGATATTCAGCATGGTCGGCTTGGCTTTTAAATCATTTACATCAGGAATCTGGGAGCCTACATTGGCAACGAAATAAATGGGGGAATTGGCACTTGCATTCCCAACCCTGGCCTCAAGACTGTATTCACCTGCAGGAAGCAATTTGGTTTGATAGATTTTACCATTAGTCATCGTATTTAACGCACTCGTTGCGGTATTTTTTCCTGCTTCAAGTGACATCGTACCAAAGTTGGTCACCCCTTCCGCAGTCCTTTCGACCCATGTCCCGAAAGTATCAAAACCTGTTCCCCAGTTATTTGCTTGTGCATTCGATGTCCAACCAGCCAGTCGTCTCCAAACTACAGCATTGACTGTTGCACCCTGACTGGTGCTAACTGGCAGAAATTTGGTACCTGTAGTGCTTTTCGGATCCATTTTACCGGGATTGTCAATATACACAGATGTGACATCTGTTCTTGCATTTACACCTGTACGCACTTCAGTATAGAAAGTGTCGATGGCCAAACTATCTGGCAAATAGACCGTCCGGTAATCAAAAGTAGACCTGTATTTGTAATTTGCCAATTGGGCCATGATACTGCTAACGGCTTTCTTCTCTTTCACCAGCGTCCCTGCTGTATTGGTATAGGAAACATCCATATATTGGGCACCGCTCATTTTATCCAATCCACCCCAGGTAATGGTGGCCACTGCATTATCCAGTGAAACATCAGATATTGGCATATTTATCAAAGAAGCATTATAGTTGGCGCCGTAGACCTTTATTCCACTTTTTACAACGGGTATGGAAGGGTTACCGACTGCATCGTAGGTGATCACCTCAAAATTATACGAGCCTTCCTGCAAACCCGTTACATATTTACGGAGCGTGTCGACGGCGAGATTTCTTGTCACAGGGATAATCAATGAATCCTGGCGGCTGTTCCAATAGATCTTACATTTGGTTATTTTTCGATCTGAGATAAACAGGCCCTGCACCAGCACCCTGTTTTTACCGGATCGTATTTTCAAAGAATCTACTCTTCCGGTATAGGAAATTTCTCCACCTTCAACGTACTTCTTAAAGTCATCCATCTTGGTACAGGATGCTATTCCCGCTGCAAGCATGACAAGCAGGAACAATACAGAATTTATATTTATACTATTTTTCATTTCCGTTTAATTTAAGTTTTAATTACTTGGGATTTCCGTAGGCCAGAACTTCGCTGATCATGAGGAAGTTTGTGCCTTGCCAGTTGTTCAGGCATTTGATCCTTAAATAACGAAGCTTGGGAACATTAATATCCAGATCATAACTGAGACCAGCGGCCGCTGTGACCTGGTCCTCATCACTTACTTCGCCGTAAGGCAAACCTGAAGGTTTAATGGATTGATAAGTTCCGAGTTTATACCAGCTGTCATATGTTCCGTCCGGATTGGGATTGTTAGATCCCCATATTTCAAAATTCTTCATGTTGCCCCTGTAATAATAGGTTTTCCTTCCGCTAATCGTCTCAGGGTAATCCCAAATCACCAAACGACTCAGTTGTGCAGTCTGGCCAAGATCGAAAGTAATTGAATGCGGTCCGGCGTCAGTAATTGTCGGTGGCGTATACGCTACACTGGGAAAATTAACGGTTTGCCCATCCCACATGGCTTTTACGCCCGTTGGATCTGTTCCATTGTTGGAAAAGTTGGCGCGTTGATCTCCCGGCCAGATCACACCTGGCATTTCCTTATAAAGATTCTTTGCTAATGGCAGTTCAAATAACGGCTTTACCGTTGTAAACAAGGTATCCGTCTGGTTGAGGAACCGGTCGCGGATTACCACAGCAATTTTAACCGGAATGGTATCCAGTCCCCTGATGTTTTTAGTGATTTCCGCAGTTGAGGTATAAATTCCATCCAATGCAACCCATCCCTTATAACCCTGCTCACGCATTGGGATAATAGAAAGGTTAGCGCGGGCTATATTCCGCAGGGAAACATTGATGCCACCAAATGCAGGAACTACTTTCATCGTTTTGAAAGCAATCTGGATTGCATTTTCCAGGGGCTTCACTTCAATAGTTACCGGTGTCGATGCAATTTCGCTTTTATTGACCACCCATAATGTCACTGTGTGCGCTTCTGTATCACCAAATCCGTCTACAACCATCTGACTGGTATAAAAAGAGGCACGCACTTCGCGTTTCGCACCCGAAAGGAGTTCATATTCCGCTTTTACATAAGCGATATCCTGATCAGTAGGCAAGGTGTAAGTGAGTGTAGCCTGGCCTGACTGGTTAACTGCCTTAACATTAGTTAGCGGTCCCGGTGCTGTTTTACTGTTGCCCATCGGACCAATCACTTCTGTCTGACAGCCGTATAAAGCGATGATAGCCACCGCAGCAATCAAAATTGATTTTAATGATTTCATTTTAAATAAGTTAAGATAAATTACCATCCCGGATTCTGAACTAAGTTTGTGTTTACCCTAAATGCACCTGTTTGGATAGGCCACAAATAGTCCCTTGGCGCGATAAAAGTCTGATTATAGATTACACGCGGCTGGTAGTACCCAGCTGCAGAAACCTGACTAATGGTCCAGCCTGTAATTGGGGCATTTAGCTGTTCTGCAGCCGTTTTCCAACGGCGTAAGTCCCAAAAACGACTTCCTTCAAATGCGAGTTCAATTCCCCGCTCCTGCATGATCAGCTTTCTGACATAAGCCTGGTCACTAAGTCTGGCTTCTCCGTCTTTTGCATGATCACGCCAGGATTCCCTGACACCGTTTAGTCCGGCTCTGACCCTGATCAGATCCAGGTACCTAAATATGTCCGCATTTCCGGGACCGCTGGCTTCATTCAAGGCCTCCGCATAAAGCAAATAAAGATCAGCCAGTCTGAATTCCGGCCAGTCATATGATTTTACTGTATTTGAGGTTGCAGAGTTGGTGAGGTTGGCCTCTACCAGTTTCTTGATGAAATACCCGGTCTCATTGTAATAACCCTCTGCTCCGGAGTTACCTGGCTGTGTATATTTGGCCTGCATATAAAAAGTTCCTTCGTCAGTCCCCCCCACAGCTGGATTATTTGCGATCATGTACCAAACGCCACCGTCAAAACCAAGATCCGCGTAAAAGCGTGGTTCACGGTCAAAATTGACCCTGGCAGTCTGATAACCCTGGCTAATCGCAAAGCGTTCATCGACAGTAGCAGTACGCAATTGATTTTTTACCGAGAAATCCAGATCCTTGTCCTCAGCCATGGGCACACCATTCTTCGTGTAAAATAGATCAGCTATTTTCATTGGTGCGGCCAGTTGTGCGTTTGAGTTGTTCGGTGTAAACGTAGTAGCCAGACAGCCCATCGCTACACGCTGGATCTGACCTGCATAACTATTGGACAAACCCCAAATACGCTCTGAGTTCCACCTTTCTGAGATCACATTTCTCAGCGTCATTTGCTGATTCGTAAAAGGAGAAAGCACGGTAGAAGGCACAGCGTTGTATAATTTTATACCGGCAGATTCGCAGGCATCAATAGCCGCTTTGGCAGCAGATACAGCCTTGTCCCATTTGGTCTTATCAAAAGAAGTGTTCATAAGTGCTACACCATCTTTATTCCTAAGGCCTGCATAGTCTGGATTTCCATTAAACAACGGACTTGCCGCCATGACCAACAATTTGGCTTTGATAGACAGTGCAATAGGCTGTGTAAGCCTGCCTAGTTCGGTACCTCTTTCGCCAATTACATTGGGTAAGTGCGGAACGGCATCATCAATCAATGCGACTACATAATTAACACACTCATCAAAAGGAGTCCTGCTGATCTGCATATCTGAAGTTGGCGCGTCAATATCAATATTCTTGTCAATGACCGGCACTGGCCCATACATTCTTAAAAGCTGAAAATTATAAAAGGCTTTTAGAACATTCACTTCTGAAAGCCAGCGTGCGCGAAGTTCAGGTGTAAGATCAAACACTTTCTCCTCATCACTAACATTTTCAAGAAAGATATTGCATTGCCTGATGGCTTGATAGCGGCTGGTCCATACTCCACCTATCGGATTTGATGAGTTTTGACGGCCAAGGGCGATATCCCAGAGCATAGGTTCTCCGCCTGTGTCAAACGTACCGCGACGGCTGTTTGGAATCCACAGTTCATCTCCTGCAAGAAACCCTGGATTGGTCATAACATTGCCATCAGTAGGCAAATAAGAATAGCAGTTGAATAAAAACTTTTCTGCTTCATTCTTACTTGTAAAGGCATTATCAATTGTAGGCACGTTATCCGGAACTACATCTAAAAATTTCTTACAAGAAGAGCTCATGAACAGCACGACTACCAGCAGCGCCCAGACCTTCTTTAATTGTATCATATTTTTCATGATATATCTATTATTTTATAATTAAGACTAAAATCCTACGTTAACTCCCAGATTATATACGCGCTGAAGCGGGTAATCCAGACCGTTACCACGAACTTCAGGATCCCATATTTTGAATTTACTCATGACAAAAAGATTCCTCGCACTGGCGTAAACCCTGAAATTGGCCAATCCGAAACGGTCTCTGAATTTTGCCTTTGGTGTGTAGCCTATCTCTACTTGCTGTAACCTCAGGAAAGCACCATTGCGCAACCACCAGCTGGAGTTTACGTAGTTGTTTGGTGTAGCAACACTGCTTAACCTGGGGAAAAACGCGTAAGAATTGCGGCTATCCTCAGACCAGTGGTCATCTGCTACAACCTGAAGGATTCTGGTCTGATATCCACCGTTTTGTACAAACGGAGCAATACCACTTTTGCTGAGGTCCTCTCTGTTAAATCCACCACTGTTTACAAAAAATGCCAAACGCGCATTACCCTGCATTTGAGCACTGAGGTCAAAACTGCCTATTGATCCGGAGAAACCAAATCCGTAGGTGATTTCAGGCGTGTTTGGTAATCCCATAAAGACTCGGTCGTCTTCGTTGATAATTCCATCCTGATTGACGTCTCTGTATTTAATGTCTCCCCCTCTGACAGGAACATTTCCTGCAAGGGCAACCTGGCTGGGTGAATTGGCCACCTCGATATCATCGGTAAACAAACGCTCGGCTATATAGCCCATCATTTCGCCTGTTGAGTGCCCTGCCCTGTACAGATTGGCAAGACTTGAAGGATAGGTAGGTTCATCATATTTCACAATCTTATTGGTTGCATAGGTGAAGGTACCACGCACTTGTACCCAGCCTTTCCTGCCAAAAGATTTACTATAGTCTGTCTGAAAGTCAATTCCTTTACTATCTTGTATACCCACGTTGGCACTTGCCGGCGCCAGTAAACCCATTGTGCTTGGAATTCCGCTCCGCAGCTGTAAAATGTTGGAGGTTCTTTTTGTGTAGGCATCGACTGTCAAATTGACCGCATGAAACAGGGAAAGATCTAAACCAAGATTGAGCTGTCGGGATTCTTCCCAGGTGATAGCAGGGTTGGCGTACCTTGAGATTGTAAGCCCGTTGCGGGAATATAACGTAGTCGGATCTTCACCAAATGAAGCACCCGGACCTGCATTGAGGTCTACGTTGGACAGATAAAAGAAACGGTCGGCATCATTGCCGATCTGGTCGTTACCATTGAGTCCGTAAGAGGCCCGCAATTTAAACAAGTTTAGCACTTTAGTTAAGGGCTTAAAGAACTTTTCATTTGACACCACATAGCCAAGACCGAAAGATGGGAAAAATCCGAACCTGTTCTTCTCGGCGAAACGTTCAGTTCCATTATACCCAAAGTTTACCTCGGTCAAATACCTGTCGTCGTATCCGTAAGTAAACCTTCCAGATAAGCCCACATTACGTTTTGGCAATGAATTCTGCAGGCTTCCAGCATTTCCGGCAAGAGAATTTCTTAAAATACCAACCAACATACCACTTACGGTATGTTTTAATGAATATACCTGGTTATAATTTAAAGCTCCTTCTGTATACAATGCGGACTTGATGTCTTTGCTGCCTTCTGCATAGCTTAAGTATTCACTTCCTACTGTACCCACATTAGTTGGACCGCCATTATTGATTTCGTTCATTGTGATATCTGTTCCATCAATGGAACTGGCGCTGTAATAAAATGGGTTGTAAGCACGGGAAACGGCATAGCTTCCATTTCTTTGAACATATCCCATAAAACGCGCCTTAAAGCCTGGAAGAATTTCATTCAGATCCTGGCTTACTTCTACTTGTGGTTGCAGGTTGGAGGTATTGGACTGTCTGTAACCCCTGACCAGATCTGCATAAGGGTTGATGTAAAGATTCCCCCCGGTTATAGATCCCGGGACGTTTTCTACTACCGCATTACCAAATAAAACGTGAGTGATTCTAGGTGCGTACTCAGCCGGGAAGCGCATTGGGAAATTCACAGGATTGGAGAACATCGCGCGCTGGAATACATCTTTACCAGACCCGAGCGGACCGTTATAATCATCAAACTGCCCATAAACCCGGATATCTACCCTGGTGCTTTTAGTCAAATTCATGGTAACATTAGATCTGAGTGAATAGTTGATCAGCTTCACATTACTGTTGAAATTATTGAGTTTATCAACCTTATAAATTCCGTTGTCAACATTAAACGTTCCGGCAACGTAATAGCTCGCCTTATCTGCGCCTCCGGTTACACTCATGTTGAACCGTTGGTTGTACGTATAATCTTTGATGATCTGGCTGATCCAGTCGTTGTTAGGATACAAATACGGATTCGCTGTCCCTGATGCAGTACGCTGGATCTTGGTTTGAGAATATGGGATAGGGTTCAACGGATTCCTGGTCAGTGCAGCCTCATTGGCCAAATTCATGTAGGTGATGTTGTCTGTGTATTTAAGATTTTCAGTATTGCCTGATACTGTATGGTCTGAACGGAATGTAAATTTGGTTTTACCCGGTTCACCTTCTTTGGTTTTAACCAGAATAATACCATTGGCACCCCTGGCGCCATACACCGCAGCCGCCGTAGCATCCTTTAGCACTGAAAAACTGGCGATGTCATCCGCCTGCAATCTGGCGAGGTCATTTTGTGTGGATTCAATTCCATCAATCAGTATCAAAGGATCGACTTTACCGGCACCAAAAGATCCAAGTCCCCTAACAAAAAAGGAAGCATTATCAGATCCGGGTTCGCCACCACTTTGATAACCAATGACCCCAGCCAATCTGCCAGCGAGCATCTGGGTCAGGTTACTTGTGGGGCCTTTTAATTCCTTGGGATTAATCGTTGTTACCGATCCGACCATGGTGATCTTCTTCTGGGTGCCAAAACCCACTACTGCAACTTCATTCAGTGCATTGGCATCCGAAGCCAAAATCACATCCAGAATGTAATTCCCGGCGGTGTTCGCTTTAAGACTCTTAATTTCAAATCTTCTGGTTACAAACCCGATAGATGTAAACACCAGCATACCATTGTCAGGTGCACTGATGGTGTAGTTACCATTTCCATCTGTCGAAGTACCGATGGATGTACCTGCGAGGCCAATCCCCACAGCGGGTAATGCGCCAACACTGTCACGTACCGTTCCTTTTATCGTAACCTGCTTTTGAGCCACTGCATTTGTACTCAGCAGCAACAGCAATATAAAACTGAAAACGTTTACAATTCTATATAAAAAAATAGGCATAGTCTTATTCATAGCGTTTTGAAAAGTTAGCGGACATTCCTTGTTGCAGAGAATAGGTATCAGAGACATTGGGTTCAGAAGTTTTCTTTCTGAGCGTTTTTAAACTGAGGTATAATTTAAATTTCATAGTACTTTGGTTAGTTGATTTGTTGTAATTGATTAGATACTACAGACTACACATGCAAGATCACTTGCAATCATGGGCGTCAAAAAATCAGAGTTGTGGTTTCTTGTTTGTTCATTCGATTTGGTTTGGTTGGTTAGAATTTTTAATGATGATGTAAAGCTATTCTTATCCGATCATAAGTGCAAGATAAAATTATCACAATTTACTGATATATAGATAGTTATACAATAATCTAATACGCTTTAAAAACAAGTCACCAATTCAATTAACCTTGATTATGATGCATTTACCACGCTTTGTTAGAAAAGATCCAATACGTTTAAAAAGCACTCATTTTTCTTAAAAAAAAGGCGCTCTAAATATTCTAGAGCGCCTTTTTCAGTAAAACAAATAGGATTATGATTCAAAAATCAGTTTGTTCCATCCCCCCTCACCAGCATTTTTCAGCTCGTTCTTCCTCTCCAACAAGATTTTCTGCATTTTACTGTTGTAAGACCAGCAAGTGCTTTGCCTTATTAACAGCAGCTCTGACAATTTATAAGACGTTATTTTGCCCTTTGTAGAATACACCAGAAACAACATATAGAAGGCCTTATTGATAGGAATTCTGCTGTTCTGAAAAATAGTATGTGCGATAACAGATTCATCATAACCACATTTTGTACAACGTCTGCTGAAAGGCAGAAAGCCTGCCAGGTATTGAACATTGCTGCATTTTCTGCAGCCATATCCATTCGCCCACTTCAGTTCAGACAGGTATTTGAAACAAGTATCGCGGTCCGGATAAATTTTACTGAATTCTGCAAAATCCACTTCATGAGACATAACCCTTGCCCTAGTCACCCTTTCTATATTCAGATGAAGCTCCTGGTTGTCCTTTTCGAGCATTGCATTCATCAGCATCATTTCTTCATTTTGCTTCTCAATGATTGCTGCTTTGTCGGTTACTTCTTTTGTGCGCTCATCGACCAATGTGGCCAGCTCTCTGTTTAGGGTATCTTTTAGTCTGTCGTTGATCTGCAGCTGACTGATGATCCGCTTTTGGGCTTTATCTTTTTTCTTTCTAAGGGTGCGTATGCTTTCTCCTATTGCAAACGACACGAGTATCATTTCAATCACAAAACAAAAACTGAGACTATAGTATGTAATTGGCCCGTATGGCAGCACATTAATGAGCAGCAGAATTTTGACTATAAAGCCAATTAGTAAAAAACTATATCCGATCACAAAGAACCTTGCAGGCTTATATCTGGTTTTCAATACATATACCCCAGCGGAATAAGCTACTAGCAATGGAATCAATTCAATGATTTTATAGCTAAACAGCTGCTTGTCAAACAAACAACAGATAAAAAACAGCGTTCTGATGAGCATTAAAGCACAAATCGCTTTATAGAATTTCGGTGCTTTTGCTTTTACATAGAGGAAATTGAGTGTAAACAGCAAACCGAACATACTGCTTAAATATAAGGCTAAGCCAAACCCGTATTCATTCCACCATGGCACATTCGGCCAGAGGTATTGGAACGCGATTCCGTCGCTGCTCATTTCATAAAGCCCGATACTCAGGTTATACAATACATAATACAGGTATTGCTTTTGCTTGATCGCAATAAACATCAGCAGGTTATATAAACTGAAAACGATTACCATTCCGTAGAAAAGTCCAAAGATCAGGTATTCAGTTAAAGCGTATTTGATAAACCAGCTGACATCCCGAAGTACGAAGATTGCACCTACGGACTGGGCCGATTTTAACCTGACATAATAGGTCAATTCCCGATCTGAATCGTTATTCAGATCAATGGTAAAGTTCTTATGCTGATATTCCCTTTTGCTGAATGTGTATTTAGTGCCAAAATAATGCACATGGTAGGCATGACCGGTATCAGGGACATACAGACTAACCTCATTGATCGATTGATCAAAGAATTCAAGTATCCAATTCTTATTTGAATGTGCAGTATGCTTTATTTTAAACCTGTACCAGTAGGAAGATCCCGTATGATAGTTTCTCGGGGTATATTTCTTATTCACCTTAAAGCCAGCATTGATGTGCTGGCTTAAAATATCCTTGAACTGAAGTGCATTGGTGCTGTCCTCCAGGTATTCGATCTCACCATAAGAAAATATATGGTGAGGTACTTGGTCATTGATGTGTACCGCCTGTTGTGCCTTAAGGTTGGTATAAGAAAAAAAGAAAAGAAAGCATAAAACAGGCACAGCCTTTTTATACATCCTCCATCCCATATTGTTTCAATACATCTGCTGGTACACCTTCCCACCTATTGGGCTGATTACCCATATAACCGATGTCCTTTATACCAATCTCAGTCGTGTAAAAGCCTGAAGCCGTAAGGTTACGCATCAGACTAAAAAATGTTACTCCAGGTTGCATACCTGGTTTAACTTTCTGTGGATAAGCAATATCGTCCACCAGCTCGATCTGCTGCGCCGGAGTGCTTTCTTTGAATGACATACCGAAACGGTTCATGGACTGTACATCCAGCCATTTCAATCCTCCGCGCATAGGTATTTGGTGATAAGGCATATCTTTTACGATGAACTCTATAAAATCAGGAACTTTTGCTTCGGTAGCACTACCTGATTTTTCATCTTTTGGGATAATGATATCTGCCAGTACCCCAATAGTTGCATACTCATGCGCTGTAAAAAACTTAACAGCATTTAATTTCCGATCCCGCTCAGATTCAAAGGGCTGTCTGCCTGGAGGTGTTTCCTCGTCAGCTTTCGCAACAGCTTCATTAGTTTCGGGTTTACAAGCTTGCAGTACTATTCCGGTACTTACAGCGGTCAGACCTAAGGCCCTTAATGATTCACGTCTGTTCATATCTCTAGATCAGCTTAAGTTTAATTTCTCTTTTTGTTGCAATATATACTCTGCGGTACGCATAGACAAAGCCAAAATCGTCCAGGTCGCATTCTTATCACCCTGTTGCACAAAAGGACCTGCATCTACGACGAAGAGATTATTGCAATCGTGCGCCTGACACCATTTGTTGAGTGCAGATTTGCTACGATCATCGCCCATCCTCACTGTACCTACTTCGTGAATGATCTTGCCCGGCGCTTCCAGTCCATAATTAGATTCCGGACCAGGAATACCAGAAGTAATTACCGCACCCATGCCGTGCATGATTTCCTGAAAAGTCTCCTGCATGTGTTTTGCCTGTAAGACCTCCTCAGGTGCCCATTTGTAATTGAACCTGAGCACAGGTATACCGAATTTATCCACCACATTTGGATCAATCTCGCAATAATTTGTTTCCCTTGCAATCGCAGTTCCCCTTCCTGCCATGCCTACACTAGTACCATACCAGTGTCTGTAGTCCTGCTTCAGCGAAGCTCCGTATCCGCCCTTACCATTCAGACCTTCAATACCCCAGCCAAATCCATAACCAGGCATATTCAAACCACCGCCATACTCAATATGATAACCGCGGGGGAAAGCCAGGTTCTTATTGTCCAGCCACCATGGAGAATAGATATGCACACTACCAACGCCGTCCTCATTGTATCGCTTACGGTCTACCAGTTGTGGCAAATATCCGCCTAAGCTTGCACCTGTAGAATCGTGCAGGTATTTACCGACCACTCCACTGCTATTAGCTAACCCATTTGGATGTGCGGTAGATTTTGAATTGAGCAATAAACGTGCAGATTCACAAGCACTGGCGCCCAATATCACGATCTTTCCGCTGACCTGATATTCCTGCATGTCTTTCGTATTGACATAAGAAAGGCCTGTTGCTTTACCTGTTTTATCTGTAATGACCTCCCGCACCATTGCATTTGTAATGACTTTCAAATTGCCTGTATTGACCGCCGGGATGACCAGGCAGGAAGACGCAGAGAAATCACCGTATACTTTACATGACCTTCCGCACTGTCCGCAATAAAAACATTGTCCACGTTCTTTATTTCCTTTTAGTTCCTCTGTAAGTACAGAACCCCTGCCCGCTATTACCCGGACACCGGCTTTCTGGGCACCTTTCTTGATAAAAAGTTCATTTAACCTGGGTTTAGGCGGAGCCATAAAAATCCCGTCTGGTTCGCTTTCAATACCTTCCACAGAACCATATATCCCGATCATGCGGTCTATTTTGTCATAGTATGGCTTTAAATCCTGATAGGTGATTGGCCAATTCTCAGTAAGACCGTCTTTGGGCCTGAAATCATCAGGGCCCATTCTCAACGAAATTCTGCCCCAATGGTTTGTTTTACCGCCAAGCATCCTTGATCGGAACCAAGAAAAATCTGATCCACCAGTTTGTGTATAAGGCTCACCATCCAACTCCCAGCCACCATAAGCGGCATCAAAATCACCAAAGTGACGGGTGGTACCCGCGCCTCTTCTCGGCGATTCCCAGGGCCATTTTAGCTGTTGGGAATCTGTTCTCGGATCAAAATATTCACCTGCCTCGAGCATCAAAACTTTCAGACCTGCATTGGCCAGCACGTAACCTGCCATTCCTCCGCCAGCACCCGAACCTACGATTACTGCATCGTAAACCACAGCGGATTTTTTAATTTCAAACTCACTCATTTATATTTGGTGTTAATTCAACAGTAAGATATATATTTATCTTCATCTAACGCATATCAAACTCCAATGAAATACATTTTTATCTTCATTTTTCTTCTCACAGCTCCTATTTCCATTTATGCCCGGCAGAATTTCCAGATCAGCGGCAAAGTCTTAAATGGCAAAGGAGAACCCATTCAATCGGCTACCGTATTTTTGGATGGTTCCCAAAAAAGCACTTCTACCAATACCAAAGGTGAATACGTCCTAACCGGAATCCAGTCAGGCACCTACCAGCTGGTAGTCAACATGCTTGGTTATCAATCTCAGAAAGAAAACGTATTGGTACAGCAAGAGTCATCCATTTTGAATGTGACTTTAAAGGAAAAAGCAATCATACTAAAGGAAGTTCTTATAGGCAAGAATTCATCGAGGGAACAATTTATGAAGATCTTTATTAAGAATTTCCTGGGCGAATCTGAAAATGCCAAGTCCTGCAAGATTTTAAATACCAACATCATCGATTTCTCTTCCAAAAACAAGCTTTTGGAGGCCATTACTGATGATTTTCTAATCATTGAAAACAAAAATCTTGGTTACAAGATCCGGTACCTGCTCCGGAATTTCCTGCACAACGGCAACACAGAGACCACTAGTTACGATGGGGAGTGCATCTTTGAAGACCTGCCTGGATCTCCTGAGCAGCAAAAGAAGTGGAAGGCCAACCGCCTGGCCGCATACCAGGGCTCCTGGATGCATTACCTGCGTTCTTTATATCAAAACAATGCGGAGCAGCAGGGCTTCTTTACTTACAAAACTATTGGTAGTGGCATTCCCGCTACAGTAGATCAGCGCCCCGTACTTACACAAACTTTCGTACAGCATGCCGATAGTACCTTTATTTTGTTCAGGAGCAAGGAAAGATTATATGCAGTATATGATGCCGATCAGTTTATCCGTAAAAAAAAGCCAATGAAAACGCCCGATATGGGCGACTATCTATCCCGCAATGGAACGATCGTCAAACTGTTTCTCGATAAAGCGGTAATAGATGGCAAGGGAAGTATTGTCGATTACAGGAGCTTTCTGCTCAACGGATTTTGGAGCGGAAAACGTATTGGTGATCAGTTGCCTTTTGAATATCTGCCAGCGGAAAACTAAAAAGAGTACTCCATCACGATAGTGTGGAGTACCCCAAATTGCCCTGTTGTTTGCTGGTTTGGTTTAGGCTATTGTCGCTGTTAACGTTGTGCCAGATACAGCTGTGCTGTATATTTTAAGGGCTCTTGTCGTACCAGGTGAATTCTGTGGTCCCTGAAGTACTGTCCCACTTGTAGAATACTCCGAAGAATGCAGCGTACATTGCACCCGGTTCAGCCCCTGCTTCCAGACCAGTTGTCCAGCCTGGTGCGGACAAACAGACTCTGTCGCCACAAAAGCAGCCGAGGTATTTCCCGCTGCGACCCTAAAAAATAGCACACCGTTCACAGTAGTCTGTTCACCGATGGTCTTAATTTGATTATTGAGGTCTATAGAAGCAGTGCTCCCACCGCCACTGCCGCCACCACCAGAAGGAGGCGGATTAGTAGAAGGTTTTTCTTCTGGTCCATCGCTGCCTTTTCCGCAGCCGGACATGCAAGAGCCAGTGCACACCAGTGCCAGCCCAAGTCCTAATGATTTGAGAAATTCGTCACGTTCCATGTTTTTGTTTTTTAGTTTAGTAGATCTTTGATTGTTTGTCGGGGTCTTTTGATTTGAACAAAGTGAAATTTCTGGAAATGGTGAAACCAAACCTTACCCCACCCTTGCTCCATGATTTCTTCGTATTCGGAATGAAGTTATTCTCCAGTATGTATTCGGAATTCATAAAGTTCAGCGAGAAAATATGTCCTCCTGTCTCTATTTCCAATCCCAAACCCAGCGGATTGTAATAGGCTGTAGCCAAATCCTTCGGTCTTGACAAGCCGTTGACCAGCGTGTAATCGGCCACAAAAGACAAACGTTTTGTGATTTTCATCCTGCCTGCAAAACCTAAAGTAAATAAGTTTTCAGGATCATCTATATCCGATGGATTTTTCCTGATCAGATAACCTGGCAATACCTCAAGGGAAAGTCTCGATGAAATCTTTCTCGATACTATACCTTGCAAGAAGTAAGAAAACCGGTTTGAATACTTTGCAAACTCATTGTTACTGAAGGGCTCCCTGGCTATCCAGCCCATCTGGGCAAATAGAGTCACATTCACCGGCATACCGCCGTCAACTTTTTGTTTCAGCAGCTTGTACTTACCGGAAAAATTGTACATTTCATCCTGTTTACTTCTGCCTATGGCGACTGTAAAATCGTCAGTCACACCGTAATCAAAACCTATAAAGAGATCTGAGGCTACATCGAGTCCGTATAAGGTATGTGCACTGCCAAACCGGCCGCCTATGTCACCAAAATGATGTCGGATGCGCATATCCAGGTCATGTTTTTTTTGCGTTTCTGTAGATTGGGAAATAACAACCCGGGTTGCCTTAAATACTGCATTAACAGTTTCATGGCCAGTGGCACTACCCAGTACGTTCAATAAAGAGTCGGCATTTTGGGCCTTGAGCAGTCCTGGACTCAGCATGAAGAACGAAAATGCAACTGGAATTAGTTTTATCTTATTCATGGTTTGGTTCATTTTATTGTTGGGTAAATTGTCCGCTTATTCTTACCGTAATGTATTCTGCTACTTTGGCGAATACCAGTTTGGGAATTTCAATGCGATGATCTGCACATGCAACCTTAAACTGGCTGTCGACATTGATTACTCCTGCTTTGACCGTAATTTTACATGGTATCGTTCTTTGTTTATCCACCCCATGAACTGATAACACACCAGTAACGTTTGTGGTATAATCACCATCTCTGCCCAGATCTACCGCTGCGTCCAGCACACCTTTAAATTTTGCAACCGGATATTTGTCACTTTCAATAAAATTCTCATTGAAGTGTTCCTGCATTAGCTTTCTGTCAAACTCCAGTGTTTTAACGCTAAGCTGTACAACAACTTCCCGGGTTTTGGCAACGATTACGCCGGTTCCCTGATCACTTACCGCCTTGATATCTTCCAGCGGTGTGGAGGAAAAAATACTCAACCTTAGGGATTTACTCACGTAATTTTGAGCATACAATCCATTGTAAACAAACACGAGCACTGCTAGACAAATCAGTCTAATTGCTTTTCTTTTCCAGGTCATAACGTAGTTTTAAGGATACACCGCTTGATTTTAAGTTTATATTGCCTTCGCCAACACCAGATAAGGGAATTTTAACAAAGGGTTCCAAACCCAACTTTAAATTTGTGCTTTTCAATTTGATGAAGTACGTAGCCGACAAGTCTACAATACTCAGCAAATGCTGATTGGCATTTCTTTTTTGCAACAGTTTATCTGTCGGGCCATATGAGGTATTGTATTTAAAATCATAATCCTCTTTGAGCATCAGATAACTGGATATTCCTGCATTAAGGTTAATCATGTTTTTGCTGTTGTTCATTATGTTGTACGAAGCCTGCAAAGGTATTTCAAGCACAGCACAGGTAGCATCCAGGTTTGTAAGCGTGTATTTGGCCCAGGCAGCAGTATTCGGAAAACTGTAGCGCAGTCCAGGCCCGCTGTTGTATTTTTTCAGACTATACCTTGCCCCGGTTAGCAGGTCCAACTTTTTTGTAATTCCAAAACCAAAAGTCAGACCTGCACTAAAACCAGGATCTCCTCCCACCACCATGCTCGCCGAATTAAACTCTGGCCCTGCGCTTATGGCCATACTAACTGGCAGATTTCTTTTATTTCTGGCAGCTTTTTTGTCTGCTGCCTGATCAATGACTGGTGCTGGATTTACAATCATCGGAGGATTGGACAAACGAACATCCGCTGTTACGCTTAACCGGGACAGGTCAATCCTTTCCATCTCCATACCAGCAAATTTGCCGCTTATTATTAGTTGTCGTCCAACACCTATACGTCCTACATCTATTTTTCCACCACCTATCTGTTCAGAACCAGTTTGTTCAAAACCAATGCGTTCAACTCCTGCAATAGTACCTTTAGCCCTCGTCACAACGATGCTGTTTTTTTGCACTGCAGTATTTTTCAGTACAGCACTTTTCAACCCGCTCAAAGTATCAACTGAACTTGTCGAAACCACACTCTCCCTTTTCTTTTGAAGAACTCCTGCCATTTCAGAATGTGCGACAGGCGCCGTATCCAATGCATAATATCCCCAGACTCCGGCCAGCAAAGCAAAAAGTACAAGAGCAGATCTCCTGAACAGAATCACCCTGTCCCTCCGCCGTAGCTTTTGCTCCATTTTATCCCATGCTGCGTCCTCAAACTGAGGATCAGCATCGAATACCTTCTTTCTGAAGGCGGCATCAAACTCCTTATCGTTTAATTCCATGGGTTCTTATTTATGCAATAATTGTGTGCGCTGCAGCATTCTTTTCAATTGCTCTCTAGCTTTAAATAAATTTGATTTTGATGCACCTACCGATATGGAAAGCATCGTAGCTATCTCTTCATGCGAATATCCATCTATCGCAAACAGGTTAAAGACAGTCCTGTATGACACAGAAAGTTTCTGTACCAGCTTGATCAGGTCCTCATAATTAATCCTTGAAAGAATACTTTCCCGGTCCTCTATCTCATGTTTTGCATTCAGTTCTTCCATTTCAATACGTTTTATTTGTTTCCTGTAATGATCAATTGAACTATTGATCATTATGGTACTCAGCCATGGTCTAAACGGCTTCGCCGGGTCATATTTATGCATATTGATAAATACCCTCATAAAACCATCATTAACCAATTCTACAGCTTCATCCTTATCCCTTGCGTAGCGGATACACATCCTCATAGAGTAACTGTAAAAGAGCTGGTAAAGCGCCTTTTGGCTTTTCCTGTCCTTTTTTATACAGCCCTTTATTAAATCCTGAATCAGTAATTCGTCCACGTAAAAAATTTAATTGATCTATACTTACAGTTACGACCCTTAATTTAATAAGGTTGCCTGCGCCAGAAATAAAATATACAAAAAAACGATACTTTTATTGGCGTATACCATAAGAATTCCCTCAATGAAACTCAAAACAATCCTATTTGACCTCGACGGCACAATTGCCGACACTTTACCCCTTTGTATTGCAGCATTCAAAAAAAGTATAGAGCCACTCCTCAACAAGGAAATCAGCGAAGAAGAGATTGTCGCAACTTTTGGCCCATCTGAAGAAGGTACCATTCGTAAGCTTATTCCTGCTATGGAGGCCGAAGGCATTACTGCCTACCTGAAACATTACGAACAACTCCACGGGATGTGCGCAGTGCCTTTTCCTGGTATTACAGAATTGCTGGAATTACTTAAAACCCGCGATGTGCAATTGGCCATGGTGACCGGAAAAGGAATACACAGTACCCGCATTTCACTGCAGCAATTTGGTCTGTCAACGTATTTTGAAGTATTGGAAACAGGATCACCGGAAGGGCCCAATAAGGTCAATGGTATCAGAAATGTACTCCGCCGGTTAAATGCGGATTTGGAGAGCAGCATTTATGTGGGCGATGCCCCGAGCGACATCAAATATTGTAAAGAGATCGGAATACCGATCGCAGCTGCAGCATGGGCCAGTACAACCAATGCGGACGAACTAATTCAGCTGTCTCCTGACTGGCTGTTTTACACTGTAGACGAATTTAAAAACTGGCTGTTGGAAAACACACTATAACAAAGCACAAAAAAAGGAGCCCCAGTACATAACCGGGACTCCTTTTTTTATAAAACTTGAAGCTTACTTCGTGTTTTTCTTCTCAGTTACTTCAGTACGGATTTCCTGTGCAAGCGTTTTTAAATCTTGCATTGCTTTACGTACACGTGTACCTGCAGCGCCGTTACCAGAGTTGTAGAATTTATCTGCATCGGTTTCCACGCTAGCGATAAGCTCTTTTAATTTTGAAAATTTTTCCATGTTTTTCTTGTTTAAGGGTTTTGAATTATTGATATAACGTACTAAAGTATATAATTATTAGAATTGCTGCAAACGAATTTTTAATAAATTATTTAACAAAAGCGCATCCATAAACCTTACAAAGCAATTATCTGACCAGTTTTTACCGATTGGTCGCAAGCAAAGGCAATTTTCAAACTATTTATCGCATCTTCAGTTGGTTCCAACAAGTCAATATTTTCGTGAATTGCCTTCAGAAAGTAGCGCTGTTCCCGGTTACACAGCTCCTGATGGTCGGGCTCATCTCTCAGATCTATCCACTCGTCGGCCTTCGAAAACTCGTCATCTTTATCCAGGTCAGCATGATGCACCTTGATCGACTCTGTTTTGGTATGCGCATCAATATTATCCGAATTACCTGCAGCAGCAGCGTTCTTGGCTACAATAGACACGGAACCCTTTGGTCCAAAGATGTCCTTAATGAAAAAAGCATTGTCACTCACCATAGGTCCCCAGCCGGCTTCGTACCAACCGATAGAGCCGTCTTCAAAACGGATTTGCAACTGACCGTAGTTGTAATTCCAGTCCGGGATATCATCTGTGAGCCTTGCTCCTATAGCGCTGACTTGCACCGGTTTGGAGCGTGTCATCTGGCACATAACGTCGATGTAGTGTACAGCACAGTCTACAATCGGACTCAAACTTTTCATTAGATTGCGGTGTACTGTCCATTTCGGTCCGTGACTCTGTTGGTTCAGGTTCATGCGCATCACCAGTGGTTTGCCCATGGTGTGCGACAATTCAATGAATTTCTCCCAGGATGGATGGTACCTCAAAATATAACCGACTAGCAGTTTTTTACCTGCCTTACGTGCAGCTTCGGCAACTCGCTCCGCACCTGCTACGGTATCAGCCAGGGGCTTCTCTATAAAAACATGACAACCCGCTTCAAATGATTTTATAGCGTAGGCCTCATGGGTATCCGGATAAGTGGAAATACATACAGCATCCGGTTTTGTGCTTTCCAGTGCTTCATAGAAATCACTAAATAAAGCATAGCCACCACCCAACTTCTCGTTCAGTACATACTTACTATTGCCGGTTGACACCAATCCGCAGATTTCAAAGCCATCCAGCGTATGATAAGCCGTGGCGTGGGATGCACCCATATTGCCGCAGCCCACCACCAATACCCTTAAATTATTTTCTGTCGACATTCCTATTGATTAAGCACCCAAACTCCAGCCCTTGCGGTACTCCCTTTTCACAAACTGGTTCACATCGTCAAAGTTCGTCACCTTCATGTTCACCTTGTCCCACAGCATTTTCATGTCGCGGCCTGGGTAACTGACCCCGCCGTTTGCATTTTTACGCTGTACGTCGGTTCCCCTGATGGCCAGGTTGGCGATCAATAAAGTCTCCGTCAGCGGACCTGCGGTCTCAAAAGGCGAACTCAACTGCATTTTGCCATAACCTGCTATCGCTGCTTCGGCAAATTGTGCATAATGCCCATCTTCTTCTCCCGGTACACGGGCGATACTGATCTTGGTTTTATCGGTTTCATTGCGCGATAGCGGCAATAGTTTAGGGTTTTTGCCATAAGTCTCGCAGATCATTTTGCCTTTTGTACCGATAAACAATACCCCATTATCACCAAAACGCTCATTAGGGCCCAACTCTTCAGGACGCTCTGGCTTAATGCCTCCATCCATCCAGTGCACCTGAATCTCGTCTTTCTTACGATCGGTTTTGTTGAATGTCATGATCACATGGCTGGACGGCGGACAACTTTCCGGGAAATATCCCCGTTGGAATTCATCCACATATACTGAACCCACGCTGCATTCCACAGCAATTGGTGTATCCAGTCCCAACACTCTGAAAGGCGGTTCTACCAGGTGGCAACCCATGTCACCGATTGCCCCGGTCCCATAGTCCCACCAGCCTCGCCAGTTGAACGGCACCATTTTATCGATGTAATCTTTGTAAGGCGCACTACCCAGCCACAAATCCCAATCCAGCTCTTTAGGAACCTGACCTTTGGTCTTTGGCCAGGCAATACCCTGAGGCCATACCGGTCTGTCCGTCCAGCAATAAACAGTATGTACTTTACCGATTCGTCCGGCATCATACCATTCCTGCAATCTCCTCACGCCATCACCAGAAGCACCCTGGTTGCCCATCTGGGTCACCACCTGGTATTTCTTAGCCGCTTCAGTCAGCATTCTGGCTTCGTAAATGTCATGCGTCAAAGGTTTTTGCACATACACATGCTTACCCAGTTGCATGGCAGCCATGGCAATCTGCGCGTGCGTATGATCAGGTGTAGACACCGTCACCGCATCAATGTTCTTCGCCTCTTTATCCAGCAATTCCCGGTAGTCCTTATAATATTTTGCCTTCGGGAAATTCCTGATGGATGTTGCGGCCCTGCGGTCATCCACGTCGCATAGAAACGCGACATCTGTCTTGCCGCCCTTTACAATATTGGCAATGTCACTTTCACCTTTACCACCAGCACCGATTCCGGCTAATTGCAGCCTGTCGCTCGGCGCTAAAAATCCTTTTCCGCCCAAAACATGTCTGGGAACAATCATAAATCCCGCCGCCGCCAGTGCCGTGGTCTTAATGAAGTTCCTTCTTGATTGCTCTGATGCTGAATGTGATTTGTCTTCAGTCATAATGTTCAACTATTTATTAGGTTAATGATTAATATCTTTTTAAACTCGCTCAGCCTTCTCTACACTCAAGCCACTGCTCCTTCTGCTGCTTCTACTCCCTGCCTCTTCTACACCCTGCTCATTGCATCCACTACTCTTCTCACCGCCACTATCCCACCCCCTTTTTCCGCACCAGCGCGGAGCAATAAAAAATCACCTTCTCAGAGAAGACATTTTTCTATGTTGCGAAGCTTCAGGGAAAGCGGTCTTCGAAGAGAACGGTTATTTTTTATTCTCCAAGCGATTACTACTCAAATCCTTGATCCTGATATTCCTAAACTGTACCGGCGAACCATGTCCAAGGAAACCAATATGCCCAGTTGTCCGAAGCAATCCAGGATGCTGCTGCCCATCAGGTGTCCCTTTCTTCTGGAACGGTGCAATGTCGCCATCCAAAATCACTGTCCCATTCAGGATCACCTTGATCTTCGTTCCCTTAACCACCACTTCCTCGTAGTTCCATTCCCCAACCGGCTTCAGGAAGCCTCTTTTAGCAGGAATAGTACCGTAAACAGATCCATGATATTGGTAAACATGCAAGTCTTTATAAATCGGCGCCTCATTGTCCAGGATCTGCAGTTCCATGCCCACATAAGCGGCATCTCCTTCCATAGGAGTCCTGATACCCAGACCGTTATTGGCGCCTGGTGTCAACTGGAACTCAAACCTGTAAATGAAATCACTGAATTCTTCTTTGGTATAAAGATTGCCACCTGATCCTTTACCGGGTACAGGCTCAATGGCAATATTACCATCCTTGATCACATAATCAGTCAGGTTTCCGGTCCAACTGTGCATATTTGTACCATCAAACAACACCTTGTAACCTTCTTTTTTCTCTGCTGCACTCAGCTCAAACGGCTTCGGACGCGGGAGCTCCTTAATATAAATATCCCTGTAAGCCACCGGCGATCCATGCGCCTGCAACTCAATCTGCTCTTCCGCAAAGATCGGCAGTTTGCGGTCCCAGTAGTTTTCGAGTACCACGTTATCCGTCACCAACACCCCGTTCAGCCATACACTAACCCGGTCACCCTTCATCACAATTCTGAAGGTATTCCACTCATCCAGCTTATTATCCGCCACGACCAAAGGCTTGCTCGGGTTTGTCTGGTTGTTGTACAAACCACCTGAACCTACCTGTGCACCCACATTGGTCCTGGCCAGATCCCAGATCTGCACCTGCGGCGTACCCCTCAGGTAAATCCCCGCATCGCCTTCACCTTTCTTATCATCAATGATCTTCCAGTCCACCAGCATCTCAAAGTCGCCGTATTTTTTAACCGTAGCCAGGTTGTCTCCATGACTCTGGAACACCAGTTCGCCATTTACAACCTTCCAACTGTCTTTAGCCTGCGCATCTGCTTTAGCTTGTGAATCGGCCAAAGTCGACGCATCCATTGCAGAACGTTTGATCGGATCAGCCACCAGCCCTTTCCAGCCGGTCAGGTCTTTCCCGTTGAATGCCTGCACAAAACCCTCACCCGCTTTCATCGAAGAAATGTATTTGCGCATGCCTTCTTTCTGGTAACCCGCATCACCGCCTGTGATCACGGCAATGGTCTTATTCAACAAACTCTTCACGATCTCACCATTGTACTCTCCAGCCAGCGTAATGTTCATTACCGCATTGGCCGCAGGCTGCTGTAAAGCAGGATTGTCCAGATACTGGCCTGCAAAGACAATTGCATTAAAACATTTTGCCTGTTCTACATCTCTTAATATGGTCTGTTGCTGAGCGGTAGTTTTAGCGACAGCCATCGCACTGCGCAGCAGTAACAGCCTTTGCTCTGCTGGGTAACTGGTATTGCGTACCAGGCGCAGGTAACCACCTACAGCCTGATTTACAAAAGCCTCATTCTGACTTGTCCGCGCAATTTTAATCAGTTCCTCAACTGAACCTGCATCTGACCAGGCCGATAAAGCATCTAATGCCGCTTTCTTAGTCGCTTCATTACCGGTAGCAAAAGCTTCAGATACCGACTTCAAAGCCTTTTTGCCACCAATACTGCCCAATACTTTATAATACAATAGTCTTTTGTCTTCAGCAGAAGTACCGATCTGGGTCAGGATTACTTCTGTTTGTGCATCGCTGTCCGCTCCTGCTCCTTTTACAGAAGCTATAATTGCATCTTGAACGGCTACCAGTTCAGCAGCATCGGTAGTTTTATTCAATAAGTCAAACAATGAAGTCTTGCTTTCCGAAGTCGAGATTGACTTCAATGCCTCAAAGGCCGCCTTTCTTACTTCCTTGTTTTTGCTGGTCAGCGATGCCTGGACGATACCCATTTGTCCGCTAGCTGCGCGTGCAGCCAATACCTGGAGTAAAATCACCTGTGCTTCAGGTTTAGCTTTGGGAATATATGTAGCAATAGCTGCAGTCACATCTTTGCCCTTCAGTCTCAACAAATTCTCTGAAATCGCTGCGTTATTCGCTGAATCTTTATTCAACGCTTTGATCAATGGCCCCAATGCAGCTTCACCGTCCAGTTTTACGGCAGTAAAAGCAGCAGCGGATCTTACAGAAAGCTCTTTATCTTTCAGCAACTTCAACACCGCTGGTAATGTAGTCTTAGCACCGCTGGAAGCCAGCTTATCCAAAATCAGCACCTTGGTCTGCGCATCCGCGGAAGTCAGTTTACCTATCCAGGCAGCACTTCCGGCATCGTCCATTTTTGCCAGTTTAATTGCCGCTGCGCGGTATTCAAACTGTTTGTCGTCCATGGCCTGCAACAAAATCTGTTGATCTGATGAGGTTTCTGAAATGAGGGTTAGCGCGGCAATCCGCTGGTCTACCTGCTCCTCAGCAGTTATTTTAGTGAGTAATTCTTTGGCTACTTCGGCAACGGCAGATGGATTGGCAACCGCCATTTTCTGTGCATAGACCAGTAATGCAGCCACGGCATTGGTTTGATCGTACTTATAGCCAGCTTGTTCAGCAGCCTTTATTAGGATCGGTTCAGCAGAATCATCGCCAATATGCGCCAGGGCATACAAGCCCACTTTCTGTAAGTTTTTGTCTGAATCTGAACTGAGCAGGCCGGCAATAACTGTTGATGCCTCTTTGGAGCCAGTATGACCCAGGGCCTCTATTACCGACAATTTTGCCTTTCCATTGACTTTCGGCAATGCGGCAACCAATGCATCTACCGCACTAGCAGTATGTATTTTCACCAGTGCCCTTGAAGATTCATCTGCCAGTTGCTCGTCGGTCAGATACACCGATAAACAGCTTACCGCCGCATCCGTACCCACCAACTCAAACTGGCTAATCACAAAAGCCTTGTTTTGTTTGTCGCTCAGTGTACTAAGCGCTTTGCAATAGGCTGTTTCAGCCAGTTTACGCCAGGCTTCGTTTTTCGAAGCGGCGGCACTAAAGCCACCTACAGCGTATTCGATCTGTGCGTTATTGCCTTTGCCTGGAGCAGTCAGTCCGCCAACCAGGGTCGCATAGCCCTCTGCATCCAGGTCCGCTACTTCTTTCATGTTGCGGGCCAATTGTGCAGCATCACGTGCCGGCAATTGTGCTAAGAGATCGGCTATTTTAGTGGTGACCGTTCTTTCGTCTTTTTTGTCCTGGGCAATGGCCGCCTGAAAAAGCAGCACTAGAGCCATCAGTACAAATGTTATTTTCTTGATCGTAGTTATCATGGTAATATTTTCTATCCTTCGGTTTTAGATTCAATTCGTAAATAGGTTAAAAACGTGGCACTTTTAAGATTAAAACATGTTTATACAAAAAGCTTTAAATCGTAAAACACGCTTAAATGCAAAAAGCTTTAAATGCTAAAAGGTACCCGCATGACCGGATTGATCAGCTTATTGGCCGCCTCGTCGTCTACAAACTCCTGCTTCACCGGATCAAACTTCAGCGACCTGCCCAACCTCAGCGCAGCCAGCCCAATGTTAACGATGTTACACGAGCGGTGACCGTTCTCTTCATTCAATGCAAATTTCTTACGTGTCCTTACTGATTCTGAAAACTCCACAATCTGCGGATCAGGATCTGGAAACTGTGCGAGTTTGCGCTCCAGATCTGGAATGTCGGATTTGAAACCCGGATATAACTTACCTTTAGGTCCTTCTATGTAGGGTACATTGGCATCCTTGCCCTCACCATCCAAAATAATCTGGCAACCATCCGCGTAGGTATAAGTGATCCTTCTCCAAATACCTACCGCATCCGTATGTTGCTCGGGCGCATCTACCTCAACCGAAATCGGATTGGTATCATCCTTACCCAGGAAATACTGGATCGGATCAATATAATGCTGGCCCATGTCACTCAAACCGCCACCATCATAGTCCCAGTAACCCCGGAAAGTCTGGTGTACACGGTGCGGGTGATAAGGCTTATAAGGCGCCGGGCCCAACCATGAATTGTAATCCAGTTCCGGTGGTACAGGCTGGGGCTCCAAATTGTCTTTCCCAACCCAGTAAAACTTCCAGTCGTAACCCGTATGCTTGCTCACCGTCACTTTCAAGGGCCAGCCCAGCATGCCACTGTCTACTAACTTCTTAATAGGCCGCACGGTAGTGCCCATACCATAGAATGTATCTTTAAACCTGAACCAGGTATTCAACCTGAACATACGTCCATGTTGCTTCACGGCCTCCACAACCCTTTTCCCCTCACCAATGGTATGCGTCATTGGCTTTTCACACCAGATGTCCTTGCCCGCATTGGCAGCATCCACAGCCATAATCCCGTGCCAGTGCGGCGGGGTAGCAATGTGTACGATGTCTACCTCTGGCAGCTGGATCATTTCGCGGTAATCGCCAAAAGTCTTTACTCCCTTATCCAGCATGGAGGCAGCCTGCGACAAATGGTTCTTGTCTACATCGCAAATCGCAACGACCTGCGTGCCTTCATAGCCAAAATGACCGCGGCCCATACCGCCTACGCCGATCACGGCCTTGGTCAGCTTATCGCTCGGCGCAATAAAACCTGGTCCGCCCAGCACATAGCGGGGTACAATAGTAAACGCAGCCAGGCCTACGGCCGACTTCTTGATGAAATCTCTCCTGGTGTTTGGTTCTTTTTGTGGTTCTTCGTTAGTTTTCATTGTGTTTGTTGGTATCGTACAGGATAAAATGGTACTGATAATTCTATTTGGTTAGGTTGATGTCTAAAGTTAATATTCTAAGCCAGAATTCGTGTATAAAACCTCACACGGCATCTGCTGAATCGAATATTTCCATAGTTTAATATTAGCGAGAAATTGTCGTAAAGACAAAACATTGTATAAAAATTTACGTATTAAAAATACTTCTGTAAATTTTTAATATAAGTTCTCTATATTTAGCCAAACAGCGCAATTAAGGCAATGAATCTTTCCCTATTAAATCATTTAACCAAACCTGCGGGCGATAAACAGCTTGTCCAGCAATACCAGCTGATTAAACATCTATTTAATTCAGGCCCGGCTTCAGTTTCTTCATTATGTGATATCATGAGCATGAGTACACCAAGTATTCTGAAACTCATCACCAGTCTGACGGAAGACGGATGGATCGAAAAGAAGGGTTATGGAGCCTCCATGGGTGGCAGAAAGCCGGATCTATACGGACTGAAAGACCAGAAAATATTGATCCTCTGCGTCGACATCGAACTCTTCCACACCAAGATCACGGTAATCGACAACAACTACAACTTCCTTTTCGAAGCTAAAACCATTGCCTTACCCATTTCAAAAAGCAGGTCTGATTTCTTTCACATCCTCAATACCCATGTGCAGGATATCCTCAAATCTGAAAATATACCCGCCGGACAGTTGATTGGATGCAGTGTCGGCATGCCCGGACTCATCGATGCCGAGCAGGGCAAAAACTACAGTTATTTCCTCAGCGATGCCTCTGATATTTCGCTCACCCAGGCATTCGAACAGATGCTCAAGCTGCCTGTTGTCATTCAAAATGACGTCAACGGATCTTCTATGGCCGAATTCACCCATGGAATGGCCAAAGGCAAGCAGAATGCACTGATCCTGCTGATGGACTGGGGTGTGGGACTCGGCATCATTATGGACGGCAAACTGAGGCAGGGCGCCTGTGGTTTTTCGGGTGAACTTGGCCACATTCCTTTTGTGGAAAACGGCGACCTCTGTTATTGTGGCAAACATGGTTGCCTGGAAACCATCGCCTCTGGCAATGCCTTATCTAAAATGGCCAAGGAAGGTATCCTGTCGGGCAAAAACTCGATGCTCAACAAACTGAGCAACGAAGAACTGGAACGCATTGAGCCCGCTGTAATCATCGAGGCAGCCAATAAAGGCGACCAGTATGCCATCCAGTTGCTCTCCAATATCGGCACCTATATGGGCAAAGGAATTGCGGTACTGATCCAACTCTTCAACCCTGAACTGATTATCCTGAGCGGAAAGATTGCTGAAGCTAAACAGTACATCACCCTCCCTATGCAGCAGGCCATCAATACTTACTGTATGACGCAGATCAGGGAGAAAACCACGATCGTGTCCTCTGAACTTGGCGAAAACTCAAGACTCCTTGGTTATGCTACAGCAGGTATCGATCATTTTCTTGATGTTTACATCAAAAAAGCGAAGAAGTCGAAAACAAAGCAAGCCGCTCCGCAATAACAATTCTTATTGTTTGCACTTACTAATCTTTTTTTGCTTTCATTTGTTATATACGCAGAACCTATTGTGATATATGCGGAACCCAACACCTGATCGTAAAAAACAACCTACATGGCATTTATAGATTACTATAAAACACTGGGAATTGACAAAGCAGCGTCGCAGGATGATGTAAAGAAAGCCTACCGGAAACTGGCCAGAAAGTACCATCCAGACCTCAATCCCAACGATAAAGAAGCTCATACTAAATTTCAACAGATCAACGAGGCCAATGAAGTGCTCAACGATCCTGAAAAGCGCAAGAAATACGACGAATACGGCGAGCACTGGCGCAATGCAGATCAGTTTGAGCAACAGAAACGCTCAGGCGGACAGGGACAATATGGCGGACAAGGTCAGCAAAGCCGCCAGCAACAGTACGGTGGCGGCGGCGGCAATCCTTTTGAAGGATTTGGTGGCCAGTATGGCGGTGCTGACTTCGGCGGTGGCGGCGGTGATTATTCTGATTTCTTTGAATCGCTCTTCGGCAATGCCGGAAGCGGAAGGACACAGGGTGGTTCCCAAGGAGGCTCCCAAGGCAGTCGCAAGTACAAAGGGCAAGACTACCAGGCCGAACTGAAACTCTCCCTTCGTGACGCCCATGATACCCACAAACAAACCTGACAGTCAATGGCAAGCAGATCCGCATTACCATCCCCGCAGGTATTGCCCATGGACAAGTTATCAAACTTGGCGGACAAGGCAGCCCTGGTGCTAATGGAGGACCAAATGGCGATCTGTACATCACGTTCAACATTGCCGATGATCCTAAATTCAAGCGGCTGAACGACGATTTGTACAGCAATCACGAACTGGATCTCTACACTGCCGTATTGGGCGGCGAAACTACTGTAGATACCTTTAATGGCAAAGTGAAACTGAAGATCGCGCCGGGCACTCAAAACAACACCAAAGTACGGTTGAAGAACAAAGGCTTCCCGGTCTATAAGAAGGAAGATACCTTCGGCAGCCTGTACGTCACTTATACAGTCAAAATCCCAACAGAGCTGAGCGTCAAAGAAAAGGAGTTGTTCACTGAACTGCAGAAACTCAGCAAGGCTTAAACATGATTCGGCCAGGCAGGTCAATTCCTCAGCTACACCATAAAAGATCATTCACATTTGCACTAATCATCAACCAGCAAAAACATTATGGAACCACAACTGATCACCATCACCCAATATTGCGTCAATTACGATATAGAGACCCAGTTCATAGAGGCACTGGAAGAATCCGGCATCATCGAACTCACTATTGTCGATGCCGAGCGCTACATCCATGAACAGCAGTTCGGCGACCTGGAGCGCTACATCCATTTTCATTACGACCTGCACATCAATATTGAAGGTATCGACGCCATCCGGCACCTGCTCGGCAAAATAGATGCAATGCATCAGGAAATTAATCAACTAAAAAGCAAACTTTACCTACACGAGTAATTCATATTTTTCATACATTTAGCTGATAAACCAAACAATTAACGCTAAATGAAAAACTCAATCCTCTTCCTCGCAATATTTGTCCTGACCGGCTTTGCAAGTTGCAAAAAGATCATCAATACTTCCGACAACCAGGCGAAACTCATCACCGAGAAGAAATGGAAACTAACTGTCTATACCGAAGGCGGCGTAGACATGCTGCACACCGTTTATGAAGAATGCGATCTGGACGATATTACCGTGTACCATACCAATGGAACTGTTGATACCTATCAGGGTGAAACAAAATGTGACCCTGCGGATATTGAAATCACAACAGGCAATTGGACTTTAAAAAACAGCCTGCTGTCTGTCGGAGGAGATGACATAGATGAACAACTTCAATTTACTGTAGTGGAGATCAGCAGTACCACGCTGAGACTGACCTTGAAAGATCCATTTAGCAACGAGACTCTCGGCTATACTTTCAAAGCGCAGTAGTCAGGACATTTCCCTATTGATTTGCCCTTAGAAAGATAAGCCTGTAAATGAGCTACTTCTTGTTGAGTATTACTGTTTGAACCTTACCGTCGGCGCGTTTGACCTTCACCGTAGCCTGGTTTCCACCTTTATACAGTTTCTTCAACAGTATAAAATCGCAGGGCGAAATCAGACTTAAGTCCATATCGTCAATCGCCAGCACCTGGTCATTTACGCTAATCTTGTCTTTTAGCCCCTCATCCCAAACCAGACCAATAATAACCTTACCCTCTTTCAGCGTGACTGAAATCGGGAATGGTTCTCTGAGTAAATCAGCAACCGGTTTGTAAGGACTAAAGTAGAACTTCTTATGGATAAAATCCACCGTTACATCACCATGATTTAAGAGCAAAGCGCCAATCGATGAACCATCATTTAAGGAAGTTTCCATGCCCACGTTTTTAAAACTACCGCCAACAACATGCACATCAGCTACCCGTAAACGATATTTAGTGGAATCTTTCTCTAAACCATGCGCAGCGATGTCGCTACTGCCCCTCGCCTTTCCCATTACCGTAAAAAACCCATGTGGTTCGATCAGCAAAAACTGGTTTAAAGCAATTGAGATAAATTCACTGGCACCCGTATCAAATAGCATAGGAATACTGCCATTCCCACCATTACTGAGCATCTTAACGTCCACAATCGGTAGACTTTGGAATTGCTCTACGTACAGTTCGGAGGAAGTCTGGCCGCTTAGGTTCAATTTTTCAGGCTGGTCTGTGAGTATAATTTTTTGATCCTTTGAGGAGATATGCAGGATAGAGTTTCTCAGCATATTGCTCCCTATAGATCCGTCGATGTCTAGACAATCAAAAAGAAATGGATCATTGGTAACCAACGCGGGGACTTCATTAAAAACGACGTCACCAATTGCCAATCCGTTTAGAATGACCATGCTAAGACTGTCTGACCGGCCACCAGCATCCGATACAGGAACACGCTTTAAAGTCGCCGGATCCAGCCCAACAGGTTTCACTTCATCAAATAAAGCTTTAGTGATGACATCTGGCCCCCCGGTATCCAGCAAAAAACGATACTGCTTACCATTGTAGGTCACTTTGATGATCAGTTTGTCACTCACGTTTTCATAAGGAACCGCCGTATAATAGTTCTTTTGCTTAGTGCCCCCAAAGTTCAGGGAGATGTTCTCCTGAGCATGTACAAACGTGGAAATCAGGAGGAACAGAACAGCTAACGATAGGATTTTATTCATAAGAGCAATGATCAATTATTTAAGATAGTAAAATACAAAGCCAAATCGACATTTCTGGCAAGCAAAAATCAGTAATAACACATACTACAAAAAAAGGCCCTGGCTTGCGCTAGGACCTTCTCATGTAAACATATAGCCAAAATGCAGCTAAAGACTATTTACTAAACTTATAGATCGAAGAAGTTTTATAAGTCTGACCAGGGTTCAATACCGTAGACGGGAAAGAAGGCTGGTTTGGAGAATCCGGGAAATGTTGCGTCTCTAAAGCAAGTGCAGTTCTGAAATCATCTTTAGCACCACCTTTAAACACGTTTTTGCTCTGCATAAAATTACCAGAGTAAAACTGCAAACCAGGCTCTTGTGTATAAATATCCATCACGATACCAGACTTATCGCCCCTTACAGTAGCCGCATGCGTCATACCGGCACCTTTAGTGCCATTCAACACATAATTGTGGTCATAACCCTTACCAGCAGCCAGTTGATCGTTTTTCTCTTCAATGCGCGCACCAATGGTTGTCGGCGTAGTGAAGTCAAACGGTGTACCTTTTACCGCAGCATGTTTGCCCAAAGGAATCAAAGTAGTATCCACCGGAGTATATTGATCAGCAAAGATCTGTAAAGTATGGTCCAGAATCGTTCCGCTACCCTCACCGTTCAGGTTAAAGAAAGCATGATTGGTCAGGTTACACAAAGTTTTTTTATCAGTAGTCGCCTCGTAATCCATTTTCAACTCATTGTCGTCAGTCAGGCTGTAAGTCACCTTTACATTCAGGTTCCCAGGGTAACCTTCCTCGCCATCTTTGGACAAGTAAGTCAGCACCAAAGTCTGCGGATTAGGCTGCGCAGCATCCCAAACTACATACTGGTAGCCTTTCTTGCCACCATGCAAAGTATTCTGGCCATTGTTGGTCGCCAAAGTATATTGCTTGCCATCCAGGCTGAATTTACCTTTGGCAATCCGGTTGCCATAACGGCCGATCGTAGCACCAAAATAAGGCTCAGTAGAATTCACAAAACCATCCACACTGTCAAACCCAACCACAACATCTACCAGTTTGCCAGCACTGTCCGGCACCAAAAGACTCACCAGACGGCCACCATAATTGGTAAAGAAAGCCTGCACATTGTTCTTGTTTTTAAGGACATAAAGATTGGTTTTCTTACCATCTATCTCCTTCTGGAACTTGGTACTGTCCAACTGAACAGTAGCAACAGCCGCACTGTCAGTCACAGCAGCAGCATCCGTACCGGTTTTTGTAGGGGTATTGCAAGAAGCTACGGCAAGTACCAGAGCAGCAGCAAAAATCGTTTTTAAGGATTGTTTCATTTATAATTTGGTTAAGGTTTTAAAAATAGGCTATAAAAGCCATTTCAGAATGCCAAATTAATACTTTCTGGGCAAAAACAATAGCTGGTTTTAATAAAAGAATACCAGCCAAAACAATTAGCCATAAGAAGCAACCACACATACACCCTCAACACCTCTGATCCCACCACCCAATGGCGTATAACTAAATTTAAGTCCCCCTTCCTGAACCGTATAAGGCGTACCCATATGAAACACATGGTTCAGAATCGACGTATTGATCTTCTGCGTGCTTTTCCATACGTCCAGCATGTGCTCATTTACCGCTTCGATCCGGAAATTCGGCCCGCGGTAAACACACATCGGCATGGGGGCGGACATCACCAACGCCCGCAGATCGCGCCGGGACTGCTGCACAATCAGCCGGTTCAATTCCCGCTCGCATACATCGGTCGCCATAATCAATACAGCTGTAGTTTTATTATTCTCCCCAAAAATAGGCGTAAAACTATAATCCATATACACGCACTCCTGGTTGCCACAACGATTTAGCATAACCTGCGCGCCCTGTTCACTAAAAGGCTTACCCGTATCACAAACCTGCTTCAGGTACTCAGGATACCGCTGCCCTACCATTTCAGGGAGAAACTCAAGCAAAGGAATCCCTACAATCCTTGAATCCTGATTCCAGATGTCCAGCATCTGCTGGTTCAGCATTTCCAGCTTAAAAGTATCTCTATGCAATATGGCAGTAGCCAAAGGCGCGCCATCAACAAGCTGAGCGTAAGGCCTGAGGGTTTTATCGTACATGGTTTCAATACTGGTTAGTATCCCTAAAATCGAAACTTCCCCCAATTCCTCCAAATAATATTTAAAAAAATCTTACTACTCAGGAGAGTAAGAAAACGGTAGCCGGTCGCCCATCTGCAAACTGCCCCAGAATCCCTCGAGCAGGTAACTCCTGTAATCCAGGTAATTACCACTTTTGTCAATAAAGGTATGGTCTAGATACAGGTTGAATTCAGACCTTTTTACCTGATCTTTCTGAAAAACCTTCCAGTCAGGCAGCATACCGAATTCGTTGATGACATCCATCACCCGTTCCACTTTATCCCCATACATCACCAAAAACTTTTCCTTAGTGGCCAGCTTAACAAAAGTGCTGTCTACCCTCGATACGTATTTACGCATATCGACCAGGTCTTTTTTTACCGTCCTTTTTTCCGGGTCGCCCCCCGGATCGTTGATAAACTCCAGTGTTCTAAACTTTGTCTGCGGTAGACTGCCGTTGTATAAACACCTCAGATAATGCATAAAAGAGCCTTCATAAGCCTTCCGACGGTTTTCGGCCCATTGCAGTTGCTGACTTTTAGAGCCCTTCAATTCTTCAAAAATACAATCCCCGTTATAGCTGGTAATGGTAGTTTTGCTGTTGTAACTAAAATTCTTGAGCAGATACCTGATCCGGTAACCCAGGTTTTTATTTTCGATAATCAGGAAATCAGACGAGGAAGCCAGGAAGGACTGTTTTATAGTCGTAAACTCCAGCAGTTCCGTATTCAGGATCTCGCAACTCAGCGCGTTTGCAGTAAACCCAAGAAATTTGATCCGGAATTTCTGCAGCAATTCTGCCCGTTTGGAGTCGTTCCCTATCTTCACCTCCTTCAGCGCGATGCTTTTATCCTGCAAAGTAAAATCCAGCGTGACTATACTAACGGAAGGCCCGGCAGCAGTCCGGTTGCTGAGCAGCAAAGGTTTCCTTTCTGAAACATATCCAAGCCTGCTTGTCACCAGAGTCAAATTACCAGGGCCTACGTTTACAAGCGCATATTTACCATCTGCATCAGTCTGCGTAGCCCTCGATGTGCCGTCAACAAATACCGTCACCGAAGCCAGCTTCTCCCCCTTGCCATTCGTGACCGTACCACTGATGGAGTAAGTTTTTTGCGCTGAACCGGTTAAGGAAAATAAAATGTTAAATATGAGGAGCGTGATTAATTTCATAGAACTTTATCAAGAGTATTCTAAATTAGCAAAATCCTGAGAAAAAAACTCGGATCTTGCTAAAGATCTCGTTCCTCATTTATGTAAAAAAACTAATAGATAATCGGAAATAAACCGATTATCTATTATTAAATACACAGAAATACCTGTTAATTCAACCGTCCCAGATAAACACTATCAGACACACTCTTCCTATCCGCAGCCACAAACGAAAGATAAATCTCCATCCGCTCGCCCAATAAATCAGCAGGAACCTGCAACAAAGCCGAACCTACAGATCTGCACCCCGCCTCTATTGAATAAACAGCAGAACCTAAAGACGGGAAATAAGCCAGCAACATTGCCTGGTCATTACCTCTTGGATAAGGCAGATCTAAAGATGACCACGTAAATTGCAAACCCTCAGCAACCGGCTCCATTCCAACCTCAGCTGCAACTGGTAAAGTACCCTTACTCATCAAAACTTTGCTAAAATCTATAAAGCAATCCGGATAAATACCCGTGATGGCATTATTGAGATTATAAGAAACCGCCCTATTGTACGCACTATTTTTGAGCCACTTCAGATTGCTCATGAAACCAACATTGAGGAATTCAGTTGAAGTCTTCAAAACCACATTGACCAGTTTCATTCGATATTGAACACCAAGTTGCGCCTCGGAAAAAGGTTCCATTCTTTTGCCCATATGTCGAGCTACATTCTGTCCGTTTAAGACATAGTACACTGTATCTCCAACTTTTCCGGTAACAGGTCCAAACATGCCCTGATATAATTTTCCCATAACATTAAAATTTAAAAGTCCCTACTTTCCCTTTAAAAATGGTGTCTCCGACCGGACATAGGGACATTGCGAAGCTTTGTCCCAGTCCAGGAGGAGATCACCATTTTTAACTACCATTACTGTACTTCCGTCTCCCCGATATACTTCGTCTTGCTCACCACCTTACCATCAGCAGAGATCATAAGCACATACACATGGACACTGTCGCCCGAAAACTCAACCGGCAAAGCCAGCTCGTAGCTTAATACAGAACGGGCAGCAGCATCCTTCACCACCACAAACAATTGTTTGGCCGGATTATACACGACGAAAGTCAGCAGATCAGTAGGCTGACCTTTTACCACGCCATAAGTTGACCAGCTCAGATCCAATTGTGCATCCTCAGTAGTTGCCATGGTCACAGAAATAGGATTTTCAAGCGGCCCTTTGCTAAACAATACTTTCGGATAATCGATCACGTAGGCAGGCGCTGTACCAGTAATGGCATTACGAATGTTGTAGGAAACCGCAGCACTAAAAGCCGATTCCTTGTTTTCCCGTGCATCATTAAACCCAATCCTGATCAGCGGACTGACCATACCTAAAAACCCGGTCGTCAAACCAAACTTGAACCTCACATTAAGCTGTGGAGTCGTAGCCGGCTTGAGCGACGGATGGGGCAAGGGACCGACAATATTCTGCCCTCCTACCCAACGGCCAATGTTTGCGCCGTTTTTACCCCGGAAACCTCCAGAGGTTCCCCAAAGTGCTCTTCCCATAATAAAAAAATTACAGATTAAACCATCTAATTAATTATACCATCAGCAGTTATATAAGGCAACATCGTCATCATCCTGGATAATGAACCCGCTGTCCGCGTGCCAAATGGTAATTCAAAACTAGACTACAACAACCCTTTCGGACGAAGACATTTGTCATGCAAAAAAATAGTACAAATGTCCTATAATATACAAGACAAATGTCCGGATCTTCGGTTTTCTGGCCTGTTTAGCACGATTGAGGGTTTTGATGCACACACCCAAAAAACTACTGGTTAAGTACTCTGTAAGTCTCGCTGCGACCATTTTGTAGAAACTGACAAACTCCGAGTATCGCTCCTCCTTTTGCCTTAGCAACAATAGCAAATGGTGAATTGTGCGCAGCGTAATGCGGCTCCTGATCCTATCAATATGAATTCTCGATTCAGGAAATAAGTCATGGATGATATCCATTTTAGTATTTGAAATACTGAGCAGTTGAGCGTCTTCGATAGCCCTAATATAATACTGCTCATTGCTGGTACCATCATAAAATTGCACAGGGATCATGATAAAGGTATTTTCCCAAAAAAAATCCAGAACCTGTTCCTCGCCCCTGTCATCATAACAATACAAAATAAAAAAGCCCTTGCAAACAAAATGAAGTTCATCGCCTTTCTTACCAGGCACTAAAATCAAAGTACCCTTTTTGATAGTACGGAAATAGAAAGGCCTTTCTTGTTCAATAAAAGATTCGTAAGCCTGGCTTACCGGATGCAGCAAATTCAGGCTGCTGATGAGTTGGCGTTGTAACATTTAGATTGTCGTTAAGTTATAAATAACAGGTTGTTTCAAGACCTGCAATAATTAGTTAACCTAAATTTAACAACACATTAATTTACTTGCAATTAACAAATGTTAATCATAAACAATTATTTTCTCAAGTGCTCATTACTAAAACCCCCCGTTGTCCTGATGTCACTCAGATTTTTAGGAGTCATGCCGATACAACTGGCGATGTTCTTTAAGCGTATATATCGCTCCACATCTACGAAGGTCTCTAAAAATTTAACGTAGCCATGCAAGCCCTGCACCTGACAGATCTTAACCCTTCTCTTCCAATCCTCTTGTGCATCGCTCACGATATTAAGCGCCAGAATAGCCACGTCCGGAATCAACTTCATAAGGTCTTTAAATGATGAATAACTAAACTCCACTACGGTACTCCCTTTAGAGATTTCCATCCAGCAGTCAGAAGGATTACGGTTCATGAAACTATCTGCATTCAGTGCAATTTTGTCCGGAGAAGAGACACTAATTGTCTTTTGCTGAGTCGCTTCGCTGTCTGCCTTAGGTTTAAAGATTTCATAACTTCGTATAAATCCCGTCACCGGCCAGTAGGCATATTCAGCAACTTCGCCAGGCTTTAAAATCTGGATATCCTTTTTAGCGGTAATCGGATCAGAAAGCAAGGGCCATAACAGTTCCCGAAACCTTGGATCGATGTCCGGCAAAAAAGTCAATAAATGAGCAATAAGCTTGTCATAGCAGGGATGATACGTTTTCATCTTGAGCAGTTTAATTTAAATATTTTTGTTAGTTACCACTAAGTTATTCAGAAAAACGATGTGATATATAAATATTTTGGAAGAAAATTTACTTAGTGTTAAGAAGACACTAATTAATATTTATCTTAGAACAGGATTTAAATAACCAAATTAAGCTTAAATAACCTTCCAAATAATGACAATTGAAAACGAATCTGGATATGCTCCGCTTTCGGCTACTGACATAAAACGTATCGAAACCATCTTATACCCTAAGTCATGTCAATAATTAAGTTATTATACTACACGTTATTTAACTATACCATTAAAAAAGATGGATATAGTGTTGTCACGCACATTGCGGCCTCCTTCTTTTTACTTGTCCTATTAGTCTGTGCAATAGCAGACTTTTTATTAATATTGAATATCATAGTCGATAACTTATTTGGCTTTTCTCATGTTCGAAAAGGTGGTATAATTTTTATAATAGCTCTAGGGGGTGTCTTAAACTATCTCTTTATTTTTAACGTGTTGAAATTTGAAAAAATCGGTGACCGTGATGATCACCTCTTCACTTTGGAGCCCAAGAAATACAAACTAGCACAAGTCATAATAATCACAATATTAGTCAGCCTATGCATTCTCCTGGTCATAGATATTCTTCAACAGTACATCAATGAACAAAGACGGGCCGGATGAAGAAATGATGCCGTTAGTTCATAAAGTTGAATTAGAATTTTAGAGTTAATTGTTAAGATACCAGTTACCACACAAAGTTAAGGGTTGTAAACCTGATCCCTAATGACTACTGGACACATCAAAACTTACCGATCATAGCTCGTTCCCTGCCTGATGATAATATCACCCGGTATTGATCCACTGCTTCATGTAACATTGGAATCAATTTGCTTAATTTGGTTTCCATGTTACTCTGGTAATTAGCTATGGGAATGTTGACCTCGTCAATTGGCCGCTTCTTTTTCTCAGGATCAGGATCTAAAAGATCAAATTCGTAACATGTTGTTTGATAGTAAATTCCCTTTTCATCAATGAAGGTTAGGTCGTCAATTGCCATGTGAGTGGTTCTTTGAATTCTGGTGAGTTTCTCGGTCGCAATCGTCCGTTTGTTTGCCGGAAAGAATTCTGCAATGGAAGAATTTGGGATAGCCACGGGCTTATAGCTGTTACATTCCTCAAACCTTTGCACATAAGTTTTCAGCCCATTTATCCAAATGAGATATTTAGTGATGTTACTGGTACAGCCCTTTACAACATAGACAGAAGTGTGACCACCATGTGGATAATAGACTATCAAATCTTTCACTCCAAGCCCTATTAGCAAACTGACTTTCTCCTCCATCTTTTCTCCTCTGCTGCCATGAATCATACCCCAGTATTTCTGGGCGAATGGATTAAATGATTGTGTCTTTCCCTCAAGTGTTGAGGCAACCTCGGCTGCTGCATATAAAGTGGAAAAGAACTCGCTGTCTGAGATTGCCTCCCTGTCCTGCAGCGCCAAGTCAACAGCCTCATTATAAAACTTTAGTGCTTGTTCAAATTTTAGTTTTCGTGCTAGTGAGTCTGCCTGACTACTTAATTTTTTGAAGCTCTGACACAACCCAATTGTAGATAGACTGATAAGTACAATTGAAAGACTAATACACTTCATACCCATGGTTTGAATAAATATAAGAAATTCTCGATTAATTGGGTCAATAGAATGGTGCTTAATTCGTTGCTCCAACCCTGCTTTTCGTAAACTCCAACAGCCCCGAACAGCGCTCACTCAACTTCACCAAATCCTCCTCCTGAATCACAAATCCATCCACATATCTTGCCTTTAAATAACTCTCAATCAAGGCACTAAATAACGGGTCTTTACTCGTTTTATTCGATAAAAACAGATTATATGGCACATCAGAAAAACAGCAGCACAACATCAGCAGCCGGTATAAACTGTGAATATCACAACGATAATCCATGTGGAAGGACACTAAGGCAATGCAGCACTGCTCCACCGATTGGTGCAACATAAAAGCAGCAACATTAAATTTACGATTGGCCAGACACTCCTGTGCACCCAAAAGGAAACCCTCTGCACGAGAAACACCTTCTTTAAATCTGCTTTTCTTTACTTCATCACTCAGACTATCAGTCACCTCTGAAAATGAACGAATCTGGAAAAATCCATCATGATTATAGAGCAATTGCCCATGCTTGAAAACCTGCTTGAAAAAACCATGGCCCGTATTAATCGACCGCTCGATACTTTCTTTGCCGTGAACCAGTATAATCACAGCACCCTGGTTGTAATGTGCGTTTGCAAAGTCTTGAACTGCGTGCTCAATTCTTGAGGGGCTTTCAGTGACCATCAGCAAATAATAATTGCATACCTCTTCCTCTACTGGCACTAAAAAACAACCATTCACCGCTCTGCGCTCCACCCGTTTATGGAAGCAGAAAACCTGCAAGGGATTATACTTTACAATTAGCCTCTGTATCAGGTATTCCAAATCCTTCACTGGACTCGGTGTACTTGAAGCAATCGGGCTTGGTTCGCTTTCGTTCTGCATATTTGGTCTCTCTTTAGCAGAGTAGGTATCATAATTGAACTTTCAGAAGGAGGAACCAAATTTATTATTGCAACCATTACAATGCAAAAACGTGGGTACCTCCCTAAACGCCCAACGAGGTACTGGTATACCGGGGGTACGAATAGAGAGGCCCACGTTTTCACGTGAGCACTTTCACCTATTCTTCGACCCCCTTTAAATTACCAGTTTTCGTTGGGCAAAGCTCTTGGTGCTAAATGCTTCAATATTTTTGAAGATCTCGCAAAATTATAATATTAACTC
>JAZKCT010000030.1:0-199474 GCA_040387995.1 Bacteroidota bacterium | reverse complement strand
AAAGTGTATCTGCTAAGAGGGGAAAGCTGACTGAACCCTTAGCAGGAATTTCAGCTGTCAACCGCAATACGGTCTGGTCGCCCAGCAAAATGCTGCTCTTGTCCAGTTTGGCATTTACTTTTATGTCCTGCGCATGGCTCTGGCAAACAAAGCCTATACAAAATAGCCCTGCCAACAACCCACGCATCTTCCTTATCCTGTTATCTTCTGGCTTCACGTTTTTTAAATAATGTCATCAATGGTTTTACATACGACTGGTGCGTACCGATCTGTGTAAAATCAACACCTGATTTTTTAAACACATTTTCCAGTCGCCCGTTCCTTTCCAGTGCCGCAGCCTTAAAGGCATGCCGAACTTTCTGATCTCCCGTATTTACCCATGCCAATTGTCCGGTTTCTTCATCCCTGACCGGAATCAGTCCCATATCCGGAAACTCTTCCTCGTGCATGTCAAATAGCCTAAGCCCAACCAGATCATGTTTTTTGTTGGCAATCTTCAATTCGTTTTCAAAAGGATCGCTGATGAAATCTGAGATCAAAAATGCAGTACATCGTTTTTTAATCACGCTGGTAAAATACTGCAGAGCCAAAGCAACATTGGTACCCTTATGCTGAGGCTTAAAATCTATCAGCTCACGGATAATCATCAGAATATGAGAACGCCCTTTCTTTGGTGGAATGAACTTCTCAACCTGGTCACTAAAAAACAATACACCGACCTTATCGTTGTTCTGGATCGCAGAAAAAGCCAATACCGCACATATTTCCGTAGCCAGCTCCTGCTTCTGCTGAATCTGCGTACCAAAATTCTTTGATCCGCTCACATCCACCAGCAACATGACCGTCATCTCCCGCTCTTCATCAAACACCTTTACGTAAGGATGGTTGAACCTCGCCGTTACATTCCAGTCGATGGTCCTGATCTCGTCGCCCATCTGGTATTCGCGAACTTCGCTAAAGGCCATACCCCGTCCTTTAAAGGCCGACTGGTATTCACCTGAAAAAATCTGGTTGCTCAGTCCCCTGGTCTTGATCTCGATCTTTCTGACTTTCTTTAAAAGGTCTTTGGTATCCATAGACTATGGTACTTCTATCGCATTCAATATTCCTGTAATGATTTTTTCAGACGTGAAATCCTCAGCCTCGGCCTCGTAGCTCAGTCCGATCCGATGTCTCAGCACATCATGGCAAACTGCCCTTACATCCTCAGGAATTACATATCCGCGTCTTTTGATAAAAGCATAAGCTTTAGCAGCCAGCGCCAAATTAATAGAGGCCCGCGGCGATGCCCCAAAGCTGATCAGATTTTTATAATCTGCCAACTTGTATTGTTCAGGAAAACGTGTAGCAAAAACAATATCAATAATGTACTGCTCAATTTTTTCATCCATGTACACATCTTTCACCACTTTCCTGGCCCGGATAATGTCATCTGTGTGAAGAATGGTGTTTGGTTTGGGCATCCCCTGCGACGCAATATTCGCACGCATAATCTTTTTTTCGTCTTCTCTTTTCGGATAGTCGATTACCACCTTTAGCATAAACCTGTCCACCTGCGCTTCCGGTAGCGGGTAGGTTCCCTCCTGCTCTATCGGGTTTTGCGTAGCCAGTACTAAAAAAGGTTCAGGTAGTTTATATGTTTCATCACCCAACGTTACCTGGCGTTCCTGCATTGCCTCAAGCAAGGCGCTTTGAACTTTGGCCGGTGCACGGTTGATCTCATCGGCAAGGATAAAGTTAGAAAACAATGGCCCCTTTCTGACAATAAATTCTTCCTTCTTCTGGTTGTAGATCATGGTGCCCAGCAAATCGGCTGGCAACAGATCGGGGGTAAACTGGATGCGGCTGAAGCCGGCATCAATGCATTTGGCCAGCGTATTTATGGCCAGCGTTTTCGCCAGTCCGGGAACACCCTCCAGTAAAATGTGGCCGTTGGCCAGCAGGCCAATCATCAGCCGTTCTACCATATATCGCTGCCCTACAATCACCTTATCCATCTCTAAAAAAAGGAGATCTATAAACGCGCTTTCCTTTTGTATCATTTCATTCAGCGCACGGATATCAGTACCGTACGATGAACTCTCAGTAATATTTACTTCTTCCATTATGGACTCAATTTTTATTGGCGAAAATTAGGCAAAGCTTAACCTTCATGCAAGTGCTATTTTAAATAGTGAATGTTAAAATATGTTAAAAGTCGTTCGCTAAAACTACATGCTATTTCTGCCTTCACTTAGCTATGTTTTGACTATGTGTTGCTTAAGTGTTGGTTAAGGCATGAATAAGATAATACTTTACGAAACCATCTGTAACAGACAGACATCCAATCACTGATCAATAACCTCATTTAGGCAGATTATGCAAATAGAAGACTCCTTCTATGCGCAAAAAAACAAAAGAACAGCCCATGGTACGGGATTTTTGCTTAAAATTGCTCAAAAAAATCATTATGTTAGCTCACCATGTTTTGTTCTGGCTTAAAGCCGACACCACCGAAGATCAGAAAAACGACTTTAAAAAAGGTTTAGAGTCTCTCGAAGGAATCGAAACCGTAAAAACCATTCATATTGGTGTGCCTGCACCGATCGACAGGCCTGTGGTGGACACGACCTATACCTTTTCGCTTACTATTTTATTTGAAGATCTGGCAGGTCATGACGTTTACCAGGTACATGCCTTGCACCTGGCATTTCTCGATCAGTTCCGTGCCTGGTTTGAAAAAGTGGTAATTTACGACGCACACTAGGGTTCCTACCTGACTTCAACAGCAATCATGTTGCTGTTGCGGCTTCCCCGAAAGGGTTCTGTACGCAGCGACATGATTAACTTGTATTTCCCAGCAGTTGCGGGTGCTTCGATGGTACCTGCAACTTCCGCAAACTCACCTTTTGCTAGGTTTACCTGATCCAAATTTGCACCAACTGGTTTAAATTCGCTAAGTACACCATCTTTCTTAAAAGCGTATTCAAGATAGCATTTCCACTTTTGATGGGTATTGCTGAGTGAAATTGGTTGTTGATAAGGATTGCTGATCCGAAGCTTCAACAGCCGCGCAGTGCCTTTCATCCAGTTGGACGGAACTGCAACCGGGTTGACGGCAACTTTCTGGTACATCCTTACGCTGTCGAGTAACACCCCGTAATACGTTCCCTTGACAGTTTGAATGGTATCTTCTTTAAACTGTCCTGCCATGCTTTCCTGAACCATCAGGTAAGCCTTCCGATAAAGGATGCTATCTTCCAGGGGCCAGATATCGTACTGGTTTTTCCGGTAGGTCCTTGAATCGTAACTGAGTCCTTTGGTAGTTCTTGTATAATAGTTGTAACGCGATGGCGCCTGGAACGAATCGTAAAAAATAACGGGATAATCACCTGCCTTGGCTTTAATTGCTTCCGCCCACTGTCTATTACCGAAATAATATCCGACTACCTTTATCTTGTCTAAAGATGGGATGGGAAAGATAAGAATCAGCCGGACAATGATCACCAATCCAATGTTGGCTATGGCCAAACGTTCCAGCCATACTCGCCTCGGCTGCGCGGCCAGTGCAATATAGGCCAGCATAAACAGACAAAGCATGGCAGGTAAGGTCCAGTGGGCCTCGACCCGACCCTTCAGCGTACTGATGAGGAAGAAAATAAAGATCCCGAAGCAATTAAACTTGAGCATCCGGATGAATTTGTCAGTGGTTTTTAGTAAAAAGGCTGACCGATATAAAAACCAGCCCACTAGCGGACCGGCAAGAGCGAGTTGCGCCAGCAGGTATTCGGTAGTATAACTTGATTTGTAGAAGGCGGCCGAGCGATCGATGACGTGGTAATAGAATGAGGGATAGTTATTGTGCACCTGCCATAATATATGCGGCACAAATACGATGGCTGATACAATCACCACCAACCAGAACGAAGGGCGTTTCAGCAACTTGAAATTAGAGATCACGGTGAAGAAAAGCACAAGGATCGCATGGTATTTGCTGTAAAGCAGACACCCAATTACCAGTGCAAGCAGCAAAGCCCATTTCAGTTTGTCATCCCGTTCATACCGTTGATAGAGGTAGAAAAACAGGACGGTGAAAAAAGACAGGGGAGAATCTGGCGTCGTGATAAAACCGTAAACATGAAAAAGCACGACTGCACCGAAAAGCAGGATAAATAATCTAATGTTTTCTATATAGATTTTCAAAATCTGCCAAAGCAGATAGACGGCCGCCGTACTGCTGGTTACCGTAAGCAGTCTTAGCCCAAGAGTAGAATGAAACAAGGAATCACCTGCTTTGATGAACAGCGCCACCATAGGCGGATGGTCAAAGTAGCCCCAGTCCAGGAACCTGCTGTACATCCAATAGTAGGCTTCATCTGCATGGACTTCGACAAAAATTGCCTGGATAATGTTTAGCAAAGTCCAGACGCCCAAAAAGCTAAACAGGATTTGATCGGAACTCTTTTTCGCTATTGACATTCAAAAATAATTTATGACCGGTAGTGGTTAGCTGGCAAAAGTATAAAGATAATTTCCAAAGAAGTTCAGCAGTGATACAAATACAATAGCACAGGCTTTTGAAAAGTAGAAATTCCACTTCATTTTATCATGCATTACGTAAATCAGCAGATTACTCATGACGAGTCCGGCCACAGAGACGATAAAAAACCTGCTGAATTGGGCAATATAGGCGGGATCCTGGTTGTGGAAAGTCCAGAAACGGTTCAGGCTGTAATTTGTGGCGGTAGCTACCATAAAACCCAGTGAACTAGACAGGTATTTAGGAAGTCTGAGCCGCTCTTTATAAAGATAAGTGATGCTGAAATCTACAATCAGGCCGGAAAACCCAACTAATCCAAACTTCAAAAATTTGAAAAAGAGTGCTTCATTGAATTGAATGGCCACAATAGGGATCATGAAAAATAATTTCACCAAAAATAGCATAATAAGGGTATAAGTTCATTTCCATTTTCTATTTTTACCGTTAAAAAATCTATTGTTCCACCTTTACAAATACAAGACTCCAGATAAGTATCTTTCTGATTTTAAGAAAACATACGCCTGTCGGAATATCAGGTCTGTCAAAACATTGAGTACCGTTTTGCTTTCTTTGTCGAGTCTCGCAAGACTGGGATCCATGTTTTTCTATGAAGCGCTGACCAAACTGGCCAACTACACTGAATTCAGTATTAGCAATTTAACGCAGATCACAGGAAGCTCGATCTTTCTGATCATCTCCTCCACCGCCATCAGAAAGGGAAACTGGTCAGTGTATAAAATGAATGTACTGACGATGGTTTTTTGCTTTTATTTGCTGACTACCACCTTCGGGGTGAGTTACATTGTCTCTCTTCATAACACAAAAAATACATTGGCCGTTTTTCTGATCGGCATCATGTTCGTGGGCATCTTTTTCGCACTGGACCTTAAAAAAATCACGTACCTGTCTGTTTTTGTCGTCGTCTTGTTCCTCGTGTCTATGATCACTCCCGGACTTAGCGTTCAGGAAAAATTTCTAAGCGTCGTCACTTCTATCATTCTTGCCTTGGTACTCTACACCTGCGGACGGTATAGTTACTTTTTCAAATCGGAACACTTCATACAAGTAGAACAGCTGCAGGAAAAAAACAAAGAAATCAACCTGCTCAACCAGCAGAAAGGTGAGATCCTGAGTTTCGTGGCACATGACCTCAGGGCGCCGCTCAACAACATTGAGTCGCTTAGCGCCATCATCATTGCCGAACAAAAGGAGAACCCAAGTATGGCAGCAAAAATGATTGCCAATGCTGCTGTACATGCCAAACACATCATCAATGACCTGATTGAAGTGGTACGTGAAGAAAAGGCACCGCTGGAAACCGAACGCACCAATCTTGTCCCCTACCTGCAGGGGATATGCGCCAAATGGATGTCGGACGGAGAAAACAGCCGGAAAATCGAATTTGTATGCCTCGGAAAACCTGTTTTTGCAAGCATCAACACCTCTAAATTTACACGGGTAATAGACAACCTGATTGGAAACGCCCTGAAGTTCTCCCCGTTAAATTGCCCGGTAACCATCTCCTTATTAGCCGATCCCATGAAGTGTGAAATAAAAATTATTGATTGTGGCATCGGAATTCCGGAAACCCTGCAACAGATGCTGTTCGATCAGTTTTCCAAAGCAGGCCGACCAGGCCTAAGGGGCGAGAAGTCTATCGGTCTCGGCTTGCACATCTCCAAAAATATAATTGAAGAACATGGTGGTATGCTGCATTTTGAGAGCATCGAAAATGAAGGTACAACTTTTACCATCACCCTTAAGGCGGCTTAGTTCAGGTTAAATTTATCATTACTGATCTTTACCACGTTGGAGGTAAAGATGATTCCTACAATCAAAATGCCGATTGCAATTGCCAGGGCAATCTGCAGACTAGAATACAATTTGTTGCCGGATACCATATAATCCGAATCCTTGATTAGCTCCGCTCCCACCTGTCGCTGTATCGCCATCAGATCAGATAGTTTTTTACTAAACTGATTTGCAGAATTCCTGCCGCTGCTTTCATACAGCGACCTTGCCGCAGCCAGATCCTGCGATTTTAAGCGTCCCAAAAGTACATTTTCGATCAGCGCATTGGAAAAAATACTGCTGTCAAGGGCCTGGAGCTTTAATTTTTCCTCCTTTACCAACAGCGTCTTTTTATACTTAAGCAGTAAGCCAGCTATCTCTTTATTGAAATGATCTATTTTGTTTACGTTGTCCTCAGAAAGTCCGGTCTGCCGTTCCCTGGCATATAATATCTCTTCAAATAACGATTTTTTGGCGTTTGCATTTTCAGCGATATAAAACAAGTCCGTAGCCGGGATCAACCGGTCGTTGTACATCGACACAAAGGACTCATTCATATCGCTGACACTCTTGTCTTCCAGAAAACGGATTAGAATAGAACAGGCCATCACTGCAAAAAGCAAGGAAGCAATACGAATCTTTTGTTTGACAGAAAAAGCAAGTCTCATAACAATCGGGTTAAATAAGGATGTTTTATTCTGCCAGGGGAACGGTAAACATGTTCTGGGCAAAATTCACTAAAAATAGTTCTTTTTTTGCTCTTGTTACGCCAGTATACAACCACCTCAGAAAATCCAGGTCCACCATCTCATCGGTGAGGTAGCCCTGGTCAACAAATACCGCGTCCCATTGCCCCCCCTGTGCCTTGTGACAAGTAACTGCATAGGCAAATTTAATCTGTAGCGCATTATAATAGGGATCGTCTTTTATGGCCAGGAAGCGCTCACGTTTATTGGTCAGGTGACTATAATCTTCATTGAGTCCTTCAAAAAGCTTGTTACTCTCTGCATATGACAAATTTGGGGTTTCCCCAGTCAGCGTATCCAGCAACACCTTGCAGGTCACCTCACCAGCCTCAGGGAAATCCAGAAATTCGAGGCTAACCTCGCAAAATCTGAAACCGTAACGCTCTTCTGTTTGCCGCACCCGTCTGATGCGGGCCATGTCGCCGTTTGCGATGAAAGCAGCTGATTCATTTTCAGGAAGCCAAAAGTAATTGTTCTTTACCACCATGATCTGATCGCCGCCGGTCAACTCCTCATCTCTATATAACAATCTGGACCGAATCTGTTGGTTGTATACATTCGCTGATTTATTGGACCGGCAGACGACCAGCGAGTTTTCTATACCGAATTTGTTGTAGGCATATTCCAGTCCTTCCACCAGCTTTACCCCATTCATGCGGAATACATCTTTGTAATTTTTGGTAAAGAATTTTGGCAGCCCTACTTTTTCTTTTTTATCGTTGTGAATCAGTTTGCGCAACATCGTCGCATTGGCCAGGATGCCGGACTTTTTCTCCTGCCGTACCACCTCCTTCAGTTCTACTGCATGGACGGTAAGGCCAAATTCAGACTGAAGCTGTGGCTTACTAAGCGCCGGGCTGTCCAGACTTCCAACTGGCGGCAGCTGGGCGGTATCGCCTACAAAAACCACAGCACAGTTTTTCCGGTTGTACACATACTCCATCAAATCTCTGAGCAACGAAGATCCGGACTGCACACTAATCTCGTCAGAGATCATTGAAGCTTCATCTACCAGAAACAAGGTATGTTCAGCCAGGTTTGGCGCCAACTGAAATGACAGATCGTTGCCTACTGCTGATTTCTTCCTGTAAATTCTTTTATGGATGGTCAGCGCTTTTCTGCCCGTGTAGGTACTCATGACTTTGGCCGCCCTGCCTGTAGGTGCAAGCAGCACTGCCCGCAAACCAAATCTCGGCAGCGCTTTCACTAGGGCACCTACGGAGGTAGTTTTACCAGTTCCTGCATAGCCTCTTAGAATAAAGCACTGCCGGTCCAGATCTTTAGAAAGGAACAACGCCATTTCACGACAGAAAGCCAGTTGCTCCTCCGTTGGCATGAACTGGTAAGACTGGGCGATAATAGAGGCTTTATCCATTTAACAAATATGCAATGGTGTGGTTATAGAAAAAAGGATTATTTTTGCTAGTATGAACAGCAAAAATAGCATACTATTAGTTGATCCGGACTTCGACCCCAATACTGCCGGAGATTGTGATTTACTGATCAAGGTTTCTACGGACAACTTCTCCTATGCCATTATTGACAAAAGCTGTAACCAGCTCAGGGCTGTATATGACCAGCAGGAGTGTACCGATACAGTTAAAGATCTCGCTGATCAGTTAAAGAATGACCATTACCTGCAGTTGCCCTTTCGGAAAGTCAAAGGTTCTTTTTTTACAGAAAACTGCGTTGCGGTACCTGATGAAATATTTGATGAGCAGGACATCGGTCAATATACCCGGTACTTTAATGAGTACCAGAACCACAACCTCTACGCTCAGCCTTTTGAAGACTATGGCTTCACTTCGGTTTTTAACCTGAGCACCCGTATTGAGGAAGTTTTGCGTTCCCTTCCCGAAAGCAAACGGTATGACCACGGCGCGCCGCTACTAGCGCTGTCCAAAGGAAATAGTATTCAAATATTACAACTGGATTTTACTGTCGGTTCTTTTAATGTGACTTACCTGAATGCTGAGCAACTGATCTTTCAAAAGTATTTTGAAATCGAAAATGCAGAGGAGTTCAACTACTACCTGCTGCTCATGATCAACCAATTAAAAATAGAGACCGGAAAAACAGAGGTTCACCTCAGTGGCATCATTCACCAGGACGATGCCAAGTACCTTTGTGTGACCAAATACTTTAACACGGTTCATTTTAACGAGGCAAAAGGGCATGAGCTGAATACCAGAATCCTCGATGACATGCCAAGCCATTATTACACCAGTTTATTAGCACTCGACCTATGCGTATAATCGGAGGCAGATTAAAAGGAATTCGGTTTAATGCGCCGGAAAGCTTGCCGGTTAGGCCAACGACAGACATGGCTAAAGAGGCGTTATTCAATATTTTATACAACAATTACGACTTTGACAATTGCAGTGCACTCGATCTTTTTTGTGGTACCGGTAATATCAGTTTCGAATTTGCCTCCAGGGGAATTCAGCATGTCACCTCGGTAGACAAACATTCAGGATGCGTTTACTGGGTTAAATCTATTAAGGAGAAGTATGCAATGGAACAAATTGATGTGCAGAAAGCAGATGTATTCAAATTCCTGGAGCAGGTAAAATCACAATACCAGATCATATTCGCAGATCCGCCATACAACCTGACCACCATCCCGCTGATCCCTGAACTGGTGATGAAAAACGACCTGTTGACAGACAACGGCATGCTGATCGTCGAGCACCCTTCTTTATTGAAGTTAAACGGACAGCCCGGTTACAAGGAAACACGGGGATATGGAAATTCATCTTTTAGCTTTTTTGAAAAACCCAAACTTTGATGATGAAAGTCGCGCTTTTCCCCGGTTCATTTGACCCGATCACCATAGCTCATGTTGACATTTTACTGCGTGCCCTGCCTTTATTTGATAAAATCGTGGTAGGAATTGGCGTAAACAGCACCAAACAAGGATTTCTATCGGTTGACAAAAGAGAGACAATAGTTAAATCTGTGTTTTCCGCTCATTCCGCAGTTGAGGTGCAACTTTACGAAGGCCTTACGGTAGATTTCTGCAGGAAGATTGGTGCTCGCTATATGGTTAGAGGTATCCGCTCCGTTGCAGACTTTGAGTATGAAAAAGCAATCGCCCAGATCAACCAGACCATGATGCCAGACATTGAAACGATCATCCTGCTCGCCAAACCGGAATATTCAGCGATAAGTTCCACCATAGTTCGCGATATACTGAGAAACAAGGGCGATGTCAGTCCGTTTCTACCTAAAGAAGCAATGGCGTTTCTATAACATTCCGCCTTCTTCCAATACCTGGACAATCGAGGGATAGGTATTTTTTAGCACAGGTTTCAATTCAGTTTTATTGAGCCAAACCGCCTTTGTAATGCCCTCTTCTTTTTGTGGAACCAACTTAGGCTCACCTTTTACGGTCATGTGGTACCAGTTGGTTTTCTTAAGTACCAATTTGTTGTTTAACGTGTAGACATGGTAGGTTTTACAGATCTTTCTATCGCCCGTCTGGATTTTAACACCGCACTCTTCTTCTACTTCACGTACCCCAGCTTCCTTCATTCCTTCACCTTTTTCAACCTTTCCTTTAGGAAGGTCCCACTTTTTATTCCGGTAGATGAACAGATAGTTTCCTTTCGCATTGCTGACCAGTCCCCCGGCAGCCTTAATCACCTCAAAGCTTTTTTTGATCTTCTTAAAAAGTTCTTTGGGCTCTTTATGAATCAGTATGTAAGATTCTGAGGACACCTTTGCCAAATTTTTATGGAATGTTTTAAAGTCAAAACTCTGTACATCAAGTTGTTGAATTTCTTTTGATTGTTTAGGCATTAAATCTGCAATAAACAAAGTATTATCGTTAATATATATTCTGTATTTTTGAGCCATGTATAATAAAAGTGATATTGAATTAAAGGTAGCTGAATTTTTATTACAAATTAAAGCAATAAAGTTACAACCTAATAATCCATTTACATGGGCATCCGGCTGGAAATCTCCAATCTATTGTGACAACAGGATCACCTTATCTCATCCATCGGTCAGAACTTACATCAGACAAAAGCTTACGCAACTCATCCAGGAAGAGTTTGGCTCTATTGACCTCATTGCAGGAGTCGCCACTGCCGGTATCCCACAAGGTGCTCTGGTGGCTCAGGAACTCGGCTTACCTTTCGCATATGTACGGGCAAAAGCCAAAGAACACGGTACAGGAAGCCTGATTGAAGGCGAAATTGTAGAAGGACAACGGGTTGTTGTAATTGAAGACCTTATTTCTACCGGCAAAAGCAGTTTACAGGCTGTAGACGCGTTGAGAAACGCGGGCTTATCTGTTGCAGGCCTTGTAGCCATATTTACTTACGGATTTGATCAGGCAGAAGAGAACTTCAAAGCAGCAAAATGCCGTTATGCAACCCTATCTAATTACAATACATTGATAAAATACGCCGCAGAGCACAGCTTTATTGGCGAGAATGATGTGGACCTGCTGACCAAATGGCGCAGAAATCCATCTGAGTGGGGTAAAGAATTAACGCAATTGAGCTAATATGACAATTATTGAAAGTACGGCAGAATTAAATCTGCCTGTTGCAAAGGTCTATACTTTTCTGGCTGACATGAATAATCACCAGCAGTTGATGCCGGAGAATATTTACAACTGGTCATCTACTGAAGATGAGGCCAGCTTCACGATACAGAACATGGCTAAACTGGCCATCCGCATATCGAGTCGCATACAGGATCAGGAACTGGTTGCCTTACCTACTGAAAAACCACCTTTCGATATTGAATTAAAATGGACTGTAGCAGACAATAACCAGGGGGGTACGATTGCTAAGCTCTTTATATCTGCAGATTTAAACATGATGATGAAAATGCTAGCAGCAGGGCCACTGCAAAAACTGGCCGATCACCAGACAGAGCGTTTAACGCAAGTGCTTCGATGATCGCCAAACTTAAGTTCAGCAACGCGTCAAATTCAACTTTTCTCGCCACACTCCGTTCCAGAGTAGATCTTCATTTTAAAGATTCGCAACATACAAGAAATGCCAACGCAGCAATGTGGACTAAAACCTCCGTTTTCCTCGGGGGTTTCGTTGTTTTATATGGCCTGATCATTTCTAACGTTTTCAACGTATGGATTATGCTGCTTTTGGCCATATTACTTGGCAGTTTCAGCGCATTTGTAGGTTTCAACATTTGTCATGATGCCATACATGGCTCGTTCTCGTCCAACAAAACCGTCAACAAGATCTTCAGCGCACTGTTCAATTTTGTGGGTGCCAATCCATACGTATGGAGCATCAGTCACAACATTGTACACCATACCTACACCAATATTCCTGGTCATGATGAAGACATAGAGGTTGCGCCCGGACTGATCCGCATTGCTGACGACGATCCCATGAACAGGATCCAACGATTTCAGCACTGGTATGCTTTCCCGATGTATAGCCTGGCTTCCATCCTTTGGGTTTTCAGAAAAGATTATAAGAAATTTTTTCAGGCCAAACTGGGCCAGCATCAAAATGACCATCCGCCAATAGAATACTTTAACCTGTTTTTCTTCAAGGGACTTTATTATTTTCTTTTCATTGTACTTCCGTTACTAGTCCTGGATATTACCTGGTGGCAATTGATGATTGGCTTTTTGGTGCTGCATTTTGCACAGGGCTTCATTATGGGCATGGTATTCCAATTGGCACATGTGGTAGAAGGAACAGCGTTTCCCTTGCCCAACAACAGTGGCAATATCGAAGAAGCATGGGCGGAACACCAGATGCGGACAACTGCAAATTTCGCAACCGAAAGTCGCACAGCCGCTTTCTTTCTGGGGGGACTAAACAGACAGATTGAACACCATTTGTTTCCCAAGATCTGCCACATTCACTATGGGCGCATTGGAAAAATTGTCCGACAAACCGCTGCCGAATTTGACATTCCCTATATCGAGAGTCCTACTTTTATGGCAGCGTTAAAATCACACTACAGAATTCTTAAAAAGTTCGCCCTGCAGGCTTAAACAGCTTTTTTTGGAGTGTCCATCATCCGCATGACAATAAAAAAACCCGCAGCGGTAATGAGCAGAACGATGGTGGTTGCCCACCATAGAAAATCAAAACCGTAAGCCGCTGCAATCCTTGTACCTGCAAAAGGGGCAAATACATGGCCGAACGAAAAGGAAAGCGCATTAACGGCCATGTAAGCACCTCTTCTTTTAAGAGAGGAACGGTTTAGTGTTACTGTAGCCATGAAAGGCATAGCAAGTATTTCCGCAATGCAGATGACGAACATAGAAAAGTAAAGCACCGGAATTCCCTGTGTCAGATTAAGAATGAGAAAAGACAGGGCGCACAACAGTGTGCCAGTGACAATAGCCGCACGGGTCGTAAAGTTTCTTTCCGCAATGTGCACCAACAACATTTCCAGTGCAAACACCACAAGTCCGCTAAAAGCGAGGATCACACCAATCTCTGTTTCTGACAAATGATACACGGTTCTGTAATACAATGGAAGGGTGCTGAGCAATTGCAGGAAACAAATGGCAAAAAGGCAACTCAGCAGGCTAAACAACAGAAACGGGACATCAAGATAAGGAGAACGGTCGGACACCGGTTCCGCTGCTGCCACCGGCTTTGGAACTGCCTTTTCCGTTCCCTTTCGTTTTCTGAAATAAAAGAAACAGGTTAAACCTGAAAACAGCGCCGCAACGGCATTGCCATAAAATAAAAAAGGATAAGAAATAGCTGCAAGCAGTCCACCCAGCGCCGGACCTATTGAAAAGCCCAGGTTGATGGCCATTCGGTTTAAAGAAAATGAACGTACTACATTCTCTTGATTCGAATAAGAGGCCACCGCAACTGAGTTTGCGGGTCTGAAAGTCTCTGAAATCAGGCTCAGGACAAATACACCAGTGCCAAGCGCAAATACAGTTTCCAGTTGCGGCAACAATAAAAACATGGGCACGGTGAGGATTAAACTAATCACCTGAACCCAAAAATGCCCTGCTTTATCTGTAATCCAACCACCGAAGAAATTCCCGGCAACAGCACCAATCCCAAAACAACTCAATACGAGGCCCGCATCCTGCAAAGAGAAATGCAGGTAATTGACCATATACACGCCTAGAAACGGCACCACCATTGCCCCACTCCTATTGATCAGCATGACCAGTGCCAACATCCAGGCGGAGGTTGATAAGCCTTTATAAGCTTCCAGATATAATTTGATAAAGTCACGCATGCCGAAGCGCAAAGAACGGAATATTTCTGGGACGATGGCCATAGAAAGTTGAAATGGGAAAATCGGTCATTTTTTCAGCACAAAACCCTATTTATCAGCTATTTAGTCATAAATAATCAAAAACAACCGACAAAATTTCCGATCTTCAACAAAAAACCAGGGTGGCATCTGCTTTGTTTAGCCCTAGCCATGAACTTCAACAACTTTACAATAAAAGCCCAGGAAGCAATTCAACAGGCTTCTGCGATAGCCCAGGGCAACCAGCAACAGGCTATTGAAACGGCACACCTGCTTAAAGGTCTGCTTACTGTTGATGAAAACGTAGTCTCCTATGTTTTAAAAAAACTGAATGTAAATCTGAATGTACTGAACCAGCATTTGGATGCGCAAATTGAAAAATTTCCAAAAGTAACCGGTAGTAGCCCTTACCTTACTTCTGGTAGCAATTCTGCCTTGCAGAAAGCCCAGTCGTATCTGAAAGAATTTAAAGACGAGTTTGTATCAGTTGAACATTTACTACTGGGTATTCTCTCTGTGAACGACAATACTTCTAAACTTTTGAAAGACCAGGGCGTCAACGAGAAAGACCTGAAGACAGCGATAGTCTCTTTGCGTGGCGACAGTCGTGTAACCGATCAAAATGCCGAAGCCACTTACAATGCATTGAATAAATATGCCCGCAACCTGAATGAATATGCCGAATCGGGCAAATTGGATCCGGTTATTGGTCGTGATGACGAAATCAGAAGGGTGATCCAGATCCTGTCCAGGAGGACGAAGAACAACCCAATCCTGATTGGTGAACCAGGTGTGGGTAAAACCGCTATTGCCGAAGGTATTGCTTTCAGAATCATCAAGGGCGATGTACCGACGAACCTCAAAACCAAAACTGTTTATTCGCTGGACATGGGTGCGCTGATCGCAGGCGCGAAATATAAAGGGGAATTTGAAGAGCGCCTGAAAGCGGTAGTCAAAGAGGTAAGCCAAAGTGATGGTGATATCATTCTTTTCATCGATGAGATCCACACGCTCGTAGGTGCAGGTGGCGGCGAGGGTGCGATGGATGCGGCGAATATCTTAAAACCGGCTTTGGCGCGAGGAGAGCTACGTGCCATTGGTGCAACCACATTGGATGAATACCAGAAATACCTGGAAAAAGATAAAGCGCTTGAGCGTCGTTTTCAGAAAGTGATGGTCGATGAGCCGGATACCCAGGATGCGATCTCTATTCTCCGAGGCTTGAAAGAACGCTACGAAACGCACCATAAAGTCCGCATTAAAGATGAGGCCATCATCGCAGCTGTAGAAATGTCACAGCGCTATATTGCCGACCGGTTCTTACCAGATAAAGCAATTGACCTGATGGATGAGGCAGCTTCTAAGCTGAGATTGGAAATGGACAGTGTGCCTGAAAAAGTGGATGAGCTAAACCGTAAGATCATGCAACTGGAGATCGAGCGGGAAGCGATCAAAAGAGAAGGCGATACAAAAAAAGTAATGTCACTGGGCGAAGAAATTGCCAATATGTCCGCCGAGCGCGACGAAATCAAAGCCAAATGGCAGGGGGAAAAAGACTTGGTAGACAACATCAATAACGAATTGGAACAGATCGAAAATTATAAGTTGGAGGCCGATCAGGCAGAACGGGCAGGAGACTATGGTAAAGTTGCAGAGATCCGTTATGGCAAGATCAAAGAAGCGCAGGACAAAGCGGAGCTGTTGAAGGTTGAACTTGCTGCCCAGCAGAGTGAAAGCCGTATGCTGAAAGAGGAAGTGACAGCAGATGACATTGCGGGTGTAGTGGGCAGGTGGACCGGGATTCCAGTAACCAAACTGGTCTCGAGCGAACGCGAAAAGTTGCTAAACCTGGAAAACGAACTGCACAAAAGGGTGGCTGGTCAGGATGAAGCGATTGAAGCCATATCAGATGCCATCAGGAGGTCAAGGGCAGGCTTGCAGGACAAACGCAAGCCTATTGGTTCTTTCATTTTTCTGGGCACCACAGGTGTAGGTAAAACCGAATTAGCCAAAGCACTGGCCGAGTTCTTATTTAATGACGAGAATGCCATGACCAGGATCGACATGAGCGAATACCAGGAACGCCATGCTGTATCGAGACTAATTGGTGCGCCTCCAGGCTATGTGGGTTATGATGAAGGCGGGCAGCTGACAGAAGCCGTTCGCAGGAAGCCATATTCAGTGGTACTGTTGGACGAAATCGAAAAAGCGCATCCTGATGTGTTCAATATTTTATTGCAGGTGCTGGATGATGGCCGTCTGACCGACAATAAAGGGCGTGTGGTGAATTTTAAGAATACCATCATCATCATGACCTCCAACATCGGATCTCACCTCATCCAGGATAATTTCAAAGCCCTTGACGATGACAACCGCGATGAAGTCATTGCAAAAACAAAAAACGAATTGTTTGAATTGCTGAAACAAACGATCAGACCGGAGTTTCTAAACCGTATCGATGAACTGATCATGTTCACACCGCTGAACAGAAACGAGATCAGGAATATTGTGGATCTGCAGTTCCAGCACGTACAGGAGACGCTGGCGGAGATGGGTGTTCAGATTACTGCATCTATAGAGGCGCTGGACTGGCTCTCGGAACTGGGTTATGATCCGCAGTTTGGGGCCAGACCTTTGAAACGCGTGATCCAGAAAAGGATACTCAACGAGCTTTCCAAAGAAATCCTGGCAGGAAAAGTAGACAAAGACAGCAAGATTAAGCTGGATATGTTTGACAAGCAGTTCGTCTTTTTGAACGACAAAGAGTAATAAAACTGTAACCCATCGTCATCCCGAGCGCAGCGAGAGATCTCTTGAACCCATACACAATCAAGAGAGCTCTCACCGCGCTCGAGATGACGTATTTAACTGCGCAAAAACTATTTCCTTTTCGTTTCAATATTTGGCAAAAACGCAGTCAACATACCGATCAGCGGCAGAAAGGAACAAATGTGAAACACATATTCTATACTCGTACTATCCGCTAGTTTTCCCAATAAGGCAGATCCTATTCCTCCCATACCAAAGGCGAAGCCAAAAAACAGACCCGCAACGAGGCCGACCTTTCCGGGAATCAGTTCCTGTGCATAGACAAGGATCGCTGAAAAAGCAGAGGCCAGAATCATCCCTATCGGAACCACCAGCACACCAGTCCAAAACAAGTTAGCGTAAGGCAATAACAACGCAAAGGGAGCGGTACCCAAAATAGAGAACCAGATCACATACTTCCTGCCGAAACGATCGCCTACGGGTCCGCCAACCAATGTACCTGCGGCAACCGATACCAGAAACACAAACAGGTATATCTGTGAAGCCTGAACCGAAACATGAAACTTATGGATGACATAAAAGGTGAAGTAACTCGTTAGGCTCGCCATGTAGAAATACTTCGAAAAGATCAACACCAGCAGGATAATAACAGAAAACACCACGCGTTTCCTGGAAAAGGTGTTCGCAACACTTTGCATTTTCGCACCTTGTTTGGCCCTGCTCAGCATGTATCCTTTATACCAGTTGCCCACCCTGCTCAGGATCAGAATGGCCACCATAGCAATTGCTGAAAACCAGATCACACTACCCTGACCATAAGGCACGATAATCCAGGCGGCAAGCAAAGGCCCCAGTGAACTTCCGAAATTTCCGCCCAATTGAAAAATAGACTGGGCGAGTCCTCTCCTTCCACCTGATGCGGCATGGGCCATTCTTGATGCTTCGGGATGAAAAATCGAAGACCCCGTACCAACCAGGGCCACCGAGGCAAGCATCATGTAAAAACCTGTAGAAAGCGAGAGGGTAATAAGCCCGAGTAAAGTAAAACCCATACCGACTGCCAGTGAATAAGGCTGTGGTTTTTTATCTGTATACAGACCCACAAAAGGCTGAAATAAAGAAGCTGCCATTTGAAACGTAAGCGTAATCAACCCGATCTGGGTAAAATTCAAATGGTAAGAATTTTTCACAATGGGGTAAATCGCCGGAATGAGGGACTGTATGGTGTCGTTTAACAGATGTGAAAAACTGATGGCGAAAAGAATTGGGAATACGGTCTTTTCAACCGTGCCGGTGGATGATGAAGTGACACTGCTCATAATAATCTAAAGAAGCACAAAGTTATGCAATATATTCATCGGCTAAGTCACATTATCAAAACACTTTCGTTACCTTGCCAACGTTTTGTTTAACATTTCATCCTTTTCCCTATATAAAACCAACAATTTCAGAACATTCTCGCCTGGAAATTGTTGTTAGAGAAAAAAAGCTGCTATACCTTATGAAAATCGCGTACATCTCTACTTATCCTCCGCGCGAATGCGGAATTGCCACATTCAACAACAACCTGTTAAAAGCTATTGGTTACAATAAAAATGTCGTTTCCGAAGAAAGCTATGTGGTAGCCATGAATGATTCTGACAATCTGGACGAATATGAGTATCCCAAGGATGTGAAATACGTTGTAAGGCAGGAAAACCAAAAAGATTATATCCGCGCTGCAGATTACATCAATACGAGTTTGGCCGATGCCTGCATACTCGAACATGAGTATGGCATTTTTGGTGGTGAAAGCGGTGTGTACATTCTGCCGCTGCTGGCCAGGCTGCAAAAACCGCTGATTACAATTTTCCATACCGTCTTAAAAGACCCCAATTATATGCAGCTCACCGTATTGCGTGAGGTTGCTAAGTATTCTTCAAGGATTGTGGTAATGAGCCACCGTGCTGTTGGTTTCCTAACCAGCATTTACGGAATTCCCTTCCACAAAATCCAGTTGATAGAGCACGGCGTGCCAGATCTAGAACCAAAAGCAGACAATCCGGTAAAAAATTCTCTGGCCTTTAAAGGGAAAAAGGTGCTATTCACCTTCGGACTCATCAGCAGGAACAAGGGGTTAGAGACCGTGATTGAGGCCCTCCCTAAAATTGTAGAGAAGAACCCAGACGTGATGTATGTCATCCTTGGAACCACACACCCGGGTGTGATTCGCAATTCAGGAGAAGAATACCGTGATAGCTTAAAACGCCTTGCAAAGAAACTGAACGTAGAAAACAACCTGACTTTCATCAACAAATTTGTTTCAGAACAGGAATTACATGATTATCTGACGGCCTGTGACATGTACATCACGCCTTATCTGAATGAAGCGCAGATCACCAGCGGAACTTTATCCTATGCTGTAGGCGCGGGTGCAGCCGTGATTTCAACCCCATACTGGCATGCGCAGGAACTGCTGGCCGACCACCGTGGCCGCTTGTTTGACTTCAGGGATTCTAACGCACTGTCAAACATTGTCAATGAGCTGTTCGACGATGAAAAGAAACTGAAAGAACTGAAAGCCAACGCTTTTGAATATGGACTACACATGAGATGGCCAAGTACAGGTGGTGTATTTATTGATGTGCTGGATGAGGCAATTTCTAAATTCCTGTCTGAAAGGGAGATTGGTAATAAACCAATTATAGATCCTGACATGATGCCGGCATTTAGCCTTGCACATGTGCAGCGCCTCACAGACGATACCGGCATCGTACAACATGCGAAGTATGGCATCCCCAACCTCAAAGAAGGGTATTGCCTGGATGACAATGCAAGGGCCTTGATCCTGACTATCTTGGCCTATCAGCAAAACAAAAGCAAGGCTGCACTCGATCTGTTGCCCATTTATCTCAGTTACATTCAATACATGCAATGTGATGACGGAAACTTCAGAAATTTCCTGAGTTTTAAAAGAGAATATCTGGATGAAGTGGGCTCAGAGGACTCTTTTGGCCGTACCATCTGGTCACTGGGTTACCTGATCAACAATGCACCGAACAATTCCTACCGGGAATTTGCAAGGGAGCTGTTTTTAAAATCGGTTCCTCACTTCAAGAATTTGAAGCACTTGCGTGGCATTGCCAATACCATGATCGGCCTTACCCACTTTATGAAGGCCAACAAATACGATGAGCATATCGGTAGTCAACTGGATCAGCTTGCTGAACCATTGAAAGCAGCCTACAGAAACAACAAAGAAGGAAGGTGGCTGTGGTTTGAAGAAAAAATGACTTACGACAATGCTATTTTACCTTTGGCATTACTGGCGCACTATGAAATCAGCGGCGATAAAGAGTCCATGGACATCGCATTGGAGAGCATGGAGTTTCTGTCTCAGAAAACACTCATCCATGGCTATCTAAATCCAGTGGGCAATGATGGTTGGCTATACAAAGACGGTGGAGACATGGCTTTATATGACCAGCAGGCTATTGAAACAATGGCTATGGTGCTTATGTATTTTAAAGCCTATGAGATTACGCATGACCTGACTTACATCAAACAGATGTACCTGTGCTACCAGTGGTTCCTTGGAGAGAACAGCCTGCACCTGCCGCTGTTTGACTATGAGACAAAAGGTTGTGGAGACGGTCTGCAAACTTATGGCGTGAATAGAAACCAGGGAGCAGAGAGTACCCTCGCGTATTGGATTTCACACTTGGTGGTACTCAAAGCGCTGGAATCAGAATATGAATTCATTCAAAGTGCCGACCTCACTGCAGTCCAAAAGCAGGTATTGAATTAAGCCCATGAAAATAGCTGTACTGGCACCAATTGCCTGGAGGACACCCCCAAGGCACTATGGTCCGTGGGAACAGATGGCGTCCAATCTGACTGAAGGCCTTGCCTCGGCCGGATTGGATGTCACCCTTTTTGCAACCGGGGAATCCATCACTGCTGGAAAATTGGAATCAGTTATTCCTGTGGGTTATGAAGAAGACAAGCAGGTAGACGCTAAAGTTGCGGAATGCCTGCACATTAGTAACGTGATGGAACAAGCCGATCAGTTTGACTTGATCCACAGTCATTATGATTTTCTTCCGCTGAGTTATTCCCGGCTGATTAAAACGCCTGTACTCACCACCATCCATGGTTTTTCATCGGAAAAAATTCTTGCAGTTTATCAAAAATACAATAGTACAGCACACTACGTGTCGATCAGTAGTTCTGACCGCCACCCCTCACTGGATTATCTGGCAACCGTCTACAATGGCATTGAAACCAAAAACTTCAGTTTCAGGGAAGTGCCGGACGATTACCTCTTATTTTTCGGAAGGATCCATCCGGACAAAGGCACTGCAGAAGCCATTCAAATTGCGATCAAAGCAAAGCGAAAGCTCATCATTGCTGGGATTGTGCAAAACTCCGAATATTTCCGTGAACAGGTAGAGCCATTTTTAAACGACGATATACGCTTTATTGGTTCAGCGGGCCCTGAGCAACGAAATGAACTACTTGGCGGAGCTGCAGCATTGCTACACCCCATTGCTTTTGCCGAGCCCTTTGGACTAAGCGTTGCAGAAGCAATGCTTTGCGGAACGCCGGTAATTGCGTTCAACAAAGGCTCGATGCCAGAACTCATCAAAGATAAAACAACAGGTTTTTTAGTGAGCGATATTGAAGAAGCTGTCACAGCGGTAGATTTGCTTCACCAGGTTGACCGCAGCGCTTGCCGGAAACATGCGCTGGAAAACTTCTCACAACAAAAAATGGTAGAAGACTATATCGCCCTCTACCATCAAATATTAAAATAAGCAGATCTACAATGCTGAGTTTTTCAGCCGTTCCAGCAATACATCTATTTTGACCCCGGCAAAGGACGAACAATAATCAGATAATCCGTACGGAATGATCAGTTCACCATTGTGGATAATAGATCCGCAGGAATACAATACATTCGGTACATAACCCTCGCGCTCGTCATTATTTGGAATGACCAGGGGTTCACTCAAACGGCCGATCTCAATCGACGGATCATCCAAATCGAACAAGCTCGCGCCCAGGCAATATTTTCTCATTGGGCCGACACCATGCGTGATGACCAGCCAGCCTTCTTCTGTTTCAATCGGTGAGCCGCAATTACCGATCTGGATAAATTCCCAGGAGAATCTTGGCGACTGTAGTTTCACAGGATTGTCCCACACTGTTAGTTTATCGGAATACATCAGGTAGTTGTTACAACCATCAATCCGCGACATCATCACATACTTGCCCTTGATTTTGCGGGGGAACAAAGCTAGGTTCTTATTCTGCGCTCCAACACCATGCAGGGGACTGATTTTAAAATCATAAAAATCCGTAGTTTGCAATAACTTAGGCATAATCATGGCGCCATCAAAAGCGGTATAAGTTGCGTAATAAATTACCGATCCATCTTCTTTTACAAACTTGACAAAGCGTGCATCCTCAATTCCTTTTCTTTCAAATTCTGAAATTGGGAAGATCACACGGTCCGAAATGTCGGTATCCCGGGAAAAGCTGATCTCATGATAAGTATCAGACAACCACAGGATCTTATCATACTCCAGTTTTCGGATATCATCTTCCTGCAGGTTCTTTCCATCTATAATGATCTTACGAAGGGTAGAATAGTCAAATTTGTCCTGCAGTTTGTTGCCTACCTCGTCCAATACTTCAATGTCAATCTTAGAATCCGCCGCTTTTTTAAGAAATAATTTCTTATTATATACCGCATTCTTGATAACCTCTGCCTCATCAATATAATTTCCGGCAGGAATTACTGTGATGTCGTGGTTCCGATCGATCAGCGCTCTTCTAAAGACCACAGAGGAGATATGCCCCTCGCCTACAGCCCTGAAACTGATGATCACCCTTTTTTCACCTTCCACCAAATCACTCTGATCCGGGTCTTCAATTATAGATGGATTAAAGAAAGCAGCCGACTCAATGGAATATTCATGCGTAAAATAAGAGCCCAGCAGCAGTCTCCTGTCCTTATCCAGGTCTTCATAGTCGATACCAGCCATTTCTATATAATTGCTGATCTTCTTACAATGCCTGGTCAGGATCTTGGTGATGTTCCGGTGCCTTTTGGAGTACTCCTGAAGCAATGGTGATATCAGACCGAAAACCTCTATGTCTGTTAACTCCATTACCTTTTTTACAACTTCTATAGCTCTCTCTTCACCATTGAAGAAAAATCTTGCAATGACCCTTTTGGGATCAGGATATACTTTAACCGGTTTTCGTTCTATTAATATTCTCATGTACCTTATAACGCTTTAATCAACAAAAAAGATTTTACTAAAGTAATCTTTATTTCTTCTGTTCAATTTCCCTATCCATTTCTAGCAGATCCACCTCTCCGGATGAAGAATAATCTCCGATCAGATATTTGTTAAAGTGATCTGCCAGCTTCCAAAATCCATATTCCGTCAGGTCACCAAAAGCATGGCGCTGTCCTGGCATAATCACAAACTCAAACCTTTTGCCTGCCCGCATCAGGGCATTGGCCATGCGGATCGTATTGGCAGGGTGCACATTGTTGTCCACATCACCAGCCATGAGCAACAAATGACCCTTCAGGTTTTTTGCCAGATCCGGATTCTTATCGATGTTGTATTTAAAAGTCGTATCGCCTTTGGCAGATACAATCTCTTTCACACCGTGGTGCTTCTCACTCCACCACCTGTTGTAAATGCTGTTGTCATGGTTGCCCGCATTGGATACCGCAGCCTTAAAGAAGTCCGGGTAAACCAGCATGGCCGCTGTGGACATGAATCCACCACCAGAGTGGCCGGTAATACCGACTTTGCTGATGTCAATAAACGGATACTTATCGGCCAATTGCTCCACTGCCGCTTTCTTATCAGCCAATCCATAGTCCCTCAGGTTTCCATAACCATAGGTATGGTACCATTTAGACCGCGCAGGATTACCTCCTCTGTTGCCCACTGTAATCACCACATAGCCAAACTGTGCCAGGCGGTCCGTTCTGTCCATAGACTTGCTGAATGTCGTATTTACTGCTTCAGTCTGCGGACCAGGATACACATATTCAATAATCGGGTATTTCTTAGTCGGATCAAAATTGAAAGGCTTATACATTACCCCATAAAGATCGGTGATGCCATCATCGGCCTTTACCTTAAAGGGCTCCGGAAATTTGTAGCCGGTAGCCATCAGTAAAGAAAGATCTGTAGTTTCCAGGTCCATTACCTTTCTGCCGGCATTGTCCATCAGTACAGATTTAGGTATGGTATTTACTCTTGAAAAATTGTCAACGAAGAACTTATTTTCATCATTCATGTTGACAGCGTGGTCAAAATCACCAGCATTCAGCAACTTCAAACCAGAACCGTCAAAATTAATCCGGTACAAATGCTGGAAATAAGGGTTCTCTTTAGCTTCCCGCCCATTGGCAGTAAAATAAAGAACCCTGTTCTTCTCATCCACATTCACAATGCTCTCGCAGTGAAAAGAACCTTTGGTGATTTGATTTTTCAGTTTTCCGTTGCCGTCAAACAAATAGAAATGCGCCCAACCATCGCGCTCCGACCAATGGATGAGCTCCTTGCCATCGTTGACCAGCCCCGGTCTGTTGATCTCTACATAGGTATTAAACCGCTCGTCAATCAATGGTTTTACAGTACCCGTGTTAATGTCTACCGTACACACATCTACACGTTTCAAGTCCCTGCTCGTTCTGGAGAAATAGATTTTGGTATCATTTCCCAGCCAGATCGAGGGGCGGAATTCATTGTCACGGTCCTTATTTAAAGAAGGTGCCCGCCATACTGAAACCGTCTGGTCTTTAAAAGCAGCCACATTCAGCTTTTTATAGCTCTTGGCAGCAAAGTCGAATAGCAACATCTCATCTATAGGCGACTCAGCCTCACCAGGCATTTGGTACTTGTAGGTTTCCAGCGTAGGACGGCCAGGAGCAACATTGTTGATCACCCACAGGTCTTTGACTTTGCGGGAATCGGTACGGTCAAGCACAAAGTATTTAGAATTTGGCGACCACAATACGTAAGCGCCTCTCCTTTTCTTATCGTTCTTTTCTACCTCCTCATTGTTTTCTCCATCACCGTCAGCACCATAAGAATAAAATTTCACCCCGTCTTTGGTCAACTGGTGTTCTACAATCGTACTGTCATCTTCGTTTTTAACCGCCTTTTTATAGTTTTCCTTATCCATCCAGTACAAGTTGTACTTTCGGGTAAAGATGATGGCCGAAGAATCCGGTGCCACAGAACCCCAGGACGGTTTGGATTTAGGTTTCGCATAGTTTGGCACCTCCGTTAGCTTTGCCGTAGCGATGTCGTAATTAAAATAAAACACTTTTTTCTGCAGCGAATCGGCAGCCTTCTTATCCTTACGGTCCTGCTTTACTTCATCTATGGTGCTTCTCATCTCGAAACTGATCTGTTTTTCATTGGCAGAGAACTTCAGGTTCTCCAATGGCAAATGCTGCGCATCAAAAGGATCACGAATGATGGTGGTGATGTCAGCGGCAAGCCTGGCATTGTCAAAAATCTTCTTCTTGTTCCTCGAAACCGGATCTACTAAATACCATTCTTTGCCATTTGGCGTCTCGTATTCGTACCAGAAACGGTTGCTCAGTTTCAACCAATGTGGATCTACCGCTGTAGAATACACGATTTTCTTCAATTTTGCAGGTGAAAACCTGGAGGCAAGCTGGTAATTTGCTTTCGGCGAAGGCGCAACAGCCTCAGTTATGGTAAAGGTTTTGGTTTGCGAAACCGCATTAAAACCCAGGAGAAGCGTAAATAAAGATAAGATGTAAAGTTTTTTCATGTGTTAGTCATTAAGCTGCCTAAATTATTGATTAATACCTTTTGTATCCGTCTTTATTTGTAATAAAAATGATATTTTTGGAGCCAAATTTCCACCCATGAAACGACATTTTTTAACATTACTAACTGCAACTATCATTCTTACGGCAGGCTGCCAGTCTAAATCACAAACCGGGAGCGAAGGTGCAACAGGACAAGATTCAACAGCGCAAGCCGCATCACCAGGAGCTGCAGAAAGTTCAGAAGCAACCAAAGTAGACCTCAGCAAGATCAAAGTAGCCGACGCGAAAACGATCCTTGCACGTCCACAGGTACCGATCCTGTGCTACCACCAGGTCCGTAACTGGAAACCAACCGATGGCAAAGTCGGCAAGGACTACATTGTCGAAGTACAAAACTTCAAAGACCAAATGAAGATGCTGGCAGACAGTGGATACCATACCATTTTACCAGATCAGTTGTACGCTTATCTGAATACCGGTGCTGCATTGCCAAGCAAACCCATCATGCTTACCTTTGATGATACCGACATGGACCAGTTTACAATAGCCAATCCCACCTTAAAAAAATACGGTTATAAAGCGGTGTATTTCATCATGACAGTCTCCATAGGCCGTAAGGGCAAGTTTGTGGATTACATGACCAAAGAGCAGATCAAACAACTTGCTGATGAAGGAAATGTAATCGGAAGCCATACTTATGACCACAAGAATTTCAAAAAATATGCCGGCAAAGACTGGGAAGAACAACTGGACAAGCCGACCAAAAAATTGGAAGAGATCACGGGCAAAAAGATGACCGAATTTGCCTATCCATTTGGTCTTTGGAATGCGGAAGGTATTCCAGAGCTTAAAAAACGCGGGTTCAGAATGGCATTTTCACTGGCCGACAAACGTGATCAGAATGACCCGTTGTTCACCATCAGAAGAATCATAGCCAGCGGCTATTGGAGCCCAAAAACATTGAGCAACAGCATCAAAAGAAGTTTTTAGGTCTTAATCAAGGTCAGGAACGTAACAACTACGCCTCTGGAACGTGAAAGGTTCGGGTAAAGGGTACCTTTATCCGAACCTTTCACGTTTCTTTTATGTTCCTGTCGTGTTCCTGTCCTTGACAAGGACACGCCGTGTATCTAGTCATTTAAAGAACAAATCGTACTTTAAATACTTGTTGGCGGTCGACAAATTGATAGTCAACGTACCATTCATAACGGTTACAGATTCCCTGGATAAGTGCAACCGCAGTGTCCCCTACTTCGCACCCAGTTCCAAACCCTTGATCCGGTCATCCAGTGAATTTTTGGCTGAAATGATAATCACCCCATCCTCTTTGTTTTGTAATTTGACTTCATCAGGATTTTCATTGGCTAAAATCTTTTGATGAGATTGAAATTCATGCTGCCATTTTGATATCCCGGACTAAAAATCAAGTTGGCCTCTTTGCCATGGAATACTTTCTGCCGGATGTAGGGGTAAACCAGGTAGGTCAGTTTGGTGGATAAGATCCCAAAACCTGCGCCGGCAACTACATCGCTCACCCAGTGGGCATTGTTGTACAAACGTAAAATACCAGTTCCGGTTGCAATTGCATAACCGCCTATGCCATACCAGACGGACTGTTCCTTATATTCCTGAAAAAGAAATTCGGCGCTCATAAAGGCCATAGAAGTATGGCCTGAAGGAAAGGAATTGTTGCTTAATCCATTTGGCCGCATACGTCCGGTAATGCTTTTGATCCCTGATATACTGCCCTGGGCAATCAATGCAGACATGAGCAGCATGGCACTGCGGTCTACCAGATTGTGTTTTGCCTTGACCCCGGCCAGATCTAATCCGTATACAGCTACTGCTGGTACATACCTTAAATAATTGTCTGCTTTTTGAGCAAAAGATGGATGGTCTTCCCGAAGCTCATTATTGGTGGTGTAATCTAGTCGTCTTATTACATTGTCGCCAGCAAGCGAAACCAATCCATAGCCAATAAAAACAGCCGGAACAATATATCCAATCGTTTTCTGTTTGTGTTTCGTTTTAAAAGATGCGCTGTCTATTGACGCAACTGTATCTGTCGTGCCACCAGGCACTTGTCCGAAAGCCATTCTGAAAACGCAAAAAACCAAACAGGAAGTAAAAACTATTTTTTTCATCTTAAGCAGAAATTAATATACCCTCTTATCCTCAAAATAACAATTCAATTGTGTAGAAAATCTGAATTTAAAATGTACTGCTGAATGAGAGTCCGAAGTGTTGGTGCTGGTAAAACGGGACAATACTATAATTTGCGTTGTTTTTACCTGAAATAATTTGCTTCAGCTTCGGGTAAATCAGATAGGATAGTTTGGCAGATAAGATTCCAAATCCTGCACCGGCGACTACATCACTTAGCCAATGCCTGTTGTTGTACATCCTCAGAATTCCCGTGGCTGTAGCTACGGTATAACCCGCATATCCGATCCAGGGATGACTGTCCTTATATTCCTGGTTTAGAAACTCTGCAGAAGCAAAAGCGTTGGCTGTATGTCCTGACGGAAAAGAGTTGAACCCTGAGCCGTTTGGCCTAAGCCGGTGTGTCCAGGATTTTAGACCATGGGTAGTTCCACCCATAATTGCCTCAGACAGCACATATAGCCCGGTCGCATCCGCAAGCGAATGCCTTCCTTTGATGCCGGCAATGTGCAGTCCATAAACAGCAGCAGCAGGAGCAAACTGCAGATAGTCGTCTGCATGAGCGGCAAACAAAGGATGATCTTCCTGTAATTCATCTCTGGTTGTCAGATCCAGGTCCCTGATCGGATTTTTCGCAGCGAGGGAAACCAGTCCGTATCCAATGAATGCAGCCGGAATAATAAATGAAGTGACTTTTGGCTTGATGTAACTGGTATCCTGTACTTGTGCCCGGCCTGCGAGAGGCGAGACAAAACAACCAACGCATATTATAAAAGATTTCAAATTGCTAAGCATATTTTTTGCACCCATATCAACAGAGAATCCTGCTGGACTCCGCCAACCTTAATCTCATTCAGCAATTTGACATCCTCTTCCAGTTCCACCAAACCAAGGTCGATAAAATTACTGAATGCGCCTACCGTGAACGGCTGCTTTTTAGTCTTAAAGCCAACCATCGAAATCTCCAGAATATAGCTCTCGCTTTTTACACCGAGGCTGAACCGGCCCTGATCATTTGTTACCGCACCAACCACGAACCTACTGTCTTTGCTAGCCTTAAATACCACATTCACATGGGGAACAGCAAGTTTTTTGGAATTTCTGACCTGTCCTGAAACAGTAATTCCGGAATTTGTTTGAGCCTGGAGCAAAACAGGGAACAGAGAAAGGAGAAGAAGCGGAATCAGTGTAAGCATAATTTATTTTCTTCAAAGCTGCAGACCAAATTGTAAGAAATGCTGAATCAACAACTTCTCTGGCTTATTTACTTCAATATTTCTTCCAGTTCGCTGGGGTCCAAATACTGAAAGAAATTCTTATCAAGAACTCTGGAAATTTCGGAAAGTAAGTTAGGATCGATCTTTTCCTGTGTAAAAACACGGGAAAAGCGGACGTTCGGCATCTGTAGCTTTCGGCTGAGCTGCGCTTGGGTAAAGCCCTGCCCTCTCATTTCTTTCCAGATCAAATTTCCAATTTTCGAATACATAGGAGACAAATACAACGTGATTGCCGCCAATATAAATCTGAATTATAAAGAAAATCTAAACGACGATGTTTCTTTCCGTAAAACCTAAGGCACGAAAATTTTATAAATGACATAACCCAGCACTGCTCCAATCGCTGCGATGATCAGACCACTTGTTCGCTTACGTTTTAGAAACAGGATCAGAATCAGTCCGGTCAGAGATACAAGCGCCATGAAAACGGCCGAAATATCAATGACCCAAGCCCAGGCTTTTCCCGAGTCCCGGCCTTTATGCAAATCGTTCATAACAGCAAACAAGCCCATTCTGGTTTCCGATAGCTCATAGGTACCGTTTTCTCGCTCGATAAATGCATCTGATGAATAACCTGGGCCTTTAAAGGAGATTGAAACTTCAGTTTCTTCAATCCTGAAGTCTGCCAATGCCCCTTTTATGCCATGCTTGTTCCGCAAAAACTCGACGACCTGCAACTTATTGATTTTAGCTGTGTCTGGAGTATTAACCCATTCCGCTTTCATTTTCCCTTTGTGCTCCGTTGTTTTTACCTGATCTGCAAACCAATAGGCATGGTTCAGTGTGAGACCGGTAACCGCAAAGAAAAGCACAATCGCAAAACTGACCATGGAAAGATAAATATGAAGCCAACGCGATACTGCAGCTGTCCGTTTTTCAAACAGCGATTTGGGTGTATCTTTTTTTACCTTCTTCTTTGGCAGATTTACTCGCACGGATTCAGTGCCGTCTTTAGTCTTTTCTTCTTTTTCTGTAATCCAGGGACGCTGCTGCGATTTCGACATTTCCGGTAAGGTTAATTATTTGGGAAGAACCATTAAAATTCATCTCTGAGCTCATCAGCTGATGGGTGCCATGTTCACGGGCAGCTTCAATATAAACCGTATATTTTTCTGCTTTCACCAAAGCTCCGCTATCATCTTTTCCGTCCCACTTTAGCGTATACTTTCCCGCAGATCGTGTAGCACTGCCAATGGAGCTCATTTTTGTGCCATCTGCGGCATATGTTGTTCCGTTTCCGCGATGCCATGACCTTAGGTCGTGTAGCCATTCCGGTTTACTGTACCAAACGGCAAGGTTGCGTACCGTATTTTTATTTTCGTCTTCTACCCAGACTGCAACAAAAGGAGAATGAATCCTTGCACCTTCAATTTTCGCGATCTCTATATCAATGGCCAGTTCGTATTTGGTATTCCAGGTTTTATCTGCATTATAACTTGCAAAAGTGATTGATTCTTCTCCTCGCTCAACAGGCATTTCCAATTGCTTCCACCCTTTACTTTCAATTCGTTTTCCCTCGCTGGTGATCAGCAAAGCTTCCGTTCCGGGAAGTTGAGTCAATAGCTTCAGGCTTTCTTCGGGACGCATGACATTAAAAGCGGTTGCCAATGCACCTGCATCACTCGCATTTGGTGCTACAACAGTCGCACTGATGATATGCCCTACTGGCTTGCCATTTCGGGGATCAACAATATGAGAGTACCATTTATTGTCAATTTCAAAGCCTCTGCGGTAATTGCCGCTGGTGGCAACTGCCATGTTGCTGATTTTCAATCTGGTCAGTGGAGCATCATTATCCGCACTGGCCATTGGATCAACAATCTCTACAGGCTCGCTCAGTTCGCCGCGAACAACAATGTCGCCTCCGATATTGACAATTACTCCATTTACATTGGCAACTCTAGATGCAGCCTCGGCTGCTTTACTGATGATATAGCTTTTAGCAAAGGAGTTGAGTATTAACGGCGCATTGTCCAGATGTACCGCTGTTCCGGTACTTTGATCCAACCTATAGTGCTTATTTTTGATGACTGCTACAGCCTGCTCCAATTCAGTCTTTAATGGCAATTGCTGCTTTAAGGATGCTGTTTTCCAAATCTTGCTGATCAATTCAGCAGATGGATCAAGCGCTCCATTGGTGCGGGATTTCCATTGATCGAACAGGCTCAGCACTTCAAAAAGTTCCGGAGAAAGCTTTTCAGCACTTCCAGAGCTCAAAAGAAAAGCACTAAATTCACTCTTCTGATCATAAGCACTTAAAATTGAAGAAAGACGATCAATTTCATTCATTGCTGCGTTTTCAGCAAGGTCTGCATCAGACTGAGTGGCGGCCTGTACTTTAATTTCAAGTGAGGTACCCAACACATTTTCAAAATTGGAAATGTAGATTTTATTTGTCTTTGTTGCTTTGATGGCGGCACCTGTCACTAGAAAAAGCAGACAGCCCAAGATAAATTTCGATAAAGGTTTCATAACTGGCAATTGTTTGGTGTTAAGAATTACATTTTAAACTGGAGTGTCAGATAATAGGTTCTTGGATCTGAAGGCAAAATTCCAGGGCCTGGATAACCATCAGCTCTTCTTGTGAAATACTTTTCGTCCAGCAGGTTGTTTATACTTCCAGATAGCGTAAACCGTTTCCATTTATAGCTTGCGCTTAGATCCATTACCTGATAAGCAGGAACGACACCGTCAACTGCCCGATCTGTAAATTCTGCGTTGGTAGCATCAGAATATTGTTTGGCTACATAAGAATACTGAAGAGAAACATCAAACTTCTGAGTGCCGAAAGAGAGTCCTGATCTAAACAACACCGGAGGTACAAATTCTACCAGTTTGTCTTTAATAGCAGTCTCCTGAGTATTGATGTACCGCGCATCTATCGTTGCAAAATTGCTATAAGCAGAAAGATGATATCTGGTTTCTTTATTTAATGCCTTTAGGATGTCTGCCTCGATTAAACTTTCAAACCCAATATTTCGGCTGTCAGACACGTTACGTCTGTAACGATAGGTTTCTGTACCATCCGGACTTTTTACATTTATTGAACCGATCCGGTCATTGTATTTCAGATAAAAAACACTCAGATCGTAACTTAACCAGCCTTTATATTTTCCCCTTATTCCCCCATCGGCGGTATAGCCGGTTTCATCTTTCAGAAGTGAATCTACTCTTGCATTCTGATTAAGTACCCTGATGTCATTAAAGTTTACCGACCTGTAGTTCTGAGATATATTTGCATATATTTCTAAATTATCATTTGGCCGGTAAGATGAGCCGATACCAAAAAAGATAAATGACCGCTCATTTTTTTTTCGCTCATCGATTTTTATATCCTGTACAAACACCTGCTTTTTATAATAATAACCGTCAGATTTTGTTGATATATATTCCAGCCTGGCACCCGGTGTTACACTCCATTTCTTGTTGATCTGAAAAATATTTTCGGTGAATACCGACAAGTTCTCTCCTGGAAAATGATATTGAGAACTACTTAGCTCTCCATTTAAGAAATCAAACTGTGGCCCCAGTCCGGTGTCCGCATTACCCTGACTGCGAAAAGTCATCCCGTGATAGGCCCGTACACCCGTCAATAACGTGCTGGTTTGCGCTCCAAACAAGCGGTACTGATGTAATACTCTTAGTTCAGATGCATAATTATTGTAGGTGTCGGCCATCATATCGCGTGGGGTTCCCACTCCGGGATCCGGACGATCAATATAATTGAGTACACCAAGCGCTGCTCTGCCGGCATTCAGGTAATAGCTTTTCCAATTCAGTTTCGTATTTTCATTAAAGCGGTAATCTGCAATAAGCGCAGCCAGGTTCCAGTCCACCTTAAACCAGTTTCTATCCCTAACAGAAATACGGGCATCGGTATTAAAGTCTTTATCTGTTAAACCTCCCGGCTGTTTGGCAAGATAATGCATGTAGGTATATTCCCCTGTCAGACTAAACTTCTCAGTAAAATTATAATTGAGATGGATGTAAGCACCATTCTGATCAAAATGACTATTTGGCCGGAAATTATCACCCTTTTTATATTGATAATAGGCATAATAATTCATTTTGTCAACCGTCCCTCCGACACTGTTAAATGAATTAAAAAAGTTATAGGAACCAACAGTTTGACGGGAAGTAACCTCGATAGGTTTATCTGAAGGCCCGTTTTTAAGCTTAAAGTTAATTAACCCACCAAATTGGGTTCCATACTGCAGACCTGCGGCACCTCTGACAATTTCAATTCTGTCAAGGGCTTCTGTAGGTGGGGTATAATAACTTTCAGGATAACCCAATGCATCCGCACTGATGTCGTAACCATTCTGCCGGGTATTAAAATTTGAAACCCGGCTTGGGTTAAGTCCACGTCCGCCAATTCCCAGCTGTATTCCTCCCCCATCATACTCCCAGATATTCAGTCCCGCAATCCTGCCGTATACCTGGCGGGCATTATTCGTAGCCAGGTTTGCATTGATGTTCGCGAGATTAATAACCTCCGTTTTTTTGGAAGCGTAGATTGCCGTTCCTTCCACCTGCATCAACTTTCCTGAAGCTAAGGTGTTATTTTCAGAGATGACAACCTCGTTTAAAGTAAATCTGTTCGAGACCAGATCGATGGTTAACTCCAGGTTCTGATCTTTGATCTCTATGTTTTTGGTCTGTTTTTTTGCTGAACTATGTGTAAAAATAACTTGGTACTTACCTGGTGTTAATTTATTAAAATTAAAACTACCAGTGCTATCGCTGAGCTGCCTCAGGTTACCAGGGTTAAGGGTTACCGTTACATTGGACTCATTTACTCCTGCAAGCTGGACTTTACCAGTAACCTGATATTGCTGTGCAAAGGTAAACGAGACAAATAACGAAAGGACAAGACTGAAAATCAGTTTCATATTGTATATTTTTATCAGCACCTGGTTTTTAGTTGGAAGGAAGCACCCAGGTATAAGGCTTCCAGCTCAATTTTTCCAAAGCCAGATTGACTTTGGGATTAATAAATAATTTAGATTGACGGCCGTTCAGGGCAACATAGTCTTCAGCGTAAACCTCAGGTTTAGCAAAACCTCTGTTTCTATACGTTTTGGCTAAAAAATGAGCATACCTCAACACCATATCTGGCTGGGTACACATCATTTTCTCTTGTAAAGGGGTTAAGAATTCTGCATTATTTACTTCAGTTGTTTTATTGCTTTTGCTATCCTTAATATAAAAAAAGGCATTGCCAGACTTTTCCATCAACATGACCCTCCATGAAAAACGATATCCCTGTTCGGTCCAGAACAAATTTCCCGGATAGGCTATAAAACGCAGGGGCATCAAAAACTGGATTAAGAAATGAAAAATCAGGATACCACCTGTTAATCCGGCAATCCATTTTTTTGAAGTATAAATAGCAGGTACAGTATTCATCCGGGTATTGGAAAACCTCTTCAACAATTGTTCATGCCAGCCACTGCTAAAGAACAAAGTACTGCTTAAAATCATTACATAAGGAAACATCCCTATTCCTGGAAAAAAAATAGCGGTGGAGATGTGAAATATCAGCACAATGAAATAAGCAACAGGCCTGGTTTTCTTATTCAGCAGAAAAAACACAATAAACAAATCATAAAATGCGCCAAACCAGCTAAAAAGATATGCAACCCATTCTTCATACATTAAATTGCCCACCAGGGGCAGATGTGTTTTGGCTGGCAACCAGATTTTCATAGGCAGGGCCTGAAGCATCCAATCCGGGTTTAATTTTGCCAGTCCGGCAAACACATAAACGATTGCCAGCTGCAAACGTAAAACTCCAATCGTCCATAAAGGCACATTTGTACGCATTAACCGGGGATTTAACCACACATCAATGGAAAAATAACGGTTTGCAGGCAGCCAGATCATTAGAAATGCGATCAGACTGATAAAATAATAATGATTGAGGTAGGTAGTTACGTCGATCAGTTCTACATAACTAAATCCCAGGAAGAAAATAATACTGGCAATACGGTAAAAAAGTCCAAATGTGATAAATACTGTAGAAATGATGATGATGGCAAACAGGATATACATAGCCGGGCTACCTAAAGTTTGTATCCATTCAAAACCCCAGTAACTAAAATGAAATTTTGGAAGAATGTAAACCGCATCAATCCATCCGCGCCACCAAAAGCGGATAAGGCTAAAGCACATCAACAGCCCAAAAATAATACGAAAAGTAACCAGTGGGGCAATAGAAACCGACCGCTTGAAATTCATTTCACTGTAGGGTTTAATCCCCGTCATTGTCCATAAAGCTAATTTGAACACCCAAGGCAGAAGCCATATCAGTTTTTAGCAACGTAAGCAATTTTTGGATTTCTACATATACCGCATTTACAGCTGTAGTCTGCGTAGTCAGGCTATTTGATAATGGATCCGGAATAGCCTCCAGTTTAGCAATGGCAGCATCAAACTGAGCAATTATCGAAGCATTTAAAGTCTGTTTACCCAAAGCAATCAAATAATCTGAAAAACCTTTACCACTACCATTTGCAGTATAGATCATTTTTAAATTTTTCAAATTGGCTAGTGCCAAAGCTACTGAGTTTTGAGTATAATAACCTTCAACTTTAGTTGCAAATACCTGTCCGCTTGATTGTTTGCCAAAAGGCCAGCCAATTCGTGGTCCCTTTAGTACATCCATTTCATAAGCCAGCCCATTTACTAAATTACCGATTGAACTCCCTACATTGCTTTGTGTATTGCTGATGAAAGAAGTACGATAAATAGTCCAGTCGCCAACCATTTTATCGGTCAATGTCTTCAGACGGGTTGTTACATCTTTAATATATTTTGTACGTGACGCAGCATTGCTCCCAAATTTTGTAATGGCGTTAGGCGAAGCAATTAAATAACATAATGCTGGAAAACCTTGCGAATAAAAGGATTTATTGTTGTAGTCGGCTAAATTATAAACGCTGGTAGAAATGTTGTTTTCGATGGTAACCTCATCAACGCTAAAGCCATTCAACGCAATATCAGTACTTGCCAGGCCGCCAAAAAAATTAAGGTAATATTCAAGAGAAACGGAACTGGCGGGTGTCAGATTATTAAAAGCTTCTATACTTTGGTATTGTAACTGTACCGCCTTTAATGCGGATACTGCCGCAGCCTGTGTAGTAACTGAAGGTGCATCTGCAAAAGCGACAACAGCTACTTGCAAGCTATTGACTTTTTGCTGAAGACCGGAATAGGACGGAATAATCATTTGGTCAGCAATATAGGTAAGCATGGCTGTCTTATCGAAACTGGTGTCACCCGGTTCAGGTTTATTACCGCCACTTTTGCTACAAGCAAGAAAAACCATTGAAATTATAATGGTGCTTCCAATCAAAATCAAGATCGATTTCTTCATAAGGTGTTTGTTAATGCATTGTTTATAATGCCAATGGCAGATACTCTATTGTATAGAATACCTGCCCGGCATGTTTTTATAATATTTACTACACTTAGAAGCTATAGGTGCTTTTAAGAATAGCTATAATTTCATCTATTTTAGTTGCATTTTCAGTTTTTTGCAATTCCCAAAAATCCAATTTTAAAACATCTGTTAACTTTTGATAATTTGCTGCAGTAAGTTTGCTGTTTGCTGAACGTTGTTTTAATGCAATTGTAAAGCCATATCCTTCAGAATAATCATGGAATCTGGCAGCATTATCAGAACCTCTTGTTTTAGAGAGGTTAAGATATGCATAAGCTGAGATAGCCAGTGTTTTATCTAAATACTCTTTAATTGTTAAGATGGCTGCATCACGGACTTTATAGTCATTGGCACCGATAGCGGCACGTCCTTTAAGAAAAGCTGAGAACACGTTTCCTCCTGCGGCGATAGGTCTTGCTCTTTCTCTGAAATAACCTCCGATTCCCAATGGTCTTGTCAGATTTGTATTTGCATATACTGCTGCAGAGTCATATTCTTTAGGAAGACTTACATAACCAAAGGCTAAATCCCACTCATGTTGCATAGCTGTACCTTTTCCAGTTACTACAGTTTTATTGTCTGCACTGGTAGATTTATCAAGATGCTCCATCACTTGTTTCATTTGAAAATATCCCATTAAGCCTTTAACGACAAGTTGGTTATACTCAAGTCCGGTAGCACTAACTATACGGGTAGCACTAATTTTTCCGGCAACACCTTGTACCGCAGTTGCTGCTAAGGACTTACTTACGTTTACCATCTCATCAGCTAAAGCTTTTATAACTGCCGGTTCTGCGCTCAGGGCGGATAGCTTTATCGAAGTTGCTGCATTTAACTGTGCTGCTGTATTGGGAAGGTTTACCACAAATTCATTGGTAAAACCATTATTTGTATTGTTCCAAATGTAATTTACAGTGTCCTGGCTCAATTTCCTCGTGGTTGCCTTACCCAAATAGGTTTGAAGCCCGGTAGCCATATTCACAGCTAACGTAGCTTCAGCGTAATCTACATTTGTAAAATTATAAGTTGCCGGGACATCGTAAGGAGCGATCACTTCTTCCACGACCTTATCTTTCTTACAAGATGTCAGACCCACGACGGCCAGGGCAACAAATACAGAACTTTTAAAGTAATTGATTTTCATTTTTATAGGATTATACGTTATTATTGTTGGATTATTAGCGTTACGTTGTCTGTAATAAGTCTAAATAACCAGACTACATGTCGCAAAGATTATATTCAATTCTAAAGAATTTCTAAAGATTTAGAACTTTTCTAAATAAAAATTAAAATAGCTGATGAAGGTATTATTTATCGAAGATGAACCGGTGCTGCTTGATGAAATGGAGACCTACTTTAATTCACTGAATTTCATATGTGAACAGGCGCCCACCTTTAGGCAGGCTGCCCAAAAGCTAAGGGATCATTCATACGACATTGTCGTACTTGACATTACGCTTCCCGACGGCAACGGTATCGACCTGATACACGACATCAGAAAAAACCATCTGGAGACAGGCATATTGATCTTATCGGCGAAAGATTCGCTGCAGGATAAACTTCAGGGTCTCAACCTGGGTGCTGACGACTACCTGACAAAGCCATTCTTTTTAGAGGAACTCAATGCCAGGGTTAACGCCATATACCGCAGAAAAACATTAAAAGGGGTTGAAGAAATCTGCTTTGATGACTTTAGCATGGATCCATTGTCCAAGTCTCTGTTCTTTAAAGGTGAGACCGTCAACCTCACCAGAAAAGAATATGACATGCTGGTTTATTTTGTGGTCAACAGAAACAGGGTTGTCAGTAAACCCTCTATTGTAGAGCATTTATGGGGTGATCATTTCGACCAGAACGATAATTTTGACACGGTCTATGTGCATATGAAAAATCTTAGAAAGAAACTCTCCGCTCCATCTGGTAAGGATTATATCAAAACAGTTTACGGAATGGGTTATAAGTTCATTGTCTGATGCGTTTGCTTTCTAAAATCAGCTATTATCATTTTTGGCTCAGTGCTTTTGTATTGGGAATTACCGGTTTTATGCTCTTTCTATTTTTAAGAAAGGAAATCTCCAAAGAAATAGAAGAGCAACTAGAGCTGCAACTGGACATGGTTTATGAGGAGATCCGTGCCGGCAGGAATATAGATTTCCCATTAGTGCAGATCAGCTCAGGCGATGAACGGCTGATGAAACAACCCAAAATATTCAAGGATACACTGATCTATGACCGGGTGCAGAAAGTTCTTGAAGGATACTACTACTTTGAGGAAAGCAAAATAATAAACGGGAAGCCCCACAGGGTGAGAGTGATGACCACCTATATCGGCTGGGACCACTATTCAAAAACTATTTTATACATCTTCCTCACCATCGCCCTTTCACTTGTTCTGTTGGGCACACTGGTTAACTACCTCATCAGCCGCAGCATATGGCGGCCCTTTCTGATCAACCTCAAACGCATGCAGGGCTATTCTGTAAGTTCAAAGGACGTATTGCAACTGAGCAGGACAGATGTAAAAGAATTTCAGGAAATGAACCAGGTGCTGACAGATCTTGCAGAACGTGGCCGTAAGGAATACAATGCGCTGAAGGAATTTACAGAGAACGCAGCCCATGAGATACAAACGCCGCTCACGATTTTAAAAACAAGGCTGGAGAGCATCAGTCAACTCGAAATAGACAGGGAGTTGGGTCGTCTGCTTAATGATGCCAAGCAGGCAGTGAGTCGTTTGAGTAAGGTAAATAAGGGGTTGTTGCTGTTGGCTAAACTGGAAAATGATTCCTTTCCCGATAAACAATGGATTGACCTGGCTGAAGTCCTCAAAAGAAATTACGACCTGATGGAAGATCTTTTTCAGCACAAGTCTATGCATGTTGACCTGCATACCGAGGCTAAAAAGGTATTTGCCAGTGCATTTTTAATGGAGACATTGATTTCCAATTTGCTGTCCAATATCATCTCACACTCAGATCCCGGAGTTGCAGTATCCATCAGTTTAAGTGATCAGAAACTTGAATTGTCCAACAAAGGAAAGCCGCTTGCTTTTCCGGAATCAAAATTGTTTTCCCGTTTCACCAAAGGAATCGACGGCTACAACGGCAACGGGCTTGGCCTTTCTATTGTACGCCAGATCGCGATCAGCAACAGCTGGCAGGTCAGCTACAGTTATAAGAATCATGCGCATGTTTTCACAGTTACATTCGATTCAAATAATCAGGTTTAAATCACTTCCTTTACCACATAACTGTTGCCATTGAAAGAAAATGTATCTCCTTTTTTCTTGTCCAGCAATAATTTGCCAATCGGCGAAGCCGGTGATATCGCAAATACAGAATTCCCGTCTGACGTTAAGTGCCCTGCGCTAACGCTGATGTAAAAATTGCCCTGACTGGTGAAGACCAGGCTCCCATGTCTGACTATTGATGAATCCGCTGCATGCGTATCTATGGACTGCAACACCCTTAGGTTGTCCTGTGCGTCGATCAGTAAGCGCTTATTGCGGTCTATATCCTGTTGCATCATTTCTCTGCTGGTTTCATATTTATCGCCGGCACTGCTTTTGGTATCGTCGTTACTCGCTTCCCTTGCCTGCGCCAATGCCACTTCAGCTGTTTGAATTCTTTGCTCCATAAAATTCAGGCAAAGTTGATATAGGTTCTCTTTAAGTTGGTTCATAAATCAGGATTCTATCCATTTAATCTTATCTGCTACAGGTTGGCGCATAGCGGCTCTTACCGGTTCATTATGGTATCCCATATAAAATAATCCATAGCACTTTTCCTGTTCATCTAAGTTAAGATAATCCTTCAAATCTGCAAGCATCCCCGGAGAACTCCAATAGGCCCCGACATTTAATGCTTCAGCAGTTAGTGCCATATTCTGTACCGCGCAAGCCAGCGCAGCGAGTTCCTCCCATTCAGGGACTTTGTCGCTATGCAGTTTTAGGTTCAAGGTAATGATGCAACTTGCCTGGTCCGCTTTTTCAGTAATGCTGTCGTACTTCTTTTGCAGAAATTGTGTTACAGGAGTTACCTCCTTATACAACCTGGCCAGTTCTTGTCCTAGCTTTGTTTTGCCTTCTTTTCTAAACACCATAAACCTCCAGGGCTGGGTCAATTTGTGCGTCGGGGCGTAGTTGGCGCTTTCCAATATCTGCGTAATCAGTTCAACGGGCACTTCTTCTGCCGTATAACTGACAGGAAATATGCTGCGCCTGCGTTTGATGATATCAGTGAGAATCTCTATTTCAGTTTTCATTTCAATTGAGCTAGTTGTTTTTTGACCATTTTGGCCCTTGCAAAGAAAGCAATACTTTCAGTATCCGTCAAATGGTCTATTGTTTCCCGGAGGTCATCTTTGAGCCATTGATACCGCGGGGCCAGGTTGGCCAGAGATTGCATGCAATGAACCTTGGCGGCCACCAGAATACCGGACTCTAAAAGCCAGCCAAAGAGCACCTCAATTACCGGCTCAAAATCTATTGTTGCGGAAAGGTCTTTATATACCGGATCAGCATTCCTGGCTGTGAGCATGGCTATCATCTTGGTATAATGCCGCATGGCGGAGTGGTTTGTCTGACCGGGCAGCAGATCCAGCAGTCTGCCGACGTAAGGGCTGAACTTGTGCGGGTCATGAATCATAATGTATTCCAGCATCCAGGCAGCCCTGAATGCAATCTCCTTTTTCTTGTGAAAGCTGATGTCCAGCAGATCATTGATGTCCAGATCGTGGCTATTGATGATGGCTGTCGAATTGGTCACCATTTGAAACTTCATAGGTGCATCCAGTCTTGCAATTAATTCTTCCTTTTGCACAGATAATTCGCTTTGTTTCTCAAAAATATTGAAAAGTGCCGTCAATCTTCAGATCGCCAAAAAAATATTTTTATAAATAATGATTACCTTTGCGGCTTATTTTTCAGCAATATGATTTCAGTTTCTAATTTATCCCTTCGTTACGGGAAGCGTACTTTATTTGAAGATGTTAACCTAAAATTCAACCAGGGCAATTGCTATGGTGTCATCGGGGCAAACGGTGCAGGTAAATCGACCTTCCTTAAAATTCTTTCGGGTGAAGTGAACCAGACTACAGGTAGCGTAGCTTTTACGCCGGGCGAACGCATGGCTGTATTAAAGCAGAACCACTATGAGTTTGATGAGTTTACCGTAATCGAAACGGTAATGATGGGTCACAAGGAATTGTATGACATCATGAAAGAAAAGGATGCCATCTATCTGAAAGAAGATTTTACCGACAAGGACGGTGAGCGGGCAGGTGAGCTGGAAAACAGGTTTGCTGAAATGGACGGCTGGAACATGGAAAGCAATGCGGCAACCATGCTGAGCAACCTGGGCATCAAAGAAGAACACCATTATAAGCAACTCAAAGAACTGGATGGTAATCAAAAAGTACGGGTATTATTGGCCCAGGCGCTATTTGGTAATCCTGATATCCTCTTATTGGATGAGCCTACCAACGATTTGGACATTGACACCATCGCCTGGCTGGAGAACTTCCTGGCCGATTACCAGAATATTGTATTGGTTGTTTCTCACGACAGGCACTTTCTGGATGCGGTCTGTACGCACATCGTGGACATCGATTTCAGCAAAATGAATATTTATTCGGGTAATTATAGTTTCTGGTACGAGTCAAGTCAGTTGGCCTTAAAACAGCGTAGTGATCAGAACAAAAAACTGGAAGAAAAAGTAAAGGAACTACAGGAATTTATACAGCGTTTTAGTGCCAATGCCTCAAAATCCAAACAAGCTACTTCGCGTAAAAAAGCCCTGGATAAAATAGATATCTCAGAAATTAAAGCCTCCAGCAGAAAATACCCTGCAATTCTGTTCAACAACCTTGGCAGGGAAGCGGGCGACCAGATCCTGCACGTTGAAAATCTTGCCTGCACATTGAATGGTGAAACGATGTTTAAAAACATCACCTTCATGGTCAACAAGGGAGATAAGATTGCGGTGTTGTCACAAAATAGCCTGGCTACTACAGCATTTTACAACGTGCTTACAGGACGTGAAAAAAACTATACAGGCGAGTTTAAATTTGGTGTAACCATCAATGTCGCGGATATCCCTAACGACAATTCAGTTTATTTTGAAGGTAAAGATGAAAACCTGGTAGACTGGCTGCGTGATTATTCCGGTACCGATCAGGACGAGCAGTTCGTTAGAAGCTTCCTTGGCCGGATGTTGTTTTCAGGTGAAGAGGTATTGAAGAATGTAAAGGTGCTTTCAGGGGGTGAAAAAATGCGTTGCATGTTCTCGCAAATGATGCTGAAACATGCGAACCTTTTGCTTTTTGATGAGCCAACCAATCACCTTGATCTTGAATCCATTACTGCATTGAACAATGGCATGAAGGATTTTAGAGGTACAGCCTTGTTTACCTCACGAGATCACGCGCTTACTGAATCAGTTGCGACAAGGATCATTGAACTGACGCCTAAAGGTGTAATTGATAAGATGATGACGTATGATGAATACATCAATAGCGCAGATGTTGCGGCGCTGAGAGCTGAGATGTACAAAACAAAATAAAGACACCTTACAATGAAAAAGCGGCAGGGCTTTCCTGCCGCTTTTTTTGTTAGTGACCGTGTCCCTCTTCACTGACAGGGTGCAGATCAAACTTTAGGTCAAGGTCATTTGCACCGGCAAATTTTCCTGCAAAATCAGGATCGTTCCAATTTGTAGCGCTGATCGTTGCTTTCACACCGGGGTTGAGGTGACGAAGCACATAGCGAAAAGTGAAGCCTTTATCGGTATGTTCATCTATGGTCAGGTAGCCTTTAACACCCACATTGACTTTCATGTTGTCCTTGTCTCGATCCGCATAGACATAAGTCAACACACCAGCTGGTGCACCCAGAATAAAAGCCTGATGAATTTCATGCTTGTCTAAAAACTCTTGCTGAATTTCCCTTCCTGCAAAATCAAATGCCTTCAGACTTAATTTATAAGTTGCACCTTCATGCAGGTGGAGGTGTGTGCCAACCGGCGGCAGGCCACTCCCGTCAAACGGAATGGCAACCGAATCTGCGCCTGGGATAGGATTGTAGTGAAAATGATCGTTGTGTGCTTCACGCTCGACCTCGACAAAGCTGAGTGTGGCTTTGCCAATCTCCTCTTCAGGAAGTTCAGGTGCCGGATCTTTTTTACAGGCATTGAAGGATAAGGCAATGATAGCTGCTAAAACTGCCAGGGAGTAATTACGTAATTTGTTCATGTTTTTTGTTGTGATTAGTTATTGAGATTTAAAATTTGTAAGCGATTCTAAGCGTTAGGTTACGGCCTATGTCGTGTGCATAATACCGGTACCGGTTTAGGTAGTCTTTGTATTTTACCTTCAAAAGATTGTCTACGCCAGCCTGTACCATAAGTTTACCTTGGCTAGTTTCATGTCCTGCTCCTGCCAGGACGTGAAAAAGATGATAAGCAGGAGGTGGAGCCGCATAATCACTTCCGGACTCGTACCTGTGTTGCCTGCCGGTATAACCATGGGCAAATTGAAGAAAACTGTCGGACACACGCTTAAGATGAAGATCCAGTCTAATGGATTGATCCAGTCGGTCAGAGGGGATATAAGGTAAAAATTTGTTTTGTCCAAGGTCTGTCGCCCGGATCAGCGAGGCATTGATCTTATAGGACAAACCATTCGTTACGTCATAACTTGCAGTCAGATCGGCTCCAAAAAAAGAAGCGTTTGTTTGCCTGTACCGAAATACAGGATAAGTGCCGCTTACCGTCTGCCGGTAGACCAGATCAGGCTGGGTATAGATATAATTATTGATGAACTGACCATAAACATCCAGTTCAACAGCAAGGCGGTGCTGCTGGAATTTTAACGCATTAACCCATTTATAGCCCTGCTCAGACTTCAGATTCGGGTCTCCGATTTCATACAGACCCGCCCCATGATGGAGCCCATCGCTGAACAATTCACTAGCCGAAGGTGCCCGCCATGCCATCCCAAAGTTACTGGTGTAGGACCAGTTTGAACTCAATTGACGATGTAAAGCCAGGGATCCAGTTACGTTGTGAAACTGGTTATCTCCTCCATAATACGTACCCTCAGCATCTAACGTATCACTGGAGTTATACAGATACCGGAAACCTGCCGCGTTGAAATACTTAAAATCGTAGCGCAGTCCGGCTTCCAGATTCCCGAGCTTTCCTTTCCATTTCTGTATGACAAAAATACCACCTGTGAAGCTATCATAGTTCGGAATAAAAGTGTTGGCCAGCGTCCCGGGGATATTGTTGTTTACCTGAAACACGCCGTTAAATCCAAGAAGCCGATTAAAACCGCTGTCCCGCTCACTACTCAGGTCAATATCCAGGGTATGCGTGTTGAGCACAAGATCAGTAATGGGAAGCGCTTCCCGGTCGCCCCTTCTGAAATCAAATTCCTTACGGTGATTGTGCTGAAATCCATAGACCACCTTGAGCGACTCTTGTTCACCAAGGTCATACCGGGCACTTAATTTGGCCAGATGGTGGAAGATCCGTTGCTTTGGGGCGGTAATGACATAACTAAAACCCGGATCTTCCAAAGGCCTCCCTATACTGATTCTTGCAGCAATATCTTCTATTGTACCGGTGTGAGCACTATACAGGATTCCCAGTGTTGTGCTGAACTTGCTGTAATAAACTTCATAGCTGGTTTTGTCGCTGCGGTAACCCCCAGCAGCAGAGTAGTTAAATTCTCCCATACCGGTATTTCCAAGATGATAATCCGGGCTTTTCACATTTCCAGCTTTTTTGTGACTGACCTGTAGTCGCCATGCAAACCGACGTATCCCACCCTTCAGCATTCCGGATGTGGTTACCGCATGTCCGTTTGACGCAGCAATGGTATGAACTGACCCTCCGAGTTTCTCTTCCGAGAAAAGCTCAGGTGGCATTACCATAACTATCCCTCCTATCGCCTCCGCACCATATTTTACAGATTCAGCACCTTTAATCACCGTGATGCGCTCCGCAATCAGCGGATCGATTTCAGGTGCGTGCTCCGCACCCCAGGCCTGGCCTTCCAACCTAACGCCGTTGTTCAGGATCAAGATGCGATTGCTGTGCAAGCCATGAATGACAGGCTTGGAAATCGACGATCCGGTCTTCAATACATGAACACCAGATATGCCCTTAAGGACATCACCAAGTGTTGCACCTTTGCTGTTTTCCAACTGATTCGCATGAAGCGTAGTAGAAACGCTCGTTTTACTTACAGGAATGGCCTTAGCTTTAATCTTTACCTCGATAAGCCGGACCGTATCGGATTGATTCTGGGAATACAGCATTTGGCTGCTACAAATAAGCAGGAATGTGATTATTGAAAATAACCTACAGTACATCGTAAACAAATTAAAATAAAAGAATAGCCTCGCCACCACGTGGGTTGCGGGAAAAATTGCCAATAGTGGCTACGAAAGGGGTCTATTTAAGCTATTGCAGGGGGACCTTTGTTGCTCCAGCTCAGGCCAGATAATGCCATCCAATGCTGATCGGCAAACGTGTTGATGAATGTACACTTGCCTTCAAAATGAAGCAATGTGATTGAGTCAGGGGATATGAAAGGAGTCGTATGATGGTGTGAGAGATGCTCGCAAACTTTACATTTGGTCTTAATTTTTTCAATACTCTTTCCGGAATGCGTTTGCTGAACGCTATGTTCACCATGGTCGTGAAAGGCCTCTAAAAATGGAGCACCAATAAAAAACAACAACACCAAAAGTGCCAATGATCCTTTAAGGAAGTTCCAAATCTTGAAATGAGGGTTGTTATTCACGCCACAAAGTTGCATTAATTCATTGAAAGTTTCGGTAACAAATCTGTATAAAAATCATTTTACAAGGAGAATTACTGCAATACAATTGCATTTAACTAATTTTACAGGCATAACAAAGTTATCCGGCATGATCTCTATTCAATCCCTGGCACATGAATACCCTTCCGGTTACCGGTTAAATTTTAAGGACTGGACGATAAAAGCTGCCGAACAGTGGCTGTTGCTTGGCGCCTCTGGCAGCGGTAAAACAACTTTGCTACACATTCTAACAGGCCTTTTAAAACCACACCAAGGTTCGGTGACGATTGACGGTACGCCGCTCTATGACCTATCTGCTAAATCACTGGATCAGTTTCGGGGACGACACATTGGGATCATCTTTCAGCGCCCTCACCTCATCAGAAGCCTCAATATCACAGATAACCTACTTATGGCGCAGCACTTTGCCAAATTACCGGAAAATAGGGAACGCGTTCAGGAAGTACTTTCTTCCCTGGATATTGCGGATAAAAAAAATGCACATCCCAATGAACTGAGTCAAGGCCAATTGCAGCGGGTATCTATTGCCCGGGCAGTGCTCAATAAGCCCTCGCTGTTGATAGCGGACGAACCAACCTCAAGTCTGGATGATAAAAATGCAGCGACTGTGCTCGCCTTATTGCAGGAACAATCTGCCTTAAACCAGGCCACTTTGCTTGTCGCCACTCATGACAAGCGCATTAAAGACGCATTTACCAATACCTATGAACTAATATGAGCCCATTAAAGATCAGCTGGAAAAGTGTGTGGTCAAAACCCATGTCCTCTTTGCTGAATGTGCTATTGATTGCATTCGGAACCGGAATCCTCACCATATTGTTACTGGCATCTACACAAATCAGCGAGAAACTGGAGAACAATGCCAAAGACATCGACCTGGTAGTTGGAGCGAAAGGCAGTCCGTTACAACTTGTGCTCAGCAGCGTTTACTACATCGATTTCCCTACCGGAAATATCCCACTGAAAGAAGCAAGGGAACTGGCACACAGCCCATTTGTAAAGAGGGCTGTTCCACTAGCGCTTGGTGACAATTACAATGGAGTCCGCATCGTGGGGACGGACAGCAATTTCAGGGCTTTATACAAACTGACGATAGCTGAAGGAAAAATGTGGAACAGCGATTTTGAAACCAGCATTGGCGCGAATGCAGCGAAAACACTGCAACTTAAAGTCGGTGATTCCTTTTATGGCGCCCACGGGTTGACTGGGAATACAGATGTTCACAAACACCATAAATACATCGTGTCAGGCATACTCGAACCGCAAGGGAATGTGACCGACAACTTGATTTTAACCAATATCTCGAGTGTCTGGGAGATGCATGAAGATCATAATGAAGGTCCCGCTCACGAAGAGGCAAGGGAACTAACCTCACTGCTTATTCAATACCGCTCACCCATGTCTGTCGCGATGTTCCCGAGAATGGTCAACGAAACCACAAACATGCAGGCGGCTTCTCCTGCCCAGGAAAGTACCCGTTTGTTTTCCCTGATTGGTGTAGGCGTAGATACACTCCAATGGTTTGCGGTGTTAATCATGATGATCGCGGCCATTAGTGTTTTCGTAAACCTTTACAATTCACTTAAAGAGCGCAGGTACGACCTGGCCATCATGCGCACGCTTGGCGCCTCAAGAGGAAAATTGTTTTTTATTGTGATTACTGAAGGCCTGATATTGACACTACTGGGCACACTGACAGGCATGGCGCTCGGCCACTTGGTACTTCAAACAATCGGACATTATCAGGAAAGCGGTCAGGCCAGGTTAACTGGAATGGTTTTGTTGTCATCTGAAATTTATTTGTTTGTCGCCGGCATAGCGATTGGTATATTTGCTTCGATCATACCTGCCGCACAGGCATACCGGTCAAACATTTCTAAAATACTTGCTCAGAACTAAAACCAGGAAATGATGAAAAAGCTATGGATTGCCTTACTGATGTTTACCGCTCTGGCCGCAAAAGCCCAGCACAATGCGGATGACCAGATCCTTTCGGATAACTGGGATATTGTAGGTGGCGTGGAATTCAAGATTGTGAAGGATACTGAGATGCTGGCTGTTTTTACGGATAAAATCAAAAAACAAGCGGGCAAGCCATTTGAACTGGAGGGATACATCGTACCTATCAAAGATGGCATGAAACAAACCAAGTTCATGTTGTCGACCCTACCGATCAATCAGTGTTTTTATTGCGGAAAAAATGGCATACCGGTAATGGTGCTGGTGGAAATGACAGAGCCTATTAAATTCACCTATCAAACTATAGTCGTTAAAGGCACTTTAAAATTAAATTCAGGCAATGCAATGGACAATCCACCAATTGTGCTGACCGCCGCCAAACCCATATAAAAAATGAAAGATCCGGTTGAAATACTGAAATCGCACAACCTGAAACATACCTGGCAAAGGGTGCGCGTACTTGAGGAAATTGCCTTGGATCAGTTCGCCCTCTCGCAACCGGAACTGGAAAAAAAACTGGGAAAAGAAATAGACCGGGTAACTTTATACCGGATATTAAACACGTATGAAGATAAAGGAATCCTGCATAGGGTCATGGACATCAATGGAACTGCCAATTACGCGATCTGTTCACCATCCTGCAAAGTGCATGAACATCACGATGAACACGTGCATTTCAATTGCAGCAATTGCCTTAAAATCTATTGTTTGGAGGTCAGCATTCCTAAGCTAAAGTTACCGAAGGGATTTAAAGCAAATGCCGCAAGCCTTACGGCATACGGCATTTGCGAAAATTGTAATACCAACTAGTGACCGGAATGTCCGTCGGCACCATGTGCATGACCGTGGCTCAGTTCATCCTGAGTAGCCTCACGCACGGTTAATATTTTACCGTTAAATATCAGGTTCTTACCAGCCATCGGGTGGTTCAGATCTACAGAAATAGTTTCCTCACCCACAGCAGTAACGCCTGCCCTGAAATGATTGCCCTGATTATCCTGCAATGGGATCACGTCGCCTACACCCGGCAGGTCTACATCTTTAAACATATCTTTTGGAAGATCAGCAAAAGCACCAGGATCAAGCTCACCGTAGCCATCAGCTGCAGTCAGTTCAAAACCGTACTCATCGCCTACATTTAAACCGCTTAAATGTTCTTCAAACTTTGGCAACATCATTCCTGTACCATAAAGAAATACGAGTGCATTTTCCTCATCTGCTTTCTCTACAAAAACTTGTTGTCCTTCTTCATTAGTCGTATGCAATTCGTACGTTAATGATACTACTGTATTGGGTTTAATACTCATTATGCTATTATTTATTTATGAATTGTAATGCTTCATCAACAGTAGCAACTGGCAACTGGCACACCTTATTTCGGCAAATATATATTTTTGTTTCAATGCTTTCCTTATCTTTTAACAATGGAAGTCCGGAATTTGTTCCTCCCAGTATGATTTTGTTGGGAATATAATGTCTGCCCAGTTCATTTCTTATCAACCCGGACTCCGCTCCCGTTACTGCGATCTCATTAACCCCAAACACCTCATCCAGCAACTGGATGGCCCAATTGGAATAAGCAGAACCGTACGTTTTAATCTGGGGACGCACTGAGGCCAGCATAGCAGCTGCCTTATCCGTATAACTGTCTATATCAAACAGCAAGCCCAATTTATGCAGATTTTGCGCCATAGCCGAATTTGATGCAGGGATTACATTGTCCATGATCTCGTGCTTACGGGCAATCAAAGTTTCACCTGCCGATGAAGTGTAAAAAAGCATTGGGCTGTCCGGATCCTCAAAATTGAGCAGCACATAATCTGCAAGCTTCCTTGCCTCCTGCAACCACCGTTCCTCAAAATCTGATTGGTACAAGGAGATCAGCGCTTCTATAAAAAAGGCATAATCATCCAGAAAACCAGTTATGCTCACCCTACCACTTTTAAAATTGCGGTACAAGCCTCCATCCGAAGTTTTTAAGTGCTCAAGTATAAAATCTGCTGCGCGCTTCGCCAATTGGTAATAATGGTCATTGTTAAAAATCACCGCACTTTCGGCCAGGCCTTTAATCGCAAGACCATTCCAGGCAGTCAGACATTTATCGTCCAGTCCGGGCCTTACTCTTTTGCTTCGTTCGGCCAGCAAACTTGCCTTCGCCAGACGGATTTTGTCCTGAAGCTCGACAATACTTAATCCCTTAACCTCAGCATATTCCTCTTCAGTAAACCTGCGCAGTGGGATGTTCGTTTCTTCTTCTTCCCAATTTCCTTCAGCAGTAATCTGGAAATAATCGCGGAGTAAATGAGCATCTTTTCCAAGTACCTCATTAAATTCAGTTTCAGACCAGACGTAAAACTTTCCTTCTACACCCTCGCTGTCTGCATCCAGCGCGGCATAAAACAACCCTTCGGCTGAAGTCATTTCACGTTCCAGCCAGGTCACGGTTTCTTCCACTACCTCTTTAAATAGCGGAGATTTGGAATGCTGGTAGGCTTCTGCATACAGGCTGATCAACTGCCCGTTGTCGTACAGCATCTTTTCAAAATGAGGGACATGCCAGTTACCGTCAACAGAATACCTGGCAAAGCCGCCGCCTACATGGTCATAAATTCCACCCATGGCCATTTTCTCCAGCGTCATCAGGGCCGACACATGCGTGGCGTTGTCGCCCATCAGGTGACTGTACCGCAGCATGAACTGCCAGTTATTGGGCAATGGAAATTTAGGAGCCCTGTTATAGCCACCTTCAGCCATATCAAAATGCCTTTTCCAGGGCTCAATAATTGCTTTTAAATCTTCCTGTGTATAGTCTGCAGCCTGCACATTCGGAATTATTTTTTCCGCATTGCGGATACCGTCAGTCAACCGGTCTGCATACTGCAAGGCCTTTTCGGGTTCATTTGCCCACATGCCAGCTACGTTCAACAAGATATTGATCCAGTCTGATTTTCTAAAATAAGTACCTCCATAAACCGGCCGCTGATCGGGCAAGCAGATGCAGTTCAATGGCCATCCCCCACTGCCAGTCATCAGCTGGATGCCCAGCATATAGATCTGATCAATATCTGGCCGCTCTTCACGGTCTACTTTGATGCATACGTAATCGTTGTTCATTACCTCGGCAACTTCATGATCTTCAAAGCATTCCCGTTCCATCACATGACACCAGTGACAGGCGGAATATCCGATACTCACCAGGATCAGCTTATCTTCATCCTTTGCTTTCTGTAATGCTTCTTCGCCCCATTCATACCAGTGTACCGGATTGTAGGCATGTTGCAGCAGGTATGGCGAGGATGCCCTGATCAGGCTATTGGGTTCATTATTTGTCATCTGTGTAAAGTTATCAATTATTCAGCATCTCTTTGTACTTTTAGGCAACCCAACAATCATGCCCATGAAGATTACACATACAGATATTTACCGGTACAGCATTCCTACAAAACCATTTGTGATTGCTACAGGAACCATGCATTATGCCCAAAACGTCCTGATCAGAATCCATACCGATACTGGCCTCTACGGGATGGGTGAATGTTCGGCCTTTCCTATGATTGTAGGCGAAAGTCAGAACACTTGCCTGGCCATGGCCAAAGAATTTGCAGCAATCCTGGTTGGTAAAAATCCATTGGCAATTCCGGATAGAATGAACGACCTGCTCGGTTATGCGGCGCACAACAGCACGATCAAGAGCGCGTTTGATATGGCGCTTTTTGATCTCGCTGCGAAAGAAGCCGGGCTGCCCCTGTATCAATACCTGGGTGCAGAGAAGCGTACCATAGAGACCGACATGACCATTGGCATTGATTCACCTGAAAACATGGCCAAGTCCGCGCTCTACCATATCAAAAAAGGCTGCCAAATCATTAAGATCAAATTGGGCAAAGAGGTGCACAGCGACATTGAACGGGTAAAACAGATCCGGGAGGCAGTTGGACCAGAAATAGCACTGAGATTAGATGCCAATCAGGGTTGGAGTTTTGACGATGCCTTGTTTGCATTAGGGGCCTTGGAACCATTTGACATTGAATTTTGCGAACAACCTATGCGTACCTGGTATGACGACCAGCTGCCTGAGCTTTGTCTGAATTCACCAATCAAAATTATGGCCGATGAAAGTTGTTATAACCATCACGATGCACGAAAACTCATCAACAGTGGGGCAACAGACTATCTGAACATCAAATTCTCGAAATCAGGAGGAATACTCGAAGCACAGAAGATCCATGAAATCGCCTTACAGACCGGCACCAAATGTATGATCGGCGGAATGCTGGAGACCCGGCTTGCCTTAAGTGCCTGCGTACATTTTGCCATGGCCAGTCCTAATGTGGTTTTCTTTGATATGGACTCAGCCATGCTGGGTCATTTAATAGACCCGGTTACGGATGGGATGATCTACGACGGTTACTTTGTAGACTTGCCCGACACACCCGGGATTGGTGCAGATGTCGATCCTTCATTTTTAAAACAATGTGAAAGCTGGCTCGTCTAAATCTTAGACCAGGTATTTGATAAAAGTCTTGCTGTATTCTTCATAGCCCTGTCTCAGGTAAAAACGGTGCGCATCTGCGCGCCTCGCATTGCTGTGTAAATAAATTCTTCTGCACTTCCGCTCCCTGGCCATCTCAACAGCATATTCCTCCAGCAGTTTGCCTATTCCTTTGCCCCTGGCCTCCTCACTGACTATCAAATAACTTATTATGGCATAATCAGCATCAAAAGCAATTTGCGGGATAAAGTGCACAGACATAAAACCCACTAGTCTATCTTCTAGTTCATAGACCACATCACAGTGTTCCTCATTTTCTGCCAGTACAGCAATCCTTTTGGCCAGCAAACCCTCTGCCATTGGATAGCCCAGCTGTTCCAACAAAATCTGGATAGCCAAAGCATCTTTAATTTCAACTTTTCTAATCTGCATACCTGCAGACCAGATTCCATCCTTGCCCCTCATCTTTTTTGTCCGTTAAGCAATAAATCTATTGTCTGGGCAATACGCTGTACACGCACTTCATCCTGATTGGCTGCTCCGATCCAATCCAGAAAGGCTTGTCTTTCAGCATCTGTATAACTCTGGTAAGTTTGATAAGCCTCAGGTTCATCCTCCAGGCATAATAAAAGGTCTTCCGGCGTTGCCATTGAAATACTTTCGGCATCCGCATAAAAGGTAATTTGTACGCTATCGCCTTCTTTTTTGCCTATCTTTTTCCTGATCTCTGCTTTTACGGGAAGGAACAGTCCTCCATTGCGAATGGGCATCAAACCACAGTTAACCAGTTCGTAGCTATCAATCGTACCGCTCACTTTGACCGTACCATACTTTCCCCGGTATTCTGAACTGACCCCAGGCAACCTGACAAACGTCCAGCCTCCTTTACCGGGCATTTTCTCCAATAAAAATATCCCTTCAATGAGCGCTGCACCCGGTATCTTTTGCACTGAATTGGCTGAAGTAGTGGTCATGAGTTTACATAGTATGTTAGCGCACTAGTAAATATATGGCAATGCTCGATAATTTCGTCTCAAAAAAGATCAAAAAACAGATCACTCATTATCGTCATAGCTTGAAATATATTATGAATGCGCTGATAAATAAAAATTGCATATCTAAGGCTTGGACCGTTCGCACGGTAAATGGGGTTTTCTTAGATCCACATTTCGCTATAGGCTTTGGTATCGGGTATGAACGAAGCTATAGCAATCAGACTAGACCTTACACAGGTCTGCTACTTTATATAGATGGCAGGTTTTATCTGATGAAAACTGGCAATACTTTATTTGTTTATACAGACCTGGGTTTCTCAACTCCTGTGGGAGAGAATGGAATTCAGGGAACGCTCTTCAATCCGGGAATAGGGTATAAAATCATGGTAACCGACTGGGCTGCCTTGAATCTTAGCGTTGGATATAGTAGTCTTAGCAGAGAGAGTCGCGGATCCGGGAGCGACTTCATCTCTGCTTCAGTATTTAAAATCGGATTACAGTTTTAGGGTCCGGCATTAATTCTACTGAAAGCTTAACATAAACCAGTCATTAACTATAGACAAGCCCGGTACCTTTGGGGCTTATGACAGTGATTTCGCAAAGCGATTTTTCGGTAGCTACCGGGACGGCACACCTGCCCGGCCTGGCTCCCATGTTGATGAAATTACTGGACATCCATTCATTTAACGCAATGATGGAAAAAGCAGGAAGTCTGGAGGGCCTTGAATTCACGCAATATGTATTGAATTTCCCGGGTGTTACGATAGAAATCGATCCGGCCGACCTCGCTAATCGGCAAACCTGTTATGCCAAATGAACTCCTGGCCTGCTCCAGCAGCCACACCATGCTTTCCAGTCTGAGAGAGAAGACTTATGGACTCGGCTGTAACAAACACCACCAGTCACGGGGCAAAGCGACTGAGTTCAAATAAAAAGGGTGCCTGGGAGAAGAACCGGACACCCTTTTTTGAAGAATTTCAATGGTTATGCCTCATCTTCATCATCTTCCAAATCAAGATCTTCTTCTTCATCCAAATCATCTGTTTCATCCAGATCATCTGCTTCATCCAGATCTTCCGGAGTTTCTTCAGTTACTTCAACTTGCTCAACCTGCTCATTTTCTAGAGGCAGCTCAGCCAATGTTTCTTCGTTTTCAATCGCGAATGTGTTCATAGTTGCTTATTTTATTTAGTCTAATTTCGCCAAACAAATCCATCCTTAGGTTAACGCATCTTTACGGTTTTGTGAATATATGAGGTTATGTCACCTTGATAAGTTTGCTTACAGGCACTTCAAACAATTCAGCGGTTTCTTAATCCAGCAGCCAGAGCACCTAAGCCGGAACTTAGGTGCATATAAGGTTCAATAGAAAGCTTGAAAGTTTACTTCAATACCACATCCACCAAAATCGGGAAGTGATCTGACACAAATTTACCGTGATAAGTATCTGTCAGAATACCCCAGCGTTTGGCAGTAAAGTCTTTGGTTACGAATACGTGATCAATGATCTCGTAGCCATCAACGCTTTTACCCCAGGCATTGAAAGAAGAATTGTTCGCATATGGATACTTAACCTGTGTATAAGTATCGGTAAGGATACCAGAATTGGCTAGCGTCAGGTACCAATCACTTTTCTGTCCGCCGTTCAAATCACCCGTAAAGATCGAAGGTGCGCCTTTTGCGATTTCTTTGATCTTTTTGGCAATCAGTTTGCCGCTTTCTATCCTGGCAATTTTCCCCTGGTGATCAAAATGCGCGTTGAAGTAGTAAAATTTCCTACCACTTTTGATGTCCTGCAACTGTACCCAGCTGCAGATCCTGTTACAGCAGGTCGCATCCCAGCCCAAACCTGGTTTATCCGGTGTCTCCGACAACCAGAAATCACCCTTGTCCAGTAACTTGAATTTGTCCTTACGGTAGAAAATCGTTGAGTGCTCACCGCCTTCTTTACCGTCATCACGGCCTTTTCCATAGTGTTCAAATTCCGGCAGATATTTCTGCAGGGTATCTATTTGATTTTTTAGAGCCTCCTGTAATCCGAAAACCTCAAACTGGTGGAAACGAAGTAAATTGGCTGAAACCTTGCCGCGTTGCTCCCATCTGTTGCCTACGTCACCGGCATTGTCATAACGGACATTAAAGGAACCCACGGTGAACTGCTGGGCAGAGGCTGCAAGGCCTGCGCTAAACAAAAGTACCGAAAGAATGATCTGTTTTAATTTCATTGGTTTGTTTTTCACTAAAATACAATTTAATATGTAATGTCCATATTTCCCTGCTGTTAAGATTAAAGAATGGCAAAGTTCCCTTTATCCTGCTATTGTCATATTGAGTAACATAAATACAGGCCGTTCATCCAAGCTGTAATTTTGTTTGTTTATATACTTCATGAAAAGAAAAATCAGCCTATTGCCTCTATTTGTTATTGGCTTTATTGTATTCGCGCTCAATTGGTTTGTCCTTTCCGGCCTCAAAGTGGTTAGTCATGGTCCGCTCACTACTCCCATCTTTTGGGTCAGCATTTTCTTCATTACAGCCTTGCTGGTCTTTGCGATCGTCAGGATGAGCGACAAGGGCATGGACATCTTGTTTAAGATAGCAACCCATGTTTTCCTCATTGCTTTTGTTTCCGAACTGATTTTTGCTGTCGTCTTGTTGCTGGGTGATGTCTACCGGCTTTTCGCCGGCAGTCCGCGAAATCTCTATTGGGTCGAGTTCGGAATGGCGCTTTTTATCATCACCGTACTGGCTTTTCTGTATGGCATCATCCGCGGCAAATATGCCTACCGGGTCATTCGGCATACATTGTATTTTGATGACCTGCCTGCCGAATTCGACGGCTTCAGAATTGCGCAGATCTCTGATGTACATTCGGGAAGTTTCAATAATGCCAAGGCAGTACAAAAAGGCATTGATCTGATCAAAAAGCAAAACTCGGACTTGTTCGTATTTACCGGAGACCTGGTGAACAATAAAGCTGAAGAAATCAAGCCCTGGATCGGTCACTTCAGCCAGGTGAAGGCGCCATACGGACAGTTTTCTATCCTGGGCAACCACGATTACGGCGATTATGTAAAATGGCCAAATGAAACAGAAAAAAGACAAAATCTGCAGCAGCTAAAACAGTATCACGCCGATCTGGGCTATCGTCTGTTGCTGGATGAGCATGTAGAATTGGTCAAAAACGGGCAAAAGATCATTCTGGCCGGTGTGGAAAACTGGGGCATTGGCTTTGGAGAACGTGGCGACCTGAAAAAGGCCATGACAGGCACAGCTCCTAACGACTTTAAAATATTGCTTTCACATGATCCGACACATTGGGCTGCAGAAGTCGTCAAATTCCCCTCAAAAATCCACCTGACCCTGGCCGGACACACACATGGCATGCAGTTTGGTATAGAAGCCTTTGGTATCAAGTGGAGCCCTGTAAAGTACCGTTACGCACATTGGGCGGGGGTTACTGGAACAGATGGCCAGTACTTGAATATCAACAGGGGATTTGGCTTTCTAGGTTTCTCAGGACGTGTTGGCATATGGCCTGAGATCACCGTAATAGAATTGAAAAGGTCACCTGAAATGAGTTAATTTCTATACTTTTGTACCGCATATAACAATTGCACGAGCAATACCTGAATGGAAGAAAGCAAAACCCTGAAAAGAATATTTCAAGACAGAAAGAGGACCAATATTTTACGGACTGCGGAGCAGGCTACAATTTCCTATCTTGTCAAACGTGTCCCGCCGTTCATCACCTCAAATAACCTGACGTTTTTGGGTACCATCGGATCAGGAATTGTATTACTGGGTTTCATGCTTGCGGCTTATGTCAGCAGGTATTATTTACTGCTGGGTATAGCCGGACTGGCCATCAACTGGCTGGGTGATTCACTGGATGGCCGGATTGCTTATTACCGCAATATCCCCCGGAAATGGTACGGTTTCTCATTGGACATCATTATGGACTGGATCAGTACCGTACTGATCGGCCTCGGTTACATCGTCTACGCACGCAATCAATATGAACTGATCGCTTTTGTATTCGTCGTATTGTATGGCTGGGCAATGATCATTTCGCAACTGCGCTACAAAATCACTGACATTTACAGCATCGATTCCGGAGTGGTAGGCCCGACTGAAGTGCGGGTCATTTTATCTGCCATCCTAATCATGGAGGCTTCCTTTGGCCATCTCATTGAGTATTTTGCAGCGGGCATGTGTCTCGTGCTGTTTGTCATCAATTTTATTGACACTAAAAAATTGCTCAGACTGGGCGATCTGCGCGATGCTGCTGAGCGTGAAGAAAAGGCAGCCAGGGCAGGGCTTGAGCTCAAGGTCACTGAAAACCCCGTCAAAGATCCAATGGCCAGTTAACATGCTGCGGTGAGCGATAAAAAGAAAACCATATATGTTTTTGCAAAAGCGCAGTTCTCTGCATTTGCCGGTGGGATGATCGATTACTTGGTCATGCTCGGTTGCACCGAACTGTTGCATATCCACTATACCATTTCCATTGCCATTGGCGGAATTGTTGGTGCCGTATTTAATTTTACGGTCAACCGTTACTGGACCTTCAATGCCAACAATGCCAGTCGCAACCCGGTAGGCGGACAACTGATCCGCTTCGTGTTTGTCGTAGCCGGAAGCATTGCACTCAAGTCTTCCGGAACCTGGCTCTTTACCACCTACCTGCACCTGGATTACCGGATTGGCAGGATCGTGGTCGATATCATTGTATCGCTCGGATTCAATTATATCCTGCAGACCTATTGGGTCTTCAAAAAGAAACCGCCTACTGATCTTCCGGTTATTTAAGGCCTTTTCAATTTAACAAATCTTAACATTTCCGGGTTTAAACCTTTCCGCTCTTTCTGGCTCTATTTACTAAACAACAAATAGAAACTATGAGAAAGATAATTTTAACCGCCGTTTTATTCATCAGTATGGGTACCATGGCTTTTGCACAGCAGGACAAATCTAATAAAGTACGTAAAACTCCGGAAGAGCGTGCGCAGCATCTGACTGATGCGCTGGACAAAAAACTAGCCCTTAGTGCAGATCAGAAATCCAAGGTTTATGCCATTACTTTTGACGGACTAAAAAAGTGGAAGGAAAATCGTACTGAAGGTCAGAAGCCAGACCGTGCAGCCATGAAAGCTGAACTTGAACAAAGAGATGCGCAAATTTCGGCGGTGCTGAATGATCAACAGAAAAAAACTTACCAGGAATGGAAAGCTGAAAAAATGAAGTCCATGAAGAAACATGGCAAAAGGGGAGCAAAAAACGAAAAAGTATAGCTGGTTTTGGATTAGGGGGGATGATAAAAAAGCGGCTGTGATGGCCGCTTTTTTTATGTTCATTGTCTTTTTTATTTCTTTCCTAAAGTAACATCTGCCCAACTGTCCGTTTTAAACGGTGAGGCAGGAAGATCTGCACCATTGTATAAAGTGCTTGGCGGATTATTCGCCCAGCCATATCGTACGGCTACGGGATTGGTGACCTGATCGCTGCTCAGCACCACCTGGTTGCCCTGTATGCTCGCTTTGGCCCAATAAAACTTCTGATCAGCACCTGCAACCTGGAAACCTTTCAGTTCAGTTCCGTTTTTCACTTTCAATCCGCCATCCGTCGAGTTAAAACTTAATTTCACCGTATTGCCACTGATCTGTTGTGATTTAAACACCGGCCCTGAGAATGGTATTTTTTGTCCGTATGTCTTCGCCAGTGCAGCATAAGCAAGACGGATACCCACATCCTGTTTGTTCTTAGGGTGGATGTCTTTTTCTTCACCAGCATCAATGATCACGGCCATGCCTGTATTTTTCAATCCTAGCGTCTGCTTTTGTGCATCCCTCAGCTCAGCCCATTCAGAACTGACTGGTTCAGCAGTCGGCGCCATAAAGTTGGCCAACTGTACAAAATAGAAAGGAAAATCTCCGACCCCCCATTTGGTCCGCCAGTCTTTGATCATTGCCGGAAATAAGGTACGGTACTGGTTTGCACGTCCTGCATTGCTTTCTCCCTGGTACCAGATGGCTCCTTTAATGGGAAACTGGATGTATGGATGAATCATTGCATTGTACAGTACAGTTGTCCGGTTTGGATTTTTATCGTCTGAATCAGGAGCAGCCTTAATTTTCTCTACTGCAGACACAAAATCAGGCAGGGTGTTTAAAGTCTCGGCACTGGTCCATGCCTCGGCAATGGTACCTCCCCATGAAGTGTGGATCAGACCAATTGGAATACCTGTTTTTTTGGTAACCTCTCTCGCAAAGAAATAGGCCACTGCAGAGAATTCAGCCACGTACTTGGAGTTACATTCTGTCCAGCCACCATTGGTTACTTTTGCATCGTCCAGTGGTTTATTGCTGGTGATGTGCAAAGCCTGTAATAAGCGGATCTTCGGATAATTTGCATCTTTAATCTCCTGCTCATAATTATTAACCTTTCCCCATCCGGCCAGAGGCTGTTCCATATTGGATTGGCCTGAACAGACCCAAACATCGCCGATCAATACGTTTTTCAGGGTCAGCTCCTCTCCGTCAGAAATCGTTACGGTATACGGACCGCCAAAAGATGGCGTTGCTACAAGGATTTTAAAATTACCTGAAGCGTCTGCATTGGCAGAAGTGCTTTTGTTGTTCCAGCTGGTCGTCACTTTTACAGGTTTACCTGCGTCAGCTTTACCCCAGATGGCGGCTTTGGTTTTCTGCTGAAAAACCATGTTGTCGCTAAATACGGATGGCAGTACGACTTTTGCCTGCATGGTCGTGGCTGTAAACAGCAAGCCCATGCACAGCGCAGCCTTTAAAAAGTTTGTGTGTGTAGTGTTCATACAATTTGTGGTTATAAATAGAATATAAACTTACTATTTTATTTCCTCTAATTGCAATATCACACTGGTTCTGCCTGAATTCACAACCGGATTAAATCCTACCGTCATCAGGAATTCTCCTGTATAACTTTTGGAGCTGTCGATCGACGAATTCGTACCCGGATATAAATTCAATTCTTTAATGCTGTATTTTTTTGCCGCATCAAGTCCTTTCAGTTTAATCGGTAGTTTGCTGCTCTCGTCATACCGGTTGTTCACCAAATAGTTGAACATCAAAGCAGTTGTTTTCTCTGGATTTACATAAGACATCGAAGCAACACTGCCTTCACGGGGACTGGCCAGACGGTACTGGTCGCCCGCCCAAATGACTGATTTCACAGCATTGTACGTTTTTACAGCATCCTGCACATATTTCAAATCGTTGTCTTTCAGGTGACTGATCACAATGTCAAAGCCCAGTTTACCCATCATTGCCACGTCGGTACGGAACTTGATCGGCTGTTTGCCCCAGTCAGTCACGTGATTGGATGAAGTGATCGATGGATAGAAATAAGAATATTCCCACTGTATAAAGATCCGTTCCATCGGATCGGTATTGTCACTCGGCCAGAATTCGGTAAAGTATTTTAAAGCAGCATAGTCTACACGGCCACCACCACCTGAACAAAGCATCATCGGCACAGTAGGGTATTTGGCACGGATTCTTTCCAGTACTTTATACAAACCACGCATGTATTCGATATAAAAATGGTTCTGGTTACCCAAAGTCGCAGAATAGGCATTGTAAATCACGGCATTGCAGTCCCATTTGATATAGGCCAGTTCCGGATTTTTGGTAAACAGGTCGTTGACCACACCAAATACAAAATCCTGCACTTTCGGGTTGCTTAGGTCAAGCACCAACTGGTTCCTGAAATAATACTCCTCTCTTTTGGGCTGTTTGATCACCCAATCCGGGTGCTTTTCATATAAATTACTCTTAGGATTCACCATTTCAGGCTCGATCCAGATTCCAAACTTCACCCCATTGTTTTGGGCTTCTTTTACCAGTGATGAAATACCATTTGGCAGTTTGGACTTGTTTTCTTCCCAGTCACCCAGTCCTGCCACATCACCATTACGAGGATATTTATTGGCAAACCATCCGTCATCCAACAGGAACATGTCTACACCCAGCTTCTTGGTGTCCTTCAACAAGTCAAACAATTTCTGTTCGTTAAAATCAAAATAAGTGGCTTCCCAGTTGTTCAGCAAAGTCAATCTTTGCCCCTTTCCATCCAGTATTTTGTAGTTTCTGGCCCAGTTGTGCAGGTTTCTGCTTGCATTACCTTTACCTGAACTCGATAACGTGTATAAAAACGCAGGGGTAGTAAATTCTTCATTTGGTTTCAAGGTATAAGCTGACGCATAATTATTGATACCAGAAATGATCTTCAGGTTATCCAGGTAATCCAGTTCAATATCGGTTTTGAAGTTACCACTGTACTCCAAAGCGCCATACAATACCGTCCCTTCGTCTTCAGTAGCGGGTTTATCCAGAGACACCATAAATACAGAAGGCTGGAAAAGATTCGCTCGGGTACCCAGTTTGGTATCCATGGTTTTAATGCCGTGGGTGATTTTACTCTCCTCCGGTCTCATTTCCTTGGCCCAGTCGCCATGGTATTGGGTGAGCCAATATCCCCCGGCTTTCAGGTATAAATTGGCAGAGGCATATTTTTGCAGCAATACATTGCCTTTTTCTTTATGTTTGATGACACTCCATTGCTCGACAACATCATCCTTAAAGAAAGTTTTATAATACAAGGTAACCTGGAAATCGTAAACGGGATCTTTTAATACCACAGTAGTCAGGGTGACATCATTGTCAACCTTGCTTACATTATGGCTCACGTAACGAAGATCTAAAGAGTTGTTTCCATCGGCATGGCTCACGCTGATTGCCGGTTCCATAAGATTCTTTGATCCGGAAGGTGTATAAGGGGAACTTAAGACACCTGTATATTCGCCAGGCTGTTTGTACATCGACGACACCTGTTCATACTCTGCAGTATTGCTCAGCTTTTTACCGAAATAAATCGTATTCAGGTTTTTATTGGCATCTGCCTGCAACACCAGCGCATTGCTTTTTGTCTCTACCGGTATCGTAATATTTTGTGCATTCAACTGGCCTGCTGCCATTAAAAAACAGAGCGACAGGGCCGAAACGCGGACGAATTGACTATTTAGTGATCTTTCAAACTTCATTTTTAGATTTTATATTTAGGCTACGAGCTTCAAATTTAGTTTATTGGATTAAACATTTTTGTATGCAATTGGCATATTTATATGAGTTTTTGCCCCAAGGTGTTCAGGGTCCAGTTTCAAAACGTTTGAAAAGGCCTCATCTGCTTTGCCAATTTGCCCCAGTCCTAGGTATCCTAAGCCTTGTAAAAAGTAACAATGGGCCTGGTTCCTGACATTCAGATCGTCTTCAAAAATCAGCAGGTTGGGCAGTGACACTGCAAAATAATCTACTTTTACCGCGTCGTTCAAATGCGCATCTCCGTATTGGATCAGCTTATCAAAAATCTGGTTTGCACGTGTATTTTCACCGAGCTTCCGCCAGGCCAGTCCCTGGTAAAAGATCTTATCCGGCTGCTGGTCATTGTAAAACATTGCAGCTGAAGGTTCATCCAGACCAATAGTTGCCCGGTCAAAATACACTTTAGCCTGCGCTTTGTCATTCAAGCCGTCATAAGCACAGCCCAGCCAGTAAAAAATATCATTTTCCTGTGCACCAAAAAGCTTGCCCTCGCCCAGGTTATGCGGATAGCTTTGCGCCTGCTCCAACAGTTGAATCGCTTCAGCGAAGTCATTGTTGCTGATGTGCGCTTTGGCCAGTTGCAGCAGACTGTAGACATACTGACCGGATGCTTTTCCTTCTCCACCTTCCCATGGGTGAAATTGTCTGGCTTTGATCAGCTCCAGTGCTGTCGCATATTCACCCATGAAGTTAAATACGGCTACTCTTTCCAGGTACATGTCATCCCGTTCCCTCAGCGTTTGCAGGTTATCTTCTAAAAATTCAAAACGCTGCTCCGGTGTCCTGCCGACTCTCTTGTACAATTGGTCCAGCTCCATCAGTATGCGTGCATCACCAGGGTCCAATGCAAATGCTTTTTCAAAATAAGTCAACGCGCGTTCCGCATCGTTCCGCTTGTTAAAATAAGCGATACCGAGGTTCCTTAGAGCCGTAGGAAATTGATCGTCCAATTGCACTGATCGCTCCCAGTTGACAATAGCCTCGTCATATTGACGTTTGTCGTAAAACAAATTACCCAGATAATACGGAGCTTTTGCATCTGCTGGGTTCAGTTCAATGGCCAGTTGAAGTGCCGTTACTTCTTCCAGGCGATTTGGAAAACAAAGGTACGCATCTGCCGCCGCTGCCTCTTTTAACCATTTACCGGCCTGCTCCCCATTTCCCAAATGGTGCTGGAAAGTGGCCAGGTGGTAATAAACCAGCGGATTGGTAACGCTGTCTTTTATGGCCTGCGCCAGTAAGTCAGATGCTTCTGCATACAAACCAGCGGCTGCATAGTCCAGGGCGTAGGCAATAAAGTTTTGTTCATAGCCCCTGGATAACTGAAGAAGTTCATTTAAGGATTGCTCACATTGAACATGCTGACTAATGGCACCGTATGCAGAAGTAAGCTCATACAAGGCCCCCAGATTAAATGGATCCCTGTCCAGACCCGCCAGTGCGGTAGCTATGGCTTTATCGAATTGCCCCAGTTTCCTGTAGGCCGCAGCTTTGACCACGTAGGCTTTGCTGTTGTTCGCATTGCAATCCAGTGCATGACTTACGTGCTCCAGAGCCAGCTGATAGTCCCCCCTGCTCAGATCAATCTGCGATACGGCAAAATATCCACTGTCTTTCCAGGCTCTGCCCCAGGTTGCTTTATAAAAACACGGATAAGCTTCCGCTTCTCTGCCCTGAAACTTCAGGCATAGGCCAAGGTTATAGTAGGACTCGGTATCGTAAGGATTGGGATTACGCTGTATGCTGGTTTCTATGGCTTTTCTGAAATACGCTTCACTTTTGGCAAACTGACCTCTCCTTAGGTACCACAATCCAAGGGCATTGTTGCAGCGAATGTCATTAGGGTCCCGCTTTAGTGCCTCTTCATAATAGGGTACCGGACTGTAAGTCGCGTGCCGGTATTGCTCCAGATGCTGAGCGGTCAGGAACAATTGTTCATTGTTTTCCGTCTCTTCTGGTGTACCTGCGGGCTTTGCCGGTTCCGGAAACTCATTGACCTTATTGGATGCTGGCTCGTATCGGATCAGTTCTTTTTTTGCAGCTGAAGTGATGATCAGGAGCAGTTCTTTCTCGTCAGTCCCGGCAGGTAGATCAATATGCTGTTGATATATTGATCTCGGGTCGATACTGACCTGATCGTTAAACAATTCCTCAGTCTTACTGCTCAAAGAAATGCAAATGTTCTTTTGGTGGGAGGTCACATAGACCTTCAGTTCTGCCTGGTCTCCTTTCCTATTTAATGCCAGCAAAATATCTTTGCTCGCGTTTTTCAGAACTCCCAGTTCCTTATAAGGCATAAAATATTGTGTAAAAGACTTCTCCTCATTCGGCATCAGCCAGGTAAAATCGGGCTGGTTGTCGGTAAACATACCGGTCATCAGTTCAATGTAAGGGCCGTCTTCATCAGTGAGGTTTCTGTCCCAGGCCTGCCCGAAGTCACTATGCCCCCAGGTCCACTGCTTCTTGCCAGGAGAGGTATGGTGGTTGGCGACGTGCAACAAGCCACCTTGTGAATCGTGCTCATAACCGCCTACAAAATCGTAATCTGAATTGATGGCCATGTAAGAAGTTGGCACCGGGATATTCTTGTACATCGAGATGTCCGTACCCGGTGAATAATCTACCTTGTAATAAGTCCCTGTAGCAATCGGAAAAGTTGACACATCGCGTTTACCGTGATCAAAAACTGCATTGACATCAGGTGGAAAAACAGATTGATAATCGTCATTTACTTTGACAGCCGGATTGGCCCACCAGAGGAAAGTCTGCGGCAGCCCAGACCTGTTGAGCAATTTGGCTTTGATTTCAATATATGCTTTACCGGGATGCAGGGTAAAACCTGCCAGTCCTTTGGTGTGGAACATCTGCTCTACTTCATTGACCCAAACTGTTTTACTGCCATCTTCGTTTTCTTCTATTTTATAGTCGATCGGATCAAATGTACTCGGACGGTGGTGTTGTGGCCAGTTGAACTCGATCCCGCCGGAGATCCATGGCCCGGTGAGCCCGACCAACGCAGGTTTGATGACCTGGTTGTAATAAATGAAATGTCTTTCCTTGATTTTATCATAAGCCATCTGGATCCTTCCACCCAACTCAGGCAGGACCATGATCTTCAGGTATTCGTTTTCCAGAAACAAGCCTTTGTACTGCTTGTCCTCTTTCTCATCATAAATTTTTTCAATTACAGGATTCGGGTACACCACCCCACTGCTCCCCTGGTAAATGCGCTTCTCGAAAAACATGGGATTCTTATCGGGTTTACCTATACCATAGGTAGGAATGGTTACTTGTTCTTCCCAGACCTTTACTAACGCGGCTGTGTTTTCTGTTGTTGATTGCTGTTCCATATAAGCATACTTGGCTGGTATAAAATTGAGATTTCATGCGCGCCAGGCCAATGGATAAACAGCAAAAAAAGATGGAGAATACAACCACCCTTACCTCATTTGTTCAGATCTGTTAATTCACAAAAAAAGGCACATTCGCAGTAGCCACATGGTTGTGCCCATCACTCACATAAACAAACAAGCGGTAGGCACCGGATTTTGTGGGTACTGTTAACATGGCATTCGTTAAGGAGCTTACTGCAACCAGACCCGGAATTGCTGCTGGTCTGCTTTCCCGGTCACCACCCTGACCCAAATCTGTCGCCTCCGGCAACAGCTCCCACCTTACAGTCAATTTATCTTTATCGGGGTCTGAAACGGTGATCGACAACAGGTATTTTTCTTCCGGGTTCAGATAGATTGAATTCCGGCCTCTTTTGCCGTCAATCGTGAAGGCATCAATATGTGGCGCCCTGTTCTCCGGCCATTTGCCGCTCCACTCGTATTGCATGACATCAAATACTTCCGAGCTCTCGCCATTTTCCGTAAACAGCCCATACCAGGTAGGCGTCCGTTCTTGTTTTTGGCCCCATAAAAACACATAGGCACCGAGGCAATTTTTATCTTTTATAATGGAGGCCTCATATCTTGATTTGTATACTTCTGCTTTTTCAGTACTGGTTTCTTCCACAGGGGCTCCCCATTTTGTTAGGGGGCATTCCCAGTGACCGGTTGGTCCCCACTCCGTAACCAGATACGGGCCATTCCATCCTGCATTTTGCAATTGCTCAGGTACTTTAGCCAGTCCCCCGTATACCTGCACGGAGATAAAATCCAGGGCAGTACATTTATTTTTGATGTGGTCAATCTCTTTTTGATTGATCCCGGCCAGCATGGTGGTCGCCGGGTGATTTGGATCTTCCTCATGGATCATTTTTGCAATGTCATTTAGCGCATCCCAAACTTTCGGGTTTTTATAGTCCAGATTGAGTTCATTGCCTATACCCCAGGCCAGCATTGCCGGGTGGTTTTTATATTTCTGTACTTCCTTCCGGAGTTGGTCCAGCTGCTTTTTTACCGCAGCGGGATCATCATAATTAAAACCATGTCGTTCACGGGCTACATTCAGTCCCATCGTGACCGTCAAACCAAGCTTCTCCGCTTTATCCAACAGTTCTGCCCCGCCGCCAGTTGTCCATGTTCTGATGGAATTCCCTCCGGCCGCTTTCAGTTCCTCCATCCGCGAAGATCCACCGGCGCCTTTTACAAAATGCGGCTTCCCCCCTCTTGAAAGGGCATAACCAGTAGCAGTTTTGACGATCTCAACTTTAATGGCACTACCGGTTTGCACCGCGTTGACCATCAGGCAGCAATTCAAAAAAGCAATTGTAACAAGGCCGATTTTAAAAGCAAATTTCATAGCATGGTTTATTTACCATGCTAAAATAGGTTTTATTTTGAATTAATGCCTGATCAGGTTGTCCTCCAGTTCTTCCAGCGTTTGTCCTTTCGTTTCCTTTACTTTTCTCAGTACAAACAAAAACCCCAGGAAGCAGACGACTGCATAGAGGTAAAACGGTCCGTAGGCACCCAGTTTTTTCGCAAGGATAGGAAAAGTAAAAACAAGAATAAAATAAGCACCCCATAAAGACACAATGGCCACAGAAGAGGCTACTCCCCTGATCTTATTGGGGAAGATCTCCGAAATCAGCACCCAGGTTACCGGAGCGAGTGAAATCGCATACATACTGATGGCCAACAAGACAAAGATCGAAACCATACCCGCCGGATAATGGTTCTGGAGCATAAAAGCCAGGATGATGTAGACCACCGACAGACCCAGCGAACCGATCAGCATCAAGGGACGGCGCCCGAGTTTGTCGACCTGCCACATGGCCAGTAGGGTAAAAAGCAAGTTGACCACACCTATAGCAACGGTCTCAAACAATTGCCTGTCCAGATTTGCCCCTACAGATTCAAAGATGGTGGAGGTATAATTGAATACCACATTGATCCCGCAAAACTGTTGAAATACCGCAAGGGTGATTCCAACAGCTACAGCGGGCCGCACACTCTTATGAAATACATCTTTATAAGACTGCTTGGTATTTCCTGTCAATGATTTACGAATAGCTGCCGTTGTATTTTCTACAAATACTTCGGATCCTATCTTATTTAAAACTTCCTTCGCTTTTTCGTCCTGTCCGTCTTTCAGTAACCACCTTGGACTTTCGGGCAACCAGATTACACCGATCACAAAGATCAGGGAAGGTACTGTACCCAATCCAAACATCCACCTCCATGCATCGGGACCAGTATCGGCTAGAAAATAATTGACCAGGTTGGTGATCAGGATACCGATTACGACGGTCAACTGGTTAATGGCCACATTACGCCCTCTTACCTTTGCTGGTGATACTTCTGCGATATACATCGGGCAGAGCATGGATGCCATTCCCACGCCGATCCCGGCAGCGAAGCGCATTACTACAAAAAGGGTTAATCCGGATGACAAGGCTATACCTATCGAGGATACTGCAAAAATCAGCGCGGCCAGCATGAGTCCAGGCTTCCGTCCATATTTATCTGCCAGTTTGCCGGCCAGCAGACAACCAACAATGCAGCCCAGCGCCAGTGATCCGGTCAGAAAACCTTCCCATACTGGATCAAGCATAAATTGTGTTCTTAAAAAGGGCAGTGCGCCCGAGATCACGGCAAAATCAAACCCAAACAAATAGCCGCCCAGTGCGGATATGAAGGAAATGCCGATGATGTAACTGCTGTTAAACGTTTCTTTTTGCTTGTTCATCTCAAATATTGGTTAGTAATTTGGTTTTTATAAGTATAAATCATTCTGCACGCAGGTAAGCCACTGCTCCGCCTCCATTGGCCAAAGGCAGGTCCAGCTTTGTTTTTCTGGTCACTTTTATGGTTTGGTGCACATAATTCTCGGCATTTTCATTCGCATCCGCGGCATCTGTGTACACGTCAGCCGTATAAGTCCTGCCGTCCTCCAGAAAAGAAAAATCCAGTTTCAGTGTCCGCGACTGCCAATTGGTCATTGCGCCGACAAACCATTGCCCTTGTTTTTTCTTGGCCATCAATGCATATTCACCAAGTTTCGCATCCAACACTTTTGTTTCTTCAAATACGGTGGGCACGGTAGCAAGGAATTTCAGGATATCCGGGTATTTTTCATATTCAGTTGGAGAATCGCAAAGCATGGCCAGTGGCTGGTCGAATACCACAAACATAGACAGTTCATGGCAACGGGTGCCTTGTGTAGCAGGCAGTCCCGGGTCAACGGGTTTAAAGGCAGCCCTCGTCCGGTTCCGCATCGAACCCGGTGTATAATCCATCGGGCCCGCGATCATACGGATAAAAGGATACAACAAATGCTGATCGGGATTGGCAGAGTAATCCCATTTGGAGCATTCCGCGCCTCTTACCGCCTCATAGTTCACAATATTTGGATAGGTTCTTTGCAAGCCGGTAGGTTTACTGCATCCATGAAAATTAACCATTAATTTCCGTTTGGCAGCGGCCTTTGCAATTTTCTCAAACCATTGGATGGCCAACTGGTCATCACGGTCAAAGAAGTCCACTTTGATACCTGCTGCACCTATAGCCTTCAGAAAGTCGAGGTTCTTATCGAGGTCTTTCAGCAAAGTCGTACCCACGCACCATAAGAACACACCCACATTTTTCGTCTTTCCGTAACGGATCAGTTCCTTCACGTCCACCCTCGGTTTCACTTTAAGGAGGTCATAATTATCAGACCAGCCAGCATCCAGCATCAGGTACTCCAAATGATTGGATGCTGCAAAATCAATATAATATTTATAGAGTGCTGTATTTCTATTGTCCATGCCTGAGGGGATGTCTGATCCCGGCAATAAAGCATCATGCCACCATTCCCATGCTGCCCTGCCTGGCTTGATCCATGCCGGACTACCAATTCGTGATGGACTGGCCAGTTTATACACCAGCTGGTTGTTCAGCAGGTCTTTGTCCTGGTTTGTCGCGATCACAATTCTCCAGGGAAAAGCTCTTGTACCGTTTGTTCTGGCAATAAAATTTTTACGTTCCTTTACAACAGATACAAAATTGCCCCAACTGCCCAGTTCTGATTTGGCCGGATATTTTGCCCAGGTACCCATTATTCTGCCGTTTTCTTTTAACAGATACATACCGGGATAGTCCAGCAGATCAGATTCTGCAATGACCACTTTCATTCCTGTTTTCGGATAGGAAAACAAGCTGGGCGTAATCGCCTTTTTCCCTTCTGGAATGGCTGCTATGGAATTGTATTTTACATAGGAAAGCTCCCAAGCAGTGAGCACCTCTGTTTCGGGATAAACCACTTCGGGTGAACCATTAAAATTGAAGTTTGCTTTTTCATTATGTACTGTGATCGAATCTTTAATTGCGGTTACAAAGCGATAAGCAATCCCTTCATTGTAAGCCCTGAACACCACCGCATACTGATCAGAAAAAGTAATGCTCAACTCATTGTAGTCATTGCTCAATTTCGCGGATTTACCATAAAGCGGTTTCAGTTCAGAATGTCCCGAAATCCGTTTGATCTGTTTGACTTTTGGCAGGACACCGAGCGTACCGGACTGCAAGGTTAGTGCAATGGCAGAGGGCAAGATCAATTGTTCGCCTTTCAAGTCTAGCGCATAAGTAATGCTGTCGTTGATGCGCAATTCCACTTTCAACTGTCCGTTCGGTGACCGGAGTAAGTAGTCTGCGGACTGGGCAGCACTGTCGGACTGGCTAAGTGCAAATAAGCTTAAAAAAATAAGGGTTAGTTTGTAAATCATTTTGATATAAGGTCTTGTGTGTTGCTAAACTGAAATTCAATGCTGTGCTGGTAAATTTCACCAGGCTTCAACACTGAAGAAGGAAAAGCGGGATGATTTGGGCTATCAGGATAAAACTGGCATTCCAGGCACAGTCCGTCAAAAGGCTGATAAGACAAACCCAAATGCCCAGAGTGTGCTGTATTCAGGTAGTCGCCCGTATACAGCATCAAGCCCGGATAGGACGTAAAAACTTCCATCATCCTGCCGGATCCCGGGTCTGACAATACCGCAGCAGATTTGGTCAGATTACCTTTATCCTTCAGTACATAACATACATTGATTCCTGTTGTCTGTTCCCCGGAAACTATGCGTTCCCGTATTTGGTTTTGCTGAAAAGCGATCGGCCCGGCAGATAAGATTTTTCCAGTCGGAATATAATCAGCATTGGCTTCCAGCAGTTCATCTGCATCAATGGTTAGCACATGATCAAAGATCTTTTCATTTTTAGCCGATAAATTAAAATAGGCATGGTTGGTGAAATTCGCTACTGTCTTTTGGTCACTCTCTGCGTCATAAATGATGAGCAGGCGGTTGTTTTCAGTCCAACGGTAACTGACCCTGAGCTCCAGGTTTCCCGGGAAGCCGCCATCGGCATCCGCACTAAACAAGGTAAAGGTCAGTTGATCGTCTTCAGTCCGCGCATCAAAAACCCTGGCATGGAAACCGGACCCGGCACTGTGATTGCAATGACCATTGTCGTTGTCCTCCAACTGGTAAACCCTGCCATCAATCGCAAACCTGGCATTCGCAATGCGGTTGGCAAACCGGCCAATAGTCGAACCGATATAAGCGTTATCTTCAAGATAGCCCCTAAGTACAGGATAACCCAACACCACATTACCCAAAGCCCCATTCCTGTCAGGTACGCCAACAGAAACCAGGGTACCGCCATAATTGGTTAGTTCCACATAGGCGCCGCTGCTGTTCTCCATTTTAAACAAGTGGATTGGCATCCCCTCATGTTCACCCCAAAGCTGATCCGAAACTGTAACCATACCTGTATTTTAGTTTATATTGGTAAAGTAAACCTATGGCTTAGCGCGGCAGATTCAAATGGATAAACCCCGAGAAATAATGGACAATATCACCATCTGTTTTTTATTGGTTTTCCTATATTTGAGCGATCACCTGATCACAATTAACCATCAGCGATATGGAACAAAACCCGGCAGAACAAAAAAAACGAATCAAGGAAGGTTTTCTAGGCCAGCGCATGGTGGTGCTGCCACCGCACATCAAGCGAAAGCTAACCAGCAATCCACTGATCCGTAATTTTTACCTGACCGCCATTGGCCATTACCCCAAAGCGGTAAACCATTACATTGACCGGAAAACCGGAAGTAACCAGTACATCCTCATTTATTGTGTCGAAGGCGGAGGATTTATTCAGATCAGCGACAGCAGTTATAAACTATTGCCCAATACCTATTTCATTATTCCAAAAAATGTAGCCCATACCTATCAAAGCGATACCCATACACCATGGAGTATTTATTGGGCCCATTTTACCGGTGATGTGGCGGAAAAAATCTACGACCGTTTTCTCTCCGGCCAAAAACCTGATGTCCGCCCCATTCCCTACGATGAAAACCGCATCCTTGCGTTTGAACAGATCTATGCCATTGTAGAACATAGTTTTCAGGAAAAGGAGATGGAGATTGTGAACATCAGTTTAATGCATTTTATCTCCTCGATGGTCTATTATAAAGAAGCCAATCCTGCGGTATACAATACAGACTCCATCAGCAGTTCGATTTCATTTATGAAGCAAAACATTAATGCAAAGTTTGGCATAGAAGAACTGGCTAAACAACAGCACATTTCTGTTAGCCACTATTCGAGATCGTTCAAACGGAAGACCGGTTCCTCTCCGATCAATTACTTCAACCAGCTGAAAATTCATAAATCCTGTCAGTACCTCTATTTCACCGAACGCAGCATTAAGGAAATTGCCACAGAGCTCGGCTTTGATGACCAATATTATTTTTCCAGACTGTTTACCAACGTGATGGGTATGTCTCCTTCCAAGTATAAGAGCCAGCACAAAAGCAAGGCATGATCACTGGGTATTTTTTATGAGGGTGTAAGTAAGGGGCATCATAGCCCTTGCTAAGCCCAGGGGCCATGCAACCCCCTAGAGACCGCCCTAACACCCCCCAGAAGTGGCAGTGAAGATACACTTTCAGAGATTAATCAGGATATCTTACGTAAATCATTTTGGGAAGTTCACCAAACACGGTTTCCGTTACTTCGCAAAGCCACATTTTATGGTTGACCGTTTCACCTTTATAACGCTCCATCAGATATTCTCCACCGCCTATAGACTTTCTCAGGTCATTGACCAGCTTCAGCTGGTCTGCGCCCTGCAACGGCTCACTGCTCATCTCCAGGTGGCATTCATTGCTGTAACTGCTTACTTTATCCAGCATCGTATCCGCACCCTCCACCATTTCAAGGTCCGCCAGCGCCCCTCCCCAGTCGGGCAGATCTATATACCAGCGGTTGTCTGCAGTTTTGTAAAACCTGAATGTTCCTTTCATACGGCAAATATACTAAAGCGCCTCTTCCGCTAAAGAGGCGCTTTAGTCTTATTTTGCGATATTTTGCTTTGCAACGGATAATGGCGTATACAACAGGGCGTACAGACGATCATACAGATCTTCCAAGTGGTTTTTGCTGGCTTTATCCTGCGTGTGCAATGCAGCAGCCTTTAGTTCTGCTGTCAGTTTTTTGGCATGCAACCTCACCATTGATGTGGCATCCAGATCAGTAGTCAATCCTGCCTTATATAAAGCTATCAGGTTCAGCACATAGCTTTTCTGGAGATTTCGCCTGTTCAGCGTAATCGCCTTATGGGCCGGCAACTCTGAAAATATGCCCTTTTTCAGGTCTTGCAGAATTTCAGCAGTACTATAAGCCTGGTTACCAGAGAAAAGTTCCATGGCTCTGTACTGCTGTATTTGTTTCAGGTCCAACAATCCTTTAATCATGTCTTTTTGTATCGCTTCCACACCGTTGAAACCTGTGCTGGTCAGGGTATACATTTTCTTGTCCATCAACCAATAGGGCGTTGCGAACAATTCTTTCTGAAGAAAGGCCATCGCACGCTTTTGCTTATCCTTGCTCACCGCTGTATACACAGGACCGGTTTGCTCCACGGTTTTTGGGTCAGTCATCAGTCCGCCGATATTCATGCCTACGTGAAACATATAACGTTTGTACTGCGCCACGATTTCCTGGTACATCTCCCCGGCTTTTACATAATTCTCTCCTAGATTGAGCGTCCAGCTCAGCACATTGGGTAAAATCCTTTTCAGGTTTTTGATACCGTAACTGCTGGCCAGCATGTTGTCATCACCAAGATCTTCGTTCTGGTTTCTCGGATCAAGCACAGAGGTCGGCACATCGCCCACACGCTCAATACCCCATTGATATTGCGGCCCGGTTTTTATTTTATCGACGATCATCTGGTTGAGGATCCTGGTTTCTTCTTCAGCGGAAGTATTATCGGGCAACAAACGGTAACCCCACTCAATAGCCCATTTGTCGTAGTCGCCAATGCGCGGAAAAATACCTTTTTCGGTAATGTGGTCTTCGGGCTGCGCGACATAATTGAAGCGCGCATAATCCATAATGGAAGGTGTATGTCCATGGGCTTCTACCCATGCTTTGTCCCTTAATTTTTCGACGGGTGTTGTAGCCGACGCACCCCATTCATGCCGCAGCCCGAGCGTATGACCGATCTCATGGGAAGAAACAAAACGGATCAGTTGTCCCATCAGTTCATCGTCAAACTGAGGCTTCCTGGCCCTCGGATCTATTGCCCCTGCCTGGATCATGTACCATTTGTACAGGATTTCCATCACGCTGTGGTACCAGCCCACATGCGATTCCAGAGTCTCTCCACTTCGCGGGTCCTGGATGGTATTGCCGGTGGCGTTACCGATACTTGAAGCTTTGTAAACGATCACATTGTGCCGGGCATCGTCTATACTCCAGGTCGAATCATTTAAAGGCGCTTCTTTGCCGATGATAGCGTTTTTAAAGCCCGCTTTTTCAAAGGCCGACTGCCAGTCATTGATTCCCTGAAGCAAATAAGAGATCCATTTTTTTGGGGTAGTCGGGTCGACATAAAAAACAATTGGTTTTTTCGGTTCCACCAGTTCACCACGATCATACCTGGCACGGTCTTCATCCTTCGGTTCCAAACGCCACTTCCAGATGCTGTGCACATCTCTGATGCCCTGTGCATTGTTGTCGAATGTTTTATAGTCATTCCAGATCATCGCAAAATAACCCACCCTGTTGTCAAACTTCCTGCTCTTCATGGGAACCTTTGGCAATAGGATAATGGAATTATTGAATTCAAAGGTCATGGTATTCGTACCCATAGTCAGGGTTCTGACATTCTTAATCTCAATATTAGTAGGGAAAGCCTTGATTTCTTTAACGAAAGAGCGGTCGGCTGCTACAGGCCCGCTGGGCATAAGTGCTGACATCAAGGGCTGAGATCCAAAAATCCCATTGGCCGTTCCAAGATAGTCGGTCATGTCAATTACGACATTGTTTTTACTTTGGTTGAATGCCTTGATTGGGAAAGTAGCATAAACAGGCTGCAGGTTGTTTTTCAGCAAAGCCCTGGAAACGCCGTTCTGCGTACTGTCGCCAGCTTTTTCTGTGACACTGATCATTTTCAGCACAATCTTATTGCCTGCTATCCTTTCAAAATGGAACATGCTCTGCCCCATCCAATCGCCCCCGTAACTACAGAGCGCACCGAAAGTGATCGGCATGCGATAGTCCGCAGCCGAACGTATGATGCGGTTTACAGTAAATAAGTCTCTGCTCAAAACAGAGTCCGGTAATTCAAACAAATACCTCCCTGCAACCAAATGCACGGTAAAAAAGCCTGCAGAACTTTTGGCAGTTGCGGGAACAACTTCCGCATAAGGTTTGGGTTCATCCGGCTTGGGTATTACCGCTGGTGCTGCCGGAGTGGTGGTTGCGACGACCGCCTTGCTTTTCTTTTTCTTAAGGCCGAGCAATGTACAGCCACTAAAGACCATTGAAGCAAGCAGCAAAAAGACAACAAGCCTTGTTTTATCTGATGTTAATTTCATGTGTTTCTTCATTTTACAATTACCGTTAGATCGCTTTTTTTGGCGGCACTGGTAAAGCCCCCGGATTGTACAAAGTCAGGTACAACCGATCTTTCAGGTCTTCCAGATGGGCTTTGCTCAACTGGTCGCCGGTGCCGGGCAGCGCGCGACTGATTTCAGCCAGTAAGCCTTTGGCATGTGCCCTGATCACCGATCCGTATTCGCCGTCCGCATTGGCAGCTGCCTGCAGCATCGTACTCAATTTGAGGACATACGTTTTTTGCAATTCCCGGCGCGCCATCGTGATGGACTTATGCTGAGCGAGTTCGACAAACACTCCTTTTTGCAGATTGCTAAGCATCTGCGTAGCGGTATAGGCTTTTGCGGCATCATAAGATTCAGCAGAAAGCAATTTGGCGATGCACCTTACATCCAGCAGTAACTGAAGTGTGTTCTTCTGGACAGTCATCACCGGATTAAAACTGGTATAGGTCAGTTTGTAAAGCGCATCATTCTTCAGCCACAACGGTGTAGAAAAAGCCTCCTGCTGCAGAAATTTCATGGCCTGCTGTTGTTTTTCCCGGGAAAGAAAGCTGTATACCGGACCGGACTGTCCGTTTACCTTAGCGTCGACATACATTCCGCCGATGACATTGGCTACATGTTGCAGGTACCGTTCATACTGGTTAATCAGTTCGAGGTACAGTTCTCCCGCCCTGTCATAGTTCTCATTAGGTTTCCTTGTCCAGTTCAACAGGTTCGGTGCTATACGCTTCAGGTTTTTGATCCCGTATCCACTGGCCAGTACCGCATCGTCACCCAGATCATCTTTCTGGTTACGTGGATCAACAATCCCTGACGCACCTGGCTCTGAACCAAAGGTATTTCTTTTACTCCATTTCAGCCGCTGCTCAATCCATTTGTTTAATATTTCGTTCTCCTGAACTATAGTATGGTTGCCCGGAATAATCCGATAGCCCCATTCGATGGCCCATTTATCATAATCGCCGATTCTTGGAATCAGGGCATTTGCAGGAATATGGTCTTCAGGCTGGGCTACATAATTATAGCGGTAAAAGTCCATGATAGAAGGACTGGGTGCATTGGCTTCGGCCCATACGGTCTTTCTTAGATCGACGACGGGAATAGTGGCCGACGCCCCGGCATTGAACTTGAGTCCAAGTTTGTTGCCAATCTGCTGACTGCAGGCCGCACGTATCAATCTGCCCATCAGTTCATCGCTAAACTGCGCTGTACGGGCCCTTGGGTCTGTCGCTCCGGCCTGTACCATATAGCTTTTATAAAGGTCATTCAATACGTTGTGGTACCAGCTGATGTGGGCTTCCAATATTTCCCCGCTGCGCGGATCACTGACGATGTCACCACTGGAAGCCGCAGCTTCAGCAGGTTTATAGACAAGCACATTGTGTCTTGCATCATCGATACTCCAGGTGCTGTCATTGAGCGGAGCTTCTTTGCCGATGATCGCATTTTTAAAGCCTGCTTTTTCAAAAGCGGTCTGCCAGTCGTTGATTCCCTGGATCAGGTAAGGAACCCATTTTTTAGGGGTGCTGGGATCAATATAAATCACAATTGACTTTTGGGGCTCTACCAAATGTCCTTTGTGATATTCTTCCAGATCCTCCGGTTTTGGCTCCAATCTCCAGCGCTGGATATTACCTATGGTTTTTACTCCACGGGGATTGAGGTCAAAATCTGTGTATTCTTCAGCCAGATAACCTATCCTGTCGTCATACTCCCTTACTTTCATCGGAACTTTCGGCAGGAGCAGCATCGAACTGTTCATCTCGAAAGTGTAGACCGCCATACCGGCCAGCGGACTGTCCTGTTTTTGATAGGTCTTGACAGTCTTCAATTCAATATTGGTCGGGAAGGCCGTGACGCTTGCTATGTAAGAACGATCGGGCAATGGCGTGGTGAGACCTGAAAGGCCTTTCTTGGCATTACTAAACCCGAAAATAACATTATCACCATTGATGTAATCGGTGATTTCAATGACACTCGTCTTGTTGGTTTGATGAACCGCCTTTACCGCAAAGGACGAAATGATCGGCTGCATGGTACTTTTTAAAAGCGAGCGCGACAAGCCGTTTGCAGAGGTATCACTCGAACGGTCCTTATAAGAAGTAACTGAAAGGAAAAGCTTATTGGCTGGGCCTTTGGTAAAATTGAAAACACTCTCCCCGATCATGTCACCTGCATAAGAGACCGTTCGCGATTCTGCTTTTCGGAAGTCTGCTGCCGACCTTGAGATCCGGTTTACCGTAAGCAATTCCCTGCCCAGCAGTGAATCCGGGATTTCCAGGAGATACTTATCAGCAACTTTATGGACTTTAAAAAACCCAACGGAGGTTTTTGCCGTTGCGGGAATAATTTCCTCATATGGTTTTAAAGCGTCTGGTGCGGGTGTTGCGGGCTTAGGTGCAACTGTTGTGCCTGCCGCAGGAACTGCAACAGAGGCCTTAGCTTTAGATTTATCTTTTTTCTGTGCCTTTGCAGGCAATTGATCAAGAATAATCAGGCAGAATAATAGTGAGGCAATAGAAATTACCTTCCTGTTCTTCAATTTCATTGGTTTAAGTTTAGGGTAAAAAAGGGCATGACACATTTGTGTCTGCATCATGCCCGGATTAAAGTATTTAGAGCGCTGCTTATCTAATAACCTGCCGTTTGGATCAAATTGGTTCCCGATAATAGGTCATCCTGAGCAATCGGCCAATACTGGCGAAACGTATTCCAACTGAAGCCAGTTCCTTTTGCAATGATCTCGTTGTTCATCACCGCGTCCAGATTTCCTGTTCGTCTCAAATCAAACAGGCGGTGCCCGTTTTCAGTAAAGAATTCAACACGACGTTCATTCAGGATAGCTTTGATCAGGTCAGGCTGGTTTTCAGCTGTTGTCGGAGATAGCCCTGCCCTTGTCCTGATGATATTGATGTCTTCCTTTGCTCCGCTGAAATTGTTCTGCATGGCACGTGCCTCTGCACGGATCAGGTATTGCTCGGCCAGTCTCATGATCACAATATATTCCGCACCCGCTACTGAAGACTTGTATTTGTTCGGAAAGTATTTGGTTTCGGCAGGAACTGCACCGTTGGCCGGCTTAATGGAAGATCTGACCCAAAAAGTTCTCCTCCGGTCGTCTACCAGTGTAGCCGTATTCTTTTCAAAGGCATCTAGCAGTGACTGAGTCAAACTCGCGCCTACATAACTTTCGAAAGTTCTTGCTGCCGCAGGTGGTACAGCAACCGGTAGGACCGCCGGCATGTTGTTGGTATATGCTGTGAAATCTCTTTCAAAATTGACTCCTATTGGCTGTAAGGCAAAAATGGTTTCCTGGCTTGCCGCGAGGAAGACTTTGTCGATATCTGCCGGAAGCAACAGTTTGTAAACAGCTCCGGCTCCGATGACCTCTGTAGACATCGCTTCCGCGTTGACCCAATCACCAGTATACAAGTAGGCTTTCGCCAGCAATGCTTTCGCAGCAAACTTATTCGGCCTGGCCCGATTGGTAGCAGTTGTTACCCCGGTACCATCCTTATATTCATTGGCCAGCAATGACTCCGCTTCCTTGAGATCTGCGATGATCTGTTTGTACACGTCAGCTTTCGGGCTTCTACCAAGGTCTTTTAGTATCAGGAAATCACTGGTTGTAGTGATGACGGCGTCACCATATAGATTTACGAGATAGAAATGGAGAAATGCCCTGTTGAACAAAGCTTCTCCCAACCACTGGTTTTTGAAAAGCAGTGTATTTGAAGCCCTGACACCTTCAATGGTCAGATTGACGTTTGACAGTTGTTTGTAGCAAAATGACCAAAGCGGACCACCGTCAGCACTTAAAATCGTGCTGCTGTAATAGGCCGTATTGAGGGTAGATAAGCTATTCAGATTTTTGAGTTCATCTGTATATAGACCAACCTTAAAACCAATGCTCTGTGCACCATCAAAAAAAAGACTATTGGTGATGTTGCCAAAAACATTATTATTTGTTGCCGCAGCAGCCCTGTCGGTGACATAAGCACCTTCAGCCGCAATTTTTGTAGCCGGAAGCGGAATCTCAAGCAGCTTTTTGCAGCTGGCAAGCATCATAATACAGCAGCAAAGGCAAAACAGAAGCTTATAGGAAATAGTATTTATGTATTTAGAATTGAATTTCATGGTCGTCAGATTTAGAGTGTAAGGTTTAATCCTGCTGTAAATGTTCTCAGTGGCGCGGTTCCTGCACCGAGATTTTCGGGATCCAGATCCCCGTACTTCGAGATGGTCAGCAGATTGGATCCTTGCAGATAAATACTCAAGGCATTGATGTGAACTTTCCTGAGCAACGTTTGCGGTATGCCGTATGAAATGTTCAGGTTACTAAGTCTGGCGTAGGTTGCCCTGCTATAGGCACCACTGCTGTTCAGGAAGTTGCTGTACATAAACAAACCCCCAAGATTAGCGGTCGCCTTTGCAACATCAGTCACCTGACCTGGCGATTGCCAGCGACGTAATGCAACTTTACTGGGATTGGAACTTGCGAAGCCCGGACCTGTAGTCTGTGAGCCTAAGAAATTTCTGCCCATCCGATTGGTAAACGTAAAGAAGACGTCCATGGAAAGTGACTTGTAGGAAAATGTGTTTCCCAGTCCGCCGTAGTATTTAGGGGTCAGGTCGATGAAAACCGTACGGTCCAGGTTTACATCAAGCGTAGCCGGATCGGTCAGTTGTCTGTAACTCCCTTTAACACCATCACGGTTGATGAAGTTATAAATACCAGTCTCCGGGTCAACACCGGCATAATTGTACACTTTAATACCCTGGATCGGTTTACCAAGTACATAACTGTTGTTCGTTATCGTCTTCTCTATGCCGGGGTAAGCGACCAACCTGTTTTCAGGAAGGGTAATATTGAACCTGCTGCTCCATGTAAATTTGCCGGCAGCGATATTTTTGCTGGACACCTCCAATTCATAACCCCAGTTTTTGATGACAGCCGGAGAATTGATCGGGCGGGCCTGATATCCGGTTGTGCTTGGCAGCAGCTGGTTGACCAGTTGATCTTTAGTGATGCTATTATAATAAGAAGCATCCAAAGTGATTCTTCCTTTTAAGAACTCAAGCAATAAGCCTCCCTCCGCTTTCCTGTTGTACTCCCAGTGCAGGTCCTTATTGGCAATGGCAGTCGGGGTAAGCGCCAGACTTCCCTGGTACTGGTTACCGCCCTTATCGTAAGTAGCGATATAAGAATATGCAGCCACACCATCTCCGCCGGAAGTTCCATAACTGGCTCTTAATTTGGCAAAGGAAACAACCGGAAGCAGACCTTTAAACCAGCTTTCCCTGCTAAATACCCAGGAAGCTCCGGCAGACCCGAAAGAACCAAACTGATGGTCTTCACCAAACTTTGTCGAACCGTCATATCGTCCGTTTAGGTTGAGGATATATTTATTATCCCAGTTGTAACTGATGATTCCGAAGAAACCGATGTATTTATTTGGTACCTGATCATAAGCCGTGGTCACGTTTACCGCTCCTGCGGCCGTCAGCGGATCAGCAAAGGAAGGATTGTATAGCATGGCATCCGAAAGGAAATCATTGCCCGTAGTTCTATTGTAATAGGTGAACTGGTCCTGATAGGTTCCGCCGGTCTGAACATTCAATGTTCCTTTGGGGGCCAGCTTGGTAGTATAGCTGATATTTGGCTCTACCACGATGCTGCGGACACTGTAAATATTGAGCGTACTGGTAGTCCTGAAAGCTGTAGCCGGATTGTAAAACGCGGTAGGCTGTGCCCGCAGTTCTTTGGCAGACAACAGCTTATAGCCCACACTGGTATTTAGAGACAAACCTTTAACCGGTCTATATTTGAAACCAAGGGTAGAACTCAGGTCGTTCGTTACATTGTTATAGAGGATTTTGGTCCCATCGGCAGCATTGAAACTGTTGTCCGCCCAATTAAGACTTCCGTCCGGCAGGAATAGCGGCGGTGCATTTGGGGCTAGAAGGTTCACACTGTTATTTGCAAAATCATAAGGAATTGCATCATCCTTTGTACTTGAATAGTTGCCCGACAGGGTAATGGCCAACTTTTCATTTTTAGTCATATTGTTTAAGTTGAAATGAATGCCACCATCTTTTATCGCGCCATCCCCAATCTGGGTACTGGCCTGGTTCCTGTAATTGGCACCTATTAGAAAGTTCAGGTAGTCGTTTCCACCTGAATAATTGGCGTTTACTTTATTGACAACTGCACGGCGACCGCCAAAGAGTTTGGACCAGTCCGTATATCGGTCCGCAGGCCAGTTGCCGTTAATGTCATTGTCGGCAGCTGCAATGGCTACATTATCATTCACTTTCGCTTCTTTTCTGAGCATGATGTACTCCTCCGTGTTGAGCAATTCAGGTGAACTACCGCGAACGGTCAAGCCGCTATTCGCATTTACACTCAGTTTAGGCTCACCAGCCTTTCCCTTTTTGGTGACAATCAGGATTACTCCATAAGCACCCCTGGAACCATAAATAGAGGTGGCATCTGCATCCTTCAAAATATTGATGCTTTCGATGATGGAAGGGTCAATATAATCCAGAGGATTGCCTCCCCGCAGGTTTTGATTTTGAATCTGGCTTCCTCCGGAAGAATAGAATTTTGGAAGTGCGCCACCCGGAAGGACTACACCGTCAATAACGATGAGCGGCTGGCTCGGGAAGTTACCGCCTGAAAAAGTCTGCTGTCCCCTGATCATCATATTAAAAGGGCTGCCCGGTAAACCACTCATTTGCTGAACGAACATGCCTGGCACCCTGCCCTGAATGATTTCAAGCACATTGCGGCCCGGACTTTTAGCTAGCTCCTCTGCATTGATGGTCACGATGTTTCCCGGATTAATCCGTTTGGTTGTGGTACCATAAGCAGTCACCTGCACCTGGTCGAGGTCGCTGCTGGCTAATTTCATTTTGAATAGTATCGGATTTTTCAATGTCGATACAGCAACTTCCTGGTTCTCGTAACCGATATAGCTGATTTGCAATATGGCTTTGGGATCCTGGATAATTCCCGTAATGAACTGTCCATCCTGGTTGGTCACGAATACCATATTCGTACCTTTTACCCTGACACTTACACCCGGCATAGGTTTGTCATTTTCATCCAGCACTTTCCCAATGTAAATGGTCGGTGCATTCTGCCTTAGATCATAATGAATCTGTATAGGCTTGATGACCACTGTTTTATCAATTATAGAATAAGTAAGCGACAGCTTACTAAGAAACTGGTCCAGTGCCTCATCTACCGTTACATTTTTCAGGCTGATGTTGATGTTTGGCATCGCGCTGATCAGTTCCATGCGGTAAAAAAAGGTATAGCCGGTTTGCTGCTCAATTTTGGAGAATACTTTCTCCAGACTGACATTTCTTTCAGAGAGGTTGATGGTCTGACTAAAAACCGCTGCGTTGAGGTGCAGGCAGCCCAGAATCATTAGTAAAGTGGTTAGCTTCATGATAATGATGGTTTTTTTAAGCCATCCGTTTGCATAGAACGGCCGACAAATAGTAAAAATTTGCATACTTTTGTTTGGTTTGGGTGAATAGGTTAGTCGATTGCAATATAGGGTGATCATTGGCCCAGGCTTTTGCCGGATGGTGGTCGAAACACGATCCGGCTTTTTTATGCTCAGTTAGGCCACATCAGGTCTGCGGCCTTGCCGCAAAATCCATAAACGTGTACATGTTATTTCACGATAATTTTTTTGCCCTCAATTTTAAAGTTAATACCACTTGCTTCTAATATTTTTAATGCTTGAGAGGCGTTGACATTACGGGAAACCTTTCCTGTATAATGATCTTCCGGAATTTTGTTGCCATAAACGACATCGACATCGTACCACCGCCCAATCTGGTTCATTACGGTTTTGATATCGGCGTCTTCAAATTGAAAAAGGTCATCCTTCCAGGCAATGACTTTCGCTGTGTTGATGTTTGTGCTGACCTGAATGGCTTTGTTATTTTCCAGGCCGGGCTTAGTTATGGATTGCTGACCCGGCTTGAGCACTGCCACCTGCGAACCACTGCTGATCCTGATGCTACCTTCCAGTAGTGTACTGCTGGTATGCTCTTCCTCGGCATAAGCGTTGATGTTAAAATGCGTACCCAACACTTCTACTGTCTGTCCATCACTCATCACCTTAAATGGCTTAGCGGGGTTTTTTGCAACCTCAAAATATGCTTCCCCGGAAAGCTCCACTTTACGTTCATCACCAGCAAATTCGGTGGGATATTTTAGAGTAGTGGCCGAATTCAGCCAGATCTTTGTTCCATCAGCCAAAATCACCCGGTATTTTCCGCCTCGTGGAATTGAAATGGTATTGTAAACCAATGTCTGCTCCGTATTGGCTTGGTCAGCACGATAGCTAAGCAGCCCGTCCTCGTTTTTACTGATCGCTACGCCAGCCTGACTGCCCAGTTGTCCGTCACCTGCGCTGTCCAGTACCAAAGTAGAACCATCAGCAAGCGTTAAGGTCGCTTTATTTCCACCAGGCGCTATGTCATTTGGCAAATGGCTGGCTAGTTCCTCAGGCAGGGATCTTTTATTGCTGTAAAAATAAAATCCAAGACCAAAGCCGATGACGAGGACTGCAGCAGCCCAGCTTATATAACGCGGTAAGCGTCTGCTGGCTTTCAATGGTACAACCAGCGCTTCTTTGTTCAGCTGACTAAAAACCGCCTGATGCATATCTGTTTTTAATGCCTGGAGGCGTTGTTCAGAAAATTCGCCGTCCGGCCCCGATACATTTTCATACCAGTGCTCAACTGTCATCCTTTCTTCCTGACTGGCCTCGCCCGACAGGTACTTATCTATAAGTATTTGTATTTCGTTGACTTTCAAAACTTGCCTTTTAATACTTATAGCTTCAGCAAGGAGAAAGTACCAGATGATTTAAAAAAAATATCAAAAAAGCTAATGAATCAAAGAATACACTCCTGCAATGATCAAACCGATCTGCAACAAAGAGGGATCATAATGATTTAAACGAATTTTTAATCGGCCGGATGCATTTTGCAGTTGATTTTTGACGGTTTGTTCTGACAAACCAAGACTTTCAGCAATTTCCCTGATGCTAAGATTGGTTTCTTTCCGTAAACTATAGATTTCCCGCATGCGGGAAGGCATTTTATTGACTTCATCGTCAATAATGCTTTGTAGTTCTTTATTCAGCAATAGCTGATGAGAAGAGGGGTCAGATGATTCTTCCTGCTGGGGATGGGCGACTGCATAACGCAAACGCACGTTATCTTTTTTGTACTGGATCAGAATCTTGTTGCGCAATACAGCATACAGATACGGCAGGAGTTGATCCTGAACCATCAGCTTGTCAAGGTTCTCCCACATCACAATAAAAACCTCCTGAACGAGATCCTTGGCCAGATCTTCGGACTGCAGTTTTCTGTATGCATGACGAAACAGCAGTTCCCAATAATGATCAAAAGCAATTTCCAGCGCTTTTGCTTTATTGGTCTGCGCCGTAGCAAGAATATGGCTATCCGAAGAATACTGCATGTTTTATGAAATCCCTGACGAATTTAGTGATTTTTACAGCAAATCAGTTAAAACACAGCCAGATTACTAAGAATAGCGGGGAATTATTACCCAAACAACAAAAGCTATCTACTTCTGACAGAAGGCATGAGCAATTGCGTCCCATTTTTTACAGGAATTCCAAAAACAGGCATCCCATTTTTATCCCAGGCAAATTTTTGTGCCCTCGGGGACCTGAATCCTCCGCAACCCTGGCCTGGTTTATCGTTGGCATGGTACAAAATCCAATCTTCTTGTCCATCTGGCGATTTAAAAAACGAATTATGCCCCGGAGCGTAAACCCCATTTGCTTCTGAACGCTGAAAAACAGGTTCTGCTGATTTTGTCCAGGAAGCCGGATCTAATAAATTTGCATTTGCAGAAGCGGTCAGCGTACCCAAAGCATAAAAGTCTGTCCAGCACCCGCTGGCCGAATACACCACAAAAATCTTGTTTTTATGCACCAGGAACTGCGGGCCCTCATTCACATCCACATGTTTGAGGTTAGGCTCGTTGAGGTCCCCAATGGTTTCCCATTTAAACCTGGGACTGGAAATTTTTACACGTGGACCATCAACTGTCCATGGGTTTTTGAGTTTGGCAATATAGATTTCCTGTTTACCGTTGGCATCCCCTTCCCAGCCGGACCAAATCATGTACAACTTACCTTTGTGTTCAATCACATCCCCGTCAATCGCCCATTTATTGGTCTCATCTGTAATCTGTCCCTTGAAGACAAATTCGCCTTCAGTTGGATCAGCTGATGCATTTTCCAGCACATACATACGGTGGTTGATGTTGTCACCGCCATCTGCTGCAAAATAGGCATACCATTTGCCTTGTAAAAACATCACTTCCGGAGCCCAGATATTTTTGGAATAAGGCCCTGTTTTAGGTGGCGTCCAGACGACTTTACGCTTCGCGTCTTTGATACCGTCAATGGTCTTGCTTTTGTACAAGAGGATATTTCTACCTGTAGTATGGGTATAATAATAGTAACCGTCTTTATAAAAGCTGTAAGGGTCTGCCCCTGCAGGAAGCAGGGGGTTTGTAAAAGTTTGCGATTTGGCAGCCAGCGTCAGCACGGCCATCAGGACAAGTGTCAGGAATTTTGATTTCATGTGTGGTTCAATTCAAAGCACCTAAGTTAGGCAAAATACAGATTACTGGTACTCTGAACTGTTAAACTTGGCATCCAGCCAGGTGATGTGGTTGTTCAGGAAAGTTTTCAGGTACAGCAGTTCGCCGGCATAGGTTCCATTGACCTGTAGCTCCAAATAAGATTTTTTATTGAGGATGTCCCATTTGGTAAAATTCCTGACCTGCGATACGGCCAGTTTAGCAGCTATTGGGTCCATAGAACTGGTCAATGCCATCACTTTGGGTTTTACCTCATTCCAACGCGCCCTGATCCTTTGTCTGAAAGTTGGATCCATCATCAAACGCTTAAACCAGATCTTAGGTTCAAAAGCAGCGTTGGACATTAGTCCGTTGACCTGATCACCCAGCCTGTTGTCGTTATTGGCCGCTTTGTCAAAGTCCCATACCGGTCCGACGTAAATTTTATCATCGTTCCGTTTTTTGAACAGATAGGTACTCCTGAATGCATCCGGATTGCCAATGACTTCATTGACAATGTAAAAATCGACATAGGAATTGACATCAAAGTACTTTCTATATCCATTTACCGGATCTGTAAAGTTATCTGCGTAAAGGGCATCTTCCAGTTTCTGGAAATGGCTCTTGATGTAATCTTTCTGCTGACTGGTGATTTTATCTTCGTCCGGGTATTTGATCACGAAAGGCATTTTCTTGACTGTTTTGAACCAGACCGGTTCCCCTTCCGCAAATAAATCCTGCTCAATCAGGTAGCCGCCCGCCAGATTAGGTAAAGTTGTAGTCCCGTCAGGTTGTTCTTCAATATCCACCAGACCTTTCCCTTCTTTGATCTGTTCAGTCAACTGATAGCTACCCAGATAGGCATTGTTGAGATAGACTTCCACATACCTGGAATTTGGCGTAAAAGCCCGGCCCATATTCCTGCTCAATATAAATGCAAGTTCGTTGCGCATCAGCGTCTTATCGGCATAGTTGGCCAGCAAAACCCAGTTTTTATTCTCCGCCATCCCCAATAGTGCCGCCTTCTTGTCAAGCTTGATTCGGTAAGGCTTTTTTGGCATATCCCAGGTCGAATTTCCGCGGCCTTTGATCTCCGTTTTACCTTCATAAGAAACGTCCTTAAAGTTGGTGACGATCTTAACAGAGCCGGTCACATAAATCTCCTTACTGGTGATGGGTGTTCCATTGGTATTGATGTATAGTGCGGCGATGCCATTATCGGTAAACTTCACAAAATAAGTTTTTTTACTTCCGTCTTCGGCGACTACGTCATAAGGGACAATTTTAGTAAAGTTATTTACTGTAGTACTGCTCAGCTGCGCAACCTCGGCCACATTTACTTTGGTTCCTTCATAGGTAAATTCAGGTGTCAGCTGACTGATGTCTGTACCCGCAAAAGCCCTTGCAAAAATGCTGTCGCCGATAATCTCTGCGTTCACATCATTGACCAACACCGGGTTTTTACTGGCTTTGAAGCTGAAAGTCTTAATCTGCTTGTCGCTTTTGAGCACAACCGGCTCGGGCTCTTTTTCTTGTTCTTTGTCCTTTTTACAGGAAGCGAACGCAGAGAAAACCAGTAGGACGCAGACGAACCGACACATGCCTGAAGCATGCTTTGCAACGTTGTTTAACATAAGTGTAGATATTTGGCAATACAATATAGTTAATAATTTCTTAACATAGAAACAGCTGTAAACGCATCGAGGCCCGAAACTATCTCGGATGAGATGATTTCGGGCCTCGAAATGAAAACCAATTGTATTTGCTTTTTTTATGGCATAACAGCGCCGTGGGTATACAGCTTGTCGGTCACTTCTTTCAGTTTCTGTACGGGTACTTTAATTACCTTTCTGTCGTAAGTCATTAAACCATTGGTCTCGTTTTCCACATCGGTCGTCTGCGTATACACTGCGGCAGACAAGCCTTTCAGGATCAGTCCATCCATTTTCTTCATGAACTCTGCATATTTGGCAAATAATTCATCTGCAGTTTTGAAAGTCTGATATCCCCAGTTATTGGTATCTTTCCAGCTGTGTCCGGTTACAGGCAGACCCAACCCGCCATATTCGCCCAATACCACCGCGCGGTCTACTCCAAATAAATCTGGTCTAGGCATCGCAGGATCAGGATAATGGTGCAAATCTACAATATCACCGGTGATCACATGGTTACCACCACTGGCACTGTTGACCAATCTGGATGGATCTTTTTTCTTTGTCCATTCTGCAATTTCTTTAGTTTTGAACTGTCCCCAAGCTTCGTTGAACGGTGTCCAAACGACAATAGAAGGAAAATTGTGCAGGTCGTCCATGATTTTGTTCCACTCTTTCTTGTAAATGGCCTCAGACTCTGGCGTACGGTCTTTATCCGTTCCGCCCATTTGACCAAGATTTGGCTCCCACTGGTTGCCCAAATCACCACTTGGCATGTCCTGCCAAACCAGTATACCCAGTTTGTCGCACTCATAATACCACCGGGCAGGTTCTACCTTGATGTGCTTGCGGATCATATTGAAGCCCATTTCTTTGGTTTTGATGATGTCAAAAGTCATTGCCTCGTAAGTCGGTGGCGTATATAAACCGTCTGGCCACCAACCCTGATCCAAAGGACCATATTGAAATACGAACTGATTGTTCAACAACATCCGTTGAGTTCCGTCTTTATCTGGCCCCAATGAAGATTTACGCATGGCAAAATAGCTGCTGATTTCGTCTACAATCTTACCGCCACGGATCACCGCTACCTTAAGGTCGTACAAGAAAGGGCTGTCTGGCGACCACAGTTTAGGATTGGCAATGGCGAGCAAAGCTTCTTCGGTAGCATCTACTTCCTGTTCAGCTACTTTTGTTTTTCCGTCAAAAGCCGTAACCCTGATCTTGTCGCCAGCCACCGCTGCCTGAACATCAGCAGAAAGGACTAACGTCTTGCTGTCAATATCCGGTGTTTGCCTGGTTGAGGCAATATAGGTTTTTGGCACACTTTCCAACCATACCGTTTGCCAGATTCCACTTACCGGTGTATACCAGATGCCTTCCGGCTTTTTAACTTGTTTACCACGTGGCTGAGGGCCTTCATCTGTCGGATCCCAGACACTGATGGTCAATTCCTGTTTACCGCCTTTTTTTACAAAAGCAGTAACGTCAAATGAGAATGGATCGAATCCACCTTCGTGCGTACCAACTTTCTGTCCGTTCAACCAAATATCGGTTTTCCAGTCCACCGCCCCGAAATGCAGCAAAATGCTGTTCTTCATAGTAGAAGGGATGGTAAAAGTAGTTTTATACCACAACAGGTTATTTTTATCTAAAGTCTTGCCAACGCCGGACAATGCAGACTCTACTGCAAAGGGAACCAGAATTTTGCCCTGAAAAGCTTTAGGAGCAGTAGTCTCCTCTTTTGAGGTAATCGCATAATCCCAGAGACCGTTTAGGTTTTTCCAGTTGTTGACCCGCGCCAATTGTGGGCGTGGATACTCAGGAAGGACATTTGCGGGGTTTACTTTTTCTGCCCATGGGGTCAGGATCTTACCGCCAGCAGGTTTCCAGTCCGACTGAGCAGTAGCGCATAAGAACAGGCAGGACAATGCTGCTGTTAACAAATAGCTTTTGTTCATTTTTGTGTGTTGATTTTAAATTTTAGTTTATAATTGGTGACGATCAAATATTCTGTTTTTTACCGTTGTGCTTAAACCCATTTGTATCAATCTTTCAGCAATTCGTCTCAATCCACCAAATCTGTTCTTTTTTCGATAAGTTTGAACTGCCTAAACATTTGATTGAGGCCAACCGGATTAAACTTGAAGAAACTAAGCCTGTTCATATCACTCCTTTTCTTTGCGGAACTGCTCTGCGCACAGCCCTATTATTTCAAACGCTACCAGGTAGAAGATGGCCTGTCTAACAACGCCGTACTTTGCAGTTTGCAGGACCGCAACGGTTTCATGTGGTTTGGGACCAAGGATGGCCTGAACCGCTTTGACGGCTATTCTTTTAAAGTTTACCGTTATGATGCAGACGATCCCAACTCTATTGGCGGAAGTTTCATCATCTGCCTGGCAGAGGACAAGGACGGTTTACTCTGGGTGGGCACAGAAAATGGAATTTACAGCTACAACCAGGCCACGGAAACTTTCAGACCACTGGAGAAAACCCCACACAAACTGGTCCGATCGCTGATGTTTGACAAAAACCACAATCTGTGGTTCATTTCCCGGTTAAGGCTTTGCAGGTACAATACCAGGACAAAAAAAATAACTGAATACCCCCCGGCACAATACTTCTATGTCAGCGCTTTTTGTCAAACGCCTTCAGGCGACCTGTGGTTTGCAACCCCGGATGGTGCGATCGAAAGTTATGACCCCCTGAAGGACAGCTTTACAGCTTATCCTATTTTTGACCATTCTCCCCCTACTACTTCGCACTGGGTGGAAAATATTTATGAAACAGGAGATGGCCACATCTTCATCGGCACCTCTACGCAGGGTGCTAAATACTTTGATACTAAAAACCATACCTATAAAGACGTTTTGCCCTACAGCACCGATAAAAGCAGCATTTACGCGCGCAACTTTATCAAAATCAATGCAGATACGTATTGGATTGCCACAGAGTCCGGTATTTTCATTTACAATCTGAAAACCGGGACGAGCAGCAATCTCAAAAAACAATATAATGATCCATATTCCTTATCCGATAATGCCATCTATGGTTTTTGTCAGGACCGGGAAGGTGGGATTTGGGTCTACACCTATTTTGGTGGTGTCAATTATTACCCCAAACAATATGCGACCTTCGAGAAATTCTTTCACAAAGTTGGCGAAAGCTCCATCAGCGGAAATGCGGTACGGGAAATTACCCCGGACCAAAGCGGCAATCTCTGGATCGGCACTGAAGATGCCGGGCTAAATAAACTCAATCTCAGTACCGGGAAAATCAGCAATTTCAGGCCCAACGGACTAAAGACCGGAATTTCACACACCAATATCCACGGTCTGCTGGCCGATGGGAACGAGTTGTGGATCGGCACATTTGAACATGGTCTGGATGTGATGGATTTGAACACGGGAAAAGTGGTTCGCCATTATGGCCTGAGCCGTAAACCAAATCAGCTCCGCAGCAATTTCATTTACGCAGTTTACAAAAGCAGGTCAGGGCAACTTATCCTGTCGACCACCAGCGGCTTGTACACTTACAACCGCAAGGCGGATCATTTTGAAAACTTCCCCTATGTGCCCGATTACATGTTTTACACCAGTATCCTGGAAGACCGTGAAGGCACGATTTGGGTAGGCACTGTCCGTGATGGAATTTTTTACTACAACCCCAAAACCGGCAAAAAGGGCTTTTATAAAAACGAATCAGGCAATAAAAACAGTCTGACAGACAACCGGGTAAACCGCTTGCTGGAAGACCATGCACAAAACATCTGGATTGCCACGGAAGCAGGGTTATCAAGGCTAAATCCTTCAAAAAAGCGGTTCACCAATTACTCGATTAAAAATGGTTTTCCAAGCAATGTCATATACGGCCTGCTGGAAGACCGGCAAAACATGCTTTGGATCAGTTCATCAAAAGGACTACTGAAGTTCGACCCTTCAAGCGGTGCACTGAAGACCTACACCAAATCCGACGGCTTGCTAAGCGACCAGTTCAACTACAACTCAGCCTACCAGGATCTGAAGGGCAACATGTATTTTGGGAGTGTAAAGGGCATGATCCGTTTTAATCCGGCCGACTTCAAACCAGATACCTTCAGACCACCTGTTTTTATTACCGGTTTTCAGGTCAACAATAACGAACTCCTGATCGGCGCAAAAGATTCTATCCTTAAAAAATCAATCCTGCTGACTGACAAAATCATCTTGAGCCATACGCAATCGTCTTTTAGTATTGACTTTGCCGCATTAAGTTATACCTCCCCGGTAATGACGGAGTATGCGTACAAAATGGACGGCATCGACAAGGACTGGACCTATCTGAAGCAAAACAGAAAAGCTTATTTCACCGATCTGTCTCCGGGAAAATATACATTTCGTGTCAAAGCTTCCAACAGTTCCGGTGTTTGGAACACCAGGGAAACAACCATACAGATCGAGATCCTGCCGCCATGGTGGGCCAGTGGGTTTGCCTATGCCATTTATCTGATCAGTGCCGGACTCATCGTCTTTTTACTCATGAGACGTGACCATAAAAGAATGGAGCGCAAAAATGCCCGCCGAATGGAGGTCTTTGAAAATGAAAAAGAAAAAGAGATTTACCATGCCAAGATCGAGTTTTTCACAAATATCGCCCATGAAATCAGGACCCCGTTAACGCTGATCAAGGGGCCGATGGAAAAACTGATCAAGCGCAGCGCGGAAGTGCCTGATATGGAAAAGAACTTGAAGGTGATGAACAAGAACACTGACCGTTTGTTGGATCTGACCAATCAGTTACTTGATTTTAGAAAAACAGAAGCCCATGGATTTTCACTAAACTTTGTAAAAACCAATATCTCAGAAACACTGCGGGATATCGCTGTAAACTTCCAACTGAACGCAGAGCAAAAACACATCCGGTACCAGATCAGGCTCCCGGCAAAAAATCAGTTTGCCTACCTGGATCTGGAGGCATTTCATAAAATCATCAGCAACCTGATCGATAACGCCATCAAATATGGAAAGTCTTCAATTATAGTTGAATTGCTACAACAGGAACCTGAAGATGAGCAGCTGATCGTTAAAGTAAGCAGCGACGGCCGGTCAATTCCTGAGGAACTTCATGAGAAAATCTTTCAGCCTTTTTACAGGGCAAAGGAAGCTGAGATCAAGCCTGGGACTGGAATAGGCTTGTCACTTTCCCGATCATTGGCAGAACTGCACAGCGGCTCGCTGACGATTGAGAAAAGCAATAAAGGATTTAATATATTTGTCTTAAAGCTTCCGATCCACCAACTGATCGAATTTAATCTGAACAGCAAATGGAAAAAAACCTGAGCCATACCCTTTTACTAGTCGACGATAATGAGGATATCCTGGATTTTCTATCAGATGACCTGAGCGAGAAATACCAGATATTGACGGCATTGAATGGTCTGGAGGCGCTTGACATCCTCAGCAGCACTGCTGTTCATATGGTGATCAGCGACATTATGATGCCTGAAATGGATGGTTTTGAACTCTGTGGCACCATCAAATCCAGCGTAGAATTTAGCCATATCCCTGTAATCCTGCTGACTGCAAAAAACACCATGCAATCCAAAATAGAGGGTTTGGAGCAAGGTGCAGATGCCTACGTTGAAAAACCCTTTTCACCAGAATTCCTGCAGGCGCAGATAGCCAGCCTACTGAAAAACCGCGACAAGGTCAAGGCTTATTTTGCCAGTTCACCCCTGTTGCACATCAAAAGCATGGCTTATTCAAAAGCCGATGAGCTTTTCCTCGAAAAGTTGCAGCAGATCATCAACAACAACATCAGCAATCCGGATCTGAATGTAGAACACTTAGCAGATAACATGAACATGAGCCGGCCTACACTGTACAGAAAAATCAAGTCCATATCGGACTTGAGTCCGAATGAACTGATCAATCTGGCCCGACTCAAAAAAGCTGCTGAACTGTTGAGCGAAGGTGATTTAAAAATCTACGAGATCGCTGAAATGGTGGGTTATAGTTCACAAACGCAGTTTGGCAGGAACTTCCTGAAGCAATTCGGCATGTCGCCTACGGATTATGTGAATAACCAGCAGACTGAGAGGAAAAAAAACTGAAACCCTTACTGGACGGTCATACGCTTTAACCGATATTGGCAAATATATGGCCCACCATCCTGATTGAGTTTTAGCTTATTTAGGATCAGGCTATCTCCTTTGGCTTTATAAGCATAATCCTCTCGAAGAATGGGCCCGTCATAAATCGCCGGGTAAATAAACACTGAGTTGTTGAACTGAATAGTCTTTCCTTCTTTCAGAACAAAAGTTCCGTTCGCCGCACCGAAAATATAATCATTGGACGAACCGTAGTTTCGCCTTAAATTATCGCTTTTGTAAGTACTGCCATCGAACTGTATTTCAGACTCAATCACGTTTACGTTATCAATAGAACCGTAAATGATCCTGCCTGTAAATGTTCCGCTAAAATTTGGCACATCGGTAAAGCTTTGATCTTTATTTGCCCAATTGGCATCGATTTTTGTTTTTCCAGCACCGTCTTCACTTTCGGGATCTTTGCTGTCTTTTTTACACCCAAGTGTGAAGCACAAAATAATTGCTGAGTATAAGAGTGTTTTCATCTATCTGGTTTTAATATTGAAGACGACTCCCGGAGGGGAATTGCTACAGCTCAAATGTAAATATCTATAATTAAATTGTATAAATTCAGACAAGGCTAATGAATAACAGGGAGGGCAAAACTTCAAGGCGGCTTGATTTAAGCTTGTTTCTGCGCTGATGCTGCTGAACAGCCGCTATTTGCTGATATAAAAGGTCTGACTAAAAGCCCCGTTTGCCGCCACATCCCAGGCCTCAACCCTGGCCCAGGTTCTTCCATCCAACTTGGTTTTAAACTGAAACAGCTGATCGCCATAGGCCTTAGTCTTAGTCAGGTCGATTTTATCTCTGAAAACCCGTGTACCATCGCCTGAGATCACTTCGATATAATTCATTGGGAATGTCCAAAGGAGTTTCAAAGCAACATTAGCCGTACCATCAGCATTCAACATCAATGTCTCACCAGATATCTTACCGTTGATTTTCAGTTCGGGCATCAGCACCTCGCCTGTCGAACCAAAGAATTTACCCTGCTGCATAATATCCACTATTGGCTGCCAGCTATCGGTAAACTTTGGTGCCTTATCCAGCATCAGGTAGTTGACATTTAAATGCGCGTACATCTCATTTTGCGGGGTGATTGTAAACAAATCTGCTTCTGTAATCACTGTCTTCTTTAATCCCCAGTTGTTCATGTCGTCCAAAAGACCCAGTACCCGGTTATTACCCAAAAAAGGCTGTGAAAGATCGGCTGGCATCGCTTTCCATGCCGCACCCATAAAACGATCTGACTTAAAGAAATCTTCCTCGGCATATACATCAGGAGCATTAACTGATCCCTTTGTACGTGCATGTGCTGTCCAGGCCAATCCTTTTTCGTCTTCCAACAGCTTCAGCATGTCTTTTTTATCACCAATATGATAGACCTTACCAAAACCTGGCTTTTCTTCTACGAAAGGGACATCCTTGTTTCGCGACATAATCCAATACACCGGCTTCGGAAAAATCTGGAGCCAGTGGCCGCCAAAGAATTCGTTAGGCTCTTCACCTGGGAGCAATAGAAAATCATTGTCAGACAAACGCTGACATTGCTCAAATAAGGCTTTCAATTCCTTTAGACGCTGGTCATCCGGTCCCTTAGGATGCGCAGTATAATGAAACTCGGCAAGATGGACGATGTCTATCCCTGTTTTTTTAAACACCTTTATAAAGTCAGGATGTTCAGGAATAGGCTTCCCTGCCAATACTACATTCATGATAAATTCATTGTGGAAATGGCTGGACATGGTCTTGAAGCCAGGCAACTTAACGTAGGTGTCATTGTTGGTAAATTTCCTGACCGCAGTAAAAGCAGCTGAGGGCTCACCATCACTAAGCAGACAGAAGAAATTCATCCGCTGTTTTGATCCTGGAGGGGCATTGAACCAGGGCACAAAACGGTTGTCACCTTTCAGGTCTTGCCTGATGCCAATGCCGTAGCCGTCGATCATTTTACGGTAATTGCTGCCATACCAGGTAAATTTCAGGTTAAATGCCTCATCCAATGGATAAAAATACTGGTGTGGAGCTGGAAACATAGCTAAGGTACCTTGTGGCCCTTTGGCAGTGATGGTTCTGTATTTCACTGCAAGGTTCAGAGCAGTATCTGTTTTGACAACACTTGCCTGCTGCAAGGTATCACCAGTATTGGTCCATGAAATGCTTTTCCAGCTATCTGATTTGCTGATGAGTCCGGCATCGTAAACGATTGCAGTAGCATCGACATCAGTAGACATCACCGCTGCGATATTGAAAAGCGGGCTGCCATTGTAAAAAGTAACTTCCAGCACGCCGTCAAAACGATCGGAATGCAGGTTGCCGATAGTTACTATAGTGTGACTTCCAATGCTTTTTACCGCAGCAGAGGTCTTTTTTAGCTCAACAGGATGAGTTTTAAATGGCTTTTGCGGCACCTTATCAAAAAAGATATTCCAGCCATTTTGTGACAACAGATCGCGCTTTCCGATGCTCAATAAAAAAGCCGGGTCCACATCGGTAGAAATCGTTTTCTGAACCGTCCCTTTGCCCAATGCGATGAGCTGGAACAAGGGTTTGGAAGCCCTCAAATCAAAAACAACTTTGCCTGTGCCGCCATTTCCTGCGGGCCATTTGACTTCCAGTAGACTGGATTGCTGACTGACCACAGCTTCATTCTTTGGATTGAAATTTTTAAGGTCTGCCTTTACCTGTGCCGAAACGGCAGCGGCGAAAAACAAACCCACTATAAATAAGGATATTGATCTCATGATATTGAAGTTATAACAATTATTTGACTACAGGAAATGCGACGATACGAACTTTGGTAAAGCCATAAGGCACAAGGGTTAAGGTCTGCACCTGTGGATCCACCACTCCCTTGTAGATTCCTGTACGGTCGGTAACAGGTTGCCTGGCGACACCCTCCACCACCGTCCAGGCTGGGATTTTTTTACCAGATGCAGTGATCTCAATTGGTGCATTGGCCAGATTCCAGACAAATTTTGGCTGTAAGGGTTTCACTTTTACCTGTAGGTTTTCGGCAGGATTGTTGACAATCTTTTCCAGCAGACCGTAGTTCCAGTCAGATTTCGGAAACACACTAAAATAATCTCCCTCCTCTTTGTTGTTGTCTTTTTCCCAGCGTTCCTCAAGTTTGAGCGCATAGACCAGCGGCCCGCGTTCTATCGTTCTCGAATTACGGCCCCAGTTTGAAGTGCTCAATTGCATCGGCAGTTTCAGCGTCACTTTGTCTTTGTTCTTCCAGTTTTGTGACAGCGTAACGATTGTGCCACCTTTGGCAATCTGAACTTCAACGCCATTGATACGCACACTTGCTTCTTTACACCATGCAGGGATTCTAAGTTCCAATGGAAAACTGACTTCTTTTTTTGTAGTAAACTCAAAATTGATCTCGTCAGCAAAAGGATAACTGGTATTTTCATTAATCGTGACTTCCTGCCCACCCACCTTAGTCTTCAGGATATTTGGTGCGTAGACCAGTGCAGCGAGGCCGTTATTGGCCGTCCGGAACCACAGGCTCTGGGTGTATTTAGTCCAGCCCTGGTGCATATTGGCCAGACAGCAGGTATAACCGCTCTTCATGCCCAGCACGTTGTTCATCTGTCTGTCAAAGGGCAACGAAAAATCGAACACACCCCGGCTGATCTGTACCTGGTTGGCAATCTGAAAATACTGTTTGTTGTTAAAATCATCGGTAGTCTGAGGTGGCAGGGCATTGAAAGTCATTCTTTCCAATGCATCCATATATTCATTATCACCGGTAATCTGGATGATTTTTTCCAGCGAATACATTGCTTCCACAGTAGCACAAAGCTCTACGCCCTGAGATGGCAGGTTACCGTGAAGGTCTTCATCAGCAGAAAATACACCCATAGGTAGTCCATGCAAGGTCATCAAATCCCTGAAACCTGTCTTCAATCCTTTTAAATACGTTACATCGCCAGTACGCTGGTAATCAATAGCAGGCGTTTTGAGCGCCATACCGACATTGACACCATGCCTGTTCATCCAGTGTGCGTCGTTTTGTTGTGTTGCTGCACCGATTACCCAGTCACGGTTGCTCAGCAAGTCACTCCATTGGAAGGCTTGTTTCTGGATCAGGTCTGCCAGGTCTAACAAAGAGGCATCACCATTGATAGTATACAGCCACTGTGCCATCATAGCATTATCATGCCCGCGAGAGGTGGCCCATTCAGTCCAATGCCCAATATTTGCTTTTTGAAGTGCCGATTTCTGATAGGCAAAATACTTCTCCATGAAGCTGATGACACGTTTGTCGCCCGATGCAGAATAATATTGCTGCATCACTTTCAGCATCACCATTTTCGGCCACCAGTCGTCGCCATTTTCAGGATGCTGCAGATCAATGGTCTTCCCCTCCCGTTCTGCGTTGGTGATCGCGCCAAAATATCCGGAAGGACGCTGGTGCTCCAATACCCAGTTGATGTATTTCAATACTTTTTGTTTAAGTGCTGCATTGTCGAGTTGCCAGGCCAGCGGCACAGCACCATCCAGCCAATACGGGGTTTCTTCCCAGGAATCTCCCTTGCCGCCCAGCCAACCATTGTCTTGCTGTACTTTAGGATATACTTCATCCAGATGACCGGTCGTACCTGCCAGCATGGTTTGCAACTGGTCCTGCAACCAGCCTTTAGGGCTGATCTCGCCCAGGGCTATCTCAGTATATTTTGGTTTTACAAAAGCGGGCGGATCAGGCATTTTGTGGTCTGCAGGTTTAAAAGCCAGCAGCACGAAAGCCAATGCGGTCAGTGGGGTTTTACGATTCATATGTATGTGGTAATATTTGGATCTTACAATAGAGCAAGTTACCGCAACGGTCTTATCTTTTCACATCACTTTCGTCTCAAAATTTCGCTGTTTGGTATCATCCGCATTTTGGAGCAAATTCATAAAAGTGAATAGTTAAATACTGGCTAAATAATTATCTTAGTCAATAAATTAACTTATCAAAGATGATTGGTCTTTTTAGCCTTCTCGGAAATTACTATTACATTGCCGTCCCGCTGCAGATCCTGGCCATCATTCATGCTTTTAAAACAGGAAGAAGGCAGTGGATCTACCTGATCCTTTTTCTTCCGTTAATCGGCGCTGTCGCCTATTTTTTTATGGAAGTACTGCCTGATCTCAGACGCGGCGGTCTTTCAGCGAATATTCAAAGGTATTTTCTCCCTAATCAACGCATTAATGAATGGACCAGAAAGGTTCATAATTCTGACAATGTGACCAACAAACTTGGACTGTCCAATGCGTATGCCGAGCGCGGGCAATATGAACAGGCGATTGCACTTTCGTTAAGCTGCCTGAAAGGATTGTACGCGGATGACCCGGGTATCTTTTTGCAACTTGCCAGACAATATTTTCACAATGGGCAGTACCAGGAAAGCATTCTCTATTTTGACAAACTGAACAAGGTTCAGAACAGGCAGTTCAACGTGGTAGAGGATGACTTGCTTTATGTGCGGGCGCTGGACGGTGCCGGCCGTACAGAACATGCCGATGAGGGCTACAAGACGGTGATCAGGATACACCATTCTGTGGAAGCAAGGTATTATTATGGTCTGTTCCTCAAAAAGCAGCAACGAACTGAGGAAGCGCGTGCGCAATTTCAAGCCGCAAGGGAAGACCTGAAATCGATGCCGCGGTATCTCCGCAGGAGATATGGAGTTTGGTCGAGGAAGTCACTTAAGGAATTGCTTTCCTTAAAAAGATAAGTAAACTTTACTGGCAATAAACACATTTAAACGTAGCCCGGATATTTCCGGCATAAAAAAAAGATCATGATTAAATTAATTCTAAAAGTATTGCTCATGGGCCTCGCAGTCTTTATAGGAGCTAAAGTTGTCCCAGGAGTAGCAATCAACGGATTTGGAAATGCAGTACTGGCAGCAGTACTGATCGCTATTGCGAACGCAACCGTAGGGCTGGTGTTACGGATTTTTACTTTCCCAATCAATTTTCTCACCCTCGGACTGATGTCTTTTGTGATCAGTGTATTGATGATCATGCTGGTCGACCATTACATGGCCGATTTTTACACCAAAGACTTTTTTGCAGCGGCACTTTTTGCAATTGTCCTAGCTGTCGTCAATGCACTATACAGTTTGATTGCTGGATCTGATAAAGATTAATCATGAAAAAAACGCTCTTATTAGCCCTCTTTATATTGGCAAGTCACATTGCTGATGCGCAAACGCTCTTCACCATCAGCGGGAATGTAGTCAATTCAAGGGGCGAGGCCCTTCAGGCGGCGACCGTCTTTATAGACGGTACCCAAAAAACAACTGTGACAGATGACAAGGGTAATTTTAATTTCAGCCACATGGGTCAGGGTACTTACCAGGTCGTGGTGAATCTGATCGGGTATGAATCGGTTAAGTCACCTGCAACCGTCAAATACGAGGCTGTTGACTTAAAAATCATCCTGCAGGAAAAACAGATTGCTCTTGCGCAGGTCAATATCGGCGATGATTCTCAGCGGAAAGGGTTTATGAAGATCTTCACCAAATATTTTATGGGGGAATCTGAGAATGCAAAAGCCTGTAAAATAAGCAATCCTGAGGTGATCGATTTTGCTACCGAGCAAACACTGATCAAAGCTACAACGGACAAATTTCTGGTGATCGAAAATCAGAATCTCGGCTACCGGATCAATTACCTGCTGAGAAACTTCCGTTACGATAAAAAACTGGAAACTACGATTTACGATGGGGAATGCATATTTGAACAGCTTACGGGCACAGACTTGCAGCGACAAAAATGGGTGATCAATAGAAAGAAAGCCTACGAAGGTTCACTGATGCACTACCTGATCTTTGTATAAAAACACAGCCAGAAAGGAAGGTTTCTTAACTTATGCCATTACCAGCGCAGGCTTTCCGCTGGCAGCGGATCCAAATCCGGTCAATACAGAGCAAATTATCAAACGCCCGGACAGCAACTTGTTTGTTTTCAATTACAAGAAAAGGCTCTATACAGTATACGACAAGAAAAAAGCGAATGAAGAGGACAAATATGCCCCCGGCCGGATGCTGATTGATGATTTGGGGAGAACTGGCTCAATCCTGCAGCTCAACGCACAGATAGATAGCCGCGGTAGTTATGAACACTACAAAGACATCCTGATTCAGGGTTTCTGGGGAAGTCAAAGGATCGGCGACCAATTGCCGCTGGAATACGACCCGAAGACCGGTGAATAATTACATCGCCATGTGATGGTGGCTATGGTCGTTAATGTCTCTTTTGAAATACAGGGTCTTCAATTTTGCCGGCTCAAACTTAGCGCTTCCTTCTTTTAGTTTCAGAAACTGATTTGGCTTTACATTTTTAAAAACCTGCACCTTACCACTGCCATGCCATTTGATTTCAATTTCGCTAATAACGGTCGCAGAACCGATACCGATTTCTCGCCTGTAGGGTGAGGAACCAAAACTCCCGCCTGAATTGACATCTCTATAGATGTAGCGCATCTGTCCATTTTCCATAACGGAGAGTTTAATCTGCGTACCAACTGCCGCCCTGTTTGCCTTAACACCTTCAAGATTAATGCAGATCCAGTTGTTTTTGTTCTGACCTGGATTCAAAAAAAATGAGCTTGGAAATGCATCTCCAGGATAGGCACCGCCAAGATCGGTATAAATGTCCTGATCACCGTCGTTGTCCATATCACCGAATGCAACGGCATGACCCTTTTGGAGGCTTCCAACCCTTGCAGAGCGAGTCACATCGGAAAATGTCTTCCCACCTTGGTTCCTGAACATTTTATTGGGAACCAGAGATTCAAAATTAGGATTTCCAGAACCCAGGTACATGTCTAAAAATCCATCATTGTCAATATCTCCAAAGTTAGATCCCATGGCAAATACTGACCGGAAAAGTCCCGCTTCGTTGGTCACATTTGTAAATGTGCCATTGCCATTGTTGCGGTACAACACAGGCTGACCTTTATATTCCATTGGCATTTTCAACTGCTCCGCCGCTGCGTAGTAGGCCAATGTTCTTTCAAACGAGTAGTCACACGCGATAATATCCAGGAAACCATCGTTGTCGTAATCCCAAAACCAGGTGGCGAAACTACTGTTCGTTTCTTTGCTGAGGTTGGCTTTTTCGGTTACGTTTTCAAACTCAGGTTGTTTTCCAGCAATGCCTTTGTTTCTCATCAGGAACCTTTTGCCATCCATGGCTGTCATAAAGATGTCTTTCCAGCCATCATTGTCGAAATCGCCAGAGGTTGCTCCCTTTATAAAGTGGATCAGGTCTATTTTAGCTTCAGCTGCCACATTGGTAAAAGTACCGTCCTGATTGTTGATATAAAGTTCGCATGGATGTTGCAGTTTCGGATCATCCGGAACACTCTCATTTCCAATGAAGAGATCCAGCCAGCCGTCATTGTTGAAGTCATTCCAGGTCACCGCCTGTGTAGGATGGGCCGACAATAGGCCACTCTGAATGGTCACCTCTGTAAAGGTACCATCGCCATTGTTTTTAAGCAGAGAATTGTGATGACTGCCGAGCGAAGCCTTCCATGCGCCTCTTGGCACAAAAATATCTTTGAAGCCGTCATTGTTGTAATCAGTCTGCGTAATGTTCAGTCCACTGGTGATTGCGCTGAGTCCGGACGCTTTAGAACGGTCTGAAAAAGTACCATCGGCATTGTTGTGAAAGTAGTACATTGGCTCATCCAAGCCCCATCCCGAGCAAACGATATCCAGATAACCGTCATTGTCAAAATCCTCTACGATAACACCTCCTGCCATATTGTTGACGTTAAGTTTCAAATCAGCAGCAATATCCTCAAACGGCATTACTTTATCCGTTTCCGGATATACGTGTTCCAGCAAATATTCTTTGGGCACACCGCCAGGGTATTTACCCAGGGTCATGTAAGCAATATTGATCAACCACCTGGCTTCAATATCCTTGGGATTTCTTGCCAGGATTTTCTTATATAGAGCGATCGCTTTAGAAGAACCGGTAAAGTCCTTGTGAATACCGCCTCCCTGAATGGGATAAATGCATGATTCACCATTGTGATTGGTCAGACAATTGCTGACTTCCCCCATTCTGAGGTAGGCAAAGGCAAGTTCAGGTTGTAAACGGTTCAAGTCAAAATCAGAGCCGATCACACTCGGATCGTTTTGTATTCCTTCAAATAGCTCTACTGTTTTGTCTGGAAATCCCATTTGCATAAACACTTTGCCACGCTGGTAATTGATCCGCAAAATAGTGTAAGCATCCGCGCCTTTTAAGGAGGCATCTAAGAAGACCATCCTTGCTTTTGGATTAAAGATGTTGTCTGAGTTTTCGGCTTCAAAAGCCTCAGCTTTCACAATATTCTGCATCTGTTCCACCGCCTTTTCATCGGCAGAAGGCTTGCATGAGACAAAAATTATACAGGAAAAAATAACAAGTAAATCATTTTTAAAAGTCATCGGGACAATTGCGTTGGTTATTGATGGCGTTTATAATCTCGTCCAATCAAGAACATGTCTTGATTGGACGAGTTCAAGGTAGTATTTTTTTAAGATATCACCCTGCTTTTTAACGCTTTCTTTACCTCAGGGGCTACCTTAGCACCAAAAATCTCAATAGACTTCATGATTTCTCCATGGGAAGGGTCTCCCACATCCATATGTCCGATAAACCTGGTAATTCCAAACAATTCATGCATATAAAGGATTTTATCGGCTACCTCTGCTGCATCACCAATGAATAGTGCTCCTTCTCGGGAGCGTCCGCCATTGTACTGCATTTTTGTGTAGGGCGGCCAACCGCGGGAAGCGCCTACCCTATCCATCTGAGCGGCATAATTGTGGTAATATTCATCCACACTGGCATTGTTGTCGCTCAGAAATGAATGGGAATGAATTCCGATTTGCATTTTTGCGACATCATGTCCGTGCTTTACATATTGCTCCTTGTAGTATTCGATCAGTGGCTGAAACTGGCTTGGCATGCCACCGATGATGGCTAATACGAGGGGCAAACCCAATACCGCAGCACGCAAAACAGATGTTGGGGTTCCTCCTACAGCAATCCAGATCGGTAGTCTGCCCTGGTTGGTTGCCCTTGGCAATACGGTTTGATTGATAACCGGCGCGCGAAGAGAACCTTTCCAGTTGACCACCTCATTGTTATTGATGTTAAGGAGCAAGTCCAGTTTTTCTTCAAACAAGAGGTCGTAGTTTTTAAGGTCGTAACCAAACAACGGAAAGGACTCAATAAAACTGCCCCTGCCGACACCGATTTCAGCACGACCGTTGGAAATCAAATCTATTGTAGCGAAGTCCTGATAGACCTTGACTGGCTCTGCAGAGCTCAGTACTGTGACTGTACTCATCAGTTTGATATTTTTCGTAATGCTTGCTGCTGCAGCCAAAACGATCTCCGGGGAGGACACAGCATAATCCGGCCTGTGGTGTTCTCCAAGACCGAATACATCAAGACCTACTTCATCTGCCAGTTTAATCTGTTCAAGAATTTCCTGCAATTTAATTTTTGCGTCTCTTGGTTTACCAGTCTCCTGATCTATCGATAAGTCACCAAACATTCCAATACCTAATTCCATAATTTCTTTTTTGATTACTCAAAGTTAGGCTTTCAAATGATTGGACAAATTGACCTAGGATAAGAAAAGCTTATTGCGCCTTTATTCCATAATACGTAATCAGTTGCTTCGCAGCTTTAATCATTTCCTTATCGCTAAGCGGACGATCATACAACAAAAAACGTCCCATTTCACCTACAAAAGATTCCCTCCCCGGATGTTCGATGGCGTCACGTTCCTGACCAATGGCCATTTTCGAGGCATTTGCTTTCATATTAACTGGAAAAGGGCTAGTGGCAATTGCTTTTTCTGCATCATTGAGGTACAAAGATAAAGTTACCGTATCGGTGCCTTTATCCATACGTCCCATAATCAGGTAATATTGATCCTGTTTAAGGATTAGATTGGAGTTCACATAAGGATTATTTTTATCCCATCTTCCAAACGTGACTGCATTTCTGCTGCTCATCCAGAAACTGTTGTCGTCTGCAAAGCCACCCCAAAAGCCCTCATTATTGGGCTGATTGCGCAGATTTCCGAAAAAGCAGTTCACGTCTTTCAGTTCACCAGGTTGTTTTCCCGGTTTCAGCACACAGAACCAGGTATAACCCCCTCCGGTAATGAGGTGATCAAATGCGTCTTCATCCATATTGACCAGTTCCTGCTGCTTAAACGAAAGCGCATTGTGTCCTTTTAAGTCTGATACCTGCTTTAGCAACTTTGGTCTGCCGGAGCCGGGAACTTTACGTCCTTCATCACGTCTCGAAAAGTCTTTCACTTTAAAAGATGTCACCTGGTTCTGCCATTGTTCCACCCAGTCGTCTTCTTTAATGACTACGCCTTTATCTGGATTGAGGTCAACGATCAGCATTTCCTTATTTACTTTCTGGGCATAGGCCGCGCCGACCAAAAACGAAAAGAACAGCATTAATAATGACTTCATAGATCTGATTTTATCATCCAATATAGCTAAAATTTAAAAAATATAACTCTTTGTTTCCGGCAAAAAGTGGATAACCTCCGATTCGTTGATAACTACTATAAACATCTAAAAATCAGAGGTGTTATTTAAGTACACCAATATCATAAGCTATGAAAAAGTGTATTTATGTTGTCGAAGACAACGCCGCAATCCGCGATATCATCGAATTTATGCTCACTGAAGAAGAATACGAAGTTTCCGTAACTGCTACCATAAGCGCATTCTGGAAAAAAATGCAGGAACGTACACCGGACATGGTAGTGCTGGACGTGGTACTGCCAGATGGGAATGGTGTAGAGGTTTGCCAAAAATTAAAAGACAATACCAAAACATATCGAATACCAGTCATGATGATGTCGGCCAACAATTACATCAACAAAGTCAAGTCGAAATGCAGGGCAGATGAATTTATTAACAAGCCTTTCGACCTGGATGACTTTATAAATCGGGTGGACAATCGATTATTAACTTAGCTACTTTCTTTCAGATCGAGATTTTCGCCGAGCTTTTCGAGTTGCTCATTGCTGATTGTTCCCTCTCCCGTCCAAGCGATTCCCTTGGCGGTTTCACTCCTCCAAATGATAGCAACCAATTCTAACCCGTCAAATACGCGGTATTTCTGATCTTCTATAGCAGAAATAATCAAAAATGTTTGATCTGCCCCGTAGAGCTGAATATTTATATCAAATGATTCCATAAGTTAAATTGCATCCAAATATACTTTAGTTTGGGATTCTCTTTTGAAAATGCCATGAAATACTTTGAAAAAAGCATCTATATTTGGCGCAGATTTTACAATTATATTTATGGCAAAGACATCTGAAGCTAAAGTAGGAAATATTTTGAGGTACAATGGTGAGCTCGTGACTGTCACGGAACTGATCCACCGCACACCTGGTAAAGGCGGTGCTTTCTACTTAGGTAAATTTCGCAATATCAAAACAGGAAGAATCGTAGAGGCCCGGCTGGGTACCGATGAGCAAATTGAGATTTGCCGTGTGGAAACCAGCGATTTTCAGTACTTGTATGAAGAAGGAGACTATTTTGTTGTCATGGATAACATTAGCTTTGAACAGTTCAACATTCCTAAATCGTTATTCGGTCCCGCAGCAAAGTTCCTGAAAGAAGGAATGGATGTGATCGTTTCTTTCGAAAGCGAAGAACCAATCATGGCGCAGGCGCCAAACTTTGTTGAACTCGAGATTATTTATGCAGAGCCAGCTGTTAAAGGCGATACTTCATCAGGCGCGCTTAAGAACGTAACTACTGAGAATGGCGTAGAAATTAAAGTTCCGCTTTTTGTAAACCAGGGAGATAAAATTAAACTGGATACACGTACAGGCGAATACGTTGAGCGGGTTAAATAACACAAGTCTATAATTGTTTCCAAGTATGAACATCTTCACAATTGGAAACAATTATACCCGTATTTGCCGAAGATATAGTCCAGGACCAGATTGATTCTGGTAGCTTTGTTAAACAATACGCGAAGCCAGGCCCCTCCCAGAACTCAGTTGCATTTTAGCAGCGGAAAAAAGAGAGATTTCACAATATTTTAATGTTCTCCTAAAATTGCCGGCTAAACCTGGCTTTTATTTCTTAAAAAATCCCGGACATATTTACCTGCTTTGCCAATTGCACCGATTTGACCGGAAATGGTCTCGATCAGATTGCTATCAGCCTGCTCGATATCTCCCATATTAATTCCGGATTCCAGTTGCATAGGATAAAGGATGATCAGGCTTTGGTTCGCAAAATAACTGGACAGGTAGTACGGAAGCCTCTCCAGCTGTGATACATAAGAGTTGTGCCCTCTACGGGAAGATATGACCACAAAGAGGTCATTTGCTCTCAATTCCCTGCTGAATATCAGAAAGTCATCCCAGTTAAGAAATTCATGTTGCTGCATTTTTATTGCAGATGTGATCTGCTGAAGCTTTCCAATCGCGTCCTGCGTTTGCTGCGTGCCATAAAAATGTACAGGAATAGCAGCTGCCTTTGCAATCAGTTTTATCTTCCGCAGCCAATGTAAAAACCCCGGCTCTGTTTCTGCTTTGGGAGGCATAACAACCAGAAGGCGTTTAAATGTATTCAGCGGTTGCAGGGGTTTGTAGATATAAATGGTTTCGTGGACTCTTCTGATGATACTTTCGGCCTTGGCGCCGAGAAAAGTGTGCTGGTCCGCCCCCTGGTGCAAGCCGATCACCACATCTGTCGCACCATGCTCTTTGATGGTATAAACGATACCATTACTGATGCTGGAGTCATATCTGCTTAAGGGTATAATTGTATTCTCGGAGGCCGATGCATGAGAAACAGCCTTTTCAAGCATCTTTCTTGAAGTACCCGGACCGTTAACCACCGACCGCTCGTCATCAATAACATGTAACCCATAGATCGACGAAACTCCTTTTGGAGGCTTCAGCATCAGTCCAAAGTCAACCAACTGGGTAACCATTTCGGGATAAGCCAGCGATACCAGGATTGTCTCGTGCCCTGTTTCTGGAGCCGTTTCAGCATCCTGCAGGTCCTGCTCCAGCGCGAGCTTTTTAGACGCACCTTCTACGACAAAAGAACTGACACCGCAACTCACCAAGATCAGTAGGATGGTGCCATTTAACACGTCTTCGTCCAATAACCTGAGCGGCTCTCCTGAGGCCGTCTCACCTATGATGATGTTGTACCCGACTAAGATAATAGCCAGTGTCGCTGCCGCGTGTGAAGTGCTCAAACCAAAAATCAATGTGCCTTCTGTAGCACTCAGTTTAAAAATCCTTTGCGTAAGCCAAGCTGCCAGGTATTTGGTCGACAATGCCACGAAAAGAATTACGCCTGCGACTTTCAAGGCGCCCCATCCGTTGACGAGTACCGTCACGTCGACCAGCATACCTACACTGATCAGGAAAAAGGGAATGAATAAAGCGTTACCCACAAAATCTATCCTGTTCATGAGCGGCGAGGTATGGGGCACAAATTTATTGAGCACCAACCCGGAAAAGAAAGCACCGATAATGGCTTCTACACCGGCGGCCTCTGCGAGAAAGGAAGCCAGAAAAACCATCGCCAGCACAAATATGTATTGTGAAATGCTATCTTCAAAATGTTTAAAAAACCACCTGATGATCAAAGGAAAAACTGCAAAAACAACAGCAACAAACATTGCAGTTGACACCCCGAGTTGTAACCAGAATGCCGAAGAAACGTTTTCTTTGGTCACTCCCGCTATCGCCGCCAAAATCAGTAAAGCAAGGATGTCTGTAATCATGGTTCCGCCAACAGTCATGCTCACAGCGCGATTCCTGATCACCCCATATTTACTGGCTATTGGATACGACACAAGCGTATGCGTGGAGAACATACTGGCCAGCAGCAAAGAGGATAAAAACCCATAACCCAACAGGTAATAACTGCCCAACACGCCGAAGACCAATGGAAAAACAAAGGTCAGCAAGCCAAATACCAAAATCCGCTTCCTGTTCTTTTTAAATTCTGCAAGATCGATTTCCAGGCCAGCAAGAAACATGATATAAAGAAGACCCACGGTGCCAAATAATACGATACTGGCGTCGCGTTTTAACAAGTTCAATCCATATGGACCAACGATCACCCCTGCTATGATTAATCCAATAATGTGCGGTACCTTGATCTTATTGAACAAGATTGGGGCAAACAAAATGATAAACAGCACCAGCGAGAAGATGATGACAGGATTGCGCAATGGCAAAGAAAAATCAAGTGAAGACAATAAAATCATAAACAGGCGGTTTGGTGTTATCTGGTTTTTTCCAGTGTCAGCGCATAAACTATTTTACAATCTTTCTGGGCAATCTCCCTGTTGCCCTCCATCTTTTCATCTCCTACCAAGTTGATTATGGCCCGGATCCTTGCCCCTGAATTCGGCTTTTCGTCTGCAATGCTTAGTATATTGTTTTTATAGGCACCCACATAGGTTCTGACGAGTACCGGTCCGGAATATGCCCTTACAACTATATTATTTTGGGCATAGCTTATTTCCCATTGTTCTGTCTTGCTATCTCCCAGGGCTGAACCTTCACAAGTGGTTTCCGTGCAGGTCATTTTAACGATCCACCTCCCGCTGACCGCCGGATTAATTGCTCCTGCCGAGTCGGTGTGCTTGCGGGTACTGTCCAGCAATTGCATGGCCAGATCAAGTTCCTGTTCCCTAACTTTCAGACGTTGTTCCCAGGACAGCAGCTGCTGTTCTTTGCGACTGACCTCGGCCTGCTTCTTTTGCAATACTTTTTCACGATCATTCGGTCCGCAGCTCTGCAAAAAGAAGATTAAAACAAGATAAATAATTGGTATAGGTCTCATAAGTCATCACAGCTAAATGGAACGCTAAAGTCGCTAACTTACAAAATTTCTGATAAGTATGCTCTGCTGAGAATTCTACAGTCCCTTACTTTTCAGAAAATCCATTTCTTCTTTATCTATGTGGTCATCATCAATCGCTGGAGCAGCAGCCAAATCCGCCAGATGCAGCTCGTCCATGATGTCTACAAAATTTTTATAGTTAGAACCAGAAGTAGGCTTAATAATAATATATAGTGGCTTGGTCATATCATTTTGATTAGCCAGAGCCACCTTCTGTTTATTTGTCATAATTGCACTTCTGACTTGGTACATGTTTTCAACAATAGGTTGGGATTTTCCGCTTTCGCCCATGTACCAGGCTACTTTATTATTTTTACCCAGCAGAATCGTCATGGTTCGGGATGCTGGCCAGGGCACACGGACCGGTGAATCCGGATCGACGTCAGGCTTGGCGACATCCATTGCAACGGGTTTTGACAATGAGGTGGTGAGCATAAAAAATGTGATCAGCAAAAATGCCAGATCTACCATAGCAGTAAGGTCAACTTTGGGTACTGCTCTTCTGTTTTCAGAAATGCTTAATTCAGCCATGATCGTTTGGGTTTAGTTTCTAATACGATGCACAACTCCTGCATATTCCACAAATGAAAATCAGTGCAGGCGTCCTTTAGCCCGTTTAAAGTCGTTCAGGTCCCACGTTGATTCAAAGCCCTCCCAAATCACCTCGATACGTGTACGAATATAATAATTGATAATAAATGTAATGCCTTCATATTGAAACATGATGTTGTTTGAGCGCCCGCCTGACAGATATTTGGAATTTTCATTCACCAGGTTCTCTAGTTTCTCAAAGAGGATAATAGCGCTGTGTGCCGGAATATGTTTAAAGGCGTAAACCTTTCCGATTGCTCCATTCGGCTCTTTCCGTTCACCAAAAAATCCGAATAGCAATCCGGCTTTGTTCAATGTGCTGCAACGATAGGCTATTGCCGTCAGACCAGTTGATTTTCTTGCGGCATGTTCATCTATTTCAAACAGAACAGGCGCTGTACCAGCACCGATCACACTATCTCTAAGATAGGATTTAGCTTTGTGCAGGGCGACAGCCTGCTTGTATGACTTTGTAGTCCCTGAAAATAAAGGTGCCTGTGCCCTGACATGGTTTATTATGACTAGCAATAAAAAAGCAGATAACGTGGTGGTAATCTTCAATCCAAAAAAAATTTGTTAGGTTAAACCAAATATTGAGATAATAAATTGAAAAGACAACGTTGTTTTACGATTCACAAATGATTTAATATTCACATCTTCGTATCTATGACTGCGCTATCCGTTGCTATCCTCCTTATTGCCATCGTTATTTATTTCCTCATCAGAAATAAAAAGGCCGCGGTGCCTGTTGTCACAGAAGCCGCCACACACTACAGCGAATTGCTCGAAAAGCAGGTAAATTTTTACCAGAACCTAGACAAGAAGGACAAAACAAGGTTCGAGGCTATGGTAGCTGATTTCCTGCAGTATGTCCGTATTGAAGGCGTCGGCACCGCCATCACAGATCTCGACAGGGTACTCATCGCATCGAGTGCAGTGATTCCAATTTTCGGCTTTTCCGGATGGAAATACAGTAACCTGAGTAATGTGGTGCTTTATCCGGACACCTTCGACAAAGATTTTCAGTTTGAGGGAGAAAACCGTAACATCATGGGTATGGTGGGTTTTGGCTACATGAATGGACAAATGTTGCTCTCCAGAGCTGCCCTGATCAAAGGATTTTCCAGGCAATCGGGTAGTGAGAATACCGCCATTCACGAGTTTGTACATCTTCTGGACAAGTCTGATGGTGCGACGGATGGGGTACCCGAAAACTTGATGGCACACGAATACACCAGGCCCTGGCTTAAATTAATGCACCAGGAAATGCGCCGGATTTCATCGGGGAATTCTGACATCAATCCCTATGCGCTCACGAATGAGGCTGAGTTCTTTGCCGTGGCATCAGAGTATTTCTTTGAGAAACCGGACAAATTGCAACAACGCCATCCTGAACTTTATGAATTGTTGACGAAGATTTTTTCACAAGACCCTGTTTCTATTTCAGAATATCCTTCTTGAGTTTGTCAACTTCTTTGAGCAACAATGGAAAGGCCGGCAATGCCATTCCGCCATGATCATATCCGTCAAGTTCATACAAACGGGTAGCCTTATGTCCCGCCAGTTTCATCATCCGGTTCAAATAAGCATTTTCCTCGTAACGACCTAAAAGCTCCATTTCACGGTCGCCGGTAATGAGCAGCATCGGTGGTGCATCGGCTCTGACGTGGTATAAAGGTGCGTACTTGTCGATAGTGGGCTGGGTGTCTTTTATTCCCTGTTCCTGTCTGACCGTGAAGTGGGTAATGGCCTGTCCACTAAAAGGTATAATCCCAGCGATACTGTTCGCATCAATACTGTATTTACTGAGATATTGCTTGTCCAGCGTAATCATGCTTCCCAGATAACCACCGGCTGAATGACCGGAAACGAAGATCAGTTTTTTATTTCCACCATATTTGGCAATGTGCTCGAACACCCAGGCTACTGCAGCTGCAGCATCTTCTATGTAAGCCGGAGCATGAACTTTAGGAGACAACCGGTACCCTACACCAATTACGGCAACGCCTTTATCCATCAGTTCTTTCGGGATCTCTTTTCCACCGCCGGTAATGCCCCCACCATGAAACCATACAATCGTAGCAAATCCCTTCACATTACGGGGGATATAAACGTCAAGTTTACACTGCGACTTTTTGTAAGCATCACTCACTGAACCCGAATCGGGATAATAGTAAATGTTGTTTTGTCTTGCCGGATGGTCCTGTGCAAAACCCTTCAGTCCAAAGTAAAAGAACAGTACCACCATAGTACTGCAAATTATTTTTAAGCTTTTCATACTGGTTAAAAAATACGGTATAGTTGCAAGTTAGAAAAAAATGATACAATCGATGCCCCCTGCCACGGGGTTTTGTAACTTTACATTTATTACCCCGGTCTAAAACTTATGTACCAATCTCCGAAATTCAAAGCAAAAAACCAGCAGGAAGTACTGGACCTCATGCATCAAAATCCTTTCGTCACACTAATTGGACACAATGGGGAATTCCCCGTAGCTACACAGCTCCCGGTTCAGATTGACACCGATGCAGATGGAAGGTTGGTATTGTCAGGCCATATGATGAAGCATAGTGATCATTATCAGGCATTCTTAATCTATCCCAATGTACTGGCGTTGTTTACCGGTCCGCATACCTATGTAAGCGCATCCGTATATAAAGACCCGGCGGCAGCCTCCACCTGGAACTACATGACGGTCCATGCCAAAGGTAAAATACAGATTCTGGATGAACAGGCTACTTACGAGGCCATTAAAAGGCTGACAAACCAGCACGAAGACCCGCAAACAAGTCCGGCTGCTTTTCACAAAATGACGGATAGTTATATTCAAAAGAACTTACAAGGAATTGCGGCATTTGAAATAGAAGTGGAGCAACTGGATCACGTTTTCAAACTCAGCCAGAATCATAAAAAAGAAAACCAGGAAGCCATCATTGAGGATCTGAAGCAGCGCGATAATCCGGATTCCGCACAAATTGCACAGGCAATGGAGGGAATATAAATGTTACTCCCGCATTAAGGAAGCGCCACAGTATTTACAGAACTGTGCATCAAGATCGTGTCCCTCTCTACTGCAGCTCGGGCAGGATTCAGGCAATTCTTCTTTGCGGCGGGCCAGCATGGCCAGATCATGGGTTAATATGCCCGTAGGCACAGCAATGATCGAATAGCCGATGAGCATAACAACGGAAGCGACAAATTTGCCCATAGATGTCACCGGTGAGATGTCTCCGTAACCTACCGTAGTGATGGTCACAATAGCCCAGTAAATACTTTCCGGAATATTAGAAAAGCCATTTTCCCGTTGCTCAACGAGGTACATGATTGACCCCAGAATCACTGTAAGCATTAAAACCGTCAGCAAAAAAATACTAATTTTCCGTACACTGCCTTTAAGTGCCGTAGTTAGGAAATTGATCTCGGTCAAAAAATGCCCGAGTTTAAATATCCGGAAAACACGAAGCAATCTTAAAGCCCGAAAAACAAGAAGTGATTGCGCACCAATAAAGAAAAAACTGAGGTATGATGGAATTAGTGCGATCAGATCTATAATTCCAAGGAGACTGAAAACATATCGCAAAGGTTTTTTGATGCAGATGAGCCTTAAAAAATACTCCAGGGTAAACAAAATAGAAAATATCCATTCCAGCGTATGAAATAGTGTCCCGTACCTTAGGTGATAACTCTCCACACTATCGAGCATCACCACCGCGATACTGGTGAAAATAGCAATCAGCAAACCTACATCGAATGCCTTTCCGGCTGGCGTATTGGATTCATAAATGATCTCATGCAGGCGAAACTGCCAATTTCCGGATGATGATGCCATATGTCTTACAGCAGCCTTCAGTTAGCTGCTTTTATATTGGAATACTAGGATTTCTTTATGGTCTCTTCTGCTTTTTCGGCTACCTCAGGTTCAACAATGTGTTTCTTCGGAAAGTTGAAAAGCAATGAACTCAATACGGGAAGGGCAAAAATTGCTACGGTAAATATAGAGACAAATAAGTCTGTTTTTTCACTCTCCAATGCATGCGAGACCGGAGAATCGGGATAAAAGTGAGTAAATATAGATGCAGTCAGTTTAACACCTAAGACGCCAATCACAATAAAAGCAATGGTCTCCAGAAACGTAAATTTCTCCATCAGTTTCACAAACCCCTGCGCTACAAAACGCATCGCCAGAATTCCGATAAAGACACCGATATAGATCAAATAAATATGGTCGGTGAAAGCTACCGCAGCAAAAACATTATCAATAGAAAATGCGAGGTCCATCACCTCAACCAGCGCGACAGTAGCCCAGAAATTACCGATCAGACCCACAGTTGACTTATAGATCCAGCTTTTGCTTTTGTCTACCTCTTCCGTTTCATCTGTTTTCTTTGAATTTTTCTTAATCAAGTAATCAATTGCCAGGTATAAAAGGTACAGACCCCCAAGAGGTTTTAACCACCAAATGGTAACCAGCCATGCGGCCAAAGCCAGACAAATACCGCGAAATACATAGGCACCGATAATTCCATATTTTAACGCTCGTTCGCGCTGCTCTTTCGGCAAATCCATTACCATGGTTGCCAATACCGCGGCATTATCTACAGAAAGTAAACTCTCAATAACTATTAAGTTTAAGATGATCAACAGCCCGGCCTGAATGTCATCTCCTAAAATCGTATGTAAAAAATCCATGTCCTCAAATATTGTGATAATATTCTGCTTTTACAAGCTGGCAGCCCGGCAGGAAATCAATTGATGTATTTATTCCTTAACTTAGCCGCCTATTAAAATCAATATGGCCGTATTAAACAGAAAAGAAGAAAAAATCGAAGCAGTGTTGGACAGGCTTCCAAAAGACTATACCGACAAGGATTTTGTAGACCTGTTTATAAAATTGTATTCCAAGGACTGGGGTAAAATTAAAGCCAATTATATCAAGCAGAGCCAGGACAAGGTGGTCGGAACCGTGGTAAGAATGCCTAAACCCGATCTTTATCTTAAACAAATCCTGGAAGAATACCTGGCTAAAAAGTAGATGTCATGACTGGCACGATTTCCGTACACCGCCGATCATCACAGTAAAATCATAATCGAAGGCATTCTCTTCAACCTGTCTGAATCGTCTTACTTTTGCGCCATGAAAGTCGACATCTGGTCGGACGTTAGGTGTCCGTTTTGCTACATTGGGAAAAGAAAATTTGAAGCCGCACTGGCGCAGTTCGAACACAAGGATGAAGTGCAGGTAGAATGGCACAGCTTCGAACTTGATCCGAATGCGGAAACAAAACCAGAGGTTAACGCGGTTGACTATCTTGCTGACCGGTATGGCAGGCCAAGGGAATGGGCAGAAGAGATGCATGAAAACGTGACACAGACCGCTGCGGAAGTGGGACTGCACTTCAACCTGGGCATTTCAGTTGTGGCTAATTCATTTGATGCACACCGCCTCATTCAGCTGGCTAAGACAGAAGGACTTGGTGATGACATTGAAGAAAAATTATTTGAAGCGTATTTCGGAAAAGGTACCGATATCAGCAGTCATGAAGCACTGACAGAAATTGGCATAAGCATCGGGCTGGACCGCCTAAGTGTAGAAACCATGCTTCGTGGTAAGGATTTCACTGATGAGGTCCGGTTTGATGAGCAGACTGCACAGCAAATCGGCGTGCGGGGTGTGCCTTTTTTTGTATTTGATCAAAAACTTGCTGTATCCGGCGCACAGCCGCCCGAAACCTTTCTGGGTGCAATGCAACAGGCCTGGTCCACGGATAAAAACTAATGCTGAATTCCGCAAGATCGATAAAACCGGAAAACCAGCGTAAAGCAACCATACTGGCTTTTGCGCTGATTCCTTTATCCGGCTTTGCTACGGATGTCTATATCCCATCATTGCCAACGATGGCCGCTGTATTAAAGGTTAGCGACATCCAGGTACAAATGACCTTAACGCTCTTTTTAATCAGCTATGGAGTAGCTCAACTGTTTGTGGGAACACTGCTCGACAGTTTCGGAAGGTTCAGAATCAATATTGTAAGTTTGCTCATTTTTGCCGGGGCTAGTGTGGTCATTGCCAATACTAGCAGTATATACCTGATTTATGCCATGCGTGTCGTACACGGCATATCGGTTGCCGCCATAGTAGTTTCAAAAAGAGCCTACTTCGTGGATGTATATTCGGGAGATCAGCTAAAAAATTACCTGAGCATGTTTTCGATCATCTGGGCTACTGCACCAATCATCGCGCCTTTTGCAGGGGGATATCTGCAGAGTTATTTCGGATGGCAATCTAATTTCTATTTCCTGGCAGTATTCGCTGCAGTGATCCTTGTGCTCGAGTTGCTTTTTAGCGGGGAGACCATCCGTCAGAAAATGCCATTTAACCTGAAAACGATCGGCACCATTTATGCAAACATGCTTAAAACAGCCAGTTTTACCTTAGGTATCGTCATGCTGGGCCTCTCCTACTGCATGGTCATGATTTACAACATGACAGGTCCCTTTATCATTGAACACCAGCTGGGATTAAGCCCGATTGTGGCTGGCTACAGTTCACTAATTTTAGGCGCGGCAGTCATGGTCGGCGGATTGATCAGCAAAGCCACGATCGACAAGCCCTTCACCAAAAAAATCTCCCTGGTGCTGCTGGTCCAGATTGCTTTCGGACTGGCCATGCTCATCAGTTCAGGATTTATTTCCAGTCTCTATACCATCATCTTTTTTGCGTTTGTCATTCATGCGGCTTCCGGCTATACCTTCAATAGCTTTTTTACTTTTTGCCTGAGCCGTTTTCCTAAAAATGCAGGTATCGCAGGCGGGCTAACCGGAGGGATCAATTATGTCATTGTTTCTTTTTTAAGCTATGCGGTGATCTATTTTATACCAGCAAAAGATGAGACTAATCTAAGTTACAGTTACCTGATCCTGATTGCGATATCCGTTGCAGTTATGCTGGCAATCAGCCGGATAAGCACAAAAGACTAAAACTTTATGTCCGGATATTGGTTTTTCATAATATAAAAAAATCAACATCTACATCATGAAAAACCTATTAAACTTATTTACAATCCTGCTAATGGCCATCGCCGTTACCTCTTGTTCAGGCACTAAGAGTGCCACTGAAACCACAAGTCAGACTACCCCGATAACGGATCCTCAGGCAATTCCTGACAATCCAAACCTCCCCTCCAGTCCTACCGGCATGACCTCAGCTGGAGTCCAAAGCAGCGTGGACACTACTAATGCGTTGTTTCCCGTCAACGAAAAAGGGGAACTCAGTGACGCTTCCTTCATTAACCTGGCAGCCCTGGCAGGAAAAAAGGAAATGGAACTCGGTGCAATTGCCCAGCAAAGGGCACAAAGTAGCGAAGTCAAAACATTCGCAAAAATGATTGTCGACGATCACAACAAGGCAGACGCTGATTTAAAAGCACTGGCCACCTCTGCTCAGGTGACCATATCTTTAGAATCCGATACCTTAAGGCCCGATCAGGATTACGCTGCGGCTGCTAAACAATTGGGGGCCTTGGCCACAGATAAGTTTGACCGCGCATATTTGGTGACCATGCTTGAAGACCACAGAAAGGCAGTAGCATTGTTTGATTTGGGTACGCGCTCAAAAGACCCAAAAGTTAAAGCTTATGCAGAAAAGTATCTTCCCCGGATGCGGGCTCACTTAGACGCGGTACAAAAACTGACTAAATAGCCTGAACAAGGAATTGACATATTCGGACAAATACTGTTCGGGTATGTCATTATTTTGAGTAAAGCCAATTAATCACATCCTGAGCTGTGGCTGAAAAACACACACAACTACAAGTTGTTGAAAAAAATATTATAATTATTACGAAGCATCAGAAAAATCCCTATATTCAATTTCTAACCAAATATAAATGAGCGATGCTAACAGCAAAAAAAACAACTGAGAACTTTTTCCGTATAATCACCATGGTCGTAACATTCGTGGCATTGGTGTTCATGATCTTCGTAAATAAAGCTGATGGGAGAAACCAGGCCAGTAACGATCAGGTCGTAAAAGCTGCTGTACAAAAGAACCAGACTATCGAATAACTGCAGCTATATATGTCCTTACGCCTGACACTGAGCATAACTGGGCTTATTGCTGTCTTTTTTTTATACAGCTATGCCCTAAAGCCAGCAATTGATGAGGAGGCACAATGGACGGAATACCTTGGCGGACCTGATCGCAACCACTATTCGTCACTGTCTCAGATCAATACGTCTAATGTAAGTCAACTTCAAAAAATATGGGAATACAAATCTGGCGATTCCGGTCAGGTACAATGCAATCCCATAATTGTGAACAACATACTATATGGTGTAACAGCGAGCAATCAGGTTTTTGCATTAGATGCTGCAACGGGCAAACAGAAATGGAAATACGTGCAGAGCGGCGAAGGTACCTCAAATACCAACCGTGGGGTAACTTATTGGCAGGATGGCGCTGACCAGCGAATATTGTATGCTTACAATTCCTCCCTCTACGCGTTAGACGCCAATACCGGAAAATTGATTCAGTCTTTTGGTAACCAGGGAATGGTAGACCTGAAGGTGGGACTCGAATCTAATGCCAAAAACCGCTTTGTCATCTCAAATACGCCTGGAACTTTGTTTGAAGACCTCATCGTCATGCCGCTTCGACTTGGGGAGGACGATGGCGCAGCAATTGGTTATATACAGGCTTTCAACGTCAGAACAGGTAAGCTGGCCTGGGTGTTTAAGACCTTACCCGATCCGGGGCAACCTGGTTCTGAAACCTGGCCCGCGGATGTCAAGAAAAAAGCAGAGGTTGGTGCTGTCAATAACTGGGCGGGAATGGCTATAGATCGTAAAAGAGCTATTATTTATATCCCTACAGGGTCTGCTGCTTTTGATTTTTATGGCGGAAACCGTAAAGGAAAAAACTTATACGCCAACTGTTTGCTGGCGCTAAACGTCCGCACCGGAAAATATAGATGGCATTATCAAATTGTGCACCACGATGTTTGGGACAGGGACCTTCCGGCACCACCAAACCTCATAAAAGTCAGGCACCTGGGCAAGACCATAGATGCTGTTGCGCAGGTTACAAAACATGGCTATGTGTTCCTGTTTGACCGTCTTACCGGAAAACCTTTATTTCCAATTGATGAGAAGCCTTTTCCTGCTTCCAATGTACCGGGTGAAAAAACCTGGCCTACTCAGCCCATACCTAGAATTCCTGCTCCTTTTGCCAGACAAAATATTAAAGAAAAAGACATCAGTACGATTGCAGAAAACCGTTCAGAATTGCTGGAAACTTTCAGAAAAGCAAAAAAAGGAACTTACAGACCTTTAAGTATAAATACGCCGACCATTTTACTTCCTGGCGCAGACGGAGGAGCGGAATGGGGCGGTGCGGCTGCAGACCCACATGGAATCCTCTATGTAAATTCAAACGAGATGCCCTGGTTGTTCAGTCTGAGCCGTAAACAGGAGCGCGTACAAGCAGGGGTGACACAGGGTCATTTGCTGTACAACAATACCTGTATTGGTTGTCATGGCCAAGACTTAAAGGGCAACCCGGCCAGTGGCTACCCTTCACTGGTAAATGTCAAAACAAGGGTGAGCAGAAAAGAGCTGGGTAAGCTGATAACCAGCGGACGCGGCATGATGCCCGGCTTTACAGCCTTATCGTCACTGCAAAAACAGGCGATTATTGACTTCTTATATGGAGAGGAAAAAACCGAGGCTCCTGCTTTAACTACTGCAGCCAATAGTGCTTCCAGTGGCAATCCTTATAAATTCGACGGATACAATAAATTTTTAGATAACAATGGCTATCCTGCCATTACCCCGCCATGGGGAACACTCACTGCGATAGACCTGAACACTGGAAAACACCTTTGGCAGCGACCACTTGGAGAATTAATGGAACTAACGGCCAGGGGCATACCTCCTACCGGCACTGAAAATTATGGCGGCCCGGTGGTCACTGCAGGTGGCTTGCTTTTTATAGCTGCCACCAAAGACGGCATGTTTCGTGCCTTCGATAAAAAAACTGGCAAGGTGCTTTGGGAGACTATGCTGCCAGCAGCAGGGTATGCGACCCCGAGTACCTATCAGGTAGATGGCGAACAATTTGTTGTCATTGCCTGCGGTGGTGCAAAACTCGGCACAAAAAAAGGCGATAGTTATGTGGCCTTTGCGCTAAAGGACTAGTTGCTTATAGAGGAAGCGTAAACCAGAATGTACTTCCCTCCTCAAGCTCACTCAAAACTCCAATTTTTCCATTGTGTTTTTTAATGATTTCTGAACTGATATAGAGACCCAAACCGAGACCTGAATATTGCCTGCCAGTATGGTCTACCCGATAATAACGCTCAAAAAGATGCGACATCACTTCTGGCTTAATTCCCGGCCCCTCATCAGAAACTGACACCTTAGCGGAATGGTCCGTTTTAGTTATTTCAACCCGAATCTCCAGTGATTCATTGGCGTACTTGATGGCGTTGTTGATAAAATTGATGATCACCTGATCAATCTTATTGGGATCTGCACTAACTTCAAGCTTTCTGTCTCCCTCAATCCTGATCTGGTGCTGAGCATCCAGCCTGATGTCTTCACAGCAACCGCTGATCAAATCATAAAGATTTACTTTTTTCTTGCTCAGATGGAGTTGACCACCGGTAAATTTGGAAGCGTTTAAAAGATCTTCAATCAATACGCTCACCCTGTTCATACTTTTATTGGCCTGATCCATCAATTTATGAAACAGCTCAGATTCCACACCAGTATTCGTCCGCTTCAGGAGCTGTAAAGATGCTTTGAGGCTGGTGATCGGGGTTTTTAATTCGTGACTTGCCACACTAATAAATTCATCTTTTTGCTGAATAACCTTCCGTCGCTGCGTTACATCCATAAAGGTAGCCAGACCTGCAACAATCTCCCCGTACTCATTTCTGATGGGTGTAGCATTAATTGAAATATAGAACTGATCGCCAACCGCAGGTTGTATGCCAATTTCATGATCGTATACAGGTTCGCCTTTGGCCATCGCGATTGCTATCGGATGTTCAGTTGCGCTTAAAAGATGCCCGTCAAGCATCAAATTTTCCCAGTGGTTATTCTGGTAGACATTCAGGGTTTGTTCATCATTGAAACCTAAAATACGCTTCGCCATCGGATTGGCGTACGTAAGGTTACCCTCAAAATCTACTATTCCAACACCCTCAGCCATCGTCTCGAGGATCCTGCTTAGCCTTTCCTGGTTATCTCTCAGTTCTTTTTCTACAATGGTCTTTTGATAGATACTGTCTTCCAGATCTTTGGTGCGTATTGCTACGGTTTCTTCCAGATGAAGATTAAATTTTCTGGTTAGCGCCTGAGCTGCCTGAAGTTCCTCATTCTTCTGACGGAGGAGTTCCTGGCTTTTCTTTTGTTCACTCAGATCAGTGAGGATTACGCTCATCGACAACCCCTCTTCCAGCACCAATTTGTTCAAAGACAACAGGACAGGTACAAAAACCTGATCATTACTGTACAAAAGCAGCTCACCTTTGCTGTTGGAGGTCCATGAACGTTCCAAAAGATCTTCGTAATAAGCCTTATCTTCATTAGAAACAAAATCAACAAATGGCTTGCCTGTCACCCTTTCGAGTGGAAGGTTTAGCATAGATGCAAACTGAGAGTTGGCGTAGAGCACATTTCCTTTGGTACCGATTGTCACCGCACCTTCAGTCATCTGCTCAATAAAAATCCTGTAGGTCTGATCAGAACTTTTGAGTGTAAACAGCTGGTGTCCATTCTCAGACTTCATCACCAACGCATCCACTTCCCCATTTCTTATCGCCTCAATGATATCGGTAGCCTCCTCCAATTCGATCTCTCTCGTTTCGAGCTCAGCTTTCAACCGACTCAGTTCCGCCTGCAGAAATATATGTGATCCTGTATCCTCCATTATTTTTTCTTCAGCCTATCCCCAGGCCTTTTAAAACCCTGGATTTATTAGACATATCCCCAATAAGTCGTCTTTTTGGACCAGGGTAAATTTTTATCAACATAGGCACAGCCGTAATATTCTCATTTCTAACAAGAACAGGTTGCTGATGCGCATCTATAATTTCCAATTCATAACGATCAGCCAAATACTCTTTAAGAATATCCTGAAGGTTGTTAATCGCGCGTACAGATAAAGATGAAGTACCTGTCACAAATAACCTCAGTTTATAAACAATTTTGTCATTGTCATTCTCTCCTGATGCCGCACTCGCCTCCTCTATCATCATCAAGATACTTTCCTGGTCCTGATGTCAAGCCCTACCAGCACTTTTTCCTCGTTAGACAGATCACCAATAATCTTGCGAACAGGTTCAGGAACTTTTTTAACCAGTGTCGGAATTGCCAGAATCTGGTCGCCTTCCGCAAGCTGAGGATGCACCAGAAGGTCAATCACTTCAATGGAGTATTCACCCTTCATGTGTTCTTCGCAGTACTTTTTCAGGTTGCTCAATGCGGTTACCGATTTTGGTGTTTTTCCTGCCACATACAGCCTTAGTTCATATTTTTGTTTCACTCGCCTTTGTTTTTATTGGTGCTTTTTTTATTCAATGACTGTTCGGGTTGAACGCCCCTCCTCAATTCAGTCATCTTTTGCCGTGTCTGGCCTTCAACGTCTTTTTTTATCTCCGCTTCAAAATACACTTTGTTCAGTTCCTCTTCTGCAGATTCAAATTCTGTCCGCAAGCTTTCAATCCTTGCTTCCAAAACTTTTCGTTTACGGATCAGTTCCCTGTCTTTTCTACTGATCGCATGGCTGTGCAATACATGTCCTGTTTCTTCAAGCAACTTCTGTGCCTCTCTTGCTGAACCGGTCAATACACCATCAGGTCCAAGGTAAACGTCGATCAGATTAAGCCCATCATCGTTGATCACAAATTCACGAATCTGGCTGGAATGACTCATTCCTCTGGACTTAATCACATAAAGACCTCTGTTGCGTTCGCCATTCATTTCGATATCTTTGATCAGCACCCAGGCGTCTACCAGTGAAGATACACCTTCATCTGTCTGGTCGTTAACGATGGTATTTAGAGAAAGTGCTGTAAACATCACAGTTATTTGTTCTGCCTGCAGAAAGTCGATTAGCCGCACCAACATTGATTTTACGTCGCTTACCGAACCTACAGTGATCAGATTGGTAATTGGATCGAGCACCACAACTTTTGGTTTAAACTTGCGAATTGCTTTGTGAATGGCCACAAGATGCATTTCCAATCCATATAACGTCGGCCTTGACGCAAAAAATTCAAGCAATCCGCTATCAACATGTTTTTTCAGATCAAGTCCGATAGAATTCATGTTGCGCACGATTTGCAGAGGAGATTCCTCAAAAGCAAAATACATACTGCGTTCTTTTCTCTCACAAGCTGCGTTCACAAATGAAGCAGCGATACTCGTTTTTCCGGTTCCCGCTGTTCCCGAAATAAGTATGCTGCTTCCCTTGTAAAGACCACCCTTACCAAGCATCTGATTAAGCCCGGCTATCCCTGTTGACACCGTATCCGTCGACACCGTCTTATTTAGTTTCATAGACGTAACCGGCAATACCGAGATGCCCTCTTCATCGATCAAAAAAGGATACTCGTTAGTTCCGTGCAGGGTACCCCTGTATTTTACGACCCGGAGCCTTCTGGTAGAAATCTGGTTGATAATCCTGTGATCCAGCACAATTACACAATCTGACACATATTCTTCGAGTCCCTGACGTGTCAGTGTTTTTTCACCTTTTTCTCCTGTAATGATCACAGTAACGCCTTTGTCTTTAAGCCAACCAAAAAGCCGGCGCAGCTCAGCCCTTAGTATACCCTCGTTGGAAAGTCCCAGAAAAAGATTTTCGATCGTATCCAGTACAACACGTTTTGCACCGATGCTGTCAATGGCATATCCTAATCTGATAAACAGTCCCTCCAAATCATACTCACCTGTTTCCTCTATTTCTGTTTTATCAACATGGATGTAATCTATTTTGAGCTTTTTCTCTTGTTGTAGTTTGTCGAGATCAAAGCCCAATGAGGCAACATTCTTCGCAAGCTCATCTGGCTTTTCTTCAAATGCGATGAAAACACCGGGCTCATTATAAATATCCACGCCCTTTACAATGAACTCAAGCGCGAATAAAGTTTTTCCGCAACCCGGACCTCCACAGATCAACGTTGGTCTGCCCGTGGGAAGTCCGCCATTCGTGACTTCATCCAATCCAGGTATTCCAGTCGGCGTTTTAGGCAATTCGGTCAAGTGAGCCAGGTCTTGAGGAAGTATTGGTTTTTGCGGCATGTCTGTTAATTACTTTTTAATCTAATATAAATTATTTTTGTATTGTTGGTATATTGCTCCACCTAGCCGGCCCGTAAAAAATATGGATTCGAATGTTAATAAAGGTTTCTCTTTCGAAATGCTGAAAGTTTTCGAAACTGTACCCAGCATGTACCTTATTCTTTCTGATCAATTAACTATCCTTACCGCCAGTGACTTGTACCTAAGTGCGACAAATAAGAACAGGAACACCATTAGTGGGCAAAATGTTTTTTATATTTTTCCGATCGACGAAAATGTCTCTGGCTCGTATGCAATAAAGACATCACTGGAGGTTGTACTACAAACCAAACTGCCCCATCAGCTTCCTATTTCCAGGTATGACGTGCCCGACCCGGAAAATCCAGACCTGACATTGGAAAAATATTGGCATAGCCTCAACACCCCAATACTGGATGAACAGGGAAATATTCTTTATATCATTCATTCTACCAGAGATTCTACTGCACAGGTCCTTGCTGAAAAAGAACTTCTAATTAGTCTGGAACGACAAACTGCGCAGGCAATGAAAGCCGCGCAACTGGGCAGGCGTCTTGAGCATTTGTTTGCCGAGCTTCCGGCCAGGATAGCCATCTTATCCGGGCCTGATTTCATTTATGAATTCATCAATCCGATGTACCACCAGCATTTTGGTGATCGCAACCTGATCGGCAAATCTTTTAACGAGGCGCTTCCCGAATTGGCCGGACATCCGATCCATGCAATGCTGGAGCAAGTTTATCGTACCGGGATTTCTTATGAAGGCAAAGAAGTTTGCATTCCCCTTGTCAATCAAAAAGGAATGCCACCGGTAGAGCGTTATTTCAATATCATGTACCAGGCCAGGTTGGATGAAAACGGAATCATCAATGGTATTCTAAGTTTCTCCTACGACATTACCGAACTTGTCAGATCAAGGCAGGAAGTCGAAACCCAAAAGCAGGAACTGCTGGAAATTCTTAGCGAACTGGAAGAACGGGTGGCTATGCGGACAAAGCAACTTGAGCTGGCACAAAAAGAAACCGAAGCACAGAGAGATCGGCTAAGCCGCTTTTTTATGCAATCCCCAGCCGGAATCTGTATTTTGGATGGCCATGAACTGGTATTCGAACTCATCAATCCACCCTACCAGCAACTTTTCCCCGGCAGGGAACTGATTGGAAAACCCGTCCTGGAGGCATTGCCTGAATTGAAGCAGCAACCCATAGCTAACGTGCTGAGGGACGTTTACACCACCGGCAAAACATTTGAAGGCATTGGTTTACATGTCCCCCTTGCCAGAACCAAAGATGGGCCGGTTGAAGACCGGTATTTTAATTTTATCTATCAGGCCCGCTACAATGTAAATGATGAAATAGATGGCTTGCTTGTTTTCGTTTTTGAGGTCACTAACATGGTTCTGGCCGAGCGGCAACTGGATGAAAACCAGTAGCGTTTGAATTTCTTATTGAATGCCATGCCGCAACAGGTGTGGACAGCTAAACCGAATGGAGAACTGGATTATGTAAACAAGGTCGTATGTGATGACTTCGGAAAAAAAGAAGCACACATGATCGGTCATGGCTGGCAGGAATTTATACACCCTGATGATCTTGATGCCTGCTTGAAAGCCTGGCAAAAATCACTGGATACAAGCCGCTTGTACGCGGTCGAATTTCGGCTACTGATGCGCGATGGAAATTACAGGTGGTTTTTGGGTAGGGCCTTGCCCCTCATCGAAAATGGGCAGGTAAAACTTTGGATGGGTACCAATACCAATATTGACCATCAAAAAAACATGGAGCACAAGAAAGACGAGTTTCTCTCCATCGCCAGTCACGAACTCAAAACACCGCTAACCAGTATTAAAGCATTCAATCAGCTCATGTTGCGCAGCCAGGACCTGGAACAGTTGCAAAAATTCAGTCGTAAGTCTGCAGACAGCATTTTAAGATTGGACAAAATCATCGCAGATCTTCTTGATGTCACCAAGATCAATGCCGGCAAAATGCTATACAACATGCAGGTTTTCAGCTTCAATGACATGCTTAGTGAAACCATTGAACACATTCAACATACCGCCCCCAGCCACACAATCCTGCTGGAAGTCAATGACGAAATAGAATTTTATGGCGACAAGTTCAGAATTGAGCAGGTTGTCAGTAATTTCCTGACCAATGCCATTAAATATTCACCAATGGCTGATAAGATCGTCGTACATAGCACTGTTCAGGACAATGACATTATTGTATCTGTCAAGGATTTCGGGATCGGAATCGCTGAGCAAGACAGGGCACGTTTATTTGAGCGCTATTTTCGGGTTGACAAGACAGCCATGCGCTTCGAAGGACTGGGGCTAGGCCTGTTCATTTCTTCTGAAATCCTGAAAAGACACCAGGGTGCTTTCTGGATTGAAAGTGAACAGGGAAAGGGTTCCGTGTTCTACTTTAAGCTGCCATTAGTCGCTTCATAGCTTAGGCGTCACCGGTTTAAAAGCTGCGCTGAAGCCATTTGCGCCATGCACGCCAACTTTCCTTCTATACACTTTGTCACCGCAAGACACATACAGGATGTCAAAGTCCGGACCTCCGAAACAGAGGTTGGAAGGACCTGAAACAGGTGCAGGGATTACAGCAATGACTCTTCCGATCTCATCCATCACCTGAATACCCAACCGGGAAGTGACGTACACCCTGCCATTCTGGTCGCATTTAATTCCATCAGACCAGGCATTGTCTGCGCCATCCGGTACATGAAGCCAACCGTAGCGTTGTTTATTGGCCAGTGTACCATCAGCTTTAATTTGATAGATCCAGACCCAATGTGAGGTAGATTCTGTGACATAAAGTTGGGTCTGATCCGGACTCAGTGTAAGTCCGTTGGCATACCTCAATCCTTCATCCACTACAGTCTTAGCGCCATCCGGCTTAATCAGATACAATTTACTCGGCTTTTCTATGCCCTCAGGAGCGGTTACATAAACGTTTCCGTTGTATGCCACCACAAGGTCATTACCCGGAAGTTTTTCTGCCACAACGGTCCGTATATTGTTTTTATCATAACCCAGAATCTGGTTCGTTTCAGTGGCTACGCTATACCGCAGCCCATTTGCACCAAACGAATTCCCGCTTGCTTTTTTTGAATCGCTGTCCACCAGGCTCTGCACACCTGCTACATCAACTTTGTAAGTCTTCGAATTTGGAATGTCCTGAAAAAAAACTTCACCCGCCGCGTTCACCGCAGTCCCTTCAGAGAAACCATAGTTTTGTCCTACCAACTCCCAATTTTGCCCGGGTATTAAAATATCCGCAACAAACTGGTTTTTAGACCTCCCTGATTTGACCGCTTCAGGGTAGCCTTTCCACAGCCAGCGCATCGCTTCCGGAAATATTGCCGTAGCATGGTTGCCATTGTGGCCGCCCGTTCCCCAGTTATGTGCAACTTCATAGCCCGCGAAACTTAAGGCCCGTTCCATAGTTTGCCCGGCCATCCACCAATCACCCGCATAGTTATTCAGGTCATTAGAACCCTCCTGCAAGAAAATGCGCATCGGCTTAGGCTCATATTTCCTAATCAGCGTCGGATATCTGTCCGCGCCTCTGAAACCGACATAAGTACCAATTGAGCTGAACACCCTTGAAAACGCATCTGTCCGCTCCCATGCCGCTGTAAATGCGCAAACCGCACCACTGCTTGAACCTCCGATCGCCCGGTCATTCGCCTTCTTAGAAAGAACGATTTGTCTTCCGTCCGCTGTCTTTTGCCGCTCCACCTCGGGCAAGATCTCCTCTAAAATAAATCTGGCGTAGGCATCTCCAAGTCCATCATACTCAAAACTCCGGTTGGTACGGTCTGCGGCTTTTGCAGCATCCTCAGCCGGTATGTGGCCCGGCTGTATAAAGACGCCAATGGTCACAGGCATTTCTTTTTGATGAATCAGGTTGTCAAACACGGTTGGTGCTTTAAACTGAATCCCGTCCTGGTTGACATAAACACAAGCCGGTTTTTTTGGATCATACTGACTGGGTACATAGATCCAATAGTCACGCACAGTCCCGGGAAATATGTTAGATTTATTAAAAGTCAGTTTAAGAAGTTCTCCCTTCGGAACGTTTTTATGTTCAACGGAGGCTGAGTCTATCGCATATTTCTCCTCTGGTACTTGGGCCATGGCGGTTAATGCAGACATAAAAAACGTCAGAGAGAGCAATAGTTTAAACAGTTTCATACTTGGTCAATTGGTTGGTAATTTGTGCAATAGGCTTACCAAATATAGAAAACCTTAGGACATGTATTGGCCGATTCAAAATAATACCAGCAAGATTCAAATCAGCACATACAAGGAACTGTTGAAAGCCCTTACTTTGACATCAGTAAATTCAAAGATTAATGCGTTGTACTCTGATTCTCTTCATGCTCTGTCTCATCCACACTTGCTGCCTGGCTCAAAAGTTGGAAATGAACCTGGACAGCATCCATCCGGTCATCAAACATGATAGTCACGGCGACTCCATTCGCAAATACTTCTCCAATACATTTCATAGTCAGGAAGCTACGTTTTTCAAACAGGGAAACTTATTGATCTCGGCTTTTTTTTCCAATAAACTGGCGGTCAATTACGACCATGCGTTGGCAAAAATACCTCAACTAAAAAATTACAGCAATCCCGATTTAAAGGTATTCGCGCGTGCATGGAACAGTTATGCTGGCGCCTATGCTGTTCCGATATTTGATTCGACCGGAATTGTAGTGACAGTCAACGGGATCAATCCTCAAAATGCTAACGAATATGAATTCAGGGTACTTGAGGACGGCAAAAAAATCATACTGCCCTGGACTAAAGCTAAAATATTTACAAAAGTTTACTGGATGAGCAAGATCGCAGATTCCAATAAAATAGACGATGTCACGGCCTATCTTGGACAATTTAAAGCTGGATACGGTAAAGCTTTGACTTTTCAGGTCAGGGACAAGAATATTCCAGATAAGATTAATACTTCGCTGACGGCGTATTGGGTAAAATGGAAACCAAGGGTTGTTGGTGTATTCACCTTTTCTCAACTGCCCGAATTTTTGGGCATTTTCAAAGAACAATGGTCAGCAGATCCCGGAGGTACTGACGAAAGGCCTGACTGGAGTAAAGATTCTACTTTCCTCAAACTGAAAAAGAAGTTCAGTTACAATGAAAACAACCTGATCTTTTACCTGGACGACATCATCAGTTCCAAAAAGATCATTGAATATAGTCTTGTCAAAGGCAGCGACAGTTCGGGCTGGACAGTTAATGATTTTGACTTTAACCTGGTGTGGCTGAAGAATTTAACCCCGGGCAGCTACAAACTCAAAATCCGCTATAGCGTACAGCGCCAAAATGTCTGTAGTTATTCATTTACCATTCAGGCGGCCTGGTACCAGACCTTATGGGCAAAAATAGGCCTGACTTTTCTTGGATTGCTTGCCGTCGGCTTCGTTTTCTTGTTGTGGCGGTCCAGAATGCAAGCTGAAAAATTAAAAGCCCAGGACACCTTGAAGCGGCTGGTGCAAACAGAACTCAAATCCATTCGTTCGCAGTTCAACCCGCATTTTGTATTCAATGCACTCAGTTCCATACAGGGGCTAATCACCAGGAATGATCCACAAAATGCGTCCAAATACCTCATTGAATTCAGCAATTTGATGCGCGATTCTTTGAAAGCCAGTAACAACGAATTTGTGAGCATATCTACTGAAATAAAGATTCTGGAGAATTATCTAAACCTGGAAAAACTCCGCTTCGGATTCAACTACCAAATTATAGCCAGCGCTAACATAGATGCCAATGCGGTAGAAATACCAAGTCTATTTTTACAGCCTTTGGTCGAAAATGCCGTAAAGCACGGCATATCGGCCCTGCAGGAAAAAGGCCAGCTGGTGGTGTCCTTTGAAAAATCACACAACGATATGTTGGTTCTGGTAAAAGACAATGGCATGGGCTTTAATGAAAATGAAGCAACAAATGGCTTTGGCTTGCAGCTGACCAAAGAGCGGATCAAACTTTTGAACCAGACCTTAAACGAACAAGACATCAGCATGGCGGTGTCTAGAAACGACAATCAAACACAAATAACCATCCAATTCAAAAATTGGTTTATATGATCAGAGCGGTAATTATAGACGACGAAAAAAACAATATTGACAATATGGCGCAGCTCCTGCAACAGCAAGGATTGCCTGTAACCATTGTGGGTATGGCTACCAATGCAGATGAGGGCGTATCTACCATTTTAGCCTGCAATCCTGATTTGTTATTTCTCGACATACAGATGCCGGGAAAAAATGGATTTGACATCCTCAAGGCATTGCCACACTACAATTTTGAAGTCATTTTTGTAACTGCATTTGATCAGTATGGCATCCAGGCCGTTAAATTCTCCGCAATTGATTATTTGCTTAAACCAATCAATCCGGACGAGCTCAGAGCTTCAATCCGCAAAGTAGAGACCAGGTTGAGCCAGAAAAAAGCAAACTTTCAACTGGAAAACCTCATGGAACTCATCAGAGATAAAGACGCTAAAAAAGACCACAAATTAGCCCTCGCCTCCACCAAAGAGATCAGGTTTGTCCCTACCGATGAAATCATCCGCTGTGAGTCCTCTAATGCTTATACCCAGTTCTATCTGACTGACGGAAAAACTATTCTGGTTTCCAGGCCCATATTCGAATACGAAGAGTTATTGATCAATTATGATTTTATCCGTTGCCACCAGTCGCATCTGGTCAACATCAAATTTGTCAAAAGTCTGGTCAAAGAAGACAGTGGTTACCTGCTGCTAAATAACGATGTCCGCATCCCCATTTCCAGGGGTAAAAAAGAAAACGTACTTAAAGCATTGCACACCATCAAGAAATAACATACGAATATTTTGTTGCCCTATCCCAATTTACTGCAGGTGTTTCGGCTTTAAGTTTTGCTGCGCCAATTCTGCGACTTCCGTAATCCGGTTCTGTCTGGTTTCAGGTCGCTTGGCCAGCACGATCCACTGCAAAATGGCTTTTTTACTTGACTTACTGAAACCAAGAAAGAAGTCTTTTGAATTTGCTTTATTTCTAAGTGCAGCGTCCAGATCTTCCGGAATAACGAGTTCTTCTACCTCATCTAAAATTGTCCATGAACCATTTTGTTTGGCTGTGGCAATACTTTGATGTCCTGCCTCCGTCATCAGGTCACTTTCAATCAGTTTCTGAATTTTCTCTTTATTGATTTTTGACCAGGTACCACCGGCTTTCCGTTTGCTAAAAAACTGATGCGATGTTTCTGCATCAATCTTTATTTTTTTACTGTCAATCCAACCAAAGCAAAGTGCAACATCGACGGCTTCACTCCAACTGATTGACTCCTTTTTTGAACTTTTGTTGTAGAAAACAAGCCAAACAGACTGTTTGGTAGCATGGTTTTTAGCCAACCATTTTCGCCAGTCTGCAGGACTGGACGCATAAACTATTTCTATTTCGTTTGTCTGCATTTCTAAAATGAAAGATACATAAACATTTGTTAGCTCCCGTCACGGAAGTTCTTTACACGCTCACCACTTAAAGTTATAGCGCTTACCTCGCCCCTGCAGTCCTCGCCAACCGGCGCCTGAATGCCAAAACCGACCATGACCTTTTCGTTCAACTTCAGCCCAAAAGCACGCACGAACCGCCACTTGCTTCCATCCAATGAATAATGAAGTCCCCAAAAGTCCTTTTTTCTGGTGATGCGCAGGAAGCATTTATTATCGCCGATTAGTTCTCCGTTTGCATCGTCCGACCAATGGTCCGTAATGACTGAGACTACGTTGTACGTGCCATCAACGCCCAGTTCAACGGCTAATTTGATCCATCGGTCTGTGCCCTCCCTGACCATCAAAAACGAGGCGTCATAATTTCCGTTCCCCATTGTTTTTACCTGGGCAGAAAATGTAAAATCCCCAGACTGTTCGGTATAATAAAAGGCGGCCTCGTCCCGGATGTATTCCTTGTATTTGCAGATAAAATCTGTTTTTGGATTGGCGGTCAATAGGAAGCCGTTTTGAGCTGGCGTTATATGGCATGGATTGAGCACGTTTTCGAAATCAGGCATCTTCATTTTCGTCGTTTTGTATAGTCAAAACCCCTGTTCATGGGCTGATCTAATATACATTAAGATTCCGGTTCCCGCATTTTTACTTAGGCGCTCCAAATAAATTCTTAAAAAATAAAGTTTGGATAAGAAACAGCAATAATTAACTTTGCAATACAAAGCACTTTTACTATGAAACTGACAGACAGATTAGAGGCATTGCATGCAAAAGTTAGAAGCAATAAATGGATGCGCTATTTTACAACCTTCACCCGCCTCACACTCGTTGCCGGCTTTCTGCCGGCCGGATATGTCAAGATAATTGGAGAACGCTTTACCGATCTGCACAACAACCAACCTATGGGACATTACCTGGAGGCATTGCACCATACCGGTTATTATTACACGTTCGTGGGCTATGCGCAGATTCTCGCGGCGCTTTTGCTGCTCATCCCCCGCACCGTAGTATTAGGCGTACTACTTTATTTGCCCATCATATTGAACATTTGTATTTTATCGCTGGCTGTCAGGTTTGAAGGATCATTGCTAACGGCACCCCTAATGGTCATTGCTTGTGTGTACCTATTGTGCTGGCATTATGACAGGGTTAAGTACCTTCTTCCCTTCCAGCAACCGCCCTCAGTGCCTTTTGTGCCAAACAATAAGTTTCCCATTTGGTTCTTTACAGGGGTGTTTGCTACCTTTTTGGCGGTAGGCTTTACAGTGACTCATGTATACAACCTAATGCCCCGCAACACACTAAGCGACTGTGAAACGCAGTGTGACGACAGCAAAAACCCTGAGGCCTGCAAAATATTTTGCGAATCGATACACAATAATGGGCAGGAACTAAATAAGGCATTGGACAAATACGAGGAGGCACTAAAAAATGAATAACAAACCGCAGCTCAAGCGCACGAATTTAATCAGAAAACATCTGGCGAGCTATCAATATGCCATACGCGGAATAAGGCTTGCATTTCGGTCTGAACACAATATGATTGTACACTCGGCCGCCGCTTTGATTGTAATATTGGTCAACACCGTACTGGGTGTCACCAAAACAGAATGGCTCATCACGCTTATGCTGATCGGGTTGGCATGGACGGCGGAAATCTTTAATACCGCCATTGAAAAACTAGCAGACCGTGTTACTAAGGAACAGGATCCGCTGATTGCCCAAGCCAAAGACCTTGCTTCCGGAGCGGTACTGGTCATCTGTGCTTTCGCTGTGCTGTGTGCCATTATCATCTACCTGCCCTATTTATAATAAATGCAACAGCTTTGCTCAGTTACCTATTCAAATATCTCTGCCAACTTTTTTTGCAATTCTTCTCCTCTTATATCCGTTGCTATAATTTTTCCTTCTTTATCCAGCAAAAAATTCTGAGGAAGGGACTTAACCCCATACAGCTTAGCAGCGGTATTCTCCCAAAACTTTAAATCGGAAACCTGCGTCCATGTCAATCCGTCTTGTCTGATTGCCTTAAGCCAAACCTCCTTTTGTCCGGGCTGGTCAAGGGAAACGCCCAAAACATCAAATCCGCGATCTTTGTACTTATTGTAAGCTGCCAGCACGTTGGGGTTCTCCGCCCTGCAGGGAAGACACCAACTTGCCCAAAAGTCCAGCAATACATATTTACCTTTATAATCTGATAGTTTAACTATTTTGCCTAGCGTATCTGGTTGCGCAAAATCAGGAGCTGTTTTACCTATTGCAGTGATTTTTTTGGATGCTATTGTGGCAACAATGCTACTGGCACTGGCAGTAGTTTTAAACTTGGAACCCAGCTTGTCATATAGCCGTTCTAACTGAACCAAAGGAATATAACTCCCCATATTCTCAACCAAGTACATGGCAACAAAACTGTCAGGGTATTTCGCCGTAAAAGCTTCAAGCCGCGCAAGTTTATCTTCCTGAGATTCCTGGTTATTCTGATTGGCAGGCATACCTGCTTTCATAAAGCTGTTGTATAGCTCGTTTTCGGCTGCCCCGCTTACTACAGAATTGCTGAAGCGCTCCATATCTGCTTTGATTGTATAAACTCCGGGTTTGTCAATCAATATTCCAAATGGGGCATAACCGCCTTTCTTGATACGCTCATACTTGCTATAAAACATGTAGCGGGAAGGACCTTTAAATGCTACGGATATTTCAAACCTACCGTTAATAACCTTCACAGAATCATGGTCCTTTGTTTTATTATTGTACAGGACAAGGTAATTATCATTGTACAGCACGTCTGTAGTGCCCTTAAAGATAACCTCGTTATTCGTTTTATCTTGCGCGTGCAAGGTATAGCCTGGTGCAATGAGCGACAGACACATGAACAAATTTCTTATTTTCATCTGACTATTTAATTAAGGTTTCCAGCGCCTGATCGAGGTCTGCATCGGATTCGTGCTGACCGTCGTAGCGACCGATAATCTTACCTTCCGGATCAATTAAAATCTTTGTAGGCAAGGCGCGTACACCGTATTGCTGACTAATATCACGCGGGTTATCATATCCTTTAATGAACATTTTTACATCCAATCCGCGCAATGCCTGTGGCCATAAGTCTGTTTTGTCTTTCACAATTGAGGCCCGCCAGTTGTTCGCGTTTTTATCGTCATCGGCAATACCGATCATCTCAAAGTTTTTGTCCTTATACCTGTCGTACAATTTAATCATATGCGGCATACTGGCCCTGCATGGTACACACCAGGTGGCCCAAAAATCTATCAGCACATATTTGCCCTTTAACGCCGCCAATGAAAGTGCTTTGCCATCTTTATCTTTAATGTCAAAAGGAAAAGCGATGGTCCCTGGCTTACCGGCCAGGCGACTTTTAATTTCATTGGCAAGCCGTCTGCCATCTGTACTGTTCTTTATAAGGTCGTTAAAGTTATTATACACAGCCTTTATAGAATCAGAACTGAATGACGAGATAAAGTATTTCATCCGGTCGGCCGTCACATAAGAGTTTGGATAACTGATGAAATACGCATAGCTGATCTTATTAAGTTCTGCCCCCTTAAGTCCTCTTGTCTGTTCCCATAACTCCTTATATTCCTGCTGAGATTTCGAGCCTACAATACTAAGATAACCACCTTGCGCTGGCAATTTGGTTATCATTAGTCGTGCAGGCTCCAGGTAAGCGGCCACACGTTTCAGTTCCACATCACGCTTCCCAATCTCCTCCCCTTTACGTTTAAAAAGCAGGTAAGAAAAGGTAGGTTCAGTAATTGATCCTTTTATAAGGAATTTTCCATCGGTTGCAGGTAGGGTTTCCTGGACAATGGTGCCTTCTGCATTAATGTATTGTATCCATACAGAATCTAGCGTTAGGTCTTTGGTATCACCTCTTAATTCAAAATTGTTGCCTTGACCATAGCAGTTTGTGCCGGTTGAAAGCATTATGCTGGCGACGAATGTCATCACCAGCGTAAAAAAGTACTTGCCATTCATTAGTAGTTCTGCGTAAGGTTAGTGTTGTAATCTGTAGCGCTGAGGGGGAAGGGGAAAATATACAAAGGCGATTCTGGTTTAAGTGTATAGGCAACGCCGTTTACCGTTCTCGTGATGGTTTGCTTATAGGCATCTTCCGTGTTCCATCTTTTAATATTTAAATAGTTTTTGAAGGTGTATAGGAATTCCGTTCTGGAAAACTTCATCAAATGAGCCATAGCCTGCGGCTCAGTTGTGGCATTTAGGTCGGTATACACACTCGTCTTAACTCTTTTTTTCCGCAATGCATTCAGGGTGGCCATTGCCCCTACCACATCATTGCTACGTGCCTGGCATTCTGCCTTAATCAAATAGGTATCGGTGGTGGTTATGCCAATGGTATTGATAGCGAACACGGCCGTACCTGCATAGAATAATTTAGAACCAGCTATTGGGTTAAACGGACTGGCCAGCGGGTAGTAGGGTTTAATATAATCGTTCAGTACATTGCCGGTCTCATAGTTGGTCATCACTTCCAGACTAGGTGCCTGGAATGTAGCTGCACCGTTGTAGGAGGCATAAAAAAGATTGTCCGGAGCAGTTACAATTGGTTTATTGAAAGGGCTTGTTCCAACAGGGGCGTAGGCATTGTAATCAATCACTGTACTGTTAATGGCCAAACTGGCATCTGCCGCAGCCATTGCACCAGTGTAATTGTGCATACTAAGCAATACTTTGGCTTTTACGCCATAAGCAAAGCCCAAACCTGCACGCATATTGTTTACAGGAACTGATGGTAAACCATTCAAGTCGAAGGCAGTATTTATGTCGTTCAAGACGTTGGCATATACTTCTGCAACTGTGCTTTTCACATTGGCGGTGGTAGACAAGTTGTCTTCTTTTACATAAGGAACACCACCATCTGTAGCGGCGCTTGCCGGGTTATACGCCCTGGCATAAAAGTTAACCAGCAAATAGTGCATATATGCCCTTAAAATGTAGGCTTCACATTTTAGCCGGTTTGCCACTACCCTATCTCCGCTCGCCTGGTCAGCATTTTTGATGACAACATTACAAACGTTGTTGATTATGAAATACATTTTCTCATATTTCATGTCTGATGTGGCCAGCGCTTTCCGGTCTATCGTCTCGTCATACGTCACCAATGCGTAAGGCAGCGTTTTTGTTCCCGCCGCAATCAATGCCGGAACATTAGTGGTCGTAGGATACAAATCGTTCACCACAACTGCGGCGTCAATAGGATTAAATGCCTCGTTCGCGGTTGTACTACCTGCAAGGCTGGTTGCAGTTACAGCACTGTTGTAACTGTAGTTGAAGTTCAGTATCAGATCCAGATCTGAAACCCGGTTTAAGATATTTTTCCCTTTCGGCGTAATCTCTGTGAATTTACTGCAGGCTGGTAAAAAAAAGATCAAACCTCCTAATAGCATACTATATATTATCTTTTTCATTGCTCTATAAGTTAAAATTAATACCGAATACATAAGTGGTAAGCCTTCTTGCGCCACCGGTTTGAGGATCAACATTAAAGTTGTTCTTCACCCACAAAGCCTTTGGATCGTTAAGCTGGAAACGCAGCCTGATGTTTTTTGAGCCCAGCTTTGTAGAAAGCAACGGCGGCAACTGGTATCCTAAGCCTATACTCCTGATTGCCAGGAAATCCCCCGGGGCAATAAACGAATCGGAGTTTTCCAAATGATTTGCCGGTATTTGCGCCGTACCGGGATAGGTTGAGGGATAATACTGTCCGAATCCCGGAATTATGGTGTTGGTATTGCTGGGCGTCCAGCTATTGGCCAAATAAGATGGCATTGCACCAGAAGCTGGCGAAACGTACGGTGATGGTACCTGTGTTCTTAAATACTGACCGCCGTAATAGACTGCCAGGACGTTTAAGCTAAAACCTTTATAGTTTATTTCGTTGGTAAGCGCCAGGTTAATTTTGGGATCTGTACCGCCTGAGTAGACCACTGCACTTAAATCTGCACCGGTTAGGGCAACTGTAGTCAGCGTTCCATCTGCCTTGAGCCATTGTGGCTGACCACCTTGATTCAGCCCTTTATATTGAAATGAATAAATCGAATTTACAGGATAACCTACTTTGTATCCTCCCTGGGCGAGCGCCAGGGGCTGCACGGAAATTTCGTCGATGTAAGTAATTTTGTTGTTGTTCTTGCTGATCACGAATAAGGTAGACCAATGGAAGGATCCTTTATCTGCGGGTTTAAACCAACTGTATTGCAAGCTCAACTCCAAACCATTATTTAACAAACCAGCGTTATTGATAATTTGACTGGTGAAACCTTCTGATGGGTCGATCCTTTTGGTAAACAGCAAGTCTGTTCCTTTTTTGCGGTACCAATCAAACGATCCGTTTAAACGGTTATCTAAAAAGGAGAAGTCTACACCAAGATTAGCCGTTGCTGTTTTTTCCCATCTCAGCTCCGGATTGGCGGCGTTGGTAACCACTGAAACAGGAACATTGGTAGCCGCATTGGTCAGGGTAGAATTTGCAGTCAGTACGCTGCTTACACCCGGCTGGATGTTACCGGTCACACCATAGGTAGCCCTCATTTTGAGGAAATTAACCCAGCTTACACCCGCTAGAAAATCTTCATTGTGCGCATTCCAGCCTAAGCCGGCCGACCATAGTGGCCGCCCTCTGAATTCTTTATCGAGACCAAAAACATCGGCATAATCCACGCGATATGAACCTGAAACGTTATACTTATTGTCATAACTGTAATCTCCCTGTGCATATCCAGAATTAAAGCGGTGCTTGTCTTCCGGTATCAAACCAACGGGTTCTGTTAAATAGGTGCTGTACAAACTGGAAGTACCGAAGGTTGGCTTGAACCCAGGGCTCCTGTAATTTATAAATGCGGGATAGCTAACATTCGTAGTGGCTTGCGATTGCAGCTGATCATCATAACCCAACAAAAGACCCATAGTACCTTTGGATAGAGTTTGTCTGAATTCAGTTCCTCCAATTATTGAAAAAGAGTGCTTGTTTATGGACTTCCTGTAGTCTAGTTGTGCACGTGCCGTCCAGGCATCTGTGCTGCTGTTAACAGTAGCTAATTTACCGCCATTTTCTGGAAGCAAAGCGTTAAAAGTACCAGCTACAGTAGCGGATGGTGTACTGTTAAACACATTCTTAAGGTATTTCATGACATGGCTTTCCTGCTCTGAGTAGGCACTCACATTATTAACCCCGTTTTCGTATTGCAGTTGCGGACTAAACGTTAGACCCGGTAATATTTTAGCCCTGGCATTTACAAAGTATCGGGTGTTTTGCTGTTTGGCATAACGGGAATCTAATGCAAGTTCATCCAGGTGATTGACCAACATGCTGTAGCGCGGTTGGGTGGCCGGATTTACATTGTACATGTTGTAGTCGCTTACAGCATACTGCACACGATTTCCGTCATTGTCCAAAAGCTGCTGATACGGATAAACATTTGTACCGCTGCCTGCAAAATTACTGCTGCTAGACCTCGACTTTCCTAAAACGCTGTTAACACCGAAATTGACATCGAGCCATTTACTGATCTGGTAAGTGCCTTTATAAAAAAGGTTAAATTGCTGGTTATAGGCATTGATGATTCCTGAATTTTCTGTTTTGAAGTTGAGCACCAGGCTGGACTGGAACTTGTCTCCATCCGTACGTACTGCAAAGTTATATTGCTGTAAGAGGTTATTTCTTAACGCATGATCTGAGTATTGCGCTCTGAAATCGTTTTGTTTAAAACCATCAAGCTGGCCATCCAATTGGCTTTGTGTAAACTGATTTCTGGCGCGCTGGTACCAGGCATACTGCACCGGCGAGATCGGAAAGCCGTTACTGATGTTATTTGTAGTGGCTGTTAAATTGGTAGCCATAACGGCAGGCGTCCCGGTAAGGTAGAAGAAATTGTAATAGCTGCTTTCCAGATCAACCTGCTGCGATGGTGTTAACAGATTGTAATTGAGATTTGGCTTATCCGATATGGTTACATCACTGGAAAACTCTACCGATGTGCGTTTATCCTTTGCTTTTTTAGTAGTAACGACGATGATTCCGTTTGCGGCCCTAACGCCATATATGGCAGACGCGGCAGCATCTTTAAGGACGGCTACACTTTCTACATCGTAAGGATTGATATTGGCAATTGTGCCTTCTATCGGGAGTCCGTCTACCACCACAAGTGCCTGCCTGCTGGCATTAATAGTACCTACACCTCTAATGGTAGTCGCACCTCTGTAATTTACCAAACCTGGCACCCTACCCTCCAGGTTATCCATAATATTTGGAGTATACCTCTTTTCCAGTTCTGCACTGCCTACTGTAACCATTGCACCGGTACTGGTTTCCTTTTTGATGGTCTGATAACCTGTGTTGATGGAAACCTCTTTAAGTGCCGTATTTTTTGGCGTTAGGTTAACGGTTAAGCTAGCGCGGTTTCCTAATGAAAGTTCGCGGGTTTCCATGGCAACACTGCTAAAGATCAGGATATCGGTACTTTGCCGGGCCGTAATTGTAAACCTTCCATCAACATCGGTGACTGTTTTGGCGCCACTTGATTTTACCGCAACTGTGATACCTTCCAGTGGCTTACCCTGATCATCCAGCACCTGTCCGCTTACAGTAATGTCCCTTGCAGGTTTAACACTGATGACTACAGTTTTGTCGCGGATGGTATAATTTAAGGGTTGCTGATCAAACAAGGTGCGTAGCACCTCAGTAATCTCTTTGCCAGACACGTTTATGGTAACCGGAAGCGCGGATCTGAGCACTTGATCTGTAAAGACGAAGTCATAGCCGCTCTGCAATCTAAGCTCTTTTAGAACAGATTTAACGGCTGCATTTTTTGTTGAAAGTGTTATTTTTTGTGCAAATCCGGAAGCGCTGACTTGCATTAAGGTAGCTATTAATACTACGGTGGTTAGACGCATAATAAGCAGTATTTTTTTATACATTTGAGTTGGTTTTGAGTTGATGGTGTCTTAAGAAACTAGATTGACTAATGCCATTTTCCCAGGTTCCGACTGCAATCGGGATCTGGTTTTTTAATGGCATTACCGTTTGGTATATTTACTGCATAACGGTAATCCTCCTTCCTGAAACTTTAAAATGGACGTTATTTGTGAGCTGCAGAATGTCGAGCAACTTTGATAAATTTTCAAACCGTGGGACAGCGCCGGTAAACAGGCCCGTAGGTTTTTTCCCTTCGTACACTACTTCTACATTGTACCAGCGGGCAACCATTTTCATGATTTCTTCAATACCCTGATCTTCAAACATAAACTTGTTGTTCTTCCATCCCAGGGCCAATTCTGTATCTACCTGAATCACCTTAATACCGGCGCTGGAAACATTTGCTTGTTCGCCCGGCTTCAGCAGTATACCATTATTAATCTGTACACTGCCTTCCGAAAGTGTGGTTTTGGCAAAAGCTTCATCGGTATAGCTACTTATGTTAAAATGAGTACCAAGGACCTTAACATCATGGTTAGCCGTATGTACAATAAATGGAAGGTGCTTGTTTTTGGCTACTTCAAAATATCCTTCACCACTGAGTTTTACTTCCCTGCTTTTGGTATTGCTAAATAACGTTGGAAACTGGAGTGAAGATGCCGCATTAAGCCATACCGCGCTGCCGTCTGCAAGAACAATCTGAACCTGCTCGCCATTACTGGTGCTTATAGTGTTGTACTTTGTGCCAGAACCGGCATCCGCAGCGATCTGATAAACAAGTCTTCCTTGTTCGTTTTTCGTAATAGATACCCCATCTGTTTTAACAATATTCCCTACAGGGATACTGGAGAGCTCTATTTTACGTCCACTGGCTAAGGTTAAAGTAGCAGCGTTTCTACCGGGGGCAATATCCTGGGTATATGGGGTTTGATTTGACAGGTGCGGAACTGCCTGCTTACTTGTGTATAGATATAGTCCGGCAGCAAACACTAGCAAGATAGACGCTGCCGCAGCAATTTTCGGCCACAACTTTTTAGGAGTGCCTGCATATACCAGCGGTAATCTTTTTCTGAGTCCAGCTATGCCATGCACAACTTGCGCTCTGGTCATTTCTTGTCCCCCGGCTTCTGCCTGATGAATGTACCAGCTTTCGAGCTCGACCCGCTCCATATCAGATAGAAAACCGTTGGCGTATTTTTGCAACAATTGAGCAAATTCTGTTTCCGTCATAAAAATAAATGCTAAATGACTATTTATATCTAACAAGACGGCGATATAGACCGATCGTCATACGCCAAATCAAAATATTTTTACTAACTAAAGAAAAGGGAAGGCAGATAAGAAAGAATCCAATTTCGGTTTAAGGATTTTTAGTGCTTTATAGACTTGCTGCTTGGCAGTTTGATCCGAAATATTCAATTTAACTGCAATTTCTTTATAAGTTAAGCCTTCCTGTTTGTTTAAAAGAAAGATTACACGCATTTTTTCTGGCAAAGCACTAATTTCCCGCTCTATTACCCTAGCTAATTCGTTTTCTCTAACGAGATCATCTGTAATGGGATAACCCTCAGCCAGGAAGTATCCGGCCTGTTCCGCATACCGTATAACTACCTTTTGATGTGAAAGAAAGTCGAAAATCTTGTTCCGCACACTAGTGTATAAGAATCCGGAAAGGTTGGTCTTGAAGTCGAGAGCATCATGCTTTTGCCAAAGATTCATGAATACATCCTGTACGATATCAGCAGCTTGGTCTTCATTAGAGAGCAAACGATACGCATGCCTGAGTAAAATTTCGGTGTAACGCTCAAAAATTTCAGTGTATGCACGTTGGTCACCACTCTTAAGCAGTTCTGCTAATTCTTTATCTGAAAATTTTAAATAAGGCCTCAAAGAAACTATGGAATACTCAAATATTAACAATAATACGAATTAATCCTTTAAAGACTTAGGAATTCCCTAACCAGTGCTTTGCATCGCATTCTGTTGAGATATTCTTTCTTGTTCTTTGCTCCCTGTTTACCCTTTATTTCTTTGCTACGATTTTCATAAAGAGTTTAACGTCGTCCGAAATAGTTCCCTCACCAGATTGATCAAAATGTTTTTCTGATGCATAATTGATGCCCCAATCTGTCCGATCAATGATTAGCGCGCCATTAATCACCACAGTTCCGTCCATTCCTTCCTTAAATTGCATTTTGGCTGGAAAAGTAACCTCTTTTGTGATGCCTTCAATAGTCAGGTTCCCGGTAACTTTTATATTTCCATCATTGACTCTTATACTTCCATCATTTGGAACTTTTGTATTTCCATCATTCCCTGTTCCAACCTTCGTAATTGCGAATACGGCAACGGGGAATTTTTTGACATTAAAAAATGGAGGTAGTTGGTTAAGTGACCGTTGATCAACAAAATTTTCAATTGTATTCATGTCGACTTCAATTGCACCGCCCACCAGATGACGGTTGTCGATCAACAATTCTCCTTTTTTTATATCCACGTCCCCCGTATGGGAACCATCACCAAGAAACTTAGAACCTTCCCATCCACCAAACAGCGAAGAACCTTTCCAGATTACAACACTTTGCTTCGTATCTATGATATATTTTTTCTGCCCTTCTTTATTGTAAAAATCCGTGATTGTCTTTCCATCATAACGATATACCCCGGTCGCATCGCCAAACCAAATATTGCCATCGTTAGCTTCCAGTAGCCCGAAAAAAGCCTGTCCTGACATCAACTCGGTAAAAGCGGGCTTATTACTAGACAAGGATTGAGCGTCATAGCGTGAAACTGCCTGAACTGTCGAATTAGCGGGATTTACCGGACCAGTAGTCCAAATGTTTCCTTTTTTATCTTCAATTATAGCATAAGCACCTCTCTCCGATGCCTTGGTAAAGGCACTTCCGTCATAGCGCCAGAGCCCCCCGGTCTGGCTTTCTTTAAAGCCGTTGAAACCGCTGAGCCAAATATTGCCTTTTCTATCTTCCATTATCCCCCATACGTCGAGAAAAGGTTGGCCTTTGTGGGTTAACGTGGTAAAAGTTTTTCCGTCATAAACGAAGGCGCCCCCCCTTGTGCCAACCCACAATTTTCCGGTTTTATCTTCAAGGATAGTAGTAATATCATTATTCCAGTTTCCTCCGCTATAATAATGCGAGGGGTCCGGATTTTTAAAATTTCGAAAAGACTTCCCGTCATAACTGCTTAGGCCATTTCCAGTGCCAAACCAGATAATACCTGTTTTATCTTCATAAACAGACATCACCCTGTTATCTGCAAGTCCATCCCTGGTAGTGAAATGTCGAATGGATTCACTACCCGCAATGGGCTGAGCCGAAGTGTTGTAGTAATAAACGCCTGAATCAGTAGTAGCGAACCAAATATTTCCGCGTTGATCTTCCAGAACATCCCAAAATCGATGCGAACCCATTTTATTGCTGAGATTAGTAAAAGATTTTCCATCGTATCGGAACACATCACCCAATGATGCGTTGTTCGGACCAGCAAGCAAAATGGTGCCATTCTTGCCTTGTTTTATATTACGAACCATTAGGTTAGGCCCAATGTCTTTAATTTCGGACTTGATGTGATCTTTTGGTTCGTTTGTTTGGTTTTGTCCACAGCAAGTGAAAAAAACAGACACCAGGAACAAAGCATATACGTGTATGTATTTCATAACCTTTTATTTACTGATCCTATTAGAGTTCATTCGACGAATCTACTTTGATAATCTTCGACGCGCGAATTTGGATTGTAAATAAAAATGTAAACTTTGTAAATAAAATCTTGAACCGAGGGCATCATCTTTTTATCCGCACCAGTTATTTTATTCCGTGTTAATGCCAGCGAGCATTTTAAGTAAACTTTCGATCTGCAAGGGCTTAGGAAGATAATCATCCATACCTGCACGCAGACACATCTCGCGGTCTTCAGTCATTGCATTTGCAGTCATCGCAACGATGACCGGCTGGTGTATATGAGCAGACCTGATGGATCTGGTGGCTTCAAGGCCATCCATTTCCGGCATTTGTATATCCATAAGGATCAGGTCAAAAGGATGCAGCTCCAGTAAAGATAATGCCTCAAGGCCATTTTGGGCCAGCATTGGTGTATAACCGAGCTTTCCTAAAATGCGCATGATCAGTTTTTGATTGATCTGATTGTCTTCCGCTACCAGAATATTCAACGGATGCATTGCGGCAAACCCATTTTGGAGCAATGCAGTTTTTTCCGGCTCAGGATGCATTACTTCTGAGGCTTGCTGCAATACCATTTGCAATGTACGGCACAACTGCTGTTGCTTGACAGGCTTGGTAAGTACCGCGGCGAACAGCTGAGGGTATTTGCTCTTGGCCTCATCCCCAATAGAACTCAGCAATACGATGGGTAAATAAGCATTCCTTTGTTTTATTAGGGTTGATATTTCCACTCCGTCCATTTCCGGCAGCTGCATATCGGTAACTACAATATCAAACCCCCGCTGGTTAAGCAGGTCAAGTGCATGCTGCGAAGAGGTAGCAATCACCGGAACAAGCTGCCATTGCTTCAACTGGATCTCCAGAATGGTTCTGTTGGTCTTGTTGTCATCTATCACCAATACATGCTTTTGTTCGTGACCGGTCATCATGCAGCGTGCCTGGTGGCTGATCTGTTGCCTGCTGAGTTGCGCCTGAATATCAAAAGTGAAACTGGTACCCTGATTAAGAATGCTCGAAGCAGAAATTGTGCCGCCCATGAGTCCCACCAGCCTTGCGCTAATGGCAAGACCGAGGCCACTGCCGCCGTATTTCCTGGTGGTTGAGGAGTCAACCTGTGAAAAGGCCTGAAACAGGCTGTTAAGTTTATCTGAAGGTATACCAATGCCGGTATCGCGAACTTCAAATACCAGTGTCATCGGCTGACTGGCTGATGAAGAGCTACTTAAAGTGACCCCTAGAAAGACCTCACCGCTAATTGTAAATTTCAGGGCGTTTCCGACCAGGTTTGTCAAGACCTGCTTCAGTCTCAAACTGTCTGCGATCAACTGCAATGGAACTTCAGTGGAAATCTGGTAAACGAGGTTGATTTTATGGAGCGCGGCTTTACCGGCAAAAAGGTCCATAACTTCTTCAATACAGCTCCTCAGGTTAAAATCATGCGGATCCAATTCCAGTTTACCGGATTCGATTTTGGAAAAGTCCAACACATCATTGATGACGTTCATGAGCATTTCACCGCTACCGCGAATGGTCTCCACATAATCCATCTGCTCATTGTTAAGCACGGTATCGTGCAGCAAGGCTGTCATCCCCAACACGCCGTTCATCGGGGTCCTGATCTCATGGCTCATGGTTGCAAGAAAGATACTTTTGGCCTGATTGGCCCGCTCGGCATCTAACCGGGCCAATTGTTCCTGCTGCTGCTGTACGGCCAGTTCTTCGGACTGCGCCCTGAGTTCCTCAGATTGCATTTGCAATGCCTCATTGAGTTCTTCAAGATGCCGGCTTCGCTGTCCCAGTTTCAGCAGGTACTCCTTCAATTTTAGTTTTAACAGGTCAAAATCTGTGTACAGCTGCTGGATTTCAATACTTCCCGGAATAAATTTCTTTTCTAAAGGCGGGTCGATAGCTTGCTGAAAATCGGACTGTATGAATGCAGACATTCTTGCATTGAGCATTTTGATATCCTTTGTGAGGTATTTGGAAAGTAGCCAGCTTAACAAAATAATTACCCCGATCAACACCGCAGTAATGATCAGCATAAGCAGATTAAACCGGTCATGCAACAACTGTGCTTTTTGATCAGCTTCTTGTTTAAGTTTAGAGTAAAGCCGATCGAATTGGCTGGTCTTGGCAATTGTTTCAGGCGCAACGCCTTTTTGCTTTTGAATACCCAGTCGCTCTGTATAGCCCACCAGGTCGGTAAAGCATTTACGGTAATTTTGGAGTACAGTTAATGCCGGATCATCAGGCGCTAAGCTGCTCGATGCCAGATTCATTTGCTGCGTGAAAAGCTGGGCGAATCTGAGGTCACCGCGCAACATGTAGTCCTTCTCATGCCTGCGCAGTTGAAGCAGTTCGATTTTAGCCATTTTGCTGGAGTCTTCCAGAAAATGTGCATAAGTCCGCATTTTTCCCTCCAGACCTTCATCTTCAAACCCCCTTTTGTAATAGAGCAGTTTGAGCTGTTTACCCAAAATAATGGTTTGTCCACTGATTAGCCGGAGACTGTCCAGTGCAGCAGCTAAATTAAGCCTTTTTTTGATGGCCTGTTGCCTCAATCGTCCTAACTGGGTGCTAATGTGTTGCTGGGAAGTTAAAAACTTGTCGATATCTGGTTGTTGGCCAGTGTGGTAAAATTCAGGGTCGTGATAGCCCCTGAGCATAAATTGTTGTAAATGCCGGGTACTTTCCAAGTGACTCAGCTGCACTGTTGTCAGATTGGAAGAGAAAGCGTTGATCTGCTGTTGCTGTCGGTTAACTGCCAGGTAGCTTGACGCCCAAATTAAAATAACAATGATAAAGCAGAAAAAGCTTAACAACAATCTTACACGGTAAGATTTTAATAATGGGGCTTCAGTGATATGCACCGACAAAATTACCTTCTTTAAGTGCCTTGTAGGATTAAGCCAAGGTTAAGTTTAACTACAAATTTGTCTTGACCTAACCTAGAGACACCCACCATGATTATTTGTTCATATGTAACACAGGGTCGTGTTTTTGCGCAAGCGGGTCAACAACTACATTTTCACCGGCGGTTAATAACCACTTTCCTTTCTCTTTTACAAATACCAGCAACGCCATATCGTCACTCCCCGGCATTTTTTGTCCAGAGGGAGTAGTAAATTCGCTCACGTAACTTTTAAAGTGTACCAAGGCAGTGGATGCATTGAGGATACGCACAGAAACTCCCTTAATTGTCATGGTCGTATGCTTAAACATATTGGTATGATAAAATTGATGGGCATATTCTACTTCCTTGCGGTTTTTCCATACCATCCCTACAATATTAACCCAGCTACAGTCCTCAGTTGCATAAGTTTTCATGTCGCTGTAGTCGTGTTTGTTCCAACTATTGACCATCGCGTCGACTTGTTTTTCAATTGCTGTAACATCAGCATATTTTGTTTGCGCCTGGCTGGAGAACCCTAATAAAATAAAGCCTAATAATGCGAATGTATATTTCATAATGAATTGTTTTCTGTAAAACTAATCCAATACCAAGGGCATAAATAGTAAGAAAACGACAACTTATATGCGCATATGTTCCTGTAATAGCGCAGGGGCATTATTGATCTGTTTTGAAAGCGTACTGGGAAGTCCTCCAGTAAATTCCTTAAAATCCCTGATCAAATGCATCTGATCGAAATATCCGCAAGTATGGGCAATGTGAGTCCAGCTTAAATGAGGTTGGCGCTCTTTTAACCTGTAGGCTTTGGAAAAACGAATAAGCCTCGAAAAAACTTTTGGTGAATAGCCCATGACTTCCTTGGTTCGCCGTTCATATTGCCGCAAACTAAGGCATGCTAAGGAAGCAGCACTTTCTATGGGTATACTTCCTTGTAGTTGTGCTTTTAAAGCATGTTCCCATGGCAACAACGAAGAGTGATCGAGTTTGTACATAAAAAAGCGTTCCACCACATTTTTCATGTCAAACGCTGTTTGTGCTTCCTGTAGTTGTTCGTTGACCTCAGCAAGTTCGCGACCCAGCAGAAGTGTGGCATCGAAGGGTTCATCATACAGCTCCTGCATTGGCATTTTGAGCAACCTGTGCATACCTCCAGGCATGAATGCTACAGAAACAATAATGTGATGCATACCCATCGCAATATCGACCTGACTAACCTGGGGCCCTACAATGATACTTGCCGGATGTTTCTGAATACCATTTTTATCATTACGAACGATAACCGCATCCCTTGGATAGAAATGAATTGCGTGTTGAGGGGTTGGCGGAAAGGGACTGAACTTGAGTATGGCATTATCAAACTTAGCTTCGACAACCATAATATGACTGATATGGTTTCTTAGCGCAGGATGAGGAACGTAAAAAGTCGGTACCATGTTCATTTATTCAAGGTACGACACTATTCCAATAAAGTTGTCGCATGTGATGATTTAATGCTGAACTAAATGTCATCTTCTTCACCATTGCCGCAAATTATTTCCTTTCCCAAATAGCTACAGTTGAGATATGATATTTTACGCTCAGCGTACTTTGGATAATCTTGCCCATTCTTTAATTTTTTGTACCGCAAACCAAAACAGCCGCTGCAATTTTGTTTCCGTCCCGATCAGATTCGAATGTAACTATCGTAGCCCTGTTGCCTATTTTCAAATCTGCTTCTGATAGTGTACCAGCTGAATTTCTGATCTTCGTATTGGCCATTAACTTAATCACTTCCTTAAGGCCGTCACCCTTTTCTATGGTAATGGCATGCTCTCCTAAGTGTACAATCTTCCCGAGCCCGCCCGTTCCGCCACAGGGGTCTTTGCCCTCGTTGATTCCAGCTTTTTCCTCACCCAACTGATCAGATTGGACATGCCGGACACCGGGTTCAAAACTGAGCGGCAAATGACCCTTGCTATAAATAGCGGCGACAGAAATCAAGATCAAAAAAACAGCTACAAGGGACAGGCCGAGCGTAAGCCTGATGTTTTTAGGGCTCATTGAACGCAATTTGCTGGATAGCTCCCTAAACACCCAGTATCCGACCATCACTCCAAGCCCGTTTAGAATGACGTCGTCAATATCAAAAATGCCCACTTGAAGCACCACTTGCATCCCCTCGATCGCGAACCCGGCTGCAGCTGCTAGAATGAGCATTTTTTTCCATGTGGTATCGCAGTACAATATAGCACAGAGTAATCCGACAGGTAGTAGTAATACAATGTTGCCAACAAGATTAATTCCTCCGATCATCAGCCCCTTCTCACCGAGCAGGTAAGCTAAAATCGTCCTGAAGGGTAACAGATTGGGTGGACCTGTTTGCGCCCCTCCAAAATTTACCATCAGTGAACCAATCCTGATCAACGGTACATCTTTAAAAATCATGATCTTGACCAGGAATGCGCAATACGCAATGAGAATGAATCCTGAAATTATACGTTTTATCATAGCTTTGATTTATTGTAATTTAATTTAAATATCCCATTCACCACACCCTTAACCTCCATTATCTCCGGTGCCTGGTGCTCCCCTTGGCGCCTTTCCGGCAAACTTCTGCAGCCTTAGCATAAAAGTCAGCAGGTAATAACGCCCCAGGCGGTTGACATTATTTTGCATAATGGCATAAGCACTTTGGGTTGACGTAAAGCCAGTATTTTCATTGAATAGATCATAGGCCGCAACGCGAAGAGTAGCCATGTTCTGTTTCAGAAAACGACGCTCTATGTAGGTATCGAGAAGATTTGGGTTTGTGGCACCCTGATAACCTTCGTTAATCGCCTTACTATAGGTATAACCCAGCGTCCAGTCTTTGAAAAGATAAAATTTGCCATTGGTGCCTAGGGTGATGGTCTGAAAGCTATTGTTCAGGTTGGCATGCCTTAAAGAGTTGTCGGAATGGCTGATCAGATAATTGGCGTTGACTTCCGCATCCACCACATCGGCAACATCTACCCTGAAACGTGCACCCTGGTTAAGTACAAGATTTTTTGCAGTATTTTTTTGGATGACCTGATCTATGCCGAGGGGATCCAGTACATCCGTCAGATAAGAGATGTTGTTATTGTAGGAAAGTCTCCCGTTAAAGAACCAGGTGTATTTGCGCTTGGCCCAAGAGCCGACCAGTACGTAATAAGCCGAAGCATTGTAAAACCCGGATGCATTTTGATAATTTGTTAATATCGCGCCAGCCAGCCTCGGATCAGCTGTGTAATTGGCCGGGTAGTTTACCGTATTGATCACAATTTTGCGATCGGTGTGGGTGAAACTCAGCGTACTGAAAAAGGTTCTCCCTGTCCCGTCACCAAATTTATTATACCGGACCTGGAAAGTATTATTGAATTCGGGCAGGAGGTCCGGATTGCCCTGAACAGGATAGCTGGCATTGGAAAAATCAACTACCGGCTGCAATTGCTGATAGGCTGGAGCATTGCCCGTACCCTGGAAATTAAAGGCCAGCGCCTGCAGGTCAGTGAAATTATAAACATACCGGAGCGCTGGTGAAAAATTGAATGTGGTATGGCGGACCGGGGAAATGACCGACGATGAGCCTTCCAAAAATGCTGGCTGAGCGGCCAAACCTAATGTAACGTTATAGTTCTTTGCGGCCACCCGGTAATTTGCCCCAAAACGGTTAGTCATGAATCTGAAAACATAGTCGTTACTCAAATCCAGGTCGCGGTTAACTGAACCAGCTTCCGTAACGGTATCTGTAAGCCGGTCAGCAGTAGTTCGTGCATTGTGGTAATTGTAATTGAATTCGAGATATGATTTTTTGCCTAAAGGTTCGAGATAAGAAAACGAAGCGCCAGCGCTGTCTGTGCGGCTGCGTGAATTGATCAGTTGGATGACAGGTGCGCCTGCCCTGCCCGCCAGGTAATTGTACACAGGGTTCTCATACTGCTTATCTGTTGTCCTGCCGCCGGTTAGAAGTAGGTTAAAATTGCGTCCGCGTTTAGGAAACCGGTGATTGTACAATGCATTCAGGCCAAAGTTAGGAGCGGAAGATTTTGTATGCAGATTGCCGTTATAATCCGCTATGACTGTGTGATCCGGGTCTGCAGCTTGCAGCCTGCCTGCAAATGCTTCCGCGCTACGGACGCCGCCGTAAGAAAAAGCAGGCATGAACTTAAAATAATTCATCGTGTCCGCCTTATACTCGATATTAAAGGTGAACCGGTGATTAAGGTTCCGCTCGTTCTTGGTACTGCTGCTGTTCTGGGTCGAGGACAACAGGCCCGAGAAGTTATCCCGGATCATTGTGGAATTCGTGTATACAGAATTGACAGCAATACTATAACTTCCATAAGCAGTCAGTTTTTTACTCCAGTCATCACGATAATTAAGGCCCGCTGCACGGGCAGTAGTGATACCATTTTGCTTGTCACCAAACAAGTCTGGACTTTTTCTACTGCCGTTAAAGTCGAACAGGCTGTTGTTGGTATTGTTCAGTTCGCCCGATACGGTGATTTGTCGCTTGTCTCGGAAATTGAATAAATTGACCGACGATGCATAACGCCCAGCCTCTGCCCCGGGAATCGCATCTCCGCCGCCGCCAGCTGTCCCCTGGACAGAATAACCAAGATTCTTGTCCTTTCTGATGTTGATGTTCAGCACCTTCTCTGACTCGCCGGTCTTGACACCAGTAAGTTTAGCCTGTTCCCCGTGATCGTCTATAACCTGCACATTCTGTACCAGATCCGCCGGAAGGTTGCGGGTAAGGCTTTTGACATCTCCGGCCATATAATCCTTGCCATTGAGCTGAACTTTACTGATCTGCTTACCCTGTGCAGAGATGCTGCCATCCCTTGCCACCTCCATGCCGGGCATTTTTTTAAGCGCGTCTTCTATTACAGCACCCGGGCGCACCATGTAGGCTGCCGCATTGTACTCAACCGTGTCCTCCATTATCTTGATAGCAGCACGGGTGACCGTCACACCTTTCAGCGAAATGGTGTCATTTTTTAAAATGACCGGATCTAATTCGGCTGTTGTGCTACCCGGGATGAGGGTATAGTGCCGTTTTACCGCCTGATAGCCCAAAGAAGAAACCACAAGGCTAAACTCGTTGACCATTACCGAAGAGAAAATAAACCTGCCCTCAGCATTGGCGACAACAATTGCACTGTCTTTAACACCGAGCAGTTTGACCGTTGCCATGGGCAGCCCTGCACCTGTGGAATCCTTCACCACGCCACTTACCTGACGGCCGGTCTGTGCATAGACCTGAGTTGTGAAAATCAGTGCAACAGCTAAAAGCAAACATTTAAGTCTCATAGTTTTGAATAATCAACACAAAGCAACCCGATTAGCTGCTCATACAAAATGAAATAGACCATGAGCGGAAGAACATAGACAGAGCAGGGCTTGTAACCGATAAAGAGCATAAGTGCTTGTTCATCGGTAAAATGCAGCCCGCTGTCGGTTGAATTTGCAGGTAACCATCTAATAAGTGATATTGCAGCGTTTATTAAGAAATGATGTCATCCCTGTCAAAAAGCAAACTGATTACCATAGTGTTACATATTCTGGTCTGGAGCGTATTTGGAATTGGGGTATTTTTTTACCTGCCGATCTTTTCAGGAGTTGATATCCACTATTTGTTCTGGACAAGGCAGGTGATCACATTTAGCCTGCTCGTGATCGCCTTTTATGTAAACGCTTTTATTCTGGTGCCGCGGTTTTTATTAAAAAACCACCCCGGTTACTACATCGCAATGCTCATTGGTGTAATTGTCGCAATCGTAATTTTAGACGGCTGGAGCGATCATTTGATCAATCTTCACCGGTTTTTTGATGAGGCCTTCCTCAAACGTGTGATGAAGCAGATATTGGCACACCGCGGAGAAAATATACTGCAGGTATTTACCTTAGTCATGGCGATCCTGGTGCTGGGCATCAGCACTAGCCTGGCCGCGGTAAGGAAATGGCAGAAAGACAAACGCAAACGTGAGGAACTGGAAAAAGAGATGATCAGTTCAGAACTGTCTTTTCTTAAAGCCCAGATCAATCCGCACTTCTTTTTTAATACCATGAACAACATCTACGCGCTTACCCAGGTAGACGCAGATATGGCCGGACAGGCCATCCACAAGCTTTCGCGGATGATGCGGTATTTGCTGTACGATACCCATCAGGGACAAGCCATGCTGAGCCAGGAGATTGCCTTTGTGAAAGATTACATCAACCTGATGCAGCTGCGTCTAACCGAGTCGGTGAAAGTAAATGTCGATATTCCGGTTCAGTTGCAGGACATGCCAATAGCGCCAATGATGCTGTTGCCTTTTCTGGAAAACGCGTTTAAACACGGTGTGAGCACTACTCAAAAAAGCCATATTGATATCGTAATCTTGCAGCGCAGCACCGAACTTGATATTAACATCAGTAATTCGGTTTTAAAGGATAATAGCCTTAGTTTGGATTCCAATAGCGGTATTGGTTTGATAAATACCCGCCGGAGGCTTGACCTGCTTTATCCTGGTAAACATACACTGGAGACTTGCGGGCTTACTGCCGACAATAAATATACAGTTCACTTAATCCTTGACCTGTCATGATATTGAATTGCCTTGCCATTGATGATGAACCACTGGCTCTGGACCTGGTAAGCAAGTATATTGAGCAAACCCCGTTTTTGACCTTGTCCGGAAAATACGCAGATGCTTTACAAGCACTCAAAGCGATTCATACGCAGAAGATCGACCTCATATTCCTGGACATTCAAATGCCCGACTTGAATGGTATTGAATTGGCCAGGGTACTCGAGAAGGGGGCCGGTAGACCGCGTATTATCTTTACTACTGCCTACAACCAGTTTGCGCTGGAAGGCTACAGGGTTGATGCGCTCGATTATCTGTTAAAACCCTTTAATTATGGAGAGTTCCTTCACGCAGCCAATAAGGCCTTGCATTATGTTGAACTGCTCAATAAACCTGCTTCAAACTTCTTGGCAACAAGTGATAACGGACAGGCCGACAATGACTATCTTTTTCTGAAAGTCGAATATCAGCTCGTACGCATCGCCTTGGATGACATCCTGTATATTGAAGGCCTGAAGGATTATGTAAAAGTGCAGTTGAAAAGCGCCGAAAAAGCCATTCTGTCGCTCGGCAGCCTCAAGGCACTGGAAGAAAAATTACCCCCCAATCGTTTCATGCGTGTACACCGTTCATTTATCATCTCGCTGGGTAAGGTCACTTCCATGACCAAAAATTCGGTTCATATTGATAAGAAACTGATCAGCGTTGGCAACCAGTACAAAGATGCTTTCTGGCAGTTTTTTGAGAAATGGACTTGATACAAAACGCCGGGTAAACAATTAACGATTCAAGACTGAAGAACAGCCCCGAAAATAAGTTCTGGCACTTCGATACCTGTGTTGTTTCCAATTTGAAAAATGGTGGTGGTAAACTTTGCTGTCTTCATAAAACGGGAGTTGGTTACCAAATATACCATCATTTTATAAAAAACACTGACGCCGCGATTAATTTAAACCCATCCAATAAGCTCAATATCTCATCCTGGCTGATGGTAGCCGGATCGTTAAACTGCCTGAAAAGTATATCTTACGGTAGCGAAATCGCTCCTGCCAGAGTCGAACCCGCCTGAATCTTAGGACATCTCATTAAGATTGCAAATTTAAACAATTATCAGTGCTGTGGTTTAGGGATAATCACTTTAAATTGTTCTGTACTTACATCATTCACAAACTGAATTTTAGGATAAGCAGAAATTGCACGCCCCACTCCCGTTCCTAATCCTTTATAAGGTAAAATATACTGAGCAAGAGATTGTAACACAGGATTCCGTGCTATTGAAATCCCATTTGCTATGTTTTCTATAGTTAATGAATTAGGCAGTTTTCCCGGACTTACTATTTCAATTCTGTCAGAGAAGATAAAAACCTTGATAGTGGATTGAATAAAATAATCCCTGTGAATTAAGGCATTCACCAAGACCTCTTCAAAAACCTCCTGAGGTATTTCCCAAACTGCAGGACTATTAAAAGAATTACCGCTTTGAATTTTTTTTATATTCCTGTCAATAAATCCAAATGCCTTCAAATAAACCTCATTTAGTGTGCCATCAAAAGCAGGTTCATTATCAATAAAATGATTACCACTTAAATTCACGTCATTTACAGCTACACATTGAATCGAGAACTGAGGTTTAATTATACTGCGTTTTTCTGAAAATAAAAGTAGTCCTGCAAGCGTAAGCTGACCGGATTTTAATAAGCCCAGATTCTCTAAGGATTTCGAGAGATCTATACCTAAATCCTCAAGTGAGTTCTTAAACTTACGTTTCAGAAAATTATCATATAGATTTAGATTCACATCTGCTGTTGAAGTTCCCAGAACCGGAATCTCATCTGCAAACATAGATCCGCTACTCTGTAAAAGTCTTGCTATTTCATCATTCTTCATAAGTTTTCAACTGATAAAAATAACTAAACGATTTTAAACAAAAACAGCCTCTAAAATTAATTAGAAGCTGTTTTTACAAAACGTACTCAGCGAAAAACTGCTATCACACAGTTTCTTGAAGGATATGGAGCGTTTAGCCAATCTTACAGGTGGTCTTGTTGCAGAACCCCTTAGTAGGGACTTTAAGAAAAAGTACCAACGAAGGTTTACAAGTAAGGAAAGTAAAAAACTATCATTGCCGGAGATTTACGAGATGTATGGCTGTGGTTATTTGAATAAGAAGAAAACCCGTCAATAATTGTTATTGCCTTATGTGTATCTTTTGGTGTGGATATTTTCACCAAAAGGTACACACTGTATAGTTTTTGAAGTTTTCAGATAATCCGAGAAAATAGTAGCCGACATTCAGTAACTTTATCTTAATGGGACTATTAGGGAAAATCGTTTACACTTCACCACATGGAACTTCACAAGGTATAATATCGAGGTTCTTCCTGAATTTTAAAAAAATGTCAGACATGGCGTTTATGGGAGACATTACCAGAGAAAATCTGTATGATGAATATTACGAAAATAACCTAGATGACTTTACCAATTTCTATGACGGATATCAAAATGTCATCCAGTTGCGCAAAGAATACATCGAAGGAATTATATCAGGGAAATATTATTCTCGGTTTGACAGTGGTGAATTCACAGCTGATAAGTCACCTGAAGTAAAGATAAAAAAGGCGATACAGGACTTTTTTAAAGACGGAAAGCCATTTCTAACCAATTTTGCCAAAAGCCGATTACTAAATGATGGGGTTTTGCAATTAGAACGGCTATTAGTCGTCAGTGAAAAAAATTACAAAACAGCTAAGGATGAAATGATTTCGTCCTTACCATACAAAGTTTATGAAGTTTTTTTTAATCTCATTGAAGATGCACAGGATGCGTTTAAAAAGGATTTCTTTTTGATTAGAGATAAATTTGAACACAACTCGTTTAGGTTGCCTGACTTCGAGACGAATTTTGAAAATGGAACTTTGCACATTATCGACCCGCATATAAATGGCCAGAATATTTTCAAATTAATAGATCTTTATTATTATAGTTCGTTGAATTTGATAGAAGATCTTGCTGCCTATTTTTTTGGAATTAATGCCTATCATCGAAGCAATGGCATGATTACTTTGTTTTCAAACAACGGATTGGTCGAGCCCTCAAACTTTAGATTTAGATATACCATTACACTTGATGTTGGTGATCCTGACCTCACTAAGCTAATTAACTAAAGTCTTTACCCGATTTTTTGCTCCGTAAGGAGCCGCGGGCAAACTTTCGCCCCATACCAATTGGCACAAGGCGAAGTTCTTTAAGTACTAACTCTAATTGTGATCAAAAAACAGCTTAACAGCAGTTTTAAATTTATCAGAACAGTCGTCCTGTTCGATATATTCCAATAGGCAATGAATTGAGAACAGGCTTAATTTACCGCCAAAAAGGCTTTTATAAAATAACTTCCCGCAAAAGGATAAACTATCTCCGTAACGTTTGGTTCTTGTTTCCGCCAGTTGCGCGAGTATTAACCAGTAATCTAGGCTAACTACCTGATTGCCCCATACGCGCGTAATTTCCTCCCGGTCATCGATCACCTCGATGGCATAGGTGCGGATGAAAGTTAAGTATTCGGGAATTGCAGCAGGAAATAAAGCATGTAGATATTTGATTTTATCCTTCAGTTTTAATTTATGTATCGGTTTCATGTTACTACTTTTTAAATCTTCCCCTGTCGGGGTTTGGGTTAATTCCTATAATCGTATGGCTTACTGCATGAATTACTCGCCCGCACCGCTCGCACCTGCAATAAGTGGCACCAATGGGGCTAATAAGATTCCCATATTCATCACTGGCCATAAATCCGTCTTTTTTTTCGAAGTTTTTGCATTTGCATACCCAATAATCCAGGTATTCGTGGTAGTCCATATCTTCCGCCACTTGCGAGGTAAAACTATCTTTTCCTTTCATGGACGATGGCTTAAATAATGTTTACTTGATTTTTTTCTGCCTCCCAAAATCTCACTGCCGTACTTTGCCCTAATTTCATCAAGGGTTTTTTTACCACCCTTGTTTACCTTATATTCACCAGTGCGGAAATACCACGCTAGTTTTTTGGAGGCAAAAAAGAACCCTGCATTTTTCAGATCATCTTTAACAGCGATGGTATTGCCTGTTACCCAAATCCAATAGCCCACTAATTCTATGGTGATACCCTCTAAATGGATGATTTTTTCGATGGCTTCCCTGTATTCCTCTGAAAAGCGTATTTCGCTTTCAGTTTCTTCTTCGGTCAGGTTATCGCCCTTAATAGCTTTAGCGGACGCAAATGCATATTCCTTATTAATGGCTTGCATGGTTTCAGTATCACCCCCTAAATCGGGGTGATACTGTTTTGCCAGCTTCTTATACAGGACTTTGACCTCGTCCAGCGTCCTGCACTCGTTAAACCATTTCATGGTTGTAAATTATTAGAGTGGAAGGGTTCAGTTCTTAAAATTTCGGTGTTGGTTACCGTTACATTTTCTGTTGCCGAAAACTCGTATCGGGTTCCCTGCTCAAATTCCTGTATCGTTTCGGACAGGCTCGGCAGGCTACTGTCTACTGTTATCCTGATGTTCAGGTACAAATTGTGCTGTTTCATAGGGACTTAGTTTATTGATATTGGGGTGATGTACTCTTGACAATAAAATTTCGGTTTCTAAAATGTTGATATTGGCCGTATCGGTCATGCTCAATTTAGAATGCGCTTCTATCTCGCCAACTATAGCGGAAAGGCTTTTATGGTCTGCGTGGACTGCTACCCGCACCATAATAAATAAGGTTTCGTAAATCATATCGGTAACCCTCCGTGATTGTCTTTAAATTCTCTACACTGACTGTAAAAGGCGGTCGGATTGTCATTTTCAAATTCCTCGGCATATCCTTCCCAAAACATTTTGTCTAATTGTTCTTTAAATGCTGCTAACATGGCTTTATAGATTAAATTGGATGGATAGCCTCCCGAACCAATCGGGAGGCTTAATGATTTAGGCGGGCAATACAATACCTGCTTCTACTTCGGCTAAACGCTCGGCAAAACGGGCACTGATAAAGTTTACCGTTCCTTTGATCACAGATGGGCTTTTGGTGCTAAACCTGTTGCCTTTACTGTCGGTAATCACCATTTCGCACAATTGGAATGCGGTTTCATCTTCCAGTTCATCGATGTTCTCTTTTTGCTCCTGCTCGAAGCCTTCAAGATTTTCGATATACCCTTTGTACCTGTCCCGTAAAGCTGTTCTTTTAGCCAGTTCTGCAACCAGTTTAAGCGTTTGCTCCAAATTTAGGGCGGGCTTTATCTGAGTCAGTTGTTCCTTTAATTCCGCTTTTGACGGTTCAGTATTAGTCTGCACTTTGTTTTGTTCCGGTTTAGGCTGTTCCTGCATTTTAGTATCCCCTGCCTTTGCTGATTCTGCATTTACGGGATTACCTGCTACGAATTTTGGGGCTTTGTCGGCTTTAACGGCGTTTACTTTTGCTTGTCCGTTTTCTGTTACTTTTGTTTCCATTGTAATAAAAATTTTAAGTTTCCAACCTGCCTACTACGTTTCGGCAGGAGCCATTTCTGGCTTTTTGATAATCACCCTCGCCTGATTTAGCAGGGATCACAGGCAAGGCTTTTGGAAAAAAAATACTACCCGGAGCGAAGCGGAGGTGTGGAGATTATTTTTTCAAAACCAGCGGAGCAAAGCGGAGCCGCCTTGATAAGGTGATCCCTGCGGATCAGAAATTTGTGTTTCAAACAGCCTAATCCCACGCGCTTAATCACGTCGTAGAAAAAACAAGACTTAAAATCTTTAACTTACAACTTCGCTTAGCTTTTGATCAATAGGCGTCTTTGATTTTGCTTTGATCAAACATGCAATCGTTTGGGGAATCCAAGGCGAAAGATGAATAAATCAAAGGAATAAGTAAAATATCGAGATGAAAGCTTTTATCCGATTAGTGCGTATTGACATCGACACATGATGAATTATTTTAAGTGCCAGAGATGATCCTAAAATTCGTTTCGAAAACTGCCTTAAATTTGCCAAAAATCTAATGTTCTATTTTTTTGCTTCAACTATTGGAGAATTTACGGCCAGAAAATACCGGAATTCTTCTAAATTTACTTATTTCATTAAACAAACTTGGAAATGGATAATCTCAGGAACACCATTGCTATTAAACTTAGAGCACACATAATAAAGATGACAAATGCTTTAGGAGCGCATTTAGATGAAAACTTTTACTCAATAGACGTCATTTCAGAAAATTTAATTTTAAGAGAAATGGTACATGAAGGCAAGAAAATAACCACTGCCTATCTTGAGGAAGAATATGAATATTGTTTGTTCAACAATCTGCTTTATGATAAATATTTAAGTAAATTTTATCACTATACTTCTTTTGAATCATTATTTGGAATACTCAATTCAGGAAACCTACACATGAGTTCTTTGGTAGGACTGAATGATAAATCCGAGGTGAACTTCGTTAATAATTTCATGGGAAGTGGTTTTGGCAATCCAAATAACCCACTAACGATAGCTTATCATAACAATCATTTTATCTTTTGCCTATCTGAAAATAGAGATCAGCTCAACCAGTGGCGTTTGTATGGCGACGATGCATCCGGCGTAATGTTGGAGTTTGAAATTGATCATTATAACTTTCCGACAAAGGAAATGAAAATTTCAAAGGTAACTTATGATTTGGGGCTATTTGCATTAATTAAAGAATGGTTGGAATATTGTAAAGATTATTTGGGGGTTGGATTTGGATTTTATCAGATAGATTACTGGAAATTTTTTTATAAGAATGAAGATTACAAAGATGAAAATGAAGTTAGATTACTCATAAAAAACTTTCAAAACGAAGATAACCCTGCTTACGTTCAAGAATATTTTAAGCTAAATAGGCATGGGATTATCATTCCTTTCCTTGAAATTAACTGCATAGGTTTTTCTAATAAACTCATAAAACTTAAGGGTGTTATGCTGGGACCAAAGTGTGCTGAGCCAGAATTAAAAATAGCTCAAATAAGCTATATGATATCAAAAAAATATCCAGAACTTGAGATCCAGGTTTCGAAATCAAGAATTGATCATTACCGTTGATAGGTGACCTTCATTATACGATTCCAAAATTCAAAATTAGCGCTCATCTAAGATGAGCTTATTGGACTCTTGGTTTATCCATAAATAATATTTTGTTTTCAGCAGAAAGAACTAATGTGACTATGTACGGATGTCCCTGATCCATGAACTTATTATAAACAAGCTTTAAATTTTTTGGGCTTTTCTTCAATCTAATCTTAACCACACGGTAAACATATTCGAGCTGTACACTGTCCAAGTTATTTATCATCACAAACTGTGTAGATTTATAGTCATGGCCAGATGGTAAATTCTTTTTCACGTACCTCCCAATTTCGTAGGTAATGTTATCTCTCTTAAAAAGATAAATTGTTAAAGTTCCAAAAATTATAACAGATAGCAAAAGAAAGAACTTGATGGACTTAACGTCATAAGTTTGCCGGAACATTTGGTAAGCAGTCTTTAGCCCCATATTAATAAGATAAAATATAGACCTATGAAAACTAATATTAACGGGTAATAGAAGAAGTAATATTTCCAGACTGATTGAAAAGTCTGACCCATAATTTTGACTGGACTATAGTTTTTTATCTCGTTACTCAATCCCATGTGTTTAAAGGTGGCCGCAAATTCGTTTTCTATATTGATAGCATGAACGACGGAACCAATTAGAAGCTTATGATACCAATATTTATCCATAAAATAAAAAGAACACATGATTACTATCCCTATTAAAGCTCCTATAGCGGAGACTGGAAAATCGAAATTGTAAATCTCAAGATGAATATTCTCCTTGTATAAATATCCAATGCCCGCAAGCATTGCAGTAAATAATGTAAGTGCATAATTTCTGATTTGAATTTCTATATCATTGAAATGTTGCTGCACGTCGATCGTTTTTTCCCAAACCTTTAACGTTGCCTCACTAGGCTCTTGACTACTCAAATTCGACATAATTGAAAATATTTAAAAGATCCGAAAACTTATTGATAATATAGTCTGGGGGATCAACTTCTATTGATTTACTCTTAAATGCTCTTTCCCGATTTACATCCTCATCAGTCCAATGTGTGACATCTACCAGGAGGTTATATTTTTCGGTATTGATTGCTTGTCCATAAGCAGCATGCACACTGGTAATATTTGCTTGCTGCGCCATGTATATGTCACGGTCAAATTTATCACCTATATAAATGGCTTTATCGCGCTCTGCACCAAAATCAGTTAAAATTTGCCTAAGAATTTTTGGATTAGGCTTTCTTATGTCGTTAGCAAGGGGCCGGATAGTTGTCAATTTCGTATCCCAAAATTCTTCTTCGTAATGTTTGTACACGGATAACGGTACATCCGAACCCATAGGTGAATAAATACTGTCTATTAGACCATCCAGTCCGAGATGTTTTAAACGATATTTGGTAAAAAAAACGTAGGATTCAGTGAACGCTACAATTTTAACACCTTTGGATTTTAGGATTTTTAAGGTTTCTATAACTCCCTCGTATAATTTAAGGTTATGTTTCTTATTTGAATAATATTCGTGGAGTATGCTTTTTTTATCCACTCCACTATTTTGAAACAGAGGATAGTGGAGTGGATCAATAATCGGTAGTTCCTGATAAGCAAATGACATTTCAGTCGTACCATATTCTTGGTGAAGTTTCTTAAATGCATTTGCGAGCTCCTTCTCATCAAGTTTCAATTCAGTTTGTATCCGGCGGAAATATGGTTCAAAAGAATTAAACCACATTTCAAGCCAATCCCAAAGTGTATCATCTAAATCCGTAATTACAAAATTTACATCCTTCATAGATTGGTTATTCAAGCGGTTGTTATATACTAAATGAGTTGAGGACAAATTACTTTTGCATCAAACAGCATAGTACCTGCTGAATTTAATTTAAAATGCCTTGCAAGGGAATGGATGTAAGGTCTCATAGTCCTGTTTTGGGAATTTAATAGTAATATCTTGAAATCTCTATCTTTACGAAGTTTCCCCCATTTATCGGGTGCGAAATTGGATGTTAAAAAATCGATTCCCATGATCAAATCCATTGGGTAATGCATCATCCTTGGGGAGTCAAGAATTAAAGAACTTCCAAAATTTTGTTCTTCTGACTCTTTCAGTTTTCTACCCCCAAACTGAAAATGATAAATTGGGTGTGCTTCGTTAGGTGTATTACCTTCATCAATGTGCCGATCCAGATGAAAGGAAACAACGTGCCTTTTTGTGTTTTTATTCCAACCCTCTGCTACAATGTTGAATTCCAAATGCTTAAAGGGATCTAAAATTTGATCGCTATTACTGTTAAAGACAGATACACAAGTCATCCCAAAAGTGATTTTTAAACGTTTGACATTCTTCGGATATTGGACAGAAGTTGTAGCCTCTTCGAAAATCATATTTTTTATAGTGTATCCCCAATTTAAAGGTGCAGAATTACAAGACACTGCGCTCGGCAAAAATTTTTCATCCTTCAGCTCGGATATCGCTTTTTCAATAGGACGGCTGTCAATGGAGTATTTCTCCAAAACACCTTTTAAAGTTGAGTACTCTTTTGCAAGCGCTTTACGAAAGTTGAGATTATCTTTATCAATTTCCATTATAATGCAGCGCTATCTTGTTCAAATCGATCTAACTCGGTAGTATGCAATTTAATGTTTTGCGACTCTGCTATTCGTTCCATCAGCGCGTATAAGGAAACATAAGAATAGTCCTGCCATGGTCGTGGCTCTTTCTTGTTGTCTATCTTGTAGGCTTCAAACGTATCAATTGGTTTACCTGTCGCCTGGCAAATTGTCCAGAAATTGGTACTTTGACATAATGGCAAAGCTTGTGCAGCAATTAGATTGTTTAACTTTAGGTTTTGTTTAAGCAATTCCACACGTTCGCCCGCATTTAAAAATCCTAGGCTTTGACCTGAAATTTCCTCAAAGTAATCAGCAACATTATCTGCCCACCATCGAATCCAACCGGAACTGTAGATCCCTTTATAGGAACATTCACTAAATGCACTCAAAATTGCATGCCAATCAGATGAAGCTTCAATATCCACACCTAACCTGGAAGCAAGTACACCTTCGCTGATTAAGAGTCCATTTTCTTGTATAATCTCCTTGAATATCATTCGTGCTATTTCATGCACAGGTGGATTGTCTTCATTGACGAAACGAGACAAAATTCTTTGATCTAAATCTTCGTAGGGATACTGAATAATTTCTGAAAAATTTTTAGGCTCTAATTTGATCTTATCATATGCATCAATAACCGCAACAATTTTTCCAATCGTTTTTTTATTTATCTCATTTTTAAGGAATGTCCAATCAAAAAGATCGTGACTACTAAAATCCCGTGTAAAAGAGGCTTTAATTTTTTCCTCTGTTGAGCATAAAAAAATAGGGAGGTCATTTGCAGTATTTTCGGTAGCTAAGATGCGGAGTTGTTGCGCAAGTGTTGGAGCTTGATATCGAACTTGTAAGCCACTTTCCTGAGGGCCATTCAATTGCAAATCTAAAATTAAACCTTTAAAATCAGATAAAAGAGGTATAAGTTTGTCAATTTCATCCTCAAAAGTTTGTGGTTTATCAAGCGTAATATTCAAAATGCTGTCTTCTTCAAATTTTTCCTTGATGGGAAGAATCAGTTTATCCTTTTCATCATCTAGGTATAAAAGTGCGTAATCTATCATGGTTTGGTATTAATTTTTGGAAGTTCTATTCGAAAAGTGGTTGAGAATCCAGGCTTTGGGTCAGTTAAGTATATTTTTCCGCCGTAACCCTCAATAATATCATTTACTATTTTGAGCCCTAAGCCAGTACCTGTCAGTTCTTCTATCTCTGTAGATGAATTTCCTACTGGAGCACTGGTTGTGAAAAAGGATTGAAAAACATTTTCCCTATCCTTCTCTGGAATTCCATCGCCATTATCTGAAAATTCAAGAAAAACAGTTTCTAAAAAAGACCCCCCGCTGATGTTCAGATGTCCCCTTACATTCGCGCGAACAATGGCCTTTTTTGAGTTTGTATACAAATTAAAAAGGATAGACGCCCATTCAGATTTATGCATAGGGAGCGTCCATAAGTTATAAGAATCATAAGTAGGCTTATCTAGATTAATATGACTTCTTTCAATATCCGGTTGGATGACAGTCATGAAATCTAAAACAGCGTCTCGAAGTTCAACGGACTTGAGCTCACGATTTGCATTTTCAGAGATTGCCTTTTGAAAATATGCTGTGTAAATAGTAAGTGCCTGGAGGTTACTTACCAAACGAAGCCCAGCATTAACCTGTTCAGAAGTAATGGCCAATCTTGCCAATTGCTCTGCATCATATTTCAGTGCCGGGTTGTAGTGGTTAATTTCGTGGACAAATTCTCCAATGGTTAATCCTAAACCGGCAAGTATTCGTAAAAGTTGCACTTCCCTTAATAATTCGTCCTTTTCTATACTTTCCTCCTGATGAGCTATTTTGACATCATCAATCAATTCGTCAACTTTCTGTAAAGCAGCGATTAGGTCGTTGTCATTGCTAACAACCTGCTCATCGTCGTAATGCTGACCATCAGTACCGCCATTCTGCGCAGATAAATTGACTGATATATTAAGAAGATCTTCTACTTGCTTTTTTGCCTCATCAATAATCTCTATTACAGATTTCTTACTCCACCCTTTTTGATTTGCTGTACCTTTTCTTTCTCTTATGAAGGAAATTTTTATGGCAACATCAGTTAACATTTTGTATCCGAAGTCTTGCAGCTCCCTGAATGCGGGATTTTCAATTAAACCCTCCCGACTTGAACGCTCTTGAAAAATGGCACCTGTTGGGTCGACAACTTCTACAAAACCGTAAAAATTGTTGTTACCATGTGGCGCGATTATCGACCTTCTTCTCACAGAAGCATCTAATCCTAACCAATCATCATCCTTTAAAGCATATGGCAACACTCTAAACCCATTTCGATAAAGTCTAATTCCACCATACTCCTCAGAATTCTCTTTTATATATGTATTAACCAATTTAGGTAGATATCTTGATTTTCCAGAGTTAAAAATAAAATAGTAAGCCTTTATGCGAATATTTTTCAACTCAGAATAGGGGTCGTCTCTTTCATTTTTTCCAACGTAAAAGACGTCTTTCGGATAATCAAGTTTATCGCTTTTGAATGTATAGCTTCCTACGCCTTTAGCGTCAACTTTACCTTCAACTACTGCCAGAGCATGTTCGTAAAAGGCACTTTGAATATCGATTACGGACTCACCGTCTTTGGTAAAGGACACATCAAAACCTGGGGCATTCTCGTCTAGTTCAATTGCGGAAGACAACGGAAACGGCTGCAATAGTTCAGACACGAACCTGAAGGCCTTCTTAATGGTATGTTCGGACCAAGCTTCCCTCAGATCATCGATCATTAAAATAGTACCTTCAGGCTTCTGCTTTTCAACACGTTCGATCCTGCTACGTATCAATAAAAGGTTAGCATCTGAAGAGAAATCATCCCAGTTGATTGAAACTTTACTGGCGAAGGATTCACTAAGAGTTTGTGTGATTATCGTTAGCTTTAATCCAAGACGCTGAGTGGCAAACCTACCAATACCTTTTTGACCAGCTCTAATCCGGTTATAACGAAAGGAACGAGGATTATGTATTTTATCGCTGGAAGATATAGTCATAAAACCATTGATCAACTGTTGCTTTGTCATTCCTAAGCCATCATCGTCAATAATCAATGACCCACCAGCCTTATCGCAATTAGCAAAAGCAACACTTACTGATAACGCATCTGCATCATAAGCGTTTTTCACTAGTTCAGAGACAGCCGTCTCCTCCTTGCCAACCAATTCTCTACCTAGCCGATTGATTACTCCTGCATCTACAGAAAATCTTACAATATTTTCATCAAGCGCCGCAATTTCATGGGAGAGTTGTAAAATGACATTATTATCAGAATCATCCTTTGCAAGCTCCTGATTTAATTTGCCTTTTAATTTCTTTATTTGTTCCTGAAGCGTCATCACCTTTTGTATAACGGTAAATATATCTAATTTCCATCATACAAGGTAATCTGCTATTCTACCGTTTCAGCTAAGCCATATATTTCTTCAAGTAAAAAATTGACATCTTCAGCCTCCAAAAGCTGTACCTTTTGATCATCGTTGAACTCGGGTATACCGAAGTTCTTTAAATAATTTTTACCCATTGAAATGTACCCAGAAGCATAATCCTTTGTGGTATGACGGATATAATTAAAAAATATGTCAGATTCCAGAATTTTTTTTAAAACCTTTAGGCTTTCCAGATTATCAGAGACAACGGCAATCCCGTTATAAAACAACAAATCGTGCTGAGCAGATATTACAAAAGTTGGCCGTTCGCAGATATGTGGAAAAAACATTTTATATCCAGTTATGTCCATTGATTGCCTCCTTCCATACGCATACCATTTTTCATATTGTTTTTTACCTTTGTCCCTTTTTGCAAGTAGTTTTTTATGAATACCTAAATATCCATATGTAGAAGGATACTTCCGTTTCAGCGTTTCTTCTTCAATAATTTTAAGCTTCCCATCTTCTAAAATGTAAGGATAGATAATTTGTTCGACAAGATCCGCTAAGTCTGATTCCTGTTTTACTTTATTGGCGTTTATTACTGGTCGGCAAATTGCTTTTTCAATTTTATAGTTTTGACCAGTTTGTTCAAAATAGAAATATTTATTGTCTTTTCTTACCGGTGTGAACTTGTAGACACTATTCTTTAGAGTTGCTATCCCATTTCTGGTTGTGTATTGTGTTTTAAACTTTTTCCCGGTTGATTCGACCCTAAGAACAAAATCCACAAGTTCTTGAGTATTGACAAGATTCCATCCGTCCAAGTGATTAAGGTCATTATAAAGAAACACCCTCAAAGTATTTAATTCCAACCGGGCTAAATTTTCAGAGGAAGTTCGTATGTATTTAACAGAGTCGCCACCTCTTGATAAAAAACATATGCACGTATAGGTATTTCTATCCTTAAATAATTGCTCTCCACCAAAATTGACTATCTCCAAGTTTACGTGCTCCTCGCCAAAATATTGTCGAAGTGCCCTACCATTAATACTTTTGAAAAAAGTATTAACCGTTATAAATCCCAATACGCCTTCTAGATTTAACAACTCAAATCCGATCTGAAAAAAAGGGATATAAAGGTCAGGGTGTCCGCTTTGACATACTCGCCAATTGTTTATTATAGTCAATGTGGCATCTTCCATGTTTCGCGAGGAAACATATGGCGGATTACCTATTATTAGGTCAAACCCTGCATTTTTTTCAACCGCCGGAAAAACTGCTGGCCAATTGAAACTTAGGGCATCACCGACAACCAAGTTAAAGGTGAAATTGTTGCTTTCCCCCTCATGTAAAGCAAATAGTGATAGCAAGAGCTTGGATCGGTTTATACTATATTCGGTTATATCGAGACCATAAATATTTTCCCTGAATATTTCTGAATAAGCTTTGCCCGTTTGCTTGTGTATTTTCGAGGCCATTGATAGCAAAAAACCACCGCAGCCACATGCAATATCTGTTACAATCAGATCGCTGAGATTTTTGTTTTGTTTTTTTAGTGCCTCATCAATTATAAAATCCCTAATGTGACGTGGTGTATAGACCGCACCATTTGTAACCTTATCAGATGGTGAAACGACAAATTCAAATAGCTCAATCAAATCTTCGAAACTGAAAATATCGAGGTCTTCATTTAAAATTGTTTGAAATTTACTAAAAACCTCAAATAATTCGTCATCAATGTTAATAACAAAGTTACCGATGAGACTATCTGAAGCCGGAGATAGCACATTAAAATCTAAAAAAGCCGAAACTATAAGCCTGTCGACGAGAGTCGGTGCTGCTATATTTTGCTCTTTAAGAAATGAATAAATTTTTCCAGTCATCTTTTAACATTGCCTTCCAATAAAGCGTTACTTGCTAAAGCCTCTGTAAAGGTAATAAATTATATTCCCGAAGGGACGATAGCCCTGCTCTTGAAAAGGATAATTTGATAATTCAATTTGGAATTATCAACGAGTCGGTCCGTATTCTTTAAGATCCTTCCACCGTAAAGGGTTTGTCGTTAAATTCTCCAATAAATGTGTACGCTTATTATATGATGAAATAAGACATAGATGTCTCACTAACTCAAAGCATCAACACCAGCAAATCACTTTGCCGTCGTACCTGTTCACCCAGCTTCTCAATGAGATTATCAAATTCTCTGAAATCTGGCCTTAAGTTCTTTCCCAGCATATAATATGAGATTAAAAAATACAACTTAAGGATACAGGCTGCCAATTTTGGCAGCCTGTATCCTAAAACAGTTTATTTCTATTATTTACTTTCGTTGTTTTTTAGTTCCTGTACCTCTGTGCGGCCTTCGGCTGCCAAAGTTTTCAGGTCTAAATAAGCTTTACGCAAACGCGTACCTGCCGCTTTGTTATTCTTAGTGTAAAATGCCTGAGCATCCGCTTCTGTGGCTGCAATCAGTTCTTTGATCTTTCAAATGAATTCATAAATTTTAATTTTAAGGGTGCTAAAATATAATTAATTGTTTAGTAACAATGCAGTACTGCATTTATAGGGCCAGTTCGTTCTCCTGCTGCTGGTTCTTGGATTTGTCCTTGCCTTTGTTCTTATCCAAAAGCTGGCTAATCTGTTGTTCCTTTTTGTAATCTTCTCGGATAGCTGGTTTGCCATTGGTCTGGAAGAAATTCAGGTTGCTGTACCTGGGCATGGCTACCACACGCAATTTTAGATCCTGCCCATCCGTGCCGGTAACGGTGACCAGCGGGCGGTTACCTTCTTTCAGTTCCGAAAGGATCAGGTCGGTTTTTTTAGTATCTGCCAGTTCCTTGATCTGGTAAGATCCCAATTCCTTTTTCACATCAAAACCATAGCCTTCACTGAATTGGCGGGTTTTGTAGTTTCCGAAGTTATCTTTCTTCTGGTCAAAATCCAGTTGTACCCAGGCGCTGTACTGCTCGCCTCCACGGTTTAGCAGATCATCCCGGAATACTGCACGACCCTGTAGCAAATTTGCGCCCTGCTCTACATTAAAGGTCGCATCGTTCTTCAGGTAAAATGTATTGGTAACTGACGGGGTACGAAATGTACCATAAAACTCCTTGGCAACATAATCTACTTTGCCCTCCTTCATCGTTGCCACCGTGTTCCGGAATTGCAAGTCATCCTTGTTGCCTTTGCCAATGGCAAGCTCCGAGCTTCCTTTCTGACCGTTAAAGTACTCCATCGCCTGCAATGCGCTATCAAATTTACGCATCAGGTTCTTACCGTCGGATTCGCTGAGCACCAAATACTGATGATCTTTCTCCAACGGCTTAGCCTTGCTCAGTTCAAGCTTATAATTATTAAAATAGTAATAATCAGACTTGGCAGATTGCCGAAAATTCATGGACAGGTCCATCTGACCTTTATCCGTATGTAGCGTATCCCTTAACTGGAATGCGGGCAGATTCTTCACCATATTGTCCTCCATCTGCTGGATGAGGTGCTCACCAAATTTGTGTGCCTTAAGGGTGTCCTTAAGCTGTTCAAGATTGTTACGGTTCATATAAATGAGTTAAAATGAATAATTAATTTTATCTGGTTGTTTTCACCGCATTGTCGCGGATTAATAAAGGATAACCGCCTTTTAAGGGTTGCTTAATACGTTTGATCTTTTTGGTCAATAATGATTTGGCGGCATCAATACCGGCTCCTGCCAGTTGAGTAGTGAGATCAAAGCCCGAAATGCCTAAACTACCAATGGCACCAGAACCGCCCGAAGCGATGGCCTCACTTAATAAAGCCTCCGGCGCAAATATCCCAACCATCGCGTCCCGCTTGTCATACACCGTTAAGTTTACCGGAATGACCTGGTTACCCAGCCTGATATTCTTGATCTCCAGGTTCATTCGCTGGTTAGAAAAAGAAGCAAGCCCAAATAAGGTATGTCCTTTTGGGATACGCTGCCCGTTTAACAACACGCTGTCCAGCAAGCGGATTTCCACGACCGAACCCTGTGTCACTTTTTGCGCCGAAGCTATTTCTGCAGAAATGGTTTTAAACAACGTATCTGCGGCAGGTGGAACCATTGCTTTCACCTCATTTCGTACGATGTCCGGGTTTTGTATCTGCAAGATTTTATCCATCATTGTATTGAGCTGCACCATTTCTGGATCGTCGGCACCAGAATGCTCCTGCATATTTTTCATCAGTGTTTCCAGCCGGTCAACATCTTTAGAGATCGGTGCTGCCTGTTGAACGGAGGAAACTGGCAATCCAGGCGCATAAGTTTTCGGTGCTACATAAGGCGTATTAATCTCTCTGTTGATCGCAGCCAATTTCTCCGTGATCCGGGCAGTTTGGTCATCTGGTCTTTTTCCAAAGCCCATTTTCTCCGCTGCGTAGCTTAATCCCGCAGTATCGTTATGGGTAGAATCCTGCCTGGCCTTATCGTAATAGGCCATTTTCCCTTCAGGTTCCTTCTCAGTAAACTGCGCAGCCGGCAAAGCCGTATTGATGCCCTTTTTTGGCGCAGCCTTTTCCGCTTTGCTGTTTTGCCACTCGTACAGACCGTAGCCTGTTAACCCCAAAAGGATGACTGCTATAGGAACAATAAAAAGTAGTTTACGGCGATCCAAGTGGATGTGCAGTCGTTTGTTAGTGCCGGAGACTTGACCAGCGGTTTTCTTGGTGTTTTCTGTCATAAAAAATGAGTTAAGTTTATAAATGAATTAATGAAATGCCTGCATAAACAGGTAAAGCAGGTAGCTGCCGGACACGGCGCAAAATGCGATCAGCCAAATTAGCCAGGTTTTACCAGTCACCTGAACGGTGCGCCGGTTCAAATGGTCTGCCAGCCGCCGCTGCGCCTGTACAATTCTGCCCGCTACTTTTTCTGCAATACGCTCTTGCCGATGGCTCAAGGCCTTTTTATTCCTGCCCATCCGTCTCATGGTTGGGCAGGGTTAGCACCTGCATCCTGATTGACCAGCGTTTCCCAGTGCTGGATCAAAAAGCCGTGCGGGTTATTGTCTGTTTGAGTTTGCAGCACCCGGATTTCTCCTCGGGTAACGAGCTTCCGCAAGACTTTACTGCTTGCCCTGATCAATTTTTGCGTCCCGTAGCAGGTAAACTGGTACGGGCTAACGTTCAAATCAAGACGGATACTGTCGACTTCCAGTTCCTGGGAGATATTGGCAGAGATCAGGTTATTGTAATAGCCCGATTCTTTCAGGTTTTCCCAGGCCAGTTTTGCCGAACCGTCTGCCAGATACAACGCTTTACCTATACCCGCGGAAATCGCCTTTTCATCAGGGTCAAGAGTAAAAAAATGGTGGTGAAAGGTTCTGATGTGGTCGCGAAGTTCTACGGCAATGTTCTGCCTGCGCTCTGCGGCAAAAGCTTCCAGTACCTTGCCATTGTACAGGATCATTACGCGATTATTCGCCTTGCTGATCTCAGAAAAGCACAGGTACACCACGCTGCCGGTCAGTATCACGCAGGCAATCAAAAAGGCGACACTGAACCTTTTTATGTGCTGAAAAGCACGGTCGATGTTTTTGAGTTGTGTAAACATATTACTTAGAATTTATTTTGTCTTTGAAATAGTCAGCTCCCGACAGCTCTGCCATACCCTTACCTAAACCTGCCCTTGATTTGTCAAACTGATCTATGATCATACCCGCTCCACCCTGTGCGGCTGAAATCCCGGTACTGGTGCCACCTGTTACCAAGGAATTGACCTTTTGCAGCATGGCATTGCCACCGCCCGCATGGATGATGTAATTGGCGACGTTCGGCACCGTGAAATAACCTACGATCCCAATGACCATAAAAACTAAATATGCGCTGTCTGCTGAACTGAAAAAGGTATCACCCTGCTGGCCGATTTGAGAAATATCAATTTTCAGCATATTCTGCTGGATTTGTCCAAGGATGCTACCAAAGATATTGGCCACGGGAAGCCACATAAAGATGTTGACATATCGGGCGATCCAAACCGTGAGGGTATGCTGAAATCCATCAAATACTGCAAAGCCAAATACCAGCGGGCCAAGGATAGCAAGCACGATCAAATAAAACGTGCGGATGGTGTTGATACAAAGGGCGGCCGCGGCAAATAAGACCTGCAATACCTCACTCATCCATTGTTTGATGTTGTTCTTGAAATTATACGAGTTCTTATCCAGCCAGAATTTGATGTCATTACCAACCCCTTCAAAAACACCTTCACTTTCGCGGTCAGGGTCTTTGGGATGTGTATAGCGATACCATTTTGAAGCATCACCAGCACCAGTTTCCCCGACATACATCTGCCACTGTTTGGTGTTCTTGATGGCTGCCTCTTTTTGTTTCAGCAGCGCCACTATTGCCGCATCACTGTTTTTAACCATTGCGCCGGTTGCTGAAACCACGGGCTGCAACACCCCGTTTATCACCGAAATGACCATCGGAAAAAGCACGATGGCAAGGCCAAGGGCAAAAGGGCGCAAGAGGGGGTAAAAATCTACCGGCTCGGCGCTTGCAATGTTACGCCATACCCGTGAGGCGATATACCAGAGCGCCCCAAAACCCGCCAGACCGCGAGCCACGCCGATCAGCTTGCTGCAAAGCGGCAGCATATCTTTATACACGTTATCCAGCACAGGCTGCAAACCATTGATACTTCCCGCCATTCCCTGAGCCATTAAAGCGCCAGGCAAAAGCGTGGCTAAGACTGCAAGGATTGCAGCCGTAAAAAATTGCTTCTTCATAAGCTTAGTTGGGTTTAAAGTAACCAGTTATACCATTCAGATCTGACTTTTCCTGCTGCCGCTGGAGGTTAAGGATGCTGTTCTCACGGTTAAAGGAGCGCAGAAAAATAAGCTTGTCGCTGGTATCCGCATCGATGCGGTCTATGGCCCGCATCCGCTCATCATCACTCATGCGCAACTTATTTGCAGTAATGACCATCGCCAGCTGATCCAAATTATCCAGGCTTTCATCAAACAGTCTTTTGTAGACTTTGGATAAATAGGACAATTCGGACGCATTAAAATGACCACTGCCACTGAACCGCTTAAAGGCAGCTTGGTATTCAGAAACCAGTGAGGCCTGGGTAGAAATGATATCCGCGATCTTATGGTACTTTTTTACTTCGGGACTAACCAGCCAAAGTCCGTTTAAAAACACGTCATGCAAAGAGAAATTCCCCTGGGCAATGTTCCTCACGCTGTTATAACTATTACTGACAATAGTATACCCTGTTTTCATATCGGCCAGGATGTTCTTTAACTGCGACAGCTTTTCTACGTTCAATAGCAGCTGTTGTATTTCGGTACTTTGCGCCTTCGCGCCAAAACTCATTATAAACAGCAATAAAACAAGTAAGACACTAAACTTATTCGACCTCATAAAACCTCCTTAAATCATTTATTGTGTTGTGTTCACTTTTCTTTTGAAGGATCAACAGGCTCACATTTCCGCAAAAATCACGGGTAAAATCTGACTTTTCCTGTATCCGCTCATAAATACCACTGAGCCGTACTAACCGTTCATCGTCCTTCATTTCGAGTTTACCAGAGGTGATGACCAAAAGCAATTCTTCCAGATCCTGGTAACAGTCCGAGATTACCCTTTCACCAACTGAAGCGATGTAGGCTACATGACTAGCAGACAGCAACTCCGATTTCTTTACAGAAGTAAAGGATTTGATGATGGACAATTGCAGGCTGATGATCTCTGCAATGCGCACATCATTTTTAATGACGGGACTTACTTTTTTTAATCCCGAAACAAAGGCTTCATGCAAGCTGAATTCGCCACTGGTGATATTTTTCACCGTTTGTAATCCTCCGTCGACAATCCGGTAGCCATCTCTTGCGAAACCAATATAGACCTGTAGAGCGGCGATTTGTTGCAACAGGTATTTTTTCTGGGTGCTGCTTTGCTTAAACCATTCGCTAAAAGTTTGCGCATTACAGGTGGATGCCGTAGCAGTAACTGTTAACAGAACCGCCATCAATACCACAACCAATTTTTGCTTTCGGCTGGTCGTATCTGACCAATCCCATTTAATTGATGTCATAAACCTCCTTCATTTGCTTGGTGTCAAAAATGGTCTTCGACCTGCCTATGGATAATGCAATATTCTGATCGTTGAAAGCTTTCAAATCATCAAAATTCTGTTCCATCGCCTGCTCTGCATCACCGATCATTTCCAGGCGTTTGGCATCGGACATCTGCATTTTGAAGGAACTGATCACCACAAATACCTGGTCAAGATTTTTGATACTGGCTTTCAGGATGCCTTCATAAACCTCTTCCATATGTGAAAGTTCGGCCGCTGAAAAATGTTTATCCTTTGAAAATAACCCGCTGGCCCATTTATATTCCTGCACGATGGCGGCCTGTGTGGTTGCTAAGCTTTTCACCTTTCTATAGGCAGAAATGACCGATTTCACCCTGACCAGCTCATCGTAATAACCAGCGTACAAATTCTTCTGACGCTCCGTCCAGTCAGATATTTCGCCCAGCTTCAGTTTACTGAGCTGATTTTCTATGGTCTTCTGTGCGTTTTGCAGCCAGATCGTTTGGTTCTGGAGCCGCTGCACCTTCAGGTCAACGGCTTTGATCACTTTTTTTACCCCCGCCCTGATCACCTCGGCAATGGCCAGCTGTGCATTTGCCCCCGAGGGCAGCGATACCAGCAAGACCGTCGCGGTTAGCGGCAGCGCGACCATATAGGTCTTTAATAGTTTACTCATATATTTTAATAAGTTCATATTCTGTTATTTAATCCGTTTGTATTTCCTTTTACCGGCGATCATCATGCTCCGGTCAGCATTGAAAGTAATCACCACACCGTTCCGGCTCTCAGACAAAACCTCCGTACCGGGATCATAAACTGCAGTCCATTCTTCTTTCTCATATTGCAATTTGCCGGGTCTCCCTTGATCATCCAGCAGGCGAAAGCCGGTACTGCGGTGAATCTGGTAATGGTTATCCTGGCTTTGTTCCACGACCAGGGTATCATTGGCAATACTGAACTCACTGCCTGCGCTGTTGACATAAGTCCCGTCCATTTTACCAGCCAGATTGCAGGATTGTAGAGTTACCGTTGCGATAATTGCGACTATCGCCGCCATACAGCGGCTAAAGGCATGAGCTAATGGACTTGATCCTGATGCTTTCAATTCTCTGGAGTTTAATTTTTGAGTTTCCATAATTCTTAGATTTAATAATTTATAAATGATTTAAAAGACCTTTACTCCGTTAAGGAGGTCTGCCGCAAGTGCGGCGATGCCACGGGCGAGGTCGCCGTACTTAGCGGCGTACTGCTGTACCTTAACCTTCTCGCTTTCTTCTGTCGTATAGGTCAAATATTCCATCAGCGAGACCTCTGTTCGGTATACCTTGGCGTGCCCGCCCAGCGAAATAAAGACCTCTTTATACTTTAATTTCGGATCGTTCGCCTTATTCATGGACATAATTAAAGTCTTGTCCTTATCGGTCAGACCCAGAAGTTCCTGTATCTGATCAAACTTGTTCTGGTACTTGCTCTGGTCTAATAAGATCTTACAATCGGAATTATTGATAATGGCCTGCTTGACAATCGGAGAGGAGATAATGTCCTCGATTTCCTGGGTGACAACGATGGCCTCCCCAAAGAATTTACGAACCGTTTTAAAGAGGTATTGCAAGTAAGAAGCCATTCCTGCCGTTGCTATCGCCTTCCAGGATTCTTCGATCAGAATTACTTTTCTGACACCTTTGAGCTTGCGCATCTTGGAAATAAACATTTCCATAATGATCAGCGTGACAATGGGAAACAAAATCGGATGCGACTTTATATTGTCAATTTCAAAGACGATGAAACGCTCCTGCAAGAGATTAAGGTTTTCTGCCGCGTTTAGTAAATAGTCATATTCACCACCCTTGTAATAGGGGTTTAGTACATATAAAAAGTTATCGATATTGAAATCCGAAGGATGGACTTTACCGTTTTTCAGCACCACCAAGTATTCCTGCATCAGGAATTCATAAAAGGAATTGAAGCAGGGGAAGATGGCAGGATTGGCCGACAGGTGCTCATAGTATAAATTAAGCGCATTGGATACCGCCACATATTCCGAACGCCTGTAAGTTTCATCTTCGCGTTTCCAAAGCGCCAGCAGCAAAGTTTTGATACTTTCCTTCTTTTCGGTATCCAGCACATCGTTTTTCCCGATAAAAAAGGGATTAAAACATATCGGACTCTGCTCGCTGTAGGTAAAGTAGTAACCGCCGACTAGTTCACAAAGCCCCTTGTAACTGTGCCCGATGTCCACGATCACTACATGGGCATTTTGCTCATAATAAGCCCGCGCCAGGTGATTGGTGAAAAATGATTTTCCTGAACCCGACGGTCCGATTATGAATTTATTCCGCGCGGTGATCCAGCCCCTTTTCATAGGTTCATCCGAGATGTCCACATGCACTGGAACGCCCGATATGCGTTCCCCTAAACGCAGGCCAAAAGGCGACAGCGAACTGCGGTAACTGGTTTCCATATTCAGAAAACAGCAGGCCTGCTCAGCGAAGGTATCAAAGGTTTCATTCATCGGGAAATCGCCCTCATTGCCCGGCATACAGGCATACCATACCTGTGGTGCCCCGTCGGTTTCCTGCTTGCAGACCGCATCCATTTTCGCCATCGCCGAAGCAACCTTGTTTTTCAACCTGGAAAATTCTAGCGGATCATCCGTCCAGCACAGTACATTGAAATGCGCCTTTACCGGCAGCTTCCCGGTAGAAATGGCCTCGTTTAAAAATTCATTGCAGGCATCACGCGAGATTGCATTCTCCCTGGAATATGCCGACAAGGATTGCAAGCGCAGCTTTTTCGCTTCCAATGCCTTGATCGTCTTTGGCGCATCACCCACCACGACCACCTGGTTATAAATGTGGTTGCAATCTAAAAACAATCCCAAAGGTGAAGCAAACCCGATGCTATATTTACTGCGCTCGGAGCAATACGCATCATAATCTACCCTGGAGCCGCAAAAAGCCGGCAGATCGGTAGCATCAGAGAGGGTAAACAGCTGGCAATGCTGATCACCGACCCGCAGGCCATCCTTCAAATGGATATCACGAATAACCGGCTGCTGGTCTTTACCCAGTAGAAATAAATATTTTTCAATGATCCCCGGCTTACCAGCGGTTCCGGCAAGCTCATCATCAGTTAACCTGTCCAGAGAAAAAAGGCCGCTGTCATTAATGATCCGCTCAAAGGAGCTGGCTGCAGATAGAAAGTTTTTAAACACCGCCTCATCTTTTGGCTGCACTGGTGCAATGGACTTACGCAAAATGTTTGAATACGCCGAAGAAGACAGCCTGCGGCCTGTTGGGGTTTGGGTTAGCATAATATAACTTTCATGTTCCAGGTAAGACCGCTCATTAAAATGCTGCTCGGAGGCATGGGCAAGGCTGCTGCCCGATAAAGCGGTGCGCTGGAAATCGCCCGCCACTTTCGCTTTCATAAAATTGTCCAACTTATGAAAGATCGTGCCCGCGGTCAATACCCGTATCGCCTTGCATAATGCCTGTTGCCCGGCATCAAAATTACCAGCGGATAAAGTGCCGGTTTCCGCGCCGTTAAACCGGAAGACAATACTCATATCTCCCTGCATAGACAGGATGGCATTGTGCTCTACTTTCCAGATCGGAAAAATGCTTTCTATATTTCTCATGCCGCCTGCCTTTCCGCATTGCTTTGCAAAGCCTTTAAAGAAGTGAACAAATACCTGGAACTAAAGCGCAAGTATTTGGGTAAACCCCGTTTCGCCAGGTATTTCTCCAGACCATGAACGCCAAAACGTTTGGACAAATGTCCGACCACTATAAACAGCCCGGCACCCAAGCCAAACACCAGTGGCAGAATCACATACAGGCTAGCGCCCAGAAGGTACAGCGATATAAAGGTTAACAGCAGCAGTACCAAACCACCGGCCAGATAACCGATATATTGCCCTTTCAGGCCGGAAAATTCTATAGGCCTGTCAATGCCCTTATTGATCTGATAAATTAAACTCATAAACTAAAATTAAATCAGGCAGACGGAACCCGCGGTGCCATCTTGTGCAAGCTTGCATCGCCGCCTGCCTGAAGGTGATTAATGATCTATATTCCGAAGAACGATTGCAGCACTGTGGCTACCACTACCAGAAAGATGCAGGAACCAAACCATGCCGCTGCCACTTTACTGGTATCCGGCTCGCCTGCATTCCATTTTTGAAATACTTTTATAGCGCCTATGATGCCTACAACTGCGCCAATGGCATACATCAGGTTACAGCCCGCATCAAAGTACCCCTTGACCTTATTGGTCGCTTCATTGATACCCGCCGCCCCATCCTGGGAAAAGGCAAGCGAGGCAAAAAGCATATTTATACAAAGGATCCCAAAGCAGGCCAGCAGGTATTTCCCTAAGGTGTTACGCCAGTTCCTTTTTACTTCAGTAGCTAAATTTTTATTTTTTATCATGTAATTAATTGAAGTGAATAATTGAATTGATTTGTACCGGCAGGGCCTAACTCCAGAGGTTTTCCAGTTCTTCCGCCGACAGCTGAAAAGGAACGCTGGTACGGATAAAAGCGTTCAGTTCTCCTAAAAGCGGATCAGATGCCAGCTTCGGGTATTTTTCGCGGATCATCGGGAACATCAGAAAGAAATCCTCTTTGTTCCCATCGTTCTCGGCCAGTACCTTGCAGATGTCCTTGATATCCTGCTGCATGTCTGGTATCGCACCCAATTGTTTGGCCTTGTCCGCAAAGCCAAATTCTTCAGCGCTCAACACGCTTACACCCGCTTCCAGCACAGGCTTACCCATCAGCTCTTCCGTTTCGGAAATCTCTTCCACACCGGACTGCCAGCGATGATCCAGGGGCGGTGAAGCTTTGTTTCTGTCACGTATGAAAAAGAACCAGGTGATCAGCCAAACCAGGACTACAAATCCAGCAGCCAGCGCCAAATGCAGTCCGCATAATGATTGAAATTGAATCATAATTATTTTGCTTTAATCCCGCCACACCATGCAGCGGGATAACAAAAGCAAAGTTTCAAAGAAGCCGATCCGCGATATCTACAGGGGTGACAAATAATCCATAACCTGCTGTAGTTCAATCATCCGAGCGCACCGCATCACCCTGCTTATCTTCAAGAGAATTCTCATTATCCATATAATTCAGCAGTTCTATCCGGCAGGTATCCATGAAATGCGTCCTGCTCAAACGCTTGCGCCTTTTGATTTCCCGAAAACGGTTAGACGGCACCCCCAGTTCAATACCCAAGGTTTCTTCCAGCCAGCGGAAAATTTCCACCAGACTGGCCTTACCATTGTTAAACTGCTTACTGACCCAAAGCCCGTAAGCCAGCTCTACCATATTGATCAGGTCGCCGGTATACTCAAAATATTTTTTTGTTGTGCCCGAAGAAACGGCATTGGCACCAGCACTTACCTTTTCCAGTGCTTTCATTTCTTCCAGGATATATTCCTGCAAGGATTCATAAGCCGAGAACATAGCGAACAGGTATTCCCCGCAGGTTGAAAATTCAGTATCCAGTCCAGGAAGTTCCAGCAAAACAGGGGAGGCAACCACCGAACCGCGCAGGAATAAAATATCATCCATATCAGTAGCCCCTGAACGGTAATACTCATGATATAATCGGTAACGTTTAAAGGTAGCGGAAATGTAATCCAGTTCCTCCAGGTAGAATTTACGGACGGTTTTACGATGACCGGCAGGCTTGCGGTTCATCAGGTTGAACAGCGCCGCATAATAGATTTTCAGCGCGGTAAATTCCGGCTTTACAAACTTGAAAAAATAAATCTCTTCCAGATCATTTTCAAAAGGAACCGCCAACAGCTGCACCCGCACAGTGTTAAAAAATTCAGCGATCTGATCCATAATGCTGTCAAACTTTTGGGCCAGCGATAGATCATTACGGCCAGCTGCCGCTCTTACTCCATTCTGCAGGTCACGAAAGGCCTGCTTAAAATTGCTTTTACGCATAGACATTACTTTAAATAAATCCCGCTGACCGGCTCTCTCGTGAAAGCCTAACAACCAGCAGAAAAGTGTAGAATTCTTTCCATAAGCACCTAATTTTGTTCCCTCCAAAAGTGCAGTAAAAGCCCACAACCCGCCAATAGTGAAACCTCACGATTTCCAACAAAAATGCCCCACAGAATACTGTGAGGCAGGCAATTCAGGGTTTATCCCCATAAGAAAAAACAATTTATTGTTCCGGCAAATTCAAGAATTTATGAAGTAAGGCAATCTTGTTGTTTACCCCCGCTTTTTTATAACTATTCTGGGCATGGGAATCAACCGTGGAGGTAGAAATGTGCAGCATTTCTGCAATTTCTTTATAAGTCATTCCCCTGGAAAGCAGCAAAACAACTTCGGTCTCTCTTGCCGTCAATGCATGTTTATGGCAGTTCTCCAGAAATTGATCGGTCGGTTCCTGCGGCGTTTCAGGAATATCAGGGATTTCCGGCAGCTCGTCCGGCAAAACTTCCAAAGCAGATCCCTTGTCCTTATGCAAAAAAGCAAGGTACATCAAGGCGACAGCGAGTAAAAGAACCAATAAATTAATAGTCACTAGCCTGACCAGACCGACAATAGAACCTAAAGTACAGTTCCAGACCAAAAGCAACAGCAATACAAGTAAGGGAAACCAGTTTTTACGCTGGCCGCCAGTGGTATAATACCGGAAAAGCTGGTAACCCATCAGGGTTATTTCCAGTACCACAAATAACCAGGAAACGGAATGGGATTGAATTTTAACATTAAAAAAAGCAGACATCAATAAGGGATTAAATTAAAAAATACCTGAAGCCTCAGCCGGATGTATGCAAATAAAAAGGAGATAAGTAAAAATTATCGACACACGCTTGACCTGCCGGGCAGCAGGATGAAATATCACATTTTTCTGTGACAGCGCGGGTCGCAATGAACGGCACCGGAAGGGACTGGAATCCCACTAGAGTACAGAACAAAGCAAGCCCGCGCTTCCGCAGGCGTTGCACTTGTTCCAGACTCTAGTTTAAAATTTCCAGTTTTTCCGGTCAGGACGCGTTTAACGCTTTAAATATCTCAAGCAAACAATTATGTCTGTGTCGTAATTCTAATTTTTAAGTTAAACAAAGATAGAGAATCATTCGGGTAATTCTCAAAGATGGTCAGCCTGGACAAAGGCGCAAATTTGAATTTGTTATTAAACCTGGTATTGATGATAATTTCCAGGGCCTTAATTAAGGCACCACTCATTACAGATCTAGACCCATCGGCAGACAAACAATTCGGGATAAACATTTTTAATTTACTGAGCTCGTTGTTCATAATTTTAATTTACAAAGGGGGATTTATACAACTATTGTTTAATACATGTTTATTTCATAAGCCATTATTTTTTCATTTCCACTAAATAAGGGCAATGACGAAATCCATCGCCAGTGCCCGACATTATTAACTATTTGTTACCTAAATTTTTTTCAAATTTTCATGGTCTTTCGTTCAACACCCCCCCACGTTTTAAGACTTAAAAACTAACATCTCAATTCACCTTCAACAACATCGCTTCTTTACAAATCTTCTTGATCAATGCAGCCCTGTCACCACTCTGTTCAATAATCACTGTTCCGTTATCATCCTTCATCAAAATCTTAATGGAATCACTGTTTTTAATCAAAAATATGTACGCCTCATGCAATTGAAGGCCGTATCCAGATTGCTCCCGTACCATCTGGTTAAGCCTTCATAGCTCTTTCTGTTGTCAGCTTCTCCTTTAACCAGGAATGTTTTACGCAAGCCTGTGTAAGGGAATAGTTCTATACTGTCTAATTCAATCATGTTGTGTTAATTTTATTTTGTTACTTCTCACCGTCATTCTCCTCTACTTAGCGCAAGAATTACTTTCTGTCTTGTGCTTAACACTTGAAGTTCCAAGTCAGAAAATAAGACTTGAAACAGGGGGGGCTTTTTGTTGACAATGCCCATTTTTTAGTATTAGTTAGAGAAAAATACAAGTTTCAGAGGTATTAAGGCTAAGTGACGCTTCGCTTAACACTTACCCTAGTCGTGTTAGTTAACCGCATTCATAATGACCTAATTTTTTGAGGGAAAACTACTTCGCATTGCCCGCCTCATTTATCCAGGAAAGTAAAAGTTCGCTACTAGCAGAGGCGACGGGCTGACCGTAAATTTTTCCGTTCGCATCAACCAATAACAGATATGGTCCACCTTTGATATCATAAAATCGAGTAAAATCATGTTCTAGGCCCTCCCCTTGTGTATTTAAATTCATGTAGTCATCGCTAGTGTAGAGTCCGCTTTCAATACCTTTGATCCATTTATCTTTTTCCTTGTCGATATTAATGCTAACATATTTGAATTTCTTATTGTCCTTTAGCAGAGGATATATGGACTTGTGAAATTTCTCATGAAATTGCGCACAGCCACCACAGCCCAGAAACCAAATATCTATTAAAAGGGCTTTCCCCTTTAAAGATCCTAAATTGAATAAGTTACCTTGGCGATCTATAAAACTTGCATTTAATACATCAGCACCTTTTCTTAATTTAATTAAGGTTGCGAGTGCATTCTTTATATAAGGTGTTACAGCTAATGGTTGAATAGCTAGCACCAGGGAATCAAATACAACTTTTGAATCCAATAAATCATAAGGTTTTATTAATAAAGAGGCTAATACCTTTTCTTGTAGCAATCCAGTATATTTTTTTTTCAGGCTGTCATAGACAGATCTTAAATTTGGTTTTGAGCCAGAAATTTCAAGTTTGGACTGTTCCCAAATTTTTAGTGAACTAATATATGTAGGTCCTAAATGGCTAAAAGCATTCGGTTTTACATAGAAATTATTCTCGTTTTTTCGAAAAGAATCCAAAATAACTTTCTGAAGTCTTGAATTACCTCGATTATTTTTAAAGCCCGTACTTAATCTGAACGCCCATTGGTCGAAGATTGCATATTTGTGTACAATAACATCCTTAATTTTTGAAGAAATATTTGGCGCGCTATTAATGATATTATTGATTTTTTTCTGATAAAAATTGACGAATTCAGTATAATTTATTAAAGCCCTATCTAATTTTGCCGAATCAATTTCTGTGGCTATTGGAAAAAATCGTTCCTTTTCGGTATACTCGGTCATATAATATTCTAGCGTTTGAATTAAATTATATTTTTCACTTCTCTTGCCAGAGAATATGGCAGAATCCGTTGATCCGTTTTTGATAAATTTAACTTGTATGTTATCTCCTGGCTCGACAAATACTTTTGTGCTAAAATACGGAGACTGGTCAAGGTCTGATAGAATGACAAGATGTAAATGAAACGGTTGATTGTAATTAGGTAAGTCGAAGCTGAATTCGCCATTTTTATTCACAGAAATCTCACGTGCAATATGGCCGGAATAAAACCAATTCTCATAGAATTGAATATGAATAGCTTTGATGTTAGGCAAACCAATATTTGCTACGGATCCAGAAATGCGTGTAACAGATGTCCGTCTCTCTTGTGCTCTTGCGGAATGTAAGGTAATGGCCATTACAACCATTATCAACACAAATTTGAAAGATTTTCCCATATCAATATCCTAGATTTTGTGCAATGTTTTTATTTCTAGATATCTCATCGTTGGGTATTGGATATAGCTGGTCATTTGTCTGCCATTTTGATTTAATTTTCCCCATAACGTCATTAACGCGACCTGTCCTCTTTAAATCAAACCAACGATGTCCCCATTCACTGAAAAGTTCCACTTTACGTTCTTGTTCTACCGCCAATAAAGCCTCAGTTTTTGATAGTGTTGCTGGAAGAGGAAGTAGTGTGTTGGTAGTCATGCCATTTACAGGACGTTGTCTAATCACATTTAAATCCCCGATTCCTATATCAATTGTTCCCTGATTTATTCTTGCTTCCGCTCGAATTAAATACTGTTCAGCCAGACGTAACACCATCGAATATTCCGTCGGCGTAGTGGCCGATCTAACCTTATATTTGAATGGGTAATAGTAAGTGATTGCTCCGATTGTAAAACTCTTGATCCATGATGATTGTCTTTTGTCATTTGCCTCAAAGCCATTAATAGCTAAATCTTTGCTCAATGACACAAACGAGGGTTGCGTAGTCAACGATGCTGGAATAAATGTCCTGGCATCTTCAGCATTGTTGCCTGCCGTGGGGAAAAGTTGCCATATAGCCTCTTTACTATCGGCCAAAAAAACCGCGTCTAAATTCACAAGGCTATAAGTAGTGGTTTTACCAATAACCATTGATGAATATTTCTCTGCATTTTGCCAGTCCCTCAGATACAAGTAAGTTCGTGCCAGGAGCGCCTGGGCAGCAGATTTATTTGGCCGAACTCTACCCGTCGACGGGTAAGCATCAGAAAGCAAATTTTCTGCTGATATTAGGTCGGTAAGGATCTGCTTATAGACCTCGTTCTCTGGTGTACGACCAGCAACTTGAGAAATCCTGTAATCTGCAACAAGGTGCAATGGTATTGCGCCATACATGTTTACCAAATAAAAATTAGTAAACGCACGGACAAATAATGCCTCACCTTTTAGCTGTGTTTTAACAGGTGGAGTTATTTCATCCGAAATTTCAAGCGCTTCCAAAATTGTATTCGCTGTATAAATTATTTTATAAGGCGTGGCATATAGAGAACTCGATAAGTCAGAATTTACTGTCGATATTTCATTTCCGTAAAACTCCAGTAAATTTGAAGAATATCCAACAAGTTCATCTGAAGAAGTACCAGTAATGCTAGTTACACTTGACGATGCGCCTGAAGCATAACTAGAACTATTCGCCATCGCATTATACATTCCTATAACAGCTGATGTAGCTGTCTCGTCACCTTTAAAAACAGCTTCTGCGGTTATATATTCTTTAGGTGGATCAATTTCAATAAATTTGGCGCACGAAATTAGCGTGGAGGTTAATATAAATATGCTGAATTTTCCTATGTTATATTTCATAATAAATGCTTTAAAAAGTTAAATTTATCCCGAGCGACAATACTCTTAATGGTGGCAAATAAACTCCTTGTGTTTCTGGATCTAATCCTTGATACTTAGTGAGTGTAAATATGTTTTGGCCTTGAAGTGATATAACAGCATTACTGATCTTAACTGCAGAAAGAAAATTCTGTGGTAACGCATACCCCAATGAAATATTGCGAAGTTTTATATAGGATGCATCAACAACTGACAAATCTCCTAATGTCTTAACCGCACTATTTAATGAATTATTAGCAGTTACAGTAGTAAATCGTTGAATCGAAGTTAGATCACCATCTTTCTGCCAGCGACCCAAAACTTCAGATAATTGGTTAGTTTGCACTATACCGCCAGCTAACAATGCGCCGCCTGGGGTTCTAGCAGTTGCAACACGATAACTTCGGCCATTTTGTTTTGCAAAGGAGAATACCATTCCAAGTTTAAATTGTTTAAATGTTAAATCGTTTTGTACTCCCCCGTAAAAATATTGCCCTAAAAATTTCGTAACATAACGATCTCCATCATCCCGTACATTATTTAAATTTTTATCTTCGATTACGTACAATCCGGTTTGTTGATTTACCTTTACACTATACGTTTTTAAAATCGATAGTGGTTGACCTACTTGATAAAACAAAGCATCCGTTGAAGTTTCAAGTCCAGGATAAGAAACCAATTTGTTTTTAGGTATTGTTAAATTTAATCCAGCCGACCATTGAAAATTTTTACTATTTAACAGTCTTATATCTGAATCAAATTCCCATCCTGTATTTTTCACAGTAGCTGGAAGATTAACAGTCAATCCTGTTGTTCCTACACTTACTGGAAATGTCGTAACTATCAATTGATTAGATGAAATGTTTTGATAATAAGATATGTTTAAGTCTATTTTATTCTTTAAGAAGCCGAGCTGTAAAGCCACTTCAGCTTTACGATTCTTTTCCCAAGCTAAATCCGGGTTAGCTATTTGTCCTGGACTAACGGTAGGCTTTCCTTGATATGTTCCCGAAGGATTCCAGAACTCATAAGGACCAAAGCCGCCAATCTGATCATTCCCAGTAATACCATAACTAGCTCTTAGTTTACCGAGGCTTAAAAAAGAAAAATTGTCTTTAATTAACTTTTCATCGGAGAAGATCCAGGCTGCTCCGACCGCTCCAAAATTCGAAAATTGCTTATCTTTCCCAAACCTGCTTGAACCATCCCTCCTAACAGTTAAATTCAAGAAATACTTATTCGACAGGCTATAATTTAATCTTCCAAAAACTGCCGCGTAGGCATATTTGTTAATTATGCCCGGAAGACTGGTAAGCAAAGCGGCATTACCAGCATTTCCCATTAAATCATCGCTGTTATACCCTGAACCTTGAATGATATTTAGTCGATTACCGTCCCTTTGAAAACTACTTCCGATCAAAGCATCAATTGATCCATTGCCCAAGCTAAAATTATAAGAAATCTGAGGTTCAGCGATATAGCTATTTATGTAACTGTTTGAAAAGATTGCGATTCTATCCGCTGCCGTTGGATTTGAAGCCGGACGATAAGATTCCAACGGCTGCTTTTGTTGTTCATCTCTGTACAAAATGTTATAACCTACTGAAGTTTTAAAGACTAAATTTCTCATAATTTGGTACTTTAAAGAAAAATTACCGATAAGAGTATTTGTTTGCGCTTTATTCGTCTGTAATAAAAGGGCCATCGGATTCGATACCATTTCATTACTCCAATTTAATTTCCCATATTGATCATATAAGTCCGGATAATTTGGAGCCAAAAGTATATTATTAGTCGGATCAAATCTAAGTAGATTGCTAGTAGTGTAGCTATAGTTTACAGTAAAATTGGCTGAAAGCTTGCTCGATTCAGATCCCAAATTTAAACTGGAATGAGTATTTGCTCTCTCAAAACCGAAATCTCCAGAAAAAACAGTGCCCTCTTTGTAATATGTACCCCCAATCAAATAACTACTTCTGTCATTTCCTCCATTGATATTTAATGAGGCGTTTGTAATCATACCTTTACCGCCTATTAACACGTTTTGCCAATCAGTATACTTGTTTTGATCCCATGTTCCGTTAAGGTCATAATCATTGGGTCCTGGTGTCAGCTTGTCATTAGCAAAAGCTTCTTTCCTCATTTGCAAATATTCTTCCGTATTTAGCAAATCTAATTTATGGCCTACTTTACTGTAACCTTGGGAAAATGTCAAATTCAATTTGGTATCTCCTGATTTTCCTTTTTTGGTAGTGATTAAAATTACTCCATTAGCTCCCCGAGACCCATAAATAGCAGTGGCATCCGCATCTTTTAGTACTTCGACGCTTTCAATATCGTTGGGATTAATTAAACTTAATGGATTTGCTAAGACAGAACTCGCAGATCCGAAAATCTCACTGGTAGATGCGGAAGAAATCCCGGCAGAAGGATAATTTATTCCATCTACAATGTATAGGGGGTTATTTCCACTTTTTATGCTGTTTCTGCCACGTATCAGAACTGTTACACCGCCTCCAGGCACACCTGTTTGCTGTACGATTTGTAATCCTGATACTTTTCCAATAAGAGCTAGCAAAGGATTATTCACTGGTTGTTGCCCTATCTCTTTCGCAGTAACTTTAGAGATGTTTCCTGTTCTTTCACGATCAGTTACCGAATAGTATCCCGCGTTGATCATTATCTCCTCCAAATTCTTGTCGGCAGTGTTAAGCGTCAGCGTTCCCAAATCAGATACTGCATCTACCTCTCTGTTTTCATAGCCAACATAAGAAATCACCAGTACTGCATCATCCTTCACATCTGCAAAAGAAAATCCTCCTGTAGCTGTAGTTTTCACCGATCTGTTGGTTCCCTTAATCTGCACCGTTGCACCGGCCAAAGCGTTTCCCGCACTATCAACCACACGACCACGCACATCAATATTGTTAAAGCGGTCAACAAGCCTATCCAAAAAGGAAGGCTCCTTCGCCTTCAACGTAACTGTCCTGTCCTCGATTGAAAAAGTAATTGGCTGATTTTCAAAAATTTGTTCTAAGACCTTTTCCAGTTCAGTATCCTTAACGCTGATTGTCACCGATTTTGCCTTATCCAGTAAATTTCCAGTAGCTACGAAATTATAACCGCTCAACGTCCGCAACTCATTGATTACAACTTCAAGGGAAGCGTTTGATTTGGTCAAAGTGATTTTTTGTGCGAAGCCAGCGGCACTGACCTGCATTAGGGTAGCTATTAAAATAACGGTGGTTAATCGCATTATCAGCCAGATTTTACGGATATATCCCTTCGGTATACCCTGTTTCATGTTTAGTCTTTTTAACATTTCATTTAGTTTGTGACAAAGGCTTAGCGGCCAAATGAGAGACCGTCAATATTGCTTTAATGGGCAATATTGTCTAAGTTTGTTTGTCTGGTTCATTGCAGATTGCCTTTCGTGTCCAAACTGTGGGCATCTGCTGTTTAGTTGATAATTTATTATCGAAGCCAGTCTATACCATGTCCCGACTTCAATCGGGATTTGGTTTTTTTACAGATAACTTCTGTGGTTTTCAGCCTTAGCTTTCCTGTCGTATTGTTTTCCCCATCTTGTCTTGTTTAGTTAAATAATCAGTTAATTGGATTTTGGGGATAAGTATTTTATGAAAAAGCAGATTATTGAGATACATAAATCCTCCTTTCCTCTATTTTGAAATGTACATTTCCAGTTCTTTCCAGCGCATTTAGGACTTTACCTACATTTTCAAACCGGGATATTGATCCCCAAAAAGTTTCTTTCGGTGCGGTTCCCTCATAGATCACTTCTACATTGTACCACCTGGAAATCATCCGCATAATTTCCTGTATGCTCAAACGGTCAAAAATGAAATTGTTATTTTTCCAGGCAGTGACCAAACTGGTATTTGCCTGGTGAGTGCTGATGCTTCCACCCCTATTAATTGCCTGTTGACCCGGTATAAGCATACGTACAGTGCCGCTTTCAGACAGCTTTACACTTCCTTCCAAAAGCGTAGTGCTGATTACGGATTCATCTGAGTAGGCATTCACATTAAACTGCGTTCCTAAAACCTCCACCTGCTGGTCTCCGGCCTCTACAATAAAAGGATGGGCTTTATCTTTAGCTACCTGAAAATAAGCTTCACCACTAAGCTTCACCCTTCGCTTGCCATGATCGGTTAGATTAGCAGTATAGGTTAAACTGGAGGCTGCATTCATCCATACCTTTGACTGATCCGGCAGTACCAGAATATAGGTTTCGCCTTTAGCGGTAGTAAGCGTGTTTATTTTATTTTCATCGTTTGCGGTTTCCTTGATTTCATATGTGATCTGACCGTCCGCGGTCTTGGTAACCACTATGCCTGCTTCTTTGGCGATCTCGCCATTGACTGCATCAGCCAAACGAATTTTTTTGCCGCTGGCTAGGGTAAGCGTAGCACCGAATTTTCCGGGAGCCACGTCATTTGCATATTGAATAGCCTGCCCATCTTTCTTGTTGCCACCGGAATAATTGAAAAAATAAACTCCAAGTACGATGAACGCAACCGCCGCGGCGACAGCCACAGCAATACGCGGCCACAGTGATCTGATAATCGTTGCAGGCACTTCATGATTTTCCAAACGCGCCAAAATGCGCTGGCTCACCTCCGTTAATTCCGGTTCAGATACCTGTGCCTTATTTTTATTGTTAAGCTGAAAAAGCCATAGTTTTGCTACCTGCTCTTCATCTTCCGTATACTCACCAGCATCGACCTTTTTCAAAATTTCCTTAATGTCTTTCTTTTCCATCAGGGTGTTTCTATTCCTTATTTACTGTAAGGCGTTTAAACCACCCCGTTTTGCGACAAGGGATAAAGAAATTGTTAAGAGAAATTGAAATTAAAGATTAAACAACTGATTTACAGGTCAATAATTTTAAATATTTACCGGTTTAAAATGTAAATGACATATATAATCACGCCTAATTTACCTTTCAGGTGCTCAACTGCGCGGTTGACTTGTGTATTCACCGTACTTTCAGATACCTGAAGCTGTAAAGCGATTTCTTTTGGGGACAGGTGCTGCTTATATTTTAGCAAATAGATCTCACGCATTTTTGGTGGCATAGCGGCAATCTCCTGATCGATCAGCTCCATGATGTCTTTTTCCCTAATCAAGTAATCAGTTTCCTGGCTGTCCACATCAACAAAATGGTCTCCCTGCTCAACATACTTGCGAATGATCGCCTGATGCCTGAAAATATCAAAAATCTTATTGAGTACCGATTTATACAGGTAACTGGACAGGGAGGATTTCAGGGCAAATTTTTGGCGGTTGTTTAGTATCCAGGCAAACACATCATGCACCACGTCTACTGCTTCTTCTTTCTCCCGCAGTTTGTTATAGGCAAACAGGTAAAGCAACTTATTGTAACGGTCATAGATTTCTTTAAATGCAGCATCATCACCCGTCCGAAAAAGTCCGGCCAGCTCAGCGTCACTGTATTTATTATAGTCGTTCATTGCCTATACAATATACTAAAATCGCCTGCCAATGTAAAAATTATTTGGTACATAAAGCCATATCGTTCCAATTTAGAATCGCTTAAAACGTTTGACACTATAAAACGATGAAAAAACATATAAAATATTCAGGCGGTTCAAAAACTAGCTAAACTTAGCTCGCTATTCCCGGAAAACTACATAGAAACTGCCTGCTGCTGCTCATTTTCTTGCCCAAAATCTTTCATTTTTGGCTTAGATTGTCTGTTTTTTCGCGAATCACCCTGCTTACGTTTCGTACCACCCTGTTTAGGCTCCTGCTGCAGCCCCTGCGTTTGGGTACTGCTGTTTTCCCGCTTTTCTTTATGTTTTGTTTCTTCAGCGGCATTCTCACTTCTTACCAGTTTCTCCAGTTCAGAAGCAATCAATTCCTGTACCTGGGTTTTGATCTTGTCGTAATTGGCCTGAACATCTTCCGGCGTAACCTTGGCGATCATCGGCAAATGAACATAAGCATCTTCCTCAGTTTTAATCGCCTCATGGTCATTCTGCACTTCTGCATGGAACATCTTTAAACTAATCTTCTCGTCCGGGTTATCAGCTACAAAGCCTACAAATTCCCCTGAAGACAAAGCAGCAATTTTGGCCGCAGGGATTGCAAAATCCAGTTGGGTAGATTTAGAAATGGAAGTATCTGAACTATTGATACTGGTACTTTGCCGGTCCTGCATGATCTTACCAAAATTTTCACTCAGTCTTTTAGCCGTATCGCCAGTCACCTGACCAGAAATTACATTGCCGACTATACCGGTAATCACATCAGCCTGTTCCTTTCCATAATCTTTCCTCAACTGGCTGAAATCCTGTACCGCTAAAGTTGTACTCACTTTGTTGCTCCTGGCCGTAGCGATCAGGCTGTCCATATTGTTAAAGAATATCGTCGGAAACTCATCAAAGATCAAACTGCTTTTCAGTTGCCCTTTCCGGTTCACCAGTTTAATCATCCTGGAAATGTAAAGGGATAATACCGCGCCGTAGGTTTGCAGCTTTTGAGGGTTATTACCTACACAAATCACCTTGGGTTCATTCGGATTATTTACATCAAGAGTAAAATCATTGCCGTTCAGCACCCAATATAATTGTGGTGAAGCCAGCCTGCCCAGGCCGATCTTTGCACTGGCAATCTGCCCTTCTAACTGCGCTTTTGCATTATTCTGCCAGGCAGAAATAAAAGGATTGATCAATGCGCGTATTTCCTTTTCAGGCTGAAGAATTGCAAACAAGTGATCATACTCGGCCTGCATCAGTTCAATGACATGCGGCAAAGTACAATACCTGCCGTCCTGGTATTTTTTCAAATACCAGATAATCGCCGTTAAAAAGTTCACCGGTGATTCCACAAAAAAGTCGCCTTGCTTTTTGATCCACTCGCGGTTAAGCCCCAGCATAATGGTACGTGCCGATTCTAGTGCATCTGTAATATCCTCCATACTTTCTGGGTATAAAGGGTTACAGCGGTGCGTATAGCTCGGGTTGTCAGGATTGATCACAAAGAATTTTGGTTTGATCTTAAAATTGTGCTGGTACTTCAACAGCTTGTTATAAGCGAGCCTGGTCAAATCGTCATACTTAAAGTCATACAAGAACATAGAAAAGCCTTTCTTCAAGTGCTGGTCAATGATGTGTCGCATGACAAAATATGATTTACCAGCGCCCGGAGTTCCCGCCACCAATAGTGCCCTAAATGGATTTATGACGTTGATCCAGCTGTCCTTAATTTTTCCTTTATGGTGATACTTAGCCGGGAGGTTAATCGAATACTCATTTTCTAAAAGCCTTTCTTCCTGCGGAAAGGTTTCGTTCTCGGTATTGAAAATATCCTTTTTTAAATTCAAATGGAACAATCTGGATAATCTCGTACCTCCGGTAAGCGTCAGTAAATAACCTGCGGCCGTTAACCCGATATAAATGCCTGCTATCATGCTGTCCGTACCATACAGGTAAAGCGATATAAATGACAGACCATATACCAATAGGCCGGAAATCAGGTAAACGGCTATATGTTTCTTATCGGCTTTTTCGTCTTTTTTACCTTTTGCGCCCAGTAGCGATACCAGCAGGAAAATGATCGCTATCAGCTTGGGTTTGAGTATGCCGGTTAACCAGCTGATCTTTGCCAGGTTTCCGATAATGCGGTCAGTGATAACCGCCGTTAAGCCCCAATGCTGAAATGCGCTGTAGCAGGTCAGATAAAAATGTACTGCTAAAATAAAAATGCTGATCAACCGGCTAAAGTCGATGATCTTGCGCAATCCTTGTGTATCCTCGCCCGTGTTCATAGATAGATTGTTTTAATGGTTTTATAATGTTAATTGCTGATCCTGTTCCATAACCTCGCCTTTTCTGCGTTTCTTTTTGCGCTTTGGCAACTTAACCCCATCTTCCTGTTGGGTCTGTGCTAAAGCAATGTCCAGGAAGTTGGTCAATGCTGGTGTTTTTAAATAAGTTTTGGGTTGTTTTTCATGATGCTCCGGCCGCTCATGTCCTGGTTGTTTTGATTTCGTAACAGCTGCTTTTTGTACATAATGTGCAGCTTTCTCAAACCTTTCTGACATGGCTTTGGCGCTGTAAGCCTTTCCATTTCCAAGATCACTTCCCTTAAATATGTTCTTGTTACGGTGGTCAATATAAGTTACCCCGTACAACTGCCCATTTTCGTTCCTGCGAAAAATCACATCAATGCTGTTCTTTCGCAGCTCTTTTTCCAGCGTTGCCTGACTGAGGTTCCCGAACTTAAAAAACAGTTTATCCAGTTCGCCTTTCAGGTCCGCTTTAAAAGGCTTTCGCTTTTCCATATTACGCTCAAACCGTTTTTCCAGTTCATGCATTGTCGGCTTGCAATAGATCTGGCTGGCTTTAATAGGAACACCTACCGCCTCACCCTTACCGTCGAGTATAGAATAAAGCAAACCCCGATTTTCAAACATCCGCGTGTCAACGGCACCACGATCCGCCCTGATGTTGAACCGCTCCAATATCGCCTTGTATTCTGCGAATGAAGTGTAGCTGTACTGGCGCATCACGCCCGTGACGGTATTGCTGATCACTTGCTTGGTGGGCTTTTCTCCATAGATCGCCGGCCTTATGTTCTGCCCCTGACTTATTTCGCGACCTTCTGCCCGTACCAGATCATATTTTATTTCCAGATCTTTTCTTGCCGGCTCGGATAACCTGTAGCCAATTCCGTGAATGTCTATGCGCTCGCCATTTTTTTGAATGTTGGTTGTGGCAATGTGAACGTGCGGATGATGGGCATCCAGGTGACTGTACACCAAAAACGGCTGATCACCAAAACCGATACGATCCATGTATTCCGAAGCGATCTGCTGTAATTTCCAAATGCGTGGCTTTTCCGAAGCATCAAAATTCAAAGTGATGTGCAGGGCATTGGTCTTGACTTTTCCGTTGAGTTCCGTCAGGTGCTTAAAACGGATGAGCTTTTGTGTCAAATTCATTTTCTCAATATCCCCGGCAAAGCCACTGGCAAAGATCAGTTGCGCTTCGCCGGACAAGACCTTGTCTTCGTTGTAATGCAGGATGCCCCGCATACTCTTACCGCTTTCTATTTTTGCAACCATTTGTCCGCTAATTTTCCGACAACCAATAACAACCTGTTTAACCTTTCGTCAACATCTTTATACAATATTGCGGTCCGGTTCACGTAAAACGCCCGTTCAGCCGGACTCTCACAATTGTGGAAGTGATGGGTTTGCTGATTGATATTGATCCCGATTGATTTTAATTCTTTCCGGATCAGGGCAAGTTCTTCCATCGGGCCATTCAGTGAAGTGTCTTTATGGAATATGTTCAACTGCTCATTAGCCAGAATCCTCCGTGCGACTTCTGCAACCGTGCGGTAACTGCTTTCGGCCGCAAGCTTTTCCAGTCGTTGGAATGTTGCTTCATTGACCCGTATGATGACTGAATGATTCAACTTCTCCTTTTCGTCTTTTAGCTTTGGTCTTGGCATACACCTTATCTAAAATCGCAGGGCATACGAGTTCCGAGTATGACCCCTGACCGTACGGGCAGCAAGAGGTTTTTGCATGCAAAAATCCATCTTGCTGCGAACCCGCGTTTGCCCAAAAAGCGCCTTATCCATCGGTTCATAAACCCTTGTTATCGGCTGGTCGACCTTGCATTTAATATTAATTCTTCCAGTGGAATACAGGCTCTTAATAATTGCCTGATCTTTTGCCTTGGTTCTGTTTTGACCTTCTTTAACTTCAGGTTCGGCGAGCCGTTATATTTCCTGCTTTTTACATCGGGTGTCCCAATCTTCCTGGTCTTTGCATTGCGCACTTCCAATACTTCTAAAACTTCATGTTTCATAGTTTTTGTTGTTTATTCAGCAAAGTTGTCCGGTATCGAAAGGTCGTTTACTACAGGGGTGACGAATATTTTGTTCGAGGTTTCCAGTCAGGTTTATTTATCACCCCTGTAGATTTCCACCATTTTTTGGCGCTCATGTTTGCAGTTCAATCGACAATATGAGAGATTATCAGATCAACAAAAAAAGAAGAATAAGACCCGAAAAAGTGGTTGGGATTTTAGCGCAGCATGGCACAAAATCCAACTACCGGGAGGCAGAATTAATTTTGGATTTAGCCTATAAATTCGCTAAATTATCACTTGAACAGGTTAATAACGGGGGTTCTATGAAACCAAGTCCTAAAAAGATGACGCCCCGCAATTTGTACAAGTAGATAAAAATTTTAGCAAATGACAAAAAACAAAAGCACATGATGACAAAAAAAGCATGCCTTTACATCAGGGTTAGTACCGATGAACAGGCAGACAAGGGATTTTCCCAGCGCGACCAGGCGGAACGCCTTCAAGCCTATTGCCAGTACCACGGATTTGATGTGGTAAAAATGGTTTTTGAAGATTATTCAGCGAAAACCTTTAACCGCCCGGAATGGACGGGAATGATCAATGACCTGCGTAAAAGCAAGGGTAAGTGTTTCGATCAGATCCTGTTTACCAAATGGGACAGGTTTAGCCGTAACACGGCTGACGCTTACCAGATGATCAGGATTCTGAATGATTATGAAGTAGATCCGGTAGCCATTGAACAACCGCTCGACTTTAACATTCCGGAGAGTAAAACCATTTTGGCCGTGTACTTGTCCATGCCGGAAGTAGAAAATGACCGCAGGGCATTAAACGTGGTGTATGGAATGCGCAGGGGTAAAAAGGAAGGGCGATGGATGGGCAAAGCACTACACGGTTATAAAAACAAGATCACCGAAGACGGCAGGAAATACATTGCTCCGGTAGAGCCGGAGGCCTCCTTAATGAAATGGTGTTTTGAACAGATCGCCGAGGGCGTTTACGCTACCGAACACATCTGGATGCTGGCCAAAGAAAAGGGGCTTAAACTGGGGCGAAGTTCTTTTTGGACGAGTGTTCGAAACCCGGTGTATTGCGGTAAAATCAAGGTTCCGGCCTATAAAGATGAAGAGGCGTATTTAGTAGACGGCCAGCATGAGTCTATCATATCTGAAAGCATCTTTTATAAAGTACAGGATATCATCGACAGCAGGACAGTTTGCAAAGGTTCACCAGGTACACAAGGGCTAACTGTGACTACGCCGGATGAATTTCCTTTACGCGGGTTTATGCTTTGCAAGAAATGCGGTAAGCACCTGACCGGAAGCGGCTCAAAAGGAAATCGTATGCGCTACTATTATTACCATTGCCGCATTAAATGTAAACAGCGTTTCCGCGTCGATATGACCAACGGGATGTTTGAACAGGAACTTAAAAAGTATGTACCGAAAAAGGGCATATCTGAAATTTTTAAAATGGTGGTATGCGATACCTTTAATGATGAATCGGCCTTTACCCAGACGGAACGCAAGCGGATATCGAACCTGATTTTTGAACAGAATTTACGCATTACTAAGTCACGAGAGCTTTTATTGAACGAAACCCTCGAAAGGGAGGATTACCATGATATAAAACGGGATGCAGAGGCTAAAATAGTTCGTCATAAGGCTGATTTAGAGGCAATTGAAGAACGGGTTTCGCATGGCTTGGACGTCGATTTGATGGCAAATGACCTGCTTTCACACATGCAAAACCTTTATTATCTGTATGTTAGCGCCAACACAGCAGGTAAGCGGCACATCGTTTCGAGCATATTTTTGGATAAGTGGGTATTTGACGGTGAAAGACATCACACACAAGGTTTGAATGAAGCGGCTTCACTTATCTATCAGTTAAACAATAAGTTACGGCATAAAAAAACCGGAGCAAAATCAGAAAGTAATTTTAACTCCGGTCAAGTACCCAGCGCCGGAGTCGAACCGGCACGGTTTCCCACAGGTGTTTGAGACCAG